>NZ_RSEL01000014.1 GCF_003958625.1 Tsuneonella rigui | reverse complement strand
CTCGACCGCCTCGCGCTCGCTCAGACGGCCCTTGATGGCGGGAACGCGCCGGGCCGCCAATACTGGATCGGCAATGATGACGCTCGTGCCGGTCTGCCGGGCGATTGCGCTCGCCGCGGCGCCGGCCGATCCCGCGGGCGCGCTGACCGCCACGCTTTCGGCGTGGGCCGGCGCGCTCACGATTGCGGCGGCAAGGGCAAGGAGGGAGAGCGTGCGCACGGAACTCAGGGCCGGTCGATGATCCATTGTTGGCCATCGCGCCGGACCGTGACGCCGAGCAGGTCCGCGACAGCAGCCGGATCGCTGCGAATGGGACTTACGAGGATGCTGCCGGAAATCGGCCGTGACGCGACTGCGGGAGCGGCCTTGAAAGCGATCCCCGTGCTGCGGGTCAACTCGCTCGCGACGAACGAGAGCGGCGCGTCGTCGAACGTCAACCGCCCTTCGCGCCATTCGCCCACCCGGTCGGTGGCAATGCTGGACAGGCGATAGGCCGATCTCTTCGCCACCCGCAATTGCTGGCCCGGCTCGATCCGCTGAGCGCGGCCTTTCGGGTTGGCGACCACCAGGCCTTCCGACACCGCCACCGTGACCGCCTCGCCCGCCAGCGCGACATCGAACACCGTGCCGGCGTCGACGAACTGCTGGCCGGCGGCGTGCACCACGAAGGGATTGGCGGAATCGTGGCGCACGGTGAACAGCGCCTGCCCGCGTTCGAGCGTCGCGCTGCGGTCGTCATTGCGCGCCAGGCGCAGCTCGCTGCCGCCGGAAAGGGTCACCTGCGTTCCGTCAGACAGCGCGATGTTGCGCACCTCGCCTGCCTCGGTGGTGATCACCTGGCTCTGCCCGCGCCAGCCGACATATGAGAAGCCTGCCACCAGCGCGACCGAGGCGGCTACCGCCAGCCAGCGCGAGGGCCGGCGGACAGGAGCGCTGGCGGGTTCGAAGTCGTTTTGCGCAGGAGGCGGAAGGTCCGCCTCGACCAGCTCGCTCACGCCCGCGTTGACCGCATCATAGGCGCGCGCATGCGCGGGATCTGCCTCCAGCCACGCGGTGAAGCCCTCCCAGTCTTCGAACGCCGGATCGTTCGTGCGAACGGCCCAGGCGATGGCGTCATCGTGCATTCGGTCGTCGCCTGTCATCGGCCATCCCCTTTGGCAGACAAGACGGAGTCGCGCGGCTCAAGCCTCATCGATGCGCTCCTTCACCGTCAGCAGCGCGCGGTAGGCCTGGCGAAGGTCGCTTTCGACCGTGCTCAGGCTGACCCCGAATTCCTCTGCCACGGCGCGCTGCGGCACCCCGTCGATCCGGTGGCGCCGGAAGACTGCCGCCACGCGGGGACCCAGCGCATCGAGCGCGGCGGCCGCCAGCAGGGCGTACTGACGGCCGGTCACGATCCGCTCGGCGGACGGGGCATCCGACACGCCTTCCGCGCCGGACGCCGTCTCCGCCCACGCGCGCTCGCGCTTGCTCGCTTGCTGCGTTGAGCGAAACCGGTCGATCATCGCCAGGTCCGCCGCGCGGAACAGATAAGACACCGGTGAAGCAATCGGGCCGGTGGGCTTCGACGAGATCCTGACCCACAATTCCTGCAGCAAATCCTCGGCATCCTCCCCCGCGCCGCGCGCCCGCAGGAATCGCAGCAGGCGCTCGCGGTTGGCGAGATAGCATGCCTCGAGGCCGTCAGGGGGCTGGCTGGGATTGGCGCGCACGGCGGTGGGGGACCCGGGGAGTTTTGCCGGGCCTCATAGCCGCACTTCGCCGCTTACGAAAGCGAGCGGGTCAGCGCCCTCAGCCCGGACCGGAAGTGCCAGGGTCGAAGTCGAAGGGCTGGTCGGGCTTCTTCTTCGGGTTTTTGCCGCCGAAGTTGTAGCTCAGCGAGAGCAGGGCGATGCGGCCCGGGCCCTCGGCGACCACCCGGCTGCGGCCCGCGGCGGTCGTGACGTCGAACCGCTGCTTTCCGCTATCGAGTAAGTCCTGCACGCTCAGCGACACGCCGAAGCGGTCGGTGAGCTTGCGGTTGTAGCCCAAGTTGAGGATCGGATTGCTGGTGCGATAGCCCTGCGGCAGCAACTGCTTGCCGTTGTAGAACCCGTTCAGCTGGAACAGGTCCTTCTTGCTGGCCTGCCACGTGACCGTCCCGCGAACCGAAGCGGTGGTGCCGCTGCGGGTCTGCGGGAAGCCGGTGGCGCGCAGGTCGAGCAGGATATCGGTCACCGAGGCCGAGAGGTTGTAGGTCACTTCCTTGCCCAGCTTGCCGCTGGCGATCGCCTCGACCCCGCGGCGCCGTGCTCCGGTCAGATTGGCGCGGGTGGTGAGGTAAGTGCCGCCCAGGTCCTCGACGAGATCGGTGATCCCGCCTTGCGAATCGCGCCAGAAGCCGGTGACCGAGAGGTAGAGGCCGCTGCCCTTGCGCAGCTGCCAGGCGAGCTCGAGCGAATCCGTGGTCTCGGGAAGCAGGTTGGGATTGCCGCGCCGGCTGTTCAGCTGGTCGATGTAGACGACATAAGGGTTGAGGTCCTGCGGTCCCGGCCGCTGAATCCGCCGGCTGAAGCTCGCGCGCAGCGAGTGCCCCTTGCCGAGCTCGTAACCGAGATGCAGCGTCGGGTAGGCGCGAAAATAGTCGTTGGTGACCGCGATCGCGTCGGTCACCTGGTTGATCCCGATCTCGGCCTGTTCGAGGCGCAGGCCGGGCTTGGCGCTGAACTCGCCCGACTGGATATCGGCGGTCAGGTACGCCGCACTGACATCCTGGCGGAACTCGAACGCGTTGGTGAGGCTGGGAACCGGGATCAGGCCGCCCGGAGTGGGGCCGCGCGAACCTTCGTTGGCGAAGCTGTCGTTGCGATAGCGTCCTTCGAACCCGGCGTTGATCTTCACATCGTCGGTTAGCGGCCGGTTGTAATCGACCGTGACGCGCTGCTCGCGTTGGGTGAAGGCGTTGTCGATCTGCTCGAAGGTGGTGCCCGCCTCGGGAACGGTGGTCGCTTCGAAGTGGCGCTCGAAGCGCGTGCCGTTCTGGCCGACCTCGATCCTGAAGTTGTGCTCCTTGCCCGGCAGTTCGCGCCGCCACGAAGCCTGTAGGTCGTGGCCGTGCACCCGCACGCGCGCGGCATCTTCGCGTGAGAAGCTCTGCGAGGGATCGTTGCTGACGTAGTCGCCGGTGCGGAAGTTGCGGAAATCGCCGTCCTGATAAGCCGCACTCGCGCTCAGGCGGTCCTTGGGGGTGATGTCGTATTCCGCGCCCACTCGGCCGAAGGCGAATTCGGGGCGATTGGTCTGGACCAGGGTCTGGCGAGTCTCCTCCACGAACCCGTCGGACCGGGTCCGCTCGCGCTCGTCGATCACCTTGCTCTCGCTGCGGAAACGGCCGTACGCGAGGTCGCCGGTCAGCGTCAGCTTGCCGCGCGACATCGCGCCGTTGAGGCTCACCCGCTGGCGGCCCTTGCCTCCGGTGGTCACCCGGACCGTGGCCGAAGTGGTGTCCTTGCGCACGCCTTTGGTGATCAGGTTGATCACCCCGGCCGAACCTTCGGGGCTCATCGACGCGGAGGGATTGGTGATGACCTCCACCCGCTCGATCTGGCTGGCGGGCATGCTGAGGATCGTGTTGGCCCGGCCCTCGCCCTCCATCAGCGCGGAGGGCCGGCCGTCGATGAGAATCCTAACCCCGGAATCGCCGCGCAGGCTGACCCCGCCCTGGAGGTCGACCTCGACCCCCGGCACCGCCCGCAGGGCATCGGCGAGGGTACCCGACTGCGCTGTCAGGTTGCCGGTGATGTCGAAACTGGTCCGGTCGGCCGAACTGCGCACATCGCTGCGCTTCGCCGAGACGACCACTTCCTGGCTGGGCTCGGCCGGGGGCGCCGGCTGCGCTTTGGCCGGCGGAGGAGCAGGTTGAACCTCTTGTGCGGCGAGGGGAGCCAGCGACACCGTCGCCAGCAGCGACGCCGAAAGGCTGGCCCCGGTCCGCAAACTAAGAACCGGAAAACTCTTGGAAAACACTTCGATTACCCCTTGAATCAGTCGCGCGCCTGTGGCACGCCCGTCTCCGCGGCGACGGTTGGTTTCGACCAACGCCTTGGTCCGGTCGATGAGCCGACCAACGACATTTGTTGCGTCACTCTGACTGTTCGGCGGCACCCGGCAGGCGCACCAGAACCCTCAGCCCGCCGGCGTCCGACCGGCCCAGGGTCAGCTCGCCGCCGTGGGAGCGCGCAATCCCGCGCGCGATCGGCAGCCCGAGCCCGACCCCGCCGGTCGCCGGATCGCGGGTCGCATCCCCGCGCTCGAACGGCGTCAGCACCTTCGCGAATGCGGAGGGATCGACCCCGGGTCCAGCGTCCTCGACCAAGAGCATGATGTCGGCCCCATCGCGTTCCAGCCGGCAGCGCACTTTGCCAGCATACTTGATCGCGTTGTCGACCAGGTTCGAGATCATCCGGCGTAGCGCGATCGCGTCGCCGTCGATGAGCAGGGCGGGCGCATCGAGGACTTCGGCGTCCGCTCCGCTATCTTTCCAGTCGTCGGCCACCGAGCGGACGAGAGCGGTGAAATCGAGCCGGTGACGATCGGCCAAGGCCTCCCCGCGCACGAACGCGAGCACGCCTTCGATCATCGCGTCCATCCGCTCGATGTCGGCGGTGATCTTGTCGCGATGCTCGGCCGGCGCATGCTCGGCGCGGAAGCGGATACGGGCGAGCGGTGTGCGCAGATCGTGCGCGATCGCGGCGAGCAGCTTGGTCCGCTCGTCGAGCGCGTCGCGAATCTTGCGCTGCATTTCCGACAGCGCCTCGGCAGCCGCGCGCACTTCGCGCGGGCCGGACCCGGTGAAGGCGGCCGTCGCGTCGCCGCGACCAGCGCGGTCGGCGGTCGCGGCGAATTCCCGGATCGGGCGGACGAGGCGGCGGGTGAACAGCCACGCGAGCGGGACGATGAACAGCCCGTTGAAGGCCAGCCACATGAGCAGCACCGAGCCCGGCCCGGGCCAACCATCGTCCGGCGTGATGACGGTCCAGCGACCGTCGTCCATCCGCACTGCCGCCGCCAGGTCGCCGACGGCGAGCCGCGCATAGTCGGGCGAGGGCGGAACCGGCTCCAGCGGCGTGGTGAGCGGCTCGCGCGCCGCGCGGATCAGCCACGCGCCGCCGGGTATCGGGATCCGGTCCTCGACCAGAACGTCCCCCGGCGAGACCTCGAGCATGGCCGCAAGCGCCGTGCGGAAGCGCCGCTCCCGGCTGTCGTCCTCGTCCCAGCGCTCGGGCGCGGTCGCTCTTGTCTCCGCCCGCAGGGCGAACCCGTTGCGCTCGATCGAACGCTGGGTCCGGACGATCTTTGCTGCGTCCGCGAGCGTGAACGGCTCGTGTCCGCCCGGGAGGAAGTAGAGCACCAAGGCGCCCGCGACTTGCGCCAGGACGGCGGCGGCGACGACAAGGCCAAGCACTTGACCGAACAGCGGGCCACGAGAAAACCGGCTCATTGCCGCACCGGTTTGACCGAGAACATGTAGCCTTCGCTGCGGACGGTGACGATTAGATCGTCCGCGCCGCCGTCCGCGAGCTTCTTGCGCAGGCGGCTCACCTGCACATCGACCGCGCGGTCGAACACATTGGCGTCCGCTCCGAAGGCATAGTCGAGCAACTGGTCGCGGGTGAGCACGCGCAACGGCCGCTCGAGGAAGGCCGACAGCAGCCGGAATTCGCCCGTGGACAAGGCTACACCGACCCCGGCGGGCGTGCGCAGCTCGCGGCGATGCGGATCGAACGTCCAACCGGCAAAGCGATAGCCGCTCGTTGGGGACGGTTTGGCGCCTTCATGCCGCCGCAGGACGGCGCGCACCCGTGCGAGCAGTTCGCGCGGGCTGCATGGCTTGGGGAGGTAATCGTCGGCACCCAGTTCGAGCCCGACGATGCGATCGGTTTCGGCACCGAGAGCGCTGACCATGATCACCGGGATCTGCAAGGCGGACAGGCGGCGGCAGATCGACAGGCCGTCTTCCCCGGGGAGCATCAGGTCGAGCACCACCAGCGCCGGCCGTTCGGCGGCGATCAGGCGGTCCATCTCCGTCCCGTTGGGCGCGCGGGCGATGCGATAGCCGTGCTGGCCTAGGAAGTCCCCGATCAGCTCACGGATCTCGGGATCGTCGTCAACGAGCAACACGAGGTCCGACAGTACCATCTCAGCCTTGTCCATTGCCGACTCCTCGGGGTGCGGTGTTTCTCAAGTATTGCAGCGCCGCAACAAACGGAAACGCCCCGACAAACCCCGGCAAAATCGCCGGCGCATCGATCTCCCCACAAGGAGATTGCCACCGATGCTCGAGCTCGAAAATGTCAGCCACGTCTATCCCAACGGCACCCGCGCGCTCGACGGAATCACGATCTCGATCCCGCGCGGGATGTTCGGCCTGCTCGGCCCCAACGGTGCGGGCAAATCGACCTTGATGCGCACCGTGGCCACGCTGCAGACGCCGACCGAGGGCGCGATCCGCTTCGACGGCATCGACGTGATCCGCGAGCCCGAACGGCTCCGGATGACACTCGGCTACCTGCCGCAAGATTTCGGGGTCTACCCGCGCGTGTCAGCCTACGACATGCTTGACCACCTGGCGGTGCTCAAGGGCATTGCCTCGGCTGCGGACCGCAAGGAAACCGTCGAAGCGCTGCTCGCACAGACGAACCTGTGGCCGGTGCGCAAGAAGGCGCTGACGACCTATTCAGGCGGCATGCGGCAGCGGTTCGGCATCGCGCAGGCGCTGATCGGCAATCCGCGGCTGATCGTGGTCGACGAGCCCACCGCGGGCCTCGACCCCGAAGAGCGCAACCGTTTCCTCAACCTGCTGGCCGAGATCGGCGAGAACGTGGTCGTGATCCTCTCCACGCACATCGTCGAGGACGTGTCCGACCTGTGCCCGCGGATGGCGGTGATCGCGGGCGGGCGGATCGAGATGACCGGCGCGCCGGCGGAGCTCATCCGCCAAACCTCCGGCACGATCTGGATGAAGGAGATCGACCGCGCCGAACTGGAGCCGTTGCGCGAGACGCGGCGGGTCATCTCGACCCGGCTATTCGCCGGGCGGACGATCGTACACATCCTGTCCGAGGGCGATCCCGGGGACGGCTTCCGGCCGGTCGAGGGTAGTCTGGCCGATGTCTACTTCGCGACCCTGGCGCAATCGCGCCGGGCGGCCTGACGGAGGCCGCAATGTTCCTCCAGATCGCCCGGTTCGAGGTCCGCTATCTCCTGCGCAATCCGCTCCTGTGGCTGACCGCCGCGGCGGTGTTCTTGCTGCCCTTCGCTTCGCTCGCATTGGGTCTTGGGCTTGAGGAGGACATCCGAGTCTTCAAGAACTCGGCCTATGAGGTGATCAGCAAGTACCGGATCATCTCGTGCCTGTTCATGTTCGTGACCACCGTGTTCGTCTCGAACATCGTGCTGCGCGACGACGAGACCGAGTTCGCGCCGATCCTGCGCTCCACCGGCATCGGCAAGTTCGACTATCTGTTTGGTCGGTTCGCCGGCGCGATTGTGGTGGTCGCGCTGTGCCTGGCGCTGGTGACGCCCGGCATCGTCATCGGCTCGTGGATGCCGGGGGCGGAGCTGATCGGCCTGAACCGGCTGGGCGATCACCTCTACGCCTACTTCCTCATCGCGTTGCCGAATGTGATCATCACGGCGTCGATCTTCTTCGCACTCGCAACGATGACGCGCTCGATGACCGCGACTTACGTTGGGCTGGTCGTGTTCCTCGGCACCTACTTCACGCTGCTTGGCGCGGTGGGCGGACGGGCGGACCTGGCGGGCGTAGCCGCGCTGCTCGATCCGTTCTCCGGCCGCGCGTTCGAGAACGTGGTGCGGTACTGGACCCCGCCCGAACGCAACGTCCAGCTGCCGCCGTTCGCAGGCGCCTTGCTCCACAACCGGATCATTTGGCTGACCGTTTCCGCAGCGTTCCTGACCCTCGCCTATTGGAGCTTCGACTTCGCGCGCAGCGGCCGTTCGCGCGGCGCGCGGCGGAGGAAGCGCGCGGAGCAACTGGCGGCTACCTTGGACAGCGAGTCGGTGCGAGTATCCGAGACTCACCGCCGGTTACCCGGGCCGTCCTACGGCCCGAGGGCGAAGTGGGCGCTGCTCACACGGTGCATCCGGTTCGAAGCGTGGCAAGTGCTGAAGAGCCCCGCGTTCCTGATCCTCCTGCTCTACACGATCTTCCTGTCGCAGTTCCTGCTGATCGGCGACCGCAACGGCGACGGCTCGCCGACCTATCCGCTCGCTACCAACCTGATCCCGCGGCTGCAGGAAGTGTTTCTCGTCATCCCGCTCGCGATCATCATCATTTACACCGGGGAGCTGGTCTGGCGCGAGCGCGACCGGCGCATGCACGAGATCATAGACGCCGCGCCCCAGCCCAACTGGGCGTACTTGATACCCAAGACCCTCGCGGTCGGGCTGGTCATGTTTCTGCTCTACACCGCGAGCGTCGCGGCAGCGATCGCGGTGCAGCTCGCCGAGGGCTTCCCGCGCCTCGATCTCGCGACTTACGGGCTGTTGTTTCTGGCGCCGATGACGTGGGACGCGCTGCTGATGATCGCGCTGGCGACGCTGGTTCAAGTGCTCAGTCCGCACAAATACATCGGCTGGGGCGTGATGGTGCTGTGGGGGGTCGCGCAGTTCGCCGGGGTGCTGCCCGATCACAACCTGCTCAACTATGCCGGCGTCCCGCCGACCCCGCTCAGCGACATGGATGGCGGTTCTTCGTTCTGGGAAGCAGCCTGGCTCTTCCGCGTATACTGGGGCGCCTGCGCGGTCCTGCTGCTGGTGATCGCGCACCTGCTATGGCGGCGCGGGACCGCCTCGGCCCTCATGCCGCGTGTGAGGTCGGCGGTTCGGCGGCTGCCGGGGCCGAGCCGACTTATCGGCGGGGGCGCGCTGGCCGCGTTCGCAGCGACCGGTGCCTTTGCATTCTACAACACGAACATCCTCAACCGGTACGAGACGGCCCAGTCGGCCAACGAGTACCTCGCTGGATACGAGAAAGCCTACCGGCGCTACGCGGACCTGCCGCAGCCGTCGGTCACGCATATGACGGTCGCCATCGATCTCCATCCGGAGGCTCGCCGAGCGAACGTCACCGGTAGCTACAAGATCGCGAACCTGACCGACCGGCCGATCGACACGGTGCATGTGCGGATGGATGACCGCGCCCTCGCGCTCACGCGGATTGCCGTACCAGGCGCGACCCTGGTGCACCACGACCGCGACCACGATTATCGCATTTTTCGCTTCCATCGGCCGATGGCACCGGGTGAGACCCGCCGGGTCACGTTCGCGACCGAGCGATGGCATCGTGGGTTCGCCAATGGCGCCCCCGACGTGACCATCGCCGAAAACGGCACCTTCCTCACTGCCAAGGATCTGCTTCCGGCGATCGGCGTGCACACCCAGCCGCTGGTCATCGACGCCAAGGTGCGCGAGCAGTTCGGCTTGCCTCCCGCGCGGCGTGCTCCGCTCGAAGACTTCGCGGCGACGCGCAATCCGGCCGACGGCCAGTCCTGGTCCACCGCCGACATCACCCTGTCGACGCGGGCCGATCAGACCCCGGTCGCGCCCGGGCAGCGGATATCGGATAGCGTTCGAGGCGACCGGCGGATCGCCCGCTTCGTCTCCGACAGGCCGATCCGCACCGGCCTCGCGGTCCAGTCGGCCCGCTATGCCGTGAAGCGGGTGCGCGCGGAGGGAGTGGATTTCGAGGTCTTCTATCATCCCGCGCATGTGTGGAATGTCGACCGGATGCTGTCGGCCATGCGCACCTCACTGGCGTACTATCGGACCAATTTCGGCCCCTACCAGTTCCCGCAGATCCGCATCGTTGAGTTCCCCGGCTATGGCCGCAACTTCGCGCAGGCGTTCGCGAATACGATCCCTTATTCGGAGACGGTGGGCTTCGACGCCGATCTGCGGGCGGCCGACGCGGTCGACGAGATCACCCCGATGACCGCCCACGAACTGGCCCACCAGTATTGGGCGCACCAAGTTACGCCGGCGGCCATGGAGGGCAGCCTCGTGCTGTCCGAGACGCTGGCCCAGTACTCGGCGATGATCGTGCTCAAGCGCACACTCGGCAGGGAGCGGGCCAACCTCAGGCTGAGGGATCAGCTCGACAGCTATCTCGCTTACAGGGCATGGTCGAAGCAGCCGGAGGTCCCGCTCGCGCGGGCGGAAACGCAGAATTACGTGATCTACAACAAGGGCGCACTGGTCATGAACCTCATGGCCGAGCGCCTGGGCGAGGACGCGGTCAATCGTGCCCTGCGCAACCTCCTCCACCGGTACCGGTTCAGGGGCGCGCCCTATCCGCGATCGGAGGACCTCGTGACCGCCCTGCGTAAGGAAGCTCGCAGCCGTCAGGATCAGGCGCTGACCACGGACCTGTTCGAGCGAATTGCCCTGTACGACCTCAAGGTCGACAAGCCGACTGCACGCCGCCGTACCGACGGCAAGTGGCTTGTCCGGGTGCCCGTGGTGGCCCGCAAGCGCTACGTCGATGCGCGGGGTGGCGAGCATGGTGCTCCACTCAACGACACTATCGAAGTCGGCCTTTTCGCGCCGCGAGCGGGCAGCGATGTCTTGGACGCGCGCAGCGTGGTCTTGCTCCGCCGATACCCAATCCGGTCCGGAAGGCAGGAGCTCACCTTTGTGGTGGACCGGAAGCCGTCCTACGCGGGCATCGATCCCTTCGCCCTCTACATCGACCGCGACATCGGCGACAACATCGCGGCCGTGGTCGCTCAAGAGTAGTCGTGCCGCACTTTGCCTAGCGCTTCCACGCGGTGTCGCCCGGCAAACCCATCCGCTCGGCCGCTTGCCAGGCGGGCGAGGAGCGATCTTTCACGTGTTCGGGCAGGCGTCCCATCGCCTTGACCAGCACGCGGTCGCGGAGCGTCAGGTCGAATTCGCGGCCTAGCTCCAGCCGCTCGCGGACGGCACGGGGCACGATCGACACGGCGGCGCGGGCGAGCGATCGGTGGAGGAAGCGCGGGACGCTGGGCGCGGCGCGGCCGGACTGGATGATCTCGAGGAACTCGCGGTTGATCGGGTGCGGCTCGAAGCGCGGCAACAGGCGCTCCATCATGCGGTGGAAGTCCGCCTCCGAATGCGGGATCTCGGTGACGCCGTAGAGTTCGGCGATCGCAGTCCCTTCGTGCCAGAAGCGGTCCTTCTCGGCCGACGGCAATCGCCGGACGAAGCGGTCGTAGGCGGTCAGGAAGCCGTACTGCGCGGTTGCCGAGACCCAGTTGAGCAGCTCGGGATCAAGCGCGCGGTAGTCTTCGCCCGACGGTGTCTTGCCGGCGACCTTGGCGTGCATCCGGTTGACCCCGCCGATCACCTGCCGCGCGACGCTCTTGGGGCCATAGACGCCGACCATCGCCGCCATGCCGGTGCGCTGGGAGCGGCCGATCGGGTCGACCTTGTAGATCGAGTGGTCCCACACGCCCGAACGGATGCGCGCATCGGCGAATTCGAGCAGCACCGCTGCCACCCCGCCCACCGCGAGCGCGACGGGGTTCTTGAACACCTTCCACTGGATCGAGTCCGGCGCGAGATATGCCTTCTCGCCCTTCGGCCTGGAGAAATCGATCGTGGGCATCGTCTTCACGCGGGTCATCTGGTTCATCGAATGCATCCGCTCTTGAACGGCAGTGTCCGAGTTGTTATCAAATCTGATAAGTCCTCGCAAGGAGCGTGCAATGAATCTCGAATGGTCGCCCGAGGAGCAGGCGTTCGCCGAAGAGATGCGCGCGATCATAATCCGCGAGCTCGATGAGGGCCTGCGCGATGCGGGGTTGCGCGCGACCAGCGTATATCCCGATCACGAGGCGTCGATGGCGTGGCAGGCCAAGCTTCACGCGGCCGGCCTCGCCGCGCCCCATTGGCCGGTCGAGCATGGCGGGCGGGACTGGAGCGCGGCGCAGCACTACCTTTTCAACCGCGCGCGGGCCGAGGCGGGGGCGCCTTCGCTCTCGCCGATGGGCATCCACATGGTCGCGCACGTGATTGCGGCGTTCGGGACGCCCGCGCAGAAGGACTACTTTCTGCCGCGCATCCTCACCGGCGAGGTCTTCTTCTGCCAAGGGTATTCGGAGCCAAACGCCGGATCCGATCTCGCCGCGCTGCAGATGAGCGCGGTGCCCGACGGCGACGACTTCGTGCTCAACGGCTCGAAGATCTGGACCACCCACGCGCAGGAGGCGAACTGGATCTTCTGCCTCGTGCGCACGTCTAGCGAGGGACGGCGGCAGGAGGGCATCACCTTCCTGCTGGTGCCGATGGACCAGCCGGGCGTGACGGTGCGGCCGCTCACCATGCTGTCGGGCGAGACTGTGCAGAACCAGGTGTTCTTCGACGACGCGCGCTCGTCGCGCGCGAATGTGATCGGCGAAGTCGGCCAGGGGTGGCGGGTGGCGAAGTACCTGCTCGAGTTCGAGCGCGGCGGCGCCTACTCCGCGGGCCTGCGCGTGCGGGCCGATGCGCTGGCCGACGAGGCCGCCACCGCCCGCGCGGGGGACCGCGCGCTGATCGACGTGCCCGCCTTCCGCCATAAGCTCGCCCGGGCGATGACGCGGATCGACGTGCTCGAGGTGATGGAGCTGCGGTTGCTGTCGGCCGCCGGCAAGGGCCAGAGCGTCGGCGCGATGTCCTCGCTGATGAAGATCATGGGCACCGAGCTCGCCCAGCACCTGACCGAGCTGGCACTCGAAGCCGCTGGGCCCACCGGCACCGCATTCCAGCCGCACGCCGCGCGGCCGGGCGCGGAAGTGCCGGGCTATGAAGCGCCCGTCGACGGACACGTGTCGGGGGAGGACTGGCAGGCGATCGCGCCGCTGCGCTACCTCAACGAACGCGCCGGATCGATCTACGCTGGATCGAACGAAATCCAGCGCAACATCCTCGCCAAGCACGTGCTCGGACTCTAGCGCGCCAGCCGCGCGGTGGCGTAGCGGTCGATGTGCAGGTCGGCGGTGCCGAGGCGGTTCTCGATCACGGTCGCGCGCTTGAAATAGTGCCCGACCCGGAGTTCCTCGGTCAGCCCCATCGCGCCGTGGAGCTGCACCGCCTCCTGCCCGATCAGTCGGAGCGCCTCGCCCACGGTCGCCTTGGCAGCCGAAACCGCTGCAGGATCGTCGACCTTGAGCGCGGCGAGCAGCGCGGCGGCAGAGATCTGCTCACTGGCGATATACATGTCGACCATCCGGTGCTGCAGCGCCTGGAACGCGGCGAGCGGCTGGCCGAACTGCTTGCGCTCGTTGGCATAAGCGACGGTGTCGGCCACCATTACTTCCGCATGCCCCGACGCCTCGCCGCAAATCGCGGCGGTGGCACGGTCGATGGCGGACTGGAGCGCTGGCAGCACCTCGGTCCCGCGGGCGATCAACGCCGCGTCCCGCAGTTCGATACCGTCGAGCAACAGGTCCCCCGCCGGCGTATCGTCGATCAGCCGGTAAGGCCGCAAAGCTTGGGCCATCTGCTCAGTCCCGGCTGCGAACAGCGCGAAATCCTCGCCGATTCGCGCCGGGATCAGCAGCAGCTCGGCCTGCGCCGCGAACGGCACCGCCAGCTTGCGGCCGTGCAGGCGCCAACCGCCGTCGATCGGTCCCGCAGCCGCTTCGATCGCAGAGATATCGCCGCGCGTCTGCGCTTCCTCGACCGCCAGGACGGCAAGCAGGCTGCCGTCAGCGATCCGCGCGACCGTCGCCGCTTGGCCGAGCGCCAGCAGTGCATGCCCGGCGAGGACGAAGCAATCGACGTAGGGCGTCACCGCCAGGCTTCGGCCGAGGGCGGCGGCGACGATCATCTCCTCCTGCGCTCCGCCGCCGAACCCGCCGACCGCTTCGGGCAGCCCCGCTCCGGCAACGCCCAGTTCGCCGCGCAGCTCGTTCCAGAACGCCAGCATCGCACCGGCGTCTTGTCCGCGGCGGCGGTCGAACGGGAGATTGCGCGCGAGGTAGCCGTCGAGGGCCTGCCGGAGGAGCTGCTGGTTGTCGCTGGGCTGAAGGTCCATGCCGCTCCCTAGCCCGCCTCGCCGCTAATTATCAAGTCTGATAATTTATCTGAGCAGGCCGGCCAGGAGGGTTTCGACCGTCTGCGCCCGATAACGCTCGTGCAGCGCCTCGTTGGCTTCGGGAATGCCTCCGAACACCGCCGACAGAGTAAAGCGGTTCGAATAGAGCCCGTCGGCCGAGCCGATGGTGTTGAAGTAGAACAGCTTGGGGTCGACCGCGCGGAACTCGCCTTTGGCGATACCCTCTTCGATGATCCGTTGCTGGGCGCCGGCGATCGGCTTGAGCAATTCCTCGGCGATGTGGTGCACGCGCTCTGGCGTGGCATCGCGCACCATCGCCTGGATCAGCCGGTTCAAATAGGGGATGCGGTAGTAGGTATCGACGATCCCGCTGAGGTGGATCCGCATCCGCTCGGTCGGGGTGACGTCGAGCTGGAACAGCGCTTCGAGCTGGTGGATGGCGTGCATGACATCGCGGTCCAGCAGCGCGAGCAGCATGCCTTCCTTGCTGCCGAAATAGTAGCGGATCATCCCATGATTGACGCTCGCGCGCGCGGCGATGTCGAGGATGCCGATCTCGACCGTGTCCTGCTCGCGCATCAGCGCGCTCGCCGCATCGAGCAGCGCATCGCGGATCGCGCCCTTCTCCACGCGCTTGCCGGCTTCGATGCTCACTACGGTTGCTTCCCCCTCTGCGACAAAGTTCACAACAGCATCATCGGGCCGCCGGTGCAATGACCCCTTGCGTAACCTATCAGAGCTGATAATCTATCAGAAATGATAACGACCGCAACGATCGCGGTTGGGCAGGGGAGAAGACCGATGGCGAAGACGTCACTGTTCCGTTCGTGGTTACTGGCTGGCAGCGGCCTGGTCGCGGCAGGCATCGCCCAACCGGCATTCGCGCAGAGCGCAGCTCCCGCCGTGGAGGACGGCGCGCAAACCGACAGCGGCGCGATCGTCGTGACTGCAAACCGGCGCGAGGAAAGCATCACCGACGTCGGCATCGCGGTGCAGGCGTTCACCGGGGATCAGTTGTCCGAGCTGCGGGTGACCTCGACCGAGGACCTGCAGGTCCTCGTCCCCAGCCTCAACGTCTCGCGCGGCTACCAGGGCATCCCGATCTACACCCTGCGGGGAATCGGCTTCAACACGATCAACCTGTCCGCCACATCCACCGTCGGCACCTACCAGGACGAGGTCGCGCTCGCCTACCCGTTCATGAACAGCGGCCCGGTCTATGACCTCGAGCGGGTCGAGGTGCTCAAGGGACCGCAGGGCACACTTTATGGCCGCAATACTACCGGTGGCCTCGTCAACTTCATCAGCGCCAAGCCCGAGATGGGCGCGTTCGGTGGGCATCTGGCGGTCGACATCGGCGGCGAGCAGACCCTCAACAGCGAAGGGCACCTCAATGTGCCGATGGGCGATGCGGTCGCCGCGCGGGTGGCGTGGCGGACCGAAGACAGCTGGGACGGCTGGCAGCACTCGATCACTCGCGACGACACACTGGGCGAAGTGCATCGCTACGGCGGGCGCCTGACCGTCACCGCGAACCCGGTGCCCGACATGAAGATCGAGCTCGCGGGCAACTTCTGGATCAACAAGTCCGACACTCTCGCGGCGCAGGCGGTCGGCTTCACCCCGAACACCGATCCCGCTAACGGCACGCTGTTCAGCCTGTTCAACGCGCCGGGCCTTCCCGCCTACGTCGCCGCCAACCGGCCCAACTGGACGAGCACCACCGCCGACTGGCAGGACGAGACCGCGCGCGCGCAGAATATCGGCCGCGGCACGGGCATCGACCGGCCCAACCAGGAAGACAGCAACTTCGCCGGCTTCCGCGGGCTGCTGCAATTCGACTTCCTGCCCAACGTCAGCTTCATCTCGCTCACCGGCTACAACCACGTGAAGCGCGACGCGACTTACGATTGGAGCGGCGCGCCCTTCGAGATCCTCAGCCAGCGCGCCGAGGGCCGGATCAACTCGCTGTCGCAGGAAGTGCGCTTCCAGGGCACTGCGGGCCCCGCCGAATGGGTGGTCGGCGCCTATTACGCCAACGACAAGGTGATCGACACCAACCAGACGCTGCTCGGCCAGAACGCCAACGTCGGCGCGGTGCGCGCGCTGATCCTGCAGCTCGGCCTGCTCAACACGCCCTTCAATTCGCCGGGCTACACCGCGACCGACGTCGCGCAATCGTTCCGCACCTACCGCGACACGGCCAACTTCGACGTCGAGACGATGAGCGCCTTCGCCAGCGCCGACTTGACGCTGACCCCAACGCTGAAGCTCACCACCGGCATCCGCTACACGAAGGACCGGCAGGACTACGAAGGCTGTTCGCGCGACTTCAACGGTTCGATGCTGCCCAACGTCAACCTGTTCAACCGGGCGTTCTTCTTCCAGGTCTACGGCGCCTTCACCGCGCCGATCGCGGCGAACCAGTGCAACACCTTCGACGTCGTCACCAAGACCTTCGGCCCGGTGACCTCGACGCTGAAGGAAGACAACGTCGCGTGGCGCGGCGCGCTGACGTGGGAGCCCAACGACGACACTCTGGTCTATGCCTCGGTCTCGCGCGGCTACAAGTCGGGCTCGACCCCGGTCAACGCGGCCAACATCGCGACCCAGAACGGCCCCGCGCGGCAGGAGCAGCTCACCGCGTACGAGCTCGGCACCAAGCTGAGCCTCGCCGACCGGCGGTTCTATGTGAACGCCGCGGCGTTCTACTACGATTACAGCGACAAGCAGCTCGCCGTGTATTTCGCCGATCCGATCTACACCACGCTGCTGCGGCTCGATAACATCCCCAAGTCGCGCGCCTATGGCCTCGACGGTGATGCCAACTGGCGGGTGACCGACGCGCTGACGCTGTCGATCGCGGCGACCTGGCTCAAGACCGAGATCCAGGGCTACCAGGGCATCAACGCCGCTGGGCGGCCGCTGAACTATGACGGGTACGAATTCCCCTATAGCCCGCGCTTTTCGGGCGCGGCGACGGTGACCTACGATACGCCGGTGTCGAGCACCCTCGGCCTGCGCGCGATCGTCAACGGGCGCTACCAGTCGAAGACCTCGAGCACGATCGAGGACTTCGCTCCGCTGGCGATCCCGTCCTACGGCCTGCTCAACGCCAGCCTCGCGCTCTATTCGCAGGACGGGAAGTGGGAGGCGTCGATTTGGGGCCGCAACATCTCGGACGAATACTACTGGGCATCGGCGGCGACCAATGCCAACACTGCGGTGCGCTTCCCGGGGCGCAGCGCCAGCTACGGAGCGACGGTGAAGGTCAACTTCTGATCCGATGAGCGACGATCTTCCGCCCTTCCGGCCGCTGCCGCAGAAGCCGGCCGACGCCTCGCTCGAGGCGCGGCCGGACGGCAGCTACGTGGTGCGGTCGAACCATGTGCCGGGAGAGGTGCCGGGCACGCTCGGCGATATCTTCCGAATGCGGGCGGCCGAGCATCCCGACCGCGACTGGGTGTTCGAACGCGAGCCGGGGCACGGCCCGTGGCGCGGAATGACCTATGGCGAGGCGCGCAAGGCGGCGGACTCGATCGGCCAGTGGCTGCTCGATGCGGGCCTCGCGCCGGGCGACACGGTGATGGTGATTTCGGGCAACTCGGTCGAGCACGCGCTCCTGATGCTCGCCTGCTACACCACCGGCATCGCCATCGCGCCGGTTAGCGCGGCCTACAGCCTGATGTCGCAGGACCACGCCAAGCTGCTGCATTGCGCCGCGCTGCTGCGGCCCAAGGCCGTGTTCGCCCGCGACGGCGCGCAGCACGCGGCCGCGCTGGCGAAGATGCGCGCGGCCAATCCGGGCCTCATCGTCATCAGTTCCGATTGCGAGCCCGAAGGCGCGGTCGATTTCGCCAAGCTGCTGATGGCCACGCCCGGCGCCGCGCTCGACGCTGCAGCTGCGGGCGTGACGATCGATACAGTCGCCAAGTACCTCTTCACCTCGGGCTCAACCGGCATGCCCAAGTGCGTGCCGCAGACGCACAAGATGATGACCGCGGTCATCGCCGGCGCCGAAGGGCTTGCCGACCGCCCGCGCGAAGAGCGGGTGACGCCGATCTCGCTCGACTGGATGCCGTGGAGCCACATCAGCGGCGGCAACATCTTCTTCAACGGCACCATCTGGGCCGGCGGGACCATGTACCTCGATGAAGGGCGCCCGGTCCCCGGCCTGTTCGAGACCACGATCAAGAACCTCTACGAAGTCTCGCCGACCGGCTTCGGCTCCGCCCCGGTGGCCTTCGCCATGCTCGCCGATGCGATGGAGAAGGACGAGCGCCTGCGCGCTCCGTTCTTCAAGAACCTGCAGTCGATGGGCTACGGCGGTGCAACGCTGTCGGACGATCTCTACGACCGACTACAGGCGCTCGCGGTGGCCGAGACCGGCGAGCGGTTGGCGATCACCACGATGTACGGCGCAACCGAGACGCAGGGCGTGACGATGGTCCACTGGGTGGTCGACCGGGTCGGGCTGATCGGCCTGCCGATGCCGGGCGTGGAGTTGAAGCTCGCCCCAAGTGGCGACAAGATGGAGGTGCGGGTCAAGGGCGCCAGCGTCACCACCGGCTATTTGGGCGGCGACAAGCCGGCCAGCGAGGTGTTCGACGAGGAGGGCTTCTACCGTCGGTGACGCAGCGCGCTTCGTCGACCCGGACGACATCAACCGCGGCCTGCTGTTCGACGGTCGGGTGGCGGAGGACTTCAAGCTGTCGAGCGGGACCTGGGTCTCGGTCGGCACGCTGCGGCCCGATGTCGTCGCGGCGTGCAGCTCGCTGGTCTACGACGTGGTCGTCGCGGGTCACGACCGGTCGGAGATTGGATTACTCGTCTGGCCCTCGCCAGCGGCGGCGCAGCGTTTTACCCAGGAGACGGATGGCATGGCCGCTCTCGTGCGGAAAATTGCGCAGCGTCTCGCGACGTTCAACGGCGAGAATCGGGGCAGCTCGCGCAAGATCGGCCGCTTTGTGCTGTTGCGCGATCCGCCATCGCTCGATGCCGGCGAGATCACGGACAAAGGCTACATCAACCAGCGCACGGTGCTCGAACGGCGATTTGCCACGGTCGCCGACTTGTTTGCCGGCGGGCCCGACGTGACGCTTATCGCTTAGACACGAGCTACACCGGTTCGAGCGCGTAGCCGGCCGACCGGAACGTACGGACGGGATCGTCGATCCCCGGCAGGGCGATCGCGATCCGAAGGCGGCGGATGTGGACGTCGACTGTGCGTTCGCTGATTTCGCTTTCCTGGCCCCACACCGCATCGAGCAGCTGACCGCGGGACATGACCCGGCGGGGATTTTCCATGAAATGCTTGAGCAGGCGGTACTCGGTCGGGCCGAGCCGGAGCACGCCGCCGCGGCGTTCGACGCGGTGTGCGACGGGGTCGAGCCGCAGGTCGCCGACTTCGAGCGTTTCGCCCGCCAGCGCCGGCCGCACTCGGCGCAGGACCGCCGACACTCGTGCGAGCAGTTCGCGCGGCGAGAAGGGCTTGGTGAGGTAGTCGTCGGCCCCGGTTTCGAGCCCGCGCACGCGGTCATCCTCCGCCTCGCGCGCGGTCAGCATGATGATCGGCACCCGCGCGGTTTCGGGGGCTCGGCGCAGTCTGCGGCAGACCTCGATCCCGCTGGTGCCCTCGATCATCCAGTCGAGGATGACGAGGTCGGGCGTGTCCTCGGCCGCCAGCTCCAGCGCTTCGTCGCCGTCGGCAGTCACCCGCACCGTGTAGCCTTCGCTGACGAAGCGGTATTCGAGCAGCTCGGCGAGCGACGGGTCGTCCTCGACCAGCAGGAGCTTGGGCGCGGTCACAGCTCAGCGATCGACCGGATAGGTGCCGAGCGCCGCGAAGTGGACCATCTCGGCGACGTTGGTCGCGTGATCGCCGATCCGCTCGATGTTGCGCGCGACGAATAGGAGCTGCGCGGCGGTGCTGATGGTCGCCGGATTCTCCACCATGTAGCTGACGAGGTTGCGGAAGATGCTGTCGTAGAATGCGTCGACCTTGTCGTCGCGCTCGATCACCTCGCGCGCCAGCACCGGGTCGCGCGCGGCGAACGCGGTGAGGACATCGTGCACCATCGCGGCAGCGATGTCGGCCATCGCGGGCAGCAACGTCAGCGGCTCGAACTTCGCGCGGCTCTCGATGTCGCCGACGCGCTTGGCGATGTTCTTGGCGTAGTCGCCGATCCGCTCGAGCACGCCGCCGATCTTCAGCGCCGCGATGATCTCGCGCAGGTCGTCCGCCATTGGCGCACGCAGCGCGATGGTGCGGATGGCGAGCGCATCGACTTCGCTTTCGAGCTGGTCGAGCTTGCGATCCCGCTCGACCACTTCGCCCGCCAGCTTCTCGTCGCCGCTGATCAGCGCCTGCATGGCATCGCTGATTGCGAGCTGCGCCAGTCCGCCCATTTCCGCGATCAGCCCGCGCAGGCGGGTGATGTCCTCGTCGAACGCCTTGACTGTGTGGTCCGCCATCAGCCGTACCTGCCTGTGATGTAATCCTTGGTCCGCTCCTCGCGGGGATTGGTGAAGATGTCCGAGGTGTGGCCGTATTCGACCATCTTCCCCAGGTGAAAGAAAGCAGTCCGCTGCGAGACGCGCGCGGCCTGCTGCATCGAGTGCGTAACGATGACGATCGCATAGCGACCGCGCAGCTCGTCGATCAGCTCTTCGATCCGCGCGGTGGCGATCGGATCGAGCGCGGAGCAAGGCTCGTCCATTAGGATCACTTCGGGCTGTACGGCGATCGCACGCGCGATGCACAGCCGTTGCTGCTGGCCGCCCGACAGCGCGGTGCCGGAATCGCTCAGGCGATCTTTCACCTCGTCCCACAGGCCCGCGCGGCGGAGCGATTTCTCGACGATCGCATCGAGCTCCTGCTTGCCCTCGGCGAGGCCGTGGATGCGCGGGCCGTAGGCGATGTTCTCGTAGATCGACTTGGGAAACGGGTTGGGCTTCTGGAACACCATGCCGACCCGCGCGCGGAGCTGCACCACGTCCATGCTGGAGCGGTAGATGTCCTCGCCGTCCAGTTCGATGCAGCCTTCAACCCGCGCGCTGGGGATGGTGTCGTTCATCCGGTTGAGCGCGCGCAGGAAGGTCGATTTGCCGCAGCCCGATGGGCCGATGAAGGCGGTCACGTATTCGCTGTGGATGTCGATCGAGACTGAATCCACCGCCTGCTTCGCGCCGTAGAACACCGACACGTCGCGCGTGCGCATCTTGGCGTCGGGGGAGGAGCTGTCGGTCACCATTTCTTCTCGAATTTGTTTCGCAGGTAGATCGCCACGCCGTTCATCAGGAGGAGGAACAGCAATAGCACGATGATCGCCGCGCTGGTGCGCTCGACGAAGCCGCGGTCGATCTCGTCCGACCACAGGAAGATCTGCACCGGCAGCACAGTCGCCGGATTGGTAAAGCCATCGGGCGGCGTTGCGACGAAGGCGCGCATGCCGATCATCAGCAGCGGCGCGGTCTCGCCCAGCGCGCGCGCCATGCCGATGATCGTGCCGGTCAGGATGCCGGGAAGGGCGAGCGGCAGCACGTGATGGAACACGACCTGCACCGGCGAGGCGCCCAGGGCCATCGCCCCGTCGCGGATCGAGGGCGGAACCGCCTTGATTGCATTGCGCCCGGCGATAACGATCACCGGCATCGTCATCAGCGCCAGCGTCATGCCGCCGATCAGCGGGGCGGAACGCATGTGCGGAAACACGCCGAGGAACAGGGCGAGGCCGAGCAGGCCGAAGATAATCGAGGGGACCGCGGCGAGATTGTTGATCGAAACCTCGATCAGGTCGGTCCAGCGGTTCCGCGGTGCGTATTCCTCAAGATAGAGCGCGGCCAGCACGCCGATCGGAAAGGCGAGGGCGAGGGTCACGATCATGGTCAGGATCGAGCCCTTGAGCGCGCCCCAGATGCCGACCTGCTGCGGATCGGTCGCGTCGGAACGGGTCAGGAAGCCGGCGTCGAAGCTGCGCTCCAGCTTTTCCTGCGCGGCGAGCTGGCGGGCGAGCGGCTGCAGTTCGGCATGCCCGTCGCCGGCGAGCGCCGAGGCGAAGTTCTCGGTGACCGGTAGGTCGAAAGTATGCGTGCCCTGGAGCAGCGCCGGATCCTCCGCGACCTGTTCGGCGACTAGGCGCCAGGCATCGGAGTTGAGCTCCGCCGCCGCCTGCTTGCCGAGCGCGCGCTCGACGCTGAACTGGACGAGGTCGGGCAAGCCTTGTCCTTCCAGCGCGCGCGATACCGCGCCGGTGTCCGACACACCCGGTGGCAAGCTGAGCCCGACCTGGTCGAAGTCGACCGGTACGCTCAGCGTCGCGCGCTGGAAGCCGCCGATCCCGTTGAACGTCATCGTGCCGAGCAGGAACACCAGCACCGCGACCGAGAACAGGATCGCGCCGAGGCCAGCAAGGCGGAAGCGGCGCTCGGCCGCGTAGCGTTTCTTCAGCCGCGCCTCGAAGGCCGGCGTGCGCGTGGTGGCGACCTCACTCATAGGCTTCACGGAACCGCTTGACGACGCGCAGGGCGACAAAATTGAGCGCCAGCGTCACCAGAAACAGCACGAACCCGAGCGCGAAAGCGCTGAGCGTGGCCGGGTGATCGAAGCTGCCTTCGCCGGTCAACATGGCGACGATCTGGAAGGTGACGGTGGTCATCGAGTCGAGCGGATTCGCCGACAGGTTGGCGGCGGCACCCGCGGCCATCACCACGATCATCGTCTCGCCGATCGCCCGGCTCACCGCGAGCATCACGCCGGCGACGATGCCGGGTAGGGCGGCGGGGATCAGCACGCGGCGGATCGTCTCATTGGTGGTCGCGCCCATCGCCAGGCTGCCGTCGCGCATCGCCTGCGGGACCGCGGCGATGGAATCGTCGGCCATCGAGGAGACGAAAGGAATGATCATCACGCCCATGACGAGACCGGCGGCGAGCGCGCTTTCGCTCGATGCGTTCGCGACGCCGAGTGCTTGTGCCGCGTCGCGCACCAATGGGGCGACCGTCAGCGCGGCGAAATAGCCGTAGACCACAGTCGGCACGCCGGCGAGGATCTCGAGCGTCGGCTTAAGCCACTTGCGCCACCGCGGACTGGCGTACTGAGTGAGGTAGATCGCGCTCATCAGGCCGAGCGGGATCGCGACCAGCATGGCGATGATCGCGCCGATGTAGATCGTGCCCCAGAATAGCGGCAGGGCGCCGTAGCGCGAGCCGTCGACCACCTCTGCGCGGCTCATCGGATCAGGCGCCCAGTGGGTGCCGAACAGAAAGTCGACCGGGCTCACCATGCCGAAGAAGCGGCTGGTTTCGAACACGAGGCTGAGAAAGATGCCGAGCGTGGTCAGGATCGCCACCAGCGAGGCGAGCACCAGCGCCGCCATCACCGCCCGCTCGACCTTCACGCGCGCGGCGAAATCGGGCTTGAGTCGGACGAACGCCCACGCGCCGCCGAGGAATGCGAACACCAATAGCGCGGCGAGGCCGATCAGGTCGAACCGCCCGATTGCTTCGCGGAAAGGTTCCACCATTGCGCGACCGGCGGGGTTGAAGACACCCGGTGCGGCACCCGTCGCAACAGCGCGCGCTTCGGCCAAAATGGTTGCCCGCTGCATCCCGAACGGCGGTAAGCTGGCCGCGGCGGGATCGCTCAGCACCGAATTGAGCACCAGCTGCGGCGCAACCGCGCTCCAGATCAGCGCGAACAGACCCGCCGGCACGATCACCCACAGTGCCACGTACCAGCCGTGGTACGCGGGCAGGGCGGACAGGCGCACCGTCGGTGCGCTCCGGCGGAAGCTCCACGCGCGCGCACGCGCCGCCAGCCACGCGGCCAGCCCTAGCCCGAGGGCCAGTAATAGCAGCAAACTCGGCGACATCGTGCGGTTGCGCCGGCTACTTCAGTTCGGTCGCGGCGAGCGGGGTGAACTGGGTCGCCGCCGCCTGGCTCTTCGCCGCCACGTCGGCCGGGCTGGCGACGAGGCCGATCTTCGCGAGCGGGCCGTCCTTGCTCCACGACTTGGTCCACTCGCCGACGAACTCCCGCAAGCCGCGGATCGCATCGAGGTGGGCGTTCTTGACGTAGATGAACAGCGGCCGGGCACCGGGGTAGGTGAAGCTGGCGATGTTCTCGTAGGTCGGCTCGACCCCGTTCATCTTGAGGCCGTGGATCTGGTCCATGTTCTCTTCAAGATACGAGTAGCCGAACACGCCGATCGCGTCCGCGTTGCCCTCGATCTTCTGGACGATCAGGTTGTCCTGCTCGCCCTGATCGACGTAGGCGCCGTCGTCGCGCACTTCGGTGCAGATCTGCTCGTGCTTGTCCTTGTCGCTGTCCTTGAGCGCCTTCATCTCCGCGTTCGCGTCGCACCCGGCGACCAGGATCAGTTCCTTGAGCGCGTCACGCGTGCCCGAGGTCGAGGGCGGGCCGTAGACCAGGATCGGCTTGGCGGGCAGCGACGGATAGACGTCGCGCCAGGTCTTGGCGGTGTTCTTCTTGCCGTAGGGATTGGCCGCCAGCGCGCGGTAGACCATTTCCGGGGTCAGGTTCATGTCGATCCCGCCCTTCTTGGAAGCGAAGGCGATGCCGTCGAGGCCGACCTGGATCTCGGTGATCTCGGTCACGCCGTTCTTCTTGCACTTCTCGTACTCGCTCGCCTTCATCCGGCGCGAGGCGTTGGCGATGTCGGGCGTGGCCGCGCCGACGCCCTGGCAGAACAACTCGATGCCGCCGCCGGTGCCGGTCGATTCGATGATCGGGGAGGCGAAGTCGGCGTTCGACTTGGTGAAGTTCTCCGCCACCAGCTTGGCGAACGGATAGACGGTCGACGAGCCGACCGCGCGAACCGATTCGCGGGTCCCTTCGCTGGCACCGCCGCCGCAGGCGGACAGCGCGGCGGTGCCGAGGAGGGCGAGCAGGATATGATGCTTCGTGGTCATGGGAGTCCCCTTGTTCGCCGCCGCGACTAGGGCCCTCATGTTACAGTTTGACGACAGCCACGTGTCGCAAAGCTAACCGGCGAGCGGGATCTTCACCGTGATGATGGTGCCATCGCCAACCCGGCTCGCGATATCGAGCCGGCCCCGATGTCGCTCGACGATGTGCTTGACGATCGCGAGCCCGAGTCCGGTGCCGCCGGTCGCCTTGCTGCGACCGGGATCGACCCGGTAGAAGCGGCGGGTCAGGTGGGGGATGTGCTCGGATGGAATCCCGTCCCCATGGTCGCGCACCTTCAGCACCGCCATGCCCCGGCCGTCGTTCTCAAGATCGACCGAGACTTCGGTGCCGTCGCGCCCGTATTTGATCGCGTTCTCGATCAGGTTGCGCACCAATTGCTCAAGCTGCTTCATGTCGCCACGCACGATCAGCGGCGCGCTTTGACCAGTAAATCGCAGTCGCTCATTGTTGGGTCCGGCGCCATCGCGCGCGGCGCGCCGGGAGAGGGCTACAAGATCGAGTTCCTCGCGCGGCTGATCATGCTTCTCCGCCTCGATTTGTGACAGCGACATGAGGTCGGCGACCAGCGTCTGCAGCCGTTTGGCTTCGCGCAGGACCGTTGTGTGGAACCGCTCCGATTGCTCGCGCTCGATCGTCTCGCGCCCGTCGATCAGCGTCTCAACATAGCCGATGATCGAGGCGAGCGGGGTGCGCAGCTCGTGGCTGGCGTTGGCCACGAAATCGGTGTGCGCGCGGCTGATGTCGATCTCGGCGGTGCGGTTGATCAGTTCAACGAGGGCAAAGCGGTCGTCGAACGGCTGGCGGGTCATCTGCCAACTGGTCTGCGGACCGGTCAGGCCCTGGATGGTGGCGCTGCCGCCGGTGGTGCGGTTGAGCAGGTCGACCGCTGCTGGATGGCGGAAGGCCACGCGCGCGTCCTGGCCGACGACGTGCGGCCCCAGCGCCTCGCGCGCTTCATTGTTGGCGACGATGATGCGGTTGCCGTCGAGGATCGCCATCGCAACGCCGGAATGCTCGATCAGGTCGCGCATTCCGGTGGGAGTGAGCTGGACACCCTCTCGCTCCTCGGGCGGAACCACCACCGGCGCCGGTTGCGCCAGCCACAGCGAGGCGATCCACACCAGCATCGCCGCGAGCACGAGCAGCAAGTTGGTGCCGGCTATCGCCATCACGGCCCCGGTGACCAGCGCAAGCACGATACCCGCCACCGGAAGGGATCGAATTGAGGACATCGTCGTGTCTCTAACTGGCAGCCGGCGTGCAGGCGAGGTCCTGTGCGGGCGCCGAAAGTCCGCGGGCCGCCAAACCCTGTCGAAAAGTTGTTAGCGCCAAGCAATCGAACCGCGCTCCAGCCCGCTGGGCGGCGAGCACGGTGCGCAAAGCGATCGGCGGCTCGACCAAGCCGGGTGCTGCGCCGAGAAAGTTCGCCGACCACACGTGCGTCTGCGCGAGCGGCACGGCGAACGCCTCGGGACCGCCGGGCACTGCGAGCAATGTCTTGGTGATGCTCGGCAGCAGCGCGTTGCCGCTGTCCGCCGCCCAGAGCGCTGCCACCCGGTTCGCCGCGCCCTTGACGTCGCCGTTCGCCAAGGCGGCCTGGGCCGCAGTCACCTGTAGCGGAGAAAAGCGCCAGCCGCGGGTCGAGGCCGCGCGGAAGTCGGCGGCGAAGGCCTGCGGGTGCCCGCTGCGCATCTCCGCCAACCCGAGTGCAAACAGATGCTCGGCCGGCATTGGCCGACGCCGCACCAGCCGTTGCGCTTCATCCCGCGCTGCCGCGCTGTCTCCCGCGGTGAGCGCGAGCAGGGCAGTGGTCTCCTGCGCAAAGCTGCGGAACGGCTTGGTGTTATCGACGAACTTGGTCACCTCGGCTTCGCGGATGCCGACGTGGAAGGTCGGCGCGTCGATCCCCTCGTGCAAGCGGTCCATCGCGGGCGAGGCGCGCCCGTCGAGCGTGCCGATGACGATCTTGGGCGGGGCGAAATAGTCGGCGATCGCGCTCGCCTCGCGCAGGAATTCGGGATTGTAGACCAGTTCGATCACCTGATCCGCCGCCTCGCCGAGCGCGGTGCGGAAGATAGGGCGGATCAATTGTTCAGTCGTCCCCGGCCGCATGGTCGAACGGTAAGCGACCGTCAGCGGACCCGCGCGCTTGGCATCCAGGTTCGCGGCGATGTCGCGCGTGACTTGCGCGATGAAGCCCATGTTGTGCGCGCCATCGACACCGCTCGGCGTGCCGACGCAGACGATCGCGATGTCAGCCCCTTCGAGCGCATCACCGATCGCGAGGCGTGCTTCGATCAGCCCCGAGGCGCGGGCCTCGGCGATCAGTTCCGCTAAACCGGGCTCGTGGATCGGCGAGCGGCCGGCGTTGATCGCATCGACCTTGGTTTGGCTGACATCGATGCCGATGACCTGGTGGCCTTGGCTGGCGATGCAGCCCGCGGCGGTGCAGCCGACATAGCCGAGACCGAAGATGACGACTTTCAAGACCGGTCCCGCCCAAATCGGATGTATTCGGGCGCGGGACTACCGGTCCCGCCCCGTGCTGGCAATCGCCTAGCTGGCGAGGCGGATGTGCGGCGCCGGCTGGGCGCGCGCCGTGTCGGGCCAGATGCCCCGTGTATCGTAGACCGCTGCGCCAGTCCGCTCCTCGGCCGGGACCACGCGGAACACGTCGTGGTCGACTAGCACTATCAGCACGCCGCAGGTTTCGAGCGCGGTGTCGATGTCGACCAATGTCGCGCCGGTGTCGGTGAACTCGAGCGGCAGCTCCGCGGCATAGGGTTCGACGATCCGCACCCTGTTGCCGAACTTGCGCGCCAGATTGGCGGCGACGAAGCGCGCCGGGCTCTCGCGGAAGTCGTCGATGTTGGCCTTGAAGGCGAGGCCGAGGCAGGCGACCGGGACGCCTGGGTTGGCTTCGATCAGTTCGGTCGCCTGGGCCAATACGTGGTGCATCTTGGCGTCGTTGACCTCGCGCGCGGTGCGGATGACTTTCGCCTCCTCCGGCGCGCTGCTGACGATGAACCAGGGATCGACCGCGATGCAGTGTCCGCCCACGCCCGGGCCGGGCTGGAGGATGTTCACCCGGGGGTGGCGGTTGGCGAGACGGATCACCTCCCACACGTCGAGGCCCATGCGGTCGGCGATCATCGAAAGCTCGTTGGCGAAGGCGATATTGACGTCGCGGTAGGCGTTCTCGACCAGCTTGGTCATCTCGGCGCTGCGGGCGTCGGTCGTGATGCAGGTGCCGCGCACGAACAGCTTGTAGAACGCCAGCGCCTTGCGGGCGCAGCGCGGGGTAATCCCGCCGATCGAGCGGTCGTTGTGCGTCAATTCCTCGAGGATGCGGCCGGGCAGCACCCGCTCGGGGCAATAGGCGATCGATACGTCAGGCGTTTCCGCAGTCAGGCCCGGCATCTTGAGGTCGGGCCGCAGCGCCGCCAGCCGATCGCGCAACGCCTCGGTGGTGCCGACGGGCGAGGTCGATTCGAGGATTACGCAGTCGCCCTTCTTGAGCACCGCGGCGAGGCTGGTGGCGGCAGCGATCACGTAACTGATGTCGGGGGTGTGCTGGCCGTCCTTCTCGAACGGAGTAGGCACCGCGATCACGAACACGTCGGCCGGCACGATCTCGGCCGACGCGGTCAGCATCCCGCGCTGGACGACGCCCTGTACTAGGCCGTCGAGATCGACTTCCTCGATATGGATTTCGCCCCGGTTGATCGTGTCAACCACGTGTTGCGACACGTCGATCCCGGTCACCCGGCAGTTGGCCCGGGCGATGATCGCCGCGGTCGGCAGGCCGATGTAGCCAAGGCCGATAACACAGACTTCCGGTTTGTTCTCGCCGCGCATGCCCCCGCTCTAGCGGCGAGGGGTAAACAGAGCGGTAACGCTACCCCCGGCCCTAGTCCTTCTGGGCGTGCTCCTCGCGCGCCAATTTGTGCAGCCAGTCGGCGTGGCGGGGGGCCTTCTTGGTCTGGCTCCACTCGTCGAGCATCATCGGCGCCACGCGCTTCAGTTCGGCATACTGCTCGTCTGTGCCGATGTCGGCGGCGAGCTCCACGCGGTGACCGTTGGGATCGAAGAAATAGATCGACTTGAAGATACCGTGATGGGTCGGGCCGAGCACGTCGATCCCCTGCGCCTCGACGTGCTTCTTCGCCGCGAGCAGCTCGTCCTCACTGCCGACCTTGAACGCCAGGTGCTGGACCCACGCGGGAGTGTTCTCGTCGCGGCCCATGTCCTTCTGGTTGGGCAGTTCGAAGAACGCGAGCACGTTGCCGTTACCCGCATCCAGAAACACGTGCATGTAGGGATCGTAGTCACCGGTCGAGGGGACGTGATCCTCGGCGAAGGCGGTGGTGTAGTCCATGCCGAGCACGCGGCCGTACCATTCGACCGTCTCCTTGGCGTCCTTGCAGCGGTATGCCGCATGATGGATTCCGCCGAGCTGTACCGGATGAGCGCTCATTCCGCCGGCTCCTCGACCTGCAGCACGCCGCGCTCGATCTGGTCGCGTTCCATGCTCTCGAACAGCGCCTTGAAGTTGCCTTCGCCGAAGCCTTCGTCGCCCTTGCGCTGGATGAATTCGAAGAACACCGGCCCGACCTGCGCCTGGGCGAAGATCTGCAGCAGCAGGCGGGGCGAACCGCCCTCGGTGGTGCCGTCGAGAAGAATGCCGCGGGTCTTGAGCGCACTCGCGTCCTCGCCGTGGCCGGGCAGGCGCTCGTCGAGCATCTTGTAGTAGGTTTCCGGCGGGGCGGTCATGAACGGCACGCCGTACGCCTTGAGCTTGTCCCATGCGGGCACGAGGTCGTCGCAGATGAGCGCGATGTGCTGGATGCCCTCGCCGTTGAATTCGCGCAGGAATTCCTCGATCTGGCCCTTGCCGCCTTCGCCTTCCTCATTGAGCGGGATGCGGATCTTGCCGTCGGGCGCGGTTAGCGCCTTGGAGGTGAGGCCGGTGTATTCGCCCTTGATGTCGAAGTAGCGGATCTCGCGGAAGTTGAAGAGCGTCTCGTAATAGTCCGCCCAGAACTTCATCCGCCCGCCGTAGACGTTGTGCGTCAGGTGGTCGATGTGACTGAAGCCCGCGCCCTCGGGGCGGCGTTCGACGCCCGGCAGGTACTCGAAGTCGATGTCGTAGATGGTGAGATCGTCGTCGCCGGTCTTACCCTCGTAGCGGTCGACCAGGTACACGATCGCGCCGCCGATGCCGCGGATCGCCGGGATGTGGAGTTCCATCGGGCCGGTTTCGACCTGCACCGGCTCGGCACCCTTCTCGAGCAGCAGCGCATAGGCCTTGCGCGCGTCGCGAACGCGGAAGCCCATGCCGCACGCGCTGGGACCGTGCTCACGGGCGAAGAACCACGCGGCGCTGCGCGGTTCGTAGTTGGCGATCAGGTTGATGCCCCCCTGGCGCCACAGCTGGACGTCCTTCGAGCGGTGGTTGGCGACATGCGCGAAGCCCATGCTCTCGAACACCGGTTCGAGCATGCCTTTCTCGGGCGCGCAGAACTCGACGAATTCGAAGCCGTCGAGGCCAACGGGGTTCTCGAACAGGTCGGCCATGTCAGGGTCTCCGCGCATTAGTTTCTTGTGAAACTAGATAGCAGCGGAGCGGCCCGATGTCGAGTCTGGCGCGCCCGGTTGGCGCGCTCAGGCGACCATGCGTGATAGTGCGCCGAGCATGTCGGCGTTGAACTGCTTGCTGATGCCGGCCTCGGGCACGAGATTGAACGCGTGCACCGCGCCCGGATAGCTGTGCAGCTCGACCGGAACCCTGGCCGCGGCGAGGCGGCGCGCGTAGTCGAGATCCTCGTCGAAGAAGAGGTCGAGGCTGCCGGTGCCGATCCACGTCGCCGGAAGTCCTGACAGGTCGTCGGCCAAGGCGGGCGAGAACCAGCCCTTACGGTCGTCGTCGGCAGCGTAATCGCCCTTGAGCGCGCCCCAGCCGATGCGGTTGCCCTCGGGCGTCCACACGAACTCGCCGACGCCGGGGTTCTTCCACTGGCAGTCCGGGCCGCCGGTGCGGTGGTCGAGCATGGGGTAGGTCAACACCTGCCCCGCCAGCGGCGGCCCGCCGCGATCGCGCGCCATCAACGCGACCGCAGCGGCGAGGCCGCCGCCCGCGCTTTCGCCCGCGACGACGATTTTGGCCGCATCGATACCGAGCGCCTCGGCCTCACCCGACAGCCACTTGAGCGCCGCGTAGCAATCCTCCTGCGGGGCGGGAAAAGGATGTTCGGGCGCCAGCCGGTACTCGACCGAGGCAACCGGCACGCCGAGGTTCTGCGCCAGCCCCGCCGGGCCGGCCTGGAACGTGGCGACCGAGCCCATGATCATCCCGCCGCCGTGGATGTGTAACACCGCGCCGCTGCCCTGCCGCTCGGCGGGGACGAACAGGTAGACCTCGACCGGACCGTTTGGCCCGTCGATCGTCCGCACCTCCGGCGCGATGACCGGCGGCGGCAGCTCCCAGCGCGACATCGCGCGCAGTTCCGGAATCGGCGTCGACCAGTCGGTCGGCGGCATCACGTCGAGCAGCGGCGCGATGTCCGCATCGACGAGGTGGCGGGTGCTCATCGACTTAGCCGTCGATGCGCTCGATGATCACTGCCGGGGCCATGCCGCCCGCGGCGCACATAGTGATGAGGCCGTAGCGCCCACCCGAGCGCTCGAGTTCGTCGAGCGCCGTGCCGACAAGGATCGAGCCGGTGGCGCCGATCGGGTGTCCCAGCGCCATCGCGCCGCCGTTGATGTTAACCTTCTCGCGGTCGAGATCGAGGTCCCGGATGAACTTCTCGGCGACCACCGAGAACGCCTCGTTGATCTCCCACACGTCGATGTCGTCCTTTTTGAGACCGGCCTTCTCGAGCACCTTCTTCGCCGCCGGGACCGGGGCGTTGAGCATCAGCGTGGGGTCGTCGCCCTGGTTGGCGTAGGCGACGATGCGCGCGCGCGGCTTGAGGCCGTTCTTCTGCGCATAGTCGGGCGAGGTGATCAGCAGCGCCGCCGCGCCGTCGACCACGCCCGAGCTGTTGCCGGCGTGGTGGAAGTGCTGGATCTCGAGATCGGGATAGCGGCGGTTGATCTGCTTGCGGAAGGTGGTCCCGCCGATTTCGAAATCGGCCAGCTTGCCGAAGCTCGGCTGCAGCGCGGCGAGGCCCTCGGCGGTCGTCTCAGGGCGGGGGAACTCCTCCCGGTCGAGCGCGATCGAACCGTCCGGGTTCTTCACCGGCACCACGCTCTTGTCGAAGCGGCCTTCCTTGATCGCGCGGTCGGCGCGCTGCTGGCTGACCAGCGCTAGGTCGTCAAGCGCCTTGCGGTCGATGCCCTCGATGGTGGCGATGGCATCGCCGCACACGCCTTGGTGCGATTGCGGATGCAGTTCGTCGAGCGCCTCGTGCCCGCTGCCCATCAGGCGCGGCGGGAGGCCGGCGTTGGCCTGTTCTGCGGCGTGGGCGGCGGTGTAGCTCATCATCTCGGTGCCGCCGGCGATGACGCAGTCCTCCATGCCCGACATGACCGAGGCGGCCGCGAAGTTCACCGAAGAAATGCCGCCGCCGCAGAAGCGGTCGAGCGTGGTCCCGCTCGCCTTGACGTCGTAGCCCGCCGAAAGCGCCGCCATGCGCCCGAGGTCGCCGCCCTGCTTGCCGTTCTGGCTGCTGGTCGACCAGACGATGTCGTCAACCGTGCTGGTGTCGAGGTGGTTGCGCTCCTTGATCGCGGTCAGCACCGTCGCGGCGAGGTGCTGCGGGTGGAGGTGCGAGAGCGCGCCCTTGCCCGGCTTGCCGATGCCCCGGGGGGTGCGCACCGCGTCGATGATGTAGGCTTCGGGCATCGGAAATCCTCTCGTGTGGGGAATCAGGTTGACGGAAACGTAAACCGTGCCGACAAGCTGCACAAGACAAGTTGCAAAGCGAAATGGGAGAGTCGCTGTGAGCGAGGAACTGCTGACCGAAGTCCGTGACGGCGTGCTGATCGTCACCATCAACCGGCCCGAGGCGAAGAACGCGATGAACGCCTCCGCCGCGCAAGGCATTGCCGATGCGATGGACCGGCTCGACAGCGACGACAGCCTCCGGGTCGCGATCCTCACCGGGGCGGGCGGGACATTCTGCTCGGGGATGGACCTCAAGGGCTTCCTGCGCGGCGAACGGCCGAGCGTCGAGGGCCGCGGGTTCGGCGGAATCACCGAGAAGGGCCCGGTCAAGCCGCTGATCGCCGCGGTCGAGGGCTACGCGCTCGCCGGCGGGTTCGAGCTGATGATCTCGTGCGACCTCGTCGTCGCCAATTCCAAGGCCAAGTTCGGCATTCCCGAGGCCAAGCGCGGGCTCGCCGCGGCGGCGGGCGGGCTGGTCAAGCTGCCGGCGATGATCCCGCCCAAGATTGCGATGGAGCTGGCGCTGACCGGCGACTTCATCGATGCCCAGCGCGCCTACGACCTCGGCCTGATCAACCGCGTGACCGAGGGATCGGCGCTCGATGGGGCGCTGGAACTGGCCAAGGCGGTCACCGCCAACGGCCCGGTCGCGGTGCGCGTGTCGAAGCAGGTGATCAACGAATCCCCCGGCTGGAGCCACGCCGAGCGCTGGCAGAAGCAGGGCGAACTGATGCCGCAGGTATTCATGAGCGAGGACGCGCGCGAGGGCAGCCTCGCCTTCGCCGAGAAGCGCGCGCCCAACTGGAAGGGCAAGTAATGCCCGGCCCGCTGGACGGCATCCGCATCGTCGAATTCGCCGGCATCGGCCCGGGTCCGTTCTGCGGGATGATGCTCGCCGATCACGGCGCCGAGGTGATCCGCATCGACCGCGCCAGCGGCTCGCGCGGCGGGTCGCAACCGGTGACCAGCAAGGACGTGCTCGCCCGCGGCCGCAAGTCGATCGCGATCGACCTGAAGAGCGCCGAGGGTGTCGCGCTAGCGCGCAAGATCGCCGCCAGCGCCGACGGGATCATCGAAGGCTTCCGTCCCGGGGTGATGGAGCGGCTGGGGCTGGGCCCGGTGGAACTGCTCGCCGACAATCCCAAGCTCGTCTACGGCCGCATGACCGGCTGGGGCCAGACGGGTCCTTACGCGCCCTACGCCGGGCATGACATCAACTACATCGCGCTCGCCGGCGCGCTGGCGCACTTCGGGCGCGCGGGCGGCAAGCCGACCCCGCCGATCAACATGGTCGGCGACTTCGGCGGCGGCGGGATGATGCTCGCCTTCGGAATGGTCTCGGCGCTGCTCAACGTCGCACGCGGGGGCGAGGGGCAGGTGATCGACGCCGCGATGACCGACGGCACCGCGATCCTGATGAGCATGATGCACGGGATGAAGGCGATGGGCGTGTGGTCGGAAGACCTCGGCGTCAACATGCTCGATACCGGCGCGCACTTCTACGACACCTATGAGACGGCGGACGGCAAGTTCGTCTCGATCGGCAGCATCGAACCGCAGTTCTACGCCGAGCTCCGCGCCCGCGCCGGCCTCGCTGAGGACAAGGACTTCGACGCCCAGCACGACCGCGGCCAATGGGGCGCGCTCAAGGACAAGCTCACCGCGCTGTTCAAGAGCAAGACCCGCGCCGAATGGGATGCGCTGATGGAGCACTCCGACGTCTGCTACGCCCCGGTGCTGACGATGAGCGAGGCCTATGAGCACCCCCACAACCAGGCGCGCGGGACCTTCATCGACGTCGGGGGCGAGATGCAGCCCGCACCTGCGCCGCGCTACTCGGCCACCGCGACCGCCACTCCGCAGCCCGCTCCGATGCCAGGGGACCAGAGCGACGGTATCCTTCGCGCCATCGGCATGAACGACGTTGCCATCGCGGAGCTGCGCAAAGGCGAGACCATCGCTTGACAATCCAGCGGGGTTTGAGGTTGAAAACAGTTCGGAACTGAAACCCGGCTTTCGGATTTTGACTACCTAATGTCCGCGTCCATCCTCATCGTCGAAGACGAATTTCTCGTCGCGCTCGAGATGCAGAGCATCCTCGAAGAAAACGGCTATCGCGTCCTCGGCATCGCCGCTGATCTCGCGGGTGCCATGGAGTATACCTCGCAATCGATTGACCTCGCGCTGGTCGATCTCAACTTGCGCGACGGGTTGACCGGGCCGCAGATCGGCGAGCGGCTCGCGAACGAGTACGATGCTGCAGTGCTGTTTGTGACCGCGAACCCGCGCATGCTCGGAGATGGCGTCGCCGGGACCATCGGCGTGCTGACCAAGCCGACAGACGAAGAGACGCTTCTCGCCGCAACCCGTTTCGCGTTGCGTTTTCGAGAAGACGAAACCGCAGAAGCCCCGGCCGCGGTCCTGCGCTTCCGCTGATCAGCCGCGGCTCAGGCGGTCCCTCGCGACATCGATCTGAACGGTAAGACCGTCGCGGTCCCACGAGCGCTCGATCTTGCCACCGAGCTGCTGTTCGATGCTGATTTCGGACAGCCTCGTCCCAAAGCCGAATTCCTTGGGCTCGCAGGCGATGGGTGGGCCACCTCGCTCCTGCCACTGGATCCGTACTTGGCTATCGACCGAGACATTCAGCTCTATCCGTCCCTCCGGAACCGACAGCGCTCCATATTTTGCTGAGTTGGTCGCCAGTTCGTGGATCACCAGAGCGATCGGGGTAGCACCGCGATCATCCACTTTGAGATCGTCGCCGGAGATCGCCAGCCGCCCCTCGTCGATCGCGGGGTAGGGGCTGAGAATTTGCTTTAGCAAAGCCTTGAGGGTCTGCGGCCCGGGATGCGGTGCGCTGCGGTCGCTATGTGGTCGGGCATAGTCGTGTGCCCTGCCCAATGATGCGATCCGTCCCTGCAGCTGTGCCGAGAGCGGCTTGATCGCCGGGAATTGCCGAGCGGTAAGTGCGATGAGCCCGTTCACCACCGCAAAGATGTTCTTGATCCGATGGCTGAGCTCTCGGCTGAGGATCTCGTTCTGCTCGGCTGTCCGCTTGTGCTCGTCGATATCGGTGCAAGTCCCGACCCAGCGAATGATCCTGCCGCCCTCGTCTCGGACGGGCAAGGCGCGGCCCAACGTCCAGCGGTATTCCCCCGAATGATGCCGCAGGCGGTACTCGATCTCGTATGGCTCGCCGGTCGCGAGGCTGCGGCTCCACGCTTTCCATGCGCGCGGCTGGTCGTCGGGATGAAACATTCCGTTCCAGCCGTCGCCATCGGTCGACCCCGGCTCTACGCCCGTGAACGCGTACCACTGCGCATTGTAGTAGTCGTGCGCACCATCGGGCAGCGTCGACCAGACCATCTGCGGCATGGCGTCGGCAAGCTGGCGAAAGGTGATTTGCCCCACGGCGGAATCCGCGGTGTCAGCGATTGAACTTTCCAAGCAGGGTCTCTCCGCCGCGGTAAGGCGAAACTTGGAGAGCCGGCCCGCTTTTGCAACCTAAATCAACCCGAAGGGAAGCTCAACTAAGAGATGAACTCCCGCACCTCGGTGATGAAATCCTCGAACCGGTCGTGGTGCACCCAGTGGCCGGCGCGCTCATATTCGCTGACCTTCACGTTAGGCCCAAAGTACTGCAACCGCCCGTCCTTTTCGGGGTTCGAAGCCCACGAGTCCGCGCCGTAGATCATCAGCGTCGGGCAGGTGATCGCGCCCCACAGCGCCTGCTGCCCCTTGGTCGGCACGTCCTCGGGCGGCCAGGCGTGGAGGTGGGGGTCGAACTTCCAGCTGAAGGTGCCGTCCTCGTTGCGCATGACTGCGTGCAGCGTGAGGTGCCGGGCCTGTTCGGCCGAGAGGTAACTGTTCGCCTCCCGCATCCGCGCGAGGCAGTCCTCAAAGGTCGCGTACTTGCGCACCGAGCGCGACGAGGCCTCGCGCTTCTTGTCGATCCAACTGGTCCACTGGTCGCCGTAGGGGCGCTGGCGGCGCTGCTCGATCATCTTGGGGCTGGGGCCGAGGCCCTCGATGGTGACCAGCCGGCGGACGTTGTCGGGATAGAGCCCGGTGTAGCGGGTCGAGATATTGCCGCCCAGCGAATGCGCGACGATCGTCACCGGTGCGAGGCCCAATTGGTGGACGAGCTGGGCGACGTCGTAGACGTACCCCATCGTGTTGTAGACGCCGTTGTTGTTCCACTCGCTGTCGCCGTGGCCGCGCAGGTCGGGGCAGATTACGTGCCACTCGTCGCGCAGCGCCTGCGCGGTCCAGTCCCAATTGCGGCAATGATCGCGCCCGCCGTGGAGCAGGATCAGCGGCGGCGCGTCGGGGTTGCCCCAATCGGCGTAGTGCAGCCGCGTGCGCTGGCTGATGTAACTCTGCGAAGTGGGGCCCTGCTCGATCATCGTTGCCCTTTACGTAAGCGGAAAATTCGGTTGCGGATCGCTACCCGGCTGATACGCTCGGGCCAACACAAGAATCAACGAGAGGACCTCCCCATGCCCGTCATCGACGTTCCCGATCCCGAGTTCATGCAGGACGAGGAGATCGCCGTGTTCCGCGACGCGGTGGGCAAGTTCTTCGAACAGCATGCGCCGCAGAAGCGGGTGGAGAAGTGGCGCGAGGACGGGATGGTCGAACGCGCGTTCTGGGAAGAGGCCGGTCAGGCGGGCCTGCTCGGAATGACGGTGCCGGTCGAATACGGAGGCCACGGCGGCGACTTCCGCCACGATCTCGTGCTGCTCGACCAGCAGGCCGAGAAGGGCGTCGACGGGTTCGCCTCCAGCTTACACAACTGCATCATCCTGCCCTACCTCGTCCGTCACGGGACCGAGGAGCAGAAGAAGAAATGGCTGCCCAAGCTGGTCTCCGGCGAGATGATCAGCGCGATCGCGATGACCGAGCCGGGCGTCGGTTCGGACCTTCAGGCCATCACCACCACCGCCACCAAGGACGGCAACGGCTACCGCCTAAATGGCGCCAAGACCTTCATCTCCAGTGGGCAGCTCGCCAACTTCATCATCGTCGTCGCCAAGACCGATCCCACCGAGGGGCACAAGGGGATCAGCCTGATGTGCCTCGAGACCGACGGGGCCGAGGGGTTCCGGCGCGGCAAGAAGCTCGACAAGATCGGCCAGGACGCCGCCGACACCAGCGAGCTGTTCTTCGACGACGTGTACTTGCCCGCCGATAGCGTGCTCGGCGGGGTCGAGGGCAAGGGCTTCTACCAGCTCATGGGCGAGCTGCCGCAGGAGCGACTGTCAATCGCGATCGGCGCGATGATGACCATCGAGAAAGCGCTCGATACCACCGTCGAATACGTCAAGCAGCGCAAGGCGTTCGGCAAGACCATCTGGGACTTCCAGAACACCCAGTTCGTGCTCGCCGATCTGAAGGCGCGCGGCACCGCGGCCAAGGTGTTCGTCAACGACTGCATCGCCAAGCTGCTTCGCGGCGAATTGGACGTCACCACCGCCTCGATGGCGAAGTACTGGCTGACCGAGCTGCAGGGCGAAGTGGTCGACAAGTGCCTGCAGTTCCACGGCGGCTGGGGCTACATCAACGAGTATCCCATCGCGAAGATGTTCCGCGACAGCCGCATCACGCGGATTTTCGGCGGCTCGAACGAGATCATGAAGATGCTGATCGCGCGGTCGATGTAGGCAGGAAGGCAGCACCACCCCGGATCAAGTCCGGGGTGACGTTGAGTGCGATTGCTGCCCTATGTTCTCCGTCGCCCCGGACTTGATCCGGGGGCGGTGCTTTTCCTTCGTCCGGGGTCCCCGCAAAGTACTACTTTGTGGGGTTAGTATCGCGGCCCTCCATCGACCTGCACCAGCGCACCGGTGGTGTAGCTCGACGCCGGACTCGCCAGCATCAGCGCGGCGGTGACGATCTCCGCCGGTTCGCCCGGACGGCCGAGCGCTACGGGCTGCTCACGCCGCGCGTCCTCGCTCCAGGCGTTGGCGATGTCGGTCAGGAAGGGACCGGGGATGAGCGCATTGACCCGGACCTTGGGCGCGTACTCGGCGGCGAGGCTGACGGTCATCGCGTTCACCGCGGCCTTGGCCCCGGCATAGGGCACGACCTGCGGGATCGCCCGCAGCGAGGCGGTGCTGCTGACGTTGACGATGACGCCGCCATCGCCTTGCGCCATGCGGTGCGCGACCTGGCTGGCGAGGCGAAACGGGCCTTTGAAATTGAGGTTGAGCACGCTGTCGAACAGCGCCTCGGACACCTCGTGGCTCGGCATTGCCGGTCCCATGCCGGCGTTGTTGATGAGGATATCGACCCGGCCGAATTCGCCGTAGGCCGCCTCGATCAGCGCATCGATCTCGCCCCATCGCCCGCAGTGCGCGGCATGGGCGAGCGCGCGGCGGCCCATCGTGCTCACTTCCTCCGCCACTATGTCGCAGGCGTCCTGCTTGCGGCTGGCGATCACCACGTCCGCGCCGCGCTGGGCGAGCGCGAGCACCATCTCGCGCCCCAAGCCGCGGCTGCCGCCGGTGACCAGGGCGACCTTGCCGGTGAAATCGAACAGCGGATCGGGCGTCATTGCATCCTCCTCTGGGCAGGCTACGCTGCCGCCGGGCGCGCGCAAGGGAGAGATGCCGATGACGACATTCCGGGACGGGCTGCTCGAGGGCAAGGTGGCGTTCGTCGCCGGCGGGACCAGCGGGATCAACCTCGGCATCGCCAAGCGGATCGCGCAATTGGGCGCCAAGGTCGCAGTGTGCGGGCGCGATCCGGACAAAGCGGCGCGGGCCGCTGGAGCGATCGGTCCAGACGCGCTGGGGCTGTCGGCCGACGTGCGCGATTTCGCCGCGATCCGCGCTGCGCTGGAACAGACCGCGGGCGACTTCGGGCCGCTCGACATCGTCGTCGCCGGCGCGGCGGGCAATTTCCTGGCGCCCGCGCTCGGCATGTCGGCCAACGCGTTCAAGACGGTGGTCGACATCGACCTCCTCGGCACCTTCAACACGCTGCGCGCGTGTCATGACCTGCTCAACCGGCCCGGCGCCTCACTGATCGCGATCACCGCCGGGCAGGCGGACCAGGCGATGGCGCTGCAGATCCACGCCTGCGCGGCGAAAGCGGGGGTCAACCAAGTGGTTCGCACCCTCGCCATCGAGTGGGGGCCGGACGTGCGCGTCAACGGAATCTCGCCCGGGCCGATCGCCGGGACCGAGGGCATGGAGCGCCTCTCCCCGCCCGGCATGCGCGAGGCGAGCGAGGCGCGCATCCCTTTGAAGCGCTGGGGAGAGATCGAGGAGATCGCCGATGCCGCGGCGTTCCTGTGTTCGCCGGCGGCGACTTACATCACCGGCACGATCCTAGACGTCGATGGCGGCAGCTCGGTGGGAGATGCAGGGCGGATGGATTTTGCGAAGGGTCTCAGCTGACACCCCAAGGGCCTTAGCTAACACTCTTCGTCAGCCCGGACTTGATCCGGGCCAGTGCTTTTCTTGCCGATGTCGCAAAGGCAGCACCACCCCGGATCAAGTCCGGGGTGACGGTTGGTTGTGGGGCTGGGTCAGATATCCGGCAGCGACTGCTCGGCGAAGCCCCAGCCGTGCAGCTCCTTGGCTTTCGCCCGCTCCAGCAGCTTGGCGGCGTCCGCAATCGAGAACTCGTGCGCCGAGGGAAAGCCCGGTAGCTCGTCCCACGTCACCGGAACCGCCACCGGCGCGCCGGCGCGGGCGCGGGCGGAGTAGGGCAGCACGGCGGTCGAGCCGCGCTGGTTGCGCAGGTAGTCGATGAAAATCTTCCCCACCCGCTTCGCCTTGCTCATGTTCGAGACGAAGCGGTCGGGCTCGGCGATCGCCATCGCCTCGGCGAAGCGCTTGGAGAAGTCCTTGTGCTGGTCCCACGAATGGCCGGGGGTGAGCGGGATGACCACATGGACTCCCTTGCCGCCTGAGAGCATCGCGTAGCTGACGAGGCCCAGGTCCTCGAGCCGGTCGTGGAAATCGATCGCCGCCCGCTTCACGTCCTCGAAATCGAGGCCTTCGTCGGGGTCGAGGTCGATCACCATCCGGTCGGGCGCCTCCACGTCGGCGGTGCGCGAGCCCCAGCCGTGGAATTCGATCGTGCCCATCTGCACGCAGGTGAGCAGGCCCGCGGCATCCTCGACATAGAGGTAATCCTCCATGTCGCCGTCCTTCTCGCGGATCGGGACGTGGTGGACCGAGGGGCCGAACGACCCGCTGTCGTGCTTTTGGAAGAAGCACTTTTTCCCGCGCCCCTGCGGGCAGCGCACCAGGCTCACCGGGCGGAACGCCGCCCACGGCAGCATCAGCGGCGCGATCGCCTGATAGTAGTCGGCGAGCTGGCCCTTGGTCTCGCCGCTTTCGGGGAAGATCACCCGGTCGCGGTTGGAGATCTTGACCAGCTCTTCCACCGGCTCCGCTGCGGGCGCTTCCTGCGCGACTTCGGGCACGACCTCCTCCGCCTTCTTGTCGCCGCGCAGGCCGAGGAAGCTGCCATGGCGCACGTTGCCGCCCCCACTCTCGCTCGTGGGGCCGGTGAACTCGGCGAAGGCGATCTCGGCGACCAGCTTGGGCTTGATCCAGGTGACCCCGCGGCGTGACGGGCGGTCAACCTCGGCGGGCGCCTTGTCGGTCTTGAGCTTCGCAAACCGCTCGGCGAGGTCCATCAGCGTCTCCTGGTTGAACCCGGTGCCGACATTGCCCTTGTAGACCAGCTTGCCGCCCTCGTTCTGCGCCAACAGGATCGAGGAGAACGGCCGACCCGCTTTGTCGGACTTCTTCCACCCGATGATGACGAATTCCTGCCGCCGGGTGCACTTGACCTTCACCCAGCTCTTGCTCCGGGTCGAACGATAGGGCGCGTCGATCGCCTTCGAGATGATCCCTTCCTGGCCCGCGTCGCACATCGTTTTGAACAGCTTCTCGCCCGCGCCGATCACGTGGTCGGCGACGTGGATCGGCGGCTGCGCGGCCTTGAGCAGCGCCTCGAGCCGCTCCTTGCGCTCGATGTTGGGCAGGCGCGTCAAATCCTCGCCGTTGACTTCGAGCAGGTCGAACGCGTGGAACGAGAGGTTGTCGCTTGCCTTCTGCGACCCGTGCCCGCGCTTGAGCACCGCCTGCAACGAGGAGAAATCGGGATTCCCTTGCGCGTCGTAGGCCACGATCTCGCCGTCGATCAGGCACGGCGGGAGGTCGAGCTCGGCGAGTGCCTGCACCAGCGGCCCGAACTTGTCCGACCAGTCTAGCCCCTTGCGGGTGTAAACGCGCACGTCGCTGCCCGTCGCCGCGATCATCGCGCGGTAGCCGTCGAATTTGATCTCGTGCATCCAGCGGTTTCCCGCCGGTACGCTATCCACCAGCGTGGCGAGCTGCGGTTCGCGGAACCTGGGCGGCTTGCCGGGCTTCTTCGCTGCCTTGGGCTTGGCCTTCCTGGCGTTGTGCTTGGCCGCCTTTTCCATCTCCTTGACGAAGGTATCGCCGCGCTTGCCCTTCAAGGAGTGCGAACCTTCGGCATCGGAGGCGATCTCCGCCATCGAGCGGCCGGTGAGCACGCTGGTCAGCGCGTGTTCGACCAGCGGGTCGCCCGGCTCGGCGTATTCGTCCTGGATCTTGCGCAGCAGCCAGTTGTCGCGTTTCTCGCCCGGGCGGCGCTTCAAACGGATCAGCAGCCATTCGCCCTTCATCCGCTCGCCGTCGCAGCGGAAGTGGAGGTGGCCCTTGGCGAGGTCCTTCCAGCTCTTGCCCTCGACCGGCTCCCACGTGCCGCGGTCCCACAGCATCACCGTGCCGCCGCCATACTCGCCCTTGGGGATCGAGCCTTCGAAGTCGCCGTAGGACATCGGATGGTCCTCGGTCTGCACCGCGAGGCGTTTGATATCGGGATCGGGGCTGGGGCCCTTGGTCACCGCCCACGACTTCAACACGCCATCCGCCTCAAGCCGCAAGTCCCAGTGCAGGCGCGTAGCGTCGTGCTTCTGCACCACCAGCCGCCCGCCTTCCTTGCTCGCCGAGCTAGCCGCGCGCTTACCTGCAGGTTCGGCGGTCTTCTTAAAGTCGCGTTTGGCGTTGTATTCCTTGAGCGGGTCCGCCGCTTTCGCGCGGGTCTTGCTCATTGGGTGAAGTCCTCGTCAGGCCAGTACCGGCGCGCCAGCACGCCGAGCATCGTCAGCATCACGATCGAGGTCGCCGCCAGCATGGCCACCAGCGGCCACTGGCCGGCCCCGCAGGCGATACCCACGACGGCGGTCAGCCACAGGTGCGCCGCCGTGGTCAGGTTCTTGACCCGCCCCTTGCTGAACACGATCAGCCCGGCGCCGACGATGCCGATGAAGGATCCGGTCGCCTCGAAGATGCGGAGCACGTCTGCGCCATCGCCGCCGAGTTGATTGTAGAGCGAGATCATCGACACCGTCATCGCGGCGGCGGCCACGCATATCAGCCCGTGGGTTCGCAGCCCGGCAGCGCGACCCTTCACCTCCCGATCAAGCCCGAGCAGCAGGCCAAGCACGGCAGCGACGACGATCCGCAGCAGGACGTCGGTATCGACCCAGTGGACGAGAACCGGTTCGTTGAGCTCCATCAGGCGCGCTTCCGTGCCTTGTGAGCGGACTCCTTCTTGGGCGCGGCCTTCTTCGCGGTCCCTTTCTTCGCCGAAGCCTTCTTGACGGGCTTCTTCTCGTCGGAATCGTTGGCCGCCTTGCCGCTGACCGAGTTCTTCAGCGCGGCCATCAGGTCGATGACGTTGGAGCCGCGCGGCGCGGGGGCGTCGGGCTCCTCGATGATCTTCTTGCCCTTGGCCTTGGCCTTCTTCTCGACCAGCTTCTTGAGTGCATCGACATAGCGGTCGTGGAACTCGCCCGCGTCGAACGGCGCGCTCTTCTGGTCGATCAGCGAACCGGCCAGTTCGAGCATCTCCTTCGCCGGCTTGGTGGCGGGAATGTCCTTGAAATAGGTTTGCGCTTTCCTGACCTCGTCCTCGTAACGCAGCGTCTCCATGACGATGCCCTTGCCGCACGGCTTCAGGCTGACGAGCTGTTCGCGCCCGCGCACCGACAGCTGGCCGAGCGCGATCTTCTTCTTCGCGCGCAGCGCCTCGCGCAGCACGATGAAGGCCTCTTCCGCCAGCTCGTCTTGAGGCACGATGTAATAGGGCTTCTCGAAGTAGAACACGTCGATCTCGTTGGCGTCGACGAACTGGACGAGCTCGAGCGTGCGCTTGCTCTCGATCTTGACCGCCTCGATCTCGTCGTCGTCGAGGAGGACGTAGTTGCCCTTCGAGATCTCGTAGCCCTTGACTATCTCGTCGCGATCGACCGGGCCGATGCCTTGAACCACCTTCTCGTAGTTGATCCGCTTGCCGCTCGGCTCGTGGATCTGGTGGAACTGGATCGCGGCGCCGCTCTTGGTGGCGGCGTAGGCTTCGACCGGGATCGACACGAGCGCCAGCCTGATCTGTCCGGTCCAGTATGCGCGTGCGGCCATCTGACGAATTCCCCTTCTGTGCGTCAACTTGACGATTCATCGGGGGATTCGGTTCCAATCCCGGTCTGGGGCGTTATCGGGTCGCCATGATCGCGCAGACCATCCAACTCGCGCTCGCGCCGGTCTTCGTGCTGGTGGCGATGGGCAACATCATGAACTTGTTGTCGACCCGCCTCGGCCGGATCGTCGATCGCAGCCGCGCGCTACAGCGCGAGCACGGTGATACCGTGGGCACCGAGCACGACATGGTGGTGCGCGAGATGCGGCTGGTGGACCAGCGCATCCGGCTGATTATCAGGGCGATCTTGCTGCTGGTGATCAGCGGTATCTCGATCGGTCTGACGGTCGCGCTGCTGTTCATCGAGGAGCTGGCGGGCGCCAACCTGCAGCAGGTGGTCGCCGGCACTTTCATCGTCGCGGTCGGCCTGATGATGTGGGCGCTGGTGCTGTTCCTGCGCGAAACCCGGATCGCCTCCGCGGCGCTGCGCATACCCGCCGAGCTACTGGAGCACGAACGGCGGCTTTAGTCCTTCGGCGGCGCTAGCAGCTTCTTGCCGCCGCTCTCGATCGCGCCGGCGATCATCGGTTCGATGAACGACAGCGCCGCCGGCAGCGGCACTTCGAATATCAACTGTCCGGGCTCCAGGTCGACATGCGCGTGGAGGTTCTGGCCCATCGCGTTGATGTCCATCGTCATCCGCTCTTCGGTCGGCCAGGATGTCCGCACCGCGGCGCCGCCGGGGATGTGGTCGGCGATCTCGTGGCTTTTGCCCCGTAGGCGCTCGCGCACGGTGTCGTTGTCGAGAGTGTGCGGAATGGCGACGCGCATCAGGCGGGGTCCTTGGTGGGGGCGGCGATAGAGGGCGCGGGCAGGGCCATGTCCTCGTCGCCGTATTTATAGTCGAGGTAGCGGGTCTTGACCGCCAGATCGTCGAGGCTGCCTTCGGCGAGTTGCCGCGTCACTCGGTCGATCTCGTCGCTGATCTTGCCGAGGCCGCTGGCGAGCTGCGCGTCGGGCGTGGCGCCGGCGCGCTCCTCGGCGCGCAAGTGCTGCGGGATGCGGCGATAGCTGTCGACCATCTCGGGCAGGGTCTCGCCGACCAGGGTGCGGACTTCGTGCGCGGCCGGGTGATTGGGGTCGATCCCGTCGAGCTGCAGGCCGAGCGCATCGAGCTGGACGCCGATCTTGCCGACCATGTCGGCGGCGGGCGCGGGCAGGGCGGGGCGCTGCGCTTCGAGCCATAGCTCGGTGCGGCCAACCAGTTCCTTGGCGTCGGTCGCGCGGGTCAGGTCGACGCGCTTCGGGGTCTTCATCCGCGGGTACTTGCCGAGCACCGCGACCGCGACCACGCTGGCGACGATCAGCGCCATCACGCCCATGAAGCCGATGCCGTCGATGATTGTCCCGATCACCCCGCTCGCGACCCATAGCGCGAACAGCGCGAGCACGATGTTGCGCAGCTTGTGGCTGCGATGCCGCCGCCGCAGCCGGCGCGATTCCTGGCCGATCGACGGCTGGAGCGCGCGCCGGTGACGCCCGCCCGCGCGATTGTCGTCGCGCACCCGGCGCGCCTCGGCGAGCGCGCGTTCGGTGTCGCGGGTGAGGTTGCTCACCTCGGTTACTCCACCGTCAGCAGCTTGGACTCGGCGACGGTCGCCGAAGCCTTCGCCTGGCCCTCGGCGCGCGCGATATAGCCCTTCGACTTCTCGACTTCGGACGACAGCGTGTTGACGGTCTGCTTCATCGAATCGAGCGCGCGCAGCTTGAACGCATCGACCTCGTCCATCGTATCGTAGATGTTCTGGAACGCGCGCTGCAGCGTCTCGAGCGGGATCGTGCTGGCGGCGGCCTGCTCGTGAATCTTGCCGGTCTGCTCGCGCAGCAGCTTCGACGTGCTGTCGATGATGTTCGCGGTCGTGGTGTTGAGCGCGGTGATCTGGTTCAGCACCAGCCGCTGGTTGGTCATCGCCTCGGCCACGGTGACCGCGGTGCGCAGCGCGCCGACGGTGGTGGTGCTGGCGCGGTCGACGCCCTTCACCAGCTCGACGTTGTTCTTCTTGACGAGGTCGAGGCTGAGGTAGCCCTGCACGCTGACCGCCATCTGGGTCAGCAGGTCCTGCGTCCGCTGGCGAACGTAGAACAGCGCGGTCTCGCGGATCGCCTTGGCCTTGGCCGGGTCGGTCGCGTCGAGCTCGGCGGCCTTGTCCTCCAGCTTCTCATCGAGCGTCTTGGAGATGTGAATCATCTGCTCGAGATTACCCATCGCCTCCCACAGCTTCTGCCGCTCGACGTCGATCGCGGCGTTGTCCATCAACAGCTCGTCCTTGCCGCTGGCGAGGTTGCCGAGGATCGACTGGATGTGCGTCTGGGCGGACTGGTAACTGCGGAAATAATTGGTCAGCTTGTTGCCGAACGGGATGATGCCGAGGATTTTCTTCGGCGTGCTGAGCGCGCCGCGCTTGCCGGGATCGAGGTCCTCGACCACCCGCCGCAGCTCGGCAAGATTGGCACCGACGCCTTCATCCTTGCTCATCGCCCGCACCGGCCGGTCGAGGAAGCGGTTCGAGTGCCCGGCCGCCGCCATGATTTCCTTGCGGCCCATGTTGGTGATCTGATCGACCTTGCGGCCGAACTCGGGCGAGTTGGCGTCCTGCGCCACCAGGTCGGCGACGAAAGCATCGGCCTTTTCCTCGAGCTTGGACTTCTTGTCCTCACCCACCGGGACGAGGCCCGAGGCCTTTTCGGCCGAAACCACCGGCACCGGATCGGGCGGGGTCAGGTTGAGGTCGGTCGCGGTTGCGGTCTGTGTCTCTGCCATGGGTCCTCTCAGGAACGCGCTGTGTTAGAATGATAAGACAGTCCGCGCGTGTTTCAAGCCCGTCTAGCACGCCAGACGCGAGGTTGAACCTTTTGTGCGTTGAGAATCAGGCCGCTTCGAGCAGCTTGATCGGCTCGATTTCGCCCGACAGGTACAGCCGCTTCGCCTTGGCGCGGCTGAGCTTGCCCGAGCTGGTGCGCGGCAAAGTGCGCGGCGGGACCAATTCGACCACGCAGTTCATGCCGGTGATCGAACGAACCTTGTCGCGGATCTGGTCGTGGAGGCGCACCCGTTCCTCGGGGTCCGAGACGCGGCAGTGGACCAGCACCGCGGGCACTTCCTCGCCGTTCTCCGCCTCGACCGAGAACGCCGCGATGTCGCCGTGGTTGAAGCCGGGCAATTGCTCGACCGCCCACTCGATGTCTTGCGGCCAGTGGTTCTTGCCGTTGATGATGATCATGTCCTTCGCCCGGCCGACGATGAACAGGTAGCCGTCGCCGAGGTAGCCCATGTCGCCGGTGTCGAGCCAGCCATCGACGAGGCAGTCGTTGGTCGCTTCCTCGTTGCGGAAGTACGAGTGCATCACGCTCTCACCGCGGCACCAGACCTTGCCGATCTGGTGGTCGCCCTTGAGCTGGCCCTGCTCGCCGCGAATCTCCACCTCCATGCCGGGAAGCGGCTTGCCGCAATTGACGATCGCCCGGTAGCGCGCCGGTCTGCTGAGGTCGCGGGGGGTGCCCGACAGGCGCTCTTCCTCGACCAGCTCGACCCGGATGCCTTCGCCCGGCGGCATCACGGTGACCGCCAGGGTGGCTTCTGCGAGACCGTAGCTCGGGGTGAATGCGCTCGCCTTGAAGCCCGCTTCGGCAAATGCGTTGACGAAGTTCTGCATCACGTCGGGCCGGATCATGTCCGCGCCGTTGCCCGCGGTGCGCCAGCGCGACAGGTCGAAGCGTTCTGAAACATGGCTCTGCGACGATATCCGGCGCGCGCAAATGTCGTAACCAAAGGTGGGCGAATAACTGAGCGTATGGCCCGGATTGCGGCTGATCAGGTCGAGCCACGCCAGCGGGCGGCGCGCGAAGTGCTCGGTCTTGAGATAGTCGCAGCTTACCTGGTTGGCGATCGGCGACAGGAAGCAGCCGACGAGGCCCATGTCGTGATACCACGGCAGCCAGCTAACCACCCGGTCGTCGCCGCCAAGGTCCACCCCGGTCGCGTGGCCGTAGAGGTTGTGCAGCAGCGCGCGGTGAGTGACCGCCACGCCGGTCGGAAAACGGGTCGATCCGCTCGAATACTGCAGGTAGCAGATGTCGTCGGGCTGGGCTTTCGGCAGGTCGCACTCGGGTGCTGGACCGTGCGCGAAATCCTCCCAGCTCATGCCTTCGCAGCCCTGCCGGTCGGCGGCGGCCTGTGCCATCTCGGCGATCTCCGCCGGGTAGAACAGGATCTTGGGGTCTGCGCTCTGCAGCTGGACCACCAGCTGGTCGATGTAGCCTTCCTTGCCGCCGAAGGTGGTCGGCAGCGGCAGCGGGACCGGCCAGGCGCCGGCATAGATGCAACCGCAGAACAGGGCGGCGAATTCGGCGCCGGTCTCGGCGATCAGCGCGACGCGGTCGTCCTTGCCGATGCCGGCGGCGATCAGGCGATAGGCCATCGCGATGCCGTCCTCGCGCATCTCGCGGAAGGTGTACGCGCGTTCCAGGTCGCCGCGCATGTCGTGGAAGTTGAGGCCCTTCTCGCTGCGGGCCGCGTAGTCGATCGCCTCGGCAAAAGTGCCGAAATCGGCCCTGCGGCGAGGCAGGGGGCAATCGTTCGGCGTTGGCTTCGGTTGCGTATCGGTCATGTGTGGAGCGAAACCCGTTGTCTGCGCGCCTCTTGCGGCGCTTGTTGCGTGCAGTTCGGTCGTGCGCGTCCAATAGCACGTTGGTCCAAGGTTTCCCAATCGTTACACAGTGTGGCACGATTATGGCGGAAGATGGCCGCCGATCGATCCCGTCCACCGCGCAAACCGCGCCCGCTCGACCCCGCGCGGCTGGAGGAACTGGCGCTCGCCTATGTCGCGCGGTTCGCGACCAGCGGAGGCAAGTTGGAGCAATACCTGATTCGCAAAGTCCGAGAGCGCGGCTGGGAGGCGGATCGCCCAGCCGACCCGCGCGGTATCGTGGAGCGATTCGTCGAACTCGGCTATCTCGACGATGAAGCCTACGCCCGCGCCAAGAGCGGCAGTCTGCTACGGCGCGGGTACGGCCAGCGCCGGGTCAACCAGGCGCTCACCGCCGCCGGCATCGCCGAAGAGGTGCGCGAGGAAGTCCGCGCCGGAGAGGCAGAGGAACGGCGCGCCGCGGTCGCGCTCGCTTCCCGCCGCCGCCTAGGGCCGTGGGGCCCGCCCGCCGACCGCGACGTCCGCCAGAAGCAATTCGCTGCGATGCTGCGCGCGGGCCATGGATTCGATGTCGCCCGCGCGGTAATCGACGCCGCCACGATCGACGCGGCCGAAGAATGGGCCGCCGAGCCCGAGGAGTCCCGATGATCCGTTCCTTCGCCATCGCCGCCGTCGCCGCGCTTGCGGCCTGTTCCCCGCAGCCCGCCACCGAGGCGACCCCCGCCGCGGCCGCCTCGGCGACGCACCCGGTCTCCGGCCTGCCGGTGGTGCCGCTCACCATCACCACCGCGAAGGGCAAGCATACGTTCCGGGTCGAGGTCGCGAAGACCGACGAGGAGCAGGCGCAAGGCCTCATGTTCCGCACCCAGCTCGGGCCGGACGAGGGCATGATCTTTCCCCGCGAACCGGTCGACGTGCCGAGCTTCTGGATGAAGAACACCCCGCTGCCGCTTGATATCATTTTCATCGGCACCGACCTCCGCGTGCTCAACATTGCCGCCAACACCGTGCCCTATTCGCTCACCCCCGTGAGCGCGGTCGGCATGTCTAGCGCGGTGCTGGAAATCCCCGGCGGGCGCGCCGCCGCGCTCGGGATCGGGCCGGGCGCGAAGGTCGATTGGTAGCGCTTGGCGCTCCGCATCGAATCGGCTAACCGCGCCGGCCATGGGCTTTTTCTCCAAGATCTTCACCTGGTGGGACGGCGCGACCATCGGCACTTCGCTGTGGAGCGCGCTGAACGGCGAGCAGGTCGGCACCGACCTTGCCGGCAACCGCTACTTTCGCGCCAAGAAGCGCGTGAAGGCGGGCCAGCCGTTCGCAGGGAGCGAGCGGCGCTGGGTGATCTACGCCGGTGCGAACGATGCCAGCAACGTGCCCGCCGAATGGCACGGCTGGCTGCACGGATCGGTCGACGGCGTACCCGAGAGCCGCCTGCCGCCTCCCCGCGTGTGGGAGGCCGATCACACTCCGAACGCCACCGGCACCGCTACCGCCTATCGCCCCCAAGGCGCGCTCGAGCGCGGCGGACGGCGCGCGGCGGCGTCGGGCGATTACGAGGCTTGGAGCCCGGACGCCTGACCGTGCGCGCGGGTTTCACCTTCTTGGGTCTGGCCGCGCTCGCCGCGTGTTCGAAGGGCCCGCCGCCCCCGCAGGCGGTTGAGACCGATATTCCCGAAGACTTGCGCTCGCCCGCGCTGGTGCGCCCCGTTGAGGCGGGCGAAGGGACGCCGATGAAGGATCGCGTCGCGGTTATCGGGGTACTCAACAAGCGCAACAACCTGTCGCGCGATTTCGAGATGAAGCCGGGCGACGCGCAGCGATGGGGTGATGTGATCGTCCGTCTCGCCGCCTGCGAACGGACCGCTCCGTGGGAGTTCCCCAAGCAGACCGGCGCCTTCGCCCAGGTGTTCGTGCGCGGCGCGCGCGACAACGATGGGTGGAAAAAGATCTTCTCGGGCTGGCTGTTCAAGGAGTCGCCCAGCCTCAACGTGGTCGAGCACCCGATCTATGACGTGTGGGTCAAGGACTGCAGAATGAGCTTCGCGGGCGACAAGCCCGCGCCCGAGGCTTCCGCTTCCAGCGCGCCGAAAGCCTCCGGCAGCGATGCCGCACCGGCTCCGTCGCCCACGCCAACGGCCTCGCCCAGCAACGCCACGTAGCGCTCCTGCGAAATCTCCACCGCGCCCAATGAGGCGAGGTGTTCGGTCATGAACTGACAGTCGAGCAGCCGCGCCCCCGCGCGGCGCAGCAGCGCAACGAGCCAGGTCAGCGCCACCTTGCTCGCATTGTCGGCCCGACTAAACATCGATTCGCCGCAGAACACCCCGCCGAAGCCGACGCCGTAGAGGCCGCCCACCAGCTCATCGCCCTGCCAGCACTCGATCGAATGCGCATGGCCCTCGCCGTGCAGCGCTCGGTAGCTCGCCATAATGCGCGCGCTGATCCAGCTTTCGGGATGATCGGGCCGCGGCTCGGCGCACTCGGCGATCACCTGGTCGAAAGCCGCGTCGCAGGTCACCGCGAAGCGCTCCTTGCGCACAACTTTCGCCAGCGAGCGCGACAGGCGGAACCCGTCGAGCGGGAGAATCGCCCGGTGCTTGGGCTCGACCCAGAATACTTCCGGGTCGTCGCGCCCGTCCGACATCGGGAAGATCCCATTGCGGTACGCGAGCAGCAATAGGTCGCTCGGAATGATGGGCAGGGCAGGCGCGTGCATCGGTACTGCATTCTAGCAGGTTTGGCCGCTTGCGATGCAGCGCTTTTGCACCTACAGGGCGCCTCCTCCAGCGCAGGGGTGTAGCTCAGCTGGTAGAGCATCGGTCTCCAAAACCGAGGGCCGTGGGTTCGAGTCCCTCCGCCCCTGCCAATTTTACCGGAACGTCTGCTTGCTGCCCGTTGGCCGCACTTGCTGACGAATTTTCGGACCCATGTCACAACCGGCATGGCCGGATCGTCTTGGTTTCGAGCGCTTCGACGCTTGTGACAAGGAGACCGATCTTGACCCCCCGCCTCGACAATCCATCCGCCCTCTTTCCCGCCGGCTTCAAGGCGATGGTCGCACTCGAACAAGCGCTCGCCCAGGCGATCGATCCGGAGCTGCTTGAACTCGTCAAGCTGCGCGCGTCGCAGATCAACGGCTGCGCCTTTTGCATCTACATGCACACCACCGACTTGCGGAAGCGCGGCGTCGACGAAATGAAGCTTTACCTCCTGAGCGCGTGGCGCGACTCCTATCTCTATTCCGATCGCGAGCGAGCGGCGCTGGGCTGGACCGAGGCGCTGACCCGCGTGGCGGACGATGGGGCGAGTGAAGAAGCATATGATGCCCTCGCGGCCCAATTCGACGAAGGGGAACGGGTGCAACTGACCTTCGCCATCGGCGCGATCAATGTCTGGAACCGGCTCCAGGTCGGCTTCCGTGTTGCCCATCCGCCGCGCGGTGCGACAATGCGCGCCGATGCAGCCTGATACCCGCCTGAGCGATTTCGAGGCGCAGCGGCCCCGGCTGCTGCGCCTCGCTTATCGCATGCTGGGCTCGCTGAGCGAAGCCGAGGATGTCGTCCAGGATGCCTGGCCGCGCTGGGCGGCGGTCGATGGCAAAATCGATGTGCCGGAGGCCTACCTGACCCGGATCGCGACTCGCCTCTGCCTGGATCGACTAAAGTCGGCGCGGGCGCGGCGCGAGGAATATGTCGGCGCGTGGTTGCCGGAGCCGCTCCTCCAGCAGGCCAGCGAAGAGGCCGTAGCCGACGATGTCACTCTGACGCTCATGATGGCGATGGAGCGGCTTTCACCGCTCGAACGCGCTGCTTTCCTGCTGCACGACATTTTCGATACGCCGCTGAACGAGGTGGCCGCCGTCCTCGAACGCGAACCGGCCGCCGTTCGCCAGCTTGCTTCCCGTGCCCGCCGCCACGTCCGCGAGGCGAGGCCGCGGTACACGCTGTCACCGCAAAGCGCGTCGGAGCTCGTGCGCGCGTTTCATGAGGCGAGCACGAAAGGCGACCTCAAGACCCTGAGCGGTATTCTTGCCGACGAAGTCGCCGTATTCTCCGATGGCGGCGGCAGAGTCGTCGCCTTCCGCAATGTCGTCCGCGGAATGGACCGTGTGCTCCGCCTGTTCCAGGGGCTGGCGCGCAAGGCGGCATATCGGCCGCAACTGCTGCGCATCGTTATGATCGATGGTCTTCCCGGCTTCGTCAGCATCGACCGCGGGGCAATCTTGCAGACAACCGCGCTCGAGGTCCGCGATGGAAAGATCACCGCGCTCTACATCGTGCGCAACCCCGATAAGCTTCGACACATCAAGGCGATGCTTGCGATGAGCGACCGCGATTCTCCCGAGAATCAGCGCGTTAGCAAGCGTTAGCCCGGGAACCACCGCGCTCGGGGAAACGTTGTACGCGATAGCCGGAGGGGCAATTCGGTTCAGGGAATTATACGCATGTCTGGTCTTTCTTACCGCAGCAGCAGGCCCGATACCTGGGTGCAGCCCCGCCCGTTCCATGACGCGTCGATGCGCTATCAGATGCACGGGCCCATTCGGCCGATGGAAGAGCCTGGGTTCCTCGCCCGTCTGTTCGGCTGGCGCTGAGCCCCAACACGCTTTGCAAACGCGATGAGCCGCGCCGCGGGCCGCCGGGCCTGCGGCGCGGCTTGATTTTGGCTGGAGCGGGGCCTAATGGCGATCCCGCTTTTTCCGACAGATGGAGCGCCTGCCTACCCTCCCGGTACCTTGAACCGGGGCGGCTCGGTTCCTTACTTGTAAGAGGCGACCCGATCCCGAGGAAGCAGCACATCCATTTGCAGGCGAGAGCTGACGTTATCATGGCCAAGACCAGCCCGGCGGAATTCTTCAACCAGGTGCGCGCCGAAGCGCGCAAGGTGGTGTGGCCGAGCCGTGAAGAGACGGTTCGCACCGCGATCTTCGTCGCCATCATGATGGTCATCCTCTCGGTCTTCTTCCTCGGCATCGACACTCTGTTCGGCGCGATCATGCGCTGGCTGCTGTCGCTCGCCTGACGCTTTCACAGGTAAACACGCACCCATGGCCCGCTGGTACATCATCCACGCCTATTCCGGCTTCGAGAACAAGGTTCGCGACGCGATCATCTCGGAGGCCGAGCGGCTCGGCCTGTCCGACGCGGTCGAGGCGGTCGAAGTCCCGACCGAAACGGTGACCGAGGTCAAGCGCGGCAAGAAGGTGCAGGTCGAGCGCAAGTTCATGCCCGGCTACGTCCTCGCCAAGCTGGTGATGACCGACGACGTCTACCACCTCGTCAAGAACACCCCGAAGGTGACCGGCTTCCTGGGCTCGGGCAACAAGCCGCAGGCGATCTCGGAACGAGATGCAGCCCGCTATTTCGGCGGGATGGAAGAAGCCAAGGCCGCGCCCAAGCGGCAAGTCCACGTCGATTACGAAATCGGCGACCAGGTCAAGGTCAACGCCGGCCCGTTCGCGAGCTTCAACGGCGTGGTCGAGGAGCTCGACTTCGACAAGCAGCGGGTCAAGGTCAGCGTGTCGATCTTCGGCCGCGCGACCCCGGTCGAGCTGGGCTTCGAGGAAGTCGAACTGGTCAAGTAAGCCGCGCGCCGGGCCGTCGGCTCAGCGCGCGCAGACCGCTTCGTTCAGGCTGCTCAGCCGGCTGGCATATTCCGGCATCGTCGCGATGCGCACGTTGGTCACGTTGCACTTGCGCAACTGGAACCGCACCTTGCGCGCGCGGAAATCCAGGCTGACCTTGCGAAAGGTCTCCATCAGGTCGGTGCCGAGCAGCAGCGACGGCTTGTGGCTGATCCCGAATACCTCGAACGGCGTCACGTCGGCGAAGGCGATCGGGACATTCTGCAACGTGACCGATCCCAGCTTGAGCTCGGGAATGCGAATGAGCTCAAGGTCGGAGACGACGCCCGTCACCCCAGCGACTTGGATCTTCTCGACCTTGCCCGAGTAGCGCTTCATCAGCTTATCGCGGAGCGCGGTGTTGCCGATGGTGACTTCCGAACCGGTGTCGACCACCGCATCGACCTGGGTCTGTCCCGCTTTGACCTGGGTGAGGATAAGCTGCCCGCGCTTGAGCCGGGCGGTGACGACGATCTCGCCGTCCATCTGCGGCATCGGCCGGCTGGCGTCGTCGACCGAGATCGTGCGCTTCTCGAAATCGAGCATCAGCCGCTGTTCGACCAGCGCATCGAGGCCGATCATGCCCTCGGCACCGATGTCGTATTCCTTGAGCACCGGTAGCCGCAGGTCCTGCACCGCCGTGGGGCCAAGCTCGATCTCGTCCACCACCACCCGGTCGACCATGCTGCTGTCGGTCACGCCGTTGAGCAGCACACGGCCGCCATGCTGCAAGTTGAGCGCGCTGGCGATGCGGGTGCCGATGACCGAGGTATCCGCACCGCTATCGACCACGAACCGATAGGGGCCGGTGCCGTTGACGTTGACCTCAACCGTCATCCGGCTGCGCAGCTTGCGCGCCGCAATATCCTCGCCGCCGACCGCCAGGCTGTCGTCGATCTCGGCGGTGGTCGGAACCGGCATGTGCGCGGCGGGGTCGATCGGCTTGGGCTTGGCGGCGTCGTCATCGGCGCCAAGCGCGGGACTCGTGAGCGCGAACCCGATTACGCCGCATGCTGCGAGCCAGGACCTCGGCTGAGCAATCAAGGTGGTCGATCTCATGGCACTAAGCTATCGGGTCCGCAGCCGAGGCGCCAGCACCGTTCGATGAACGGCCCTATGGCGCCTGCTCATGACTTGCTTTTGGACCCCTTCATGCGTAAGGGCCCGGCTCCCCACGCAACAGCACCGGGAATCCATGCGGGAGAGTCGCCTCGGGGCGTCTCGTTCGACCGCTTACCATGAGCCTGTCCAAGCGGCAGGCGACAGTGAGAAAGGAGGCCACTCGTGGCCAAGAAGATCGACGGCTATATCAAGCTGCAGGTGCCCGCGGGCGCCGCCAACCCGTCGCCGCCCATCGGTCCTGCCCTGGGCCAGCGCGGCGTCAACATCATGGAATTCTGCAAGGCGTTCAACGCGGCGACCGGCGAGATGGAAAAGGGCATGCCCATTCCGACCGTCATCACCGTGTTTGCCGACCGCAGCTTCACCTTCGTCACCAAGACGCCGCCGGCGAGCTTCCTGATCAAGAAGGCCGCCAACCTCAAGTCGGGCTCGAAGGAGCCGGGCAAGGTGACCGCGGGCAAGATCGCGCGCAGCGAGCTGAGCAAGATCGCCGAGCTGAAGATGGCGGACCTGAACGCGAACGACATCGACCAGGCGACCAAGATCATCGAGGGCTCCGCGCGCTCGATGGGCCTCGAAGTGGTGGAGGGCTGAGACGATGGCCAAGCTGACCAAGAAGGCGAAGGTTCTCGCCCAGATCGACCGCGACACGCTCTACAGCTTCGACGATGCGCTGAAGCTGCTGCGTGACAACGCCAGCAAGAAGTTCGACGAGACTCTCGAAGTCGCGATGAACCTCGGCGTCGACCCGCGCCACGCCGACCAGATGGTCCGCGGCATGGTGTCGCTGCCCGCCGGCACCGGCAAGACCGTCAAGGTCGCGGTGTTCGCGCGCGGCGACAATGCCGACAAGGCGCTCGCCGCCGGGGCCGACAAGGTCGGTGCCGAAGACCTGATGGAAGACATGCAGGCCGGCAACCTCGACTATGACCGCGTGATCGCGACCCCCGACATGATGGGCGTCGTCGGCCGTCTCGGTAAGGTGCTCGGTCCCAAGGGCCTGATGCCGAACCCCAAGCTCGGCACCGTGACCCCCAACGTGGAACAGGCCGTGAAGGACGCCAAGGGCGGCCAGGTCGAATTCCGCGTGGAGAAGCAGGGCATCATCCACTCGGGGCTCGGCAAGCTGTCGTTCTCGGACGAGGACCTGAAGAAGAACTTCGCGGCGCTGACCAGCGCGGTGGTGCGTTCGAAGCCGGCCGGCGCCAAGGGCAAGTACGTGCAGAAGGTGTCGCTCACCAGCACGATGGGCCCGGGCCTGAAGCTCGACACCGCCGAGGTGGAGGGCGCCTAAGCGCTTTACCTGAGGAACTAAAAAGAAGGGGCCGGTGGAGCGATCCGCCGGCCCTCTTTCTTTGCCTTCAGGTCAGGAGCGCGGTGCTGGCGACCAAGGCATGCTGCGCCCCGAGCCGCACGCCGCGGCTGTAGAGCGCGTTGGAGATTGCCTGCTCGATAATGCGTGCGCCGCCGCGCACTGGGTGATGCGGCAGCAGTGGACAGCCGTCGTTTGCCTCGGGCACCGCGGGCGGTTGATCGGCGAATGTGGCGCTGTGCGCGCCCGGCATCGCGGCGAGAGATTCGCAGAAGCGGCGAAAACGACGCTCGACCAGCCGGTTGATCCTGGTGCGGTCACGGCTCAGCAACTCGAAGCTGTGCGACACGAGCGTCATGCTCGCGGCGCCGGCGTCCCGCGCGTGGCCGAGCGCCGCGACCAGCTCGCGGCGCGAAAGGGCCGTCAGCTGACCGTGGCGGAGCCGGCGGCCGAAGGTCTCGATGCAGCCGACCGGGACCTCGATGACGCCGTTGTGCTGGCGCGGCAGACGGTCGTCCGAGGTGAGCGAGATAGCGCATGCGCCGGTGCCCGTCAGCGCGGGGCAGTGGCTGCTGTCGTAGGCGATCCCGAGCGCCGCCAAAGCCTCGAGAGTATCGTCGTTCGCGCCGTAGTTGCCCGCGCGGAAGGCAACCGGCTTCGGTGCCCCGGCCGCGACGAGCATATCGCGCGCAAATTCGAGAATGCGGAGCTGGTCGTCGAGCGCGAAGTCCTTGAGGTTGCGCCCGGTGCGCCCTCCGGTGAGTCGGCCGCCGGCATGGTCCAGCCACTCGGTGTGACAATGGAGCTGCACGTCGTGGCCGCGTGACACAATCGGCGCGACGACATCCTCGACCGCGGCGACGCCCCACAGCAGCGTGGGCATCGGATCGACGAAGAACACGCCCTTGAGGCCGTGCGCGTCCATCACCTCCATCTGGTGGATGATGCCGACCGCGCCGGCGGGCGTTTCGCAGGCGATCGAGCGGGCGAAGTTCTCGGCGCGCGTGCCGGGGGTGCCGTTCGCTCCCGGAAGGTGCGCGGCGTATTCGGTGTCGATGGTGAGATAGACCGCCGTCACCGCGCGGTTTGCTCCCTGCTGCCTCCACAGTGGCCTTAGCAGCGAAGCGTTAACGGGTGGTGGGCGCTCAGATCTCGTCCGGATGGACCGGATGGCCCGCTGCTTCGAGGGCTTGCGTCAATTCGGCGACGCAGCGATCGAGCACTTCGGCATCGGTCGAGCGGACGACGAAGTTCGCGCCCACGCGCCCGTCGCGGAAGAAGGGGTAGCTGCCGATCTGCACGCCCTCGTGATCGCGCTCGGCGGCGCGCAGGACATCGGCGACCTCGCTCTCGGGCACCCAGCAGCCGATCGTCCGGCTGAGCAGCGGCGCGCCGCCTTCGAGCTCGCCGGTCAGCGCGTCGAGCATGCCTGCGGTGATGTGCGGCACGCCCGCCATGATGAACAGGTTGCCGATGCGGATGCCCGGCGCGCCCGACATGCGGTTGGGGATGAGCTCTGCCCCCTCGGGCACGCGCGCCATGCGCAGCCGCGCCTCGGTCAAAGCCGTGCCGCGGCCGGTGTAGTAGCGTTCGAGCATCGCGCGCGCTTCGGGGTGGATGACCACCGGCACACCCAGCGCCTTGGCGATCGCGTCCACCGTGATGTCGTCGTGAGTCGGGCCGATGCCGCCGGTGGTGAACAGGTAGTCGTTCGCGGCGCGCAGTGCGTTCACTGCCTCGACGATCCGGTCCTCGACATCGGGGACCACCCGCACTTCTGCAAGGCGAATGCCCTGCACCTGCAGCCAACTCGCGACCTGGGCGATGTTCTTGTCGTGCGTGCGGCCCGACAGGATCTCATCGCCGATCACAACGAGCGCGGCGGTCCAGATGCGTTCCGATGCGGCCATGCGGCGGCGCTAAGCGATTTGTGCGCCGCTGCCTAGCTTACTCCGCCGCTTCGAGCTGCCGCTCCGCGTGCGCATCGACCCGGTCGAACTTGAGCACCCCGTCGTCAATCGGCGCGGTCGCCAACGCCTTGCGATCGAAGCGGTAGTCCTGGTTGAGGCGCCACGGCAGCGTGGTCGCGCTCTTGGGCATGATGTGCTTACCGCGCTGGATGTAGCCGCTGGAGAAATCGAACAGGTCGTCCTCTTCCAGCTTATGGTCGGCAGGCAGCACCGGATCGGCAACGTTGGCGCCGACCGCTTCCATGTGGTTGAGTACCTTGCAGACGAATTCGGAATTGATGTCCGCGCGCAGCGTCCAGCTCGCATTGAGGTAGCCGAACACCACCGAGAAGTTCGGCAGGTTCGAGAACATGCACCCCTTGTAGTAGAACCGCTCGGCAAAGTTCACCGGCACGCCGTCTTGGCTGATCGCGATCTTGCCCGCGACCGCGAGCTTAAGGCCGGTCGCGGTGATGATGATGTCGGCCGGGATACGGCGCCCGTCCTTCAAGAGCACCGCGTCCTTCTCGAACGCCTCGATATGGCCGGTGACCACCTCGGCCTTGTCCTGCCGGATCGCGGCAAACAGGTCGTCGTCGGGGACCAGGCAGAGGCGCTGCTCCCACGGGTTGTAGGGCGGGGTCCAGGTCTTGGCGTCGTAGCGGTCGCCGAGCGCATCCTTGATCCGCTTGTGCAGCGCTTCCTTGACCTTCTCGGGCGCCGAGCGGGCGCGCTTGAAGGCGACGTCCTGCAGCAGCACGTTTTTCCACCGTGTGATCTTGTAGGCGGTCTCTTCCGGCAGCCACTTGCGCAAGAAGTTCGCCAGCCCGTCCTTGGCGGGGCGCGAGAACATCCAGGTCGGCGTGCGCTGGAGCATGGTGACCTTGGCCGCCTTGTCGCTCATCGCAGGGACGATGGTCACCGCGGTCGCGCCCGACCCGATCACCACCACGTTCTTGCCGGTGTAGTCCATGTCCTTGGGCCAGAACTGGGGGTGGACCACCTGACCTTCGAACCGCGACAGGTCGAAGCCCGCGTCGTACGGGTCGTCGTAGTCGTAGTAGCCGGTGCCCAGATAGAGCCAATTGGCGGTCACCGTCTCCTGCCGTCCGCCGCGCTCGGTGGTGACGCGCCAGCACGCCTCGTCCGAGTGCCAGTCCGCCGCGACGACCTTGGTGTCGTAGGTGATCTTGTTACGGATCCCGCGCTCGTCGACGATGCGATGGAGGTATTCGAGGATCGCCGGCCCGTCGGCGATCGATTTTTCGTGCTTCCAGGGTTCGAACTTGAAGCCCAGCGTGTGCATGTCGCTGTCCGAGCGGATGCCGGGATAGCGGAACAGGTCCCACGTGCCGCCAAGGTCCGCGCGCCGTTCGAGCAGGGCGTAGCTGCGGTGCGGGCACATCATCTCGATGTGCGCGGCCATGCCGATGCCGGAGATTCCGGCGCCGACGATCAGCACGTCATGGTCGCAGGCGGTCAGGCTCATCATCACTCTCCCGGGTTGACGCGAACGTAAATTGTTCCGTTGCGTTGTGCAACGATTCCCTCCCCCGCGTGCGTATGCGGTTCGTCGAATGGCGGGGTGACGCGCAGCCAAGGGGCGCTTAAGCGTGCGCGCACATAAGACAGGGGACAGCCATGAAATACTCGGTCGCGTCGGTTCTCGCCGCGGTGCTCGCGATGTCGACGGCGCATGCGCAGGAAGGCCAGCCGGTTGCTTCGGACAAGCCGGTCGAGGCGACCGAGGCGCCCGAGAACGAGGCGACCGATCCGGTGGTCGATGCCAGCAAGCTGCCGCTTCCTGACAGTGGCCAGCCTGCTGCGACGACCCCCGCCAACGCAGACAAGGCGGCGGACGATAAGTGGGACGTCAATGCCCCGCGCGGCACCACATTGAAGCAGGTGCCGATCCGCACCGACGAGGGCACCTGGATGGACCTCGACGTTTCGCCCGACGGACGGACGATCGCCTTCTCGCTACTGGGCGATATCTACACGATGCCGATTGCCGGCGGCACACCGACCCGGATCGCGGAAGGGCTGGCGTGGGAAGTGCAGCCGCGCTTCTCGCCCGATGGCCGCCGCATCGCTTTCGTCACCGACCGCGGTGGCGGCGATAACATCTGGATCATGAACGCCGATGGCAGCGGCAAGGTGGCGCTGACCAAGGAAGACTTCCGCCTTCTCAATCAGCCGAGCTGGAGCCCCGACGGGCAGTATATTGTCGCCAAGAAGCACTTCACCACCGGCCGCTCGCTCGGCACGGGCGAAGTGTGGCTTTACCACGTGTCGGGTGGGGGCGGCGTGAAGCTCGTCGCCAAGCCCGACGACGTCTACCAGAAGGAGCTTGGCGAGCCGATCTTCGCGCCCGACGGCAAGTCGATCTATTTCACCAAGAACGTCACCCCCGGCCCGATCTTCGAATACGCGCAGGATTCGAACGGCGAGGTGTTCGATATCGAGCGCTACGAGATCGCCACCGGTGAGACCACGACCGCGGTCGGCGGGCTCGGCGGATCGGTCCGTCCGACCCCGTCGCCCGACGGCAAGCGGATCGCCTTCGTCCGCCGCGACAGCGGGCAGACCAGCCTGTGGGTCAAGGACATCGCCAGCGGCGTGGAGCGCGAGATCTACCACGACCTCGACCGCGACGTGCAGGAGACTTGGGCGGTGACCGGGGTCTATCCGAACATGGACTGGACGCCCGACGCCAAGTCGATCGTGTTCTGGGCCGGCGGCAAGATCCGCCGCGTGAGCGCGGATGGCGGCGAGGCGAGCGTGATCCCGTTCCGCATCGACGACACCCGCGCCATCGCCGACGCGCCGCACCCCCGTATCCCGGTCGGCGAGGACAGCTTCCAGACCAAGATGGTCCGCTTCGCCTCGGTCTCGCCCGACGGGCGCAACGTGGTGTACGAATCGCTCGGCCACCTGTGGCTGCGCCCAACCGCCGGCGGCACGCCCAAGCGGCTGGTCTCGGGCGGCGGCGACGCGCTGGAGCTCTACCCCGCGTGGTCGCGCGACGGATCGCGCATCGCCTATGTCTCGTGGACCGACCAGGGCCTCGGCAAGATCATGACCGTCGGCGCGGGCGGCGGCGCGGCCAAGGCGCTGACCACCCAGCCCGGGCACTATGCCAATCCGACGTTCTCTCCCGACGGCCGCACGATCGTGTTCGAGAAGCGCGGCGGCGGGTTCATGACTTCGCCCGACTGGTCGGAGAACCCGGGCGTCTACAGCGTCCCGGCGACCGGCGGCACCCCCCGGCTGGTGGTGCGCGGCACCGCCTCACCGCAGTTCGGCGCGGATGGCGATCGGCTGTTCATGGTCGCCAGCGCAGACGGCAAGCAGCAGCTCATCTCGACCGACCTCAACGGGGAAGCGCGCCGAGTGCATGCCGAGGGCGAGCTCGCCAACGACTTCCGGATTTCGCCCGACGGCCGGACGGTCGCATTCCGCCAGAACTACGAGGTGTTCGCGATGCCGCTGATGCCCGGCGGACAGGCAGTCGGTGTCGACGAGAAGGGCGGCGCGCTGCCGATCACCAAGGTTTCGGCGGGCGGTGCGGACTACATCAACTGGTCAAACGGCGGCTCGCAGCTGCACTGGAGCCTCGGCCCGACGGTGTACACCGCCGCCCGCTCGGCGTTCTTCGCCGACGCCCCGCAGGACAAGGACGCGCCCAAATTCGTGCCGCCGACAAGCGGCATCTCGCTCGAGCGCACGGTCGCAGCGGACAAGCATCGCGGCAACGTCGTGCTCTCGGGCGCCCGGGTCCTGACCATGACGGGGGAAGGTGCCGGCGCGATCGACGATGCCGTCGTGGTCATCGATGATGATCGCATTGTCGCAATCGGGCCGCGAGCGAGCACGCCGCTTCCCGCCGGCGCCAAGGTGATCGACGTGACCGGCAGGATCATCATGCCGGGTCTTGTCGATGCGCACGCTCACGGGCCGGAGGGCGAGGGCGACCTCGTCCCGCAGCAGAACTGGGCGTTGATCCAGGCGCTCGCGCTCGGCACCACCACGATGCACGACCCGAGCGCGTCGTCGAGCCAGATCTTTGTCGCCTCCGAGCGCCAGAAGGCCGGTGATCTCCTCGGCCCGCGCATCTTTTCGACTGGCGAGATCATCTACGGCGCCAAGGCGCCCGATGTGTACGCGCGCATCGACAGCTACGACGACGCGCTGGCGCACGTCAGCCGGATCAAGGCGCAGGGCGGTCACTCGATCAAGAACTACAACCAGCCGCGGCGCGAGCAGCGCCAGCAGGTCGCCGCCGCCGCGCGGGCGGAAAACATGCTCGACGTGGCCGAAGGCGGCAGCCTCTACGGCTTTGACATGAGCATGGTGGCCGACGGCATCTCCACCCTCGAGCACAACCTGCCGATCGAGCACATCTACGAAGATGCGCTGCAGATGTTCGGCCAGTCGAACACCAACAACACGCCGACGCTGGTGGTGACCTACGGCGGGCTGGCGGGCGATCCCTATTGGCGGCAGGCGACCAACGTGTGGGAAAATCCGCTGATGATCCACACGCCGCCCAAGCAGCTCCTCGCCGACAACGCGCGGCGGGTGAAGGCGCCCGAGTGGGCCTTCGTCGATGACGATAATGCGCGGGTCGCGAAGAAGCTCGCCGAGCGCGGGGTGAAGATCTCGATCGGCGCGCACGGCCAGCAGCCGGGGATCGCGGCACACTGGGAGCTGTGGAGCTTCGTGCGCGGGGGTTGGAGCCCGACCGAAGCGCTGCGTGCCGGGACGATCGTGCCCGCGCGGTCGCTGGGGATGGACCGCGACATCGGCAGTCTCGAGCCGGGCAAGCTCGCCGACCTCATCGTCCTCAACGCCGATCCGAGCGTCGATATCGCCAACTCGGACAAGATCGACCGGGTGATGCTCGGCGGCCGGCTCTACGATGCCAGGACGATGAACGAGGTCGAGACCGGCACTTACCGGCGCGCGCCGTACTGGTGGGAGGGCGGCGCGTCGGGAGGTTCGCAGTCGCCGGGTCACGCCGGGACGTTCGGCGACGGGTCGGGCGACTAGTTCGCGCGCACGTGCCGTAGGTAGCCGTCGACCTTGCTGCGCAGGGTCGACGCCTGCGCCTTGAGCTCGCTCGCCGAGCTCAGCACCTGCGAGGCGGTGGCGCCGGTCGAAAGCGCCGTCTCGCGCACCTGCACGACGTTGGCGCTCACCTCGCCGGTGCCGCGCGCGGCGGTGTCGATGTTGCGCGCCAGTTCCTGCCCCGCGACCGACTGTTGATCGACCGCCGAGGCGATCGACACCGCGGTCGATTCGAGCTGCTGCACCTGGCTGGCGATCGACTGCAACGCGCCGACGCTGGCGCCGGTCGATTCCTGCATCGCCTTGATCTGGCCGGCAATCTCTTCGGTGGCCTTGCTGGTTTGTGCCGCGAGTTCCTTGACCTCGCTAGCCACGACAGCGAACCCGCGGCCCGCCTCACCGCTGCGCGCCGCCTCGATCGAGGCGTTGAGCGCGAGCAGGTTGGTGCGCCGCGCGATCGAGCCGATCAGTTCGACGATCTCGCCGATTTGGTCCGCCGAGTGTGCCAAGGCCTTGACCGTCCCGTCGGCCTGTTCCGCCGCCGTGGTCGCCTCGCGCGCCAGCACCGCCGACTGCGCGGCCTGACGGCTGATCTCGCCGATCGACATCGCGAACTCGTCGCTCGCAGCGGCGGCGGCCGACACGCCCGACGAGGCATCGTTCATTGAGCGCGAGACGAGATCGATCTGATTGGCGCTCTGCTCGGCCGCGCCCGCCATCGAGCTTGCCGCGCCCTCGAGCTGGTCGGCGGCTGAGGCGACCGCGGTCACGACGTCGCTCACTTCGCGATCGAAGTCGGCGCTCAGCTGCAGCAGCATGCGCTTCTGCTCTTCGCGTGCCTGCTTGCGGCCTTCGAACATCTCGTCGAGCTTGTACCCCGACTTCACGAACACCTCGAACGCTCGCGCCATGCTGCCGATCTCGTCGGTGCGATCGAGGTAGCGCAGCTTGTGCCCGCGGTTGCCGGTGGCAAGGCTCGCCATGTCATCGGTGAGCTCGCGCAATGGCCCGGCAGTGTCGATCACCCCGCGCCGCAGCGCCATGCCGATCATCACCACGGTGAACGCCCACAGCGCACCGATCGCCGCCATCACGGGACCCGCGCCGGTGACCTCGCTTGCCCCCAGTACCCAGAAGAAGCCGGCCGTCACAAAGGTCAGCGAGGCCAGCGGCACGCCGGCCAGCAGCTTGAACTTGCGGTCGAGCGGCAGGTTATTGAACCACGCCTGCAGCGGCTGGCGCTCAGCGGTGCCCGCGACGGCGCCATCGGCGAGCGTCACACTCGCGATTTCCTCGCTCAGGGTCTCGGCTTCGAAAGTGGTAATCGCGTTCATGCTGCCCTCGATGCTGCGCGGCTTGCAGGTTTGCCCAGATGATCCGCCACTTCGTGGGCGGGCATCGCCTTGTAATAGAGCCAGCCCTGGATCTGGTCGCACCCGGCGGCGCGGACCAGATCGGCCTGCTCTTCGGTCTCGACCCCTTCGGCCGTGACATCCATTTTCATCGCCCGCGCGACCGAAATGCTCGACAGCATCATCGCGCGGCTGCCCTCGTCGGCCTGCGCCTGCGTCACCAGCGAGCGGTCGAGCTTGAGCTTCTCGAACCGGAACTGGCGCAGGAAGCCGATCGAGGCGTAGCCAGTGCCGAAGTCGTCGAGCGAGATGTTGACCCCGAAATCTCGGATCACGTTAAGGCTGCGCTCGGCGATGACGGGGTCGATCACGAGGCAGGTCTCGGTAATTTCCAGCTCCAGCCGCTCGGGCGCGAAGCCGGTTTCCTCGAGTATCTGGCCGAGCTGGATCGGGAATTCCGGGTTGCGCAACTGCGCGGCCGAGATGTTGACCGACAGTTTGATCGATGGCCACGCCAGTGCATCGCGGCAAGCGCGCTCGATCACCCACAGGCCGATGCCGTTGATGAGGCCCGATTCCTCGGCCACCGGGATGAATACGTTCGGGCCGATCTTCTTGCCATCCGGCCGTTCCCAGCGCAGCAGCGATTCCACCGCCACGATCGCGCCGGAGCGTGCATCGACCAGGGGTTGATAGACCACCTCGAACTCGCCCTTGGCGAGCGCTCCGCGCAGTTCCTCGTCGAGCTGCTGGGTGGCTTCGCGGCTGCGGTCGAAGTCATCGGTGAACCAGGTGCAGCGCATCTTGCCGCCGCGCTTGGAGGCGTACATCGCCACGTCGGCCCGGCGCAGCAGCTCCGACGAACCGAGGCCGTCATGCCCGGTCGAGCGCGACAGGCCGACGCTCGCGCCGAGGAGGATGCGGCGATCCTCCAGCGGGACGGGCGCGCCGAGCCGGTCGATCAGGGTGCGACAGATGCCTTCCAGGATCGTGCCCGCGACCGGCCCCACCTTGAGCATCGCGAACTCATCGCCGCCGAGGCGATAGCAGCGCGCCTCGCTGCCGCAGATTTCCTGCAGCACCTGGGCGATCTCGATCAGGACGTGATCGCCGACGACGTGGCCGTAGTGATCGTTGACCAGCTTGAACCCGTCGAGGTCGATCAGCGCGACCGCCAGCTCTTCTCCGGGCTGGGCGAAGCGCGCGGCCTCTTCATGCAGTGCGCGCCGGTTGGGCAGCCCGCTCAGGCTGTCGGTGCGCCCCAGGTCTTCGAGGCGAACAATGTGCGTCAGGCCGAACTTGCCGAGCAGCATGACGGCGATGGCGTAGATGGTGACACAGATGCCGACGATCCACACCGCGTTGTCGTGCGACAGCCGTGCATCGAGCACGAACAGGCTCGCGAACACGCCGAAGATGCCGGACAGGATCACGAGCGGCGCGAACACGAGGGCGCGCGGTCCCAGTGCCAGTTTTCCACCCCGTGCGTTCACCGCGACCCCCCAAGGCGCTGCCGAAGACCGACGCCGGGTGAAGTTGATAGGGCGCATTGCCTAACGAACCGCTAAGTGGAAATTTACCGTCCGCCCGCCGCGCGGAGCGAGGGCGGAAGGAGGGGCGCAACCCGCTTGTAGAGGCCGCTGGTGTTGCACGCGGGCGCGAATGCCTCGCTCTGCCCGGTGACGGTCTCGCCGGCGCCGATCATCAGCCACCCGTCGTGCGCGGTGGCCTCGGCCAAGCGGCCGAACGCCTTGTGGCGATTGGCAGCGGCGAAGTAGAGCAGCACGTTGCGGCACAGCACCAGGTCGAACCGGCCGGGGTCGGGCGGTGCGTCGAGCACGTTGCGCTGCTGGAAGCGGATCGATCGGCGGAGTTCTGCGCGCGGGCGCCAGCCGTCGGCGCTTTCGTTGAACCAGCGCAGCATCTGCGACACGCCGAGCCCGCGCTGGATCTCGAACTGGGTATAGACTCCGCCGCGTGCCGCCTCGATCGCGCGGCTGGAGATATCGGTGCCGAGGATGTCGATCCGCCAGCCCTGCCAACGCTGCGGCTGGTCGGCGAACAGCATCGCGAGCGAGAGCGCCTCCTGACCGGTCGAGCAACCCGCGGACCAGATCGACAGCCGCTTGGTGTCGGCGCGCTTTGCGGCCAGATCGGGCAGCACTTCGTTGGCGAGGAGATCGAACATGATCCGGTCGCGGAAGAAGTAGGTCTCGTTGTTGAGCAGCGCTTCGACCACTTCGAGCGTCAGCCCCTCCTCGCGCGGATCGGCGAGCAGGCAGACAAGCTGGTCGAGGTTGGAGATGCCGCGCTCACGGAACAGGCCGGCGAGCGCGGTGTCGATCCGCCAGCGCCGGTTGGCGGTGAGCTGTTGGCCGGTGCGCGCGAACAGGAGGTCGGCGACGATCCGGTGCGAAACTTCGCTCATGCGCGCACCGCTTGCGCGGCGGCAGTCATTGCGGCGAGCCGGGCGGCGATCTGGTCGGGCGGAAGCACCGCGGTTGCGAGACCCGCCTCTGCGACCGCGCGCGGCATGCCCCACACGGCGGAAGTGGCGGCGTCCTGCGCGAAGATCGTGCCGCCTGCCTGCACCAGCCGGGCGGCACCGATCGCGCCATCGCGGCCCATTCCCGACAGGATTACACCGAGGGCGCGGCCGCCGGCGGAGTCAGCCAGCGATTCGAACAGCGGGTCGACCGACGGGGTGCACCCGCTCGGCACTGCGTGGTGCGCGATTCCGGTCACCAGGCGCGCGCCTTCGCGGCGGACGATCATGTGCCCGTCACCCGGCGCGACATGGATGCGGCCGGCTTCGGCAATGGTGCCGGGACCGGCGACCACCGCTGGACGTCCCGATGCCGCGGATAGTTGGCGGGCCAGGGTGCCCATGAAGCTCTCGGGCAAGTGTTGGACGACAAAGATTGGCAGTGTGAACGACTTGGGCAGCGCGCCCAGCAGCAAGCAGAGCGCATGGATGCCGCCGGTCGATGCACCGATCGCCAGCGCCAGCGGCTCCTCGCGCGCAGGGTTGCGGCGCAGCGGCGCGACCGGGACCGGGCGTCGCGCCGCAACAAAGCCGGTTGCCGGCGACCCGGCAAGCGCGCGGATCTTGGCAATCAGCGCGCGGCCGTACTCGGCGTCGAACTCCCCGGCGCGCGGCTTGAGCAGGGTGTCCGCGGCTCCCATCGAGAGCGCGGCGAGCGTGTGCTCGGCGCCCTCGGCAGTGAGCGATGACACGACGAGGACCTGGCCCCCGCGCGCCAGCTCGAGAATCTTAGGCAATGCCCCGATGCCGCCCATCCCGGGCATCTCGAGGTCGAGCAGGATGACGTCGGCCGGCGTCTCGGAAATCCGTGCAATCGCCATTTCGCCGGTCGTGGCCTTGGCGACGATTTCGCAGTCGGGCTCAGCCTCGACGATCCGCGAGAGGACGGTGCGCGCGACCAGCGAATCGTCGACGATCATGACCCTGATCGTCCGCCGTCCGGCGAGCGGCCGGTGCGGGGGCGGTCCGGTAAGCGGGGCCGGCCGGTCCACGACGCGGGGCCTCAGGCGAAGCCGACGAGCTGGAGCTTGATCTGCAGCGTCTCGTGGTCGAACGGCTTCATCACGTATTCGTCGGCCCCGGCGCTGATCGCCTCGCGGATGTGCGCGACGTCGTTCTCGGTGGTGCAGAACACGACCTTCGGCTTGTCGCCGCCTTCGCGCTGGCGCAGCTGGACGATGAATTCGATCCCGCTCATCACCGGCATGTTCCAGTCGAGCAGGATCACGTCGGGCATGCCCTCGGCGCAGCGGTCGAGGCCGTCGCGCCCGTGCTCCGCCTCGTCGACCGAGAAGCCCAATGATTCGAGGATGTGACGCGACACTTTGCGGATGACCCGCGAATCGTCGACGATCAGGCAATGCTTCATAGCGGGGGCGATCCGGCTGTTATTTTGTTCGTGGGAGTAGGCCCGAGCGGTAACCATCCAATTAAGCCGCCACCAACGGAGGGCCCGCGAGGAGCGCGCCGAGCGAAATGAGCAGGGCGGGGCCGCGATCGGTTTCGATCAGGCCCTCGCTCACACGATCCCAGCCGAAGCCGGCATCGCCAGCGACCGGCGCGGGATCACCCAACGCCGCGGCGACATCGTCGATGGCATCGACCACCAACGCGTAGCGGTGGCCGGAGTGATCGACGATCACCGCGCGGGCACCCGTCTCGGGCAGGCCATGCGGCGGCAGGCCGATCGCCGCTGCTGCGTCGATCACCGTGAGAGTGTTTGAGCGGAGCGCGGTCAGACCGAGGACGAAACGCGGCGCGCCCGGCACGCTGCAGATGGCCTCGAGCTCGACCACCGACTGCACTTCCGCGGTGCGGAGCGCGGCGCGGCGGCCGGCGATCTCGATCACGACGACGAGCTGGTTCATGCGGCCCTCCCGCTGCGGAGCGCGGCCAAGGCGGCGCTGAACCCCGCGCGATCATAGCGATAGAGCGAGCCGGGCACCTGGCCCGCGCGCTCGGGGTCGGAGCAGAGGGTGATGACGGTCCCGCCAGCCGGCGATGCCTCGCCGCCCTCGGTCGCAATCGCGACATCGGCCACCCCCTCGAAGCTGTCATCGACCACCCGGTAACCCGCGGCCTCGACCAGCGGGGCGAGAATCGTGTGCGCCCATTGGTCGCCGCTCGGCAGGCGGCAGACTGGCGGATCGAGCGCGCGCGGCGGCGCGGCGAAGCAGGCGAACAGCCAATGCGTGTCGAGCACTTCGGTCGGCAAACCATCGACCAGCGTCGTGCCTTCGGCCTCACCCGTGCGGCGTGCAGCCGCGACTTCTCCGGTCAATTCGACCGTGTCGAGGATGCGGTCGATCGCGTAGGCGATCTCGCTGTCGCCGTCGCCGAGGCGAAGCACGCTGACCTGTTCGCCCAGCGCGGCGGCGTCGGACACGCCGGCAAGCGGGAACAGCGAGTCGCCGATCACGACGCGCGGCGGATCGGACGCAAGATCGACGCCGGCGGCGGAGACCCGCTCGATCCGGCGGATGGCGCCCAGCCGGACGACCTTGCGGCCCCCATCGAGCCCCATGAACAGCAGCGCAGGTGTGCCGCGGACCTGCTCTTCGGCCACCTCTTCGCTCGCCCGCGCGCGCTTCTGGACGTCGCCGATGAGCTGCGCCTTGCGCGCGATGCCGGCGATATCGAGCATTAGCACCGGGTTACCGTCGTCGAGCAGCGTGCTCCCCGCATAGAGACCGGTCGCCATCACGGCGGGGGCCAGCGGCTTGATGACCAGTTCCTCGTGATCGAAGATCCGATCGACCGCGAGCGCGAACAGGTCGCCGCTGGCGAGGCGGATAAGGACCAGCGTGCTGTCCTCGGGGCGCAGATGATCCGCGAACCCGAGCTGCTCGCTGAGCGAGAGGCAGGCCACCCGCTTGCCGCGCACGGTGACCAGCGTCGCATCGCCCGCGCGGGCGAACTCGATATGGCTGGCGGAGCCGTGAACGATCTCCTCGACGTACGAGCGCGGCATGGCGAACAGTTGCTCGCCCGCGCCGACCGTCAGCGAAGGAATGATGCTGAGCGTCAGCGGCAGGCTGAGCACGATGCGGGTGCCTTCGCCCGGACGGCTGTTCACCTCGATCGATCCGCCGACGCGTTCGATGTTGGCGCGCACCACGTCCATGCCGACGCCGCGGCCCGAGACCGAGGTCACTTCGGCTGCGGTCGAGATGCCCGGCTCGAAGATCAGCGCCTGGCGGGCGGTGTCGTCGAGTCCATCGGCTTCGGCGCGCGAGATCGCACCGGCGGCAACGGCCTTCTCGACCAACCGCATCCCGTCGATCCCACGTCCGTCGTCCGCGATCGCGAGCATGATGCGGTTGCCGCTCTGGCGGGCGGAGATGTGCAGCGTGCCGATCTCGCGCTTGCCGGCGGCGAGCCGCTGCGAGGGCGGCTCGATGCCGTGGTCGATCGCGTTGCGGATGATGTGCGTCAGCGGATCACGGATCATCTCGATCATCTCGCGGTCGAGCTCGACGTCGCCGCCTTCAAGATCGATCATCACCTGCTTGCCGAGCTCGGCGGAGAGATCGCGCACCAGCCGGGGCAGGGCGCCGAACAGGTGCTCGATCCGCTGCATGCGCATGCGGGTGACCGCCTCGCGCACCTGGTCGAGGATGGTCGAGAGCCGCTCGAACGGGCCATGCACCGCCGGGTCCACCCCAGCGTCGCGCATCCGGCGCGACAGGTCGTTGCGCGCGAGGACGAGGTCGGACACGCTGCTCATCACGCTGTCGAGCAGGCCAATCGGCAGGCGGATCGAGCGCTGGGCGCCGTTGGGCGCAGTCGAGCGTGCGCCGCTCGCATCGCCGGCGCTCTCGGCCAGCAAGTCGGCCGAGTCCGCACTGTCGGGTTCGAGCGCCGCAATGAGTACATCCTCGCCGCGCGTGGGCAAGTCCTCGCCCGCCTCGATCGCGTCGATCATCGCGCCGATGCGATCGACAATCGCGAGCACCGCGGTGACCAGCCGCGGGCTGGCAGAGCGGCGGCCGGCGCGTACTTCGGCGAGCGCATCCTCGGCCGCGTGGCTGAGCGCCTCGAGCCGGGGAAAATCGAAGAAGCCGCAGTTGCCTTTGACCGTGTGGACGAAGCGGAAGATCGCATCGAGCCGCGCGCGGTCGGCCGGGTTGGCTTCCCATGCGACCAGCTCGCCCCCGACGGCGGCGAGCATCTCGCGCGTTTCGGCCAGAAATTCGGCCAGCAGATCGTCCATCGGTGCCCCCGGTAAGCGCTTGGCACCGGCTATGGGCGCGCGATGGTTAACTCCTCGTAAGCGAGGGCGCGTTTGCGGTCGCGGGGAGGCTGCGGCATAGCGCTGCGTGATGGCGGGCCGCTGGCAGTTCTGGATCGACCGCGGGGGCACCTTCACCGATGTCGTCGCCCGATCGCCGGACGGCGCGGTGCGGACCGCCAAGCTGCTGTCCGAAGATCCCGGACATTACGAAGACGCCGCGCTCGAGGCGATGCGGCGGCTGTCTGGGGTGCGCGAAGGTCCGCTCCCTCCGGCCGATATCCGCATCGGCACCACCATTGCCACCAACGCGCTGCTCGAGCGCAAGGGCGAGCCGGTGCTGCTCGCGATCACCAAGGGCTTCGGCGATGCGCTGGCGATCGGCACGCAGGAGCGGCCGGACATCTTTGCCCGCGAGATCGTCAAGGCGCCACCCCTGCCGGCCGAAGTGCTGGAGATTGATGAGCGGGTCACCGCGGATGGCAAGGTGCTGCGCTGGCTCGACCAGCGGGCGGCGCTGGAGGGACTGCGCGCCGCGCGCGGGCGGGGCATCCGCGCGGTCGCGATCGCGCTGATGCACGGCTACCGCCACTCGTCTCACGAAGCCGCGCTCGCCGAGCTGGCGCGCGAGGCGGGCTTCGACGAGATCGCGGTCAGCCACCGCGTGTCGCCGCTCGCCAAGCTGATCGGGCGGGCGGACACGACTGTTGCCGATGCCTACCTGACGCCGGGGCTGCGGGACTACGTGAGTCGGGTGACCGCAGGCCTCGGCGAAGATCACGAGCCGCTGTTCATGCAATCGAACGGCGGGCTAGCATCAGGGCCGGCGTTGCGGGGCAAGGACGCGATCCTGTCGGGCCCGGCGGGCGGGATCGTCGGCATGGCGGAGACCGCGCGCGCCGCTGGCTACGACCGGGTGATCGGGTTCGACATGGGCGGCACCTCGACCGACGTGTCGCTGTTCGCTGGCGCCTACGAGCGCGACAGCGAGAACCGGGTCGCGGGCGTGCGCATCCGCGCGCCGATGCTGCGCATTCACACCGTAGCGGCGGGCGGCGGCTCGTTCTGCCGGTTCGACGGTGCGCGCTTCCTTGCCGGGCCGGAGAGCGCGGGCGCGCAGCCGGGTCCGGCGTGCTATCGCCAGGGCGGCCCGCTGACGGTGACCGACTGCAACCTGATCCTCGGCAAGCTCCAGCCCGAGCACTTCCCGGCGGTGTTCGGCCCCGGAGCCGACCAGCCGCTCGACCGCGCGGCGTCGGAGGCGCGGATGGACGAGGTGCTCGCCCAGGTCGGCAGTGGCATGACGCGCGAGGAGGCGGCCGAGGGCTTCGTCGCGGTGGCGGTCGCCAACATGGCGCAGGCGATCCGGGCGGTGTCGGTCGCGCGGGGGCATGACGTCGCGCGGTTCGCGCTCAATTGTTTCGGGGGAGCGGGCGGGCAGCATGCCTGCCTGGTGGCCGATGCGCTGGGGATCGAGACGGTGCTGGTGCACCCGCTGGCGGGGGTGCTGTCGGCTTACGGGATGGGCCTCGCCGATCGCCGGGCGGTGCGCGAGGCGACCCTCGGACTGCCGCTGACAGGGTGCAATGAAGCGCTTGATCGGGGCACCGAACAGCTGGCCGAACAGGCGTCGCACGATCTGGTCGCGCAGGGTGTCGAGCGGGAGCTCATCCAAACGACGGCGGAGGCGCATATCCGGCTGTCTGCGGGCGACAGCACGATCGCCGTTCCCCTCGCTGACGAGAGCGCAATGCGCGCCGCCTTCGCCGAGGCGCATCGCGCGCGGTTCGGGTATGACACCGATGCCGCGCTGGTGATCGACATGGTGCGGGTCGAGGCTTTCGCGGCCGGAGAGACGCCGGACCCGTTGCAGTTCGCGAGCGGCAGCGCGCCGGGCGAGCCGCTCACGCTAGCCCGGTGCATGATGGCGGGTGAGCTGCGCGAAACGCCGGTCTTCGACCGCGCCCAGCTCGCCGCGGGCCAGACGATTGCGGGCCCCGCGCTCGTCATCGACCCGGTGGCGACGCTGGTGGTCGAACCGGGCTGGTCGGCGCGGCTCGATGCGGGCGGAATGCTCGTGCTCACCCGCTCGACCATCGCCCGCTCCGATACCGCCAGCACCGAGGCCGACCCGGTCCGGCTCGAGATCTTCGGTGGGCTGTTCATGGGCGTCGCCGAGGAAATGGGCGCGGCGCTGCAGCACTCGGCGAGCTCGGTGAACATCCGCGAGCGGCTCGATTTCAGCTGCGCGGTGTTCGACGGCGAGGGCAACCTGATCGCCAATGCGCCGCACATCCCGGTGCACCTGGGCTCGATGGGCGACAGCGTGCGGACGGTGATCGGCAACCGGGGCGGGGACATGCGCGCAGGCGATGCTTACGCGCTCAATGCGCCCTACGCGGGCGGGACGCATCTGCCGGACATCACCGTGATCGCGCCGGTGTTTGCGGGCGGCCACGCGCCTGCGTACTACGTGGCGGCACGCGGGCACCATGCCGATATCGGCGGGATCGCGCCCGGCTCGATGCCGTCGAATTCGACCCGGATCGAGGACGAGGGCGTAGTGCTCGATGACGTGCTGATCGCGCGCGACGGCCATTTCCTTGCGGAGGACCTGCGCGCGCTGCTCGGCTCAGGACCGCATCCGGCGCGCAACATCGAGCAGAACCTCGCCGATCTCGCCGCGCAGGTCGCGGCCTGTCGACGGGGCACGGAGCGGTTGCTCGGCCTCGTCACCGACCACGGCGAACCAGTGGTCACCGCCTACATGGCGCACCTGCTCGCCTTCGCCGAAGGCTCGGTGCGCGCGTTGCTCGAAAGCCTCGGCGACGGAGGCCACCAGCTCGCGATGGACAACGGCGCACACGTTTCCGTCGCGATCGAGATCGACCGGACGAACCGGCGCGCCATCATCGACTTCGCCGGCACCAGCGCGCAGCTCGGCGACAACTTCAACGCGCCGCGCCCGGTGGTCCGCGCGGCCTGCCTCTACGCGATCCGCACGCTGACCGGCAGCGCGATCCCCTTGAATGACGGCTTCCTGCGCCCGGTCGAAATCCGCGTCCCCGCGCATTCGATGCTGTCGCCCGAGTGGCCGGCGGCGGTGGTGGCGGGCAATGTCGAGACCAGCCAGGTGGTGACCGACGCGGTGCTCGGTGCGCTCGGCGCACAGGCGGGCAGCCAGGGGACGATGAACAACTTCACCTTCGGCGACGAGGCGCGGCAGTACTACGAGACGATCGCTGGCGGATCGGGCGCGGGGCCGGGGTTCGCCGGCGCCGACGTGGTCCAGACCCACATGACCAACAGCCGCCTGACCGACCCCGAGGTGCTGGAGGACCGCTTCCCGGTGCTGGTCGAAGAGTTCTCGATCCGGGGCGGATCGGGCGGGGCGGGCCGATGGCGCGGCGGCGAGGGCGCGGTGCGGCGCATCCGCTTCCGCGAGCCGATGCGCGCCAATATCCTGTCGAACCGCCGCAAGGTGCCGCCGGCGGGGCTGGCGGGCGGCGAAGATGGCGCGTGCGGGGTCAACCGCATCGAGCGGGCTGACGGTTCGGCAGAAATGCTCGGCGCGACGGCAACGGCGGATATGCTCGCGGGGGACGTCTTCGTGATCGAGACCCCCGGCGGGGGCGGATGGGGAGAGCCTGACTGATGTGGGTCTTGCTGGGAATTGCGGTGATCGTGGTGGGCTTCCTGCTCCGCTTCAATCCGCTGCTGGTGGTGGCGGCGTCGGCGCTGGTGACGGGGCTCGCGGCCGGGCTCGATCCGCTCAGCGTTCTTGCTGCGTTCGGCAAGGCGTTCAACGACGCGCGCTACGTCAGCCTGATCTACATCGTGCTGCCGGTGATCGGCATCCTCGAACGGCACGGCCTGCAGGAGCGCGCGCGGACTGCGATCGCTTCGCTTCGGGGCGCCACCGTCGGGCGCCTGCTGATCGGCTACCTGCTGTTCCGCCAGGTCACCGCCGCGCTCGGCCTAACCTCGATCGCGGGCCCCGCGCAGAGCGTGCGGCCGCTGGTCGCGCCGATGGCGCAGGCGGCGGCCGAGCGGCAGGGCGCCGACCCTGAGAGCGACCGCATCCCCGCGATGGCCGCGGCGACCGACAACGTGGGGCTGTTCTTCGGCGAGGACATCTTCATCGCGATCGGATCGATCCTGCTCATGGTCGGCGTGCTCCACGGGTTCGGCATCGAGGCCGAGCCGCTCGAGCTCGCCAAATGGGCAATCCCCACCGCGCTGTGCGCGTTCGCGATCCATGCCACGCGCCTGTGGTTGCTCGACCGCAAGCTGGCACGCGAGCGGAGGGAGATTGCGCTGGGAGATGCGGCATGATCGGTCTCGAATTCGGCTACGCCGTCGCCGGCGCAGTGTTCGGCGCTTATGCCCTGCTGTCCGCCACCGACCGCGCCAACCCCAGGCGCTGGGGCAACGCGGCGTTCTGGGGCCTGCTGGCGGTGAGCTTCTGGGCCGGCGACCTGCTGGGCGATATCGGCAACGGGCTGCTCGTGCTCGGGCTGGTGTTGATTGCCGGCCTCAAGCTGATGGGCAAGGGCGCGCGGCCGACCACCTCGCGCGAAGAGCGGCAGGCCGAGGCCGCGGAGCGCGGCAACCGCCTGTTCCTGCCGGCGCTGATGATCCCCGCTGTCGCGCTTATCGGCACGCTCGTGTTCAAGCAGATACCGCACCTGTTCGACACTAAGCAGGTGACGCTGGTCGCGCTCACCCTCGGCGTCATGCTCGCGCTCGCCGCCTGCTACGCCTGGCTGCGCCCCCACCCAGTGACGCCGATCGCCGAAGGGACGCGGCTGATGGACAGCGTCGGCTGGGCCGCCATCCTGCCGCAGATGCTCGCCAGCCTCGGCGCGGTGTTCGCGCTCGCGGGCGTGGGGGAGGTGGTCGGCGGGATCGCGCAGGGAGTGATCCCCGACGGCAGCCGGCTGGGCGCGGTGGCGGTCTATGCGCTCGGCATGGCGGGCTTCACCATTATCATGGGCAACGCCTTCGCCGCCTTCCCCGTGATGTTCGCCGGAGTCGGCATGCCGGTGCTGGTGGGCATATGGTCGGGCGACCCGATGCGGGTGGCCGCGATCGGTATGCTGGCGGGCTTCTGCGGCACGCTGATGACGCCGATGGCAGCCAACTTCAATCTGGTCCCCGCCGCGCTGCTGGAGCTCAAGGACCAGAACGCCGTGATCAAGGCGCAGATACCGACCGCGATCCCGCTGCTGCTGGCGAATATCGCGCTGCTCTACTTCCTGGCGTTCGGGTGAGCGCGGCACGGCACGCACGCTCGGGAAACGATTTTCCTACAGGGACGCCGGGGTGCTAAATGATGGCGATGGAGTGCTCCCGCCATGCAGATTGGAAGGTCACAATTCCGGACAACCAGAAGGTGACATTCGTGACAGCGGATATTGCCGCGTTCAACCGAAAATCCGGCCTGATTTCGGTATGTTGCCGGAGGTACGCGTGACCTTCCGAGTTTCAAAAAACGGGGTGCATCAGTGTGACACGGCCTGCCGGAGCGGCCGATGCTGAGCGAACCTACCGCGCGCAACTTCGTGCATATGACGCTGCCCAACCTCACCCGGCGTTGGCCCTACAAGCTCGACCAGGTGCTGAACGGCCCCGACGATGTCGCCGGGCCCGCCGCGATCCACCCGATCTTCCACGGCAGCTTCGATTGGCACAGCTGCGTCCACGGCTACTGGCAGGTGCTGCGCCTTCTGCGGCTGTTTCCCGACATGCCCGAGGCGGCCGACATCCGCGTGCTCGCCAACGCCATGCTGGTGCCGGCCAAGGTCGCGGGCGAGGTCGCCCGGCTCGACCGGCCCTTCGGCGCCAGTTTCGAGCGGCCCTATGGCTGGGCCTGGCTCCTCGCGCTCCATGCCGAAACCGCGCGGCACGACGCACCGTGGGCCGCGGCATTGGAGCCGCTCGCGTTGCGCTTCGCGGCGCAGTTCCGTGAGTTCCTGCCCAAGCTCACTTATCCGATCACCGTCGGCACCCACTTCAACACCGCCTTTGCGCTCGTCCTGGCGCTCGAGTGGGCGGAGAGGCGCGATCCCGTACTCGCCACGCTGATCCGCGAGCGCGCGGTGGGATGGTTCGGCGACCGCGCGGACTATCGCGGCTGGGAGCCGGGCGGCGACGAGTTCCTTTCGCCTGCGCTCACTGCCGCGCTGCTGATGAGCCGCGTGCTGCCACGCGACGCTTTCGCCGCGTGGTTCGAGAGCTTCCTCCCGCACGCGGACAGCGGCGCGCCGCAGATGCTTTTCGAGCCGGTCCACGTGTCCGACCGCAGCGACGGCAAGATCGCCCATCTCGACGGGCTCAACCTCAGCCGGGCGTGGTGCTGGAACGGCATCGGCGCGGCGCTCGGCGAGCCCGGTCGCTTCGCCGCGGTGGCGCAGCGGCACATCGCCGCCAGCCTGCCGCACATCGGCGAAGATTACATGGGCTCGCACTGGCTCGCGAGCTTCGCGCTGCTGGCGCTTGAAGCCGCGGCGTGCGATAAGTAGCGCCAAGCAACGGATGCAAGGAGAGTCCCCGATGGCCACCCAGCTCAAGCCCCGGATCGAATGCAGCGAGGCCGAATGGCAGGCCCGGCTCGACCTTGCCGCCTGCTACCGCATCTTCGACCACCTCGGCTGGTCGGAATCGATCTACAACCACATCAGCGTGAAGGTGCCGGGTGAGGACGACGCGTTCCTGATCAACCCGTTCGGGCTCCTGTATGACGAGGTGACCGCGTCGAACCTGGTCAAGATCGACATCGACGGCAACGTGCTCGCCGGCAACTACCCGGTGAACAAGGCCGGCTTCACCCAGCACGCTTACTTCCACCGGCACATCGAGAGCGCGCACGCGATCTGCCACACGCACACCACCGCCGGCATGGCGGTGTCGAGCCACAGCCGCGGGCTGCTGCCGATCAGCTTCTACGCCTGCAACTTCCAGGGCCAGATCGGCTATCACGACTTCGAGGGCGTGACGGTCCGCGAGGAAGAGGGCGAGCGACTGCTGCAGAACCTCGGCGGCAAGCGCATCCTGATGCTCAGGAACCACGGTCCGGTGGTGATGGGCCGCACGATTCCGGAAATGTTCGTGACCGCCTGGTCGCTCCAGCGCGCGTGCGAGATCCAGATCGCGGTGCTCAGCCAAGGTGAGCCGATCACCGTGCAGCAGGACGTGATCGACGTGCACCAGCGCGATCTCGGCCAGGTCGCGCTGCCCGGCGGGCCGGGCAAGGCCGATTTTGAGGCGTGGAAGCGCAAGATCGACCGCATCGACCGCAGCTGGCGCGACTGATCCGCCACCCATGACCGCGCTGACCGTCAACGGACGGCCCGTTCGCTTCGACGTCGATCCGCAGACGCCCCTCTTGTGGGCGCTGCGCGATGCGGCGAACCTGACCGGCACCAAGTACGGTTGCGGGGTCGGGGACTGCCGCGCGTGCACGGTGATCGTCGACGGCGAGGCGTTGCGCAGTTGCCTGATCACGGTCGCCGAGTCCGAAGGGCGCTTCGTCACCACCATCGAGGGCTTGAGCCGCGACCGCAGCCATCCGGTTCAGCAGGCGCTGGTGGCGGAGCAGGCGATCCAGTGCGGCTTCTGCACGCCGGGCATCGCGATGGCGGCCGCCGCCCTGCTCCAGCGCAATGCCGACCCGAGCGAGGACGAGATAAAGGCGGCGATCCCGAACCTGTGCCGCTGCGGGGTCTATCCGCGGCTGGTGCGGGCGGTGCAACGTGCCGGCCGGGTCGCGCGGCGGGAGGAGACGATCAGCGCAGCGCCGGCTCCGGGGATCAGTCCCGAGGACGCCGCGCGCGCGGTCCCGGCGATGAACCGCGCGGACTGATCAGGGCTCGGCCCAGCGGCGCAGCAGGTTGTGGTAGACGCCCGTGAGCTCGATCACCGGGCGTGCATCGTGGCCCTGTTCGGCGGCGACCTGGCGCACCGCGTTGTCGAGATCGAACAGGATCCGCCGCGCGCCGTCGTCGCGGATCATCGACTGGACCCAGAAGAAGCACGCGGTCCGCTCGCCGCTGGTCACCGGCTCGACCCGGTGGAGGCTGGAGGCGGGGTAGAGCAGCATGTGCCCCGCGGGCAACTTGACCGACTGCGCGCCGGCGCGGTCCTCGACCGTCAGCTCGCCGCCGTCGTAGTCCGCGGGGTCGGTCAGGAACAGCGTTGCCGACAGGTCGCTGCGCACCCGCAGACCGCCCGGACCCAGCCGCACCGCGTTGTCGATGTGGGTGCCGAAGGTCTCGCCGCCGGCATAGCGGTTGAACAGCGGCGGGAAGATCTTCGCCGGCAGCGCAGCGGCGATGAAGGTAGGGTTGGCCTGCAGCGCCTCGACCACAAGTCCCCCCGCCTTGCGCGCCGCCTCGCTGCCTTCGGCGAGCTGCCGGTTGCGCTTGGCGAGCGCGGACTGGTGGCCCGAGGTGGCGTTGCCGTCGACCCACTCGCCGCCCCCGACGAGCGCGCGCACCTCCGCCAGCTTGGCAGCGTCGAGCACATCGGGGATCGCAATCATCATCGGCGGCGCCCTTCGGTCAGAGGGTGTAGAACAAGCTCAGCGTCGCCTGCCGCGCTTCGCCGGGCGTGGCCCAACCGCCGGTGATCACGCCGCTGGTCGCGTTCACGTTGTTGCGGATGCCCGTGTAGTAGTCCTCGCCGAACAGGTTCTGCACGTTGAACTGCGCGGTCAGCCGCTCGGTCACGGGGTACGACATCAGCAGCCGCTGAGTCACGTAGTCATCCGAATAGAACTGCGTGCGCTGGAGCAGGGTGCGTTGGTGCAGCGCGAATTTGCCCTGGTAGGTCAGGCCGTAACCGACCTCGAGCCCGAACGGGAAACGGTACGAGGTGAACAGGCTGCCCGAATGCTTCGGCGTCTGCAGCAGCCGGTCGCCCGCCTGCGGATCGGGGATCGCCGCGCTGTTGAGGCACGCCGCGCTCGGGGCGGCGAGACAGGCGTCGGACACGCTCTGCCGCACCCGGCCGTCGAGGTAGGTGTAGTTGGCGAACACCAGCCAACGCGGGGTGATGTAACCCGACGCGCCAAGCGCGATGCCGTCGACCCGCGAGTGCCCATCGAGGACCTGGAGGCCGGCGGGTTGGGCGGGATCGTTGGAGGGCACGCGGAAGTTGGTCCGCTCGTTGCGGAACAGCGCGGCGGTCAGCAGCACCTTGCCGAGCTCCGCCTTGGCGCCGATCTCGTAGCTGCGTGCTTTCTCCGGAGCGACGGCGCATGGGTCGGCAGCGCCGGGTGCGCTCGGCACGCCGCAACCGAGGCGGACGGTCGCCGAAGAGGGCGTCGCCGAGTTGGCATATGCGGCGTAAAAGCTCACGTTCCGCGCCGGCTTAAACACCGCGCCCGCGCGCCACGAAAACAACGTTTCGTCGCTATGCTGCGGCAGCTTCTGCAGCGCGGTGAGCGGCGCGGTCCCCGGCGGGTAAAAGGCCAGCGGAATCGCGCGGAACGTCGCCCGGTTCTTTTCCCACCGCACTCCGCCGTTGAGCTCGAACATGTCGTTGAGCTCGAGATTGTCGAACGCGTAGATCGCCTTGTTGCTCGTGCTCGACTTCGAGAAGGCGGTCACCGTGCGGTTGAGCGGCTCCGTGTAGGTGGTGTCGGGGTTGGCGAGGCTGATCTGCGGCAGCGCCAGCGCCTGCCCGGCGGCGTTGCGGATCAGCGAAGCAGTGAGGATCGAATAATCCTCCTGCGCAAGCGATCCGCCGATCACGAGCGTGTTGCGTAATGTCCCCGCATCGCCGCTGACCACGCGCAAGTCGGTCTGGTTGTAGAGAAGCTGGTTCTCCTGGTCGCGGATCAGCCCGCGCGGGCCGTTGGGCTGGAAGAAGCCGGGTGCGACCGTTACCGGCAAGGAACCGAAACCGCCGCCCGGTAAGGCGACATTGTTGATCGTCGCCGTGCACGCGGCGCCAACGCTGCCGCCCGGCACGGAAGTGATCGGCTGGCGCCCCGTCGAGCTCAGGCAAAACGTACCCTGCGACGCGCTCGTCTGGCTGTATTGGCCCACCCGCTGCCAGCGCGTCAGGTTGCGAATGCTGACCGCGTCGGAGAACTCGTGGCGGAAGGTGGCCGAGAGCCGGTCGACGGTCACATCCTGCCGGTCGAGATTGACGATCCCGAAATAGTCGCTGTCGTCGATCTCGGGAATCGGCCCGTCGTTGATCTCGTTCTTGAAGTAAGGAACGCCGTAGACGGGAGTGTTGTCGTCACGCTGGTGGAACCAGTCGAGCGTCAGGCTGGTCGGCCCGTCGATCCCGAAGGTGATCGCCGGCGCTACACCCCAGCGCTTGAACCGCTCGACATCGCGCCCCGGCACATCGTTGCGGTGGATCATCGCGTTGAGCCTCACCGCCACCATCGGCGAGAGCCGTAGGTTGCTGTCGATCGTGCCGCGATAGTAATCGTCGGTACCGATGCCGGCCGACAGGATCGTCAGGTCGTTCGGCTGCGGCGTCTTGGTCGCGAGGTTGATCGTCCCGCCGACCGAGCCCGAACCCGAGTAGGCCGAGTTCGCGCCGTTGTAGATTTCGATCTGCTGGATGTAGAACGGATCGGTCCGGCTATATTGAGCGCTGTCGCGCACCCCGTCGATCGTGACGTCGTTGTTGGCCGAATAGCCGCGCAGGTTGATCGAATCGCCGTAGCCGCCGCCGCCTTCGCCCGCACCGAAGGTAATGCCGGGAATGGTCGCCAGCGCGTCGCGCAGGGTGAGCAGGTTCTGCTTGCGCAGGGTCTGGTCGCTGATCACCGTCACGGTCTGCGGCGTGTCCAGCAAGGGCGCGGTGGCCTTGGGGCTCTCGACCTCGTTCTCGACCCGCTCGCCTGAGACGATGATCGAAGGTGCAGCGGCATCGGCCGCGTCGTCCGCAAGCGCAGGCGCGGAGTGGAAAGCGCCGACGCACGCGAGGGCGAGAAATGGCACGTTCGCCGGGACGGCGGTCAAACTCTTCATTGGTCTTTCGATCCCCTTGATTGCAACCGCCGCTATTGCGAGTCTTTCGCAACGTCAATGCATATTGCAACTCATTCGCAAAAAGGTTTGGAGTTGAGCCAATCGGCAACACGGCTATGCGCATGCGAAAGGAGACCGAGCGATGAAGGCGACGATCTGGCACAACCCCGAATGCGGCAAGTCGCGCGCCACGCTGGCGATCCTAGAAGCGCGCCCGGAGCTGGACCTGACCGTGGTCGAGTACCTTAAGCAGCCGCCCACGCGGGAGAAGCTGACGCAGCTCTACCGCGATGCCGGAATCGCGCCGCGCGAGGGTGTGCGTACGTTCAAGACCGACGCTGAAGAGCGCGGCCTGACCACGGCCGAGGATGACGTGGTGCTCGATGCCATGGTTGCGGAGCCGCGCCTTATCGAACGCCCGCTGGTCGAAACCGACAAGGGTGTGCGCCTGTGCCGTCCGCCGGAACGGGTAGAGGAAATCCTCTAGCTAAGCGCGTGGCGCTTCGAGCTCCGCATCGCTCGCCAGCGAACGCCAGCCGAGCACGAACACCGCCGCGCACAGCGCGCAGATCGTCGTAAAGCCGATCCACGCGTGGTGGCCGTAGAGCCACACCCCGATCGGCGCCGCGACCACATAGGCGGCCCCGTTCACCGAGGCGACGATGCCGCCGATCTGGCCCTGCTCCGCGCGAGTTACCGCGAGCGAGGCGCCCGCGGTGAAGCCAGGCCGATACAGCCCGAACCCCATCGAGGCGATCGCCATACCCAATGCGATGGCATGGAGGTTGGTCGAGAGCGCGAAGACCACGATTCCGACGATCGCCAGCGCCATGCCCCACAACGTCGAGCTGCGCGGGCCGAGCTTGAGGCGCGGGATGAGGCCCCACTGAGCAAGCAGCGTCGCGATGGCGCCGCACATCAAGACGAGGCCGATTGGCCCCGTACCTTCATTGGGCGTGGCCCGCAGCCCCAACCGGTCGAGAATGAAGAAGCCGACGATGCCGAGGAACGCGGCCTGTGCGTGCCCGCCGACGAGGCCCGCGATCAGCCATGGCCGCAGGCGCGGATCTCGCCAAGACAGGTCCGGAATCGCTTCGGCGGGCGGGGTGTCGGGACCTTCGTCATCGCCTTGCACTTGCGGGTTGGAATTGGCGCCGTACGGCGCGCCGACCACTTCGCTCTTGGCGGGAAACATCGGATCGTCGTTCGGCAGCGAGACGCGCAGCGCGATGAGCACGATCAGCGCCAGCACCGCAAAGGCGAAGAACGGTCCGGGCAATCCAGTCGCCGGGAACACCAAAAGCGGCGCCAGCGCCGGGCCGATCACCGTGCCGAGCCCGAAGCTCGACGCGATCAGCGCCATCGCCTGGGTCCGCTCGGCGCGCGGCGTGCGGCTCGCGACATAGGCCTGCACCGCAGGCGGGGCGGCCGAGCCGAACCCGCCATAGAGGCTGCGCGCCGCTGCGAACAGCAGCAGGGTCCACAGCGCGGGGAGCAGACCCGCGAGCCCGAACCACAGGATCGTGCCGCAGATCGCGAAGCTGGCGATGAAGCCGACCAGGCCGAGCGCCATCATCGCCTTGCGCCCGCGGCGGTCGGACCGCCGCGCCCACAGCGGCGCGCAGATCACCCACAGCAGCGCGGACCAGGTGTAGGCGAGGCTGATCCACACGTCCGCCACGCCCAGTTCGGTGCCGATCGAGGGCATGACCGATTGCATCGCGGTGTTGCCCGCGGCGGTCACCAGCATGACCATGAATAGCAGCGCCAGCCGCTCGCGCGAGATCGGCTTGCGCGGCGCCTCGACGATGGGGGCGACGGGTTCGGAGTCGGCCATTCGCGCGGCGCTAGCGGGCGCGGGGGGTGCTTGCAATGCGGCTGCGAAACTGCCAGTGCCGCGCCCTTGCAAACGGCCCCGTCGGGGCGGCAGACAGGGCGCGCTTAGCTTTGACCACCCCCAACGAATTGGCGATCCGCCGCCGCGAAAGCTTCGGCCAGAAGACGGCGCGCTTTTTCGGCCAGTGGGGCGTGTTCTTCCGCGGCTTCCTCGAGCATCCGAAGATGGTCGGCTCGATCATCCCGTCCTCGCGCTTCACGATCGACAAGATGCTCGGTCCGGTGAAGTGGGACGAATGCCAGGTGTTCGTCGAGTACGGCCCCGGCGTCGGCACCTTCTGCCGCCCGGTGCTGGAGCGGATGCGGCGAGACGGCACGCTAATCGTGATTGACACCAATCCGCTCTATATCGACTACCTCAAGAAGACGATCACCGACGGCCGCTTCAAGCCGGTGCTCGGCAGCGCGGCGGACGTCGAAGAGATCGTCCGAGCGCACGGATTCGACCACGCCGATTACGTGCTGTCGGGCCTGCCGTTCTCGACCCTGCCCGATGGCGTCGGCCCGGAAATCGCGGCCGCGACTTATCGCATCATCCGCCCGGGCGGCGCGTTCCTGGTGTACCAATTCAGCGCCGCCGCGCGCGATTTCATGGCCAAGCACTTCCGCCGCATCGACAGCGGGTTCGAGGCGCTCAATGTGCTCCCTTGCCGCCTGTTCTGGGGCTGGAAGGACTAAGCCTTCAGTCGAAGGTTTCGCGCACCGCTTCGGCCGACGGGCCGGCAAGCTGGCGATAGATTGCCGCCAACAGACTGAGCAAGATCACGTAGAACACGGCATAGACCAGGCTGGACACGATCGCCTGTCCGATTAACGCTGTCTCCGCTCCGCCCAGCGCGAGCACCAATCCCACGATACCGCTGACCACCGCTCCCACCAGTCCGAGGGCGAAGAACAGCAAGACCAGGAAGAAGAAGATCCGCACGGAGTTGCCCTTGGTCAACCGCCATGAGCGGCTGAGGGCGGCCATAGGATTGGCTTGCCGCTCGATCGCGATGACCGCAGGGGTGAGTATGAACTTCGCGAAGAGATAGCAAAACGCGACCAGGGCGAGCGCGCCGACAAGCACCCCGGCTGCGACCGACGCGCCCGCGCCAATCGCGATCGGCACCAGGAGCAGGAGCCCGAACAGGACGCTGAGCAGGAGCTGCGCGCCGATATACGGGAGGAACAGCCGGGCGCCGACCTTGAGCGCCTCGCCGACAGTCGGCCGGCTCCGATCGGTCAGCAGCGTAAGCAAGCCGATCATGCCGATCGAAAAGACGACTGTAAGCAGCAGGACGATCCACCAGATATCGCCGTAGAATGCGAGCATCGCCCGGCCCATCGCCTCGGGATCCGGGTTGGCGGCTTGCGAAGCCTCCAGCGCCGTCATCTGGTTCATCAGCAGCAGCATGAACGCGAGGTAGGGGAGGAAGAAGAATACCCCCGCAACGATCGCGACCACCTGGCGGTTGGCGCCAATCAGGCGCATCGCCTCGTTCCACGCCGCGCCCATATCGAATTTCATTGTGCCCGATCCCTCTTATGCGGCCTTCTCACCCCTTGATAACCGCCGCTTGGCGCCCCACGCAATCTCTCGATGTCCACAGACCTTCCGCCCGAGATCGAATTGCGCATCTCAACCAGCCAAGTCCCCTACCGCGAGGCGCTGGCGGAGATGGAGGCACGCAATCGCGCGATCGCCGCGGGCGAGGCGCGCGAGCTGGTCTGGCTGCTCGAGCATCCGCCGGTCTATACCGCGGGCACCAGCGCGGCCGGCGATGAACTGCTCGACCCGCGGTTCGAGGTCGTCGAGGCGGGGCGGGGCGGGCGTTACACCTATCACGGGCCTGGCCAGCGGATCGGCTACGTCCTGCTCGATCTGGGCCGGCGGGGCCGCGACGTGCGTGCGTTTGTCCATGCGTTGGAGGGCTGGGTCATCGCGACGCTCGCCGACATCGGCCTCGAAACCTGGCGCGCGCCCGGGCGGATCGGCATCTGGACCCGCGACATCGACGGCTCGGAGGCCAAGATTGGCGCGATTGGCGTGCGCGTGCGGCGATGGGTCACGATGCACGGGTTCTCGGTCAACCTCGCGCCCGACCTGTCGCATTTCGGCGGCATCGTGCCGTGCGGGATCGCGGAGTTCGGGGTCACCAGCCTCGCCCGGCTCGGCATCGACCTTGCGCCGGAGGCCTTCGATGCGGCATTGCTCGCCCGCGCCGGCGATTTCCTCGCCGGAATCAAGCCGTGCGAGAACCGTTGATGATGTCCAATCGCCTTGCCGCCATGGCCTTGCTGGCGCTCCTCGCCGGGTGCAACGGCTCGGGCGAGAAAGGACCGGAGCGCAAGACCGCGGCGGGCGAGGTGCTCGGCGGGTCGATCAGCGATTCGATGCTGCCGCTCGACACGGTGCAATCGCAAAGCCCGCCACTGCGCGAAAGCGCGGACAACGGCGGCGAAACTTCGTCCGACACCGTCGACAAGCCGGCCGACAGCCCAGACGCGGAAGAGTCGACGGCAGACGCTTCGCCCTCGGCTGCGGCGAGCACTAGTGCTACGCCGCAAGCCGAGAACTGAGGCCTACTCCGCCGCGTCGGCGGTTTCCTCGTCCATCGTCGGATAGTCGATGTAGCCCGCCGGTCCCGGCAGGTACCAGCTCGCCGGCACGTTGACGTTGGGCGCCCACTCCGCGCCGACGCGGATGCGCTCGGCGAGGTCGGGGTTGGAGATGTAGGGGCGGCCGAACGCGATCGCATCGGCCCGACCGCTGGTCACGTCGGCCTCGGCGCTCTCCGCGGTGTAGTCGCTATTGAGCACCAGCGGACCGCTGTAGTTCGCGCGGATCACGCCGTCCTGCTGCGGCACGTCGGTCTGGCCGAAGGTGCCGTCCGGCCCCGGCTGGCGCAGCTCGACGAAGCCGAGCTGCAACTCCTCGCACACCTTGGCCGCCGCGCCGAAGGTGGTCGCGGGATCGCTGTCGTCGCACCCTTGCGTCTCGCCGTTGGGCGACAGGCGAACCGAGACGCGGTCCGCGCCCCAGACCTCGATCAGCGCGGTCAACACTTCGCGCAGGAAGCGGGTGCGGTTCTCCGCGCTGCCGCCGTATTCGTCGGAGCGCAGGTTGGTCGCATCGCGCAGGAATTGGTCGACGAGATAGCCGTTGGCTCCGTGGAGCTGGACGCCATCGAAGCCCGCGGCCTTCGCGTTCTCGGCCGCCTTGCGGTAGTCGCCGACGACGCGGGCGATCTCTTCCTTCGCGAGTTCGCGCGCGGGCTTATAGTCCTGCCGGCCGGTCGGGGTGTGGGCATGGCCGGGGGCGCAGGTCGCGCTCGCCGACACCGGTGGGTTCCCGCCGAGAAAGTCGGGGTGGACCAGCCGACCCATGTGCCACAGCTGCAGCACGATCTTGCCGCCTTCATCGTGGACCGCCTGGGTTACCGGCTTCCAGCCCTCGACCTGTTCGTCGCTCCAGATCCCGGGTGCGGCGGGCCAGCCGAGGCCCTCGACGCTGATCCCGGTCGCCTCGCTGATGATCAGCCCCGCGCCGGCGCGCTGACGGTAGTACTCGACCATCATCGCGTTGGGCACCGAGCCCGGCTGGGTCGAGCGGCCGCGAGTGAGCGGCGCCATCAGGATGCGGTTCTTCGCGCGGATCGCGCCGAGGTCGATGGGCTGGAACAAGGCTTCGTGCATGGGTGGCCTTTTCTTTGTGGTTTCGTTTCGCAACGGAGCTAGGGCGGCCCCATGGCGAGCGCAACACACCCCGACGCGGAGAAAAACTTGCACCCCCGGCTGCGCCACTTCGCGGCCCTGCTGGGTGGGAATGCCGCGCTCGCGCTGGGACCGTGGCTTGTGCGGCTGAGCGATACCGGGCCGGTCTCAGCCGGGTTCTGGCGCATGCTGCTGCCGCTCCCGCTGTTCGCGCTGCTGGCGTGGCGTGAGAAGCCGGTCGCGCCGGCCAGTCGCAGGACTGTGCTTGTCCTGCTCGCGGCGGGCGCGTTCTTCGCCGCCGATCTGGCAAGCTGGCACATCGGGATCGAGCAGACCCGGCTCGGCAACGCCACTTTGTTCGGCAATTCGGGCAGCATCCTGCTGATGCTCTGGGGCTTCATCGCCCTGCGACGCGCGCCGCATTTGCGGGAGGGCGTGGCGCTCGCGGCGGCGCTGGGCGGAGCGGCGATCCTGCTCGGGCGCAGCCTGGAGATTTCGACCGCGACACTGGTCGGCGACCTGTTCTGCCTGCTTGCGGGCGTGTTCTACGTGTTCTACCTCGTGCCGGCGCAGAACGCGCGGGCATCGATGGGGCAATTCAGCGTGCTGGCGCTGGTCTGCGCCTCGGCCGCGCCGATGTTGTTGGCCATCGCGCTGGCAATGGGGGAGCCTGTTCTGCCCGGGGCGAAGGGGTGGTTGCCGGTGGTCGCACTCGCGCTGTCGAGCCAGGTGATCGGGCAGGGGCTGCTGGTCTATGCGCTCAAGCACTTCACCCCGCTGGTGGTCGGCATGGCACTGCTGACCCAGCCCGCGCTCGCCGCGCTGGTCGGCTGGTTGGCGTTCCACGAAACGCTCGGCTTGCCCGACGTCGCCGGCATGGCGCTGGTCAGCGTCGCGCTGGTGCTCGCGAAGGGCCGCTAAGGCGCCGATCGGTTCCCCTCGATCAGTACCCGCTTGAGATAGGCGTGGAGCAACGCCGCGCGCACCGCGTCCTCGGCGTGATCCGCGCCGACCGAGTGGCCGCCTTCGAGGTATTCGTGGAAGTACACCGGGTTGCCGAGATCGATCAGCTTCGCCGCCATCTTGCGCGCGTGACCGGGGTGGACGCGGTCGTCCTCGGTCGATGAGTAGAAAAACACCGGCGGGTATTTCACGCCCGCCTTGACCGCCTGATACGGCGAGTACTTCGAGATGAATGCCCAGTCCCCAGGCAAGTCGGGATCGCCGTATTCCTCAACCCACGAGGCACCGGCGAGGAGGTGGCTATAGCGTTGCATGTCGAGCAGCGGCGAGCCGATGATGGCCGCGCCGAACAGGTCGGGCCGCTGCGTGATCGCCGCGCCCGCGAGCAAGCCGCCGTTGGAGCGGCCGGAGACCGCGATCTTGCCCTTGGTGGTGAGGCCGCGCGCGACGAGGTCTTCGGACACCGCGTAGAGGTCGTCGAAGGCGTTCTGATGCTTCTCGCGCAGCGTCGCCTCGTGCCACGCCGGGCCGTACTCGCCGCCGCCGCGGATGTTGGCGAGGACATAGACCTGCCCGTCCTCGACCCACCACTTGGCGAGCGGGCCGGCGCGGTAGGGCTCGGTGGTGAGGTAGGTCGGTAGCTGTGGGTTGCGGAAGCCGCCGTAGGCGTGGACCAGCGCGGCGGCCGGCCCGGACGCGCTCTTCTTGCGGGCGACGAAGTAGGGGATTTTCGTCCCGTCCTTCGAGGTCGCGAAGTGCTGCTCGACGTCGATCGTGCTCGCGTCGAACCGAGCCGGGAGCGACTGCAGCGCGCGCGCCTGGCCGTCGAGCGATACGGCGTATAGCGTGGGCGGCACCACGAAGCCCTGCGTGGTCACGAAGGCGGTGTCGTGCGCGTCATCGCTCGACACCAGCGCCAGCGTCGCCTTGTCGGGGAGCGCGGCGGCCTGCTGCTTCCAGCCGTCGCCGGCCTTGGTCAGCGCGACCAGCTTGCCCGAGACGTCGTCGAGGAGCGAAATCCAGATCGCGTGATCGGTGGTCGAAACGCCCTGCACCGACTGCTTACCCGTAGGCTGGAAAACCAGCCGCGGCGCCGGATTACTGCCGGCGATCACCCCCGCTATCGGCCACGAGACAACCGCGCCGGCGGGAAACGACCCCATCGGCTTGTTGAGGAACGCGATCAGGTCGCCGCCGAGCACGCCCTGGATGTCGGCGGTATCGGGCACCGGGGTGCGGGTCAGCGAGCCGTCCTTGCCCAGCAGCCAGGTGTCGCTGGCGTAGAAGCTCGTCCCCTGGCTGACGAAGGTGTAGCGCGTGTCGCCGTCGAGCACCGAGAACGCGCTGACCTGGATATCGGTCGGCGTGCCTTCCTTGACGGTCACCGCGCTCACCAGCGGGGTGCCGCGGCGCCAACGTTTGACGATCCGCGCGTAGCCCGAATTGGTCATCGACCCGGCGCCCCAGTCGGTACCGATCAGCAGCGTGTTCTCGTCCAGCCAAGTCACGTCGCTCTTCGCCTCGGGGACCACGAAGCCACCTTCGACGAAGCTGCGCGTGGTCCGGTCCCATTCGCGCACCACGTCGGCATCGCTGCCGCCCGGGCTCAAGGAGACAAGGCAGCGGCGGTATTCGGGCGCGAGGCAGTTCGCGCCGTGCCACACCCAGCTCTTGCCCTCCGCCCTGCCCAGCGCGTCGACGTCGATCAGCGTCTGCCACTGCGGTTTGCCGCCGAGGAACGAGGCGAGGCTCGCCTGCCGCCACAGCCCGCGCGGATGTGCGGCGTCGCGCCACAGGTTGGTGACCTGGTCGCCGAACACCTGGCCGGGCTCGGCGATCTGGCTTTCATCGTCGAGGATCGCGCGCGCTTCGGCACGGTCCTTTTCATATTGCGGATCGGCGGTCAGCGCCGCCTCGGTCTTCGCGTTCCATTCCTTGACCTGCGCCAGCGCGCGATCGCCGTGGATATCCTCCAGCCACAGGTAGGGATCGCCCTCGGCGCTGGCGCTCTCCGGCGCCGGCGTGGTGGCGCACGCGCTCAGGCCGGCGAGTGCGGCAATCGCGAGGAGGCGCTTCACGCGCGGTTCCCCAAATCACCCATGCCGATCGTCCCGCTCGCCATCTCCAGCATCCGGTCGAGGCTGCGCTTGGCGCGGATGCGCAGGCCTTCCTCGATCTCGATGCGCGGCTCGAGGTCGCGCAGCGCGGCGTAGAGCTTCTCGAGCGTATTGAGCGCCATGTACGGGCAGATGTTGCAGTTGCAGTTGCCGTCCGCCCCCGGTGCACCGATGAAGGTCTTCTCGGGGATCGCCAGTTCCATCTGGTGCATGATGTGCGGCTCGGTCGCGACGATCAGGGTGTCGCCGGGGAAGGTCTTGGCAAACTGCAGGATGCCGCTGGTCGAGCCGACATAGTCCGCATGATCGACGATCGTCGGCGGGCACTCGGGATGCGCGGCGACCGGCGCGCCGGGGTACTGCGCCTTCAATTTCAGGAGCTCGGTCTCGCTGAACGCCTCGTGCACGATGCACACCCCCGGCCACAGCAGCATCTCGCGCCCGAACTTGCGGCTGAGGTAGCCGCCGAGGTGCCGGTCGGGGCCGAAGATGATCTTCTGTTCGGGCGGAATCTGACTGATGATCGTCTCGGCGCTGGAGCTGGTGACGATCACGTCCGACAGCGCCTTCACCTCGGTCGAGCAGTTGATGTAGGTCAGCGCGATGTGATCGGGGTGCGCCTCGCGGAACGCCTTGAACTTCTCCGGCGGGCAGGAGTCCTCCAAGCTGCAGCCGGCGTCCATGTCGGGCAGGACGACGATCTTCTCGGGGGACAGGATCTTGGCGGTGTCGGCCATGAACTTGACCCCGCAGAACGCGATCACGTCCGCGTCGGTCTCGGCCGCCTTGCGCGACAGTTCGAGGCTGTCGCCCACGAAGTCCGCGATGTCCTGGATCGCGGGCTTCTGGTAGTAATGCGCCAGGATGACCGCGTTGCGCTCCTTGCGCAGGCGGTCGATCTCCGCGAGCAGGTCGTTGCCGGTGGGGAGGCTGCGGGACAGGTCGGTCATCGGGATCCTTGTCGCTTGGACGCGAAGTATTCGCGCCGCGAGAGCGAGATAGGACCCTCCGCCCGGCGCGGCAATGGCGAGGGTAGGGCCGGGGGACTATGCGCTACTTGTCCCTGGGAATGGGGTGCGAAACTCTGTGACCTTTCGCCCGGCGGTTCCTCGTCGATGCCGAACCGGTCGAGCGCCGCGAGGTGGCCGAGAAGCGCAGTATTGTCGGCTTTATGCGCGATCGCGGTGCATTTCCCGCCGTAGATGCGCGGCTGGAGGAGACCTTCGAGCGCCCGCCGGCGCCGCTCCTCGAATGTGACCTTAGGTTTCGGCCCGTCGCGGCCCAGTGCCTTTTCCCAAGCGGCGGCAAAATGTTCTCCGCCTGCTTTCGCGCGGAGGCGGTAGGCGGTCTCGCGCGCCATGCCGACCTTGCGCGCCGCCTTGGTGACCGATCGGGTGATCGCCAGCTCGGCGAGGAAGCGCGCCTGCCGCTCCGGCGTCCACCCGTCGCTTCGGGCACGCTGGAGGACGGGCAGGAAGGCGGGCACGCGCGGATGGTGCGCCCTGCGGCGGCGGGCTTTCGGATAGGTCTTCATCACCCAGGGTGATGCAGATTTCGCCCCGTGTAGGAAAGCGGCGCGTCGCCGCCGGTCACTCAGCCGGGATTGCGCGGCCGGCGCGTTCCGTCCGCCGGCGGGGCCGCGAACGCCATGCCGTCGATCGATGCCCCCGGCGTACCAGCGGTGACCGAGCGGTAGAGGCTGTCGCCCAGCTTGGTCGGCGCGATCAGTCCGGGCAGCGCGACGAGGACCGCCAGGCCGGCGAGGCACAGCCACCACGCGGGATGGACGCGGCCGTTCCGGCGCAGATCGCGCACGATGCCGATCAACGGAAAGATCACCGCCGCTCCCGCCGCGGCCTGGAAAGCGTAGGGGATCAGCAGCGGCATCGGCAGCAGGCGGCCGAAGCCCGGGCCCATGATCATCGTCATCCCGCTGATGTGCAGCCGCGCGTGCCAATCGGTCCGGTGGCGCAGCTTCACCGCGGCCAGCGTGAAGCCGACGAACAGCAGGATCGACAGCGGGTTGGCGATCAGGAAGTGTTGCGGCTGGAAGAAGAACGGCGAGGTGCCGTTGCGCACCACCGCGGTGATCACCATCAGCCCGGCGGTCACCATCAGCGCCATCCACGCGACGGCGACCCAGCCGAGCTTGCGGTGCAGCGCCATCGGCCCGCGCGTGGCGAGCCAGCTCTGGGTCACGAAGATCGCGGTCCAGCCCATGAAGGCGATCGCGTGGAAATGAACCCGCAGCGGTGAGGCGAAGGTCGAGCGGCCGGCGAGGAACTGGGTCGAGAACCCGGCAACGATCACCAGCGCCATGAAGATGGCGAGATTGCTGAAGAACCGCTCCTCGCGAGCGGGTTCTTCGTACGGCGCAGTTGCGGCCAATGTTGCCATGCCGATTTCCCCTCCGAAAACCAGCGACCCCGAATATTGTTATGGCTGCGAATTACTCCCGGCGCGGGAGGGGGTCAATCGCGGGCGCCGCTCAGTTCCCCGTCTTCTCGCCCTCGAAGCGCACCGTCACCTTGGCGTTTTCGTAGCCCGCGACCTGCAGCGGGATGGCGAGGTTCTGGCGCACCGCCTCCTTGGCGGCGTTGCGGGCAAGCGCGAGGACTTGCGGATTCTTGGCGAACACCGCCGCCCTGCGCTCCGCCTGCAGCGAGTTGTTCTTCGACAGGCTGCGCTGGGCGCCCGCGGTGACCCAGTTGCCTTCGGTGAACACGCGCGCCTGCGCTTCGTCGAGATTAGGGCGCGAGATGCGCAGCGGCGGCAGGACGACGTTCAGCGTCTCGCTCGCCGCGTCCCACTGGAACGCGTCGCGGTCCATGTTGGCGAGATCGAGCCGATAGGTGACGGTCGCGGGAATGATCGAGGCTTGCCGGCTCTTGAGCAGGTCGATCCCGAGCACGCCTTGCGCGTTCTGGCTTTCGGCGACGATCTCGAACCGGCTGGAGAAGACGTTCAAAGAGTTTTGCTTCTCGAACGCGAGCATCGCACTGCCGACCGGATCGCCTTCCTCATTGTAGAAAAATGCCCGCCAGCCGAGCCAGGCGACCGCGGCGATGAGGACGATGACGATGAGCCACGGCACCGCCTGGATGCGAGCGAGGGGGCGTTCGTCCACAACAGGCGTGCGAACGTCGCGGTCGGTTATTGTGCGGTCCATATCTCACCCGAACGGGCGATCATGCCGCGCCGTTCCAGATCGATCAGGTGGGCGGTCACGCTCATCTCGGCGGCGCCGATCAGCCGCGGGTCGAGGCCCTTGTACATCAGCGGCACGAAATCCGCGGCGCGCATCGTGCCATTCTCGGCGAGAATGCGGACGATCTGGTTCTCGCGCTGGCGGCGGTGTCCGATCATCCCGCGCACCAGTTGGCGCGGCTTGTCGATCTGCGGACCATGCGCGGGGTAGTAGACCGTGTCCTCGCGCGCATAGAGCTTGTCGAGGCTGGCCATGTAGGCGGTCATGTCGCCGTCGGGCGGGACCACCACGCTCGTCGACCAGCCCATCACATGGTCGCCGGTGAACAGCGCGCCGCTTTCCTCGAGCGCGAAGCACAAGTGGTTGGAGGTGTGGCCGGGGGTGTGGACTGCACGCAGGGTCCAGCCGTCGCCGGTCATCGCCTCGCCGTCCTCCATGACGCGGTCGGGTGCGTAGTCGCGGTCGAACGCGGCGTCGGCGCGGGGGCCGCTGTCGTCGAGCACGAGCGGCGCGCAGCCGACGATCGGAGCCCCGGTCTTCTCCGCCAGCGGGCGCGAGGCGGGGGAGTGGTCGCGGTGGGTGTGGGTGCACATGATCGCCGCGACCTTGGCGTCGCCGATCGCGCCGAGCAGGGCCTCGAGGTGCGCGGGTTCCGCCGGACCGGGGTCGATCACCGCGACGTTACTGCCCGCGCCGACGACGTAGGTCTCGGTCCCGGTGTAGGTGTAAGGCGAGGGATTGGGCGCCAGAACGCGGCGCACAAGAGGTTCAACCTGCTCGGCCAAGCCGGTCGGCCAGGGTTTGGGCGGGGGGCCTGCCATGCGCTTGCATATGGGGCCCGCGATGCCGCATGTCACCCGCCATGTCCGACCACATCCTGGTTCTCGATTCCGGCACCACTTCGACCCGCGCGATTGCGTTCGATCTGACGGGCCGGGTGGCGGCGGTGGCGCAGCGGGCGCTGACCCAGCACTACCCGCGGCCCGGCTGGGTCGAGCACGACGCGCAGGAGATATGGCGCTTCACCCTTGCCTGCGCCGAAGAAGTCACGGCGGGGATCGGGCTAGAGCGGATCGCGGCGATCGGTATCACCAACCAGCGCGAGACGGTGGTCGCATGGGACCGGCAGTCGGGCGAGCCGCTGGCGCGGGCAATCGTGTGGCAGGACCGGCGGACTGCGGATTTCTGCGCTGGGCTAAAGGAGCAGGGGCACGAAGCGGAGGTGCAGCGCCGGACCGGGCTGCTGCTCGATCCGTATTTCTCCGCCACCAAGATGCGCTGGCTGCTCGACAACGAGGGCCAGGTGCGGAGCGCCGCTGAGGCCGGGCGGCTGGCGCTGGGCACGGTCGAGAGCTGGCTGGTGTGGAAACTATCGGGCGGAGCGCATGTCAGCGATGCGTCCAATGCCAGCCGCACTTTGCTGCTGTTGCTCGACGGCGCGCAGTGCGACGCGGGGTTGTGCGACCTGTTCGGCGTGCCCCGCTCCGCGCTGCCCGTGGTGGTCGATACCCACGGTCCGATCGCGGAGACCACGCTGCTCGGGCGGACGATCCCGATCACCGGGCTGGCCGGCGACCAGCAGGCGGCGACCATCGGGCAGGGCTGCTTCGCGCTGGGCGAGACCAAGTCGACCTACGGCACGGGCGCGTTCGTGCTGACCAACATGGGCGGCGCCATCCCCCATTCGGCTAACCGGCTGCTCGGCACGGTGCTGATGCAGAAGGATGGCAAGCGGACCTACGCGCTCGAGGGCTCGGTGTTCGTCGCCGGCAGCCTGGTGCAGTGGCTGCGGGACTCGCTCGGGCTGATCACCAGCGCGGCGGAGACCGAGGCGCTGGCGCGCTCGGTGGCGGACAGCGGCGGGGTGACGATCGTGCCGGCGCTGTCAGGGCTCGGCGCGCCGCACTGGAACGCCGAGGCGCGCGGGGTGATCGCGGGCCTCAGCTTTTCGAGCGGCAAGGCACAGATTGCGCGCGCTGCGCTCGAGGCGATGGCGCATCAGACGCACGACCTCGCCGAAGCCTTCGCGGCCGATGGGGCACCGTGGCAGCGCCTCCGCATCGACGGCGGCATGAGCGCGAACGACTGGATGGCGCAGGATCTCGCCGACATGCTGGGCCTGCCGGTCGAGCGGCCCGACATGGTCGAGACCACCGCGCTCGGTGCGGGCGTGCTCGCGGCGGTTGGCGCGGGCCTGTTCGGCAGTCTGGAAGACGCGGTCGGCGCGATGCGCGGCGCAGTGCGCACGTTCACCCCGGCGATGGATCAGGCGACGCGGGCCGAACGGCTATCCCGCTGGATCCGCGCGCTGGCGGCGGTCTAGAGCGAGCCGAGCGAGCGCCCCAACCGCTCGCGCAGGCCGAGCACCGCCGGCTGGACCACGAACCGCTCACGCCAGGCCGCATCGAGCCGCGCGACCCGTCCGTGGAACGCCTCGGTCTCGGCGATCAGCGCGCAAGTCTCGGGCTCGAGCCTGGCGAGTTGCTCGGGATCGGCCGCGCGGTCGGGCGGGAGCACACCGTGGCGGCGGAGCTGGAACTCCGACAGCTCGCCCGCGAAGTAGGCGCGGTGATTGAGCAGCCACGCGAGCACGTGCATCATCCGCGTGGTCGTGCGCAGCCCTTCGACCGATAGCGCGATGCGCACCATGTCCTCACCTTCGCTGCGCGTGGGCGCGAGGTCGAATGCGGCGCGCACCTCGTCGGCCAGCACCAGCGCCTCGCAGTAGAGCGCCTCGATAATCGGTTTGCTGATATCGGTCGGAATAGACATCGAACTAGCAGCTATCGCCCGCGACTCGGCGCCGCCACAAGGGTAACCCAACAATCCCGCACTGTTTTCGCATCGTGCCGGGATGGGACGATTTTTACCCCAGATTCACGCTATAATATCGGGCAGCAGTTGATCCTCCACGATCGCGATCTGGTCCTTGAGCCGCAGCTTGCGCTTCTTCAGGCGAGCGATCTGCAGCTGGTCGGTCGAGCCCGATCCGCTCAGCGCATCGATTGCCGCGTCGAGGTCGCGATGCTCGGTCCTGAGCGAGGCCAGCAGCTTCTTCAGCTCCTGTTCGGTCACCGTTCCCAAGTCCCCCGCCAAACGGCCGCTCATCGGCTCGTCGCGCGCCACCGCGCGGCTCGTCGAATAGGCAATCGTAGGGGCTTCGCAAGCCGTGATTCGTATGTTTCTATGCACTCAGCGCGGCGGTGCCTGCGCGGGCCGAGTCCCTGCTGGCACTGGTCGCCTTTCCCGGGCCGCAAGCACTTGCTGCACAGGCCCGCAAAAAGGAGAACACGCATGCTGTCATCGTCCCACTCCGAAGCTCTTCAGACCAAGCACGCAGGCATCGACGCCCGCCTGCGGGAAGAACTTGGCCGGCCGGCGCCGGACGCAGGGATGATCCAGCAATTGAAGCGCGCCAAGCTGCGCATCAAGGAAGAGCTCAACCAGATCTGACTGCTTCCCCCGTCCAATGGGGGTGTGACCGTCCGGGTGACGGGAGGGAATGACGCGCGGCGGATGCGATGCGAGTGGCATCCGCGCGCGTCATTTTTCGTTTTTGATCTTTGCGTTTCGCTCGCGCCTCCGCGCGAGCGTCCTCGGCGCGTTCCTTCCGCTTCGCTACAGGGCGCCTGCGGGCGGCCGATCGGCCTTGCGGTCTGCTGTGCAGGTGGCCTTCGGCCGACTGCGCCTTCGGCTCCGACTCCGCCGACCGTGCTCTTGCGGCGCGAGCCTGATGTACGGGTCACGCGTATCGTTCACCCACCCACAACGTCGCCCCGGGCTTGACCCGGGGTGGTGCTTTTCTTCTCCGGTGCTCGAGAAGAAAGCACTGGCCCGGATCAAGTCCGGGCCGACGACAGGTGAGGGGCGTTAGGGCAGGGACGCAAGTGAGAATGCGAGCCGCATCGACATTTCCCTTGCCCGCCATCATCGGCTAGTCCCCCACACCGATGTCCGCCGTTGCCGCCGCTCGCCAGATCCTCAACCAGTTGCACGAGGTCATGGCCTCGCGCCTGCACCCGCAGGGCAAGCTCGACCGCGTGGTCGAAATCATCGGCGAGACGCTCGATAGCGAGGTCTGCTCGATCTACCTGCTGCGCGAAGGCATGCTCGAGCTGTTTGCCACCCGCGGCCTCGAACAGAGCGCGGTTCACGTCACCCGGCTGGCGATCGGCGAGGGCCTCAACGGCATCATCGCCGAGCATATCGAGACCCTGAACCTCGCCGAAGCCGCCGCGCACCCCGACTTCGCCTACCGCCCTGAAACCGGCGAGGAGAAGTTCCACTCGTTCGCCGGCGTCCCCATCGTCCACCGCGAGCGGGCCGTGGGTACCCTGTGCGTCCAGCACGCAGATCCGCGCCGCTACGAGGATATCGAGATCGAGGCGCTGCAGACCGTCGCGATGGTGCTGTCCGAACTGATCGCCAATGCCGACCTGGTCGACGAAGAAACCTCGAACCTGGGCGAGGCGGCCACCGGACCGCAGATGATCCAGGGGCTGACGCTGGTCAAAGGCATCGCCGGGGGCAGCGCGGTGTTCCACCAGCCGCGGGTGCACATCGACCACGTCGTTGCCGACGACATCGAGGCCGAGCGCCAGCGGGTCTATCGCGCGTTCGACAAGATGCGCGACCAGATCGACGCGATGGCGAACCAGGCCGAGTTCGGGAAGGGCGGCGAGCACGACGATATCCTGCAGACCTACAAGATGTTCGCCTACGACGAAGGCTGGGGCCGGCGGATCAACGAGGCGATCGATTCCGGCCTGACTGCCGAAGCGGCGATTGAGCGGGTTCAGCAGCGCACTCGCATGCGCATGCGCGAGATCGACGATCCGCTGCTGGCGGACCGGATGCACGATCTGGAGGACCTGTCGAACCGCCTCCTGCGGATCGTCTCGGGCCAGCTCGGCACCGCGGCGACTCAAGGGCTGAAGCGCGATACGATCCTGATCGCCAAGAACCTCGGGCCTGCCGAACTGCTCGAATACGACCGCCGGCGGCTGAAGGGCGTGATCCTCGAGGAAGGCTCGCTCACCGCGCACGTGGTGATCGTCGCGCGGGCGATGGGCGTGCCGGTGCTCGGCCGTGCACGGGGCCTGCGCGGGATCGTGCGCGAGGGCGACGAGATCCTGCTCGATGCCGACAAGGCCATCGCGCATATCCGCCCGGTCCAGCAGACGATCGACCTGTTCGCCGAACGCTTCGCCGCGTCGCGCCAGCGCCAGGCGGCCTATGCCGAAATGCGCGACATCGAGCCGTTCACCCGCGACGGCACGCGCATTCAGGTGATGATGAACGCGGGCTTGCGCGATGATCTCGCTTCGCTGCCGCTGGTCGGCGCTGACGGCATCGGGCTGTTCCGCACCGAATTCCAGTTCCTCGTCTCGGCCACGCTGCCCGCGCGCGAGCGGCAGACGCGGCTCTACCGCGACGTGCTCGACGCGGCGGGCGACAAGCCGGTGATTTTCCGTACGGTGGACATCGGCGGCGACAAGGCGGTGCCCTACCTCGATTCCGAGGAAAGCGAGAACGACGAGAACCCGGCGATGGGCTGGCGCGCGCTGCGGCTGGCGCTGGAGCGCGAGGGGCTGCTCAAGGCACAGGCGCGCGCGCTGCTGGAGGCAGGGGCGGGCAAGTCATTGAACGTGATGTTCCCGATGGTGTCCGAGCCGTGGGAATTCGACGCGGCCAAGGCGGTGTTCGACAAGCAGCTCGCGTACCTCAAGAGCCAGAAGAAGATCCTGCCCGAGGCGATCCGTTATGGCGCGATGCTGGAGGTGCCGGCGCTGGCCGAGACGCTCGATATCCTGCTGCCGAAATTAAGCTTCCTGTCGGTCGGCACCAACGACCTGACCCAGTTCCTGTTCGCCGCCGACCGCGCCAATCCCAAGCTCGCCGAGCGGTACGACTGGCTGAGCCCGGCGATCCTGCGTTTCCTCGCGCGCGTGACCCAGGCGACCGCGGGATCGGGGATCGACCTCGGCATCTGCGGCGAGATGGGCGGGCGGCGGCTCGAGGCGCTCGCGCTGCTCGGATTGGGCTTCCGCCGGTTCTCGATCACGCCGGTGTCAGTCGGGCCAATCAAGGAACTGGTGCGCAAGGTCGACCTCAATGAAATCGGGACGACAATGAAGCGACTGCTGTCTTCGCCGACCGCCAGCATCCGCGAGGAGCTGCAGGCCTGGGCCGAGGCGAACGGCATCGATACCGACTGAACTCGCCGTGCGTAAGGCGCGGTTCGTCGCTGGGCTTGTGATGTTCAGGTGTCGGCAAGCTTGACAGCGGCCAAGCCCGGCGGCTCAAACCGCGCGGGGGCGCGGGTCGTAACTTCGGGACGCCAGATGGACGAAGACACAGGTCCGCACGACGGACAACTGCCGCTGCACGGCGTGGGCGATCGCCTGCGCATGGCGCGCGAGCAGGCGGGGATGACGCTGCCGCAGCTTTCGGCGGAGACGCGGATACCCGCGCGGCACCTCGAAATGATCGAACGCGGCGATTTCGCGAGCCTCCCGGCCAAGACCTACGCGACCGGCTTTGCCCGGACTTACGCCAAGGCGGTTGGCCTCGACGATCGGGCGGTGGTGGAAGAGGTCCGCGCGGAGCTCGCAGCCAACCAGGGCGGCGACCGCAACCGCGCGGCGACCTTCGAGCCGGGCGATCCGGCGCGGGTTCCTTCGCGCGGCCTCGCGCTGTTCAGCCTGTTCGCGCTGATCCTGCTGGTCGCCGGCGCGGTGATGTTCTACAGCCGGATCATCTCGCCCGGTTCGGGCCCCGGCTCGCTGCTCGACGAGCAGCGCATCGCGGCGGCCAACGCGAAGGCCAAGGCGCAGCCGCGCGCTGCCACGCCCGCCGCTGCCGCGACCGGCCCGGTGGTGTTCACCGCGCTGGAGGACGGCGTGTGGGTCAAGTTCTACGACGGGGCCGGCGCGCAGCTGATGCAGAAGCAGATGGCCAAGGGCGAGACTTACACGGTGCCGGCCGAGGCGCAGGGACCGCAGGTGTGGACCGGGCGGCCCGATGCGCTGGCGATCACCGTCGGCGGCAAGCCGGTGCCTAGGCTCGCCGAGAGCGAGGGGATTATGAAGGACGTGCCGGTCACCGCGCAGGCGTTGCTGGCGCGCGGAACCGGGCAAACCGCGGTCCCGGCGGCTGGACCGAGCGGTACGTAAAGGTTAACCACCGCGTTCATCGGCGGTTCGTCCACAGAAGGCGAAACCGGTAGCGTGGAATATTGGACGGGACGGACTTTCATGGGGATCAATCTCACTCGCGGCCTCGCGGCGCCGCTCGCGGTTCTGGCGATGGCGGGGGCCGCGCTGCCGGCCAGCGCGCAGGACGGCTCGACCGAGGCGCGGCTGAAGAAGGCCGAGACCGAGATCCGCGCGCTGCAGCGCAAGGTGTTCCCCGGCGGCGACGGCAAGTACTTCGAGCCCGAGATCACCGCCGCGCAGCCGACCGGCACCACCGCCGCGCGCCCCTCGACCACCGCGGTCACCGACATGCTCGCGCGGCTCGATGCGCTCGAAAGCCAGATCGCGCGCCTGACCTCGCAGACCGAGGAGAACACCAACGCGATCGCGCAGCTCGGCACGCGCCTGGGCGCGCTCGAGGTGACCAGCACTGCCGCGGCGGCGGCGACCGTTCCGGCTGTCACGCCCACGCCCACGTCCACTCCGGCGGTCACCGCCACGCGCACTCCGCCGCCTCCGCCGCCCGCCGCCAAGCCGACCGCCCAGCGGCTCGCCGCGGTGCAGGCGATCGCCAAGCCGCAGACCGACGATCCGGGCAAGGACGAGTACGACTATGGCTTCCGCCTGTGGGAGGCCAAGTTCTACCCCGAGGCGCAGCAGCAGCTCAGCCTTTACGTCGAGAAGTATCCCAAGCACGCGCAAATCAGCTACGGCCGTAACCTCTTGGGGCGAGCCTATCTCGACGGCGGCAAGCCCAACGAGGCGGCGCCGTGGTTCCTCAAGAACTACCAGAGCGACAAGCAGGGCGCCCGCGCGCCCGACAGCCTGCTGTACCTCGCGGAATCGATGATCGCGGTGAAAGACACCAAGCGCGCCTGCATCGCGCTCGCGGAGTTCGGCGAGACCTATCCGGCGGTCGCGAGCGGCCGGCTCAAGAGCCAGTACGATGCCGACCGCGGCAAGGTGAAGTGCAATTGAGAACGCGCTCGTAGAGCGTTTTCGCGCCGATCTGCGGCGCGTCTGGCCCGAGATTGGCGAGGGCGGCAAGTTCGGCGTCGCGGTCTCGGGTGGGCCGGATAGCGTCGCACTCCTGCTGCTCGCCCATGCCGCGCTGCCGGGGCGCGTGATCGCGGCGACCGTCGATCACGGATTGCGGCCCGAAGCCGTAGGTGAGGCGCGCATGGTCGCGCGGCTGTGTGCCGACCTCAAGGTGCCGCACGAGACGGTCGAAGTGACGGTCGAGCCCGGCAACCTGCAGGATCGCGCGCGGGAGGCGCGCTACGAGGCGCTGTGCGGCGCGTTCGGGCGGCGCGGCGCGGAAGTGTTCGCCACCGCGCATCATGCCGAGGACCAGGCCGAGACCGTGCTGATGCGGCTCAACCGCGGCAGCGGATTGAGCGGCCTCGCCGGCATCCGCGCCCGCAGGATCGTGTTCGGAGAGAACCCGCTCGGCGAGTATCTCGTGGTCCGGCCGTTGCTCCACTGGCGCCGAACGGAACTCGCGCAGATCGTCGCCGACGCCGGGATCGACCCGGTGCGCGATCCCTCGAACGACGACACCCGCTTCGACCGGGTGCAGATGCGGCAGGCGCTGGCGGAGACCCCGTGGCTCGATCCGCAAGCGATCGCCCGCAGCGCCGCGTACTTGCAGGACGCCGAGGAGGCGGTCGACGACGCGGTGCTGGACGCTTCCCACCGTTACGTATTCTGGGAGGGCGAAGTCGCGTTCGTCCACTGGGGCCATGCGCGGCTGATCCAGACCGAACTCGTCGGCCGGGTGCTGAGCGACCTCGGCGCCGAGGTTCCGCGCTCGGCCGTGGCGCAGATGGTCGAGCAGTTGAAAACCGATGGCCACGCGACGCTGGGCGGGGTCATGGCCAAGCGCGCCTGGCACCAGAAGGATCCGCTTACGCAGGTGGACGCCTGGCGGTTCGAACGCGAGCCGCCCCGCAAAACCTAGACGATCTTCTGCCCCAGCTTCATCATCTCGCCGCGGGTGATGACGACCTTGTCGCCCGGCTTGGCGATGGCGAAGATCTTCTCGATGAACCCGTCCGGCCCGGAGATGCAGCCGTGGCTGGCGTAGCCATTCTCGACCACGTGACCGCCGTGGATCGCCACCCCGTCGCTGGTCAGGAACATCGACCACGGCATCGGCGCGTTGCCGTACTTCTCCGACTTGTTGTGGCGCTGCTTGGCGAGGATCGGAAAAGTGCCGAGCGGGGTCGGATACTCGTCCGTCCCCAGCAGCACCGCCGCCGCGCCGATCTCGTAGCCGCCCTTGAATACTGACAGCACACGGGCGTCGAGATCGACCGTGATCACCAGCGGGCCGTCCGGCACGCCGGCGTCATCCCAATGCCACTCGCCGTACTTGATCGGGCCGTCGATCGGCAGGATACGCTTGACGGTGAAGGCCTGCTCGGCCGGCGCGATGCCCGGTGCCGCGGCAGGCTTGCGCGCCTGAACGAGCGCCGCGGGCTCGGCCGGGATTGCCTGTTCGAGGCTCGGCGCCGGCTGCTCCTTGGGAGAAAACTGCCCGGTGGCGAAGGCGGCTCCGGTGAAGCCCAGCAACACCGCGGCCGTCGCGCCGCCAACCCACTTGATGATCGCGTCCATGGCCAAGCTATGCGCCAGCCGGCGGACGCGTTCCACCCCACCCGGCCGCGCGTCCCCCGGCGGGACGGCGGCGCGGCAAAGGTTAAGCGTTGCGGCGGGTGACGGTCACCGTCTTGTCGCCGAAATTCGACGCGCCGAAGCTGGTGAGGAAGCTGACGTCGGCGGCGTCGCGCCCGACGCCGATCTTCACCGTCTCCGCCGGGTCAGCCATGCGGGTCGCGTCGACGATGTACCACGCGCCGCCGCCGGGCGTGCTGTCGTCGGCGAGGAAGACCTCCGCCAGCGCGTGAAAATCGGGCGGATTCACGCCCGGCGCGAAGCACGAAACGTAGCGCGCCGGGATGGTCGAGGCGCGCGCGAGCGTGATCAGCACATGCGCGTAATCGCGGCAGATTCCCCGCCGTTCGACGAAGCTGTCGAGCGCGGTGGTGCTGGTGGTGCTGACCTGTTCGTAGGTGAAGTGCTGCGCGATCCAGTCGTGGATCGCCTGCACCCGCGCGCCGCCGCTGGTGCCGCCGAACTCGTCCTCGACGAACGGCTGGAAGCGGTCGGCGGGGCAGTACCGGGAATCGAGCAGGTAATCGAGCGTCTCGCCGGGCAGGTCGTGCGGGCTGAGTTGGGCGAGGCCGGAGATGTCGGGCGCCAGCCGCTCGACCTCCACCAGAGCCTCGTACCCGACCTCGATCTTGCCGGTCGCCTCGAACAGCACGCGCTCGCCGATCCCGTCGTGCGCCGCCACACGGGCGATGTCCGCGCAGTTGATGCGGGTGTCGGTCGACAGCACGCGCTGCTCGGGGATCGCCGCGGCTTCGAACTGGAGGATGATGTCGGTCGGCTGGTCGCAGGTGAAGTCGAACCGGGAGGAAATGGCGATCGGCATAGCGGAAGCTCTAACGCGCACAGATTGGCATGGGTTTCGCCCTGTCATTCGCCGCGCCCGCGCGCTAGTCGCATTCGCAAAGGAGACGCGCATGCCGGGCCTGTGGTTCGACGAATTGGCGGTGGGGCAGACCTTCGATCACCCGATCCGCCGGACGGTGACGGAGACCGACAACCTGCTGTTCACGACGCTGAGCCACAATCCGGCCGCGCTGCACCTCGATGCCGAATACATGAAGGACAGCGACTACGGCCGCATCCTGGTCAATTCGTGCTTCACGCTATCGCTGATGGTCGGCGTATCGGTCGGCGACACCACGCTCGGCACCGCCGTCGCTAACCTCGGGTGGGACGAGGTGCGGTTTCCCGCGCCGGTGTTCATCGGCGATACTCTGCGGATCGAGACCGAGGTTTTGGAGCTGCGGGAGAGCAAATCGCGGCCCGAGGCCGGCATCGTGACCTTCGCACACCGGGCGTACAACCAGGACGGCAAGCTGGTCGCTACCTGCAAGCGCAGCGGCCTCCAGCGGAAGAAACCGGCATGAGCCGCGCGTTGCGCTCGCTGCTGTTCATTCCGGGGGACAGCGACAAGAAGCTCGGCAAGGTCGCCGGCTGCGGCGCCGATGCGGTGATCCTCGATCTGGAGGACGCGGTGGCGCCCGCCAACAAGCTGGCGGCGCGCGACAAGGTGGCCGATTTCTTACGCGCGTTCGACCGCGGTGCCTCGGGTGCGCCCGAGCTGTGGGTGCGGATAAACCCGCTCGACAGCGGGCTGGCCGAGAGCGACCTCGCGGCGATCGTGCCGGCGCAGCCCGACGGGATCGTGCAGCCCAAGCCTGACGGGCCGGAGGATGTCGCCAGGGTCTCGAGCCTGCTCGACCACATGGAGCTGGCGCATGAGTTGAAGCCGGGGTCGATCGGCATCATCCCCGTAGCGACCGAGACCGCGATCGCGCCGTTCCGGCTAGGTGAATACGCTGACGCCGGGCTGACCCGCCTGCGCGGGATCACTTGGGGCGCGGAGGATCTCGCTGCCGCCCTCGGGGCGACTGGCAACCGCGGTGCGGACGGCGAATGGCTGTTCACCTATCGCCTGGTCCGGTCGCTCACGCTGATGGCCGCGCACGCGGCGGGCGTGCCCGCGATCGAGACGCTGCATGCCGATTTCAAGGACGAGCCGGGGCTGCTCGCCAGCAGCCGGCAGGCGCGCGCCGAGGGGTTCTCGGGCCGCCTCGCGATCCATCCGGCGCAAGTCGGGCCGATCAACGACGGCTTCACCCCCAGTGTGGAGGAAGTTGCTTTCGCCCGCCGCGTGGTCGCTGCCTTCGAAGCGGAACCTAACGCCGGCACCGTCGGGATCGACGGCAAGATGTTCGACATCCCGCACCTGAAGTCCGCGCGCCGCACGCTGGCGGCCGCCGGCGAGGCGTGACTGTCGCGCAGGGCCTGCTGCGGTTCGAGACCGCGGGCAAGGGTCTGACCGATATCACCCGCGAGGTCGGCATGTGGCTCGCGCAGTCGCGCCTGCTCAAGGGCGTGTTGACGGTGTTCTGCCGCCACACCAGCGCTGGCCTGCTGATCAGCGAGAACGCGAGTGTGGCGGTTCAGCGCGACCTCCTGCGCTGGCTCGACCGCCTCGCGCCCGAGAGTGGCCAATACGAGCACGATGACGAGGGACCCGACGACATGCCCGCGCACATCAAGGCGATGCTCACCGGCAGCGCGCTGACGATCCCGTTCTCGTCGAACCGGATGCTGCTCGGCACTTGGCAAGGCGTGTTTCTCGCCGAGCACCGTGCCCGCCCGCACTCTCGCGAGATCGTGCTCACGGCGGTCGGCGAATGAGCCTGATCGGCGCAGTCGAAGCGGGCGGGACCAAGTTCGTCCTTGCGCTGGCTGACGAGGCAGGCGGCATCCGCGCGCACGCCCGCATTCCGACCGAGACGCCCGATGTTACCATGCGCGCGATGGCGGATTTCTTTCGCGCCGCCCAGGCCGAGCACGGGCCGATCGGCGCGTTCGGGATCGGCAGCTTCGGCCCGATCCAGCTCGACCAGCGAGCGGATAATTGGGGCGCGATCACCACCACGACAAAGGCGCACTGGAGCGGCGCGTCCTACCCGCAGGCGCTGGCCGAATTCGGCGTACCGCTGGCGGTCGATACCGACGTCAACGCCGCGGCGCTCGGCGAATGGATCGCGGGCGCGGGGCAGGGAGTGGCGAGCCTCGCTTACACCACCGTCGGCACCGGCATCGGCGGCGGGGTGCTGCGCGACGGGGTTCCGGTGATGGGCATCGCCCACCTCGAATGCGGGCACTTGCGCCCGCCCCGCGTCGAGGGCGACGCGTTTCCGGGCGTCTGCAGCTATCACGGCGATTGCGTCGAGGGGCTCGCCAGCGGGCCCGCGATCATGGCGCGGTGGGGCGCCAGCCTCGACCGGCTCGGCGAGGCGGAGCTGGAGACGATCGCCCACTACCTTGCCGATTATGCCGCGGCGGTGGTGCTGCTGCACATGCCCGAGCGGCTGATCTTCGGCGGCGGGGTCAGCAAAGCGACGGGCCTGATCCCCGCGCTCCGCCGCCTGACCGAGGTACGGCTGGCCGGGTTCGTCGATCACCCCGCGCTCGACCCGGGGCTGGAGCGCTATCTCGTGGCGCCGGGCCTCGGCGACGATGCCGGCATTCGCGGGGCGATCGAGCTCGGGAGGCGGGCGCTGCCCACTTGAGGCAAATAAACATGCCCTTCCTTTGCCCTCGGGCGTTGGGTTGCTAGGGGCTCAGACGATCTCCGCGCCAGGCGGCGCATTCCCCGGAGGGCCATGACCGACACCCGCTTCACCGCCGACCGCCTGCTGTTGTTCGGCGCGACTGGCGACCTGGCGCAGCGCATGCTCCTGCCCTCGCTGTGCGCGTTGGCGCACGACGGGCTGCTGGCGCCGGGTCTCAAGATCGTCGGCACCGCGCGCTCGGAGATGAGCGACGCGGAATTCCGCAACTTCGCCCGCGCCGCGCTGGAGAAGCACCTTCCTGCGGGTCGGCGCGGGGGCCTAGCGGACTTTCTCAATCGCCTGAGCTACCAGGCGCTCGACGCCTCCAAGACCGACGGTTTCGATGTGCTCGCCAAGAAGGTCGGCAAGCCGCAGCAGGGGCTCGCGATCTTCCTGTCGACCGCGCCGAGCCTGTTCGAGCCGACCATCGCCGGCTTGCAATCCGCCGGTCTGGCGGGCGCGAACGTCCGCATCGGCCTCGAAAAGCCGCTCGGCACCAGCCTCGAAAGCAGCCGCGAGATCAACGACGCGGTGGCCTCCGCCTTCAGCGAGGACCGCATCTTCCGGATCGATCACTACCTCGGCAAGGAGACGGTCCAGAACCTCCTCGCGCTGCGCTTTGCCAACGTGATGTTCGAGCCGATCTGGAACGCCAATTACATCGATCACGTGCAGATCACCGTCGCCGAGACGGTCGGGCTGGAGAGCCGCGTCGCCTACTACGACGACAGCGGCGCGCTGCGCGACATGGTGCAGAACCACATGCTCCAGCTCCTCGCGCTGGTGGCGATGGAGCCGCCGACCAGCTTCGACGCCACCGCGGTGCGCGACGAGAAGGTCAAGGTGCTGCGCTCCCTGCGCAAGGTCGCCGAGGGTGAGACCGTCACCGGCCAGTACCGCGCCGGCGCGATCTCCGGCCAGGCAGTGCCCGGCTACGACGACGAACTGGGCAAGGACAGCGCGACCGAGACCTTCGTCGCGATCAAGGCGCATGTCGACAACTGGCGCTGGAAGGGCGTGCCGTTCTACCTGCGAACCGGCAAGCGCCTGCCCGAGCGGGTGACCGAGATCGTCATCCAGTTCCGCTGCGTGCCGTTCTCGATCTTCGAGGGGCGAGGCGCGAAAACGCGGCCCAACCAGCTCGTGATCGGCATCCAGCCCGAAGAGAATGTGCACCTGTCGCTGATGGCCAAGGTGCCGGGCCTCGACCGCGAGGGCATCCGGTTGCGGCCGGTGCCGCTCGACATCTCGATGCCCGACGCGCTGGGCGGGGTGGTGCATCGCATCGCCTACGAACGGCTGTTGCTCGACCTCATCGAAGGCGACCAGACGCTGTTCGTTCGCCGGGACGAGGTCGAGGCGCAGTGGGAGTGGGTCGACGCCATCCGCGCGCTGTGGGCCGACACCGGCCTCGAGCCCAAGAGTTACGGCGCGGGCAACTGGGGCCCCAGCGCGGCGATCGCGCTGGCCGAGCGCGATGGGGTGACGTGGCATGAGTAGCCTCCACGACACAGTGCACCGGGTCACCCAGCGAATCGTCGAGCGCTCGGCCGACAGCCGCCGCCGCTACCTCGACCTGATGGAGCGCGAGGGCGACCGGCATGCCGACCGCAACACCGCGCTCGCGTGCTCCAACCTCGCGCATGGGTTCGCGGCGAGCGCCGAGGACAAGCCCTCGATCGCCACCCGCGCAGGGCCGAACATCGGCATCGTCACCGCCTACAACGACACCATCTCCGCCCACCAGCCGTTCGGCGCTTACCCGCCGCAGATGAAGGTCTGGGCGCGCGAGGTGGGCGCGACAGCCCAAGTGGCAGGTGCAACCCCAGCGATGTGCGACGGCGTGACTCAGGGCACCGATGGTATGGAGCTGAGCCTGTTCAGCCGCGACGTCATCGCGCTGTCAACTGCGGTAAGCCTCAGCCACTGCATGTACGATGCGGTGGCGATGCTCGGCATGTGCGATAAGATTGTACCGGGCTTACTGATCGGTGGCCTGCGGTTCGGATACCTGCCGACGATGTTCTTCTCGGCCGGCGCAATGCCGACCGGCATCTCGAACAAGGAGAAGCAGCGGGTCCGCCAGTTCTACGCGGAAGGGAAAGCGACCCGTGCCGAACTGCTCAAAAGCGAGGCGGCGAGCTATCACTCGGCCGGGGTGTGCACCTTCTACGGCACCGCCAATTCCAACCAGATGATGCTCGACCTGATGGGCCTGTCGCTTCCCGGCGCGGCGTTCATCAATCCGGGCACCCCGCTGCGGCAGGCGCTGACCCGCGCCTCGGTCCACCGGCTGGCGGCGATCACGCGGGACGGCAACGACTACCGCCCGCTGGCGAAATGCGTCGACGAGAAAGCGGTCGTCAACGCCACCGTCGGCCTGCTCGCGACCGGCGGCTCGACCAATCACGCGCTGCACATCCCCGCCTTCGCCCGCGCGGCCGGGGTGCAGATCGACTGGAACGACATGGCCGAGCTGAGCAGCGCGGTGCCGCTGCTGGCGCGGGTCTATCCCAACGGCGCGGACGACGTGAACCACTTCCAGGCTGCCGGCGGGCTCGGCTTCGTCGTGCGCGAACTGCTCGACGCGGGGCTGATCCACCGCGACATCATGACCGTCCACGGCGAGAACTTAAGCGCCTACGCGCTCGAACCGTGGCTCGACGGAGAGGAACTCGCCTGGCGCGATCCCGGGCCGAGCGGCGACGAGACGATCCTGCGCGGCGCCGCGGCGCCCTTCGCGCCCGAAGGCGGAATGCGGCTGGTCGAGGGTAATCTCGGCCGTGCCTGCTTCAAGACCAGCGCGGTCGATCCCGAGCGCTGGACGATCGAGGCGCCCTGCCGGGTGTTCGACGACCAGCGCGCGGTGGCCGAGGCCTTCGCCGCCGGGGAGCTCGACCGCGACGTAGTCGTCGTCGTCCGCTTCCAGGGCCCGCAAGCGAACGGCATGCCCGAGCTCCACAAGCTGACCCCGCCCCTCGGGGTGCTGCAGGACCGCGGCTACCGCGTGGCGCTGGTCACCGACGGGCGCATGAGCGGCGCGAGCGGCAAGGTGCCCGCGGCGATCCACTGCACGCCCGAGGCGGTCAGCGGCGGCCCGCTCGCGTACCTGCGCGACGGCGATGTCGTGCGCTTGTGCGCCGAGCGGGGCGAGCTGACCACCACCGCCGACCTGACAAGCCGCGAGCCCGCGACGATGACCGAAGACCTGCATGGCGTCGGCCGCGAGCTGTTCGCGATGTTCCGGACCGGCGCCGACTCCGCCGAGCATGGCGCCAGCGCGATGCTTGCCGCGGGAGGACTGTGATGGATATCGAAGCGATCATGCGCACCGCGCCGGTCATCCCGGTCATCGTGGTGGAGGATCTGGCGCACGCAGTGCCGCTGGCCGAGGCGCTGGTGGCTGGCGGGCTGCCGGTGCTCGAAGTCACTCTGCGCACGCCGGTCGCACTCGACGCGATCCGCGCGATGGCCGAGGTGCCCGGCGCGATCGTCGGCGCGGGCACGGTCACCAACGCCAACCAACTCAATCAAGCGCTCGACGCGGGCAGTCGCTTCATCGTCTCCCCGGGTCTGACCGAGCCGCTTGGCCGCGCGGCGATTGCCTCCGGCGTGCCATTCCTCCCCGGCATCGCCAACGCGGGCGACATCATGCGCGGGCTCGATCTCGGATTGACGCACTTCAAGTTCTTCCCCGCGATGGCGGCCGGCGGGCTGCCTGCGCTCAAGTCACTCGCGGCGCCGTTCGGGATGGTGCGCTTCTGCCCTACCGGTGGGATCGGGCCGGACAACGCTGCCGCGTGGCTCGCGTTCGATCCGGTCCTGTGCGTGGGAGGAAGCTGGGTCGCGCCCAAAGGTGTTCCGGTGCGCGATGAAGTCGAGCGCCTGGCGCGAGAGGCAGCCAAGCTCGCCGGCTGACAAACTAGCGGTCGTCGTCGAGCTCATGCCGAACGCTGAGCGGTCCCTCGCCGCCATAGAGATAGGCCGGATCGAAATCGCCGTGCTCCTCGAGCTTCGCCCGGTCGCGCACGATCACCAGCCCGCGGCGGAACTCGGCGATGTCCTCGCGCCTTAGTTCCGATAGCGCCCGGTTCATGTGGATCGGCGTGGTCCCGCACATGTCCGCCAGATCGGTCTGTGTGAGCGGAGAGCGAAACCCGTTCGGCCTACCAAGCCCCACCATCTCCAGCCGCTTCCAGATTTCCGCGAGGCGATGCGCCACCCGCCGGCTCGCCTTCAGCTGCTCCAGCTTGAGCGTCCACTGCCGGTGGATCGCGGCATCGAGCAGCGTCGAAAACCAGAACAGCCGCGACAGGTGCGGGTGGTTTTCGTGGATGTAACCGATCCGCTCGTGCGTCACGAAGCCGACCTTGGTCGGGCCGATCGTCACCACGTCGTGATCGAGCCGCTTGAGCGCATAGGCGTGGAGATCGACGAAATCGCCCGGCACATGAATGCCGACCACGTAGCGGCGTTCGCGCTCGCTGATCGTGCGCAGGATGTAGCCCTCGATCAGCATCGTGCTGCGCTCGGCCACCTGCCCGCGCGACAGGACGCGGTGCGGCCGGTCGAACTCCGCGACCTCCTCGACCGAATTTTCGAGTAGCTCTTTCTCGCGCTCGCCCATCGCGTGACGGGAGCGGCCCATGAGGAAGCGCCCCGTCAGCGGGTATTGTTCTGCATCCTCCACCATGCCTAACTTTAGTGCATGGGACAGGGTTCGGTTCCGGGCCCGCTTGAATAAAAGTCAGCGACAGTGAACGATGGGCGCAATGGTCCTGTTGGTCTTCCTGGTTCTGGCCGGCGCGCTCGCCTGGTTGTGGCGGCGCGTCGACACGCTGGAGCGCGAGGTTGTCCGACTGCGCGACAGAGCGCCAATGCCGGCTTCGCCCGCGTCGTCAACGATCCCCGCCGAGCGGCAGGCGCCGGTCGAGACCGTTAGCCCCGGAGCGCTAATCCCGGCTCCCTCCGCCGAGCCGGTAGCGGACGCACCCACGGCTGAGGAGGAGCCCGAACCGTGGCGCCCGCGTTTCGATTTCGAGGACCTGTTCGGCCGCCTGCTGCCGATCTGGGCGGGCGGCGTGACACTGGCGGTCGCGGGGTTCTTCCTCGTCCGCTGGTCGATCGACGCCGGGCTGCTCACCCCGCCGGTGCGCGTGGTGCTCGCCGGGCTGTTCGGGATCGCGTTGATCGGCGGGGCGGAGGTCGCTTATCGCTGGCGCGAGCGGGTGGCCGATCCGCGCGTGGCGCAAGCACTGGCCGGGGCGGGGCTGGCGACGCTCTACGCGGCGTTCTACCTCGCCGGAACCGCGTACGGCCTGATCGGGTCGACCTTCGCGTTCATCGGGCTGGCGTTGGTGACCGCGGCGGCGATCGCGCTGTCGTACCGCTTCGGCCTGCCGAGCGCGGTCCTCGGGCTGGTCGGCGGATTCGCCGCACCGGCGCTGGTCGGCAGTGAGCAGGCGAACCTGCCGCTGCTGACGCTCTACCTCGCGCTGGTGACGACGGGCCTGTCGCTCACTGGCCGGCGACAGAACCGCGGTTGGCTCGGCATGGCCGCCCTCGCTGGCGGACTCGGGTGGGGTGGGTTGCTCACCGCAAGCGAGATCACCAGAACGCCCGACGTCGCGGTGCTGGGTGCATACCTCGTGCTGCTGGGCGCGGTGATTCCTGCCATCTCGGGCGGCGAGGGCCGGACGCATTGGTGGGTCCGCGTCGTCGCGAGTGGTCTCGCTGCGCTCCAGCTTGCGGTGCTTGTGCAGCAGGGCGGGTTCGCTCCGCTGGCGTGGGGCATGTACGTGCTGCTGGGCACCGCGCTCGCCTGGTTCGGCTGGCGCGACGCCGCGATGCGGGAGGCGAGCGCGACGGCGGCAGCGGTCGGGATTGCGCTGCTCCTGGTCTGGCCATCGCCTGCGGTCGGCATGTTCACCGGTGTGAGCGTCGCGCTCGCGGCGATTTTTGCAGGGGTGCCGCTGGCACAGATCTGGGGCGGAACGGGCCGAGACCTCGACTTCGCGCAAGTCGGCGGAGTCGCGCTGGGCCTTGCTCTGGCGGCGCTGTGGCAATTCGGTTCGGCTCTCCCGGACAGTCCGCAGCCGGGCATGGCGCTCGCACTGTTCGCGCTTGGCTGCCTCCCCGCTGCCGCGCTCGCACTCGCGCGCCTCTCACCACTTTCCCCTACAGCCGGCGTACGGATCGCGGCCGAAGCCATCGGAGCACTGCTGGCGTACAGCGCGGTAGCGCAAATTGCGCCGCAGGATGCGCTCGCGTGGATCGCCGCGCTCGCCGCTGCGGTGCTGGCATGGCGCTGGAGGCAGTTTGCCGCTGCCTCGGCGACGTTCGCCATTCTTGCCGCGCTGTGGGCGGTCGAGCCGCTTTACGATTGGCTCCTGGCGGGTTCGCAGGCCTTGGCCGGCGTGCCGATGAAGGTCGAGGACCTGCCCTCGGTGCGGATGACCGGGCTACCCTTGTTGCCGGCGGTTGTCGGCGGTGGTGCGTGGACGCTCTTTGCGGCTCCCGCAGTCGCTCGCCGCATCACTGGAGCTGCTGTGATCGTGGCGGCGGCCGTAGCCGCGCACGTCTTGTTCCGGCACCTGTTCGCCGCTCTCGCAGGCAGTGATTTCGTCGTGACCGGTGTGATCGAGCGTGCGGTGTGGGAGGCCATCCTGCTCGGCGCCGCGTGGCTGGCGGCGACGCGCAATTATCGCGGGGTGGCGATTGGACTCGCGGTGACAGCGTTTGCCCACTTCGCGTGGTTCTCGCTTGTCTTGCACAACCCGCTGTGGAGCGCGCAGGCGGTCGGAGCGCTGCCGGTCGCCAACGCCGTGCTGCCGAGCTTCGCGGTGGGACTGGCAGCATTGCTCCTGCTTCGCCGCTGGCTGCCGGTTGGGACGCCGGCAATCCGCTGGGTGCTCGACGGCGCGATCATGACGGTCATCGCTGTGTTTGCCCTCACCGAACTGCGCCAGTTGTTCGCCGGCTCGCTGCTTAGCTCGACGCCGGTCGGCCCGACCGAGGACCTGCTTCGCTCGCTGATCGGAATCGTGCTCGCGGTCGGCTTCCTGTTGTGGGGCGCGCGCACGCACGAGCGGAGCTGGCGGATCGGCAGCCTGGTGGTGATGGTAATCGCGGTGCTGAAGGTGTTCCTGATCGATGCCGCGGGGCTTGAGGGGCTCGCGCGGATCGCCTCGTTCATGGCGCTCGGCTTCAGCCTGATCGGGATCGGCTGGTTCTATGCCCGGCAATTGCGCGCGCCGGTGCAGTAAACTGTCGCTTCGTCGGCACTTAGTGTAGACAAGCCGGTCTTCGGAGGGTGTGCGATGATTCTCGCCAGGCTGGGCGGTCTTGTCACGGTTGCGCTGTTGGGCGCCGCGGCGCCCGCGCATGCCGACGTGATGGAGATCGGCCCCAACGGACCGCGCTGGATTTCGGGCGCGCTCGCGGTCGAGGCGCCGGCTGAGATCGGGTCCGATGTGGTCGAGCTGTCAGCCGACTTTGCGGTCCCGCCGCAAGCGATCGCTGATGCCGCGCGGCAGGCGGGGGTGGTGCCGGGGGTCTATGCGGCCAAGGTCGACGAGCTGTCGCGGCGGTTCGATCTCAGCCCCACGCTGATCGAAGCGCTGGTGTGGCAGGAGAGCCGCTGGAACGCCGCCGCCCGTTCGCCGGTCGGTGCCAGGGGCCTTGCGCAACTGATGCCGGGGACGGCCCGCTATCTGGGGGTGAACCCCGACGATCCGCTCGCGAATCTCGAGGGTGGGGCGCGCTATCTGCGTGAGCAGCTCGACCGGTTCGACGGCGATATCGAGAAGGCGCTGGCCGCTTACAACGCGGGGCCGGGGCGGGTGATTGCCGCGGGGGGCATCCCGCGGATTCGCGAAACGCAAGGGTATGTCGCCTCGATCATGGGGCGGCTGTCGGATCATTCGAGGGACAAGAACTAGTCAATGAAGCGCTTCATTTCGCCCCGAACACTGGCCGGAACACTGCTGTTCGGCGTTATTCCGAGCGCTGCACACGCGCAGAACGCCGATCCGGCCGGCTCCGGTCCGATCGTGGCGGCGCTTTCTTGGCTGCAAGGCACGCTGCTGGGCAACGTCGCGACCGCGGTGGCGGTGATGGCGGTCGCGGCGGTGGGCTTCATGATGCTGACCGGACGCCTCAACTGGCGCTTCGGCGCGACCGTGATCATCGGCGTATTCATCCTGTTCGGCGCGGCCTCGATCGTCGCCGGCATCCAGGGCGTGGCGGGGGGGGCCTGAGGTGGAGCTTGTCCGTCACCGCGTGCACCGGGCGCTGACCAGGCCGCAGATGTTCGCGGGCGTGACATTCAATTACTTCGTCATCAACGGCATGGTGACGACCATCGCCTTCATCATCACCAAGAACCTCTGGATGCTGCCGGTACCGTTTGTGGTCCACGCTATCGGGTACTTCGCCTGCCTCCGTGAACCGCGAATCTTCGACCTCTGGATCACGAAGGTCTCCACCTGCCCGCGCGTCCGCAATTGGAAGCGCTGGGGCTGCAACAGTTACGCGGCATGAAGAAGTGGGTCGGAGCCGCCGCCTGGAGCGCCAAGGAAGCCCGCGCCGGCGACCGCCTCCCCTATGCGCGGCTGCTGGACGGCAGCACCGTGCTGCTGCGCGACGGCAGCGTGATGACCGCGCTGCAGGTGCCCGGCCTGCTGTTCGAGACCGAGGATAGCGAAGCACTCAACCACCACGCGGCGACCCGCGAGGTGATGCTGCGTTCCACGCTCGACGCGCGCTTCGTGCTCTATCACCATGTCGTCCGCCGCCGGGTCGAGATCGAACTGGAGGCGCGCTTCCCCGATCCGCTGACCGCACACATCGACGCCAGGTGGAAGGAGCGGCTCGGCAGCGGATCGCTGTTCGTCAACGACCAGTTCGTCACCCTCATCCGCCGCCCCGCGCGCGGCAAGGCGGGGCTGGCCGAGAAGGCGAGCAAGATGTGGAGCCGTAAGGGTCAGCGCGAGGTCGAAGCCGATCCCAAGGATGTGCGCGCGCTCAAAGCCGCTGCCACCGGCCTTGTCGCGTCGTTGCAGGCGTATGGCGCGGCGCTGCTCGACGACTACCAGGGGCCGAGCGGGGCGACCAACAACGAGATCCTCGAGCTGCTCAGCGCGCTCTACAACGGCGAAATGCGCCCGGTCCGGCGTCCGGCCAGCGAGACCGACATCGGCCAGATGCTGCCCTACCGCCGGGCGAGCTTCGGGCTCGACGCGATGGAGCTGCGCGGGTCGGGCGAGCCGGAGTTCGCCGCGGTCCTCAGCCTCAAGGATTATCCCGAGGCGACCAGTCCCGGCCTGCTCGACGCGCTGCTGCGCCAGCCGTTCGAGATGGTCGTCAGCGAAAGCTACGCCCCGTCCGAGCGCACCACCGCGCGCGAGCGGATGGATCTCGCGATCCGGCGGCTGAAGTCGGCCGACGAAGAGGCACTCGCCGAGCGGGCCGACATGCTCGCCGCACGCGATGCGCTGGGCAACGGGGCGGTGAGCTTCGGCGACCATCACCTGACCGTGCTGGTGCGCGAGAAGAACCTGCCCGCGCTCGACGAGGCGACCGCAGCCTGTGCCGCCGCGCTCGCCGATACCGGCGCGATCGTGGTGCGCGAGGACACCAACCTCGAGCCTGCGTTCTGGGGCCAGTTTCCCGGCAACGAGGCCTACATCGCCCGCCGCGCGATGATCTCCAGCGCGAACATGGCGAGCTTCGGGTCCTTGCACGGGATGGCGCTCGGCCAAGCCGAGGGCAATCACTGGGGCGAGGCGGTGACGCTGCTGCAGACCACCAGTCAGACGCCGTTCTTCTTCAACTTCCATTCGGGCGACCTCGGCAATTTCACCGTCATCGGCCCGTCGGGCAGCGGCAAGACGGTGGTGATGAATTTCCTCGCTGCGCAGGCCCAGAAATTCAGCCCCCGCACTATCCTGTTCGACAAAGACCGCGGGGCGGAGCTGTTCGTGCGCGGGATCGGCGGGCGGTACGACCGCATTGCCAGCGGGGAACCGACCGGCTTCAATCCGCTTGCACTGCCCGACAGCGCCGCCAATCGCGCGTTCCTGCGCGACTGGTTGGGCGTGCTGCTCGGCGCAGAGGGGCCGGAGGAGCTGACGACCATCGCCGGCGCGGTTGATGCGGCCTATGCCAACGACGCGGGGCTGCGCCGGCTGCGACACTTCAAGGAACTGCTGTCGGGCGCCAAGCGGCCCGCGCCGGGCGATCTCGCCGACCGGCTCTCCGCCTGGATCGGAACCGGCGAACACGCCTGGCTGTTCGACAACGAGCGCGACCGGCTCGATCTCGGCGCGCGCGTGCTCGGGTTCGACATGACCGCGCTGCTCGAGAATCCGCGGCTGCGCACGCCGACGATGATGTACCTGTTCCACCGGATCGAGGAGCGGCTCGACGGCAAGCCGACCATGATCCTGATCGACGAGGGTTGGAAGGCGCTTGACGACGCGGTGTTCGCCGCGCGCATCCGCGACTGGCTGAAGACCCTGCGCAAACGCAACGCGCTGGTCGGCTTCGCGACCCAGTCGGCGCGCGACGCACTGGAAAGCCGCATCGCCACCGCGCTGGTCGAGCAGACCGCGACGATGATCTTCATGCCCAACGCTCGCGCGCGGGCCGAGGACTACTGCGACGGCTTCGGCCTGACCCGGCACGAGCTGGCGCTGATCCGCAGCCTGCCCGCGCACAGCCGCGCGTTCCTGATCCGCCAGCCGGACGCCAGCGTGGTGGTCCGGCTCGACCTGTCGGGCGCACCCGAAGTGCTCGCTGTGCTGTCGGGCCGGGAGAGCACGGTGCGCCGGCTCGACCTGCTGCGCGAGGCGGTGGGCGACAACCCCGCCGACTGGTTCCCCGCGCTTACCGGCCACGCCTGGCCCGGCGGCACCGCAATCGAGGACGCCGGAACGGGCGTCGAAGCGTTCAAGTTGGCCGCCGAATGAGCGCGCAGTGCGAAGCCGCGGCGCAAGGCGTCGGCAACGGGGTGGCGGCGGCGCTGCGCGCGGTCGACTGCGTCGCGGGCGAGACCACCGCCGCAGCATTCGGCCGGCTGTTTGCACCCGGCGGGGCGCTGCTGACCGTCCTCACCATCCTGCTGACGCTCTACGTCGCCTTCTTTGCCATTAACCTGCTGCTCGGCCGCGCCAGCCTGGGCGTTCGTTCGCTCACTCCGCGGATGATGACCATCGGGCTGGTGCTGACCTTCGTCACGAGCTGGATCGCCTACAGCTCGGTGGTGTGGAACCTCGCGATCGGCGCGCCCGACCAGATCGCTACCGTGATCACCGGCAGCCAGGGCTCCGCGACCGATGTCTTCGCGCAGAAGATCGACGTGGTGTTCCAGGCCCTGCAGCAGGCCAGTCCTGGACAGGCGCAGGGCAAGGACATCTCGGCCTTCTCGCCCGAAGGCATGATGTGGCTCGGCGCGATGCTGCTGCTGCTCGGCACGGTCGGCGTACTGGTAACCGCGCGCATCGCGGTGGCGGTGCTGATCGCGGTCGGGCCGGTGTTCGTGGTCATGGCGCTGTTCGGCGGCACGCGCGGGCTGTTCACCGGCTGGCTCAAGGGCCTCGTCATGCTCGCGCTGGTGCCGCTGTTCGCGGTGCTGGGCGGGAGCGTGATGCTGGAGCTGGCGGTGCCGGTGCTCGCCGCGCTGGTGCAGACGCCGGGGCAGATCGATGCCCAAGCGGCGATGGCGTTCCTGATGATCGGCGCGGTGCACGTCGCGCTGATGGTGATGGTGCTGAAGGTATCGGGCACGATGGTGTCCGGCTGGCGGGTGTTCGGACTGGTGCCTGACAAGGACGAGCGCGGCGGTAGGGTGACTGCTCTGGCGCCTGCGCCGTCGGCGATCGTGCCGGCGACTACTCCTGCCGCGTCCAGCACCACAGCGACCGACCGGCGCATCCCGGTGTCTTCGTTCGCGGTCGCACCGGCGGCCAACGACGCCGGCGCGCTCGGCGAGGGCGGTCGGCGCGAAACGCGCGTGATCTCGCGCGACATCGCTTCAGCCGGTGCTCAGGTCGAACCGCTCATGACCAGCGGCGCATCGCGCGCGCGCGGCATTGGCAGCCGCTTTCGCGCGCCTGCCCCGCGCCTATCGGAGAAAATGAAATGATCCGCTTGGGGTTCGCGCTCGCTGTGCTCGGCGCGTCCAGCATGTCACTGGCCAACGACGCGCGCATCGTCGAAAAGTTCTACGACGCCGGCAAGGTCGTCCGCATCGAGGGCAAGACCAAGGTCCAGGCAACGATCCAGTTCGGCGAGGACGAGCATATCGAGAACGTCGCGATCGGCGATTCGCAGGCGTGGCAGGTCACCCCCAACAAGCGCGCCAACCTGCTGTTCGTAAAGCCGCTGGCGGCAACCGCGGCGACCAACATGACAGTGGTGACCGACCGGCACACCTATTTGTTCGATCTCGTCGCCAGCGCCTCGGCCAAGCCGCTCTACGTGCTCAAGTTCACGTATCCCGAGCAGCCCAAGCCGCAGGTCGCTACAGTCGAGGCGCCGACCGCCGATGAACTGGCCGCGGTAACCGACCCGCAAGCGGTCACTGACCCTGCCGCGCTCAACTTCGCGTGGGCGGGGAAGGGCGATCGCAAGCTGCTGCCCGCGCGCACCTATGACGATGGCACCGCAACTTTCCTCGCCTGGTCGGCCGGGAGCCCGGTGCCGGCGATCCTGATCAAGGATACGGCGGGCACCGAAGGCCCGGTCAATTTCACCGTGCGCGGGGACGTGATCGTGGTCGACGGCGTGCCGCGCGAAATCGTGCTGCGTTCGGGGAAGGATAGCGCGACGCTGGTCAACAGCGGCCCGGTCGGCGCGGCCCGCTCGCTCCAGCCCGCGCTCGCGCGCAGCGATGTTCCATCCGGGGAGAACCGATAATGCGCCTCGCCATGCGACTGCCGGCGAAGAAGCCGGGTGAGACCATCGCCAACGACCTCGATCCGCGCGAGGGCGAGACGGCGGAGATCATCGATCTCGCGAGCCGCAACGCGTTCCCCGCGGTTACCCAGCGCAAGGGCAAGTCGGACGGGCTCGGGCTGGCGGCGGGGGTCGCGATCGTCGGCCTGCTCGGCGCGGTGACGTTGTGGTCGATGAACGCCGCGCGCACCGCGCCCAAGGAGGGCGTCGGCGGGCAGCAGGCGGTGCAGCAGCAGCCGGTGGTCATTCCCCCGCAGGCGGTGACGGTGGTGCCGCAGCCGGGTCAGCCGCAGCCGGTTGGTGTGGCACGGCTCGATCCCGCGCCGCAGCCGGTGCTGTCGATGATGCCGAACGGCCAGCCGATGCCCGCCGCCAATCCGTACGCCAACCCGACGGTGGTGTTCGACGCGGGCAATCTCGCACAGCCGGTGGGCGACGCCGCTCCGGCTCCGGGCGAGGCGGTGGCGGCCAACGCCGGCGATTTCGCCAGCCGGGTCGGCGGTGTCGGCGGCGGGATGGCGCAGGCCAAGGCGATGGTCAATCCGCAGACCACCGTCACGCAAGGGACGCTGATTCCGGCGGTGCTGGAGACCGCGATCAACACCGACGTGCCGGGCTATGTCCGCGCGGTGGTGAGCCAGGACGTGCGCAGCTTCGACGGCACCCGCGTGCTGGTGCCGCGCTCGAGCCGGCTGATCGGGCAGTACCAGTCGGGCCTGCAGGGCGGGCAGAAGCGCGCCTATGTCATCTGGACGCGGCTGATCCGGCCCGATGGGGCCTCGGTTAATCTCGCCTCGCCCGCGATCGGGTTTGACGGGACCACCGGGCTGGCGGGATCGGTGAACAACCATTTCTTCAAGCGCTTCGGCTCCGCGATGCTGCTGTCGGTGATCGGCGGCCTTGCGACCGGGGGTGCTTCGGTGGTGCTCGGCGGGGGGACGAGCGCGGCGAGCACCGCGCTGCAGCAGGACGGCCAGATTGCGCCGACCGTGCGGGTGCGGCAGGGCGAGCCGATCCGCGTCTTTACCGCGCGCGACCTCGACTTCAGCCAAGTCGGCGCGGCGAAGTGACATGACGGCGGAGGTGCATCCTCTGCCCGGCGCGAGCGGCGAGCGCAGCGTCTATCTCGACGCCTACCTAGCGCCGTTCGCGCAGTGGCTCGCGCGCGACACGGTGACCGAGATCATCGTCAACCGACCGGGCGAGGTGTGGATCGAGGATGCCGCCGAAGCCGGGATGCGGCGGATCGCCGCGCCCGAGATTGATGACCAATTGGTCCAGCGCCTCGCCGAGCAGGTGGCGCGGGTCAGCCATCAGGGGATCAACCGCGAGCATCCGCTGCTCGGTGCGACGCTGCCCGACGGTGCGCGCGTGCAGTTCTGCGGCCCGCCAGCGGCGCGCAAACACTGGGCGATGGCGATCCGCCGCCACCGCCGGCTCGACCTGCCGCTTGATGCCTACGACGCGGGTCCTTTGGCCGACGCTGCGAGCGCGCCGATGCCCGATCCGCAGGCCGAGCCGATCGCCTACCTCCGCGCCGCGATCGCGCAGCAGAAGACGATCCTCATCTCGGGCGGCACGAGCACCGGCAAGACCACCTTCCTCAACGCTATGCTCGGCGAGATCCCCGGCCACGAGCGGGTAATCCTGGTCGAGGATACGCCAGAGCTTCGCCTGCCCGGTGACAACGGCGTCGGCCTGGTCGCGGTCAAGGGTGAGCTCGGCGAAGCCAAGGTCACCGCCAACGAACTGCTCCAGGCCGCCCTCCGTCTGCGTCCCGACCGCATCGTGCTCGGCGAGTTGCGCGGCGCGGAAAGCGTGAGCTTCCTGCGCGCGATCAACACCGGCCATCCGGGCAGCTTCTCGACGATCCATGCCAACTCCCTGCGCGGCGCGCTCGACCAACTGGCGCTGATGGTCATGCAAACCGGCATCGGCCTCTCGCGCAGCGACACGATCGCCTATGCCGCGAGCGTGATCGACGTGGTCGTCCAGCTCGGCCGCGACGGCGATGGACGGCGCGGAATCACCGCGATCGCCGAAAGTTCCACGCTTTTATAAGTCCGCCGACGATTGTGAGCCGCTGTTGCAAAGCGGCCACGAATTCCGGAAGTCCGCGATTTCCGTAGGGTAAATTGCGCGCGCCCTCCGCCGGACCGCTTCGCAAGAAAGTTTCACGCTGGCCCCAATTCACAGGGCGCAAAGCAATCTATTGCCAGCATACCGGAAATTGCATTAGCTTCCCCCTCGATAGAGGCCGCGCATAGACGGCCCGATCGAGGAGAGGACTGATGAGGGTTAAGGCTACCCTGCTTGCCGGCATTTGTGCGTCGGTGATGGCAGTTCCCGCATACGCGCAAGATACGTCACCCGATAGCGCGCCGGACCAGACCGAAAACGCCGGTCCGGTTGAAACGGGCAACGTCATCGTGGTCACCGCGCAGCGCCGTGCGGAGGCACTGCAGAACGTGCCGATCGCGGTAAGCGCGTTTACTGCAGAGGCACTGGAAGCACAGCAGATCGACAATGCAAGCGACCTGCAACTTACCCTGCCCAACGTCACGTTCTCGAAAGGCAACTTCACCGGATCGAGCTTCACCATTCGCGGCGTCGGCGACCTGTGCGTCGGCAACAGCTGCGACAGCGCGACCGGCATCCACGTCAACGGCTCACCGCTGTTTGGCACGCGCCTGTTCGAGACCGAGTATTTCGATCTCGAGCGGGTCGAGGTGCTGCGCGGCCCGCAGGGCACGCTGTTCGGCCGCAACGCGACCTCTGGCGTCGTCAACTTCATTACCGCCAAGCCCGACCTGTCGGGCTTCCACGCCAAGGCCGAGGGCGAGTACGCCAACTACAACTCGGTCAAGGTCAAGGGGATGGTCAACCTGCCGGTCGGCGACACTTTCGGCGTGCGCCTGGCGGGCTTCTACCTGAATCGGGGCGGCTATACGAAGAACCTGTTCGACAACTCGCGGATCGATGGGCGCGACATGTACGCCATTCGCGGCTCGCTCCGGTGGGAGCCGGGCCCGAACACTACAGTCGATCTGATGGGTTACTACTTCCGAGAAAAGGACGATCGCCTCCGCATCCAGAAGCAGCAGTGCCAACGCGATCCGACCGGCGTCCTCGGGTGTCTCAACAATCGGCGCGATTTCGGCAAGGTCAACGGCAACGCGACCTTCCCCAGCGTGCTCGGCTCGCGCGAAGTGTTCGGGCTTAACGGTATTCCGCCCGCGCTCGGCCTCGGAGTTGGCAGCCTCTATGGTCAGGACGCCAACTTCAACACGATCGAGCCGGATGACGTCCGCACGGTCAACACCGATTTTACGCCGGAATACTTCACGGATGAAATCCAGGCGCAGGCGCACCTCGATCAGTCGTTCGGCAACATCAACCTGAGCCTGACCGGCATCTATCAGAAGGTGCGGATCGAATCGCGGCAGGACTATAACCTCGATGTCGCCAGCCGCGCCTCGATCCAGCCGGGCCTCAACTCGCTGGCATTCGTCGCCGCCAACGGCGTTCCCACCGGTCTGCCCGCGCCGTTCCCGGCCTTTGTGCCCGGTTCAGCGGCTTACTTCGCCCCGATCGCGGCCGCGCTCATTCCACAGGGCCCCAACGGCCCGCTGTGCACGTCGAACACCAACGCCAATGGCCTTGGTGTGTTCGGCGGCGACGGCGTCTGCGCGAACGGCCCGCTCGCCTTCGACCGTTCGAACGGACAGAACGAGGCATGGTCGGCGGAAGCCATCCTCAGCACCGATTTCGACGGGCCGATCAACTTCCTGGTCGGGGGCATTTACGCTCAGAACACGATCAAGAACGGCGACTATTACGTCAACGCCTTCGCGATCGACTATTTCGCGTCGCTCTTCGGCAGCTTCAGCACCTTCGCTACGACCACGAACGCGAGCCCCGACCTGCCGCCGTCGTTTCTGGGGTCGCCGTACTTCCGGAACCACCTCGAGCGTTTCCGGCTCAAGTCCTACGGTATCTTCGGTGAAGCCTACTGGGACATCAACGACCGGCTCAAGTTTACCGCCGGCATCCGCTATAACAACGACAAGAAGCATGACGTGTCGAACTCGACGCTCGCGAACTTCCTTGTCCCGTACAGCACCACGACCAACATCTTCGATTCGCCGTTCGCCGGCACATATGATGCGGACACGGGCGCAACCGGTCTGCCGGGGCCGCAGCAGTTCCGCGTGCGCGACGTCAGTTTCGACGAGTTCACGGGCCGTGCAGTGCTCGATTTCCAGATAACCCCGGATAACCTTGTCTATGCTTCGTACTCGCGGGGCTACAAGTCGGGCGGAATCAATCCGGCGCTTCAGGTCATCATTCCCGGAGTCACCGAATCGTTCGCACCGGAAATTGTCGACGCGTTCGAAGTGGGCTCGAAGAACACCTTCGCCAACGGCGCTATGCAGCTCAACCTGACGGGCTTCTACTACAAGTATAAGGGCCTGCAGCTCAGCCGCATTGTCGCGCGCACCTCGCTCAACGACAATATCAATGCCGATATCTACGGCGTCGAGGCGGAGGCAGTCATTCGGCCGGGTCCCGATACCCTGGTCAACTTGGGCTTCAGTTATCTGCATACCAAGGTGACGGACGACAGGTTGTTCATCAACCAGCGCGATCCGTCGGGCGGCTTGCCCAATTCGGTGATCATCAAGGACATCGGGCAAGCCTTCAACTGCGCCGTCGTGGGCACGTCGCAGGCAGCGGCCAATGCCTTCGTGACCAACGTCAACAACGGCATCAATGCATCGAAGGGCCTCACCGCTGCCAACGGTCTGCGAGGGCCGACGCCGTTCCCGACCGATTCCAACCTCGGTGCCGCGACCGGCGCGTTCAGCAGCTGCGATGCGCTCGTGGCTGCGGCCGCCAATCCCGCACTGGGCGGTTCGATCACCGTCTACGGCGGCGGTGTGCCGATCAGCATCAAGGGCAACGAACTGCCGCAGGCGCCCAACTTCAAGGCCTCGATGGGCATCCAGCACACCATTCGCATGAACAGCGGGATGACCCTCGTTCCGCGGGCGGACGTGACCTACACCGGCGAAAGCTACGGCAACATCTTCAACGGCCGGATCAACAAGGTGCAGAGCTACATCCAGGCCAATGCCCAGGTGCAGCTCAATGGGGTGGACGACAAGTGGTTCGTCCGCGCCTTCGTGCAGAACATCTTCGACAGCAACGCGACGACCGGTCTCTACCTGACCGACCAGTCATCGGGCCTGTTCACCAACATCTTCACGCTCGAGCCGCGCCGCTACGGCATCGCGGCCGGGGTGAACTTCTAAGCTACGCCTTCACGGGGGAGGAAGGGCCGGTCCGCGAGGGCCGGCCCTTTTCCTATGCGCGGTCCGCGTCGATGGATTTGCCGAACGGCGAGAAGTTGGTGTCGGTATCGAAAACCTCTGCCCCCTCGCGCCGCTTGAGCGTGCCGACCACCAGATAGGTGACCGGCGTCAGGATCGCTTCCCACGCCGTCTTGATCGCCCATTGCGACAAAACGACCTGAAACAGCTGCTCGGGCGGCCAGCCGGCGAGGCCGTAGAACGCGAGCGGGTAGAAGATCAGGCTGTCGAGCCCCTGGCCGACAACGGTCGAGCCGATCGTGCGGGTCCACAGGTGCTTGCCGCCGGTCGCGACTTTCATCCGCGCGAGGACGAAGCTGTTGGCGAACTCGCCGGCCCAGAAGGCGACCATCGAGGCGGCGACGATCCGCCACGAATTGCCGAACACGAACTCGTACGAGGATTGGCCCGGCCAGCCCTCAGCCGGCGGCAGCGCGACCACCACCGCGGCCATGAAGGCCATGAAGGCAAGCGCGGCGAACCCGGTCCAGATCACCCGGCGCGCGCGGGCATAGCCATAGACCTCGGTCAGGACGTCGCCGATGATGTAGCTGACCGGGAAGAACAGGACGCCCGCGCCGAACGACCATTGGGTGCCGCCGGGCAGGGTGACATAGCTCGGCTTGGATGCGCCGATGATGTTCGACAGCAACAGGATCGCGACGAACGCGGCCATGATGAGGTCGTAGTACTTGAAGTGGCGCGGCGCGGCGGCCTCGCCTTCGATGCGGGTGACGGCGTCGTTCATGGGTCGCGAGTTATCGCGATTTGAGGGACGCGAAAAGCGCGCTATGCGCGTGAACCAGCGCGCGCCCGTAGCTCAACTGGATAGAGTCCCCGCCTTCTAAGCGGGTTGTTGCAGGTTCGAGTCCTGCCGGGCGCGCCAATCAACCACGCGCGACCGATGTCAACGGCTCGCCGTGCACCGGATATCCCGCGTCTTTCGGGATCATCAGCCACCTCTCGCCGTCGCGTTCCTCGATCCGCGGCGTGATAGTCTGGACCGGGATCACCTCGGCCTGCGCTCGCGCCTCTGCGAACGTGGCGAACTCGGCGAGGCGCTCGAGATTGCGGCGGGTGGGGAAGATGAGGGCGATTTCCTCGCGCTCCGCCGCGGCGAGCGCGTCAGCGGCGCTGGTCCAGAACAGATGCGTGTTCTCGGTCGCATCGATCTCGAGCTCGACCGCGCCGGTACCGAGGTCGGCGAGATAGAAGCGGGTGTCGAAGATTCGCGGGATACGCTCGTTCTTGGGGTGCCAGCGGGCGAACGGGATCAGTGCTGCGAGATCGAGCGTCCACCCCATCGCGTCGAGGACCGGGGCGAGTGCGCCCTGTTCGAGCAGGAGCTTGCGCGCGGCGATTGCCTCGTCGGCGCTGGGCGTGGCCGTCAGGCCGATCGCGAGGCCGGTTTCCTCCAGCGTCTCGCGCATCGCGGCGATGCGGTGGGCGGCTTCGTCGGGGTCGAGATCGCCGGCGATGGTTTGCGCAAGCTCGTAATCTGCCGGGTCCACCCGGCCGCCCGGAAACACCGCCATGCCGCCGGCAAAGGTCATCGCGCGATTGCGGGTGATCATGAGGATTTCCGGCGGCCCCCCAGCGGCAGCGTGGCGGAACACGACCACCGTCGCGGCGGGGATCGAGGGGGGCTGGTCGGGGGCATCCATCGGCCGGACTGTGGCTGGCGAAGGGTTGCTTGCCAAGACCGATTATCGCCGTGGAATGTGTCGGAAACGCTTACACCGCCGCGAGTTCGTTAAGCCCGTTAACCATCGTGTCGGGCGGAATTGCGTGGCTGGTTCGACTTGGCACGGCTCGTGCTAGATAACCTATACCCAACGGTCTTCGAAAACGAGGCGGAGCCCCCAGTCTCCCGGTTCCGCCTCCCCGACCTCAAGAACCCTAACCCCCCTAAAGAAAACCCGTCCGGCCTACCCAGCCGGACGGGAATTCTGTGTGCATCGGGCCGGAGCGTTCAGCTCGCCTGTGCGCGCTCGTTCAACATCTGCTGCAGCTCGCCGGCTTCGTACATCTCCATCATGATGTCGCTGCCGCCGACGAACTCGCCGCCGACATAGAGCTGCGGGATGGTCGGCCAGTCGCTGAACGACTTGATGCCCTGGCGGATCTCCATGTCCTGCAGCACGTCGACCGTTTCGTACTGCGCGTTGCAGTGATCGAGGATCGCGATCGCGCGGCTGGAGAAGCCGCACTGCGGGAACAGCGGGGTGCCCTTCATGAACAGGACGACGTCGTTGCCCTGAACGATGTCGCTGATACGCTGGTTGACGTCGGACATTGGCCGAACCCTTCGAATTGAACTGTGCGCCCTGTCAGTTGGGTGCGGCGGTGGTCAGTTGCAAGGCGTGGAGCTCTCCGCCCATCCGCCCGCCGAGCGCCTCGTACACCAGCTTGTGCTGCGCCACGCGGGTCTTGCCGACGAACGCCGATGAGACGACGTGCGCTGCATAGTGATCGCCGTCGCCTGCAAGGTCGCGGATCTCGACCGTTGCATCGGGCAGCGCGGCGCGGATCAGCGCCTCGATATCGGCCGCGGCCATCGCCATCGCGGGCTTAGCTTTCGCTCATCAGCTGGCGGCGCGCCTCGACCGACTTTTCTTCCAGCGCGGCGCGCACTTCGGCTTCGTCGACCTCGCACCCGGCACCGGTCAGGTCGCCGAGCACCTTGCGGATCACGTCCTCGTCGCCCGCTTCCTCGAAGTCGGCCTGGACCACCGCCTTGGCATAGGCGTCGGTTTCTTCGGGGGTCAGGCCCATCTTTTGCGCGGCCCACTGGCCGAGCAGCTTGTTGCGCCGTGCGGCCACGCGGAACGCGGTTTCCTCGTCCATCGCGAACTTGCGCTCTTCGCCGCGCTCGCGATCGTCAAACTGGGTCATTGAAACTCTGCCTGTTATTGAGTGCGGTAAGTGTCATGGCACGCTTTGCACGCAGCCTTGGTGCTGGCAAGGGCGGCCGCGATCCCCGCGTCATCGCCGGCGTCGATAGCAGCGAGCAGCGCCCCGGTCGCATCACGGTATTGCGCGGTGCGCGCTGCGAAACCGGTAGCGTCGCTCCAGATTGCTGGGCTGGCTTCGGTGCCCGGAACGCCGGCAGTGCGGCCGTCGAACAGCGCGGAAAGCGAGCGGGCGAACTTGGCCAGTCCTTCGGCAGGCAGGCGATAGGACCGCGGCGCGGCTTTCTTGTCATACCCGGCCGACACTGCGCCGAGCGCGCCGACCGACATCGCCATGCCGCCTTGGCGCGCGTCCACGAGCCCCTGCGCGTCGATCGCGGGCGCGGGCGGTGCGTGATCCTCGAAATTGACGGCACACGCGCCCAGCGCGGCAGCGCAAGAGAGCGCCAGAACAGCGGCGGACATGCGCATGCGCATCACTCCATCGTCACCACGAGCTTGCCGACGGCCTCGCGATTTTCCAGCTTGGCGATCGCCTCCCCGCCGCGTTCGAGCGGAAACGTCTCGGAAATCAGCGGATCGATCTTGCCAGCCTTGAGCAGGTCGAACAGCTCGGCCGCCTGGGCGCGGAACTTCTCCGGCTCGCGCGCGGTGAAGGCGCCCCAGAACACGCCGCAGATGTCGCAGCTCTTGAGCAGGGTCAGATTGAGCGGCATCTTGGCGATGCCCGCGGGGAAGCCGACCACCAGGAACTTGCCCTCCCAAGCGATCGCGCGCAGCGCCGGCTCCGAATACTGGCCGCCGACGATGTCGTAGACGATGTTCGCGCCCTCGGGCCCGCACGCGGCCTTGAACTTGTTGGCCAAGTCCTTCGACGCGTCCTTGTCCATCGCGTCCTTGGGATAGACGACCACGTCATCCGCCCCCGCGCGCCGCGCGACTTCGCCCTTTTCCTCGCTCGAGACGGCCGCAATGACCCTGGCGCCAAATGCCTTGCCGAGCTCGACCGCCGACAGACCCACGCCGCCCGCGGCGCCAAGCACCAGCATGACGTCGCCCGGTTTGATGTGGCCGCGGTCCTTGAGGCCGTGGATGGTGGTGCCGTAAGTCATCATCAGCGACGCGGCTTTTTCCAGCGGCACGCCTTCGGGGACCGGGAACATGCGCTTGGCATCGACCGCGATCTTCTCGACCAGGCCGCCGTTGCCGATCCCGCCGAACACGCGGTCGCCGGGCTTGAACTGGGTCACACCGTCGCCGACCGATTCCACCACCCCGGCGATCTCGCCCCCGGGCGCGAATGGCCGCTCGGGCTTGAACTGGTACATGTCGCGGATGATCAGCGCGTCGGGGAAGTTGATCGCGCAAGCCTTCACCGCGACCACGATCTGGCCCGGCCCGGCGACAGGATCGTCGATCTCGTCGAGGGTCAGTGTCTCGGGTCCGCCGGTGGCGTGGGTGCGTAATGCCTTCAAGCTGCCTTCTCCGTTCCATGGGCGAGCCACGGCATGTCGCGGGCCTGCCTTCGTTCGTATTCGTTGATCGCGGTATCGCGCGCGAGCGTCAGGCCGATCTCGTCGAGCCCGTCCATCAGACAGGCCTTGCGGAACGGGTCGAGCTCGAACGCGAAGCGGTCCTGAAAAGGCGTGGTGACGACTTGGTGCTCGAGGTCGACGGAGATCGGATCGGTCCGTGCGACCTCGAGCAGGCGATCGACCTGCTCTTGTGGCAGAACCACCGCGAGGATGCCGTTCTTGAACGCGTTGCCGGCGAAGATGTCGGAGAAACTCGGCGCGATAACCGCCTTCACGCCCATGTCGCCGAGGGCCCAGGCGGCGTGCTCGCGGCTCGAACCGCAGCCGAAATTGTCGCCCGCAATCAGAATTGGCGCGCTGGCGAATTCGGGATCGTCGAACACGTTGCCGGGCTCGGCCCGCACCGTCTCGAATGCGCCGCGGCCGAGGCCTTCGCGGGTCACCGTCTTGAGCCAGTGCGCGGGGATGATGACGTCGGTATCGACGTTCTTAGCGCCGAACGGGATCGCCCGGCCCTCGACCTCGCGCAGCGGCACCATCAGTCGGTTTCCGGCGGCTCGCCCGACGGGATCGTGGGCTTCTTGTCGGCTTCTTTCTTGTCCTTGCGCTTGCTCGCGTAGAGCAGCGCAGCGGCGACGGCGGCGGAACCGATGGCCGCACCTGCAGCGATGGCTTTGCCGGATAACTTGTTGGTCATGGCACGACCATGCTGGCCGCATCCGGCACGCGCAAGGGGTCAGTCCAAGAAATCGGCTAGACGCGCCCAAAGCCGCTCTTTCTCAACCAGCGGCATCGCCGCGTAGGCGGGAGAGGAAGATGGCAGGTCGATCAGCGCGAGGCCGCTGCCTTCGAGCTGCGGCCGTCCGATCGCCGCGCTCTTGCGGCCGTTGAACGCAACCGCCCGCAGCTCGGGGAGGGTGGCGACCAGGTCGGCGAGAGGTGCATGCTCCGCCCGACGGATCGCAGCGTCGAGACTGCCAGTTCGGGTCGCTGAGGCAACCGTATCCCACAGAGCGATCTTTGCGGCGAGGAGAGCGGCGAGCCGTCTATCATAGTCCAGCGACGACAAGTCCTGACCGACCGCGTTGCCGACCAGCCGCCAGAACAGGTTCTGTGGATGCGCGTAATAGCGCTGCTCAGCGAGCGAGACTTCGCCCGGCAGGCTGCCGAGAATGAGCACGCGCGCATCGGGCGCGGCGACAGGAGGGAAGGCGGACTTGCGCAGCGTCAGCCGATGAGCTCTCGGACATCGGTGAGCTTGCCCGTCACCGCCGCTGCCGCGGCCATCGCCGGCGAAACCAGATGCGTGCGCGCGCCCGGGCCTTGGCGGCCGACGAAGTTGCGGTTGCTGGTAGAGGCGCAGCGCTCTCCGGCGGGCACCTTGTCCGGGTTCATCGCGAGGCACGCCGAACAACCCGGCTCGCGCCATTCGAGGCCGGCGTCGATGAACACCTTGTCGAGCCCCTCGGCCTCGGCCTGCGCCTTCACCAGGCCCGAGCCCGGCACGACGATCGCCCACTTGACGCCCGCCGCCTTGTGCCGCCCGCGCAGCACGTCGGCGGCGGCGCGCAGGTCCTCGATCCGGCTGTTGGTGCAGCTGCCGATGAAGACATTCTCGATCGCTACCTCGGACAGCTTTTGGCCCGGCTCGAGCCCCATGTAGGCGAGGCTCTTGCGCGCCGCTTCCTGCTTCGAGGGATCGGCGAAGCTGTCGGGCAGCGGCACCTTGTCGCCGATGGGGGCAACGTCTTCCGGGCTGGTGCCCCAGGTGACGGTCGGCTGGACGGCGGCGGCGTCGATCGTCACCGATTTGTCGAACACGGCGCCGGCGTCGGTGGCGAGCGAGCGCCACCATTGGGTTGCGCGGTCCCACGCCTCGCCCTCGGGCGCCAGCGGGCGGTCCTTGAGGTAAGCGAACACGGTCTCGTCGGGCGCGATCAGGCCGGCGCGCGCGCCGCCTTCGATGCTCATGTTGCAGACGGTGAGACGGCCCTCGACGCTCATGTCCTCGAACACCGCGCCGCGGTATTCGATCACGTGCCCGGTGCCGCCGGCGGTGCCGATCACGCCGATGATGTGGAGGATCAGGTCCTTGGGCGTCACACCCGGGCCGAGCTGGCCTTCGACGCGCACTTCCATCGACTTCGACTTGCGCAGCAGCAGCGTCTGGGTGGCGAGCACGTGCTCGACCTCGCTGGTGCCGATTCCGAATGCCAGCGCGCCGACGCCGCCGTGCGAGGCCGTGTGGCTGTCGCCACAGACGATCGTGGTGCCGGGGAGCGAGAAGCCCTGCTCGGGGCCGACCACGTGGACGATGCCCTGCGCCGCGTCGGTCGCGCCGATGTAGGCGATGCCAAACTCGGCGGTGTTGCGCTCCAGCGCTGCCAGCTGTGCGGCGCTTTCGGCATCGGCGATCGGCAGGCGATTGCCCTCGGTATCGAGGCGCGCGGTGGTGGGGAGGTTGTGGTCCGGGACTGCCAGGGTCAGGTCGGGACGGCGCACCGGGCGGCCCGCGGCGCGCAGGCCTTCGAACGCCTGCGGGCTGGTCACTTCGTGGACGAGGTGGCGGTCGATGTAGAGGAGGGCGGTGCCGTCATCGCGGGTCTCGACGACGTGCGCGTCCCAGATTTTCTCGTACAAAGTGCGGGGGCGGCTGGCCATGCCGGTTGGCTAGGCCCGCCGCCCCCGAGGCGACAAGATGGGAAATCTTGCCCGCGCTTAGGGCGCGTGTTTAGCGGTGACGCACATTGTCGTAGCGATTGTAACGGCCCGCATCGGCGCGGTTGTTGCCGTCCCAACGCTGGCTCCTCAGCTGGTTACGGACCTGCGCGATGCCGTTGTTGAGGCTCGCCAATTCGTACCGGGTGAAGCCGCCGCGGGCATAGGCGCGGAAGGTGTTCTGCAGGCGGTCGACCTGGCGATCGAGCTGCTGCGCTTCGCGGTGCGAAATGGTCCGGCGCGCTTCGGCGCGGTCGATCTGATTGTCGAGCTGGGCGATCTCCGAGCGCAGTGCACCCGCATTGTAGCCGGCGGCCGAGGCCGGAACGGCGATGCCCAGCGCCAGCGAAGCGGCGAGGGCCGAGGCGACGATCTTTTTGGCATTGGTCATCTTCGGTGTCCTTCATTGAACGGCGGGACTTTTCCCGTCGCATTCAGAATTAGGCCTGCGAAAATGAACGGCAGAAATACGATCGGTCGCGGATTGCCGCGATTGTGTAACGAAATGTCGCGGCAGATTGTCATGGATTCGTAAGCCCGTCGTGCTTAGCTTACACCCATGTCAGCAACGCCCTTCCATTTCCCGATTCGCATCGTTCCGGGCGACATCGATTTCATGGGGCACGTGAACAACGCGCGATACCTCGGCTGGGTGCAGGACGCGGTACTGGCGCACTGGAACAAGCTCGCGCCCGCCGAGGCGGTGGCGGAGCGGCTGTGGGTCGCGCTCAAGCACGAGATTACCTACCGCCGCCCGGCGTTCCTCGACGACGATGTGATCGCCCGCACAGTGCTGGAGAAAATCCACGGCGCCCGCGCCTTTTACCATACGGTGATCGAGCGCGGCGAGGAAGTGCTGGCCGAGGTCCGCTCCAGCTGGTGCTGCGTCGACGCCGGCACCCTGCGTCCCGCGCGTATCGGCGACGAGATCAGCCGGTTCTTCTTTCCCGCCGACTGACCTATATTGGCCGCATGGCCGCGCTCCTACCAATCCTGATCGTGCTCGCCACCGTGCTGGCAATGGAAGGCATCGCGGGGGCGAGCCACAAGTATGTCATGCACGGCTTCGGCTGGGCCTGGCACCGCGATCACCACGAGCCGCATGACGGGTTCCTCGAGAAGAATGATCGCTTCGCCCTCGTTGGCGCGGCGCTTAGCATCGGGATGTTCGCGATCGGCAGCCCCCTGATCATGGGTGGCGACGCGTGGTGGCCGGGGACCTGGATCGGGCTCGGCGTACTGTTTTATGGCGTGATCTACACGGCTGTGCACGACGGCCTCGTCCACCAGCGCTGGTTCCGCTGGGTGCCCAAGCGCGGCTACGCCAAGCGGCTGGTCCAGGCGCACAAGCTGCATCATGCGACCATCGGCAAGGAGGGCGGAGTGAGCTTCGGTTTCGTCTTCGCCCGCGATCCGGCGCGGCTGAAGGCCGAGCTCAGGCGGCAGCGCGAAGCGGGGATCGCCGTGGTGCGCGAAGCTATTCGCTAGCTGCCAGCCGCGCCGCGTGCGCCTTGACGAGCGCAATCATGTTGGGGACGCCCTGCGTGCGGTTGGAGCTCAATTGGTGCTTGAGGTCGAACGGGGCGAGCGCGGCCTCGATATCCATCGCGGCGATCTCGGCTGCGGGCTGGTCCTGCACCGCGGCGATCACGAGCGCGACCACGCCCTTGGTGATCGCGGCGTTACTGTCGGCGAGGAAATGCAAGCGCGCTGCATCACCGGTGGGATAGACCCACACGCTGGCGGAGCAGCCGCGCACCAGGGTGGCGTCGGTCTTGAGCGCGTCCGGCATCGGTTCGAGCGCGCGGCCGAGCTCGATCAGCAGGCGATAGCGGTCGTCGGAGTCGAGGAAATCGTATTCCTCGGCGATGTCGGCGAGAGAGCGCATCGCGCGCCCCTAGCCGAGCGAAGGCGCGGCTCCTAGCCCGCGAGACCACCCGGCCGGGTCAGCGCGTAATACAGCACGTAGAACCAGCCGAAGAATCCTTGGATCGTGGCCCAGAGGATGGACTTGTGCAGACTCCAGCTAATGGCGACGGCGAGGGCGCTGCCGAGGCCGATGCCGGCCTTGGTCACGTCGGCGCGTACTACCGCCATCAGAGGTCAACCCCGCTGGCGATCGCTTCCAGCTTGCGGATGCGCTCCTTGAGATCGCTGAGCTCGATCCGCGCGGCACCGAGCGCGCTGCCGGTGTCGGGCTCGCGCAGGCGTCCGGGCGTCTGCTCCAGCTCGTGCTCCTTCAGGGTGAGCCAGCCTTGCCAGCCGCGCAGCATCGCGAAGGCGACGATGGCGATGGCCGTGAGCGAGGTGGCGGCAATGACGATCTGTTCGCTCATGTCCTCAAATCCTCCTGGCGTCTCGTGTGCCCGGTCAGCGGTCCCGCAGGGCTTCGATCTCGTCGGCGACGCGCCGCGTTTCGAGAGCCTGCGTGGTGTTGGCGTCGGTGGCGATGCGCTCGAGCACGCGGATGCGCTCGTGCAGATGCTCGATCTCGTGGCGCATCGCGGCCTTCTCGCCGTCGTCGGCGGGCGGCGTCATCAGTGAGTCGCCCCGGGGCAGGGGCGGGTGCCCGCGGAAGATCCGCACCAGCCCGGACATCACGATCGCGACGATCGCGACGATCATCCATCCACTCACTGCACGTTCTCCTTCTTGTCGCGCAGGCGCTCGATCTCGTGCGTCAGGCGGTAGCCGCCGTCGGTGACGATCCGTTCGACCGTCTCCAGCCGCTCGCGCATCGCGCCGATCTCGGCCTTGAGCTGCGCGTTCTCCTGCGTCAGCAGGGTCACACGGGCGACGGCGTCCTTGTCGGTCGAGGGCTTGAGCGATTGGCCCCAAGTCCCTTGCAGCGGGTAGCCATTCTTGATCCTCAGGCGGGTGTTGTGAACCGAGGCCAGGATCCCGGCCATGCCGAGGATGAATCCTCCGCCGATGAGGAATCCCAGGTAGGGTACCAGATCGCTAGGCTCCATCAGATGCGCTCCTTGGTGCGCAGGCTGTCGAGCGACACTCCGCTATCCATTTCGTCGACTCGGCGCTGATCGCGCAGCGCCTCGATTTGAGTAGCGACGTCGTAGCCGCGATCGGTGACGATGCGTTCAAGCACACGGATGCGGTCTTCGAGCTCCTGGTTCGAGGCGGCGTACTGTGCTGCCTTTTCCGCGCTCCGCTCGGCCGTAGCTGCGAGACGCTTTTCTTCGAGCTTGCTGCGCGACCTCACCCAGACGATGCCGAACACCATCAGGAAAGGCGCCATCACCGCCACCAGTCCCGTCAAATCTGCCATTCGATATTCTCCCTCGGAAGCCGCTCAGCGCAGCCGTTCGATTTCGGCCGACAGGCGCGGATTGCTGGTGACGTAGTAAGTCTCGACTTCGGCCAGGCGGCGGTCGATGTCGCGGAACTTGCCGCGGATCTCGCGCGCCGTGCGCTTCGGGCTCTGCCGCACGCGCTGCCAGTACCGCTGCTCGTCGGCATCGACGTACAGGTGGGGCGGCTTCTTGTTCAGCAACATGCCGGCGATGAAGTACCCGGGCAGCAGGATCGGGGCGACCGTCACCAGCAGCAGCAGGAACGCCAGCCGCACCCACAGGACATTGACGCCCGTGTAGTCGGCGATCCCCGCGCAGACGCCCATCAGCTTGGCATTGTGCTTGTCGCGGTAAAGCGTGGTGCGGGGGCTATTCACGAGCGGACTCCCTTTTTCCCGGCGAGCAGGCGGTCGAGCTCGCGCAGCGGCGCGTTGTCTTCCTCGCGGTCGGCGATCAGCCGGGCGGGCTTGAATTCGGGATTGTCGCTGGCGACCAGCCGCTCGACGGTGTCCATCCGCTCGTCGAGCCGCTTGGCGAGGCTGTACAGCTCCTCCAGCAAGGCTTCGTCGTCGGTGGTGATGGTCGCCGCGGTCTTCCACTTGGTGATGTAGTGCATGATGATCCAGGGCAACCCCAGCAGCACTGCGAGTACGGGAACTACGTCCTCCACGAATTAGGCCTCCTTACCCTGGTCTTGCTCGTCGTCGGTCATCCCGAGCGCGCGCTTCATTTCTGCAAGTTCGTCGTCGATCTGGTCCTGGCCCGCGAGCGCGGCGATTTCGTCCGACAGGCTCGGCTTGCCAGTGCCGTCGGCGATCGACAGCGCGTCGGCGCGGCCTTCGGCGTAATCGACCCGGCGTTCGAGCTGGTCGAACCGCGAGAGGGCGTCGTCCACCCGCTCGTTGGTCATCAGGCTGCGCAGCTTGACGCGGTTCTCCGCGCTTTCGAGACGAGCGGCGATCGCCGTCTGGCGGCTGCGCGCTTCGCGCAGGCGGACCTGCAGTTTCTCGATGTCCTGCTCGTACGCGCGCAGGGCATCGTCGAGCACGGCGATCTCGGTCTTGAGCTGGTCGGCCATGTCGCCGGCCTTCTTCTTCTCCATCAGCGCGGCACGGGCGAGGTCCTCGCGGTCCTTGCTCAGCGCGAGCTGCGCCTTCTCCGCCCAATCGGCTTGCAGCCGCTCGAGCTTGATGGTGTGGCGGTGCATTTCCTTCTGGTCGGCGATCGTGCGCGCTGCGCTCGCGCGCACTTCGACCAAGGTCTCCTCCATCTCGAGGATGATCATGCGGATCATCTTGGTCGGGTCATCGGCCTTGTCGAGCATGTCGTTGAAGTTGGCCGCGATGATGTCCCGGGTGCGGCTGAAGATACCCATGAAGGCGACTCCGTAATTGGCGATGTCCCGCTGTGAGGACGGGGACTGGGTGGGGGTAGGGCTGCGGCGCAGGCGTTCGACTTCCTCTTCGATCCGGCTCATCCGGGAAGGACGGGCCGGAGCGCTGTCGTCGCGGTGGGACTGGTATCCGCGAGACGGGATATCGCGCTCCGGCCCTAGGGGGTCGAACGGATCGTCGGAGGTCGGCTTGTTCACGCCAGCTCCACCGCGTGGAAGACGGGGACCGCCGCGTAGGCGGGAGTCGCCTGAAGCTGGCTGCTGAGCGCCACGAACAGGGCCATCGCGGCGACACTGGCGGTCGCGGCTTGGCCAAGGCGGGTCTGCAGGAAACGGCGGTCGAACATTGTCGGGGTGCTCCCAGTGATACGATGTTCACCTATCAGCAAGGGACGTGCCAATTTGCATTTACGGATAGCGGAGGGTTTTCGACGAACAGCATGATGGTTTCGTTTGCCGACAAATGGGAAAATCCGCTATAGGTTGGGTGTGGAGCGGGAAAGCCAGTTTATCGGCCAATCGGGCGCGTTTCTCGACGCAGTCGAGCGCGCGAGTTCGGCCGCGATCATGAACCGTCCGGTCCTCGTGGTGGGCGAGCGCGGCACGGGCAAGGAACTGATCGCCGAGCGCCTCCATCGCCTGTCGAGCCGGTGGGACGAACCGCTGGTGACGATGAACTGCGCGGCGCTACCCGAAACGCTGATCGAGGCCGAGTTGTTCGGTCACGAGGCGGGCGCCTTCACCGGCGCCACCCGATCGCGTGCGGGGCGGTTCGAGGAAGCGGATCGCGGGACGCTATTTCTCGATGAATTAGCGACACTTAGCATGCAGGCGCAGGAACGGCTGCTGCGGGCGGTGGAGTATGGCGAGGTCGCGCGGATTGGCTCCAACCGGCCGATCAAGGTGGACGTGCGGATCGTCGCCGCGACCAATGAGGATTTGCCGACGCTGGCGGAGCGGGGGACCTTCCGCGCCGACCTGCTCGACCGGCTCAGTTTCGAGGTCATCACCCTGCCGCCGCTGCGGGTGCGCGAGGGCGATATCGTTGTTCTGGCGGAGTTTTTCGGCCGCCGCATGGCCAGCGAATTGCGCTGGGAGGAGTGGCCCGGGTTCGCCGACCACGTCCGCGAGCGGCTCGAAAATCACCCGTGGCCGGGCAATGTACGCGAGCTCAGGAACGTGATCGAGCGCGCGGTTTACCGCTGGGGCGATTCCAAGAGCGCGATCGGTCACGTGGTGTTCGACCCGTTCGAAAGCCCGTGGAAACCTGCTGCAGCGGCGCCTCAGCCCGGCGCACAAAAGGTTCAACCTGCTTCCGAAGCCGCTCCGACGGCACCCGACTACGACCAGATCGGCGATTTGCGCGCAGCGGTCGAGGCGCATGAACGCGCGATCGTCGAGCACGCGCTGGGCCGCAACCGTTGGAACCAGCGCCAGACGGCGAAGGCGTTGGGATTGTCCTACGACCAGCTGCGCCATTGCATCAAGAAGCACGGGCTCGGCGAAAGCGAGTGACGCCAGAAGGCTAGTAAGGGGGCTCCTCAGGACGTCAGTTGCGGTGAAACCTCATGCCGACCTCTGAGACGGACAAGGCTTTCTACCGCGACCACCAGAAGGAGTGACAAACCGAACAGAGGCAGGAGCAATGCCAGGGCGACCGCGGCCGCCATGGTCCACCGGGGAAGCGCTCGACCCGTCCGAACAGGCGCTCCCCAGGCGCCTTGGGGACGCCGCTTCAGCCACATCCATACGCCGGCGAGGCTGATGCCGATGAGTGTCAGCGCGGTCAGCACGCCGATAAGCTGGTTCGCCCAACCAAACAGCTGACCTTCGTGCCAGGCGACCCCGGTATTCACGATCCGGTCGATCACGTGCTGGTCGGCAAAGCCCTTCCTGCCGACTTCGCCGCCGGTGACCGGATCGAACGTCACCTGCCGTCCGAGAGGGCGGTTCTGCGGGTCCGACTTGGCAGTCCAGACGTTGCCGGTGGGCGGACCGAATCGCCCGGTGCCGTGCGGCGGGATCACCGTGACGGGAAACGCCATATGCTCGGCCGCCGCGCGCTCGACGAAAGCGGCCAGCGGAATCCCGGGCGCCGGTGCGGGGTGAGGCGGCTGGGCCATGGGCATCGCCCCGTGGTGCCCGGCATGGCCGCCGTCGACCCCGATCGTCCAGTCCTGCGGCCCATCGATCAGGTGCAGCTCCTCGCGCGCCCATTTGAACGCGCTGCCCCAGGCACCCGCCCACGGGAGGCCGCTCGCCAGCATCACCAGCACGAGGCCGGCGATCCAGAACCCGGCGACGCGGTGCAGATCCTTGAGCAGCGGGCGCCCCCGCAAGTGCAGCCGCGGCCACAGCGTCCCCGCCGCGCGCAGCGGACGCGGCCACCACATATAGAGCCCGGTCAGGATCATCACGATCGTCCAGCTCGCGGCCAACTCGACCAGCCGATCTCCCCATTCGCCGAGTAGCAGGGTGCCGTGAATGCGCGCGACGGTTTCGGAAATCCGCTCGTTCCGGTCGAGGGCGCCGAGCACCTTGCCCTGCGGCGAGACGAACACCTGCCGCTCGTCGCCGTTCGGCATGGCGAACGCGATCATCGCCGCATCGCCCTCGGGGCGGGGAAGGCGATAGCCGTTGAAGCGCAAGCCTGGATTGCGCGCCGCCGCGGCGGCGAGCTGGGCGTCCGCCGAAACCGCGTTCGCGCTGCCGAGATCGACGAACGCCCGCTCCTCCCATCGATCGATCTGCGGCTTGAACAGGTAGATCGAGCCGGTGATCGACAGAACCATGATGAACGGCAGGACGAACAGCCCGGCGCAGAAATGCCAGCGCCACAGGGCGCGGTAGGTTCGGTCGTCGCGTGACATGAAGGGTCCCGGGGGTTCGGTCGCCGCGCATTAGGCGTGCGCGCCGCGCCCGTCAGCAGCAAAACGCAATCGGGCAGGCGGCCTCTTTCCGATTGCAATGTTTGACTTCGCCGCCTATCTGGCCGGCAATCCCACATCGCAAGACTGAGGGGCTGGCGCCGCAAGGGGCCGGCACCAAACCCGCTTGCATCGACCGAAAGACCCCGTTGGCCGATATCGCGCGCCTGACCCAACTGATCGAACCCGAAGCGCAGGCGCTCGGGCTTGAGCTCGTGCGGGTCAAGATGATGCAGTCGGAAGCCGGCGACGGCGGCGAGGCGCTGCAGATCATGGCGGAGGATCCCGCCACCGGGCAGCTGATCATCGACCAGTGCGCCGCGCTCTCGCGCCGGGTCAGCGACGCGATCGACGCGCGCGAGGAAGCGGGCGAAGTGCTGATCGACGGCGCCTATCACCTCGAAGTGAGCAGTCCCGGGATCGACCGGCCGCTGACCCGCGCCAGGGACTTCGCCGACTGGGCGGGGCACGAGGCGCGGATCGTCATGGACAAGGGCTGGGACGGCCAGCGCGTGCTCAAGGGCGACCTCAAGGGCATCGATGGCGACCGGGTCACCATCGCCGACCGCAAGGCGGGCGAGGTCACCATCCCGCGGGACCAGATCCACACGGCCCAGCTCGTCCTCACCGACGCGCTGATCGCCGCGACCAAACCCATCGACACTACTGGCGCTGAAGAAGAAGTGCTGGGGGGTGCCGACGAAATTCTCGAAACAGAGGAAGAGTAAGACCAGATGGCCACCTCCATTTCCGCCAACCGGGCAGAGCTGCTCGCGATCGCGAACTCGGTCGCCACCGAGAAGATGATCGACAAGTCGATCGTCATCGAGGCGATGGAAGAGGCGATCCAGAAGGCGGCCCGCGCCCGCTATGGTAACGAGAACGACATTCGCGCCAAGCTCGACCCGATGACCGGCGACCTGCGCCTGTGGCGCGTCGTCGAAGTGGTCGAGGAGGTCGAGGACTACTTCAAGCAGGTCAGCCTGGAGCAGGCTGCCAAGCTGCAGGCCGATGCCAAGCTGGGCGATTTCATCGTCGATCCGCTGCCGCCGGTCGACCTCGGCCGCATCGACGCGCAGAGCGCCAAGCAGGTGATCTTCCAGAAGGTCCGCGATGCGGAGCGCGAGCGCCAGTTCGAGGAGTTCCAGGACCGCGCGGGCGAGATCATCACCGGCGTGATCAAGTCGGTCGAGTTCGGCCACGTGATCGTCAACCTCGGCCGCGCCGAGGGCGTCATCCGCCGCGACCAGCAGATCCCGCGCGAGGCCGCGCGTGTCGGCGAGCGTGTCCGCGCGCTGATCACCAAGGTGGAGCGCAACAACCGCGGTCCGCAGATCTTCCTCAGCCGCGCGCACCCCGAGTTCATGAAGAAGCTGTTCGCGCAGGAAGTGCCCGAAATCTACGACGGCGTGATCACCATCCAGGCCGCCGCCCGCGATCCGGGCAGCCGCGCCAAGATCGGCGTGATCAGCCGCGACAGCAGCATCGACCCGGTCGGCGCGTGCGTCGGCATGAAGGGCAGCCGCGTGCAGGCCGTCGTGCAGGAGCTGCAGGGCGAGAAGATCGACATCATCCCGTGGAGCGAGGACACCGCGACCTTCGTGGTCAATGCGCTCCAGCCCGCCACCGTCAGCCGCGTCGTGCTCGATGAGGACGACGGCCGGATCGAGGTGGTGGTGCCCGACGACCAGCTCAGCCTCGCGATCGGCCGCCGGGGCCAGAACGTGCGCCTGGCGAGCCAGCTCACCGGCCACCAGATCGATATCATGACCGAGGAAGAGGCGAGCGAGAAGCGGACCAAGGAATTCGCCGAACGCTCGAAGACTTTCGAGGAAGAGCTCGACGTCGACGAGACGCTGTCGCAGCTGCTGGTCGCCGAGGGCTTCGCCGAGCTGGAGGAGGTCGCTTACGTCGACTTGTCCGAGCTCGCGACTATCGAAGGTTTCGACGAGGAGCTGGCCGAAGAGCTGCAGAGCCGCGCGATCGAAGCGCTCGAGCGCCGCGACGCCGCCTACCGCGAGGAACGTCGCGCGCTGGGCGTCGAGGACGCGCTGGCGGAGATCCCGCACCTCACCGAAGCGATGCTGGTCACGCTCGGCAAGGGCGGCATCAAGACGCTCGACGATCTCGCCGATCTCGCGACCGACGAGCTGATCGCCAAGAAGCGCGAGGCCCCGCGCCGCCGCCAGACCGCCCCGACCGAAGGCCCGCGCCTGCGCGCCGACCAGGTCAAGGCGCGGCCCGAGGACAAGGGCGGCGTGCTGGGCGAGTACGGCCTGACCGAAGAGCAGGGCAACGAGATCATCATGGCCGCCCGCGCGCACTGGTTCGAAGACGAGGCGGATGCCTCGACCGAGGAGGCCGTGAATGCGGACTCCGAACAATGAGCGCGTAAGCTCCGACATCGCTGAAGCGCGTCCGGCCCGGAAGTCCGAGCCGGAGCGCAAATGCATCCTCTCGGGGGAGCATGGCGCGCGTGGTGAGCTCGTGCGGCTGGCGATTTCGCCCGACGGACTGGTGCTGCCCGATATCCACGCCAAGGCTCCCGGCCGCGGTGCGTGGCTCGGAGTCTCGCGCGCCGAGCTGGAAACCGCGCTGGCGAAAGGCAAGCTCAAGGGCGCGCTCGCGCGCGCCTTCAAAGGCGCGGCGCTGACGATCCCTGAGGATCTGCCGCAGCGCATCGAGGACGGGCTCACCCGCGCGCTGCTCGACCGGCTCGGCCTCGAAATGCGCGCGGGGCACCTTATCTTGGGGAGCGAGCGGATCGCCGAGCATGCGCGCGGCGGGGCGGTGGAGCTGCTGCTCCACGCATCCGACGCCAGCGACGACGGCAACCGCAAGCTCGACCAGGCCTGGCGGGTCGGCCGCGAGGCGGAAGGATCGGGCGAGACCGGGGTGGTCTTGCCACTGGACCGGGCGGCTTTGTCTGTGGCAATGGGCCGCGACAACGTCGTCCACATGGCGCTGGCCAATCCGGCCGCAGCCGCGCGGGTGTCTCTCGCGCTCTCGCGCCTGATGCATTTCACAGGGCCGCAAGCTGCGGTTGCGACTGGCAGCGGGGCATCGCCCGCTGCGCTGGACGATTGATCGAAGGACGAAGACGAGTTTTATGAGCGACAGCAACGACACTCCGCGCGAACGCAAGCCCCTGGGGCTGAAGCGCTCGGTCGACGCGGGCGAGGTCAAGCAGACCTTCAGCCACGGCCGTACCAACAAGGTGGTGGTCGAGGTCAAGCGTCGCCGCCTGGTCGGCAAGCCGGGTGAGGCCGCGCCGGC
>NZ_RSEL01000013.1 GCF_003958625.1 Tsuneonella rigui | reverse complement strand
GGCCAGGCCGCAGCTCGCCACCCCGCGCCCCGTCGCTGTCAGCACCGAGGCGCGGCAGTGCCTTGCCGAGCTCAACGCGGCGGGCGCACGGTTCTCGCCAGTGGCGGATCGTTACTACGGCGCGGGCTGCTCGACCGTCGGTACGGTCAGCCTCGCGGCGCTGCAGGGCGATGAGGCGCGCTTCGCGCTCGCCAACCTCGGCCCGGTCACCTGTCCGCTGGCCGAGACCACTGCCGCATGGGCCCGCTACGGCGTCGACCGCGCGGCGCGGCAGGTGCTCGGCAGCCCGCTCGCGAAGATCGAGACGATGGGCAGCTATTCGTGCCGCGACGTCGCCGGCAGCGGCCGCCGCTCGGCACACGCGACCGCGCAGGCGATCGATGTCGCGGCCTTTATCCTCGCCGACGGGCGGCGGGTTAGCGTGCTGTCAGGCTGGAACGAAGGAACTATGCAGGAGCGCCGGTTCTTGCGGTTGGTGCACCAGAGCGCCTGCCGCCGGTTCGGCACCGTGCTCGGCCCCGATTACAACGCCGCGCACAAGAACCACCTGCATCTCGAAGCCGGCCACGCCGGAGGGTTCTGCCGCTAGTTGAGCAGCAAGGCAGGACGTTCGAGCTGCGCCTCGATGCGCAGGCGGACCGCTTCGGCGGCGTGGACGGCGCCGAGCTTGCTCATCATGTTGGCGCGGTGGATCTCGACCGTGCGCGGACTGATATCGAGCTCGCGGGCGATCGTCTTGTTGCTGCTACCCCGGGCGAGCCAGTCGAGCACCTCGCGCTCGCGGTGCGACAGGTTACCGATCCGGTTGCGCGCCTCGATCATCCGACGCCGCGCCTCGGCATGCTCCCGCGCCTCGTCGCCAATGCGGGCGAGCGTGGCGGCGAGGCTCTGCGGACCGAGCGGCAAAGCCAGATAATCGAGCGCCCCGGCCTTGATCGCGGCGACCACTCGCGAGGTCTCCGGGTCGAACGCCATCGCCACCAACGGCAAGCAAATGCCGTGGTCGGCCAGGTAGTCGAGCAGCTCGCCCACATCGTCCGCACCGCCATCGCGCACCGCGACGATGCCCCGCTGGGGCGGATGTTCGGCCAGTTCGGTGATGTCGGCATAGACCTCGGCGTGATGACCCAAAGCGAACGTAACCCGCGCCAGGTCAGCCCGCAACCGCATGTCCGCTTCGACGAAGTGTATGATTTGCCGCTCGTTCATGCGGGCCACAATGCCGCGCCCGCGCGATTAAGGAACGCGGTGAAAGACTTAGAACGGACCTATTGCCACTAAGTAGATGACTGAATGCCCGTTCTTGCCTCGCCGACGAATACTCCAAATCGGAGCGATCTTTCCGCAAAAACGCGTAGCAACGCGTTCAGCTTGTCTCGTGCTCGGCCGCATAGAAGCTGTAGTCGGGCAGCGCGACGAACGCTTCCTTGAGCGCCTCGCTCCACCCGGCCGAGATCGCCTGATAGTACGCGTCCTCGTGCGTGATCCGCCGCTCGTGCGTGGCGGAGAAGGAGTCGCGCTCGATCACCATCAAGTCGAGGGGGAGGCCGACCGAGAGGTTCGCCTTCAGCGTGGAATCGAAGCTGACCAGCAGCAGCTTCACCGCATCCTCGAAGCTCATGCCCCGATCGTACGCGCGGATCAGGATCGGACGGCCATACTTGGTCTCCCCGATCTGGAAGAACGGGGTGTCCCAGCTCGCCTCGATGAAATTGCCTTCGGGGTAGATCAGGAACAGGCGCGGTTCCATGCCCTTGATCTGGCCGGCGACGATGATCGAGGCGGTGAAGCGCCCCTGCCCCGCCGCGCCGTTGGCGGCCTGACGCTCCTCGATAGTGGAGCGCAGCAGGCGGCCGATCTCGGTCGCGACCTGAAACATGGTCGAGGCGGCGAACACCGTGTTCTTGCGGTCGGCGGGCGCCTTGTCGCGCTCCTCGAGCTGGCTGATCACCGCCTGCGTGGTAGCGAGGTTGCCCGCGGTCATCACGGTGATGATCCGCTCGTCCGGCGCGTGCCACGACATCATCTTGCGGAAGACCGAGATGTTGTCGACGCCCGAATTGGTGCGGGTGTCGCTCATCAGGACGAGGCCCTTGTCGAGCACCATTCCGACGCAATAGGTCATGTCATCCCGGCTCCCGTTCCCCGCGACTGCGCGTGCCGAGTGTAATCAAACCGTGGCGCGCGTCACTGTTCCTGTCGCTGCTGTTCCACAGCGACGGCCACGTGCAGCTCCTCGGTCGCCGAGCCGAAGCTGATGCCGGTGATCGGCGCCGCATCGCGATAGTCGCGCCCCGTGGCGAGGCGGACGTAGCGCGGATCGGGACTGATGCCGTTCGACACATCGAACCCGACCCAGCCTAGCCCCTCGACATGCGTCTCGGCCCAGGCGTGGGTCGCCTCCTGGTCAATCCGGTCGTTCATCATCAGGTAGCCTGAGACGTAGCGCGCGGGGATGCTCGCCAGCCGCGCGGCGCCGATGAAAATGTGCGCGTGATCCTGGCACACCCCGCAGCCCGTCTCGACCGCCTGCTCGGCCGTAGTGCCGACCTCGGTCGCGCCGGTGCCGTAGGCGATCTGCGCGCGCACCGCCGAGGACAGCGCGTGGAGGTACGCGAGCGTGTCGTCCGGCCGCACGTCCAAGCCGCGGATCAGTTGGCGCAGCTTGGGGCCCGGCCGGGTCAGGTCGGTCTGGCCGAGGAAGCTCCACAGCGGCAAGTGGCCCGCGTGGCGGCCGATTACGCCGGCATGGTCGCTGGTCTCGACCGTGCCCTCGCACGCGATCGTCACCTGCTGCGCGCCGGGTTCGACCGAGACCAGCGTCACATGGTTGTGGTGCTGGTCCTCATATTCCAGTTCCGCACGGGCGTGGGTGTAGTCCATCCGCCAGTCGAGCACCGTCTGGCCTTGCGTCGCCTTGGGAGTCAGCCGCAGCCGCTGCAGAGCGTGCGCGACCGGCTTGTCGAAGGTGTACTGGGTGGTGTGGCGGATGGCGAGGCGCATGGGGTTACCGCAGGAACCGGTAGTCGTTCGAGATGGCAAGCGCGATCGCCGCGTTACAGCGGGTGAACTCGGTCAGGAATTCGTGCAGCCCCTGCTCGAACACCTGCGTGACGGCGAGCCCGGCGAGCTTGCTGGTCGAGTCCGCGATCAGGCGGTGGCTGTCTCCCTCCTGCCCGTGGATGCGCGCGAGCGCGGTGACCGCTTCTGCCAACATCGAATGACTGTAGGCGAGGCTGCGCGGAAACCGCTCGTCGAGCACCAGGAACTGGACGATCCCGCGCGGATCGGTCTGCCCGGCGTTGAGCCAGCGATAGGCGCGCTGTCCCGACACCGAGCGCAGCACCTGGTCCCACTGCCCGCTGTCGAGCGGCGTGCCGACGTAGCTGAGCGACGGAAGCAGCAGGTAGTACTTCATGTCGAGGATGCGCGCGGTGTTGTCCGCCCGCTCCACGAAGGTGCCAGCGCGGGCGAAGTGGTAGCCGGCGTCGCGCAGCATGGAATTGGCCATCGCCCCGTGCGCCAGCGTGCCCGCGCGGCGGACCATGTCGATCACCTCGCCGACGCTGCCCTGCGTCACCGGCCGGGTGAGCTTGTCGTCGAGCGCCATCCAGCTTTCGTTGACCACGCCCCACAGCTCGCCGCTGATCGCGTTGCGCACCCCGCGCGCGTTGGTGCGGACCTGGCGCATCATCGCCAGCACGCTGCCGGCATTGTCCTTGTCGCGCAGGATGTGGTTCCACACCTGGATACCGGTGAAGGTGCCGTGCTTGGCGCGGTAGGCGCGGCTTTGGCCGGAAGCGTGGATGACCGAACGCCATTCCTCCTCGGCGGTGATAAGGTCGCGCGTGAGCGCCATCCGCAGCCCCGCGTCGAGCAGGCGCGCGGTGTTCTCCGCCCGCTCGAGATAGCGGAACATCCAGAACAGTCCGTTGGCGGTGCGGCCTAGCATCAGTCCTTGAGCACCCACGTATCCTTGGTCCCGCCGCCCTGCGACGAGTTGACCACCAGCGACCCCTTCTTGAGCGCGACCCGCGTCAGGCCGCCCGGCGTGATGTCGATCCCGTTGGGCGAGACGAGCACATAGGGCCGCAAGTCGACGTGGCGCGGGCTCAGCCCCTTGCGCGCGAACACCGGGCAAGTCGAGAGCGCCAGCGTCGGCTGCGCGATGTAGTTTTCCGGCCGCGCGGTGAGCTTGGCGCGGAACGCCGCCAGCTCTCGCTTGCTCGCCGCCGGGCCGACCAGCATGCCGTACCCGCCCGAGCCGTGGACTTCCTTGACCACCAGCTCGGCGAGGTTGTCGAGCACGTACTTGAGCGTATCGGGATCGGCGCAGCGGAAGGTTTCGACGTTGGGAAGCAGCGGCTTCTCGCCAGTGTAGAACTCGACGATCTCCGGCATGAACGAATAGACCGCCTTGTCGTCGGCGATCCCGGTGCCGGGCGCGTTGGCGATGGTGATGCCGCCGCTGCGATAGACGTCCATGATCCCCGGCACGCCGAGCACGCTGTTGGGATTGAAGGTCAGCGCGTCGAGGTACTCGTCGTCCACCCGCCGATAGAGCACGTCGACCGGCTGGTATCCGCCGGTGGTGCGCATCGCCACGCGCCCGTCGATCACCCGCAGATCACTGCCCTCGACCAGCTCGGCGCCCATCTGGTCGGCAAGAAAGGCATGCTCGTAGTAGGCGGAGTTGTAGATCCCCGGCGTCAGCACCGCCACCACCGGCTTCCCCTCGGTCCGCGGCGGCGCGCAGGCGGCCAGGCTGCGCGCGAGCCGCATCGGGTAGTCGCTGACCGTCTCGACCGGCACCCGGGTGAACAGCTCGGGGAACATCGCCATCATCGTCTCGCGGTTCTCGAGCATGTACGAGACGCCGCTCGGCGTGCGGGCGTTATCCTCGAGCACGAAGAAATCGTCCGGCCCGGTGCGCACGAGGTCGATCCCGACGATGTGGGTGTACACGCCGCCCGGCGGGGTGAAGCCGACCATGTGCGGCAGCCACGCGGCATTGTCGCGGAACAAGCGTTCGGGCACCCGGCCCGCGCGGATGATCTCCTGCCGGTGGTAGAGATCGTGGATGAACGCGTTGAGCGCGCGCACCCGCTGCTCGATCCCCCGGCTGAGCCTGCGCCACTCGGCCGCCGAGACGATTCGCGGGACCATGTCGAACGGGATCAGCCGCTCCTCGGCGGCATCCTCGCCATAGACGTTGAAGGTGATGCCGGTGCGGCGGAAGACGCCTTCGGTCTCGGCGTTCTTGCGCCGCAGCCATTCGGGCTGCTGGCGTTCCAACCACGCGTGGTAGCCCGCGTACGCCGGACGCACCTCGCCCGACGGGTCGAGCATCTCGTCGAACGCTACGGCTGCGCCGTCCATTGGCCCCCTGTCGGCACTCATCCAGCCGCCCGTATCTCAGTCGCGGCCGATCGCTGCACGCATAAGTTAGCGCGCGTCATGCACGATCGAGCTCGCGCAGGACAGCGGCGACGACTTCGGGATCGAAGGCGAAGCCCATGTGCGTGCAACGGAGCGCCACCTCGCGGTCGCGCTCGCCGGCAACGCCGCGCGCCGCGCGGGGGTGGACGATCCCGTCGCGCGGGCTCCACAGCGCGACAGTCTCGACCGGCGGCTTGGCGGCGAGCACGACCGGCACCGGTGGTTCCTCGACCCGGTGGCCGGTGATGAAGTGGTAGGCGCGCCAAACGTTGTTGGCCCGCGGGCTGTAGGAGAACGGTGAGCCCATCGTCACCACCTTGGCGACGCATTCGGGGCGCCGCTTGGAGAGTTCACGCGCAAACAGGCCTCCGAGGCTCCAGCCGACCAGCACCACCTGCTCGCCGTGCCGCTCGGCGAGATCGGCAAGCCTCCGGTCGAGCGCGTCGAAATTGCTTTCGGTCGGGCCCCAGTTGAAGCCCAGGCCCCAGCGCTTGACCCGATGACCCGCCGCTTCGAGCCGCCGCGCGAGGTAGCGCATGCGGATGGGGTGCGTGGCGAAGCCGGGCAGCAGCATGACCGTGCGCGGGCGTTCGGCCCGCACCTCCGGATGCTTGCGCACCGCGCGGTGGAACGGTTCGGCCAGCACCGCGAACTCGCCCAGGAACCGCTTGAGTGAGGGGCCGACCGCATCCTCAGGCGCAGCCTCCCGCGCGAGCGCGACCCGGTGGCGCAGCTCGTCGCGTGCGGCCGCCATGGTTTGCAAGGCTTGCAGTGTCGCCATCGGCGTTCCGTTCTCCTGCCGGGGAAAGCCGCGGCGGGTCATCAACGCCTCAATGCGCCAACCGGTTTCAGGACGTACACTCGCCGATGCGCTTGGAATCCATCTGCATTTCCATCCGCATCTCGCCGCCGGGGATGATCGCCGCCTTCTGCGTCATCGCCATGCGCATCGAGGTGTTCTGCGCGGTCGCGGTGCCGGTGAGCTTCATCTCCGAGCTCATTCCCTGCTGGCCGTCGCAGGTCATCTCCGCGTCGATCTTGCCATTGTCGACGTCGAAGGTGTCGAACTTGCAGTTCATCCCGCCCTGGTTCTGGCTCATCTTGCGGATCGATTCCTCGAAGCCCTTCTTCGCCTCTTCGGGCGTCAGGCAATAGCTCGACGACTGATCGCCGACGTTCCCCATCACCGCCTTGAGCCGGTCCGCCTGCTGCTGAGGGATACCAGGCACCGAGAATTCGAGCAGCTTGACCTTGGTCTCGTACTGCCCCGGCTCCGGCTGCGCGAGTTCGCCTGCCTCGGCGATCACCTCCTCGGCGGTCTTGGGTTGATCCGCATTTTTACCGCACGCCGCGAGGGCAAGGACGGCGCATGCGGTCAGGGCCAACGAGCGACTGGTCATGGTATACTCCCAATGTAGCTTGCTTGGCCTCACGGGCCCGGCGCGCGAACACAGGTCTGCGCCAGTCACGGAAAAAGCGCAATCGCTTGTCCGTGCCCGTTTCGTTCCCCATATCTGCGCGCATGGCCGAACTCGTAATCCGCCGGGGTCTTGAGGAACCCGACACATCCGACAAATTCGTTCCGCACAAGCCCGCCCGGCCGGAAAAGTCGATGGGTGGGCGGCGGTTCGAGCTGGTCAGCGAGTACACGCCATCGGGCGACCAGCCGACCGCGATTGCGGAGCTGACCGCCTCGGCGCGCGACGACGAGCGGACGCAGGTGCTGCTCGGCGTCACCGGCTCGGGCAAGACCTTCACGATGGCCAAGGTGATCGAGGAACTGCAGCGCCCGGCGCTGGTACTCGCACCGAACAAGATCCTCGCCGCGCAGCTCTACGGTGAGTTCAAGAGCTTCTTCCCCAACAACGCGGTCGAGTACTTCGTCTCGTACTACGACTACTACCAGCCCGAGGCCTACGTGCCGCGGTCGGATACCTACATCGAGAAGGAAAGCTCGGTGAACGAGGCGATCGACCGGATGCGCCACTCGGCCACGCGCGCGCTGCTCGAACGCGACGACGTGATCATCGTCGCTTCGGTCAGCTGCCTCTACGGCATCGGCTCGGTCGAGACCTATTCGGCGATGATCTTCGACCTCAAGAAGGGCGCGAGCGAGGACCAGCGCGAGATCATCCGCAAGCTCGTCGCGCTGCAGTACAAGCGCAACGACGCCGCCTTCCAGCGCGGCAATTTCCGCGTGCGCGGCGACAGCCTCGAGATCTTCCCCTCGCACTACGAGGACATGGCCTGGCGGGTCAGCTTCTTCGGCGACGAGATCGAGGAGATCAGCGAGTTCGACCCGCTGACCGGCGCGAAGGGCGCAAGTCTCAACTCGGTGCGGGTCTATGCCAACTCGCACTACGTCACGCCGGGCCCGACGATGAAACAGGCGACCCAGGCGATCAAGTTCGAGCTCGAGGAGCGGCTCAAGGAACTGCACGCCGAGGGCCGCCTGCTCGAAGCCCAGCGGCTTGAGCAGCGCACCAACTTCGACCTCGAGATGATCAACGCCACGGGTTCGTGCGCCGGCATCGAGAACTACAGCCGCTTCCTCACGGGCCGCCTGCCGGGCGAGCCGCCGCCGACGCTGTTTGAGTACCTGCCCGACAACGCGCTGCTGTTCGTCGACGAGAGCCACCAGACCGTGCCGCAGATCGGCGCGATGGCGAAGGGCGACCACCGCCGCAAGCTGACCCTTGCCGAATACGGCTTCCGCCTGCCGAGCTGCATCGACAACCGGCCGCTGCGCTTCAATGAGTGGGACGCGATGCGCCCGCAGACGTTCGCGGTCAGCGCAACGCCGGGCAACTGGGAAATGGAGCAGACCGGCGGCGTGTTCGCCGAGCAGGTGATCCGCCCCACCGGCCTGATCGATCCGCCGGTGGAGATCCGCCCGATCGAAGATCAGGTCCAGGATTGCATCGCCGAGTGCAAGGCGACCGCGCAGAAGGGCTACCGCACGCTCGTCACCACGCTCACCAAGCGAATGGCGGAAGACCTGACCGAGTTCATGCACGAACAGGGCGTGCGGGTGCGCTACATGCACTCCGACGTCGAGACCCTCGAACGCATCGAACTGATCCGCGACTTGCGGCTCGGCGTGTACGATGTGCTGATCGGTATCAACCTGCTGCGTGAAGGGCTCGACATCCCCGAGTGCGGCCTCGTGTGTATTCTCGACGCCGACAAGGAAGGCTTCCTGCGCTCCGAGACATCGCTGATCCAGACGATCGGCCGCGCCGCGCGCAACGTCGATAGCAAGGTCATCCTCTACGCCGACCGGATCACCGGCAGCATGGAGCGCGCGATGGCCGAGACCGAGCGCCGCCGCTCGAAGCAGGAGGAATACAACCGCGAGCACGGCATCACCCCGACCACCATCAAACGCCAGATCGCCGACATCGTCGCGAGCACCGCGATGGGCGATGGGGTGCTGGTCGATACCGGCGACGACGAGCGCAACAACCTCGTCGGCCACAACCTGCGCGCGTACATCCAGGACCTCGAAAAGCGCATGCGCGCCGCCGCTGCCGACCTCGAGTTCGAGACTGCCGGCCGCCTGCGCGACGAAATCCGCCGACTGGAGGCCGACGAGCTCGGCCTCCCCGACGGCGCCCAGCCGACCGCGCCGGTCGTCGGCCGCAGCAACGAAGGCAAGCCTGGCACTCGCAAGGACCGCTACGGCAAGACCCGCTACAAGAAGATGCGCGGGCGGCCCTAGCGCTTGGTCGCCCGGCAGCGCGCGTTCGTCGAACCACGCGCGCGCCGCTTTCCCCGCGCGCGCAAATGGGGCACACCGGGTCGCATAAGAAATCTGGGGGACATGCCATGAAGGCCTTTGCCGCACTCGCCGCCGTTTCGCTCGCCGCGCTCAGCGCCTGCGCCACGACGATGGATACCGAGACACCCGCTAGCCACGTCAACACGCTGGAGCTGGCGGAGGCAGCCGTGGCAAACCCCGCGCGCACCGACGACGCGCGCAAGCTCGACGCGAGCCGCTTGCCGGCCGAGACGCTGGCGTTCCTCGGCCTGCAGCCAGGCATGGACGCGGCCGACCTTCTAACCGGCAGCGGGTACTGGGCACAGATCATGGCCAGGGTCGTTGGGCCCACCGGCTCGGTCACTGCCTGGGAGCCGACGCAGTTCTACAAGGAAGGTCCTGAGAAGGCGAAGCTCGACGCGCTGATCGCCGCTTCGCCGGGCGTGACGCTGTCGAGCTATCCGTTCGACCAGTTCGCGCCGCCCGCGGGTGCCTACGACTTCGCGCTCGTGAACTTGAGCTACCACGATCTCTACTGGGAATCAGATAAGTACGGTATCCCGCGGACCGATCCCGCGGCGTACGTGCGCAATCTCTACGCCGCCATGCGACCGGGAGGAGTCGTCGGAGTAATCGACCACGTCGGCCCGGCGGGCGACACGCGCGCCGTGGTCGAGAAGCTGCACCGGATCGATCCCGCGACCGTCCGTGCGGATTTCGAGCGCGCCGGGTTCAAGCTGGAAGCGCAAAGCGACATGCTCGCCAACGCGGCGGATGATCACAGCAAGAACGTGTTCGACGCCTCGATCCGCGGCAAGACCGACCGCTTCATCTACAAGTTCCGCAAACCGCGGCGCTAATCGCCCGCTGGTAAATTGACGGCGGAGAGGGCCGTGCATAGAGCCGCGCGCATGATCGTTCGCATCCTGCCCGCGTTCGCAGCGCTGGCCCTCGCCTCGTCCCTTTCCGCCGCCGACAAGGACGAGGCCAAGCCGTCCGCTCCGCCTGCGAAGGACTACGTCGCCAACAGCGCGAGCAAGACGTTCACCGGCAATTTCGGCGGCCGCTCGGTGCGCTATACCGCGACCGTGCGGGAGGAGGTGCTGAAGGGCACGGACGGCACGCCCAAGGCGGCGATCGTGACCACCGCCTACATCGCCGAGCCGCGCGATACTTCGCGGCCGGTCACCTTCCTGTTCAACGGCGGGCCCGGCTCTGGCTCGGTCTGGCTGCAAATGGGCGCGTTCGGTCCCAAGCGCGTCGCGATCCCCAGTGATGCGCGCGACGATGGCGGGCCGCCCTACCCGATCCTCGACAACCCGGATTCGCTTTTGGATGTCACCGATCTCGTGTTTATCGACCCGGTCGGCACCGGCTTCAGCCACACCATCGGTGAGACCAAGGGCGAGGACTACTGGGGCGTCACCAAGGACGCGAAATCGGTCGCGCAGGTGATCCGTCAGTGGCTCGACGCGAACGGCCGGTGGAACAGCCCCAAGTTCCTCGGCGGCGAGAGTTACGGCACGACCCGCTCGGCAGCGGTCGTCGACCAGCTCGAAGGCGAGTACAACGACGTCTCCTTGAACGGCGTGATCCTGCTGTCGACCGTGCTCGATTTCGCCGCTGGGGCGGACACGGCGGGCAACGAGCTCGGCTACATCACCAACCTGCCGTCGATGGCGACCACTGCGCTCTATCATGGCAAGACCAGCGCACCGTCCGCCCAGGCCATTGCGGAGGAAGCGCGTCAGTTCGCGATCGGGCCTTACGCTGCGTTCCTGCTCAAGGGCCAGAAGGCGAGCGTCGAGGAGCGAGCTGCGATCCGCACGCAGCTCGCGCACCTCACCGGCCTGTCCGAGCAATACCTCGAAGAGGCTGACCTGCGCGTCACGCCCGGCCGGTTCTACAAGGAATTGCTACGCGATCGTGGCTTGACGGTCGGCCGGCTCGACAGTCGCTACACGGGCAAGGACCTCGACAACGCGGGCGAGTATCCGGACAACGACCCCAGCTTCTATGGCATCGACGGCGGCTACACCGCGGCGATGAATTCGTGGATGCGCGATACGCTCGGCTACAAGACCGACCAGCGCTACGTTACCATCGGCAGCGTCGGCCCGTGGGATTGGCAACTCGAGGGCGGGCGCGACACCAACGCTTACCTCAACGTCGCGCCCTACCTCGGCCGCGCGCTGCGGGAGAACTCAAGCTTGCGCATCTTTGTCGGCCAGGGGTGGTACGATTTCGCAACCCCCTTCTTCGCCGCCGAATATGCGCTCGGCCGAACCGGATTCCCGCAGGACCGCATCCAATTTCACTACTACGACGCCGGCCACATGATGTACGTGCGCGACGAGGATCGCCACAAGCTCGCCGAAGATGTCCGCGCCTTCATCCGCTCCCGGTGAAACGCCTTTCCGCCCTGCTACTGACGACGCTGGCCGCCTGTCGCCCTCCCGCGAGCGATGGCTATGTCCAGCGCATCGACTTGGCCGCTGGCGACCGAGGCCCCACGGTCGAGGCGGTGTCGCCGCAAGTCGAGGGCGCGATCTGGGCTTCGAGCGGCGGACCCGAACGCATCGTGTTCGGCAAGCCGGGCCAGCCGCCGTTCCTGGCGCTCGCCTGCATCGGCGCGGGCGGCATCCGCGCGGTCGAGGTAACCCGCTTCGCCGAGACCGACCCCAAGGCAAAGGGCATGATGGCGCTGGTCGGCAACGGCCATGTCGAGCGGTTGAAGATCGACGCCGAGTATAACGGCCGCGGCTGGCTATGGCGCGGGCGCTATCGTCCGCATGACACCCGGCTCGACGCGCTCACCGGCGTGCGCAAGCTGGAGCTGACGATCCCCGGCGCGGGCACGCTGGTGCTGCAAGGGAGCAACGAGCCGGGTCAGCTGATCGAGCTGTGCCGGCGCCTCGCCGCGCCCGAAGCTAGCGCGCAGCCGTCGGCGATCCTTCCGCCAGCGTGACGAGCGTGTCCGGCGTGAGGACCTGCGGCAGCACCGCCGCCTCCTGACCCGGTGCATACCACAAGTAGAGCGGCACGCCCGCCGCGCCCTGCCGCGTGAGAAAACGGGTGATCGCCGGATCGCGCCGGGTCCAGTCGCCCACCAATGCGACGACGCCGGCCTTGGCGAAGGCATCGCGCGTCGCCTCGCGCTCGATCGCGGCGCTTTCGTTGACCTTGCAGGTCAGGCACCAGTCGGCGGTGAACCACACGAACACCGGCTTGCCGGCGGCGCGTGCCTCGGCGAGTGCGGCTTCGGAAAACGGCTTGGCCGGGAGGACGCCTTCGATCGCCGAAGCCGACCGTTCCGCGATTTGCGAAGGCAGGACAACGGCCAGCAATGCCGCGAGAACCAGCGACAGGGCGGTGATCCAGCGGCGGCCCCACGCATCGCCCCTTCGCCGCCGCCACAGCGCCGTAAGCGCGACGAGCAACAGGAATGCGAGCGCGACCGCCCCGATCGCGAACCACAGGCCGCCGATCCGCCAGCACAGCCACACCAGCGCCAGCGCGGTGAGGCCCATCGGTACCGCCATGACCTTGCGGAATGTCTCCATCCACGGCCCAGGGCGCGGCAGCAGACGGCGCAGCGGCGGAACGAAGCCGAGCAGCAGGAACGGCAGCGCCAGCCCCAGCCCGAGCGCGCCGAACAGCATCAGCGCCTGTACCCACGGCAGCAACAGCGCAGCGCCCATGGCGGCGGCCATGAACGGTCCGGTGCACGGGGTCGCGACGAACGCAGCCAGCAGGCCGGTGGCGAAGGCACCCGCGGGCTCGCCGCTGCGGGTGATGGACAGCGACGGCAGCTCGAACAGCCCCGCCAGGTTCGCGGTGATCGCCACCGCCAGCGCCAGCAGGAGCACCACCACCGCGGGCTCCTGCAACTGGAACGCCCAACCCACCATCTCGCCCGCCGAGCGCAACACCAGCAGCACCGCCCCCAGCGCGAGAGTCGCGAGGATGACGCCCGCCGAATAGGCAACGCCCTCGGCCCGCGCCTTCGCGTCGCTCTCCCCTGCCCGTGCGAGGCTCAGCGCCTTGAGACTGAGGATCGGAAACACGCAGGGCATGACGTTGAGCAGCAGCCCGCCTGCCAGTGCGCCGAGCAACAGCAGCCACAGCGGCCCGGTTTCGCCGCCGCCATTCTTAAGCGGAATGCCGCCTTTGGGCACCGGACCGGGGGCCGCGGTGAAGCGCACGCCGTTGCCGTCACCGAGCGAGAGGATACCGCTCACCATTTGCGGTCGGACAGCCGCGTCCGCCGTGGGTATTTCAGCGATGAGCAGGTCGCCGTCGCCGATGAAGGTCTGCACCGCCGCGTAGCGAACCAGATCGCCCTGCTCGACGAAGACGTGCGGATCGGGCTTGGAGAGCGCGGCGGGCAAAGGGATTGCGATCCGAAGCCGCCCCTTTTCGATCGCAAAGCTTGCCTGCTGGTCGAGCAGTGCCGGGATCGCCGCGCGCCATTTGTCGAACACAGGGTTGGCGGTGACTTGCGACAGATCGAGCGAGAGGCGCGCCTGCTCGGGCACGCAAATCTGATCGGTGCAGGCGAGCCATTGGGCGTCGACCGCGATCGGCACCAGGTTCGCGACCGCGGCCTGCGGCGGCACCGCCACATCCACCAGCACCGCGTAGGGGCCTTCATAGACGTGGTTCATCAGCCCGCCGATGACGAGCTTCTGCGGTACCGGGTATTGCGGCTCGCCAGCGCTCCAGCCCTGCGGCAGCTGCCACTTGAGCGTCATGCCGTAGCCGGCGTCGCCCGGGTTCTTCCAGTAGCCATGCCAGCCCGGCTGCGGATCGAACGCGATCGCCAGCGTCAACGGCTTGCCGGGTTGCAACGGCCCCTCGGCCACCAGCCGCGCGGCGATGTGATTGGCGCGGGTCTGCCCAAATGCAGGCTGCGCGAGTGCGAACAGCGCGCACAGCATGGCCAGCAGGGGCAAGAACCTTGCGCGCATCGTGTTGTCGCCTCTAGGGCTGCCCCCGATGGACGACAAGCGCGACCTCGTGATCCTCGGCGGCGGGCTCGTCGGCATGACCCTGGCGCTGGCGGCGGCGAGCAAGGGCATTTCCAGCCACGTGGTCGACCGCGCCGACCCGGCCGAACTGACCGCGGAAGGCTTCGACGGCCGCGCGAGCGCGATCTCCACCGCAAGCTGGAACCTGTTCGCCAACATCGGCATCGCGGACGCGCTCGAGCCATTCGCCTGCCCGATCGAGCGCATCGCGGTGAGCGACCAGCTCAAGCCCGGCCAGATCGACTTCGTGCCCGAGCCGCACGAGGGCTCGCTCGGGCGGATGTTCGAGAACCGGCGGCTGCGCCTCGCGCTGTATGAGGCGGCAGAGCGCCAGCCACTGATTGCGTTCCATCCGGGCGCGATCGTCACCCGGCGCGAACGCGGGGCGCATGGTGTTGCCGCGCAGCTCGCCGACGGCCGCGTGCTGGAAGGGAGCCTACTGGTCGGCGCCGAGGGCCGTCGCTCTCCCACCCGCGAAGAAGCCGGGCTGCAACTGGCGCAGTGGGATTATCGTCACCGCGCGATCATCTCCGGCCTCACGCATTCGGCGCCGCATGAGGGCACCGCGTGGGAGATTTTCTACCCCGCCGGGCCGTTCGCATTGCTGCCGATGCTCGACGACGAGGCGGGCAACCACCGCAGCGCGCTGGTGTGGACCGTCGCCGAGAAGGACGCGGCCGGCACGCTCAAGCTGTCCGACCGCGCGTTCCTGGCCGAGGCGAACAAGCGCATGGGCGGCTTGCTCGGCACCGTCACCGCGGCGGGCCCGCGCTCGTCCTATCCGCTGAGCTTCCAGCACACCGCGCGGATCGTCGCCGACCGGCTCGCGCTGGTGGGCGATGCGGCGCACGGTATCCATCCGATCGCCGGACAGGGCCTCAACCTGGGCCTGCGCGACGTCGGCGCGCTGGTCGAGGTGATCGCGGACGGCATGCGACTGGGCCTCGAGCCGGGCGACGCGCAGCTGCTCGCGCGTTACGAGCGCTGGCGCAGCCTCGACAGCATGTCGGTCGCTCTCGCCACCGATGGGCTGACCTGGTTGTTCGGGGTGCCGGGCAAGACCGCCAGCGCGGTGCGCCGGCTGGGTATGGGCGGCGTCCAGCGCCTCTCGCCGCTGAAGCACTGGTTCATGGACGAAGCGCGCGGCGTCTCGGGCGCCCTGCCTGAGCTTCTCAAGGACTAGGCGCCGGTCGCGCTGACCGCCGGGCTCAACTGCTCGACCGGCTGGCCCGCGCCGTTGCGCAGCGTGCGAGGCTCCTGCACCGCAGCCGTCTCGATCAGGTCGAGCGCCTGCTGCGCCCGCTGATAGCGACGCGCATTGGCGATCCAGTTCGCCGCGCTGGCGGAGCCTGGCAGCATCTGCACCTCGGCGATCGCCCGGTCGACACGGCCCGTCTCGAGGAACATCCGCGCGCGCTCGAACCGGCGCTCGGGCTGCGGCGACGGGGTGGTTTCGCGGCGGATCACGAAAAGGTTGGAGATTTCTTCGCGCAACCTGCCGAGCGTCGGCCGGCCCGATCCCGCCTGCAGGCTCGGCTGCAGTCCGTCGAGCCGCGCGAGGAGGACATCGCGAGTGATCGGGTCGCGGGCAAAGTCGATCACCGTCTGCACCGCATTGGGTTGCGCATCGCCGAAGCGAAGCCGTAGCTGGTCGGCGAGATAGCCGAGCTCGGTGCCGCGCTCGAGCGAACGGCGGGCGGCGAAGGCGATGAGGAGGCCCTCGGCGCGCGCGGCATTGCCGCCGGCGGCCTGCGCTTGCAGGTCGAGCCGCGCGATCCGCTGCTCGGCGGCGGCGAGGCGCTGGTCGATACCACCTTGCGTCTCCTGCACGCGCGCAACCGCGGCAGCTGCGGTTTCACTCGGCGTAGGCTGCGGCGAGGAGAGCAAGGCGGTCGGCTCGCTGCTTGGCACCACGGCCGGCTTGCCGTTCGCCATGCCGAAATAGCCGCGCCACGCGAGATAGCCGACGAGCGACGCGCCGAGCAGAAACGACGCCAGAACAGCAAACAAAACCGGCTTCAGCGACGAGCGGTTTGCGCTCGTGGGCGTGTATTCGTTCATTCCGTCCCGTTCCGCGACCCTGAGGCTCCCGGCCCCTCTTGTCGCCGCATCATTGGCACATGTCGTCGGCCATGGCCAGCAAGGCGGCGTCCGTCGCCTGCGGAGCAACGGCGACCGCACGCCAGCCCTCGCCCGCCGCGGCGGCGACCCGCGGTGCGAGAGCGGCCACCGAAACGCGCGAGCGATCGATGCTGAGCCGGTCGCATTCGCCCGCAAATCGGGCCGCCGCTTCGCCCGAATGCAGCAGGACTACGGCATCGCTACGCAAGGCTTCCACCGCGGTTTCGCTGAGGGAAACGGCGCGCGCACGATAGACGATGACTTCGGTCATTGCGCTTCCATCGGGGACTTGCAGCGCAACATGCTGTTCGCCCGCCAAGCGCAGCAAGCGCGCGGGAGCCGGAAGGGTATCGAGAACCTGCTGCAAGCCGCCCGCACCGACGTTGGCCACCGTGAAGCCCGCCTCAAGGGCGGCTTGGGCGGTTCGCTCACCCACCGCATGAACAGGTAACGCGGACAGCTTGGATAGCCCCAAGCCGCCGTGCCGAAAGACATTGGCGCTGCCGGCGAGAATGCCGTCGAGGTCCGCCGGGTCGGGTGCGCGCCAGGCAACCGGCTCGATCTCGAACAATGGCGCCGCGATTGCTGTCAGATCCTTCGCCTGGGCCAGAGCCAGCGTCTCGGACAGCCCGGGCTCCGGCCGCAGGACGATGAGCGGCTTGCTCACGGCCCGTCGAACAGGGCCGCGATCCCCGGCGTTGCCCGCGCAAGCAGATCGGCTGCGAGGCGTGCCGGTGCCTCGATGTCGCCCGCCGCAAACGTCACCGTCCCGTGGACCCGCTCGGCGCCGTCGGTGCTGAACAGCGCGGCAGTCATAGCCAGGTGCTCCCCCCCACCGCGCGTCAGCACCGCAATCGGCGAATGGCAATTGCCGCCGAGCGCTGCGAGCAGGGCCCGTTCGGCCTTGACCTCCGCGCTGGTCGGCGCGTGATCGATCGCCGCGAGCCACTCTCGGGTCTGCGCACCGTCGGTCCGGCACTCGATCGCGATGGCGCCTTGCGCGGGCGCGGGCAGCCATTCGCTCGCATCCAAGGGATGGCCGACACCGCTTTCACCGAGCCGCTCCAGCCCCGCGGCGGCGAGCAGCGTCACGTCGGCTTCGCCCGCGGCCAGTTTGGCGATGCGGGTGGCGACGTTGCCGCGGATCGGCACCACGGTCACATCGGGCCGGTGGTGGAGCATCTGCGCCGCCCGCCGCGGCGCACTGGTGCCCACGCGCGCGCCTTCGGGAATGGCGCGGATGCTCGCCGCGCCGAGCAGCACGTCGCGCACGTCGGCGCGCGGCAGGACGGCGGCGATCGTCAGCCACTCCGGCCGGATCGTCTCGACATCCTTGAGCGAGTGCACCGCGCCGTCGATCCGGCCGTCGGACAGGCAGTCTTCGAGTTCCCTGGTCCACAGCCCCTTGCCGCCGATTTCGGCCAGCGGGCGGTCCTGCACCTTGTCCCCGCTGGCGAGCACCGGCACCAGCTCGACCGCGTTCTCGTCCCACCCATGCGCCTTGCACAGCCGTGCGCGCGCCTCGTGCGCCTGGGCGAGCGCGAGCGGGGAACGGCGGGTGCCGAGGCGGAGCTTGGTGGAGACGGTCATTGGGCGCGCTTGCCGTAGCCAAGCAAAGCCTTAAGGAAAAGCCGGATGGGCATCGTGCTGGGCATTGAATCGAGCTGCGACGAGACCGCGGCCGCGGTCGTGGCGCACGACCGCTCGATCATCGCCCAGGCCATCGCCAGCCAGGACGAGAGCCACGCGCCCTATGGCGGCGTGGTGCCGGAGATCGCTGCGCGCGCGCATGCCGAGCGTCTGGCGCCGATGATCGAGACGGTCATGCATGAAGCGGGCGTTGCGCTGGCCGATCTTGACGCAATTGCGGCTACCGCCGGACCGGGGCTGATCGGCGGCGTGATGGTGGGTCTCGTCACCGCCAAGGCGCTAGCGATGGCGGCGGATGTGCCGCTGATGGCAATCAATCACCTCGAGGGGCACGCGCTCAGCCCGCGACTGGCCGATGCCGAGCTTACGTTTCCCTACGCCCTGCTGCTGGTGTCCGGTGGGCACTGCCAGATCCTGCGGGTAGAAGGCGTCGGGCGCTATCGCCGCCTCGCAACCACCATCGACGATGCGCTGGGCGAAGCGTTCGACAAGACCGCGAAGATCCTCGGCCTCGGCTTTCCGGGCGGGCCGGCGGTCGAGCGGCTGGCGCGCGAGGGCGATCCGCGCGCGGTGCCCTTGCCTCGCCCACTGGTCGGGACCGCCGATCCGCAATTCAGTTTCGCCGGGCTCAAGAGCGCGGTTCTCCGGGCGAATGAGAGCGGACGCCATACCCCGCCCGACATCGCGGCGAGTTTCCAGCAGGCGGCGATCGATTGCGTGATCGACCGGCTGACCGTCGCGCTCAATGCGATGGAGCCCGTAGATGCGCTCGTGGTTGCGGGCGGCGTAGCGGCGAACGCGTCCGTTCGCGGCGCGCTCGAAGGCCTGGCATCCCGACGCGGTCTACGCTTCTCCGCCCCACCCCCGGCGCTGTGCACCGACAACGCGGCGATGATTGCGTGGGCGGGGCAAGAGCGGCTGGCGATCGGCGCGCCCGCCGACCCGCTCGACATCGCCGCACGGCCACGCTGGCCGCTCGACCCGGCAGCCGATCCGGTGCGCGGCGCGGGATACAAGGCTTGACGATCGCGGTCCTCGGCGCGGGCGCGTGGGGCACGGCGCTTGCGCAAATGCTCGCAAGCGACGGGCGCGAGGTGCTGCTATGGGCGCGCGAAAGCGAACTGATCGAGGAGATCAACGGCAGCCATCGCAACAGCCTGTTCCTGCCCTCCGCGAGCCTCGCGCCGACAGTTCGCGCGACCGGCGATCTGTCCGAGGTCGCGGACGCCGAAATCCTGCTCGCGGTTACTCCGGCCCAGCATCTGGCCAGCGTGCTCGGCGCGATGCCTTCACATCCTCGCGATCTGGTGCTCTGCTCAAAGGGCATCGAAGCGGGCAGCGGCCGCTTGATGAACCATGTCGCGCGTGATGCCGCGCCCGGCAGCGACATCGCGGTGCTGTCCGGCCCCACCTTCGCGCACGAGGTCGCGGCGGGTCTTCCCACCGCGGTCACGCTGGCCTGCGGCGGCGGCGAGGAGCAGTGGGCGCGGCTGCACCCGGCGATCGCCCGTCCGACCTTCCGCCCGTACTATTCCGACGACGTGACCGGTGCCGAGATCGGCGGCGCGGTCAAGAACGTGCTGGCGATCGCCTGCGGCGTGGTCGACGGGCTCGGCCTTGGCCAGAATGCCCGCGCCGCGCTGATTGCGCGCGGTTACGCCGAGATGCTGCGCTTCGGAGAGGCGCTAGGGGCCGAACGCGATACGCTAGCGGGCCTGTGCGGCCTGGGTGACCTGGTGCTGACCTGCTCATCGACCGCCAGCCGCAATTTCAGTCTTGGCAAGGCGCTCGGTGAGGGCGGCGATCCGGCCGCGCTGATGGCCGACCGGCGCACTGTCGCGGAAGGCGCGCACACTGCGCCGGTGCTGACCGAACTCGCCGCGCGTCACGGCGTCGCCATGCCGATCGTAGCGGCAGTCTATCGCCTGCTGCAGGGCGCCCCGGCAATCGCGATCGTCGCGGAACTGCTCGCCCGCCCGCTCGGCCCGGAAACCGACGCGTGACGGCAGAGCACGACCAGGGCGATATCCAGGCACTCGCCAAGGGAGGGCGGCAGAACTTCGTCGGCTTCCTCGTGCGGTTGGCGGGCATGCTGCCGTTCCTGTTCATCGCCGGCCGGCTCTACGGCGCCGCCGCGCTCGGCCGCTATGCCTCGGCGCTGGTGGTGGTCGAGATCGTCGGGCTCATATGCTCGATGGGTGAGAAGCGCGGGCTCGCCCAGCGGCTGACCGAAGGCTCCGACACGCACCCTGCCAACGTGGTGTTCGACGGGATGCTGGTCGCGACCCTTGCCGGACTCGTGGCGGCGGCGTTCTTCTGGCTGGTGCCCGCGCCGCTGTTCCCGAGTGGAGAGTACACCCAGCTCGATCGGCTGATCGTGCTCGCCATTCCCGGCTATGCGCTGACCGAGATCGTCCTCGCCGCGCAAGCCTACCGGTTCGACATCGCCACCACCGTTCGCGCGCGCTCGATCGTGCTGCCGTGGACGCTGTCGATCCTTGCTGGCGTGCTGTACTTTGTGCTCCCCAAGTCGGGCCTGTTGCTGGCCTATCTGGGGTCGATCTACGCTGGGCTCGCCACCGGCCTATGGGCGTTCCTCAAAACCTACGGCTTGCCCAAGCTGTGGCGGCCGCGTCCGCGCGAGATGGCCCGCTTGACCGCGCGTGCGCTGCCACTCGCCACCGCCGATGCGATCGAATGGGGGACGCGGCGGCTCGACATCTTCATCCTCGGCCTGTTCGCCGCCCCGAGCGCGGTTGGCGTCTACTACGTCGCGCAGCAGGTCGCTTCGCTGCCGCAAAAGCTGAAGACCAGTTTCGAGCCGATCCTGGGGCCGGTGATCACGCGCAACCTCAAGGAAAAGAACTACGACGCGATCGCCAAGCAGGTGTGCCAGGTCGGCTTCTGGATCACCGCCGCGCAGGCGGGCATTGGGCTCGCACTCGGCATTCCCGGCGAAGGGGTGATGGGTTTGGTCGGACCGCATTTCGTCGGCGGTACGGGCGCGCTTGCCTTCTTGCTTGCGGCGGAGGTCGTCGCGGCGACCGCGGTCGTATCCGAGGCGGCGCTGATTTACGTTGCGCGGTTGAAGAACCTCGTCATTTCGCTCGGCACCATCGGGCTGCAGGCCCTCCTCACCGTCGGCGCGATGCTCGCGATCGAGAACCTGAACCTGCCGGAGAACTACAAGGCTGCCGGTGCTGCCGCCGCGCTGATGCTGTCGCTCGCTACCGCGAGCTTGGTCAAATCGATCCTGCTCAGCCGCATCCTTAAGAAGCGGATCAATAATTGGCGCTGGGCGCTGGTGATCGCGGGCGCGCCGGCGATCATCGTCGGCTGGCTGGCGACCAAGCTGCCTGAGTGGGCGGAACTCGGGGTCGGCGTGCCGGCGATCCTGCTCGCTTATGGCTGGGTCATCTGGCGCTACGGCTTCGGTCCGGAGGACCGCGTGCTGTTCCGCCGCAATCTCGAACAGGCGGAGGATGCCGCCGCCCCACCCCTGACGGAGGTCCGCCCGTGAACGATCTTCTTGCCGAGAACTGGCCGCTGCTGCTCATCGGCGCCATCGTGGTCATGCTGCTGCTGTGGTGGCTGCTGATCGCCAACCGCAAGACCAGCGTCACCGTCGACCGGCGCGACACCCTTGACGAGGGCGCCGCACCCGCCGCGCGCAACCAGGCGCTGATCGACGCGCCCGCTGCCGCGGTCGTCACCCCGCCGCTGGTGCCCGATGCCATCGGCGGCGCGGGCGTAGCGGTCGCCGCCGCTGCGCAGGAAGCCCGGATCGAGGCTGAAGTCGGTGCGGACGATCTCACACGCATCAAGGGCCTTGGCCCCAAGCTCGCCGCGACGCTGGGCGAACTGGGCGTCACCCGCTTCGACCAGATCGCCGGTTGGAGCCACGCCGATATCGACCGGATCGACGCGCAACTGGGACGTTTTCAAGGGCGTATCCGCCGCGACGACTGGGTCGCGCAGGCGCGCTTGCTGGCTGACGGCGACACCGCCGGGTTCGAACAGCGCTTCGGCGCCACCTGACCGGGAACAAACGCCCGCGGTGCGAGTTAGAGCGCGGACCATCCTGTATCCCGCGGAGATTTGCCTCATGGCCCAGCAGTGCGTCCTCGTCGCCGAAGATGAGCTGATTATCGGTGTCGACCTGTGCGACACGGTCGAGGAAGCCGGTTACGAAGTCGCGGGGCCCTACGATTCGGCGAGTTCGGCGATCGACGCGCTGGAGCATCGCACGCCCGATCTCGCGATCCTCGACGTGCGGCTCGAGGATGGCGAGGTGTTCCCGCTGGCCGAGAAGCTGATGGCGGCCAACGTGCCGGTGATCTTCCATTCGGGCGAGGTCTCGCCGACCGAGGTCAGCGACCGCTATCCCAACGCCCACGCGCTGGCGAAGCCCTGCCCGCCCAACCAGATCATCGCGACCATGCGCGAGGCGCTCGCCGAAGCCTGACCTTGCGCGGCTCTCGCGGTCCTGCGAAGGACCGCGCATGACTCCATTCGATTGGCAGGACCCGTTCGGGCTCGACGCGCAGCTTACCGAAGACGAGCGGATGATCCGCGACGCGGCGCACGCGTTTGCGCAATCCGAGTTGCAGCCGCGAGTGATCGAGGCCTTCGCCAACGAGGCTGATGCGCCCGAGCTGTTCCCGCTGATGGGCCGCGCTGGCCTGCTCGGCGCGACAGTGCCCGAGGAATACGGCGGTGCGGGCGCGAGCTATGTCGCCTACGGTCTCATCGCGCGCGAGATCGAGCGGGTGGATTCGGGCTATCGCTCGATGGCGAGCGTGCAGTCGAGCCTCGTGATGTACCCGATCTTCGCTTACGGCTCGGAGGAGCAGAAGCGCAAATACCTGCCGGGTCTCGCCAGCGGCGAATTGATCGGCTGCTTCGGTTTGACCGAGCCCGATGCAGGCTCCGATCCTGGCGGCATGCGGACGTATGCCAAGCAGGACGGCGACGGCTTTGTCCTGTCGGGGTCCAAGACCTGGATTTCTAACGCGCCGTTCGCCGACGCGTTCGTCATCTGGGCCAAGAGCGAGGCGCACGGCGGCGCGATCCGCGGGTTCGTGCTCGAGAAGGGCATGGCGGGGCTTTCGGCGCCGAAGATCGAGAACAAGCTTTCGCTGCGGGCCAGCACCACCGGCATGATCCTGATGGATGAGGTCAAGGTCGGCGCTGAAGCACTGCTGCCCGAAGTCAGCGGCCTCAAGGGCCCGTTCGGCTGCCTCAACCGCGCGCGCTACGGCATCTCGTGGGGCGCGATGGGCGCGGCCGAATTCTGCTTCCACGCGGCGCGCCAGTACGGACTCGACCGCGAGCAGTTCGGCGTCCCGCTCGCTTCCAAGCAGCTCTACCAATTGAAGCTCGCCGACATGATGAGCGAGATCGCGCTCGGCCTGCAGGCGTCCCTGCGGGTCGGCCGGCTGATGGACCAACACCAGTTCGCGCCCGAGATGATCTCGATCGTCAAGCGCAACAACGTCGGCAAGGCGTTGGACATCGCCCGCAAGGCGCGCGACATGCACGGCGGCAACGGCATCAGCGGCGAATACCAGGTGATCCGCCACATGGTGAACCTCGAGACGGTCAACACCTACGAGGGCACGCACGACGTCCACGCGCTGATCCTCGGCCGCGCGGTCACGGGCATCCCTGCGTTTTGATGAAGCTCCACGCCTATTTCCGCAGCTCGACCAGCTACCGGCTGCGGATCGCGCTGAACCTCAAGGGGCTCGACTACGAAATCGAGCCTGTCAACATCGTCAAGGGCGAGCAGCGCGGGGCCGAGTTCCTGTCGCACAACCCGTTCGCCGGGGTGCCGCTGCTGCAGGCGGGCGGCCGCGACCGGGCGCAGTCGGTGGCGATCCTCGAGTGGCTCGACGAGGCCTATCCCGATCGCCCGCTGCTGCCGCGTGATACCGAAGATCGCTTCACCGCGCGCGAGCTCGCCTATGCGATCGCGACCGACATCCACGCGATCAACAACCTCTCGGCGCTGCAGTACCTCAAAAACGAATTGGGGCAGGAGCAGGACGCGATCGACACCTGGTACCGCCACTGGCTGGTCAAGACGCTGGTCCCGGTCGAAGCGCGGCTGGCGCAGGTCGGCAGCGGCGACTACCTGTTTGACGCTCCGGGCCTGTTCGAGGTCGTGCTGATTCCGCAGATGTACAACGCGCGCCGGTTCAACCTCGACACCGGCGCGATGCCCCACATCGAGCGGATCGAGACAGCCTGCCTCGCCCTCCCCGCATTCCAGCGCGCCCATCCCGACAACCAGCCGGATAGCCCTCCAACATGAAACTCGCCTCTCTCAAGCACGGCCGCGACGGCAAGCTCGTCGTCGTCTCCAAGGACCTGACGCGCTACTCCTCGGCCGAGCACATCGTGCCGACCATGCAGGCCGCGCTCGACAACTGGGAGCAGGTGGCACCCTACCTCGGCGCGCTCTACCGCGACGTCGAGCACTGGAGCGTGCCGTGCGGCCGGTTCCACGAGCATGACGCGGCGAGCCCGCTCCCTCGCGCCTACCAGTGGGCCGATGGCAGCGCGTACATCAACCATGTCGAGCTGGTCCGCCAGGCGCGCGGCGCGAAGGTGCCCGAGAGCTTCTATCACGACCCGCTGATGTACCAGGGCGGCAGCGACGGCTTCCTTGCCCCGCGCGATCCGATCCCGCTCAAGGACGTCGCCTGGGGCTGCGACATGGAGGGCGAGATCGCCTGCGTGGTCGACGACGTGCCGATGGGCGTCTCGAAGGAAGACGCCGCGGAGCACATCAAGCTGCTGATGCTGGTCAACGACGTATCCCTGCGCGGCCTCATCCCCGGCGAGCTGGAAAAGGGCTTCGGCTTTTTCCAGTCGAAACCCGCGAGCGCGTTTTCACCGGTCGCGGTGACGCCCGAGGAGCTCGGCGACGCCTGGGCGAACAGTGTGATTAATCTGCCGCTGATGGTCGACTACAACGGCCAGCCGTTCGGCCGCGCCAACGCTGCGCAGGAAGCAACCTTCAGCCTCGCCGACCTCGTCGCGCACGCCGCCAAGACGCGCTCGCTATGCGCGGGCACGATCATCGGCTCGGGCACGGTGAGCAACAAGGGCGCCGATGGCGGCCCGGGCACCCCGGTCAGCGCCGGCGGGGCGGGTTATTCGTGCATCGCGGAGATCCGCATGATCGAGACCATCGCCGACGGGAAGCCGGCGACCCCCTTCATGCAACCCGGCGACACCGTCTCGGTCGAGATGCGCGATGCGGCGGGGCACTCGATCTTCGGCAAGATCGAACAGGAGGTGGTCGCCGCGTAAGACGCTTGCGCGAGCGGCCTTTCGAAATCATGGTATCTCCCCAGACAAGGGAGAGAGCCATGACCGATCCATTCGACCTCACCGGCAAAGTCGCCGTCGTCACCGGTTCCTCGCGTGGGATCGGGCGGGCGATCGCCGAACGGCTCGCGCAGCGCGGCGCCAAGGTGGTGATCTCCAGCCGCAACCAGGACGCCTGCGAGGAAGTCGCCAGCGCGATCAACGCCGAGCATGGCGAAGGCAGCGCCGTCGCGATCGCCGCCAGCATTTCTTCGAAGGACGCGCTGACCGCGCTGGTTGAGAAGACGCACCAGGCGTTCGGCCCGATCGACATCCTCGTCTGCAACGCGGCGTCCAACCCGCACTACGGCTCGCTCGACACGATCGAAGACGGGGTCTTCCAGAAGACGCTGATGAACAATGTCGTGTCTAATCACTGGCTGATCCAGCTCGCGCTGCCCGACATGCGCGCGAAGAAGGACGGCGCGATCCTGGTGATCAGCTCGATCGGCGCGCTGCGCGGCACGCCGGTGCTCGGCGCCTACGCCATCACCAAGGCGGCCGACATCCAACTGGTGCGCAATTACGCGGTCGAGAACGGCAAGCACGGAATCCGTGTCAACGGGATTGCGCCGGGGCTGGTGAAAACCGAGTTCGCCCGTGCGCTCTACGAGAACCCCGATGCCGCCGCCGCCGCGGTGGCTCGCACGCCGATGGGCCGGCTTGGCGAACCCGACGATATCGCCGGGCTTGCGGTCTACTTGTGCAGCCCGGCCGCGAGCTGGACGACCGGGCAGACTATGGTGGTGGACGGCGGCTCGACCGTCTGAACCGGAGGGCCTCTTAACCGCTACCCTCATCGTCACCCCGGGCTTGACCCGGGGTTAGGCTTCTCTTCGCCGAGCTCGGAAGAAGAAAAGCACTGGCCCGGATCAAGTCCGGGCCGACGAGGTAGTGTTGTCATCGTGGCACCCGCTTGCCGCCATTCCAAAAAGCGGTATGCTCGATTCGTTGAGCCGCGAAACAGTGGCCGGCGGGAGAGTTACCGATGGCGTGGGATTTCGAAACCGATCCCGAATTTCAGGCGAAGCTCGACTGGATGCAGTCGTTCGTCGACGAGAAGGTCGAACCGCTCGGCTACCTCGGCATCCACCCCTACGATGTGAAGAACGAGCGCCGCAATGCGCTGGTCCAGCCGCTGCAGGACGAGGTCAAGCGCCAGGGCCTGTGGGCCTGCCACCTCGGCCCCGAACTCGGCGGCCAGGGTTACGGCCAGGTCAAGCTCGGCCTGATGAACGAGATCATCGGCGGCGCAAGCTTCGCACCGATCGTGTTCGGATGCCAGGCGCCCGACACAGGGAATGCCGAGATCATCGCCCACTACGGCACGCCCGAGCAGAAGGAGCAGTACCTCCAGCCGCTGCTCGACAACCGGATCGTCAGCGCATTTTCGATGACCGAACCGCAGGGCGGATCCGACCCCACTGCTTTCGTCACCCGTGCCGAGCAGGACGGCAATCACTGGAAGATAAACGGCGAGAAGTGGTTCTCGACCAACGGCAAGTGGGCCGAATTCCTCATCGTCATGGCGGTCACCGATCCCGACGCACCGCGGCATGAGCGCATGAGCATGTTCATCGTGCCGATCGACACGCCCGGCGTAGAGATCGTCCGCAACGTCGGCGTCTACGGCCAGCCCGATGGCAGCGAGAGCTACGTCCGCTACACCGACGTCCGCGTGCCCGCCGATCACCTGCTGGGTGAGCGCGGCGGCGCTTTCGCGATCTCGCAGACTCGCCTCGGCGGCGGGCGTGTGCACCACGCCATGCGCACGGTCGGAAACTGCAAGAAGCTGCTCGACAAGATGAGCCGCCGCGCGGTCAGCCGCACCACCCGCACCGGCACCTTGGCCGATTACCAGGGCGTGCAGTTCGACATCGCCGACAGCTATATCGAGCTCGAGCAGTTCAAGCTGTTCGTGCTCAAGACCGCGTGGACGATCGACAAGTACCAGGATTACCGCCGCGTGCGGAAGGACATCGCCGCGATCAAGGCGCTGATGCCGACCGTCTATGCCAACATCGCCAAGCGCTGCATCCACATCCACGGCTCGCTCGGCGTGTCGAACGAGATGCCGTTCGTCGGCGGGCTGATCGGCGCGATGGTGATGGGTATCGCCGATGGCCCGACCGAGGTGCACAAGGTGACCGTCGCCAAGCAGCACCTCAAGCAATACCGCGACGTCAAGGATCCGGTGTTCCCGGACTACTCGCTGCTCAATCGCCGCGCGCTGGCGCTGGAGCTCTATCCCGATCCCATCGGCGATATCCAGGACGCAGCGGAGGCAGTCGCGTGAAAGCAGACGTCGCAATCCCGCCGCTCACGCGCGGCGTCCGCACCGCCTACGGCTTCGGCGCGATGGCGGACGGCATCAAGAGCACCGCCTTTTCCACCTACCTGCTGCTCTACTTCAACCAGGTGCTCGGCGTTTCCGCGGGCATCGTCTCGACCGCGATTGCGCTGACGCTGCTGGTCGATGCAATCGCCGATCCGGTGATCGGCCGCCTGTCCGACCGCACCCGTTCACGGCTCGGCCGGCGGCATCCCTACATCTACGGCGCGGCGATCCCGACGGCGCTGTTTTTCGCCCTCACCTGGTTCCCGCCGTCGGGGCTGAGCGACATGATGATGGGCGTGTGGATCTTCGCCTTTGCCTCGCTCGCGCGGCTGGCGATGAGCGCGTACCAGATTCCCGCCAATGCGCTCGGCAGCGAGCTCACCCAGGACTACGCCGAGCGCACGCGCCTCTATGGCCTGCGCTACTGGTTCGCCTACGCCGGTACTTTCGCGTTCGCGGCGTTCGCGCTGAAGTTCTTCTTCGTGGCGACGCCGGAATTTCCCAAGGGTCAGCTCAACCCTACCGGCTACGTGCCTTTCGCGCTCACCGGCGCGGCGCTGATCATGATCAGCATCCTGGTGTGCGGCTGGGGCACGCGCTCGCGCATCCCCTACATCCGCCAGAAGGATGAGCGGCCTGTCATTCCGGGCCTGCTGACGCATCTCAAGGAGATGGTCTCGGCGTTCCGCAACCGCGCGTTCCTGACGATCTTCGGCTTCGCAATTTTCAAGTGGACCGCGATCGGCGTGTACGGCGCCACCTCGCTCTATTTCGGCACCTACGTCTACAAGCTCAGCTCGGGGCAGCTCGCACTGCTGACGCTCGACGGGTTCCTCGCCGTCTGCATCGCCCTGCCCCTCGCTCCGAAATTCACCAAGTGGTGGGGCAAGCGCAACGCCGCGCTGTGGCTGGCGATGTTCGGCGTGCTGCTCGGCACCTTCCCGCTGGTGCTGGTCTATTTCGACCTGTTTTTCACGCCCGGCCACCCGCTGCTGCTGCCGACCCTGCTGCTGGTCGGCGCAATCTATGGCGCGGCTGTCGCGATCAGCTTGATGACGGCGTCGTCGATGCTGGCAGACGTGGTCGAGGACGATGCGGTCCGCTCCGGCGGGCACAACGCCGGCATCTACTTCTCGGCCGCCAGCTTTTCTGCGCAATGCGCGAGCGGGCTCGGCATCCTCGCCGCGGGCGTCGTGCTGGAGACCTCGCGTTTTCCGGCCGGAGTCGACCCGACGAAAGTGACCGAGGCGATGACCGACAGCCTGATCATCCACTATGTGCCGATGGTCGTCGGCCTGTGGGCGATCGGCTGCCTGATCATCTGGTTCTATCCGATCACCGAGGCAAAACATCTTGCCAACGTCGAGCGCTTGCGCGCACGAGAGGCGGAAGCAAAGAGCCGCGAGATTCAGGACGCCCCGCTGGGCGCTCCCGCTCGATAATTGGCCCGATAAGGAGAGAGAAATGGCGACCCTGGCCGAGCCCAAAGAGGCGACCACCGACGACGCATTCCGCGAGGAAGTGAAGGCGTTCCTCGCCGAAAACTTTCCGGCCGAGCTAAAAGGCAAGGGCAACGCGCTCGCCACGGTTGAAGGCCCGACCCGCGAAGGGCCGGCCGAAAAGGCCTGGCGCGAGGCGATGGGCGAGCGCGGCTGGGGCGTGCCCACTTGGCCGAAGGAATATGGCGGCGGCGGGCTCAGTAAGGCGCAGGCACGCATCCTGCAGGAAGAGATGGCCAAGGCGGGGGCGTGGAACCCGATCGGCGGCATGGGCGTGATGATGTTCGGCCCCACCCTGCTCGAATTCGGCAGCGAGGAGCAAAAGCGCGAGCACATTCCCGCGATCGCGCGCGGCGAGATCCGCTGGTGCCAGGGCTATTCGGAACCCAACGCCGGGTCCGACCTCGCCAACCTGCAGACCTTCGCCGAGGACAAGGGCGACCATTACCTCGTCAACGGGCAGAAGACGTGGACCAGCGGCGGCCAGTGGGCGGACAAGTGCTTCGCGATCGTCCGCACCGACCGCAGCGACAAGCACAACGGCATCTCGTTCATGCTGATCGACATGAAGGACCCGGGGGTCGAAGTGCGCCCGATCCAGATGATCAGCGGGATGAGCCCGTTCTGCGAGACCTTCTTCACCGATGTGAAGGTGCCCAAGGAGAACCTGGTCGGCAAAGAAGGCCAGGGCTGGACGATCGGCAAACGGCTGCTTCAGCATGAGCGCACCAACCTTTCGGGCGGCGGCGGCATGGCGAGGCTGATGGGTGCCAGCCTCGGCGACATTGCCAAGAAGTACGTCGAAACCGACGATAGCGGCGCCATCGCCGACAAGGTGCTGCGCGACAAGATCGCCGATTTCGAGATCCGCTGGCAGTCGTTCCTGCTCACCGCCCGCCGCGCGGTCGAGGAATCCAAGGCCGCCGGGGGCGTCAGCGAGATCAGCTCGGTGCTGAAAAAGCTCGGCACCAAGCTCGGTCAGGAACGCGCCGAGTTGATGATCGAGATCCAGGGCCTGCAGGGCCTTGGCTGGGAGGGCGAAGGCTTCTCCGAGAGCGAACTCGCCGGCGTGCGCGCCTGGCTCTTCGGCAAGGCGACCACGATCTACGGCGGCTCGACCGAAATCCAGAACAACATCATCGCCAAGCGCGTGCTCGGCATGTTGGACCACCAGTAAGAGGCGCGCGACAATGGCTGTACTGAACGAAGAACAGGAAATGCTGCGCGACATGGCGCGCGGCTGGGTGACCAACGAGAACCCGGTCGCCGCGTGGCGCAAGGTGCGCAGCGAGAAGCCCGTCGAGGGCTACTCGGCGGATGTCTGGGGCACGATGGGCGAGATGGGCTGGGCCGGGATCGTCATCCCGGAACAGTTCGGGGGCAGCGATTTCGGCTGGATGAGCGCCGGCCTGGTGGTCGAGGAGCTCGGCAAGACGCTCACCGCCAGCCCGCTGGTCGCGACCACCATCGCCGCGAGCGCGATCGTGCTCGGCGGCAGCGAAGAGCAGAAGGCCAAGTGGCTGCCCAAGCTCGCTACCGGCGAAGTGGTCGGCACGCTCGCGGTCGACGAAGGGCCGCGCTTTACCGGTACGTCTACGGCCAAAGTCGAAGGCGGCAAGCTCACCGGCACCAAGGCGTTCGTGCACGAGGCGCACGGCGCTTCGCTGTTCGTCGTCGCAGCCGCTGACGGGCTCTATCTGGTCGAGAAGGGCGATGGCGTTTCGCTGTCGGACCGCAAGCTGACCGACCAGCGCAGCCATGCCGAAGTGACCTTCACCGGCGCGGCGGCGGACAAGCTCGCCGGCGGCGGCGACACGCTGCTCGACGATGTGCTCGACCGCGCGCGCATCCTGACCGCGGCCGAGATGCTCGGCATGGCGCAGCAGGTGTTCGACGTCACACTCGACTACCTGAAGCAGCGGGTGCAGTTCAACCAAGTGCTCGCATCCTTCCAGGCGCTGCAGCACCGCATGGCGGATCTGTTCGGCGACCTCGCGATGATGCGCTCGGCGGTCGAGGGTGGACTGGAGGCGCTCGACAGCGGGTTCGGCGTCGCCCGTGCGGCGACTGTCGCCAAGGCCGAAGCCAACCGCGTGCTGCACACGATGAGCCGCGAGGGCATCCAGCTCCACGGCGGCATCGGCATGACCGACGAGTACGACGTGGGCTTCTACCTGAAGCGCGCGCGCGTGCTCGAATCCGCGTGGGGTTCGACAAGCTTCCTCAAGAACCGCTTCGCCACCCTGGCCGGCTACTGAGTTCGGTCGAGCCTATCGAAGACGACGTCCTCGCCCAGCCGGGCGAGGACGATGCGTTCGCCCGGCACCGGGCGTTCGTCGAAGCGAACCTCAAGCGCAACTACACGGCCAACTTCGTCCACGGCGTGCTGGGCATGACCGGCTTCCGGCTGATCTACGCGCCGACGATCATCCCCGCATATCTGCTAGCCATTACCGGCAGCGCGGCGGCGGTGGGACTTGGCACTGCACTGCTGCAATTAGGCGCAACGATCAGCCCGATCCTGTCGGGGGCGCGGATCGAGCATCGCAGTCACATCCTCCCCTACTCGATCCGGGTCGGCTCGATGATGCGGCTGGCGATCCTTGGCATGGCGCTCGCGGGATGGTTCCTCACCGGCCACACGCTGGTGATCGTCACCCTGGCGCTGTTCCTGTTCCTGGGGTTCTTCAACGGCGCGCAGCGGGTCGCCTTCCAGATGATCATGGCCAAGGTCATCCCGATCGCCCGCCGCGGCCGGCTGCAAGGCTACCGCAACATGGCGGGCGGGCTGATCGCCGCGGTGCTCGCGTGGGTCGCGGGCAAGTACTTCATCGCCGATCACTGGTTCGGCAACGGCTACTCGACCACGTTCCTTTTCGCGTTCGCGCTCACCAGCGCCGGGCTGCTGGTGTTGCAAACAATGATCCGCGAGCCCGCCGCCCCCGCCTCGCGCCCCATCATCCCCTTGCGCGAGCGCATCCGCCAGTTCCCGCAGCTCCTCGAAGACCGCGATTTCGCGCGCTTCATCAGCGCGCAGGCCTGCGCCACCGCAATCCGTATCGGCGGCCCGTTCTGGACGGTCTATGCGGGCCAGCGCCTGGGGATGAGCGGCGCGCTGATCGGCGGCCTGAGCTTCGCGTTCCTGGGCGCCGATACGCTGTCCAACCTGCTGTGGGGGCCGATGGGCGACCGGCTGGGCTTCCGCATCGTCTATATTCTGTCGCTCGCTTGCGCGGCACTCGGCGTAGTGCTGCTGATGACCTTCGGCACCGCGACGGCGATCTATGTCGCGTTCGTACTCCTGGGCGTCGGCGGCTCCGGCTGGATGCTGGCGGCGACCACCATGGTGCTGGAATTCGGCTTGCACGAGGATATCCCGATGCGCCTCGCGTTCGTCACCACGGCTGAAGGGGCGGTAGCGGCGATCGGGCCGGTCCTGGCGGGCCTGCTGGTGGCGGCCGCCGGGTTCGAACCGCTGTTCGCGCTGGTCCTTGCCGGCATCGCCATTGCCCTCGCCCTGATGGTCTTCGCCGTCCGCGAGCCGAGGCGCCGCGAACCCGTTTAGATTCGCGGTTTGGCGTTGCGCCAAGTCCGCAGCATTCCGGTAAAAGACGATTACCCTACGGAAAACGGACGATTGTTGCTTGACAACGCTCCCCCAGTATCATTGAATTTCGAGAAACGGGTATCCACCGAAAGGTAGGAACAAGCCCGAACGTAAGGGAGAGAGTGATGACCAAGACGACTTTGCGCCACACGTGTGCCTTCTTCGCCCTCGGGGTCAGCCTGCTGGGGAGCCAGGCCGCTTTCGCCCAGACCGATCCCGGGCCTGAGGCTGCCGAGGAAGAAGCAGCGCCGCAGATCGTCGTCACCGGCTCGCTGATCCGCGGATCGACCGAAGACCAACCGGCCCCGGTCGATGTGATCTCGGCCGACGAACTGGCCAAGCAAGGCTCTCCCTCCGCGATCGACCTGCTCAAGAACCTGCCGACCTCGAACGGCATCATTGGTGACGCCAACCAGTTCGACGCCCGCGCGCAAGGCAACGAAGGCGTCGCCTCGGTCAACCTGCGCGGCCTCGGTCCGCAGCGCACGCTGGTGCTGCTCAACGGCAAGCGCATCGTCCAGTCGGGCGGCAGCGGCATCCCGATCGTTGACATCAACCTGATCCCTTCCGCCGCCATCGGGCGGATCGAGGTCCTGAAGGATGGCGCCGCGGCGACCTATGGTTCGGACGCGATCGGCGGCGTGGTCAACTTCATCACCAAGACCCAGCAGGACGGGTTCCTGGTCTCGGGTGATTATCGCTATATCAAGGGTTCGAAGGGCGATTACGGCGGCGCGATCAGCTTCGGCAAGGACATCGACGGGTTTCGCGTGTTCCTCTCCGCGGGATACCAGCGCCGCTCGGAACTGCAGACGATCGATCGCGATTTCGTGATCCAGCCGTTCGAAAACAATCCGCAAGGCGGATACACGGGCGGCGGAAATCCGGGTAACTTCGACTTCAACGCGACGGTTGGCGGGCTGAACTTTACGGCCGACCAGGGTTGTACGGCTCTCGGCGGCTTCCGCACCCTCCCCGGATCGACCACCGATCGCTGCTTCAACCAGTACGGCCTGTTCGGCAACCTCGTGGAGCCGGAAGAGCGCTTCCAGATCTTCAGCGATCTCGAATTCGACATCGGCCAATCGGGCACGCTGCGGGTCAACGCGCTGTGGGGCCATTCGGAAACGCAGATCACCACGTCGCCCACTTACCTGCCGACGTTGCCCCCTTCGGGCTATTCGGCGAACACCCTCACCACCGTTCCCGCGAGCGGCGTCCTCACCCCCGCGCAGGCCGCCGGTCCCGGCGTGTTCGTGATCCCGACTTACGCCCCCGCACTGCGCGACTACTGCCGCGTCTACGGCGCGTCGTCGGGCTGCTTGACCGACGCTGGAGGCAATCCGCTGGCCCCGGCGCTGGCATTCCCGGTGTTGTTCCGCCCTGCCCTGCTGGGCGGCAACCCGCTGTTCTTTGGTGACAACGAACGCGGCTCGGCGACTTCGCCCCGTGTGTCGGACGAAATCATGCTGAGCGCGGAATTCCGCACCCCGCTCAGCGACAAGCTCGATCTGACCACCAGCGCGACCTACAGCGAGTACGACCGTTACTTCGAAGGTACCGACACTTTCGGCGATCTGCTGCAGAACGCGCTCGCCGGCTTCGGCGGACCGAACTGCGCTTACGCGTCGGCTCAATCCCGTCGCGGGCTCACCGCGGCACAGTTGGCCGCGCTCGCCGGAACCAACGGCTGTACGTATTTCAACCCGTTCTCGACCGCGGTTCAGGCCAACGCGGTCACCGGCCAGGTCAACCCGAACTACGCGGGCAGCCGTCCGACCAACGGTCTTTCGACCACGCCGGGCGCGGGCCTGATCAACGACGCGGCGACCTTCGACAACTTCTTCCAGACCACGGGAACACGCGCGCTCACGCGGCTGTTCGTCGCCGATGTCGTTCTCTCCGGGCAGAGCGGAATTTCCCTTCCCGGCGGGGAGATCGGCTTCGCGATCGGCGCCCAGTACCGGAAGAACTGGTACAACCGCGATTACAACTACGTCAGCAACCTCGACTTCTTCCCCTGCCCGGGCTCGCCGCTCGACCCGAACGCGGTCTGCACGCAGCAGACCGGCGCGCTGGGCTTCCTCGGCACCAACCGGCCGGGCAGCTCAAAGGGTGATGTGAAGGCGGCCTTCGCCGAGCTCCAGCTGCCGGTATTCGACAAGCTGCAGGTCCAGCTCGCGGCCCGGTTCGAGGACTACGGCGGAAACGTCGGCTCCACGTTCGACCCGCAGGCGCGCGTGAAGTTCGAGCTGACCGATTGGCTCGCCATCCGCGGCGGCATCGGCACCACGTTCCGCGGCCCGCCGGCGCAGCAGCTTGGCGGCAACCTGACCTCGCTGCAGATCATCGGCACCGCGTTCCGCGCCGTCGACGTGAGCGGCAACCCGAACCTCACCCCGGAACGGGCGACCACCTACAACGCCGGTGTGCTGGTCGACACCGGTCGCTTCAACGCCAGCATCGATTACTTCCGTTATGACGTGAAGGATCAGATTGAGGGCGAGCCGGTGCAGGGCATCCTCAATGCGTTGTTCGGCGCCAGCGGCACCGCCAACTGCGCCAACGCGGCCTATGCGGCGCTTGCGGCACGCTTCACCTTTACCGCCGCCGGATGCGGTCTTGCCAACGTGCAACGACTGCGCACGCAGATCATCAACAGCGCCGGTCTGCGCACGTCGGGCGTCGACTTCCAGGCGAACTACAACATGCCGTTCGGTGACGGCGGCTCGATCTCGGCGGGCGTCGCAGGCACGTACGTGATCGAGTACAAGACCAACGACGTCTTCGTGGAAGGCATTCTGGTGCAGCCGGCCTTCGACGCGGTCGGCCTGCTCAACTACCAGACCACCGCCTATCCGCTGCCGGAATGGAAGGGTAACGCGTTCGTCCAGGGCGATTTCGGTAACCACTCGCTCCGCGTGCAGGTGAACTACATCGATGGTTACACCGACCAGCGCGGCGCGACGATCTTCGGCCCGAACGCCGCGGCGCTGGCCGGCCAGACCGTGTCTGCGGGCAAGGAGATCGGGGCCTTCACCACGGTCGACGCGACGTATCGTCTGGTCCTGCCGACGCGCACCACGATCGCGGTTTCGCTGCAGAACCTGTTCGATAAGGACCCGCCGTTCGCGCGGCTCGACCAGAACTACGATCCGTTCACGGCCAGCCCGCTCGGCTTCACCGCCAAGCTTGCGGTCTCGCAGGCGTTCTGATCGCAGGGTCACGGAGGGAGAAAGGGCCGGGCACCGTGGAGGTGTCCGGCCCTTCACTTATCCGGGCTGGGTGAGAGTCAGCCGACTTCGGGCGGATCGCTGAACACGCCCGCGCACAGCGTCCAGGCGTAAAGCTTGACCGCCAGCGCGGGGTCGGGCTGGCGCGCCGCCCAGCCGCGCGCTTCGTAGGCGGCGTTGAGCGCGGGCATGATCAGCTGGCTCGCCACCAGAGGGTCGACCGCGCGGACCGAGCCGTCGGCAATGCCGTCCGAGAGCATCCCGGCGAAGCGGTTGGCGAGGCGGTTCGATCGCACCACCACGCTGCCGCGCTCGCCTGCGGGAAGCGCCTGTAGCGCGGTCGTGCGCAAGAGCGGCATCGGGTCGCGGAATTGCAGGTCGATCAGCTCGGCGAGCGCGCTCGCGATGCGCGTCCACCAGTCGCCCTCGATCTCGCTGGCCGCGAGCTGCACCGCCGACAGCCGGTCGTAACTGCGCTCGAAGCAGTCGAAGACCAGATCGTCCTTGGCGCTATGATGGTGGTAGAAGCTGCCCTTGGTGACGTTGAGCGCGGCAGCGATGCGATTGACCGAGGCGCCGCGATAGCCGCGCTGGTTGATCATCACCGTGGCCGACCGCAGGAAGGCGTCTGTCCCTTCGTCCTCGCTCCGCCAGTCGTTGTTGGCGAGCGCGTGCGGCTGCCAGCCGCACCCCTGCCCCGCCAATCCGCGCGAAAAGATGTCGACCATCCGCGCTTCGAGGCGGTCGAAATCACGCGTGGAATAACGCAGCGACCACACCGGCCACCAGAACATCGCCTCCAGCAGCACGTGCGCGCGCGCGGTGTCGAGCGAGCGCTTCAGCCCGTCGCGCCCCTCGCCAAAGAAAGAGCGCACGTGATCGACCACCCGCGCATACTGCGCGAGCAGCGGGGCCTGCAGCGCCTCGTCGAGCGTGCGGATTTCGCTGAGCGCGGTGATAAGCCCGCTCTCGCCGTCGCGGATGCGCCGCCGCAGAGCGACCTGGGCGGCGATGAAGGCCTGGAGGCGCTCCGCCGGTGTGGCCTTGCCCGCGGCTTCGCGCGCGGCTTCCTCAAGCCAGTCGAGCGTCGCTTCGTAAACCGCGACGACCAGCTTATCCTTGCGGTCGAAGTAGTAGGTGATGCTGGTGGCGTTGAGGCCGACCGACCGGGCGAGCTCGGCAAAGGTGGTGCCCTTGACCCCGAGCTCGTTGATCAGCGCCGAGGCGGCGTGGATGACATCCTGCCGCCGCCGCTCGAAGCGCTCGGTCTCGCTTGCCTTGGGTTGGGTCCCCTCGCCCATTAGATCGCTATAGCCCTTCCGGCTCCTTTTCGAAGAGCGATTTCAGGTCTTTCTTCAGGATCTTGCCGTTCGCGTTGCGTGGCAGTGTCTCCTCGGAGAACAGGATCCGCACCGGCACCTTGAACTTGGCGAGCCGCTCGGCCACCCAGGCCTTGAGCTCAGCCTCGGTGGCCGAAGTGCCCGGCGCGAGGTGGACGACTGCAGCCGGTTCCTCGCCCAGCTGGGGGTGCGGGATGCCGACCAGCGCAGCGTCGGTTACCGCGGGGTGATCGTAGAGCACGTTCTCGACCTCCGAGGAGTAGATGTTCTCCCCGCCGCGCAGGATCATGTCCTTGGCGCGGTCGACGATGTAGCAGTAGCCTTCCTCGTCGAGCCGCGCGAGGTCGCCGGTGCGCACCCACCCGTCGATGAAGGTCTCCGCGGTCGCCTCGGGCTTGTTCCAGTAGCCCTTCACCACCATCGGCCCGCGCGCATAGAGCTCGCCCACCTCGCCGACGGGCAGCTCGCGCGTGCCCTCCTCGTCCATGATCTTGAGGTCGGCCACCGCGACGGGCGGGCCGCAACTCGTGGGGCGATTGAGGTAGTCCTCGCTCGAGATGCCGGTGACCGTCGCCATCGTCTCGGTCATCCCCCAGCCGTTGCCAGGCAGGGCGCCGAACTCGTCGCGGATCTTGCGCACCAGCTCGGGCGCCGAGGGCGCGCCGCCGTAGGCGATCGCCTCGAGGCTGGAGAGGTCATACTTGTGGCGATTGGGATGCTCGAGCAGCTGCCAGGCGATCGTCGGCACGCCGCCGGTCGCGTTGACCTTCTCGCGCTCGATGATCTGCATTGCCTCCTCGGCTTCCCACCGGCGCATGAAGATCGTCTTCGAGCCGCTCGCGACGAGGCCCATCAGCCCGGCCGAGCACGCAGTGACGTGGAACAGTGGGATCACCGTCAGCATCGTGCGCGGCTGCGGCTCGGGGATTTCGTCGCCCCGCCGGAGGACCGCGACGGCCGCACCGTACCCGCTCGAGAATATGTTGGTCACCAGGTTGCGGTGCGTGCCGAGCGCGCCCTTAGGTTTGCCGGTGGTGCCACTGGTGTAGAAGATCGTTGCATCGTCGTCGGAGGCGATATCGACCGCCGGGATGTCGGCGTCGGGCAAGTCCTTCCACGTCGCCGATGTTCCGACGAGCTCCTCCAGCCGCGCTGCCGGGGGCGCGAGATCGCCCATGCAGCGGGCGACGAACACGTGCTGCAGCGACGGAATGTCGGCGGTGTGCGGAGAAATCCGGTCCCACCGCTCGGCGTCGGCGATCAGCACCGTAGTGCCCGAATCCGCGAGCCCGTAGGCCATCTCGCCCCCAGTCCACCACGCATTGAGCGGCACGCAGATCGCGCCGATCGTCACGCACGCGAAGAATGCGACCGGCCATTCGGGCAGGTTTCGCATCGCGAGCGCGACGCGGTCGCCCTTCTTCACGCCGTGCGCCTGCAGCACCTGCGCCAGCTTGGCGACCGCGCGGTGGAAGGCGGAAAACGTGATGCGCTCATCCTCGTATATGACGAATTCGCGGTCGCCGTACGTGCGAGCCAAAGCCATCAGCGCACGCAAGTTTTCAGGCGCGTTCTTCCACGTCCGTGTCGGTATCCCACGGATGTCGACCGTCTCCATCTCGAAGCGTTCGCCGGGCGCGGTCAGACGGGCCTTGATCTCGTCGCGAGTCGCAGCGGGCCAGCCGGCGGGCGGAGTCCAGCCGAGCACCTCGGCCAGGTTGGTTTCAGGCATCTCGATCCCTTACGTGTTCTCTTTGAGCGCGAGTGTATGGCCAATCGCGCGCCCTTCGCAAGCGTGCTTTCCTAATGCAGGTATGGCGGGCGGCGGCGGAGAGTATTTGCCCTCGCCCGAAAGCTGGGTATGGCTTGGGCAAGACGCGCTCCATGCGCCTCGCGGGAGAGAATCATGCTGGACACGACTGCCTCGGCGGCCCTCGGTTTCGACCAGGAACGCCTCGACCGGATCGCCCCGTTCCTCAAGACCGCCTACCTCGACAGCGGCCGCCTGCCGATGATGCAGCTGGTCGTCGCGCGCGATGGGCAGCCCGTTTACCGCACGCAGATGGGCACGATGGGCGAAGGGCGCGAACCTTTGCGCGAAGATGCCCTGTTCCGCATCGCCAGCATGACCAAGCCGATCACCTCGATCGCGTTCATGCAGCTGGTCGAACAGTGCAAGGTCGCGCTGGAAGAGCCGGTGACCAAGGTCTTCCCCGAGTTCGCCAACCTGCAGATCTTCGCCGGCGGCGGCAGCCCGCAGGTGCCGTTCTATCCCGGAAAGCCGGCGGGGCCGATGCGCTTCGTCGACCTGCTGACGCACATGTCGGGCCTCAGTTACGGTTTGCAGCAGCGCAGCAATGTCGATGCGGCCTACCGCGAGAGCAACCTCGACATGGCCCGCGCGCACCTCGAAAGCGACGAGTACATCGCGCGCCTCGCCAAATTGCCGCTCGAGTTCAATCCGGGCGAACGGTGGAACTACTCGGTCTCGACCGACGTGCTGGGCGTGGCCGTGGAGCGGATTAGCGGGATGCGGCTGGGCGACTATTTCGAGCAGCACATCTTCCAGCCCCTCGGCATGACCGACACCCGTTTCGGGGTCGCCGAGGGCCAGCAGGACCGGCTGGTCGACGCCTACCAGTACATCCCCGGCAAGCCGGCGAAGATGATTGACGCCGGCAAGACCAGCAACCTCCACCGCCCGGGCAAGTTCGACAGCGGCGGCGGCGGCCTGGTCGGCACGATCGGCGACTACGAGAAGTTCACCGCCATGCTGGTCGGCCGCGGCGAATTGGACGGGGTGCGCATCGTCAGCCCCAAGACGCTCGACCTGATGACTGCCAACCACCTGCCGGGCAACCAGGACCTGACCCAGCTCAGCCAGTCATTGTTCTCGGAAAGCCAGAACGCGGGCGTCGGCTTCGGCCTCGGCTTCGCCTGCATCATCGACCCGGCCAAGACGCTGATGCCGGCGAGCAAGGGCGAATTCTACTGGGGCGGCGCCTACTCGACCGCGTTCTTCGTCGATCCGCTCGAAGGCATCACGATGGTGTTCATGACGCAGGTCTATCCGTCGAGCGCCTATCCCATCCGCCGCCAATTGAAGACCCTGATCTATTCGGCGCTCGCCGACAGCCGCGCCTGAGGAGCCACCAATGACCGATCCGATTTCGTCCCACCGCGACGGCGAAGTGCTTGTCGTCGTTTCGAACAACCCGCCGGTCAACGCGCTCGGCCAGGCGGTGCGCGCCGGCCTCCAGCGCGAGATCGCCGCTGGGCTGGCCGACGACGCGGTGAAGGCGATCGTCATCCGCTGCGACGGGCGCACGTTCTTCGCCGGCGCGGACATCACCGAGTTCGGCAAGCCCCCGCAAGGTCCCAGCTTGCCCGAAACGCTCGACGCGATGGAAGCGAGCGACAAGCCGGTGGTCGCCGCAATCCACGGCACCGCGCTCGGCGGCGGATGCGAGGTCGCGCTGGCCTGCCACTACCGGGTGGCGGTGCCGAGCGCGAAGCTCGGACTGCCCGAGGTCAAGCTCGGCCTCATTCCTGGAGCCGCTGGTACGCAACGCATGCCGCGGCTGGTCGGCGCCGAAGCGGCACTGCCGCTGGTTGTCGGCGGCGACCCGATCTCGGCGAAGAAGGCGGAAAGCATCGGCCTCGTCGATGCGATCGTCAGCGAAGACAACCTCGAAGCCGATGCGGTCGCTTTCGCGCGGAGCAAGATCGACCAGCCGGTACCGCGCGCTTCGGAAGGCACGAAGAACGAGGATGGGGTGCGCAATCCGGCGATCTTCGACGACTTCCGCCGCAGCCAGGCGCGCAAGATTCGCGGCTTCGACGCGCCCAACGCCGCGATCGAGGCGGTCAAGGCGGCTGGCGAGCTCCCTTACGCCGAGGGCGTGAAGAAGGAGCGCGAGCTGTTCATGAAGCTCATGACCGGCACCCAGTCGGCAGCGATGCGCCACTACTTCTTCGCCGAGCGCGCCGCGAACAAGATCGACGACGTGCCCGCCGACACCCCGCTGATTCCGATTAACAAGGTCGGCATCATCGGTGCGGGCACGATGGGCGGCGGCATCGCGATGAATTTCCTGAGCGCCGGAATCGCGGTGACGATCCTGGAGATGCAGCAGGACGCGCTCGACCGCGGCACCAAGACTATGCGCCGCAATTACGAGAACACCGCCAAGCGCGGCCGCATGACCGACGAGGCGGTCGAGAAGGCGATGGGCCTGCTTTCGCCGACGCTGAACTACGATGAACTCGCGGACTGCGACCTCGTGATCGAGGCGGTGTACGAGAACATGGACGTCAAGAAGCAGGTCTTCGCCAAGCTCGATGAAGTGGTGAAGCAGGGCGCAATCCTGGCATCGAACACCAGCTATCTCAACATCGACGAGATCGCGACCGCGACCAAGCGGCCCGGTTACGTCCTCGGACTACACTTCTTTTCACCCGCCAACGTGATGAAATTGCTTGAGATCGTGCGCGGGAAGGAAACGCGCGACGATGTGCTGGCAACCTGCATGAAGCTCGCCAAGACCATCGGCAAGGTTGCCGCTGTTTCGGGCGTGTGTCCGGGCTTTATCGGCAACCGTATGCTCAGCCCTCGCCAGCAGCAGGCCAATGCGCTGATCATGGAAGGCGCGAACTATTGGGACATCGACGATGTCCTGCTCGAATTCGGTTTCCCGATGGGCCCGTTCCAGATGGGCGACCTCGCCGGCACCGACATCGGCTGGCATCGCGATCCGAGCCGGATCGAGACGATCCGCGACGCGCTGTGTGCCAGGGGCCGCTTCGGCCAGAAGGCCGGCAAGGGCTATTACGACTACGACGAGGCGCGCAACCGAACCCCGTCGGACGAGACCAAGCAGATCATCGCCGATTTCGCCGCCAAGGAAGGCAAGCCGCAACGCGAAATCTCGAAGGACGAGATTCGCGAGCGGCTGCTCTATCCGATGGTCAACGAGGGCGCGAAAATCCTCGACGAGAAGATGGCCCAGCGCGCGAGCGACATCGATGTGGTGTGGATCAACGGCTACGGCTGGCCGCTCTACACCGGCGGGCCGATGTTCTGGGCCGACACGATCGGTCTCAAGACCGTGGTCGAAGGCCTTGAAAAGCATGACCTTCCGGTGAGCGACTTGCTGCGCCGCAAGGCCGACGCGGGCGAGAAGTTCAACCGCTGATGAACCCGTCAACGCCGGTCATTGTCGGCGTCGGCCAGGTCGTCGAGCGGATCGGCGAGGCGGAGTGGCAGGGCCGCTCTGCTGCCGATCTCGCGGCCTGGGCGGCCGAGCGGGCGATCGCGGATGCCGGCGCGGCACGCGACCTGAAGCCTTCGATCGAGGTGGTCTCCGCAATCCGCACGTTCGAGGATTCCGGCGCGGCGCCCTCCCCGTTCGGCAAGCCGGACAAGTTTCCGCTCGCAGTCGCGCGGCGAGCGGGCCTGAAGCCCAAGCAGGCGATCCTCGAAGCGGTCGGCGGCCAGTCGCCGGTTACCGCGCTGGTGGAAATGGCCGAGCGGGTGGCGCGCGGCGAGATCGCGGCAGGCATGGTGTTCGGTGCGGAAGCGATCTCGAACGCCCGCCACCTGTCATCGCAGGGAGAGGCCCGCGACTGGGCCGAGCACGACGAGGGCGAGATCGAGGATCGCGGCTCGGCACGAATGCTCACCAAGCAGGGCATCGTCCACGGCATCGTCAGCGCGCCGATCGCCTACGCGTTGCTGGAGAACGCCCGCCGCGCGCGCCTCGGCATGAGCCGCGAGGACTACCGCGCGGCGATGGGCGAGCTGTTCGCCCCGTTCAGCGCGGTGGCGGCGCAGAACCCCTACTCCAGCGCGGCGGGCGAGCCGCTCTCGGCCGGAGCCATCGCCACGATCACGCCGAAAAACCGGATGATCGCCGACCCCTTCCCGCTGAAGGTGGTCGCCCGCGATCAGGTCAACATGGGCGCCGCGATGCTGGTAATGTCCGCCGCCGCGGCGCGCGAGGCCGGTATCCCGGAGGACCGCTGGGTCTACATCCACGGCGCATCGGCGTCCGCCGAGCCCGACATCCTTGAACGCGCCGACCTGGGCGCATACCCCGCCGCCGAAGCCGCACTCGACGCGGCGCTGGGCGCGGCGCTGGGCGCGGCGGGCAAGAGTATCGGCGAGGTCGAGGTGCTCGACTTCTACTCGTGCTTCCCGATCGCGGTGTACTCGACCGCCATCGACCACCTCGGCCTCAGCCAGGACGACCCGCGCGGGCTGACCGTGACCGGAGGGCTTCCCTACTTCGGCGGTGCGGGCAACGGCTATTCCAGCCACGCCATCGCCAGCACCGTCGAACGCCTGCGCGAACGGCCCGGCGCCTTCGGCCTCGTCGGCGCGAATGGCGGCTTCCAGAGCAAGTACGCCGCGCTGGTCCTTTCGACCGCACCCGCGCAATTCGCCGGCTGGAGCGAGGCCGTCCAGCACCGCCCCGCCCCGCCCGAACTCGCTGACCTCGTTGAAGGCAGCGGCACGATCGAAACTTACACCGTCGTCCACGGCCGCGGGGGCCCGACCTATGCGGTCGCCATCGGCCGCCTGTCCGACGGCCGCCGGTTCATCGCCCGGAGCGACGATCCGGCTACGCTCGCGGCGATGGAAGCAGACGATCCGCTCGGCCGCCAAGTGGCGCTTTCGAATGACGGAGAACGCAACGCGTTCACACTCGCTGGCTGAGCCGCTAGGCTGACCCAAAGCCTGGGAGAGCCACATGACCGACGCCGCCGCGCATCACGACGAATGGGTGCGCCGCCCCGCCTCCACCGCCGACGGCACCAACTGCACGCCGGAGCAGTACGCCGCGATGTACCGCCGGAGTATCGACGACAGCGACGGGTTCTGGCTCGAACAGGCGCAGCGGCTCGACTGGGCTGGGGCCCCAACCAAGGCAGGCGACTGGAGCTTCGATCCGGTCGCGATCAAGTGGTTCGCGGACGGCAAGCTCAACATCTGCCACAACGCGGTCGACCGCCACGTCGCCGCCGGCCAGGGCGACCGCCTCGCGCTGATCTTCGAACCTGACGATCCCGACGGCGAGATCCGCCGCATCACCTACGCCGAGCTCCAGGCCGAAGTGATCCGCATGGCGAACACGCTCAAGAAAATGGGCGTCGCCAAGGGCGACCGTGTCACCATCTACATGCCGATGGTGCCCGAGGGCGCTTTCGCCATGCTCGCCTGCGCGCGCATCGGGGCGGTGCACTCGGTGATCTTCGGCGGCTTCAGCCCGGAAGCGATCGCCGGCCGGATCGACGACTGCGCAAGCGATTGGATCGTCTGCGCCGACGAGGGCCTGCGCGGCGGCAAGACCGTGCCGCTCAAGGCCAACGTCGATGCGGCGCTGAAGAAGGTATCGGTCAAGGCGGTGCTGGTGACACGCCACACCGGCGGCGGGGTGGAGATGACCGAGGGCCGCGATCACTGGTACCACGAACTCTCGAAAGACGTCCCCGCCGACTGCCCGTGCGAGCCGATGAACGCCGAAGACCCGCTATTCATCCTCTACACCTCGGGCTCGACCGGCAAGCCCAAGGGCCTGCTCCACACCACCGGCGGCTACGCGGTGTGGACCGAGACCACCTTCCGCTACACTTTCGACTACCGCGCGGGCGAGGTGTTCTGGTGCACCGCCGACATCGGCTGGGTCACCGGCCACAGCTATGTCGTCTATGGCCCCTTACAGAACGGCGCGACCGCGTTGATGTTCGAAGGCGTGCCCAACTGGCCCGACCACGACCGCTTCTGGGCGACCGTCGCCAAGCACAAGGTCAGCATCTTCTACACCGCCCCCACCGCGATCCGCGCGCTGATGCGCGAGGGAAAGGAGCCGGTTGAGCGGCATGACCTCTCCTCGCTCCGCCTGCTCGGCACCGTCGGCGAGCCGATCAATCCCGAAGCGTGGCGCTGGTATTCCGACACCGTCGGCAAGGGCGCGCTGCCGGTGGTCGACACTTGGTGGCAGACCGAAACCGGCGGGGTGATGATCACCACGCTTCCCGCCGCGCACGACATGAAGCCGGGCAGCGCAGGCAAGCCGTTCTTCGGCGTGTGCCCGCAGCTGGTCGATGCCGACGGCGAGGTGCTGGAGGGGGCGGCGAGCGGCAACCTGTGCCTGGTCCGCTCATGGCCCGGCCAGGCGCGGACAATCTATGGCGATCACCAGCGCTTCGCCGAGACCTACTTCACCACCTACCGCGGCAAGTACTTCACCGGCGACGGCTGCCGCCGCGACGCCGATGGCTACTACTGGATCACCGGCCGGGTGGACGACGTCATCAACGTCTCCGGCCACCGGCTGGGCACCGCCGAAGTCGAAAGCGCGCTGGTGCTGCACGACAAGGTCGCCGAAGCCGCGGTGGTCGGATACCCGCACGATATCAAGGGCCAGGGCATCTACTGCTACGTCACCTTGAACGCCGGCGAGGAGCCCTCCGACGCCCTCGCCGCCGAGCTGCGCCAGCAGGTCCGCAGCGAGATCGGCCCGATCGCCAGCCCCGACCACATCCACTTCACCCCCGCCCTGCCCAAGACCCGCTCAGGCAAGATCATGCGCCGCATCCTGCGCAAGATCGCCGAGAACGAGGTGAGCGCGCTGGGGGATGTTTCGACGCTGGCCGATCCGAGCGTGGTGGAGACGCTGATCGAAGGGCGCCTCAACCGGTAGTCACGCAGCGCGCGCGGGCGCATTTACGCGCACGGAGATTGGGCAGAGAATACCTCGCAAGGGGGAAGCGATGTTCGACGTCTACGTCCGCCACCACGCGCACCTGCGGCCGGATGCCCCGGCGATCGTCCTTCCATCGGGTCCGATCAGCTTTGCCAGGCTCGATGCCGATGTGACCCGCACCGCGGGCTTCCTGCAATCGCTCGATGGCGGGCCCGATCGCCCCGTCTCGGTGGCGATCGAGGATTTCTACCTCAACTGGGTGGTGATGCTCGCCCTCGCCCGGCTCGGGTTTCCGTCATCGCCGGGGGTCGATCGCGAATGCCCGCTGCGTGTGTCGCAACGGGCTGAGGAGAATCCCGCGGTCCTGGTCGACCAGCAGCAGGTCGCCGCCATGCTCTCGGGCCCCGTACCGGAGTTGACTTCACGGGCCATCCCGCCGGATGAGCTCGGCCGAATTCTCCTGTCATCGGGCACGACCGGCGAGGAGAAGCGCATCGCATTGAGCTGGCAAATGATCGAGGCCAGCATCCGCAACGTCCCCATTGCATACGGCACGCCGCCGGGCCCCTGGTTCATGGCGACGGGGACACACACAATCCTGGGCTTTGTCCTCACTCTCGGGTGCTGGGCGATTGGCAATGCCGTCATGATGGTCGCTGACCCGCTGCACCATGCCGATCAGGTGTTGGCGATGAAGCCCGGGCTGATCGCGATGACGCCGGGCCAGCTTGGGCAGTTCATCGAGGGGACTGGCAGACGATCATCCGCCGCAGCCCCTGCGGGCCGTGACCGGCGGCGGGCCGGTTCCCCGCAAGCTGCTCGCCCGAACTCAAGCCGTGCTCACGCACGATTTTCGCAGCGTGTACGGGGCCTCGGAATGCGGGGCGGTGGCGATTGCCTCGCCGGCGCTGATCGAGCGATCGTCCGCCGCGGCGGGGTATGTCTTACCCGGCGTGACCGTACAAATCGTCGACGAGCATGGCGTTCCCGTGGCCTCGGGAGAGCTGGGCCACGTGCGAATCCGTAGCGACCGGGTGGCCAAGGGATACCTGCGCGGGAAGTCGGAGGCATTCCAGGATGGCTGGTTCATTTCGGGAGACATCGGCCGGCTCGACCCGGATGGCCTCCTCACTCTCGAAGGCCGGGCCGACGACCTCTTGAACCTGCGCGGGCAGAAGGTCCTGCCGGCGTGGGTCGAAGCGGCCGCGGAGCGGGCCCCGGGCGTGGTCGAAGCCGCGGCATTCTCGGTGCAGGACGAGGACGGGTGGGAGCGCTGCTGGATCGCGGTCGTCGCGGGCGGCGCGTTCAGCGAAGCGGCGTTCACCGATGCGATGAAGGTGCCGCTGCTCGTCGCTGAAAAGATCAGTTGGGTGCTGCTGGACGAGCTGCCGCGCAACGCCATGGGCAAGATCGACCGCAACGTCCTGCGTGAGCGCGCTAGAAGCACCGAGCTTGGCCGGGATTGACGGACCATTTTGGCGCGCATCTATGCGTGTCGCGAAGCTCGGAGAAACCGCGACACGACGCCCGTTTAACCGTCGCCCCGGGCTTGACCCGGGGTGGTGCTTCCTTCTGGCCGGAGCGCTGAGAAAGAAGCACTGGCCCGGGTCAAGCCCGGGCCGACGGATGAGCTAGGCCGGGTGCGCCTCAAGCCACCGCGCCAGGTCGCCGATCACCGCGTCCTTCTCCGGCTCGTTGTAGATCTCGTGGAACAGACCGGGGTAGATGATCACGGTCTTGTCGCTCGCGCCGATGGCGTCGATCGTCGGGCGGGCGCCGGCGAGCGGGACGAGCGCGTCGGCCTCGCCGTGCTGGATCAGGACCGGCACCTTCATCTCCGGCGCGCGCTTGAGGTAGCCCGGCAGCGGAGCGAACAGTTCGTGCGCGGTGCGGGCGGGGACTTTGCCGATGGTGACAAGGATATCGTTGAGATAATCGTCGACCACTTGCGGATCGCGGCTCACGGCCCCCGGAGGCAAGTCGACGGTACCTAGCGTGGGCGCGATGGCGGAAAGCAGCTTGACCGCCAGCCGCTGCGCCGCCGGTGCGCTGCCGCCGATCAGCGGGCCGGAGAGGATCAGGCCCGAGAGGTCGTCCGGCCAGCGCAAGGCATAGCCGAAGGCGACGTTGCCGCCCATCGAGTGGCCGAGCAGCTTTATCTTCTGCCCACCATGCCGCGCGCGCACTTCGGCGACGAACTTGTGGAAGTCCTCGATCACCCAGTCCATCCGGTCGACCAGCGCGCGCTTGCCGCCGGACTGGCCGTGGCCGCGGTGATCGATGGCGTAGATCGCGTATCCTTGCGGCACCAGTCGTTCTACAAGGTTGCCGTAGCGCCCGCCGTGCTCGGCATAACCGTGCGCGATAACGATCACGTCGCGCGGTTCGCCCTCGGGCAGCCAGCCTTGCGCGAACAGCTTGACCCCGCCGTGGCCGGCCAGGTGCCAGAAGGTGTGCTTCATCCGAACTTGCCCCGGTTGGGGCCCAGGTAGCCGAACAGGTACGCGCCCACCTTGCGCATCTGGATCTCTTCCGCGCCTTCGGTGATGCGGTAGCGGCGGTGGTGGCGGAAGATGTGCTCGAACGGCTTGTGCCGCGAATAGCCGATGCCGCCGTGCACCTGCATCGCCCGGTCGGCCGCCTCGCACACCAGCCGGTTCGCCCAGTAATTGCACATGCTGACCTTGTCGGAGATCGTCTTCTCGATCTCCTCGTGCGGCATGTTGTCCATCTCCCACGCGGTCTTGTAGATCAGCAGGCGCAACATCTCGCACTGCGTCTTCAATTCAACCAGCGGGAACTGGATCGCCTGGTTGCGCGCCAGCTCCTCGCCGAATGGCTTGCGCGCCCTCGCATACTTCACGCTCTCGTCGATGCAGTGGAGCGCGGCGCCGAGGCTGCTCGCGGCCTGGCGGATGCGGTTCTGGTGGACGAAGCTCTGCGCCAGCGCGAGGCCGCGGCCCTCCTGCCCCAGCATCGCGCGCTCGGGCACCCACACGTTGGTGAAGCTGAGGCGTGGGTGATCGGTGGGCATGTTGAAGGTCCACATCCACTCCTCGATCTTCAGCCCCTCGGTGGGGTTGGGAACGAGCAGGCAGGTGATCCCGCGCGCATCGCCCGGCTCGCCGCTGGTGCGGCAGAAGGTCGCGCAGTGGGTGGCGACGTGCATTCCAGTGATCCACATCTTCTCGCCGTCGATGCGCCAGCCGGGGACCCCGTCGCGGGTTTCGCGGACGGCCTTGGTTTCCATCCAGGTGGCGTCGGAGCCGTGGTGCGGCTCGGTCAGCCCGAAGGCGACCCGGCGCTTGCCCTCGAACCCGCCAAGGATGAATTCGTCCTTCTGCTCCTCGGTGCCGAAGGTTTCGAACATCGCCACGAACGGGAAGTTGCCGACGATCGAGTGCTCGTTCTGGAGGTCGTTGTGGAGGCCCAGCCCGCGCCGCGCGAAGCGTTCGCGGATCACCGCCATCCACAGGTTGGAGCCGTCCTTGCCGCCGTACTTCTTGGGCGCCGAGAAGCGCCAGTGGCCGGCCGCATCCGCCGCGCGGCGGGCCTTGCCGAGCAGTTGCTCCCACTCGTGGTTGGGCAGCCCCTCGCGCTCCCAATCGGTGCGCGCATCCTCGCGGCGGTGGTCGAAGAAGCGGATGTTGTCGTCGGCGGCGACCAGCGGTTCGATCTCCGCCTCGATGAAGGCGATGAGCTCGGCGTAGTAGTCTTCCAGCTCCTGCGGAATCGCAAAGTCCATCGCCGTCTCTCCCAGTTATCCGTCCTGAGAGGAAACCTATCGGGCGGACGGGTTTACGCAAGCGTCAAGTGACGGCGCTGCGCACTTTGTATTCCGGCCGGTCCCATTCGCGCGCCGCCATGACGGCATCGATGTGGCCGGCCGCGGCGGCGACCTCGGCGTGGGTGGTGTAGAGCGGGGTGAACCCGAAGCGCAGGATATCGGGCGCGCGGAAATCGCCGATCACTCCCCGCGCGATCAGCGCCTGCATGATCGCGTACCCCTCGGGGTGGCGATACGAGACCTGGCTCCCCCGCTCGGTCGGATCGGCCGGGCTGGCGAGCGCGAAGCCCCACCGCTCGGCGAGCGGCGCCATCCGCTCGCTGAAAAGCTGCGATAGCGAGATCGACTTGGCCCGTACCGCCGCCATGTCGGCCTCGAGAAACAGGTCGACCCCCACCTCCAGCGCCGCCATCCCCAGCACCGGGGGCGTGCCGATGAGGAACCGCGCAATCCCCGGAGCCGGCTCGTAACAATCCTCGAAAGCAAACGGCGCAGCATGGCCGAACCACCCGGTCAACGCCGGGGTGACCGCATTCTGATGCCGCTCGGCGACATACAGGAAGCCCGGAGCCCCCGGTCCGCCGTTCAAATACTTGTACCCGCACCCGACCGCGAAATCGGCATTGGCGGCAGCCAAGTCGACCGGGATCGCTCCCGCACTATGGCTGAGGTCCCAGATCATCAGCGCGCCATGGTCTTGCGCCAACTCGGTGACCCGCGCCATGTCGCGCATCTTGCCGGTCTTGTAGTGCACCTGAGTCAGCATTACGGCCGCGACGCTATCGTCGATCGCGCCCTCGACCTCGTCAGGTTGAACCATTTGTGCGCGGACTTCGCGGCCGGTCAGCGCCTCGATTCCCTGCATGATGTAGATGTCGGTCGGGAAGTTGCCGCTCTCCGACAGGATCACGTTCCGGCCCGGCTGCAAGGCGATCGCCGCCGTCAACGCCTTGAAAACATTGATCGAAGTCGAATCGCACGCGACCACTTCGCCCGGCCGCGCCCCGATCAGCCGCCCGATCTTGTCCCCGATCCGCTGCGGCATCCCGACCCAGTCCGCCTTGTTCCACGAGGTGATCAACCCCCCACCCCACTCGCTCCGGACCGTCTCCAGCACCCGCGCCTCGGCCGCTTTTGGCAATGCTCCCAGAGAGTTACCGTCGAGATAGATCAACCCTTCCGGCAGCGCGAAACGATCGCGGAAATGGGCCAGCGCATCGGCGGCGTCGAGCTCTTGGGGCGTCATCACCGGGGCATAGAAGCGTTTGCCAGCCCAGCGCAAATCGCGCACGGTGCCGGGCGATGGGAGATACCGAAGAACTGGCGAACGCCCTCCGCGACGCCGCCCGCGAAGCCGGCCTTGCCGCCGCGGCGGTCGACGGCCTGCGTCTGTTGTCGGGCGGCGCGAGCAAGGAAATGTGGGCGTTCGACCTCGTTGGTGAAGACGGCGCTGCGACCCCGCTCGTGCTCCGCCGGCAACATGCCGGACGTCGCTTTTCTTCGCAGGGCCTACCGAGCGTCGCCGCCGAAGCGGCGCTGGTCCGGCTGGCGGACAGCGTTGGCGTGCCGGTCCCCTCGGTCGCGTTCGAGCTCCCGCCGGGATCGCCCGCAGGCGACGGTTACGCGATGGCGCGGATCGTCGGCGAAACGGTCGGCGGCCGCGTGCTCAAGCTGCCTGAACTGGCCGAGGCACGCGCCGGTATGGCCAGGCACTGCGGTGAAATCCTCGCCCGGCTCCACGGCGCGAGCGGATACGAAGACCTCGGCCTGCGCCGCATCGGCGCGCGGGAAGAACTGGCCGCGCTGGAGGAGCGCCACCGCGCGACCGGTCACGACCGCCCGGTGTTCGAACTCGCGCTACGATGGCTCAAGGACAACCTGCCCGAGGAGCGAACCCGCGTCCTCCTCCACGGCGACTTTCGTAACGGCAACGTGATGGTCGGGCCCGACGGCATCCGCGCGGTGCTCGACTGGGAGCTCGCCCATGTCGGCCCGCCGGTCTACGACCTCGCGTGGCTGTGCGTGACGAGCTGGCGCTTCCAGCGGCCTGAGCTGCCGGTCGGCGGGTTCGGCACGCGCGAGGATCTGCTTGCCGGTTACGAGAGTGCCGGCGGCGCGCCGGTTGACCGCGCCGAGCTCCACGCGTGGGAGGTGTTCCAGACGATGAACTGGGGCGTCATGTGCGCCGGGGTGGCAGAAGCCTTCGTCGAGAGCAGCCGCTCGATCGAGGCCGGGGTCATCGCCCGCCGCGCGTCGGAGACCGAATTCGACCTTATGCGCTTGCTCGCGCCGGACCACGAGGCGTGGAATGTTCGATAGACCCGCCCCCTCTCTCCTCATCGCCGAAGCTCGCCGCGCGCTCGACGCGGGCGTAGCCGCCGGCTTCCCGCAAAAAGTGGTCGCCAACGCGCTCGGCATCGCGCAGCGGCAGCTCGAGACGGGGCCGGCGTTAGCCGAGGCCGAGCACGCGCGCCTGCGGGAATTGCTCGATCAGGACGGCGACCTGACGACGCTCAACGCCGCCCTAGCGTCGGCCATCCGTAAAGGGTCGATCGCGGTCGAAGCTCCGCAACTCGTCGAGCATCTGATCCTGACGACGGTGGCCAAGCTGGAGATCGACCAGCCCGCCTACCCCGCGTTCAAAGCCTGGCGCGAGGGCGCTTAGTCTCCGCCGAGCGAGGCGAGGCTGCGCGCCCCGTCGACAACCTGCTTAGCGACCAATTCCAGCTGCCCGCGCGAGCGTTCGTCGAGCCGCTCCCCGTCATGCGCGAACATGTCCGGCCCGACCCGGATCGTCGCGCCGAGAGGGGTCGGCCAGCCGCGCAAGGCGTGCACCACCGTGCGCAGCGTCTGCATCGTGTTGACCGTCGCCTGGTCGCCATAGGCCGTCGCAATCAGGCCTACCGCACGCCCGTCGAGATATGGCCGGGCGTCGTTCGCGAGGTCTTCCAGATAATCGAGCGCGTTCTTGACCAAGCCCGACACCGTGCCGTGATACCCGGGCGCGGAGATCAACAGTCCGTCCGCATTGCGCACCGCCTCGACCATCTCCGCGCCATGCTCGAGCGTGTGCCCGGGTCCCCGATAATGCGGCAGACCAGCGAGGTAGCTCCCGTCGAACAGCGTCACCGCCGCGCCCTCGGCCTCGGCGGAAGCAATCGCTGCCTTGAGCGCGAGTTCGGTCGCGCTGCCGGGCGAAACCGTGCCGCCGATGGCGACGATGCGGGGGGTCAAACGGGCTGCTCCTGCGCGAGAAAGTGTTCCAGCGCCTGTCGCTGATCGGCCGAGAAACGCAAGCCCAGCTTGGTCCGCCGCCACAGGATGTCGTCGGTGGTAACGGCCCATTCGCGCTGGATCAGATGGCGGACTTCACCGGCGGTCAGGCCGTGACCGAGATGCTCGCCGCCCACGATCTCGGCCGCCAGCGTGCCGTAGGCCTTGACCAAGCGGTCAGCCCATTCGGGGCGAAGGAATGGATGTCGTGCCATCAGCTCTGCGACCAGCGCTGGCTGGCCGTCGAGCGGGAAATCCCCGCCCGGCAGCGGCGCACTCGCGGTCCACCCCGGACCGCCGAGCTCCGGCAACCGAGTGGCGAGGAGTTCGACCGCCTCCTCAGCGAGGTGCCGATAAGTAGTGATCTTGCCGCCGAAAACGCTGAGGATCGGCGCGCCTTCGCTCTCGTCCGATAGCTCGAATCGATAGCCGCGCGTCGCCGCCTCGGGCTTGCCCGAGCCATCGGCGACCAGCGGCCGCACGCCTGCGTAGGACCACACCACGTCCTCAGGCCGCACCGGCTGGCGGAAAAAGCGGCTTGCCCCCTCGCAAAGGTATTCGATCTCCTCCGCGCTCGCTTCGATCGACGCGCCGTGCGGATGGTCGCGGTCCGTGGTGCCGATCAGGGTAAAGTCGCGCTCGTACGGGATCGCGAAGAAGATGCGCCCATCGGGAAGCTGAAAGAAGTAAGGATAGGGGTGGTCGAATAGCTTCGGCACCACGATGTGCGAGCCGCGCACCAGGCGGATGCCGCTGTCGCTATCCTCGTGCGCCGTGCCGAGCACCTTGAGCACGGCAGGACCGGCCGCATTGACGATGGCGCGGGCATTGTACTCGCCCTGCGGCGTCGCGATCCGCCAACCGCTTGCCGCGCGCTCGATCCGCTCGACTGGACACCGCGTGCGCACCTCGGCCCCGCGATCGGCCGCGTCGCGCGCGTTGAGCACCACCAGCCGTGCATCGTCGACCCAGCAATCCGAATAGACGAAACCGTGGGTAAATTCGGGCTTAAGCGGCGCGCCCGATGGGTGCTGGCCGAGCCGGATGGTCTCGGTCGCGGGCAGCTTTCGCCGCGCGCCGATGTGGTCGTAGAGGAACAAGCCCAGCCGCAGCAGCCAGCGCGGGCGCAGGCCGCTGACATAGGGCAACACGAACCGCATCGGCCAAATGATGTGCGGCGCGATGGCCCACAGCCGCTCGCGCTCGCCGAGCGCCTCGCGCACCAGGCCGAACTCGTAGTGCTCGAGATAGCGCAAGCCGCCGTGGATCAGCTTGCTGGACGCCGAGGAGGTCCCGCTCGCGAGATCGCCCGCCTCGAGCAGCAGCACGCGTACACCGCGGCCCGACAGATCGCGCGCGATCCCGGCGCCGTTCACCCCGCCGCCGATCACCGCGACATCGAACTCTGAGCTGTCGATAGCCGCCATCGTTCCTTGCGCTCGCCCCTCGTTCGCATGCACGGTAATGGCCGGCGCGGGAAGGGAAAGCGACGATGACTGCGAAGAACGCCTCCTCGCCGATCGACTGGGACACCCTGCCCTATGGCGGCGACCTGTTCGGCGAGATGTACCTGGCCGACCAGGAAGCGCAGGCGGTTACGACTCCCGCGCCCGCGCACACGCTGTTCCCGGGGCTGATAGCCTGCGCCGTGGCGGCAGCGGCAGCGGCCTGGCTGGCTGAGCATTACGGCTTCCCGATCATCCTGCTCGGCCTGCTGGTCGGGCTGTCGCTCAATTTCGTGGCGCGCGAGCCGACCACGCATAGCGGACTCGACTTCGCCTCGCGGACCTTCCTGCGCTGGGGTATCGTGCTGCTCGGGCTGCAGGTGACGTTTGGCCAGATCGGTTCGCTCGGCGCGGCGCCGTTCGGAGCGCTGGTGGTCGTCATGGCCGTGACGTTTGTCGCCGGAATCGCCGGAGCGCGCGTGGCGGGGCAGTCCCGCTACGCCGGCATCCTCGCCGGCGGCGCGACGGCGATCTGCGGTGCGAGTGCGGCGCTCGCGCTGTACGGCGTGATCGGCAAGGAGCGGCTCAGCCAGGCGCAGTTCGCGCTCACCCTGGTCGGAGTATCGCTCGCAAGTGCGTTGGCGATGTCGCTCTATCCGCCGCTCGCCGCGCTGTTGGGGTTGGACGACCGGCAGGCGGGGTTCCTGATCGGCGCCTCCATTCACGACGTCGCGCAGGCGATCGGCGGCGGTTATGCGTTCTCTGACAGCGCAGGCAGTTATGCGACAGTCGTGAAACTCTCGCGGGTCGCGCTGCTCGCGCCGCTGGTGGCGCTGGTCAGCGTGTGGATCGGCAGCGGCGGCGGTACGGGTCGCCCGTGGTTCCGCCGTCTCGCGCCGCCGTGGTTCATTGTCGCATTCCTGGGGGTGGTGACGCTCAATTCGCTCACGGTCATGCCCGCGCAGTTAACCGCGGGCGCGCTTACCGCTTCGAAGGGGCTGTTGCTGTTGGCGGTCACCGCAACCGCGATGCGCAGCCGGATGGACCTGCTGATGCAGATGGGCTGGCGCTCCACCGTACCGGTCATCGCCGCCACCCTCGCCAGCTTCGCGGCTGCGCTGGGGTTCGTGCTGGTCCTGGTCTGATCAGGCCGCGCTGATCGACGCGACGAGACCGAGCACGCGCTCCGCCCATTCCTGCCGGCAGATCAGCAGGTCCGCCATGTAGGGATTGGGCTGGTTGTATTCGAGCGGCGAGCCATCGACCCTGCTGACGTGAAGGCCATGCGCGAGCGCGACCGCGGCGGGTGCGCAGCTATCCCATTCGTATTGCCCGCCGGTGTGCAGGTAGATTTCGGCCTCGCCGCGCACCACGGCCATCGCCTTGGCCCCGGCGCTGCCCATCGGGACGAGTTCTGCGCCTACTGCTTCTGCAACCAGTTGAGCCTCGCGCGCGGGCCGGGTGCGGCTGACGACCATGCGCGGCGGCGAGCGGACGGGGGCTAGAGCCTGCGGCCGATCGGTGCGCAGCACCAGCCCGAGCGCGGGCAGCGCCACCGCACCAACCGCTGGATAGCCCGCGACCGACAGCGCGACGTGCACCGCCCAGTCGCTCCGCTCCTCGCCGTATTCGCGCGTGCCGTCGAGGGGATCGACGATCCATGTGCGCTCTTTGCCCAGGCGGGCCGGACTGTCCTTCTCCTCTTCCGACAGCAGGCCATCGTGAGCCCGGAGCTCGCGCAATGCGGCGACCAACAGGGCGTTGGCTTCGGCATCGCCCGTGCGGCCGAGCTCCTTGCCATGATGCTTGCGACTGTCGCGCACCTGAAGCAGGATACGCCCCGCCTCCTCGGCGAGATGCGCGGCGAGTTCGTGGTCGTTCATTTCAGCGGCAACAGCTTGTCGATTATGTGCTGCGCCGCCTGCTCCGGCGTCATCTCGACGGTGTTGACGACGATGTCGGGCCGCTCTGGCGGTTCGTAGGGACTGTCGATGCCGGTGAAGTTCTTGAGCTCCCCGCTTCTAGCCTTCTTGTAGAGCCCTTTCACATCGCGTGCTTCGGCCACCTCGAGCGGGGTGTCGACGAAGATCTCCACGAACTCGCCCTCGGGCAGCATCGCACGCACCATGTCCCGCTCGGCGCGGAAGGGGCTGATGAACGCGGTGAGGACGATGAGACCCGCGTCGGCCATCAGCCGCGCGACTTCGCCCACCCGGCGGATGTTCTCGATCCGGTCGGCCTCGGTGAAGCCCAGGTCCTTGTTGAGCCCGTGGCGGACGTTGTCGCCGTCGAGCAGGAAGGTGTGCCGGTTCATCAGCGCGAGGCGCTTTTCGACCTCGTTGGCGATGGTCGACTTGCCCGACCCGCTGAGGCCGGTGAACCACAGCACCCGCGGCGCCTGGTTCTTGAGCGCGGCGTGGTGCTGGCGGGATACGTCGGTCGGCTGCCAGTGCACGTTCTGGCTGCGGCGTAGGCTGAAGTGCAGCATGCCCGCTGCCACCGTCGCGTTGGTGATCTTGTCGATCAGGATGAAGCCGCCGAGCGTGCGGTTGTCGGCGTAAGGCTCGAACACCACCGGCTTGTCGGTCGTCAGCTCGGCAACCCCAATCTGGTTCAATTCCAGCGTCTTGGCCGCGAGATGTTCGAGGCTGTTGACGTCGATCTCGTACTTGGGCTCGGCGATGGTCGCCGAGACGGTCTGGGTGGCGAGCTTGAGCCAGTAGCCGCGGCCCGGGATCAGCGCCTCGTCGGCCATCCACACCAGCGTGCTTTCGAACTGGTCGGCGACCTGCGGCGGATCGTCCGCGACCGCGATCACGTCGCCGCGGCTGCAGTCTATCTCGTCGGCGAAGGTGAGCGTGACCGACTGGCCGGCGACCGCCTCGTTTAGGTCGCCGTCGAGCGTCACAATGCGGGCGATGGTAGTGGTCTTGCCCGAAGGCAGCACGCGTACCGCGTCGCCCGACTTCACGCTGCCGGTCGCGATCTGGCCGGCGAAACCGCGGAAGTCGAGGTTGGGCCGGTTGACCCATTGCACCGGCATGCGGAACGGCTTGCCGGCATCGACGCCGCTCAGCACCTCGACGCTTTCGAGGTGCTCGACCAGGCTGGGCCCGTCGTACCACGGCGTACTCGCGGAGGGCGCAGCAGTGATGTTGTCGCCCTTGAAGCCTGAGATCGGGATCGCGGTGAAGCTCTCGATGCCGATGCTCCGGGCGAACGCGGCATAGTCGGCGACGATCGTGTCGTAGGTGGCCCGGTCATACCCGACGAGGTCCATCTTGTTCACCGCCAGCACTACGTTCTTGATACCGAGCAGGTGGCACAGGTAGCTGTGCCGCCGGGTCTGAACCAGCACGCCCTTGCGCGCATCGACCAGGATCACCGCCAGGTCGGCGGTGCTCGCGCCGGTGACCATGTTGCGGGTGTACTGCTCGTGCCCCGGGCAGTCGGCGACGATGAACTTGCGTTTCTCGGTCGAGAAAAAGCGGTAGGCGACGTCGATCGTGATGCCCTGCTCGCGCTCTGCGGCGAGGCCGTCGACCAGCAGCGCGAAATCGATCTCCTGCCCTTGCGTGCCGACGCGCTTGCTGTCGCTTTCCAGCGCGGCAAGCTGATCTTCGAAGATCATCTTGCTGTCGTAGAGCAGCCGCCCGATCAGGGTGGACTTGCCGTCGTCGACACTGCCGCAGGTGATGAAGCGCAGCATCGTCTTGTGCTGGTGCTGCGCGAGGTAGGCCTCGATATCCTCGGCGATCAGCGCGTCGGTCTGGTAGATCGGCTCGGAATTCATCGCACCCACTCTCGTCGCCCCGGACTTGATCCGGGGCCAGGCTTTTTGTTTCCGTCGAGTTCGAAGGCAGCACGACCCCGGGTCAAGCCCGGGGTTGACGTTGCGGAACGCTTCGCATTCCGTGGCACGTCAAAAGTACCCCTGCTGCTTCTTCACTTCCATCCCCGCACCGCCGGCGTCCTTGTCGATCGCGCGGCCCTGGCGTTCGGAGGTGGTGGTGAGCAGCGTCTCCTGGATCACCTCGCTCAAGGTTGCGGCTTCGCTCTCGACCGCGCCGGTCAGCGGATAACAACCGAGGGTTCGGAAGCGGACCGAGCGCATCACCGGCGTCTCGCCCTCGCGCAATGGGAAGCGCTCGTCGTCCACCATCAGCAGCAGCCCGTCGCGCTCCACGGTCGGGCGCGGAGCGGCGAGGTAGAGCGGGACGATGTCGATTCCTTCGAGCTGGATGTATTGCCACACGTCGAGCTCGGTCCAGTTCGAGATCGGGAACACCCGGATGCTCTCGCCCTTGGCCTTGCGCGCGTTGTAGAGGTTCCACAGCTCGGGCCGCTGGTTCTTGGGGTCCCACCCGTGGCTGGCGGTGCGGAAAGAGAATACTCTTTCCTTTGCACGAGACTTCTCTTCGTCGCGCCGCGCGCCGCCGAAGGCCGCGTCGAAGACGTAGTGGTCGAGCGCCTGCTTCAGCCCTTCGGTCTTCCACATGTCGGTGTGTAGCGGGCCGTGGTCGAAGGGGTTGATCCCGCGCGCCTTGGCTTCGGGGTTCTGCCACACCAGCAGCTCCATCCCGGAATCGCGCGCCATGCGGTCACGCAGCGCGTACATGTCCTTGAACTTCCAGGTGGTGTCGACGTGGAGCAGCGGGAATGGCGGGGGCGCAGGATAGAACGCCTTGCGCGCCAGGTGCAGCATCACCGCGCTGTCCTTGCCGACCGAATAGAGCATGACCGGGCGCTCCGCTTCAGCAACCACTTCGCGCATAATGTGGATGGCCTCGGCCTCGAGGCGCTGGAGGTGAGTCAGGGTCAAAATCGTCTCTCAAACTGCACCGGGACGGTATCCACGATGCCTATCGGGCGCGCAAACCTGTTGTGGACGGGCATGTAGCGAGCGATGCGGCATGCTGCTTTCCAAGCTTTCTTCGACCCCGCGAAGCAGCACTTCCCCACACTGATCTGCAGAAACATCACATTTCAATGTTTGGATGTGCGGCCCGATGTGCTAATCGAGTCGCCATGGATACATCAGTGATCACGCGCGTCCGCGCACTCGTCGAACAAGGTGGCATGTCGCGCACGGCGCTCGCGCGCGCGGCCGGCCTCCACGCCAACTCGCTGCGCGATTGCACCAAGCCGAGCTGGAACCCGACCGCCGATACCCTCGACAAGCTCGACCGCTTCCTGAGCGACAACGACGAGCGGCCGGTGATCGTCGGGATCGAAGCGATCATCGAGGAAGCACGCAACGGGCGCATGTTCATTCTGGTCGATGACGAGGACCGCGAGAACGAGGGCGACCTCGTCATCCCGGCGCAAATGGCGACGCCGCAGGCGATCAACTTCATGGCCACGCATGGCCGCGGGCTGATCTGCCTGGCGCTTGCCAAGCAGCGCGTCGACCAGCTTGGGCTCGGTCCGATGAGTGCGCGCAATCGCACGCGCCACTCGACCGCCTTCACCACTTCGATCGAGGCACGCGAGGGTGTGACCACCGGCATTTCCGCCGCCGACCGTGCGCGCACCATCGCGGTGGCGATCGACGCCGCGAAGGGCTCGGACGACATCGTCACGCCCGGGCATGTCTTCCCGCTGGTCGCGCGCGACGGAGGCGTACTGGTGCGCGCGGGTCATACCGAAGCGGCGGTCGATATCTCGCGCCTCGCGGGCCTCAATGCTTCGGGCGTGATCTGCGAGATCATGAACGACGACGGCTCGATGAGCCGGATGGACGACCTCGTCCGTTTCGCCCGCCAGCACGACCTCAAGATCGGCACGATCCGCGATCTTATTTCCTATCGCCGCGAACACGATCACATGATCGAGCGGCGCGGACAGCGGGCCTTCACCAGCCGGTGGGGCGGCGCGTGGACCGCGATCGCGTTCCACAACCGGGCGACCGGCGAGGAGACGATGGCGCTGGTCAAAGGCGCGATCGATCCGGCCAAGCCCACGCTGGTGCGCATGCACATGCTGTCGGTCTTCCCCGACGTGTTCGGCGAGACGGGCGAGCGCGATTCGCTGGTCCGCCGGGCGATGGAGATCATCGGCGAGGAGGGCTCAGGCGTGCTCGTGCTGCTCAACCGGCCCAGCCCCGATTATGTCAGCCGCGCCATGCAGGCGGCCGGCGGCGAGCCGAAGACGGATGACGGAGACGAGACGCCCGTCCAGCGTGACTACGGCGGCGGCGCGCAGATCCTCGCCGAACTCGGGATCCGCGAGATGGTCCTGCTGACCAACACCCATCACGCGCTCGCGGCGCTGGAGGGCTACGGCTTGTCGATCGTCGGCGAGCGGCCGATCGATTGAGGCGCTTGGATTCGGGAATGGTAGCGGAGGAGGGACTTGAACCCCCGACACGCGGATTATGATTCCGCTGCTCTAACCAGCTGAGCTACTCCGCCCCAGGGGCAGGCCGGGCGGTGGCCCGGACAGGCGGCGCATTTAGGGGCGGTGCCCCATGCGGTCAACCGCGGAATGACCACCGTTTCACGAGCTCCCACGGCCCGCCGCGATAGCGGTGCAGCGCAAGGCCCGCGAAGGCGAAATCGCGCGGCTCGATCGCCGCTGCAAGGTGCGCCTGAAGTGCCTTGGCTTTCGTGCTTGAGACCTTGTTCTGCACGGTCACGTGAAGGCGCGGCGCCTGCTGGTCCTGTACGGTGAGCAGGCCGTGGAAGCGATCGGCGATGCGCTCTCGGAGTTCGAGCATGGCCGGGCTGGACAGCTTGAGCGCGGCGCCCCCGCCGAGCGACATCACGCCTTCGAGCCGCGCCGGCACCGGCTTGGCGCGCGCCTCTGCCGCGAGAACGTCTTTCAACTCGTCCTCGTAAGGCGCTGGAACCGCATGAAAGAGCGTGACGTGCGCATTGAGGTAATTGCGCTCGGGCGGGAAATGCTCGCGGCGCAGTTGATCGGCGCGCGATTGCAGCGCCTCGGGCAGTTCGGCGGTGACGATCAGCGGCGCGAGATCGCGCACGAACTCACTCGAGCTCCCCGCGCGCGCGCCGGATGGCGAACCAGCGCTGCACGTTCGCGTTGTGCTCGGCGAGTGTGCTCGCGAACACGTGCCCGCCCTTCCCGTTCGCGACCATGTACAGCGCGTTGGTGGCGGCGGGATTGAGGACCGCGGCAATGCTCTGCCGCCCCGGGTTGGTAATGGGCCCCACCGGCATGCCGCTCATGGTGTAGGTGTTGTAGCCGTTGACCGCGGCGATCTCGCTCTGTCGGATGCGGCGGCCGAGCGGCTTGCCCTTGGTGATCGGGTAGATGATCGTCGGGTCAGCCTGCAGCGGCATCCCCTGCTTGACCCGGTTCGAATAGAGGCCTGCGACCATCCGCCGCTCGCTCGCGACCCCGGTTTCCTTCTCGACAATCGAGGCGAGGGTCACCGCCTGCTGCGGCGTCGTGACCGCTATGCCGCTCTTCCGCTTCGACCACGCTTCCGCGAGGTACTTGGTCATCGCCGCCTGCATGCGGGCGAGAACCTTCACCCGGCTCTCGCCGCGCTCGAAGTCGTAAGTATCGGGGAGGACCGAGCCTTCCTCGGGCACCGGAATCGGCCCGGTGAGGAGCGGTTCCGCCATCAGCTTTTCGTAGACGCTGATCGACGGCAGCCCCTCGGGCACGGTAACGAAGCGGCGGATGACCTGGCCATGCTGCAGCGTGCCGAGGATCGTCGCGGCGCTGGCGCCAGCCGGGATCGCGAACTCGCCGCGTTGCACGGGGTCGCCGCTGCCGAGGATCTTGGCGCGGAGCAGGAAGCTGTTCCTCGATCCGACCAGACCCTCCTTTTCGAGCTTGCCAGCGACCGAGGTCAGCGTCGCGCCGTCGGGCACGGTGAATGCGGTGTCCTTCTCGATCGGCCCACCGCCGTACCAGCCCCATGCGAACCAAGCGAAAGCCAGCGCGGCGACCGCGAGAAGCGCCAGCGCGGCCTTGCGCATGTCAGTCGACCTTTTTGAAGATCACGCTCGCGTTGGTGCCGCCGAAGCCGAAGCTGTTGCTGAGCGCGGCGTTCACTTCGCGGTGCTTGGCCTTGTGCGGCACGAGGTCGACGCCCTCGGTACCCTCGTCGGGATCGTCGAGGTTGAGCGTCGGCGGCACCACCTGGTCGCGGATCGCCAGGACGCAGAAGATGCCCTCGACCGCGCCGGCACCGCCGAGCAAGTGGCCGATCGCACTCTTGGTGCTCGACATCGAGGCGCCCGACAGGTCGTCGCCCAGCACGCGCTTGACCGCGGCGAGCTCGATCGTGTCGGCCATCGTGCTGGTGCCGTGCGCGTTGACATAATCGATATCGCCCGGGCCCATGTGCGCCTTCTTAAGCGCCATCTTCATCGCCAGTTCGGCACCGCGCCCCTCGGGGTGCGGCGCGGTGACGTGGTAGGCATCGCCCGACAGGCCGTAGCCGACGACCTCGGCGTAGATCTTCGCGCCGCGCGCCTTGGCGTGCTCGTACTCCTCGAGCACCATCACGCCTGCGCCCTCACCCATCACGAACCCGTCGCGGCCCTTGTCGTAGGGGCGGCTCGCCTGCTCGGGCCGGTCGTTCATGCTCATGTTGAGCGCCTTGGCCTGCGCGAAGCCGGCGAGGCCGAGGGGGTTGATGGTCGATTCCGCGCCGCCTGCGAGCATCACGTCCGCATCGTCGTCCTTGATCATGCGCGCCGCATCACCGATCGAGTGCGCGCCGGTCGAGCAGGCGGTCACCACCGAGTGATTGGGGCCCATCAGGCCATACTTGATCGACACCTGCCCGCTGGTGAGGTTGATCAGCCGTCCGTGCACGAAGTGAGGGGACACGCGGCCCGGGCCCTTCTCCGCCAGCACCAGCGATTCGCTCTCGATCCCCGGCAGCCCGCCGATGCCCGAACCGATCGAAACGCCCGCGCGCTCCTTCTCTTCGTCGGTCATGTTGTCGAGGCCCGCGTCTTCGAGCGCCTGGCCCGCCGCGTCGATCGCGTAGACGATAAACGGATCGACCTGGCGCTGGACTTTGAAGTCCACGCGCTTGTCGGGGTCGAAGCCGTACTCATGGTCCTTCGGCTTCACCTCGCCGGCGATCTTGGCCTTCTGGTCGGAGACGTCGAAGCGGGTGATCGGCGCGATGCCGCTCTTGCCCGCAATCAGGTTCTTCCACGTCGTTTCGACATCGCCGCCCAGCGGGGTGACGAGGCCCAGTCCGGTTACGACCACTCGGCGCATATCAGTCTCCGTAAATGCAACAGGCCCGAACCCCGCGAAGGGTCGAGCCTGTCGTAAGCCCCGCCGACTGGCCGTCAGGTGAGCACGGCGGGATGGGCTATCAGCCCTTGTGCTCTTCGATGTACTTGGTCGCGTCGCCGACGGTGGTGATCTTCTCGGCCGCGTCGTCGGGGATTTCCACGCCGAACTCTTCCTCGAAGGCCATCACCAGCTCGACGATATCGAGGCTGTCCGCGCCCAGGTCGTCGATGAAGCTCGCGTCCTGGGTGACCTTGTCGGCCTCGACGCCAAGGTGTTCGACGACGATCTTCTGCACGCGTTCAGCGGTATCGCTCATGAGTGTTTCCCTCTTGAGTTGGGGTTTCGAATTAGCTGTCGCCCTAATGAACGCGGTTACGGCTGGCAAGTGCCCGCCCGCGCAGGCTGATGTCAGCCTAGAGCGCGCCTTCGACGTTCATCACGTTGTAGCGGCGCACCTCGTCCTGCGTGAGGCAGTAGCGCGTGCTGGGGTTCTCGGCCGACTTCACCGCCTGCTGGCGATACATGACGTCGGTCAGGAGCTTGCGGCTAACCCCCATGCGGATGAGGAAATCGTTGTCGTCGCTCGCGAGCAGCGCACTCGACTGCTCGATCTCGCCGATCAGGCCGGCGGTCGCGTTGGTGCCTTCGGCGATGGTCTCCTGGATCACGTCGCGCTGGTTGGTGTGCGTGAACATGTGCACCATGAACACGCCTCCCGGCTCGACCACACGTCGGTCGCCGCCCATGAAGACGAAGTTACACGCGGAAAAACACGCCCACCCCGAAGGTATGCGGGTCATCAGGCCGGGAAACGAGCGAATGACCTTGCCCGCAGCGTTGCCCGCCGCGGCATCGCCGCCACCCGAACGAAGCCAAATCTCCTCGATCCGGTCGTCCTTCTCGATCGCTGCCCGCAAACGCGCAGGTAGGCCGGTGTCGATCTTGCCCTCGGCGATGAGCACACGGATGCCGTTTCTGTCCGTAGGCGTCAGCGTCATTGCGGCCGACGGCCCGAAGTCGGGTGCGGAAGGGCACGTCGGATTGTCAGGATCGGCTGCTCCGGTAAGCAGCGCGAATGCCCCGAGCGCTACCGCGCAGCGCGCGAAGGCTCTCACGCGACTAGCGCGTAGCGCGCGGCGGGCGGCTTGCGGCACATGCGCTTGTCGGCGCGGGTTTCCTCGCCGGACACGATAATCACGTCGGATACGGTGATGCACTGGAGACCCGCAACGTCGCTGTCGTTGCGTGCGACCACGGTCGAGGTTCCGGAAACATCGGCGCGCGTACCCGAGGTCCACGCTGCCGACGAGCCCACCGCAACCTCCGCGGCCTCGCCCTCGCCGCGCGTGGCGTCGAGAGTGGCTTGGGCCGCCTGCTTCTGCTCCTCGGGATCGAGCTTGCAAGCGATCGCGGCGGTGAGCTGGTCGGTCAGGCCGGAGATCGGCACCCATCCGCTCACCCCCGCCCGCGATGCCGCATTGCCGGCGACCGTACCCGCGATCGACCCGAAGATCTGCGAACCCACGCTCCGCTTCTTGCCTTTGGGGCAGCCGTTCTGAGTCGGCTCCGACGACGATCGGCCGATGTTGTTGAGCAAACCGCCAAACTGCGCGTGCGCCGGTACCGCGAGCGCCAGCAGCGCCAACGCGGCTCCACTCACGCCCAGCAGGCGCGGAATTCCGTTCCTCATCCGCCTCGACCCCTTCCAGCGCACACTGCGATAAACGCCGCGCGCGACGGAAATTTACGCCTTTAACAGGCGCGGGTCAAACGCCGCTCATCCGGCCTTGGGATCGACCAGCGCATCCGGATTGGGCACCGCCGCCTTGGGCTGTTCCATCAGCCGGATGTGCACGTCGCGGAGCTGCCGCGCCGACACTTCGCTCGGCGCGCCCATCATCAGATCCTGCGCGCGCTGGTTGAGTGGGAAGGCGATGACCTCGCGGATGTTGGGCTCGTCGGCGAGCAACATGACGATGCGGTCGATGCCGGGGGCGGAACCGCCGTGCGGCGGGGCGCCGAGCTTGAACGCCTCGATCATGCCCGAGAAGTTGGTGTCGACATCTTCGCGGCTGTAGCCGGCGACCTCGAACGCCTTGTACATGATGTCCGGTCGGTGGTTCCGGATCGCGCCCGACGAGAGCTCGTAGCCGTTGCAGACGATGTCGTACTGCCAGGCAAGGATATCGAGCGGGTCCTTGCTCTCCAATGCCTCGAGCTCGCCCTGCGGCATCGAGAACGGGTTGTGGCTGAAGTCGACCTTCTTGGCGTCCTCGTCGTACTCGAACATCGGGAAGTCGACGATCCAGCAGAAATCGAACCGGTCCTGCGGGATCAGTTCCAGCACTTCGCCGACGCGGGTGCGCGCGGCGCCGGCGAGCTTGGCGGCGTCCTTCTCCTTGCCGGCGGCGAAGAACAGGCCGTCGTTCTCGCCCAGCCCCAGCTCGGCGTAGAGCGCGTCCATGCCTTCGGTGCCGTGGTTCTTGGCGATCGGCCCGCCGAACTCGCCGCCTTTGCGGGTGACGTAGCCGAGGCCGGCGAAACCTTCGCGGCGCGCCCAGTCGTTCATGTCGTCGAAGAACTTGCGGCTCTTCTCGTGCGTCGCCGGCGCCGGAATCGCGCGGACCACGCCGCCGGTGCCGACGATCTTCTCGAACAGGCCGAAGCCGCTCTGAGTGAAGTGCTGCGAGACGTCGGAGATGATCAGCGGGTTGCGCAGGTCGGGCTTGTCGGTGCCGTACTTAAGCATCGCCTCGCGGTACGGAATGCGCGGGAAGCTGCCCGCCGGGGTCACCGCCTTGCCGTTCGCGAACTCCTCGAACACGCCGGCGAGCACCGGCTCGATCGCCTGGAACACGTCTTCCTGAGTGACGAAGCTCATCTCGAAGTCGAGCTGGTAGAATTCGGGGCTGCGGTCGGCGCGCAGGTCCTCGTCGCGGAAGCACGGCGCGATCTGGAAGTAGCGGTCGAAGCCGGCGACCATCAGCAGCTGCTTGAACATCTGCGGCGCCTGCGGAAGCGCATAGAAGCGGCCCGGGTGGAGGCGGCTCGGCACGAGATAGTCGCGCGCGCCTTCGGGGCTCGATGCGCCGAGGATCGGGGTCTGGAACTCGGTGAAGCCCTGGTCGATCATCCGCCGCCGCAGCGAGGCGATGACGCCCGAGCGCAGCATGATGTTCTTGTGCACCCGCTCGCGCCGCAGGTCGACGAAGCGGTACTTGAGGCGCGTCTCTTCCGGATAATCTTCCGCCGAGTTGACGATCAGCGGCAGATCGCTCGCGGTCGATTGTACGGTGACCGCCTTGGCGAACACCTCGATCTGCCCGGTCGGTAGGTTCGGGTTCACCGCCACGTCGGTGCGCGCCTTGACCGTGCCATCGATCGTCACGACCGATTCCAGCCGCAGCTTCTCCAGCACCGGCAGCGCCGGGCTGTCGCTGTCGGCGACGATCTGGGTGATGCCGTAGTGGTCGCGGAGGTCGACGAACAGCACGCCGCCATGATCGCGCTTGTTGTGCACCCAGCCCGACAGGCGGACGTCCTGGCCCACTTCGTTCGCGGTCAAAGCGCCGCAGCTGTGGGAACGATAGGCGTGCATCTTAAGTCTTTCCAATTAGACGGGTAAGGCGCTAGGGGCGCGGCGCGCGCTTCCCTAGGCGGAAATCGCGCGCGCTAACAGGGGAACGGGGGTGCTTTGTCAAGCATCCGGCGGTCCCGGGGGCGGTACTCCGCCCGATGCTAAGAAAAGTACCGATGAAAATACATGATCTGATTACCACGACCGACGCGCTCGCCGACTTGTGCAGCCGCCTCGCGAAAGCCGATTTCGTCACGGTCGACACCGAATTCATGCGCGAGAACACCTACTGGCCGGAGCTGTGCCTGGTGCAGATCGCCGACAGCAACGAAGCCGCTGCAATCGACCCGCTAGCGCCCGGCATCGACCTTGCACCGCTGCTGGACCTCCTGTGCGAGAACGAGGACGTGCTGAAGGTCTTCCACGCCGGCGGCCAGGACGTGGAGATCGTCTACAACCTCACCGGCAAGACCCCCCACCCGATCTTCGATACGCAGATCGCGATGATGGCGGTGAGTCAGTCGGAGCAGATCGGTTACGCCAACCTGGTCGAAAGCTGGCTCGGCTTCACGGTCGATAAGGGCGCGCGCTTCACCGACTGGAGCCGGCGCCCGCTGACCGACCGGCAGATCGAATACGCGATCGGCGACGTCACGCACCTCGCGGTGATCTTCCCCAAGATTCTCAAGAAGCTGATCAAAACCGGCCGCGGCTCGTGGCTCGACGCCGAGATGGACAAGCTCGCCGATCCGGCGAACTACGCCAACGACGCCGAAGCAGCGTGGGAGCGCATCCGGCCGCCCAGCCGTAACGCCGCTGTGCTGGGGCGTTTAAAGGGCCTTGCCGCGTGGCGTGAGCAGGAAGCGCAGCACAAGAACATCCCGCGCGGCCGGATCATGCGCGACGAGACGCTGGCCGATCTCGCCAGCCATCCGCCCAAGAGCCAGGGCGACCTCGTCAAGGTGCGCGGGCTGTCCGCCGCGTGGAAGGACAACGACATCGGCAAGCGGCTGATGAAGGTGCTCGAAAAGGCCGAGCCGCTGTCTGCCGACGAGATGCCCGACAAGCCCAAGCGCGGCGCGCCGCTGGGCAAGGAAGGCGTGCTGGTCGCGGACCTCCTCAAGCTGCTGCTCAAGATTCGCAGCCGCGAGATCGACGTCGCCGCGCGGCTGCTGACCCGCAGCGACGAGATGGAAGCGCTCGCCGCCGGGGTGCGGGACCTGCCGGTGCTCAAGGGCTGGCGCTACGAGGTGTTCGGCAAGGACGCGCTCGAGCTGGTCGAGGGCCGCCTCGGCTTCGGGGTGGAGAGCGGGCGACTCAAGATGACGCGCATCGAGCACGAGCCCGCGCCAGAACCCGCAGTGGCGCAACTGGCGGCGGAGTGAGCACTTACCTCCCCACCATCAAGCAGCTCCAGTACCTCGTCGCGCTGCACGAGCATGGCCATTTCGGCCGCGCGGCCGACGCCAGCTTTGTTTCTCAATCGACGCTTTCGGCGGGTATCCGCGAGCTGGAATCGCTGCTCGGCGTAACGCTGGTGGAACGCAGCCGGCGGGTGGTCCGCTTCACCCCGCTCGGCGAGCAGGTGGTCGCCAAGGCACACCGCCTGTTGCGCGAAGCGGAGGAGCTCAGCGACCTCGTCCAGGCGAGCGGCAAGCCGCTGTCGGGCGAGCTGCGGATGAGCGTGATCCCAACCATCGCACCATTCCTGCTGCCGCGCATCCTCCCGCGCCTGCGGCGCGAGCGCCCCGCCCTCAAGCTGTTCCTGCGTGAGGAGACCACCGGCGACGCGCTCGAAAGCCTCAATCACGGCCGCGCCGACTGTGTGCTGCTCGCCCTCCCCTACGCCACCGGCGAGATCGAGAGCGCGCACATCGCCGACGATCGCATTTTCGTGGCCTTCCCGAAGGACGATCCGCGCGATCCGCCGAACGAAATTCCGCCGTCGATGATCGACGAAGGGCGCCTGCTGCTGCTCGAGGACGGCCACTGCCTGCGCGACCACGCGCTGGCTGCCTGCAACCGCCCGGAGATGCGCGCGAGCGCGACGATGATCGGCACCTCGCTCCACACCCTGGTGCAAATGGTCGACAACGGCCTCGGCGTGACGATGCTGCCCGAAATGGCGATCGATGCCGGTATCCTGCACGAGACCGAAGTCGTCGCCCGCCCGCTGAAAGGCAACGCCGCCAATCGCGAGATCGCGCTGATCTGGCGCAAGAACTCGCCGCGCGGCGAGGAATTCAAGTTGCTGGCGGAAGAACTGCGCGCCGGTTGAATCAACGCGGGAGCGCAACTCCCACCCGTTCGTTGGCCAAGCGTGACCGACACTCTCGAAACCCTCCGCGCGAAGATGGCTGCTGCAGCCCAGGCGCTGGACTTCGAAGAGGCGCAGCGATTACGCGATCAGATCACCCTGATGAGCGGCGGCGCGAGCGTGACCGATGCCGAGCAGGCTCATGCCGCGGGCATCATCCGGCAAGCGCCCGGCGCGATGGGGCTAGGAACTGACCAGCAGCGAGTCGCTCCCCCGGCTGGTTGGAAGCCTCCCGCCAAGCCCGACCCCTTGACCCGCGGTCGAAGCCGCCGGCGCTAAGCGCTGAATTCCCGCGACGATCCCGGGCACCGTCGGGAGAAGGTCGCGCGCCAGATAGCCAACCGTCGCAAACGCCCCGGCCGCTCGTTCGCCGGCGGTGCCATGGACGAATACGCCCCACGCCGCTGCGACCATCGGCTCGGCACCGCGCGCCGCGAATCCTCCGACGAGGCCGGCGAGAACATCGCCCGAACCGCTGGTGGCGAGGCCGATGTTGCCGCCTTCGAACCGCGCCGGTGGGCCATCGGGAGAGGCGACCACGGTCTGCTCGCCCTTGAGTGCGATCGCAGCATTGAATTCGCGCGCGGCGCGTTCGGCGACCGCCTCGGGATCGGCGGCGATGTCCTCGACCTCGAGGCCGGTCAGCGCACTCATCTCTCCGTGATGCGGCGTCATGACGGTACGGCCATGCCGCGCGATCGCGTCCTTCAACGCGCCCGCCACGCTGAGCGCGCCGGCATCGAGAACCAGTGTCAGGCTGGCCGGAGCTGATTTCAAAACGTCCGCGACCAGCCGCTCGGTCTGGTCCGTCGCCGACATTCCGGGGCCGAGAACCAGCGTATCGCAACGATCGAGCTTCGCGACGATTTGCTCTGCGGCGCTTGCCGCAAGCTCCCCCTCGTCGTCCGATGGCAGAGCGGTCATCGACGCCTCGGGGACCAGCACCCCAAGCGGCGTTGCCGCCTCCCGCACCGTCGCCAAGCGCAGCTTGCCCGCGCCCGCGCGCAATGCCGCTTCACCGGTCAGCCGGAGCGCGCCGGGGACGAATGCCGCGCCGCCCACGATCATCACCACCCCGCGGGCGTGCTTGTCACCGCCTTCGTCGAGCCGCGGCAGCGGGTGTGCCTGCAGCCAGGCGCGATCGAGCCGCTCCATCAGCCGCGCGCGCCCGCGATCTGGTCGGGCGCGCTGGTGACCGGGGTCGCCTGCTGCTTCATTGGCGCGGTGACGTTGTAGCGCGCCAGCGCCAGCTTGCCGCCCGTTCCCGCCGCTGGATTGAAGCGGTATTCGGTGATCGCGCAATTTGCGACGTCGCCTTCGCGGTCGATCGCCAGGATCGCCGCTTCGTCGAGCGTCTCGATGATGTAGCGCAGACACAGTACCACCACTTGGTGGGTGAAGATCATCACCCGCTGCCCGCGATGATGGAGCGAGATCGTATCGAGCACCGAGCGCAGCCGCAGGATCACGTCGCACCAGCTCTCGCCGCCGGGCGGCCGGTGGTAGAACTTTCCAAGCAATCGCCGGAACTCCGCCTGATCGGGAAACACGTTGGCGACACCCGAGGTGGTGAGGCCGTCGAGAATGCCGAACTCCTTTTCGCGCAGGCGCTCGTCGAAGCAGATCGGCTCGTCCGCGTCGCAAGCGCCGCCCGCGGCGCGGAAATGCTCGGCGGTCTGAAAAGCGCGCAGGTATGGCGAGGCGAGCAGGACTTGCGGACGTTCGCTCGCGGGCAACTCGGCGAACCACGCGCCGAGCGCCTGTGCCTGCTCGCGCCCGAGATCACTCAGCGGCACGTCCGCATCGCGATTGGTCAGCGCAATCCGGTCGAGCTCCGCCTCGTGCGCCGCATCGCGCGCAACGTTACCCGCGCTCTGACCATGGCGCACGATGATGAGCTGCGCAGGCCAGTTCATCGTCGGCTTGTCGGAAGGAGTTGTCGGCGGCACGCAGCTTTCCTCGTCGTTTCGCGAGGACAGCGATCAGCCGCGCCGATGGGTTCCGGCGGCCTGCGTCAATCCATGTGCTTGAGGCCGACCCGCAGGTAATCCCACCCGGTCACCAGCGTCAGCACCGCGGCCGCCCACAAGCTGGCGAGACCGACGAGGTGAATCCACTGGTCGGCGAGCGGACCGCAATCGCCGCGGATCACGCACGGCGGCCCATGTACCGCTCCACCGAGGATCAACGCGCCAAGGCTCATGAGCTGGAAAGTGGTCTTCCACTTGGCGAGCTTGGACACCGGAATCGAAACTTTGAGCGGGCCAAGGAACTCCCGCAAGCCGGAGACGGCGATCTCACGCACCAAGATAATCAACCCGGCAATCACGTGCAGGTCGCCCACATAGGGCCCGCGCATGTAGCCCTGCGCCGCGAGCACCAGGATCACGGCGGCGACCATGATCTTGTCCGCGATCGGATCGAGGAACACGCCGAGCTTGCTCACGGTGCCCTGCGCGCGCGCCAGGTATCCGTCGAGATAATCGGTGAACCCGATCACGCAGTAGAGCACGAAGCCGACGCCGTAGCCGAAGCGCCAGTCCGGCCACCACAGCAGGAACGCCAGCAGCGGCACCGCGAAGATGCGGCTCATCGTCAGCAGGTTGGGCAACGACATCATTGCTGCAGTCCTTAGCGGTGCAAAAACGAATTTCCTACTCGGACCATTTCCGGCAAGGACGGCGCGATGCGCACGTGCCATTCTTTCGCAGCACCCGCCGCCCGGGTCGGCGGGCGATCGATTTCCGAGCCGGGCCGAAGGTTACAACCGAGACACCTCAATTCGCCAGTTCACCGAGGTAAAAGTCCGCGTGCGGAATTTCAAAAAACACCCCCGGTCAGTGTGACACCTGCGACCAGGGCCGACCGCCGCCGATGACCGTTTCCACGCACATGCTGCGCCGCCGGCGCTTCCTGCCGCTGTTCGTCACCCAGCTGCTCAATGCCTTCAACGACAACCTCTACAAGACCGCAATGGTGCTGTTCGTGGTCTATGAAGTGTACCGTTCCGAGGAAGCCGAAGGGATGTTCAGTGCGGTCGCTTCGGCTGTGTTCATCCTGCCGTTCTTCCTGTTCTCCGCCCTCGCGGGCCAGCTCGCCGACATGCGTGACAAGGCGCGCATCATCCGCATCGTCAAGGCGTGCGAGATCGGCATTATGAGCGTCGGCGCGATCGGCCTCGTCCTCGCGTGGAAGGGGATCGGCGTGCACACGCTGGCGATCCCGCTGCTGATGCTCGCGCTGTTCGCGATGGGCGTGCACTCCACCTTCTTCGGGCCGATCAAGTACGCGATCCTGCCGCAGCATCTGGAGGAGCACGAGGTGCTTGCCGGCACCGGACTGGTCGAGGCGGGGACTTACATCGCAATCCTGTTCGGCACGATTCTCGCCGGCTGGATCCCGGTCGAGGCGGCGGCGGCCGGCGTCGTGATCACCGCCGTCATCGGCTACTTCGTCGCGCGGCAAGTGCCAGAGGCGCCCGCGCAGGGTGAGCTCGAACCGCTCGATTTTCACTTCGTCCGCAGCTCGATAGCGCTGGTGCGCAACACCAGTCACGATCGGCGCGTATTCCTTGCGATCATGGCGATCAGCTTCTTCTGGACCATCGGCGCGGTGCTGTTCATCCAGTTCCCGCCGCTCGCCAAGAACGTGCTCACCGCGAGCAAGGAAGTCGCCAGCCTGTTCCTGGTGATTTTCTCGATCGGGGTCGCGATCGGATCGGTTTCGGTCAATGCGTTGCTGAAGGGGACTGTGTCGGCGCGCTACTCTCCCGGCTCGGTGATCGCGATGGGACTGTTCGTGCTCGGCTTCTACCTCGTCTGCCGCGCGTGGACGCCGGACGCGACCGGCTTGCTCGACGTGCGAGAGTTCGTGGTCCACCCGATGGCAATCCCGCTGCTGCTGTGCCTGCTCGGGATCGCCATCGCGGGCGGTATGTTCGTGGTCCCGCTCTACGCTTTCCTGACCACGTTCGTGCCGAAGACGCAGACTGCGCGCACGATCGCGGCGAATAATATCGTCAATTCGGGGGCGATGGTGATCGGGTCGCTGCTGGCGACTGGGCTATCGGCCGTGGGGCTCGACATCGTCCATCACCTTCTGCTGAGCGCGGCGATGTGCCTGGTTTCGGCCTGGCTCGGACTGATGCTGCTAAAGGCGGAACGCGCCGCTGCCGTCTAGACGATGAAGACCGCCACGGCCGCGAGACAGGCGAAGTAGGCGCCCACAAAGCCCTGCACATCGTCGCGCGTGATCACCCAGGATGGGCGCGTCGCGACCGGCACGTTGGCATGGCAGACATGCGGCGGGAGGGACGCCCGGAAGGGGTGGCGGGCGGCTTCATCGGTGAGGACAAGGGAGCGTCGCATGGCGAAGTTCTTAACGGCCCGGAAACCATCGCGCTCCCCGGATTTCCGCCCCTGTCGCGCCGCGGGACATTAAGGCTGTTCGTTGACCAGGCGCGCGCCTTGTCCACAGAAAAAGGGCCGCCCGCTGCCGGACGGCCCTTTCGTTTTTGCTCGCCGCGTGGGCTCAGATCTTGTTGCCGAACGCGCCCTTCACTTCGCCTTTGAGGTTCTGCGCCTCGCCTTTGGTTTCCTGAGCGGCGCCTTCCGCGCGGGTATCCGGATCATCCGACATCTGCTTCGCGTTGCCCGCGATCTCGTTGCCGATGCCCTTCGCCTTGTCCTTGAGTTCACCCATGGGAGTTCTCCGATTATTCAGGCAGCGACCCAATGCCGCCGTCTCGCAGAACTAAACCCATGTAAGTTTGCGGCGTTCCGCAGTTATGCCGCGCCGAGCGTCAGAACGCGCTTCCACTCCGCCGGAGTGAATTCGCACACCGAGAGCCGCGATTGGCGGATGAGTTCGCATTCGGCGAACGCGGGATCGGCTTTGATGGCGGCGAGGGTGACCGGCTTGGCCAGCTTCTCGACCGGTTTGACCTTCACTGACGTCCACTTGCCCGTGTCGTCGCTCGGATCAGGAAAGCCGGCGACGCTGATCTCGACCACTCCGACCACCTCTTTGCCGATGTTCGAATGGTAGAAGAATGCCCGGTCACCCACCTTCATCGCGGCGAGGTTGTTGCGTGCGCGGTAGTTGCGCACGCCATCCCACGTGCCTTCCCCTTCGGCGACAAGATCGTCCCAGCCGTAGACGTCAGGCTCCGATTTCATCAGCCAGTATCGCCGCGCCATGTCTTTTCCTTGCCTTACGGGCCGACCGCAAGCCGACCTTAACCTAATTTTCAGCCCCATAGGCGATAGGTCCGCGTTCGCAACGTCAGGGGGTCTGGTTGCTCCGCAACAAAGTCAAAGCGGGTAAGTCAGCCGCGCGGGAGCCCAAGATGGGCCGCGCCGAGCGCGATCTCGTGGCGCTTGGAATTGCGATCGCCGCCATTCTGCTGTTCGTCGGCACCGGCGGACTGGTCCTGCCGCAGGTCGTGCGGTCGTGGATGGGCGCCGGCACCGCGCCCGATCCGATCCTGGTCAATGCGCTGTTGCTCAACATCGCGCTCGTGATTTTCGGGTGGCGCCGTTACGCCGAGCTCACGAGCGAGATCGCCGAGCGGCGCAAGGCCGAAGAGCTCGCGCGCCAACTCGCCGAAATCGATCCGCTTACCGGGGCGCTCAACCGCCGCAGCATCGGGCCCGCGACAGATGCCCTGCTGGCCGAAGCCCATGCATCCGATCGCTCGGTCGCGTTCGTCATGGTCGACCTCGACAATTTCAAGCTGGTCAACGATCTCAATGGGCACCTCGCCGGGGACGCGCTGTTGCGGCTGACCGCCGAGCGCATTCGCGCGCTGCTGCCCAAGGATGCGCTGCTCTCGCGTCTCGGCGGCGACGAGTTCGCCTGCGTGGTCCCGTTCGACCCGCGCACTCCCGACCGTATCGACCAGTTCGCCAGTCTGCTGATCGACCGCGTCGCGCAGCCGGCCGATTTCAACGGCCTGTCCATCGAAGTCACGGTCTCGGTCGGCATGTCGGCCGATCTCGAGGTGCCCGGTACTCCGAGCGAGCCCGCCGACGCGCAGATGCTGATTCATCGCGCCGACATCGCGATGTACCACGCGAAAAAGCAGGGCAAGAACCGCTACTTCTGGTTCGAGGAGCCGATGGAGGCCGAGCTGCGCTTCCGCAGCGAGCTCGAGACCGGCATTCGCCGCGGCATCCCGCGCGGCGAGTTCATTCCGTACTACGAGCAGCAGATCGATCTCGCCACGGGCGAGCTCACCGGCTTCGAGATGCTGGCGCGGTGGCAATCGCCGACGCTCGGGATGGTCAGCCCCGAAGTGTTCATCCCCGTGGCCGAGGACATCGGCTTGATTGCGGATCTGAGCGAAAGCCTGATCGAGGTCGCGCTGGAAGACGCCAAGGAGTGGGATCCGCGCCTATCGCTTTCGATCAACATCTCACCGATCCAGCTGCGCGATCCGTGGTTCTCGCAGAAGATCATCAAGATGCTGGTGCGGCACAACTTCCCGCCCCCCCGGCTCGACATCGAGATCACCGAGAGCTGTCTGCACGAGAATATCGGAGTGGTCCGCTCGATCATCACCAGCCTCAAGAACCAGGGCGTGACGATCAGCCTCGACGACTTCGGGACCGGCTTCTCCAGCCTTGCGCAGCTGCGCTCGCTGCCGTTCGACCGGCTCAAGATCGACCGCAGCTTTGTCTCCGAGCTGAAGGACGGCGAGGACGCAGACAAGCTGGTTCAGGCGATCATCCAGCTCGGCGACGGCCTCGAACTGCCGATGACCGCCGAAGGGATCGAGGATCCGACCATCCTCACCAAACTCCAGAGAATGGGCGAGCTCAAGGGCCAGGGCTATTTCTACGGCCGGCCGGAGAACGCCGAAGCGGTGCGCACGCGGCTCGCCGCTGCGGGCCTGTTGGCCAAGAACCCGGAACCGACGCCGACGGGCGAGCCCGCCGACGACCAGCGCAAGGCGGGCTGACCCCTCGCCACTGGACGCGCGCGCCGCCCCCGCATAGAGCCCGCGCGCGATGCGGGTCCCCTTCATCAAGATGCACGGCCTCGGCAACGACTTCGTTGTGCTGGACGCGCGCGTCGAAGCGCTGCCGCCGCTCGGAGCGGCGATGGCCGCTGCGCTCGCCGACCGGCGCACCGGGATCGGCTGCGACCAGCTGATCATCCTCGAACCGTCCGACCAGGCCGACTTCCGCATGCGGATCTTCAATCCGGATGGGGGCGAGGTGGAGGCGTGCGGCAACGCCAGCCGCGCGGTTGCCCTCCTCCACGGCCGCGCGGCGCGGGTCGAAACCGCGGGCGGCGAGATCACGGTCGAGCCCACGGGGCGCGGCGCGCGGATCGACATGGGTGAGCCCCGGTTCGAGTGGGACGCCATCCCGCTCGCCTACGCGGTCGATACGGCGGCCATGCCGGTCGCGTGGGAGGGTCTCGCAAACCCGGTGGCGGTCAATGTCGGCAACCCGCACGCGGTGTTCTTCGTCCCCGATCTCGAAGCGGTCCCGCTCGATCGGCTCGGCCCGGAGATCGAGCACGACGCGCTGTTCCCCGAGCGGGTCAACGTCAATGTCGCGCAAGTGACCGGCCCGGCGTCGATCACACTCAAGGTGTGGGAGCGCGGCGCCGGCCTGACCCGCGCCTGCGGCACTGGCGCCTGTGCGACCACCGTGGCGGCGATCCGGCGCGGACTGCTGGCGGAGCGTCAGGCGCAAGTCACCCTGCCCGGCGGCACGCTCGACATCGAGTGGGGCGACGATGGGCGGATCATGATGACCGGCCCAGCGGCCGAAAGCTTCCGCGGCAGCTTCGATTGGGGCGACTTCGTATGAGCGCGGAGGTGATTTCGCTCGGCTGCCGGATGAACCTCGCCGAGGGCGAGCGCATGCGCGGGCTGCTCGCGGGCGAGCCCGACACGGTGGTGATCAACTCGTGCGCGGTGACGTCAGAAGCTGTGCGCCAGACGCGCCAGGCGATCCGCCGCGCCCGCCGGGCGCACCCCGACGCTCGCCTGCTCGTCACCGGCTGCGCGGCGGAGATCGAGCGCGAGAGCATCGCCTCGATGGCGGAAGTCGACGGCCTGATCGCCAATGCGGCCAAGCTCGATGCGCGCGCGTGGAATGTCTCCGGCGAGACAGGCACGACGACCGAGCGTCACACCCGCGCGTTCGTGGCGGTGCAGAACGGCTGCGATCACGTCTGCACCTTCTGCGTGATCCCGCAGGGGCGCGGGCCAAGCCGTTCGCTGCGGGTCGGCCAGGTATTGCGCGATGTCGAACGCGACCTCTCGCGCGGCGCGAGCGAACTGGTGCTGTCCGGCGTTGACCTCACAAGCTGGGGTCAGCACTTGCCCGATGCCCCCCGCCTCGGCGCATTGGTGCGTGCGATCCTCGACGCCTTCCCTGCGCTTCCACGCCTGCGGCTCTCCTCGCTCGACGGGATCGAGATCGATCCGCTGCTCGAGGACCTGATCGCCAGCGAGCCGCGCGTCATGCCGCATATCCATCTGTCGTTGCAGCACGGCCACGACCTGATCCTCAAGCGCATGAAACGCCGCCATTTGCGCGGCGATGCCGTCGCGCTGGTCGAGCGCCTGCGCACGCGCCGGCCGGAGATTGCGATCGGAGCAGACCTCATCGCCGGCTTCCCGACCGAGAGCGAGGAGCATCACGCGGCCAACCTGTCGATCGTCCGTGAGCTCCGCGTGGTCCACGGCCACGTCTTCCCCTACTCGCCGCGCCCCGGCACGCCCGCCGCGCGCATGCCGCAACTCGATCCCGCGACGATCAAGCGGCGTGCCCGCGAAGTGCGACAGGCAGTCGCCGAGGTCCGACACACCTGGCTTCAGGCGCAACTCGGCCAGCAGCTTTCGGTGCTGGCCGAAGCGGACGGAACCGGCCACGCGAAAAACTTCGCGCGCGTTCGCGTTCCCGCCACTGTGCAGCGCGGCGAGATCGTCACCATAACCCCCACTCGCATCGAAGAAGGCCTGCTCGCATGAGCGAACCCAGCTGGACCGAGCGCGTGTTCGGAGGCTTCCGCAAGACCTCCGAACGGCTCAGCCAGAACCTCACCGGCGTGGTCGGAACCGCCAAGCTCGACGACGCGACGCTCGACGATGTCGAGGATGCGCTGATCGTTTCCGACCTCGGCCCCGCCGCCGCGCGCCGTATCCGCGACCGGTTGGCCGAGAAACGCTTCGGCCTCGGCATCACTGAAACCGAGCTGAAGGAAGCGGTCGCCGAGGAAATCGCCGCGATCCTGCGCCCGGTGGCCAAGCCGCTCGAGATCGTCGCCTTCCCGCGTCCGCAGGTGATCCTGGTGATCGGCGTCAATGGCAGTGGCAAGACCACGACAATCGCCAAACTGGCGCACTGGCTGCAGGAAGATGACTACGCAGTCATGCTCGCCGCCGGCGACACCTTCCGCGCCGCCGCGATCGGCCAGCTCGCCACCTGGGCCGAGCGGGTCGGCGTGCCGATCGTCAGCGGGCCGGAAGGCGGCGACCCGGCCTCGATCGTGTTCGACGCGGTCAAGCAGGCGACGGCGGTCGGCACCGATGCCCTGATCGTCGACACCGCCGGCCGGCTGCAGAACAAGCGCGAGCTGATGGACGAGCTCGCCAAGATCCGCCGCGTGCTCGGCCGGCTCAACCCCGAGGCGCCACACGACGTGATCCTAGTGCTCGATGCGACCAACGGACAGAACGCGCTGTCGCAGATCGAGATCTTCCGCGAAGTGGCCGGGGTAACCGGACTGGTGATGACCAAGCTCGACGGCACCGCGCGCGGCGGTGTTCTGGTCGCAGCGGCCGAACAGTTCGGCCTGCCGATCCACGCGATCGGCGTGGGCGAGAAGATCGATGACTTGCGTCCGTTCGATCCCGACCTGGTCGCGCGCGTGATCGCGGGAGTGGCCTGATGGCGGAAGACAAGCGCAAGCCGTCCGGCTGGCTGAACGTCGCGGTCGATTACGGGCCGCTGGTCGTATTCCTCGCGGTGTTCAAGCTATCCGAACCGAGCGGACAGGACATGGCCGGCACCATCGCCGCGATCATTCGCGGGACCGCCGCGTTCATCGTCGCCGCGATCGCCGCGCTGGCGTTCAGCCGGATCAAATTCGGGCGCGTGTCGCCGATGCTGTGGCTGTCGACCGCGCTGATCGTTGGGTTCGGCGGATTGACGATCTTCCTCGGCGATCCCTTCTGGGTGCAGGTCAAGCCGACCGTCATCTACCTGCTGTTCGCGATCTCGTTGCTGATCGGCTGTGCCCGGGGGACCGCCTTGCTGGAAGTGCTGCTGGGCGCCGCGTTCGAGGGCGTGGACCGCGACGGCTGGCTCAAGCTGTCGCGCAACTGGGGCCTGTTCTTCCTGTTCCTCGCCGCACTCAACGAAGCGCTCCGGCACTTCTACAATGCGGAGAACGGCGGGTTCGAGACCTGGCTGTGGGCGAAGCTGTGGGTGTTCATGCCCCTGAGCTTCCTGTTCACCTTCACCCAGGTCCCGATGCTGCTGCGGCATGGTCTGAGTTTCGAGGACAAGGATGAGCCGCTCAAAGAGCAGCCGCCAACCGATTAGAGACTGGCGATTAAATCTCCAGTTGGCTGCCGAGCTCGACCACACGGTTGGTGGGCAGCCGGAAAAATTCCATCGCCGTCGCCGAATTGCGCAGCATCCATGCGAACAGCTTCTCGCGCCAAATCGCCATCCCCGGCCGCTTCGACGCGATCAGCGTCTGCCGGCTGAGGAAGAAGCTGGTGTGCATCATGTCGAACATGCCGCCACAGGCGGAGTTTGCCTTGAGCGCGGCGGGCACATCGGTCTCCTCCATGAAGCCGAAGTGCAGCACCATGCGGTAGAGCCCCTCGCTCACCGAGTGGATCTCGAACCGCTCGAGCGGATCGACATACGGCACGTCCGCAATCTCGATGGTCAGGATCACCACCCGCTCGTGCAGGACCTTGTTGTGCTTGATGTTGTGCAGCAGCGCGCTTGGCACCCCGCCGGTGTTGGACGCCATGAAGATCGCGGTGCCGGGCACGCGAGTGGCGGAATTCTTGGCGCTCTTGGCGAATATGGCGATCGGCAGCGCGACCTCACTCATACGGTCGCGCATCAGCTTGCGCCCACGCGCCCAAGTGGTGAGCAGCGTGAAGGCAAACGCACCGACGAGCAGCGGGAACCAGCCGCCATCGGGTACCTTCGGCAGGTTGGCGCCGAAGAACGCCCCGTCGACCAGGAAGAACACGCCCGCCACGGGGAGCGCCATCCACAGCTTCCAACGCCACACCGCAACGAACAGCACAGCCATCAAGCAGGTGTCGATCAACATCGCGCCGGTCACCGCGATGCCATAGGCGCTCGCGAGGTTGGACGAGTTGCGGAAGGTCAGCACCAGCAGGATCACCGCGATCATCAGCACCCAGTTGACGAACGGAATGTAGATCTGCCCGTGCTCGGTTTCGCTGGTGTGGAGGATCGACAGGCGCGGCACGAAGCCCAACTGGATCGCCTGCTGAGTGACCGAGAACGCGCCCGAGATCACCGCCTGGCTGGCAATGAAGGTCGCGGCGGTCGCCAGCAGCACCAGCGGCAGGCGGAAGCTCTCGCTGGCCATCACGAAGAACGGATTCTTGATCGCCTCCGCGGCAGCTGCGGCCTCGAGGTTCATGATCATCGCCGCTTGGCCAAAGTAATTGAGCAGCAGGCACGGCATCGCGAAGCCGAACCAGCTCAAGCGCAGCGGCCCGCGCCCGAAGTGGCCCATGTCGGTATAAAGCGCCTCCGCGCCCGTCACCGCCAGCACCACCGAGCCCAGCGCCAGGAAGCCGAGGAGCTTGTCGGTCATGAAGAACTGGACCGCGTACCACGGGTTGAGCGCCGCCAGCACGCCGGGGAATTCGAGGATGTGGATCACCCCCAGCACCGCCAGGGTCGCGAAATAGACCAGCATGATCGGCGAGAAGAGCTTGCCGATCGTCGCAGTGCCGCGCTTCTGCAGCAGGAACAGTGCGATCAGCAGTGCGAGCGCGATCGGGATGACGAACTCGCTCAGTCCGGCTTCGACCGTGGTCAGGCCCTCGACCGCCGACAGCACCGACACCGCGGGCGTTATCATGCTGTCGCCGTAGAACAGCGAAGTGGCGAACACCCCGAGCATCACCGCGATCCAGCCGCGGTTGGTGCCGCCGAGCTTCTGCGAGATCAGCGCGACCAGCGCGAGCGTACCGCCCTGCCCCCGGTTATCGGCTCGCATCAGCACGGTGACGTACTGCAGCGAGACGATGATCGTCATCGCCCAGAAAATGAGGCTGACGACGCCCATCAGGTGCAGCGTATCGAGCGTCAGGGGATGCGGGCCGACGAAAGTTTCGCGGAAGGCGTAGATCGGGCTGGTGCCGATGTCGCCGAAGACGATGCCGATCGCCCCGACCGCCAGCTTGACCTTGGCCGAGGGCGACTTGGAGCCGGCCTGGCCGTGCGGAGTTGCCGCGCTCATAGCCCTGGAATCGGTGTCATGAAGGGCGCGGCGATTAGCACCGCGTCCAGCCCCCCGCAACGCGGAGTGCGAATGGTCACTGAGTCCCCATTTGCGCGATGAGAACGTCGAGCCGGTCGAGCCGTTCCTTGAGCCCCGCCCGCCACGGCGCGTCGGCGGGTGCGCGGGCAAGCATGTCGCCCCACAACTGGCGCGCTTGCGCGGGCTGGCCGGAGTTGATCAGCGCCACCCCGAGGAAGAAACCTGGGCCGGGATTATCGGGTTGCGCGCGCTCGGCGCGGCTGAAGGCGTACATCGCCGCCGGGGTCAATTGGCCGTCCGCGTTCTCGACCAGCGCGTTGGCAAGCGCTAGCCAGGCTTCGGGATCGTTCGGCTGCTTGTCGAGTGAGGCGCGCAGGATGCCCGCTGCGTCGGCGAACTGGCCGCGCCGGGCGAACCCGTCAGACACCGTGACGAAGGGCGATGGCGGCTCGGGACCGAACAGCTCGCGCCGCGCCTCGACCAGGGCCACGCCTTGTTCGGCCGCCTGTGCCTCGCCGGCCTTGGGCGAGCCCGCCTGCCCGGGCGATCCCTGCAGCGCATACCCGGCAAGCCCGAACAGCAGCGCGGCGGCGAACAGCGTCCAGCCAGCGCGCGGCAGCCGCAAGGCCACCACCGCGATCGCGAACGCCGCCAGCGCGACCAGGATGATCGGTACGAAGCTCACCCGCGCCTCCCGAACCGGCGCCACATCAGCAGCGCCGCGATCGCGAGCAGGATCAGCGGCCCCGCAAACAGCGGCCAGGTTGTGCGGCTCACTTGCGGGGCATAGCTGACGTAGTCGCCATAGCGATCCATCATCCACTGGCGGATATGTTCGGGGTCCTCGCCCGCGGCGATTCGGGTGCGGACCTGATGGCGCATGTCGCCCGCCATCGGCGCGTCGCTGTCGGCGATCGACTGGCTCTGGCACTTCAGGCACCGGAGCGTTTCCATCAGCCCCTGCGCGCGTGCCTCCAGCGCGGGGTCATCAAGCTGGCGATAGGCGTAGGGCGCCGGCGGCATGGTGTCCTGCGCTGTCACAGGCAGTGTTACACACAGTGTTACAAGGGCCAGGAACAGGACGATCAAGCGCTTCATTGACCGGCCTCGCGCAGCTTTTCGAGGATCATCGGCACCTGGCTCGCCCGGATATCGCCGATGTGCTGGTAGCGGATCACGCCGTTGCCATCGACCACGAACGTCTCCGGCACGCCCGAGCTGCCGATCGCGAGCTGGAGCTGCGACAGGTCGTCCGCCCCGATCCGATCGAACGGATTTCCGTAGCGCGACAGGAACGCGGCGACATCTTCCGGCCGGTCGCGGATCGCCACGCCGACAATCGGCGCGCCCTGCGCCTTGAGCGCGGCGAGCTGCGGCGCTTCGGCTGCACAGGGGACGCACCAGCTCGCCCAGATGTTGAGCAGCTTGGGCTTGCCATCCTTCAGGTCCGCCAGTGCCAGTCCCGGCCGGTCGGCCGCTGCGGCGCGCATGGCGAACTGCGGCATCGGCTTGCCGATGAAGGCCGAGTGGACGAACTCGTCCTTCGGCTGGGTCAGCTGCCACGCCGCCACGCCAAGAAAGGCGAGGAAGATCGCCAGCGGCAAGAAGAAGCGCCAGGCCTTCACGCCGCAACCTCCGCGCGCCGCGCTGCGCCCTTGCGCCGGATCGCCCGCCGCTTGAGATCGCCCGCGACCCGGCCGAGCAAGGCCAGCACGCCGCCGAGCGCGATCAGCAATCCGCCGAACCAGATCAGCGTGACGAACGGCTTCCACCACAGCCGCACCTGCCACCGCTCGCCGTCCGCCGCCTTGCCGAGCACCGCGTAGAGTTGGCCGTTCCAGCGCGTGTCGAGCGCGCTCTCCGTCGTTTCCTGCGGCGGCGCCCAGAAGGTGCGCGCCTGCGGGGTGAGGAGCACCGGCTCTCCGCCGGCATAACTTGCCGCCATGACGCCTTCGAGGGCGTTCCAGTTGGGACCCGCGACGGGCGAGACCGCTTGCAGCGTGACCTTCCACGGACCGACCGCAGCGGTGTCGCCGACCTTGAGCGCGGCCAGCCGCTCCTCGCTGAAGGCACTGTCGCTCGCCATACCGATCAGCGCCACCGCGATGCCGAAGTGGGCGACGACCATGCCGAGGGTGGCGAGCGGCAGTCGCCGCAGGTTGCGGCCCCGCAGCGGCAGCAGGCTCGCGACCGCCAGTCCAGCACCGAGCGCAAGGCCGAGCAGCGGCAGCAAACCGGGGCTCGCCCAGGCGGACGCGACCACCAGCCCGGCGAGCGCGACGAGCCCGGCCAGTAATAAGGGCGATCCGACCCTCTGCAGCCGATCACGCCGCCAGCGCAGCAGCGGCCCCGCGGCCATCACCAGCAGCATCGGCAGCGCGAAGATCGCCGAGGCCGGGTCGAAGTACGGCGGCCCAACCGACACCCGCACGCCCATCGCTTCAGTCAGCAAGGGATAGAGCGTCCCAAGCAGCACGACTCCGAGGATCGCCGACAGCAGCACGTTATTCACCACCAGCGCGCCCTCGCGGCTCACCAGCGCGAACCGCTCGCCTTCGGATATCGTGCTCGCGCGTAAGCCGAACACCGCCAGCGCGCCGCCGATGTAGATCGCGAGCAGGATCAGGATGAACGCGCCGCGCTCCGGATCGACCGCGAAGGCGTGGACGCTGGTGAGGATACCCGAGCGGACGAGGAACGTGCCGACCATGCTCATCGAAAAAGCGACCACGCCGAGCATGATCGTCCACGCCCGCAGCGCATCGCGCGCCGCCAGCACGCTCGCCGAGTGGAGCAGCGCTGTCGCCGCCAGCCACGGCATCAGCGACGCGTTCTCGACCGGATCCCAGAACCACCAGCCGCCCCAGCCGAGCTCGTAGTAGGCCCAGTACGACCCGGCGGTGATGCCGACGGTGAGGAAGATCCACGCCCCCAGCACCCACGGCCGCATCGCGCGGGCGAAGTCGGGCGTGACGCTGCGGGTCAGCAATGCGCCCACGGCAAAGCTGAAGGCAACCGAGAGGCCGACATAGCCCAGGTAAAGCGTCGGCGGGTGGAACGCCAAGCCGATGTCCTGCAGCAGCGGGTTGAGCCCGTTGCCCTCCAGCGCCGGGACCGGCAGCCGTTCGAACGGGTTCGAGCTGAACAACAGGAAGGCGTAGAACCCCAGCGCGACGAAGCCCTGCGCCGCCAGCGTCGCCTGCATTGTGCGTTCGGGCAGCCGCCGCTCAATCAGCGCGATCAGCGCGCCTGCGGCGGACATGACCGTGACCCAAAGCAGCATCGAGCCTTCGTGGTTGCCCCAGGCGCCGGCGATCTTGAACACCAGCGGCTTCATCGAGTGCGAGTTCATCGCGACCAGCTTCACCGACAGGTCGGTGCGGGCGAACAGCCAGATCAGCATCGCGAATGCAAATGCACAGAGAACCCCCTGCACCACCGCTGCAGGCCGCACGAGCAGCGCGAGTTCACCCTCGCCCACCGGCGCGTTCTGGCGGACCGCCAGGAACCCCGCGACGAGCTGCAGCGCGGCAAGTGCGGCAGCCAGCCACAGCGCGGCGAGGCCGAGCTCGGCGATCACTTCGCGGTGGTCTCCTCGACAACCAGCTTCTTCTGCGCGGCGGTCATCTCTTTCAACTCTCGCGGGACGTAGTTCTCGTCGTGCTTGGCGAGGAGTTTGTCGGCGATGAACGTGCCGTTGGCCTGCATCCGCCCCTCGGCCACCACGCCCGATCCCTCGACGAACAGGTCCGGCACAATGCCGGAATAGCGGACCGGCACCCGCGCGGTGCCATCGCCCACCACGAAGTCGATCGTCACTCCGTCGGGACGGGTGAGGATCGATCCCTTCTCGACCATCCCGCCCAGCCGCACCGCGCGGCCCGGGGCCGGGTGATCTTTCACGATCTCGCTGGGCACGTAGAAGTAGCTCGCCTGGCTCCGCAGCGCCCAGGTCGCGATGATCGCCGCCGCGACCAGCGCTACGACTGCTGCAACCACCAGCGCCAACCGCTGATGCTTCGGTTGGAGGCCCCCGCGCTCGCTCATCGGCCGGCTCCGTCGCGGCGGCGTTCCGCGCGGCGCATTGCCAGCCAGCTCCAGCCAACCAGCACGAGCGTGCCGATCACGCCAATCGCATAAGCGGCGATCACGAACGGCCATGGATCGAGCGTTTCGCGCATCAGGCGCCAGCCTCTCTCAATTGGCCCGCGTCGCCGTCCGCCTCGCGCGCGCGGCGGCGCAGGCGGGCTTCGGCCTGCGTCTCGGCGAGCAGCGCGCGCATCCGCATCAACACGACCGCCGCGAACAGGCAGGTGAAACCCATCGTCGACGCGAGCAGCGGAACCTGGAACGCGGTGGCCATCGCCGATTTGCCGAGCGAGAAGCTGGGCGGCTGGTGGATCGAGTACCACCACGTGACCGAGAAATGGATCACCGGCACGTTGATCACGCCGAAGAGGCCGAAGATCGCGGGGATGCGGCTGGAGGCTCCTTCGCGCGCGGTCGCCTGGCTCAGCGCGATGTAGCCGAGGTAGAGGAACAGCAGCACCAGCATGCTGGTCAGGCGGCCGTCCCATTCCCACCAGGTACCCCAGGCAGGCCGGCCCCATAGCGAGCCGGTGACGAGGCACAGCGCAGTGAAGAATGCGCCCGGCACCGCCGCGGCGCGGCCCGCGATCGCCGCGAGCGGGTGGCGCCAAACGATCTCGGCGAGGCTCGCTCCGGCGATGGTCATCCAACCGGCCATGCCCAACCACGCGGCGGGCACATGAAGGAACAGAATGCGGACCGTTTCGCCTTGCAGCCGCTCGGCAGGCACTCGCGTCAGCCCCCAGAACAGCGCGCCGCCCGCCAGCGCCAAGCCGAGCGCGAGCAGCCACGGCGTCAGCGGCCGCGCGAAGCTCAGGAAGCGCTTGGGATTGGCGAAGCCGTGCATCGAAAGACCGTCGCCGCCGCTTTGGCAGGACGCGCCAGACGCGGCAAGTGGCCGAGCGCGCCGGTGCCGGAAAGCTTACCGGCCGATCAGCTTCTGCGCCATGCGGTCGGCGACCTTGTCCGACGACACGCCGGTGCGGTCGCTCTCTTCCCAGATCGTCCGCAGGCGATCGGGGATCTGCTTGAGGCGCTTGCGCACCTCGTTGATGTCGCAGGCCTGCCCTTCCGTGCGCGCGAGGTACTCCAGAGCGACCGAGATGATGCCGCCTGCGTTGATCACGTAGTCGGGCGCATAGAGAATGCCGCGCTCGGCGAGGCTCTGACCATGCTCTGGCCGGGCAAGCTGGTTGTTCGCGCCGCCCGCCACAATCGCGCAATCGAGCCGCGCGATCCCTTCCTCGTCAAGGATCGCGCCGAGCGCGTTGGGGCTGAACACGTCGCACGCGACCGACATGATCTGTTCGGGGCTGACCGCTTCGCCGCCGACTTCGTTGGCGAGCGCCTGGGCGCGCGCGCCATCGACATCGGCGACCACCAGCCGCGCGCCATCCTTTGCGAGGAGGCGGGCGACTCCTCCACCGACGCTGCCCGTGCCCTGCAGCGCAACGCGGACGCCTTGTAGCGAGGACTTGCCGAGCTTGTGCTCCACCGCCGCCTTGATGCCGTGGTAGATGCCCATCGCGGTGAACGGGCCGGGATCGCCGCCTGCCTCGCCCTCACCGACCGGGAGGCCGGAGACGAACTTGGTGTGGCGCGAGACTTCGACCATGTCGGCTTCGGAGATGCCCACGTCTTCCGCGGTCACGTAGCGGCCGCCGAGGGCCTGGACAGCATCGCCGAATGCCGCGAGCATTTCAGGCGTCTTGCGCCGGTCCTTGGAGGCGAGAATGACTGCCTTGCCGCCGCCCATGGGCAGGCCGGCCATGGCATTTTTGTATGACATTCCGCGACTTAGGCGCAGCGCATCGCGCATTGCGTCGGCGGGATCGGCGTAGTGCCAAAAGCGCGTGCCGCCTGCCCCTGGACCGAGGTGCGTGGAGTGCAGCGAAATGATCGCGGTCAGGCCCGAAGCCTGGTCGTGCACGACCTCGACCAGCTCGTGGTCGTCGTAATCCGCCTGAGTCCAGAAAGCCGTCATCGCGCGCCCCTAAGTGGCGGCAGAGACAGGGAAAATGGGGCGATCGAGGGGTCTCGAACCCCCGACCTCCGGTACCACAAACCGGCGCTCTAACCAACTGAGCTACGATCGCCACATGCCCTGCGCATGCCGTGAAGGCCGGGCAATTAGACCCCCTTGGCAAGCCGTCAACCCGCTTCCCGCAAGGGCGAGCGCCTGTTGCATAAGGCCGCGAAATTGGGAAGGGAAAACTGTCTGGCCCCCCTTTCAACGCAAGATTGTTTCTCCGACCTTGACGCACAAATGATTCAACCTGGCGAATCCTCGGCCGAAAAACTCATAACGACGCCGCGCATGCAGCGCGCGCCGCTTGCCAAGCTCGAGCTGTTCCAATTGAAGGGATTCCTCCCGCCCGAATTGTGCCGCGACCTAATCGCGCTGATCGATGCGGGCCGGCGGCCTTCCACCATCGCCGACGCCAACGGCGACCACTATTTCCGCACCAGCGAGACGTGCGATCTCGATCCGGCGCACCCGGCGGTCCGTGATCTCGAGGCGCGACTGTTCGCCGTGAACGGGATCAATCCCGCATACGGCGAGCCGGTCCAGGGCCAACGCTATGCCGAAGGGCAGGAGTTCAAGGCGCACACCGACTATTTCGAGCCCGGCGGCGCGGACTTCGACCGGTATTGCAGCGTCGCCGGCCAGCGGACCTGGACTTTCATGGTCTATCTCAACGAAGTCGAGGCCGGCGGCGGGACGCGGTTCGGGGTGGCGAAGAAGATCATCCAGCCCGAAACCGGCAAGCTCCTCGCGTGGAACAACCGGCGGCCGGACGGACAGCCCAACCCCAACACGCTGCATCACGGAATGAGGGTGCGAAAGGGCGTGAAATACGTCATCACCAAGTGGTACCGGGAAAGGCCATGGCAATGAGCGAAGCGCGGATCGTCGGTCTGGCCTGCAGCGGCGAGCATAATTTCTCCAAGACGCCGCGCGAACGCATCACGCTGGTTGAGGGCCTGGGGGTCGAAGGAGATGCCCACGCCGGGGTGACGGTCCAGCACCTTTCGCGGATCAAGAAAACGCCGGATCAGCCGAACCTGCGGCAAGTGCACCTGATCCATGCCGAGTTGTTCGATGAACTGGCCGCCAAGGGCTATGTGGTCACGACCGGCGATCTAGGCGAGAACGTCGACACCCGCGGGATCGACCTGCTCGGGCTGCCGGAGGACACCCGCCTCGCGATCGGCCCGACGGTGTTGCGCGTCACCGGCCTGCGCAACCCGTGCTACCAGATCGACGACTTCCAGCCGGGACTGCTCAAGGAAATGATCGAGAAGCGGCCCGACGGCACCCTCAACCGCAAATGCGGCGTGATGGCGGTGGTCGAGGCGGGCGGCGAAATCGCGGTCGGCGATCCGATCTCCGTCACCCTGCCCGACGAGCCGCACCGCCCGCTCGATCTGGTATAGCGCAAACGCAAAGGGCGGCCCCGCAGGACCGCCCCTCTTGGATGCACGAGATCCCAGCTTGCGCTGGGATGACGCCGCTTACTTCTTGAGCGTGAGCCCGCCGAAGCGCTGGTTGAACTTGGCCACCCGACCGCCTTCCGAAACCTGCTGCTTGCCGCCGGTCCAGGCGGGGTGCGTGGTCGGATCGATGTCCAGCGCCAGCGTGTCGCCTTCGGCGCCCCAGGTCGAGCGGGTCTGGAATTCGGTCCCATCGGTCATCTTGACCGTGATGGTGTGGTAGTCGGGATGCGTATCGGCCTTCATGGCATAGTGCTCCGTTAGCGTAAGACCGGTTCCGACCGGCCAAGCTGTTTCGGGAAAGGCGCGCCGTTAGCGGCGTCGCCCGGACTTTGCAAGCGCGGCGTCAGTCCTTCGGCGCGTCGGCGATCATCGCGGTGAACTCGACCTCGCAGGTCGTGTTGCCCTCGACACTGGCGCGGCCCTTGAACTTGCACACCCGGCTCGACTTGCGGGTGAATTCGACTTCAAGGTCGAGCAGGCAGCCCGGCTCCACGGGCGCGCGGAACTTGGCGTTCTCGATCGCCATGAAGATGACCAGCTTGCCCGATCCGGCAAGCTCGTAGCTCTCGATGCCGAGCACGCCGGCCGCCTGCGCCAGCGCTTCGATCTGCAGCACGCCCGGCATGATCGGACGGCCCGGGAAGTGGCCCTGAAAGAACTGCTCGTTGAACGAGACCGCCTTCACCGCGTGAATCCGCTCACCCAGCTCGATCGACTTGACGCGATCGACCAGCAGCAGCGGATAGCGGTGCGGCAGGGCCTTGAGCACCTTGAGGATATCGTACGGCGTGTCGCCGCCGGGATTGCCCTCGCTCATGACCCTGCCCCCGTTTCTGCGCTTAGCGGCTGTTGGTCGCCGGTGGCGTGGTCGTCGGCGCGGCGGGCGCCTGGCCGTTCTGCGCGGCGGCCTGGGCGGCCTGTTGCTCGCGGATTTCGCGCGGCAGCCAGCCCTGCGGCGGCACCAGCTGCGCGTTCGGCAGCAACGTGTTGAGCTCGTTCAGGACGTCCTGATTGATGTTGTACGCTTCCGACGCGAACAGAACATCGCCCTGGCTGCTGTCGAGCACCAGCTGGATGTTCTTCTTCTTGGCGGCGTTCTGCACCGCGGTGTTGAGCTGATCGGTGATCTGCTCGGTCACATAGGCGCGGCTGAGCGCGACCGGCGCGATCATCTGCTGGATTTCCTGCTGACCCGCCTGGCGGATTTGCTGGATCGCGTTGTACTGCTGCTCGAGCGCCGGATTGTTCGGGTTCGCCTGGCGATCGGCGTTGAACTTGTCGATCATCGGCTTGAGCTGCTGCTCGATCGCCGCGCCGCGCGCGTTCGCCTGGTCGATCTGCGGCTTGTAGGTCACCGGACGCTGGGTCTCGGCGGTCTTGTACGCATTCGAGTTGGCGACGATCGCAGGCAGGCTGGCGACGCCGATGCCCTTGACGATCTGCGCGGCGGCAGGCGCCGCGACCACCGGCGAAAGGCCGGCGAGCATGACCCCGGCCGCAAGCAGGGGCTTGATGGTGATCTTCATCAGAATTGGGTTCCTACGTTGAAGGTGAAGCGCTTGGTGTCGTCACCCGGTTGTTTCATAAGCACGTGAGCAAAATCGATCCTGAACGGGCCGAACGGCGAGTTCCAGTTGACCCCGATGCCGACCGAGATGCGCGGCTGCGGCGAATCGCCCAGAAAAATCTCCCGGAACGGTCCGATATTGCTGGTCAGCGGCGAGTTCTGGTTGCCGGCGAGGCAGGACGGCGGATTGGGGTTGATCGGGTTGGTCACCGTGGTCACGTCGCCGGCATTGGTGCCCGGCGTACAGATCGGCGTGCCGCCGCCCGTCGGCGTCACCAGCGTCGCGACGTTGACCTGGGTGTAGAGCGCGTTGCCCGAGGCGTCGCGGATCGGGAAATCGATCCCGCCCGGGAACGGGCTGTTCTGCAGCACCGGGGTCTTTACGCCCCACAGCGCGCCGGCATCGAGGAACACCGACGGGCGCAGGCCCAACTGCTTGGCCCCGCTGCCCAGCGGAATCTCGAGCTCTGCGCGACCCAGGTAGTAGTACTTGCCGCCCAGCGCGTCGTCCGACACCTGCTTGCGGTCGGTCACGATCAGCGGCAGCGGGTTGGTCGGATCGGGGCTGTCCGGATCGGCGATGATCCGCTGACGGATCACGCGCGGACCGACGCCGCGGATGTCGAAGCCGCGGATCTGCGGCTCGCCCAGGAAGAAGCGGTCGGTCAGCTGGACGCCGTCGTTGCCGAGCGCCTTGATCGCCCCGCCCTCGGCCGAGAGCGAGAAGATGAACCCGCCGCCGACCGGCCAGTACTGCGCCGCCTTGCCGCGCAGGCGGACGAACTTCACCGAGCCGCCGAGACCGGCGAATTCGGCACCCGCCGAGATCGACCGGCCGCGCGTCGGACGCAGGCGGCTGTCGAGCGAATCGTACACCACGTTGACGCCGAGGATCGAGCTGGTCCGCTTGCCCAGCGCATCGCACAGGTAGCGGCCCGCGAGCAGCGGATCGCAGGTGAACAGCGGCGGGTTGAGCCGGTTGGAGAAGAACTGGCTCTCGTCCAGGCCGACGTTGTCGAAGTTCAGCGTGTAGCTGCCGATCAGCGACATGTACTCGGTCAGCGGCACGCCCAGGCGGACCTGGCCGCCTGTGGTGGTCTGCTGGAAGGTCGTGTTGCGATCGTTGTTGAGGTAATTGAAGCTGTTCAGGTCGCGCCGGTAGAGATCGACGCCCATCGAGATGTTGCGATCGAACACGTACGGTTCGGCGAAGCTGACATTGGCGCTCTTCGAATAGCGCGAATAGTTGATGCCGAGGCCGACCGTCTGGCCGCGGCCGCGGAAGTTGCGCTGCTGGATCGAGGCGGCAAGGATGAAGCTCTCGATCGAGGAGAAACCCGCCGATAGCTGGAGCTGGCCGGTCGGCTGCTCTTCGACGTTGGCTTCGAGGATGATCCGGTCGGGCGTGGTACCGTCCTTCTGCGCGACCTCGAAGTTTTCCTGGAAGTAGCCGAGCGACTTGATCCGGTTGGTGGTGCGCTTGACCTGCAGCGAGTTGAACGCGTCGCCTTCGACCAGGCGGAACTCGCGCCGCAGCACCTTGTCCTGAGTCAGCGTGTTGCCGTTGACGTCGATCCGCTCGACATAGACGCGTGGCGCTTCCTTCAGGGTGAAGGTCACGTCCATCGTCTTGTCTTCGGGGTGACGACGGTATTCGGGCTGCACGTCGGCGAAAGCGTAGCCGAAAGTGCCGGCGAGCTCGGTGAGCTGCTCGGTCGTGTCCTCGACCTGCTTGCCGTTGAACCAGTCCCCGCCCTTCATCGGCAGCTGGGTGGTCAGCGCATCGCTGGAGAAGTCGCGAATCTGGCTCTGCACGGCGACGTTGCCGAACTTGTACCGCTCACCTTCCTCCACCACGTATGTGATGATGAAGTCCTTCTTGTCGGGCGTGAGCTCGGCCACCGCGGACACGACCCGGAAATCGGCATAGCCCTGCGTCAGGTAGAACTGGCGCAGCTTCTGCTGGTCGAACGCCAGGCGATCGGGGTCGTAGCTGGTGTTGCCGCTGAGGATGCGCGTGATGCGCGCTTCCTTGGTGATCATCTCGTCCTTGAGATCGCCGTCGGAGAACGCCTCGTTGCCGATGATGTTGATCTGCTGGACCTTGGACTTGGGTCCTTCGTTGATCTCGAACACCACGTCGACGCGGTTCTGCGACAGCTCGACCATCTTCGGCTCGACCGTCGCGGCGAAGCGGCCCTGGCGCTTGTAGAGCTCGACGATGCGGGCGACGTCGGCGCGGACCTTGGAGCGGGTGAAGATCTGCCGCGGGGCGAGCTTGATCTCGGGCGTGATCTTGTCCGACTTGATCCGCTTGTTGCCCTCCAGCACGATGCGGTTGATCACCGGGTTTTCCGCCACGGTGACGATCACGTCGCCGTTGTTGTTGGCGATGCTCGCGCTCGAGAACAGCTCGGTCGCGTAGAGGTCCTTGAGCGCCTGGTCCGCCGCAGCCTGAGTGTAGACCTGGCCGGGGCGCAGGCGGATGTAGGACAGGATCGTGTTGGGTTCGAGTCGCTGCGCGCCGGAGATGGCGATCGAGCGGATCACCTCGGACTGCGGGGCGGCCGCGGTCGTCGCGGGCGCCGTCGCCGCGTCCTGCGCGAACGCGGCCACGGGCATGCCGCCGAGCACGGTTCCGCACAGCAGGGTGAGGGCCAACCTGGTCTTCCCCGGCCGGGTGCGTGAACCGGCGTTGTCGCGTGCATTCATTGAGGTGGGACTCCCGTCCGTAATGTCCAAACTGCGCAGATGATGCGCCCGCCGCCTGCCGGATCTTGAGCAGGGCGCCGCGTGGCTGCGCCCTTGCCCGATAGCCGGTCCCCAATCAAGCGGCGGAAGCTCGGTTGTGCTCCGCGAAACGATCCCCCGAGGCTGCCGGGCTACCGCCGGAACAGCGGCAGCGACAGCAGGTCGTTGACGGTGACGAACAGCATCAGCGCAAGGATCATCGCCACGCCGGCACGGAACGCCATCTCCTGACCGCGCGCACCGATCGGCTTCCGGCGGACCGCCTCGGCCGCGTAGAAAGCGAGGTGCCCGCCGTCGAGGGCAGGAATTGGCAACAGGTTGATGAATGCCAAATTAAGCGAAATCAGTGCCGCGAACCAGATGAACGCCTGCGCGCCGAGGCTCAATTGCTCGCCCGAAAACTTCGCGATCTTGAGCGGGCCACCCAGCTCTTTCACCGACCGCTGGCCGCTGACGATCTGGGCGATGCCGGTGACCATCATGTCGACCACCGTCGCGCTCTGGCGGAACGACATCGCGACCGCCTCGCCCGCGCCGACCGGCTCGAAGTGCGGTCGATCGACGTATTTCCAGCGCACGCCGATGCGGCCGACGGTCGAGGCGTTGCCGAACTGGTCGCGCTCGACCGCCGAGCCGAAGGTGACCGGCACGGTGATCTCGCGCCCGTCGCGCAGCACGGTGACGCTCGAGCTACGGCCGGGATAGAGCATGACCTGCTCGGCCACCTCCATCACGTCCGCCACCGGGGTCTCGCCGATCGCGATGACCTTATCGTCGGGGGCAATGCCGGCCTTCTCGGCCGCAGAGCCGGGCAGCAGCGAGCCGACGATGTTTGCGCGCGCCGGGTCGGGTGGCACCGGCTTGCCGTAGGCGAGGTTGAACGCGGTGAAGATGCCGAGCGCGACGATGATGTTGGTCAGCGGGCCGGCGAACACGATCAGCGCGCGCTTCCACAGCGCCGCGTGGTGGAAGCTGCCGTCGCGCTCCGCCGGGCTCATGCTGGCGATGGCGTCGGCATCGGGAATCGACGCGGGGTTCATGTCCCCCTTGAACTGGCAATAGCCGCCAAGGGGGAGCGCGGAGAGCTTCCACCGGGTGCCGCGCCGGTCGGTGAACCCGGCGATCTCCTTGCCGAATCCGACCGAGAACGCCTCCACCCCGACGCCAAACAGGCGGCCCATCAGGTAATGGCCGAACTCGTGCACGGTCACCAGCGGCCCCAGCAGGAGCAGGAAGCCGGCAATGTAGAGCCAGAAGGGCGGGCTTTCGATCAACTCAGGCAAGCTCCAGCAATTCGTCCGCGCGGACCCGCGCTTCACGGTCGACCGCCAGCACGTCTTCGAGGCTGGCAGGCGCGGGCGGCAGTGTGCGGGACAAGGTTCGCTCGACGGTTAACGCAATCCGGGTGAACCCAATCTTGCCGGCGAGGAAGGCCGCAACCGCCGCTTCGTTGGCCGCGTTAAGCACCGCCGGCGCCGCGCCGCCCGCCTGCGCTGCCTCGCGCGCGAGCCGGGTGGCGGGAAAGCGCATCTCGTCGGGCGCCTCAAAGGTCAGCGTGCCGAGCTTGGGCAGGTCGAGCGGCGCCATCGGCGTCTCCATCCGCTGCGGCCAGGCGAGGCAGCTCGCGATCGGCACCCGCATGTCGCTCGGGCCGAGCTGCGCGAGCGTCGAGCCGTCGCGGTATTCGACCAGCGAGTGGATGACGCTCTGCGGGTGGACCACGATCTCGATCCGCTTGAGGCCGACCGGGAACAGGTGATGCGCCTCGATGAACTCGAGGCCCTTGTTCATCATGGTCGCGGAATCGACGCTGATCTTGGCGCCCATGTCCCAGTTGGGGTGCGCGACCGCCTGGCTTGGCGTCGCGGTCTCGAGCTGCGCCGCGGTCCAGGTGCGGAACGGCCCGCCGCTGGCGGTGAGGATGATCCGCCGCACGTCCTCGATCCGGTTGCCCGCGAGGCACTGGAAGATCGCGTTGTGCTCGCTGTCGACGGGGAGCAGCGTGGCGCCATGCCGGGCGACCGCCGCGGTCATCACCTCACCGGCGGAGACCAGCGCCTCCTTGTTGGCGAGCGCGATGGTGCCGCCCTGCTCGATCGCCGCCATGACCGGGGCAAGCCCCGCGCAGCCGACGATCGCCGCGACCGTGAGATCCGCGCCGCGCGCCGCGGCCTCGACCAGGGCTTGCGGTCCGCCAGCGCATTCGATTCCGCTCCCGGCGAGCGCCTCGCGCAATTCCGGCAGGCAGGCTTCGTCACCCACCACCGCGAGCTCGGCCTCGAACTCGCGTGCAAGCGTCGCCAGCTCGGCCGCGTTACAGTTCGCCGTCAGCGCGACCACCCGCCACTCACCGCGATTGCGGCGCACGAGGTCGAGGGTCGATGCACCCACCGATCCCGTCGCGCCGAGGACCGAGATCGTTCGCATCAGTTGACCAGGATCGTCCCGAGCGCGCCGACCGCGATGGCGACCGGGATCATCCCATCGATCCGGTCGAACACCCCGCCGTGACCGGGAATGAGCTTCGAGGAGTCCTTTACCCCCGCCCGCCGCTTGAGCCAGCTTTCGAAGAAATCACCCGCCTGCGCCAGTACCGCGAGGCCCGCCCCTAGCAGCGCCGCAGTGCCGAGGTTGTCGCCGTTCAAGGCGAGGCCCAACTCGAACCGCGGCCCGGCGATCCCGCCGTCGATCGCGACCACCCACAGCACCAGCCACAGCGCCGCGCCGATCATCCCGCCGATCAGGCCGGACCAGGTCTTGTTCGGGCTGATCGAGGGCGCGACCTTCGGCCCACCCAGCGCGCGTCCGGTGAAGAAGGCGAAGGTATCGGTGAACACGGTGACCCCGACGATCAGTACGATGAGGAAATCCCCCGCGCCGGCCAGCACACCGCCGGCGAGGCCGAAGTACAGCGCACCAGCGATGATCGCCGCGAGCCGAAAGGCGATGTTGCCCGTCGCCTTCACCACCAGCAGGATGAACTCGACGAACGCCGCCAGCGCGACGAACACGACGAAGGTGTCGAACACTCGCCCGCCGATCACCAGCGCGGCGATCGCCACCGCCAGCATGATCACCGCCGAGGCCAGCCGCACGGGCAGGTCGCTGCGTTTCCCCGTCACCGCTTCGGGCGCGTCAGCGTCCGCCATATCGTCTCTCCCTGCGCGCGAACTCTTCTAGCGCATCGTTCAAATGCGCAGGGGTGAAATCCGGCCACAGGACATCGGTAAAAATCATCTCGGCGTAGGCGCATTGCCACAGCAGGAAGTTCGAAAGTCGCACCTCGCCGCTGGTGCGGATGAGCAAATCGAGCGGCGGCAGCGGCGCGGTGTCGAGGTGGCGCTCGATGCTCTCCGCCGTGATCTCACCCTCCGCCGCCGCCTTGGTCGCCGCGCGGGCAATCTCATGCTGCGAGCCGTAGTTGAGCGCCACCGCCAGCGTGCGCTTGCCCTTTGCGGTCTGCGCCAGCGCATCGTCAAGCAGCGCGACGATGTCCGGCGCCAGCCCGCGCCAGTCGCCGAGGATGTGCAGCTTGACGTCGTTGGCGATGAATTCGGGCAAGTCCGATTTGATGAACTTGCGCATCATGTTCATCAGGTCGTCGACCTCGTCCTCGGGCCGCTTCCAGTTTTCGGAGCTGAACGCATAGAGCGTCAAGCACTCGATGGGGGTGTCCTTGAGGCTGCGGACCAGCTTGCGCACCGCCTCTACCCCGCGCTGGTGCCCGACCACGCGCGGCAGGTGCCGGGCCTTCGCCCAGCGTCCGTTGCCGTCCATGATGATCGCGACGTGACGTGCGACTGCTGCCGAACCTTGAGGCAAAGTTATTCGCCCCTAAGCCCTCTCCCCTTGAGGGAGAGGGTTGGGAGAGGGGTTCGCCGCCTTGGCGGCGACTGACGTCGCCGACCCCTCTCCCTCCGCGCCTGGCGGCGCTCCTCCCTCTCCCTCAAGGGGAGAGGGGCAAATGTTGCAACGGCAATCGCATGGCCGCTCACTGGGAGAGGATTTCCTTCACCTTCGCCGCGACCACGGTGTCGGTCTCGGCGACGTGGGCGTCGGTCAGCTTCTGGACGTCATCCTCGGAGCGCTTGCGCTCGTCTTCGGAGATGTCCTTCTTCTTCTCGTCGTCCTTCAGGTTCTCCATCCCGTCGCGGCGGACGTTGCGGATGGCGATCTTGGCCTTCTCGCCGTACTCGCCGGCGAGCTTGGCGAGTTCCTTTCGCCGCTCCTCGGTGAGGTCCGGCAGCGGCAGGCGCAGGGTCTGGCCGTCGATCATCGGGTTCAAACCGAGGTTCGCCTTGGCGATGCCCTTCTCGACCGCGGTGAGGTTCGACTTGTCCCACACTTGCACGCTGAGCATGCGCGGCTCGGGCGCAGAGACGGTCGCCACCTGATTCAATGGCATCATCGCGCCATAGACTTCGCACACCACCGGATCGAGCAGGCTGGTGTTGGCGCGGCCCGTGCGCAGGCCGCCAAGATCGCTCTTCAGGCTCTCGACCGCGCCCTTCATGCGCCGTTCGATGTCGGCCTTGTCGTACTTTGCCATCAGGCTTCCCCTGGAACTTCGGATTGAACGATTGTCTGGACGCCCTGCCCGCTCAGCACCCGCGCGAGGTTGCCCTGTTCGCGGATCGAGAAGACCACGATCGGGATTCCGTTGTCGCGGCACAGCGCCACGGCGGAAGCGTCCATCACCTTGAGATTGTCTGCCAAGACCCGGTCGTAACTCACGCTATCGAAACGCTTTGCCGAGGCCTTCTTCTTGGGATCGGCATCGTACACCCCGTCGACGCTGGTGCCTTTGAACAGCGCATCGCACTTCATCTCGGCTGCGCGCAATGCAGCGCCGCTGTCGGTGGTGAAGTACGGCGCGCCGACACCGGCGGCGAAGATCACCACGCGGCCCTTTTCGAGGTGGCGCTCGGCGCGGCGTCGAATGACCGGCTCGCACACGGTGTCCATCTGCACCGCCGACTGGACGCGGGTCTGCACCCCGATCTGCTCGAGCGCGTTCTGCATCGCGAGCGCGTTCATCACGGTCGCCAGCATGCCCATGTAATCGGCCTGCGCGCGGTCCATGCCCGCGGCCGCACCGGCCATTCCGCGGAAGATATTGCCGCCACCGATGACCAGACAGATTTCCAGGCCGGTGTCCTTGGCTGCCTTCACTTCCTTGGCGAGCTCGGTGACGAAGGCGGGATCGATCCCGAACTGCTGCCCGCCCATCAGCACTTCGCCCGACAGCTTCAGAAGGATGCGCTTGAGCGGTGGCAGGGCCATGAAGCTGGTTTCTCGTGTAACGGCCGGGCGGGACTGCGCGGCGTTAGATCGCATGGCGCCCGCTGCCAAGGGGGCGCGGGTCGGGAAGAGGCAGCACTACCCCCGGATCAAGTCTGCTTTGCAGAGCTGCGCTTCCCGGGGTGACGTTAGACGAATGGGCTGACCTCTCAATCATCGTCGGCCCGGACTTGATCCGGGCCAGTGCTTCCTTGTCGAGGCTCGCCCCAAACGAAAACGGCCGCCGGATCGCTCCGACGGCCGCCTTCAAATTTTACACTCAGCTCAGCCCTTGACCGCAGCCGCAACCTCGGCGGCGAAGTCGCTTTCTTCCTTCTCGATGCCTTCGCCGAGCTGGAAGCGGACGTAGTCCTTGAGCACGATCGGCGCGCCGGCGTCCTTGCCGGCCTTGGCCACGACCTCGCTGATGGGAGTCTTGTTGTCCATCACGAAGACCTGGCTCAGCAGCGCGTTCTCCTTGGCGAACTTCGAGATCGCACCGTCGACCATCTTGGCCTGCACTTCGGCGGGCTTGCCGCTTTCGGCAGCCTTCTCGGCGGCGACCTTGCGCTCGCGCTCGATCACTTCGGCGTCGAGGCCCTCGGCGTTGAGCGCCTGCGGGAAGGCAGCGGCGATGTGCATCGCGAGCTGCTTGCCGAGCGCTTCGAGCGCGCCCTTGTCGGCACTCGATTCGAGCGCGACGAGCACGCCGATCTTGCCGAGGTTCGGCGCCGCGGCGTTGTGCATGTAGGGCACGACCACGCCTTCGTTTACCGAGACGTGCTTGAGGCGGCGAACCTGCTGGTTCTCGCCGATCGTCGCGACGTTGTCGGTCAGCTTGTCGGTCACGGTACCGCCGCCCGGGTAGGCCGCGCCCTTGAGCGCTTCGACGTCGGCCGAGCCTTCAGCCAGCGCGACTTCGGTCACCTTGCGGACGAAGTCCTGGAACTTGTCGTTCTTGGCGACGAAGTCGGTTTCCGAGTTGACCTCGACCGCCACGCCCTTGGTGCCTTCGACGGCGACGCCGACGAGGCCCTCGGCCGCGGTGCGGCTCGACTTCTTGGCGGCGGTGGCGAGGCCCTTGGCGCGCAGCGCGTCGACCGCGGCTTCGATGTCGCCATTGGTCTGCTCGAGCGCCTTCTTGGCGTCCATCATGCCCGCGCCGGTCTTCTCGCGCAGGTTCTTCACGTCGGCGGCGGTGAAAGCAGCCATGTATAATTCCTTCTGGTCAGAAAAATGCGGTGCGGCGCCGGATTGAAGCCCAGCGCCGCACGAACAGGTAATCGCGGAGGCGATCAGGCTTCGGCGGCGGCCTCAGCGGCGTCGACCTCGGCCGGCGGTTCGGCCATCGCGCCGACATCTTCGCCCGAATCGATCGTCGCGCGGCCCTTGCCGGTCGAGGCGGCTTCGGCCACCGCGTCGCAATACAGGCGGACGGCGCGCGCGGCGTCGTCGTTGCCCGGGATCGGGAAGGCGATGCCGCTGGGGTCGACGTTCGAATCGAGCACCGCGACGACCGGGATGCCGAGCACGCCGGCTTCCTTGATCGCGAGGTCTTCCTTGTTGGCGTCGATCACGAACATCACCGCTGGGATGCCGCCCATGTCGCGGATGCCGCCGAGCGACAGCTCGAGCTTGTCACGCTCACGGGTGAGCTGGAGGACTTCCTTCTTGGTCAGGCCCGAAGTGTCGCCCGAGAGCTGCTCTTCGAGGCTCTTGAGGCGCTTGATCGAGCCCGAGATGGTCTTCCAGTTGGTGAGCATGCCGCCCAGCCAGCGGTGGTTGACGAAGTGCTGGCCCGAACGGCGCGCGGCCTCGGCGATCGGCTCCTGCGCCTGGCGCTTGGTGCCGACGAACAGCACCTTGCCGCCCGAACGCACGGTGTCCTGGATGAAATCGAGCGCGCGCGCCATCAGCGGCACGGTCTGCGACAGATCGATGATGTGCACACCGTTGCGGGCGCCGAAGATGTACGGCTTCATCCGCGGGTTCCAGCGGTGGGTCTGGTGGCCGAAGTGCGCGCCGGCCTCGATCAATTGCTGCATGGTGACGACAGGAGCCGCCATAGGTAATTCCTTTCCGGTTGAGCCTCTGGAGAGCAGGAACCGCCGCGGAGATCCCGCGGAAGACGGCACCGGTATGTGGCGCTCTCCATGTGGATTTGCCCGCTGGCACCCGGCTGGATGTCCGGCGAACGGGCGGCCCCTTAGCGTGGTGCATGCGGGAAATCCACCATCAATTCGTCGCGCGTGAGATTCGGGCGGTCGCGAAAACCGTTTGACACGGTGGAACAAACAGAGAACATTGTCTCGTATCGGGAACAAGAACCGATTCGGAGTTTTCCACTAGCTGTCCACAGTCGCTCCACGCGGTTGTGCCGGCCAATGAGGGTCTCGAGAAATGATCGCCACGCTGCTTGTCGCACTGTTCGCCACCATCGCGCTGGCCAGTGCAGTCACCCTCGCCGATGCTGCCGTTCGCGGCCGGAACGCGTTCCGGCTGCTGCGGGGCGATCTGGCGCGGATCGACGCCGTGCGCCGCGTGACGGTCGAGTTCGCCGATATCGAAACCGCCCAGCGCATGCCGGCGCTGCGGGCGGCTCCAGTCAAAGCAGCACGGTCGGTCGCTCGGCCGTCGCGGGTGCGAGCGCCGGAACGGCTGCGCGCTGCCGCTTGATCCGCGCATAGCGGGTCCAGGCATAGGGTAGCAGCGCCAGGTACCCGAGGCAGATCGCCACCAGCGTCCACCACGGCTCCAGCAACAGCGCCGCGAACACCATCCCCACCACCAGGATCACGCCCAGCCGCACGTCGCGGCGCGGGCGCATGAGCGTCCAGCTCAGCGTCGCGACGTTGGAGATCATCAGGAACGCGATCAGCGCGGTCCACGGCGCGACCAGCAGCGAATCGCGGAAGATCGGCTCGCCCGTCGCCAGCCACAGATAGACCGGCAGGAACGCGAGGCCCGCCCCGACTGGCGCGGGCACGCCGGTGAGGAAGCCGGCCGATTTGTGCGGCTGCTCCTTGACATCGATCTGCGCGTTGAAGCGCGCCAGTCGCAGCGCGCCGCACACCGCGAACGCGAGCGCCGCGAACCAGCCAAGCCGAGTGAGGTCGTTGAGCGACCACAGGAACAGGATTAGCGCCGGCGCGGTCCCGAAGCTCAGCGAATCGGCGAGGCTGTCGAGCTCCGCCCCGAAGCGCGACTGCGCGCGCAGCAGGCGCGCGATGCGTCCGTCGATCCCGTCGAGCACGCCTGCCAGGATCACCGCGATCACCGCCTCGCGCCACATGCCCGCCATCGCGAAGCGGATGCCGGTGAGGCCCGAGCACATCGCTGCCGCCGTGATCGCGTTCGGCACCACCGCCCGCATGGCGAGGCCGCGATTGCCCTTGCGGTTGGCGAGCGGAACCTCGTCCTCAGCCGCCATCGGCCCGATGCGCGGGCGTTCTTCGATCACTGGTTGACCCCTTCGATCAGCTTCTGGGTGCCGAGTTCTGCGAGCACTGTCTCGCCCGCCACGACCGTCTGGCCGAGCACCACCTTCGGATCGGTCCCCGCCGGCAGGTAGACATCGACTCGGCTGCCGAACCGGATCAGGCCGACCCGCTGACCGACCGCGATGGTGTCGCCCGGCTTGACGAACGGCACGATCCGCCGCGCGACCAGACCGGCGATCTGGGTGAACCCGATCGCGGTACCGTCGGCCCGCTCGATCAGGATGTGCTGGCGTTCGTTCTCATCGCTCGCCTTGTCGAGATCGGCGTTGACGAACTTGCCCGGGATATAGACCACCCGGCGCACCGTGCCGCCGATCGGGGCGCGGTTGATGTGCACGTCGAACACCGACATGAAAATCGACACTCGGGTGACCGGCCCGGCGGCCAGCCCGCGCGATCCGCTGCCGTCATCGATCTTCAGCTCGGCCGGGGGCTCGACCTGCGAGATGAGCGAGACCATCCCGTCGGCAGGGGAGACGATCATCCGCTCGTCCTGCGGCACCACCCGTTCGGGGTCGCGGAAGAAGGCGAGCACTCCGAGGGTTAGGAAAGCGAGCGGCCAGGCGATCGTTTCCCATGCCAGGAACGCGCAGACCAGGCTCGCGGCCGCGGTGATCAGCGCATACTTGCGCCCTTCGGGATGGACCGTGGGCCACGACCAATGCGCATCGCCGCGACCCTTGTTGTCGAGTATTTCTCCGGCCATGCGCTTGGGCTTAGGTGCTGGCAGCAGCGCTCACAAGCAAAACCGCGCCGTCCTCAGGCCGCCTTGCGGACGAACACCGTCCCCGCCGAATAGCCCGCGCCGAAGCTGCAGATGATCCCGGTATCGCCCGCCGCGAGGTCGTCGGAATGCTTGTGGAAGGCGATGATCGACCCCGCGCTGGAGGTGTTGGCGTACGTATCCAGCACCGTCGGGCTCTCGTCCTCGTTCGCCTCGTGTCCCAACACCTTCTGCGCGATCAGGCGGTTCATCCCGGAATTCGCCTGGTGCAGCCACAGCCGCCGCAGCGAGTGCGGATCGATCCCCAGCCGCTCGGCTTCCTCGACGATCATCGTGGCGACCATCGGCACCACTTCCTTGAACACCTTGCGCCCTTCCTGGACGAACAGCTTGTCCGCCTGCCCCTGGCCTTCGGGCGCGGCGCGGTTGAGAAAGCCGAAGTTGTTGCGGATGTTGTTGGAAAACACCGTCTTCAGCTTGGTGCCGAGGATGTCCCAGTGCGCCGCCGGAGCGATACTGGCATCCTCCACCAGCACCGCGGTGGCGACATCGCCGAAGATGAAGTGACTGTCGCGGTCGCGCCAGTTGAGATGGCCGCTGGTGATCTCCGGGCTCACCACCAGCACGCTCTTCGCATTGCCCGCGCGCACATAGTCCGCCGCGGTCTGGATGCCGAAGGTGGCCGAGGAGCACGCAACGTTCATGTCGAACCCGAACCCTTCGATCCCGAGCGCGTGCTGGATCTCGATCGCCATCGCCGGATAGGCGCGTTGCATATTGGACGCCGCGCACAGCACCGCGTCGACATCGCCCGGCTCGCGCCCCGCCCGCTCCAGCGCCTGGCGCGCGGCGGCGACGCCAATCTCGGCCATGATCGACAGCTCGTCGTTGCCACGCTCGGGAATGCGCGGGCACATCGTGTCGGGATCGAGCACGCTCGCCTTATCGACCACGTGGCGCGCCTTGATCCCGCTCGCCTTCTCGATGAACTCGACCGAGCTCGGCTCAAGCGCGGCGACCTCGCCGGCGGCAATCGCGTCGGCATGCGCGGCGTTGTGCCGCTCGACGTAGGCGTTGAAGCTCTCGACCAGCTCCGCGTTGCTGATCGAATGCGGGGGAGTGAAAAGCCCGGTCGCGGAAATGACCGGGCAAGGGGTCTGGCTCATTGGGTGCGAATTACGCTGGGGCGCCGAACACGGCAAGCGCCTCAGCCCTGCAGGAAGACGTAGCTCCACAGCGCCGCCGTTACAGTGGCCATCGCGATCACCGCCGCCTTGCCGGCACGCGCCAGCTTGCGCTTCTTTTCCGCAGCCTTGAGACGGGCCTCCTGGCCCATCGGAATTCGCTTCATCGTCCCCACACCCAGCCGAACTTCGCGGCCCCTCGGAGCCCGCCCTAGCTCCGCAAAAATGGTGGACAGGGCTGGATTCGAACCAGCGTACGCTTGCACGGGCAGATTTACAGTCTGCTGCCTTTAACCACTCGGCCACCTGTCCACACAGGGCTGCGACACCGCATCAAATTGCCCCGTCGCCGGGGCCCGCGGGCCGAGAGGAGCGCCCCATGGCGAAGCAGCGCTTGCCTGTCAATGGCGGCACTGGCAGGGCGCGCGCCATGGCCAAGGGCGAAAAGAAACGGGCGATGCGCGGGCGCGCCGGGCGGATGCAGGGCGGACGCGGCAGCGGGCGCGCCGGCGCCGGACAGGTACGCCTGTGGGGGCGGCACGCGGTCGAAGCGGCGCTCAAGAACCCCGAGCGCCAGCACCGCAAGCTGTGGGCGACCCGCGAAGGCATCGATTCCCTCGACGGCGAGCTGCCGCCCGATTTTCCAGTCGAGTATGCCGATGCGCACGATCTCGCGCGGCTGGTCGCGCGCGATGCGCCGCATCAGGGGCTGGTGCTCGAATGCGCGCCGCTGGAGGACGTGTTCCTGGGCGATGTGATCGGCGAAGACAGCGGTCCGGTGCTGGTGCTCGACCAGGTTACCGATCCGCACAACGTCGGCGCGATTTTGCGCTCCGCGGCGGCATTCGGAGCGGCGGCGATCGTCACGCAGGACCGTCACGCCCCGCCGGAATCGGGCACGGTGGCTAAATCGGCAAGCGGCGCCTTGGAAATCGTGCCGTGGGTGCGCGTGGTGAACCTCGCCCGCGCGCTCGAGGAACTGGCGGAAGCGGGATACTGGCGCATTGGGTTGGCTGGCGAGGCGGAGGCCACGCTTGCCGAAGCCCTGCCGACCGGCCCCGTGGCGCTGGTGCTCGGTGCGGAGGGTGAAGGCATGCGCCACAACATCGCCGCGCACTGCGATGCGCTCGCGCGGCTGCCGATCAGCGACGCGATGGAGAGCCTCAACGTGTCGAACGCCGCGGCGATCGCTCTTTACGCGGCCGCGACGCGCGGGCCATAACGGCCGCACATTCCAAGGGGGGAATCGACGATGATGCATTGGACCACTCGTCCGCGCCGGTTCGCCGCCGCGGCGCTCGCCGCCGGCCTCGCGGTGCTGCTGACCGGCTGCCTGCTGACACCGGGCAAGTTCACGTCCAGCCTCGACCTGCGCAAGGGCGGCGCCTTCACCTACAAGTACGATGGAGAAATCCACCTACTGGCGCTGAGCAAGCTCGCCCAGATGGGCCAGGCGGCCGGCAGCGACGAGTACGTCGAAGAGGCGTGCTATGACGATGAGACCTTTGAAGAGCGCGATTGCACCGCGGAGGAAAAAGCCGAGCACCGCAAGGCGTGGGACGAGGGCGCGGCCGCCCGCAAGGCCAAGAAGGAACAGGACGCCGCCGCGATGCGCGCGATGCTCGGCGGCATCGATCCGGCCGACCCCAAGGCGGCCGAAGAGCTGGCCGCGCGGCTGCGTCGCCAGGTTGGCTGGACGCGTGTGGACTACAAGGGCGACGGGCTGTTCGACGTCAGCTTCTCGCTCACCGGCAAGCTCGACCACGATTTCCTGTTCCCGACCTTCGAGGGCTTCCCGATGGCGAACGTCTTCGTCACCGCCACGCGCCGGGTGGGCGGGACCGTGCGGGTCGATGCGCCCGGGTTCGGCCCGCAAGCAGGCGGCAATCCGTTCCAGAGCATGATGATGGCCGGGATGATGAGCGGTGCTTCCGACGTGGCCGCTGCCGAAGCGGCCGAAGCGGCCGCCGACGCAGCGGCGGAAGGCGCCGACGAGGATGCCGACGATACCGCGGGCATGGCCGAGACGATGCCGAACCTGCCGACGGTCGAAGGCACCTTTACCCTCACCACCGACGGCGAAATCCTCGCCAACAACACCGATGAAGGGGCGAGCGTCGGCGCGAACGGCAAGACGCTGGTGTGGGCGATCAACGTGCGGACCAAGCAGGCGCCGACGGCGCTGATCAAGATCGATTAGGGAAGTAAAACGGCGCCCGCGTTACCGCGCGGGCGCCGGCTAGGTCAGTTGACCGAGTCCTTCAGGACTTTGCCGGCCTTGAACTTGGGCTGGTTGGACGCCTTGATCTTCATCGGCTCGCCGGTGCGGGGGTTGCGGCCGGTCGACGCCTTGCGCCGCGCGACGGTGAACGTACCAAATCCCACCAGACGGACCTCGTCGCCCTTCTTGAGCGAGCTCGTGATCGCGTCGAACACGCCTTCGACCGCGCTCGCGGCGTCGCTCTTCGAGAGACCCGCGGCTTCGGCGACGGCGCCGATAAGGTCGTTCTTGTTCATTCCTTCCCCCGTTCCGATGGACATGCGTCGAGCGGCGACTCCGTGAAGGAATCGCCTTCGCGAAACGCGGGTTTTGAAAGGCTTTTGCCCCCCAAGTCAAAGCCAAATCCCGCCGCGCACGCCGCGATCACGGCGAGTTGAGCGGGATTTGTCCCGAAACGGGTCGAGCGCGCGTGCCGTAGCGTCGGCGCGGGCTCAGTGCGCGGTCGCGCCCTCGCCCGGACCTTGCGGCAATGGTTGGCTCGCAAGATCATCCGCATCGCTCCAGTCGATCGGGTCGAGCGGCGCCACCAGCGCGCGTTCGAGTACCTGGTCGACATGGCTGACCGGCACGATCTCGAGCCCGTCCTTGATGTTCTGCGGTATCTCGGCGAGGTCCTTGACGTTCTCCTCGGGGATCAGGACCGTCTTGATCCCTCCACGAAGAGCGGCGAGCAGCTTTTCCTTGAGCCCGCCGATCGCCAGCACCCGTCCGCGTAGCGTGACCTCGCCAGTCATCGCCACATCAGCGCGAACGGCGACACCCGACAGCGTCGAGACGATCGAAGTGACCATGCCCACGCCCGCGCTCGGGCCGTCCTTGGGGACCGCGCCTTCGGGCAGGTGAATGTGGATGTTGCGCTTGCCGAATAGCGAGGGGCGGATGCCGTAAGCCGGCGCGCGCGCCTTCACGAAGCTGAAGGCCGCCGCGACGCTTTCGTTCATGACGTCGCCGAGTTTTCCGGTAGTCTTCACCTCGCCCTTGCCCGGGGTGGTGACGCTTTCGATCGTCAGCAGCTCGCCGCCAACCTCGGTCCACGCAAGACCAGTAACCGCGCCAACCTGCGGCTCATCTTCCGACACCCCGTGCTTGAACTTGCGCACCCCGGCGTAGTCGCCGAGGTTCTCCGGCGTGATGGTGACGCTGGTCGCCTTGCCTTCGAGAATCTGGCGCAAGCTCTTCCGTGCCAGCCGCGCGATCTCGCGCTCCAGCGTGCGTACGCCCGCCTCGCGGGTGTAATAGCGGATGAGGTCGCGCAGGCCCTCGGTGGTGAGGGTGAACTCGCCCGCCTTCAGCCCGTGCGCTTCGACTTGCTTGGCGATAAGGTGCCGCTCGGCGATCTCGACCTTCTCGTCCTCGGTGTACCCTTCGAGGCGGATGATCTCCATCCGGTCGAGCAGCGGCTGCGGCAGGTTGAGGCTGTTCGCGGTGGTCACGAACATGATGTCGCTGAGGTCGAGGTCGAGTTCGAGGTAATGATCCTGGAACTTCGAGTTCTGCTCAGGGTCGAGCACTTCCAGCAAAGCCGAGGCGGGATCGCCGCGGAAATCCTGGCCGAGCTTGTCGATCTCGTCGAGCAGGAACAGCGGGTTGGAAGTCCCTGCCTTCTTGAGGTTGGAGACGATTTTGCCCGGCAGCGAGCCGATGTAAGTGCGCCGGTGGCCGCGGATTTCGGCCTCGTCGCGCACGCCGCCCAGCGACTGGCGCACGAATTCGCGCCCTGTCGCCTTGGCGATCGACTTGCCGAGCGAAGTCTTGCCGACCCCCGGAGGGCCGACGAGGCACAGGATCGGCCCCTTCAGCTTGTTGGTCCGCGCCTGCACCGCGAGATACTCGACGATCCGGTCCTTGACCTTTTCCAGCGCGTAGTGGTCCTCGTCGAGCACCGCCTGCGCGCGCGCGATGTCCTTCTTGACCTTCGATTTCTTACCCCACGGCAGCCCGAGCAGCACGTCGAGATAGTTGCGGATGACGGTCGCCTCGGCGCTCATCGGCTGCATGGTCTTGAGCTTCTTGAGCTCGCTTTCGGCCTTGGTGCGCGCTTCCTTCGACAGCTTGAGCTTGGCGATCTTCTCGGTGAGCTCGGCGATCTCGTCGCCGTCCTCACCCTCGCCGCCCAGCTCGTTCTGGATCGCCTTGAGCTGTTCGTTCAAATAATATTCGCGCTGGGTCTTCTCCATCTGCCGCTTCACGCGGCCGCGGATCTTGCGCTCGACCTGCAGGACCGAGAGCTCGCCCTCCATGATCGACATGACCATCTCGAGCCGCTTCAAGGGATCGCGTTCGGTCAGCAGCGCCTGCTTGTCGGCGACCTTGCCCGCCAGCGCGGCGGCGATCGTGTCGGCCAGCTCGCCGGCATCGTCGATGTCGCCGAGTTCGCTCCCGGCGCCTTCGCCGATCTTCTTGTTGAGCTTGGCGTACTCGCCGAACTGCTCGACCACCTGGCGCATCATCGCCACGACTTCGCTGCCCGAAGCCGTCACACCTTCGGTCGTCTCGACCTCGGCGACGATAAACGCGCCTTCCTGCCGCATCGCCACGAGTGCACCGCGCTGCCCGCCCTCGACCAGGAGCCGCACAGTGCCGTCGGGCATCTTGAGCAGCTGGAGAACCTGCGCGACCACGCCGGTATCGTAGAGATCGTCGTCCGACGGATCGTCGCAGCCCGGATCGAGTTGGGCGACGAGGAAGATGTCCTTGTCGCCTTCCATCGCCGATTCGAGCGCCGCGACCGATTTCTCGCGGCCGACGAAAATCGACACGACCTGGCCGGGAAAGACCACGATGTCGCGCAAGGGGAGGAGGGGGAAAAGCTGGTTCATCATGTTACCGTCTAGCTGGCGCGCTCGCGCTGCGCCTGATTGATAAGGATATGGTGCGCGCAGGCGGCCCGTGCAACGGCCCGTGCCGCGCCGTCCCCCATCCATGGCGAAAGACGAACTTTCGCCCCACCAATCCTAGAAAGCGAGCGTCACCGTCACAGTGTCGCGGCAATCGCCGGTGGCCACCGCCGTGTCGCGCGCTTCAACCCGGCCATAGGCGACCAGCCGCAGGACACCGTCGTCACCCGTATCGGTGCGGACCGGCTCGCCCTGCCAGCTACGGGTCCGCGCGGGATCGGAGTAGATCGCGTAGGGGACGGCGGTCCCGCCTTCACTTATCAGTTGGCGCTGGCCGCCGACTGCGTTCATCCCGCTATCCAGCGATAGCGCCACGCTGGTGTTGCCGGCGCACCGCACATCGATCGGCGCTTCCGCCTGGGCGGTCGCCCCGGCTTCCGCAACGAACGCCAGCGGAGCGGCGGTCACGCTGCAGCCGGGAAGGATCTTCAGCGAAACGTCGAGGGTGCCCGAGGCGGTGCCCGCCGACGCCGAAGCGGAACAGCCCAAGGCTACTCCACACAGCACCGCGAAAAGCATCGGACGAACCATCACCGCCGACGATAGCGGCGGCGACGGTTATGAAAATGTCGGTAACCTTACAGTAGAAACACTTATCCCCTTTCGGGACGCGTGCTTAGCTAAAGCCAGGAATGTTCAATCCCGGCGGCAGGCCCATGCCCGACTGGATCTTCTGCATTTCGTCGTTGGCGACTCGGTCGGCCTTGCCGCGCGCGTCGTTGAACGCTGCGGTAATCAGATCTTCGAGCATGGCCTTGTCCTCGGGCACCATCAGGCTGTCGTCAATCGACACGCCGAGGATCCGGCCCTTGGCGGTGCAGCGGATCTTCACGAGACCGCCGCCGGACACGCCTTCGACCTCGAGACTGTCGAGCTTGGCCTGGGCATCGCCCATCTGCTGCTGGATCGTCTCGGCCGCCTTCTGCGCGGCGGCGAGCATCTCTTCCATCGATTTCATGCGCGGTTTCTCCATGGCGGTGCGCCGGAGCGGTCATCTTCGGTGACCAGCTCGGCGTCGGGGAATGCGGCGAAGGCGGCTTCGACCAGCGGATGCGCGCGCAGTTGCTCGGCCGCGGCATCGCGCTCAGCCTGCTCGCGCTCGTACAGCGTCAGGACACCGCCTTCGGCTACGCGATCGACCTGCCAGCGCTGGCCGGTGAGGTCGAGCAGTGCCTGGCGGAGCTCCGGCCCGAGATCGTCGGTGAAGCCGGGCGCCATGGCATAGGTCAGCTGGCCCTCGGTCACCTCGACCGGGCGGACCTGCATCTTGAGCTGCGAAGCAAGTTGAAGTCGGCCGATCTTGTTCTCGATGTCGTCGACCAGCCGCGACCAGTCGATCGCCGCGGGGGCTGCAGAAGCGGCGTTTGCGGCGGGCGCAGCGCTCGGCATGGCAGCGGCGCGGGCGGCCATGTCTTCGAGCGTCTTCGCCAGCGTGCCCGGATCGGGCATCTCGCTTGCGTGGAGCGCGCGGAGCAAGGCCATCTGCGCGGCGACCAGCTGGTCGGGCGCGCTGCGCACCTCGTCGTAGCCTTTGAGCAGGAGCTGCCACAGCCGGTGGAGCTGCCCCGGCGACAGGCGCCCCGCCCACTCCTCAATCACCGCGCGTTCTTCGGCGGTCGGCGCGTCGGCGCCGCTGCCGCCGACCTGGCAGACGGTGATCTTGTTGGTCAGCTCCATCAGGCTGCGCATCAGCGCCATCGGCTCGACCCCGAGCGCGTACTGGTCGGCGAGCGCGGCCATCAGCGCCTTGGAGTCGCCTTCGAGCAGGTGCGCGAACAGCCGCCGCTGCGCGCCCTTGTCGGCGAGTCCGAGCATATCACGCACGCGCGCCGCGGTGACCATGCCCTCCGTATCAAGATCGGCGTGCGCGATCGCCTGGTCGAGGATCGACAGCCCATCGCGCACCGATCCTTCGGCCGCGCCGGCGATCAGGTGGAGCGCCTCGTCCTCCGCCTCGACGCCTTCCTGGCGACAGATACTGGCGAAGTGCTGCTGGAGCAGTTCGGCAGGGATACGACGCAGGTCGAACCGCTGGGTGCGGCTGAGCACGGTGACAGGCAGCTTCTCGACCTCGGTGGTCGCGAAGAGGAACTTCACGTGGCTCGGCGGTTCCTCAAGTGTCTTGAGCAAGGCATTGAAAGCATTGCGCGACAGCATGTGGACTTCGTCGACGATGTAGATCTTGTAGCGCGCGCTCACCGCGGCATAGCGAACAGCCTCGATTATCTCGCGCACGTCGTCGACGCCGGTGTTGGAGGCGGCGTCCATCTCAATCACGTCGATGTGGCGGCCTTCGGCGATGGCGCGGCAGGGTTCGCACTCGCCGCACGGGTCGATGGTCGGGCCGCCTTTCCCGTCGGGCCCGATGCAATTGAGCGCCTTGGCTATCAGCCGCGCGGTCGATGTTTTGCCCACTCCGCGCACGCCGGTCATCAGGAACGCATGCGCGAGCCGATCGCGCTTGATCGCGTTGGCGAGCGTGCGGACCATCGGCTCCTGGCCGATCAGTTCGCTGAAGGTCTGCGGCCGGTACTTTCGCGCCAGGACTCGGTACGGTTGGCTCGCGTTGGCAGCAGGAGGAGGCGCGGGCGGCGGGGAGGCCGGCGCCGGATCGCCGAACATCGAGTTCTGTCCGGCAGCCTCCAACTCGGCCGCAGTCGGAGCGTCGCCGCTGTCGTCTTCGGGCGGGGTCTCGCCGAACATGTCCCCGGAATCGATCATCGGTCGAAGCTAGGGGTTGGGGCGGCGAAAGTCATGTGGGTAAAAAGGAGCCGGCCGACCCGCCGCAACCCGTTGTGGCTGCTTCCTTCCGGACCTGACCAGGTTGGCGGACGCAAGCGTCCGACCGACTCCCGGCGGCGCATATGGCGGCGTCGGGATAAGAAATCAACTCAGCGAAAATTATCCGCGTAGGCCTGCAGCTTGAGCCGCCTGGGCGGCGTCGGCTGGACGCGCGCGGGAATGCCGTACTTGTCGGCGTACGCAGTCGCTTCGGCCACGCTTGGGAACGTCAGCACGATCTGCGCCTGTGTGTCGCCGCTGCCGGTCCAGCCCATCAACGGGTCGGGTACCCGCGCTTGGGACTGTTCGAATTCGAGAACCCACTCGTCGGTCCGGGCCTTGCCGGACTGCATGGCGTTCTTGGGGCGTTGGAAGATGCGTGCGGCCATGGAGAAGTCCTTAATTCAGCTTTCGCCGCGGGCAAAGGCGTTCTTGGTCTTGAGGCTGGGCTTTTCCGTCCACGGCGCGTCGGGCCAACGGTGCTTGGGGTAGCGGCCCTTCATCTCCTTCTTCACCTCGGCCCAGCTACCGCGCCAGAAACCGGGCAGGTCGCGGGTCGACTGGATTGGGCGGCCCGCGGGGCTGGTGAGCTTGAGCAGAAGCGGCGTGGTGCCGACCATCGGCTGCCCGTCGAGCCCGAACAGCGCCTGCACCCGCACCTCGACGCTGGGCGCATCATCGCTCGCGTAATCGATCGGGTGGCTGGTGCCGGCAGGACTGGCGAACTCTCGCGGAGCCAGCCGGTCAAGCCGCTGGCGCGCATCCCAATCCAACAGCCCCAGCAAGGCATCCGTCACCTTACCACGTGGCACGTCGAGATCGCGTCTGCCGTCGAGTAGCGGCCGCAGCCAGGCCTCGGCCGCTGCCCGCATGGCGTCGTTGGACAGTGCGTCTACACCGGCAAAGCGGGCGCGGGCCATCAGATCGCGCGGCACGATCGCGTCCAGACGACCGAGCGCGGTCTGGAGCAGCAAGTCTGTCACTGTGTCCTTGTCCGGTGCCGGATCGGGGCCGCTCGCCAAGGTGATCGCTCCGATCCGTCGCTCAAGCCGCGCTTCCACCCGCTCCCCGACCCACGCCAGCGTGCTGCGCCGCTCAATCCGTTCGCCCAGCCAGCGTTCGACCTCGGCGGCTTCCAAAGGCAGCGCGGCGGTGATCCGGGCACCCTTGGCCGAGCCTTGGGCATCGCCGATCGCCAGCCATTCAGCGCGCGCCAGTGGGCTCGTCGGATCGAGTACGTAACCGCGCCCACCGGCGGAGAGCCAATGCTCGCCCGATGCATCGCGCCTCCGCGCGAGGTTGTCCGGTAGGCCAGCGAGCAAGGCGATTGCGGGCGGCATCCCTTCGCCGGTCCGCTCGACGAGCGCGCCGGCCTTGCGCGCCCAGTTTGCGGCGAGCTTGCGGCTCGCCTCCGCGCGCGGGCTGCGGTCGGCGTTCCATCGCTGCAGGCGCGCTGCCAAGTCCTCGCCGCGCCCGCCCAGCCCGCGCTCCTGTAGCAGCAGCGCGATTTGCGCTGCCGGAATCGCCGCGTCGTGCTCCGCTCCCGCAAGCAGCATCGCCGCGTGCGCAGGGTCGAGCGGCAAGGCGGCAAGCATGCGGCCGCGTGCAGTGATCCGCCCATCCCCGTCGAGCGCGCCGAGCGCTGTCAGCCTCTCCCGCGCCGCTGCCAGTGCGGCCGCCGTTGGCGGATCGAGCCACGGCATCGCGGCCGGGTCGCCTGCTCCCCACTGCGCCAGCGACAGCACCAGCGGGGCAAGGTCGGCGGTGAGCATCTCGGGCGGATCAAACGGAGGGCGGCCGGGGTGCGCCGCGGCTTCCCACAGCCGGTACGCCACCCCCGGTCCCTGCCGCGCCGCCCGGCCGGCGCGCTGCGCTGCCGAGGCCTGGCTCGCGCGGCCGGTGACGAGGTGCGTGGTGCCCGCCGCCTTGTCGAACTCGGCGCGGCGGGCGAGGCCGCTGTCGACCACCACCGCCACGCCATCAAGGGTGAGCGAGGTTTCCGCGATGCCCGTCGCGAGCACGATCCGCCGCCGGCCCCGCGGATCGCGGCGGATCGCCGCGCGCTGGCCCGCGGGCTCGACCTGGCCGTGGAGCGGCAGGATCGGTGTGTCGGGGAGCCGCGCCTCCAGCCGCTCGCGGACACGCTCGATCTCGCCCACGCCAGGAAGGAAAGCGAGCAGGTCGCCATCGGTCTCGCGCCACGCGGTCAGGACCGCACCGGTCATCGCGTCTTCCAGCCGCTTGTCAGGAGACGACCCCAACCATCTGATTTCGAGCGGGAACGCCTTGCCCGCGCTTTCGACGACTGGCGTGTTTTCCCCCAGCAGCCGGGCAAAGCGCGCGCCGTCGATCGTCGCCGACATGACCACCACGCGCAGATCCTCGCGCAGCACCGCGCGACTTTCGAGCGCCAGCGCGAGGCCGAGGTCGCCATCGAGATGCCGCTCGTGCGCCTCGTCGAACAGCACCGCCGAAACCCCCGCCAGCTCGGGATCTTCCAACAGCCGGTTGACCAGGATCGCCTCGGTCACGACGAGGATGCGCGTGCGCGCCGACTGGCGGCTGTCGAGGCGGGTCAGGTAACCCACAGTCTCGCCGGCTTTCTCGCCCATCAGCTCGGCCATCCGCTCGGCGGCAGCGCGCGCGGCCACTCGGCGGGGTGAGGTGACAATCACCTGCCCCGTGCACCATGGCTCCGCGATCAGTGCGGGCGCGACCGCGGTCGTCTTGCCTGCCCCCGGCGGCGCGATCAGCACCGCACCGCTCTGCTCACGCAACGCGGTGAGCAGGTCGGGCAGGACGGCATGGATCGGAAGGTAGGTCACGCCGTGTCACACTGATGTGGGGTGTTTTTCAATACTGTTGCGGCGCGGCGCATATCCGTAAATCGCCGAAATCGGGTGTCGCAGTTGTCACCTTCCGTTTGCGTGCCCTTGCAGCGAAAATCCGCTTTCCGGATAGCGGCGACGAAAACGAAATCACGAGGAAACATCGGGACTGCCTGCCACAGTCCGCGACCTGTAGGAAAGCGGGTTGGCTCTGCTCAGTACCCGCGCGCCACGGCGAACTCGGCCGCCTCAGTCATCGCGCGGCGGGCGGCGCCGTCGGGGAAGATCGACAGCGCATCGATTGCGCGCTGGGCGAAGTGGCGCGCGCGCTCGCGGGTCGCCTCGAGCGCGTCGTGCCTGGCGATCAGCCGGGTCGCCTCGGCCAGCGCCTCGTCGCCTTCGCGATGGCCGGCGATCGCCGCCTGCCAGAACTTGCGCTCGGCCTCGTCTCCGCGGGCGTAGGCGAGGATCACCGGCAGGGTCATCTTGCCCTCGCGGAAATCGTCGCCGCGCGCCTTGCCCATGGTGCTCGCATCCGAATCGTAGTCGATCGCATCGTCGACCAACTGGAACGCGATGCCGAGGTTGCGGCCGTAATCGTCCAATGCCTGCTCGCGCCGGTCGTCGCATTCGGCGACCACCGCGGCGATCCGGCTGGCGGCGGCGAACAGCGCGGCGGTCTTCGCGCCGATGATCGCGAGGTAGCGTTCCTCGCTGGTCTCGATCTGGCGCTGCGCGGTGAGTTGGTCGACCTCGCCTTCGGCGATCACCGCGCTGGCGTTGGACAGGATCTTGAGCACCTTGAGGCTGCCGTCCTCGACCATCAGCTCGAAGCTGCGGCTGAACAGGAAGTCGCCCACGAGCACGGTCGCGGGGTTGCCGAAGATGATGTTGGCAGCCGCCTTGCCGCGCCTGAGGTCGCTGCCGTCAACCACGTCGTCGTGCAGCAAGGTCGCGGTGTGAATGAACTCGACCGCGGCGGCGAGCTTGTGATGGCGGGTGCCGTTGTACCCCACCAGTTCCGCCCCCGCGAGCGTCAGCATCGGCCGCAGCCGCTTGCCGCCGCCCGAGATCAAGTGCCCCGCGAGTGCGGGGATCAGCGGGATCTTCGACTGCATCCGGTCGAGGATCACCGCATTGACCGCGTTCATCCCCGGCGCGGTGAGCGCGAGAATGGGATCGAGCGACGGGGCAGGCTGGCCGGCGCGCTTCAGCGGGACGATCTCGGCAGTCATCGGCGGCGACATGGGCGGGTGCACCGCGCTTGGCAAGCAGGGAATCGCCGCTATCGTGCGGCCTCACGATGACCCAGCCGTCCGATCCCGTTCTCGCCGCCTACCGCAAGAGCATCGACAACTTCGACGCCGCGCTGATCCACATCCTGGCCGAACGGTTTCGCATCACCCAGGCGGTCGGCGCCTACAAGGCGGAGGCGAACCTGCCCCCCGCCGACCCGGGCCGCGAGGCGGCGCAGATCCAGCGCCTGCGCTCGCTGGCGGAAGAAGCCCAACTCGACCCCGAGTTCAGCGAGAAGTTCATCCGCTTCGTGATCGACGAGGTCATCCGCCACCACGAGAAGGCGCGCGCGCTTTAGAGCGCTGCCTGACCTGCCCGCGGCAGGATCAGCCGCACCAGCAACCCGCCCAGGTCCTCGCTCTCGCCCAGCGTCACGCCCCCGCCGTAGATTTCTGCCACGTCGCGCACGATCGCGAGGCCGAGGCCGGTGCCGGGCTTGCCGGTGTCGAGCCGTGCGCCGCGGTCGAAGATGCGGACGCGTTCTTCCTCCGGGATGCCCATGCCGTCGTCCTCGACCCACACGACGCAGTTCTTGTCGGCGGGCTCGGCATCGACCGTGACGAAGACGCTGCCCCCGCCGTACTTGGCGGCGTTCTCGATCAGGTTGCCGAGGATTTCGTCGAGATCCTGCCGCTCGATCGCGACGCGCGCCTGGCGGTTGCCGTCGAGATCGAAGCGAACGTTGGGATAGAGCCGCTCGACCGCACGGCGCACGGCCTCGGCGCTTTCGCAAACCGGCGTCTTGGCGTGGCCGACCGCGCGGCGGCCGACTGCGCGGGCCCGCGCGAGGTGGTGATCGACGTGGCGGCGCATGGTGCCCGCCTCGCGGATCACCGTCGCCGGCAGATCGGTGGCATGCGCGGTCGCGGCGTTGTTGATCACGGTGAGCGGGGTCTTGAGCGCGTGCGCTAAGTTGCCTGCGTGGGTGCGCGCCTCCTCCGCCTGCTTCTCCGAATGATCGAGCAGGGCGTTCAATTCCTGCACCAGCGGCTGGACCTCGAGCGGTAGCGGATCGGTCACCCGATTGGCGCCGCCTGCCCGCATGTGCTGGATCGCCAGCCGCACGCGCCGCAAGGGACTGAGGCCGTACCAGGTCTGCAGCATCGCCATCGCGAACAGGCCCAGCCCGAGGACGAGGAAGCTCCACACCAGGATCGAGCGGATGCGACTGAGCTGCTCGTCGAGCTGGTCGCGTGCCGAGGCGACGGCGAAGGTCCAGTGCGCCTTGCTGTAGGGCAGCGAAACGGTCCGTTCGACGATCCGCAGCGGCTCGTCCGGGAACTGGTCGCTGTCGTAGAAGTGCGGGCTCGAATCCGACCGGTCGGCGCGCACCTTGAGAGTCTTGTCCCACAGCGAGCGCGAAGGATAGCCCTCGTGCCCCGGCGCGCTGATCTGGAAATAAAGCCCGCTGTTCGGTTCGAGGAAGCGCGGCTCGCCGATCGTGCGGTTGAAATAGACCTCGCCGCCGTCGTCGATCTCGGCCGAGACAAGCATCGAGTTGAGCAGGTATTCGAGCTGCTCATCAAAGCTGTTCTCGACCTGGCTGGTCAGGGTGCGGTCGAGCGCGAAGCCGCCGGCCAGCAACAGGATGGTGATCCACCCGAACGCGATCAGCATCATCCGGCGCGATAGGCTGCCGGTGTGCTGCGGCCGGTCCGGGGACAAGCCTTCTCCCGACGAGTCCCGGCCGTCCGTCACCGGCGCATCGGCTGCGGCCTCGCGGCCGCCCGATGGCGCAGGATCAGTTCGCGCGGGGTTGCTCGTCGGGGTCGTCGAGGCTGTAGCCGAGGCCACGGATGGTGGTGATGACGTCCGCGCCCAGCTTCTTTCGGATGCGGGTGACGAAGACCTCGATCGTGTTCGAATCGCGGTCGAAATCCTGGTCGTAGATGTGCTCGATCAGTTCGGTGCGGCTAACCACCTTGCCCTTGTGGTGCATCAGGTAGCTGAGCAGTTTGTACTCCTGCGCGGTCAGCTTGACCGGCTCGCCCGCCAGCGTGACTCGGCCCGAGCGGGTGTCGAGCCGAACAGGGCCGGCGGTGAGCTCGCTGGAAGTGTTGCCCGAGGCGCGTCGGATCAGCGCGCGCAGGCGTGCGATCAGCTCCTCGGTCTGGAACGGTTTGGCGAGGTAATCGTCGGCGCCGGCGTCGAGGCCGGCGACCTTGTCCGACCAGCTATCGCGCGCGGTCAGCACCAGCACCGGGAACTTGCGGCCTTCCTTGCGCCACATGCCGAGCACGGTGAGGCCGTCGATCTCGGGCAGGCCGAGGTCGAGGATCACGGCGTCGTATTCCTCGGTCGAGCCGAGGAAGTGCCCGTCCTCGCCGTCGGTCGACAGGTCGACCGCGTAACCGGTCTGCTCGAGGGTCGATTTGAGCTGTTTGCCGAGGGTCGGCTCGTCCTCGACGATCAGGATGCGCATGGGCGAGTGGTCCCTGTTCTTGCTTGCCCGCGGATGTGGGCGCTGAACATGAACGCGTCAACCGAGCGCCCGGTTTCCGTGGACGCCGGGCGCGGCTTCAGAAACCGCTCTTGCCGATAACCGCGCCAGTGCGCGCGTCGACATCGACGTAGACCACCTGCGATCCGCGCAGGAACTTCAGGCGATAGGCCATCGCGGTCGAATCGTAGGCCGGACCGAGGTACTGGAAACCGCGCATCCGGGGCAGGATACGCCCTTCGATCTCGCGCAGCGGCAGCACGTTGCCCGCACGCATTTCCTTGCGCGCCTTGCCCTGGTCGTTGTCCTGCGCCAGCGCCGGCGTGGCGGGCACCAACAGCGCGGCGGCAGCGATCGAGGCGAGAAAGCGTTTCATGACGCCTCAATCTATGCATCGGGGGCTTTGAACAACCCGTGAATGCTGCCGCCGCGCGGTGTTCAGGCGATCAGCGGGTCATTTCGAAGGTGACCGAAATAGTGACCGCGGTGCCGACCAGGCCCGGTTCGACCGGGGTCTGCTTCATGTCCGCCGCCATCGCAACGCGCGCTTCAGCATAGGGCATCGGCCGGCCCGGATTGACCGCCTCGCTGATCGAGAGCAGCCGCACGCCCGAATAGCCCGCCCATCGCGCGTATTCGCTCGCTTGCGCCTGCGCTTTGTCGAACGCCGCCTTGCGGGCTTGTGCGCGCGAGGCGGAGTCGTCGTCGATCGAGAAGCTCGGTCCGCCGATATCGGTCGCGCCGGCGGCGACCAGCGCATCGAGCACCGCGCCGGTCCGGTCGATCTTGCGCAGCGTTACGCTCACTCGGTTGGACGCCTGGTAGCCGCGAAACACCTGGCGCTGCGCCGACTGGTCGTAATCGTACTGCGCGCCGAGGTTGATGCCGGTGGTCTGGATGTCTTCGGGCGCGATGCCGAGCGCCTTGATGCGCTGAATCACCGCGTCCATCGCCTTGGCATTAGCCTGCATAGCCGCGACCGCGGTCGGCGCCTGCGTGGTCACCCCGGCGCTGACTTCGGCAAGGTCGGGCTTGGCCTTGACCGTCTCGGTCACAGACAGCTCGACCAGCGGCCCTTGCGAGGTGACCTGCACGTCGGCGGCGGCGGCCGGGACGGCAATCGCGGCGGCAGCCAAGGCAAGCGTAGTGCGGATCATGGTGTTCTCCTTATCAATTCTGAAGTCTTGCTGGCGCTCACCCGATTACGCGCCGGTGAACCGGCTTGTTCCGCCCCGCCCTCGCCGCTAGGTGCGCGCCCCTATGGCGCAACCTCCGATCTTGAGCTGGGAAGGCCTTGGCCTGCAACAAGGCGGGCGTTGGCTGTTCGGCGGGCCCGAGACCGACGGCCTCAACCTGCACATCGGCCCGCGCGACCGGCTCGCGCTGATCGGCCGCAACGGCGCGGGCAAGACCACGCTGTTCCGCCTGATCGACCAGCAGATCGAAGCCGACCGCGGCCTGCGCAAGGTCAAGCCCGGCACGCGCATCGTGCTGCTGGAGCAGGAGCCCGACTTCACCGGCTGTGCGACGCTGATGGATTGGGCGCTGTCGGGCGAGCACCCGCCGGCCGAACACGAAGTGGAAGCGATCGCTGGCCAGCTCGGCATCGACATGGCGACCCCGGCGGCGGGCGCGAGCGGGGGCGAGAAGCGCCGCGCGGCGATCGCCCGCGCGCTGGCGCAGGACCCCGACCTGCTGCTGATGGACGAGCCGACCAACCACCTCGATCTCGCCGCGATCGACTGGCTGGAGGATTGGCTCGGCCGCTACACCGGAGCGTTCGTGGTCATCAGCCACGACCGCACCTTCCTGAAGCGCCTGACCAGCGCGACCCTGTGGCTCGACCGCGGCGCGCTGCGGCGCAAGGAAGTCGGCTTCGGCGGTTACGAGGCGTGGGAAGAGCAGGTCTACGCCGAGGAAGCGCGCGCCGCCGAGCGGCTCGACGCGCGGCTCAAGATCGAAGCGCACTGGCTCGAGCGCGGGGTCACCGCGCGGCGCAAACGCAACCAGGGCCGGCTGGAGAAACTCTGGCAGATGCGCGCTCAGCGCGCCGCGATGATCGACCCGCAGGGCGCGGCCAAGCTCAAGCTGGCGACCGCCGAGGACTTCAAGTCGAAGTCGGTGATCGTTGCCGAGCACGTCTCCAAAAACTTCGGCGAGCGCCGGATCATCCGCGACTTCAACCTGCGCATCCAGCGCGGCGACCGGATCGGCGTGGTCGGCGCCAACGGCACCGGCAAGACGACGCTGCTCAAGCTGCTGACCGGCGAGCTGGCGCCCGATTCCGGCACGGTGACGATCTCGAAAAAGCTGTCGGGCGTGATGATCGACCAGCAGCGCAGCGTGATGGCGGCCGACAAGACCGTGCGCCAGGTGCTCGCCGAGGGCGGCGACTGGATCGACGTGCGCGGGGTGCGCAAGCACGTGCAGGGCTATCTCAAGGAATTCCTGTTCGATCCGGGAATCGTGGACAGCAAGGTCGGCATGCTGTCGGGCGGCGAGCGCAGCCGGCTGCTGCTGGCGCGCGAGTTTGCGCGGCTGTCCAACTTGCTGGTGCTGGACGAGCCGACCAACGATCTCGACCTCGAGACGCTCGACCTGCTGCAGGAAGTCATCGCCGATTACGAAGGCACCGTGCTGATCGTCAGCCACGACCGCGACTTCCTCGACCGGACGGTGACGCTCACGCTCGGGCTCGACGGAAGCGGCATGGTCGACGTGGTCGCGGGCGGCTACGAGGACTGGATCGCCAAGCGCAAGGAGCGCAGCGCGCCGGCCAAAGCCCGCTCGACTCCGGCAGCGCAAACCTCGCCGGCCAAGCCCACCGCGCAGGCACCGGCAAAATCCGCCAAGCTGTCGTACAAGGACCAGCGCGACTATGAACTGCTGCCGGCGCGCATCGAAGAACTCGACAAGGCAATCGCGCGCGGTGAGGAAATCCTCGGCGACGCGGACCTGTTCACGCGCGATCCGCAGCGCTTCGCGACGATCAACCAGGGCCTCGCCAATGCGCGTGCCGAGAAGGACGCCGCGGAAGAGCGTTGGCTGGCGCTCGCCGAACTGGTCGAGGGCTGAGCGGTGAAAGTGCTTGCGCGCCCTGCCTCCGCGCGCAATGCGGATTTATGACACCGCCCCCGCCCCCGGCTCCGCCGCGGCGCATCCAGCGCAACATCCTGGCCCGGAGCGAGCAGCGCCTGTTGCAGTGGCTGTGCCCGCGTATGCCGGCATGGGTGACCCCTGACCTGCTCACCGGCGGCGCGCTGATCGCCGCGTTCGCGATCGGTTTCGGTTACCTGATGAGCAACTGGAGCCCCGCGTGGCTCGCGCTCTCGGTGGTCGGTTACTTCGTGCACTGGTTCGGCGATTCGCTGGACGGCACGATCGCCCGGTTCCGACGCGTCGAGCGGCCACGCTACGGCTATTTCATCGACCATAGCTGCGATGGCCTCGCTACGCTGCTGATCCTCGGCGGGCTCGGCGCGAGCCCGTATCTGCAGGTGGAGGTCGCGCTCTACACCGTCGTCGCGTACCTGCTGATGTCGGTGCACACCTTCCTGCTTGCGAAGGTCGCGGGCGAATTTCCCCTGTCGCACATGGGCGCGGGACCGACCGAACTGCGGATCATCCTCGTCGTGCTGACGGTGATCATGGGCTTCCTCGGTCCTGACGTGGGCCGCGTCGCGGGCTTCAATGCGTTCGACATCCTGTTTGGCGCCGTCGCCACGCTGCTGGTCGCGCTGTTCATCATCCAAACGGTCCGCGAAGGGCGTACGCTCGCGGCGATCGACCGCGGCAATCAGACGATCCGGTAGAAGTTCGCCACCCGGTCGAGCGCGAGGCGCAGCACCACCTTCCCGCTGCGCGCTGGCCACGCGAGCGCGCGTTCGGCATCGGGCAGTGTCTCGCCGGCGCAGACCACACGCCACAATACGTCGGACAGGCCGGGCCCAGCTTCCCTGAGCGCGCCGTCGAAGCGCGCCTTGGCCGCGATCTGGCGCTCGCCCGCGGTTAGGCCGCCGTCGCTGGTGCCTTTGATGCGCACCGGGTCCCACCGCATCGTCACGCTCGGTGCCAGCTGCGCGCGTTCGTAGTCTGCGCGCAGGCGTTCGCCGGCGTCGAATAGCCGATCGTCGAGGTGACCACGCGCATAGAGCCAGGCGATCGGCGATTCGGCGAGGTTGACCGTCACCGTGCGCCGCCTGCCCTTCGCGCCTCCCGTCCGGCGCGGTCCTTCGGAAGTCAGTTCACGCTCGGCGAGTTGGCGATTCATGCGGGTCTCCTGTTGTGAATCTGCGCTTGCCAAACCGGATGGCTTGTAGGAAAGTGAAAACCGATTTGGTTAGGAGTTGGCGATTTGTGGTGGAAGCGGGACGAAGATTGGACGCCTCTATCCCTTAGCGCGATGGCCGACCCTGTCGGGGCGATTATCTTCTTCGGAAGTCTGGTGCTCGCCGTCCATTTTGGTTTGTGGGACTGGCTTTCCAAGGCTCCTGCGCGCTTCTTCAATTTTATCTGGCAATCAATGGGTTAGTTCTAGTGAGACCCTTAAACTGCGCAACCGCCGAGGAACTGGCATGATCAACCGCATCCGCGACATCCGCCGCGAGAAGGGCATGACACTCGCCGATCTCGCCGAGGCATGCGTTCCGCCGACCACTGCGCAGACGATCGGCCGGCTCGAGACGGGCATGCGCAACTTGTCGATCAAATGGATGGACCGGATCGCGGGGGCGCTCGGCGTCGATCCGGAAATGCTGGTGCGGTCGGAAGGCAACGCGCGCGCCCAAGTCGTGGCGCAGCTGTCAGCGACTGGTGCAGAGGCGCTCTCGTCGCCCCGCGACGCGCTGCTGCCGAGCGAATTGTCCGGCGATGCAGTGCGCGTCGTGCTGACGATCGAGGACAGCGCGGGCGAATACCGCGCGGGCGACCAGCTGTGGCTACGCCAGATCGCGCCCGAGGATGCGGCGCGCGCGATCAACCGCGACGTGCTTGTCCCGCGCAAGGGCGGGCGGTTTGCCTTCGGCCGCCTGATCGACCGTCAGGGCGCGCGCGTGGGCGTGCTGCCGACCGGCGCGGGCCAGAAGCAACTGGTGGTCGACGATCCAGCGTGGATCGCGGTCGCCGAGATGCTCGTCCGTCGTCTCTGAGGCGCCCGCGATGAAGCGCGTCCTGTCGCTCGCGACGCTCTATCCGAACGCGGCCGCGCCGCGCTTCGGCACGTTTGTCGCGCGCAGCCTCGAAGCGCTCGCGGCGCGCGGCGATTGGCAAGTGACGGTGATCAATCCGATCGGCGTTCCGCCCGTAGCGTTCGGTCGCTACCGTGCCCTCAAGGCGGCCGCCATCGACGGGGTCGAGCATGGCGTGGAAGTCTATCGCCCGACCTTCCCGCTCATCCCCAAGATCGGCGGGAGAATCAATCCGGGCCTGATCGCGCGTGCGGTGCTGCAGCTGGCCCGGCGCCTGCATGCCGGGGCACCGTTCGACCTGATCGACGCCCAGTTCTTCTACCCCGATGGTCCCGCCGCCGCGCGCGTGGCTACGGAACTCGGCCTACCGCTCTCCATCAAGGCGCGCGGCGCAGACATTCACTATTGGGGCGCACAGCCGCAGGCGCACGAGCAGATGATCACCGCCGGACGCCAAGCCGCCGGCCTGCTCGCGGTATGCGGCGCGCTCGCTGACGACATGGCAACGATCGGTCTTCCACGCGAGAAGATCGCGCTCCACTACACCGGCCTCGACCGCAACCGCTTCCGCCCGCTGCAGCACGCCCAACTGCGCCGCCGGCTTGGCCGCGAGCTTAAGATCGCCCTACCCGACGGCGCGCCGGTCCTCGCCACGGTCGGAGCGCTGATCCGCCGCAAGGGCCAGGCGTTGGTGATCGAGGCGCTGAGCCACTTGCCCGGCGATACCGTGCTGTTGCTGGTGGGTCGCGGGGAGGACGAGGCTGCCCTCCGCTCACTCGCCCGCACGCGCGGCGTGGCGGACCGCGTGCACTTCCTCGGCAGCCTCGACCACGATCTCGTCCCGCTCGTGCTCTCGGCAGCCGACGCGATGGTGCTGCCGTCGTCGAGTGAGGGCCTCGCCAATGCCTGGGTCGAGGCGCTCGCCTGCGGCACGCCGCTGGTGATCACCGACGCGGGCGGCGCACGCGAAGTCGTCACCGCGCCTGAGGCGGGCCGCATCGTCGCGCGCGACCCGCTGGCGATTGCCGACGGCGTGCGCGAGCTGCTCGAGGACCCGCCAATGCGCGAAGCCACCGCCGCGCTCGCCGAGCGCTTCAGCTGGCAGGCCAACGCCGCGGCGCTGGCCCAATACTATGAGAGCCTACTGGCTTAGGCTTCGCCGCGCGCGGCTCGCTCGGCCTTGTTGGGGCCGCCCTCGGTCGGCACGAAGCTGTCCGACTTGACCCCGAACCAGATCAGCAGGGGCGCGGCCATGTAGATCGAGCTGTAGGTGCCGACGAAGATGCCGAGCGTGATCGCCGCGGTCAGGCCGAACAGGCTCGCCGGGCCGAACAGCAGCAGCGGCACGAGCGCGATCAGCACCGTCAGTGAAGTCATCACCGTGCGCGCGAGCGTCTCGTTGACCGACAGGTCGAGCAGCTCCGGCAGCGGCATCTTGCGGAACTTCTTCAGGTTCTCACGGATGCGGTCGTAGATGACGATCGTGTCGTTAAGCGAATAACCGATGATGGTCAGGATCGCCGCCACGATGTTGAGGTCGAACTCGAGGCCGGTGAGCGCGAACATCCCCAGTGTCAGCGACACGTCGTGGAACAGCGCGAACAGGCCGCCCACCCCGAATTGCCATTCGAACCGCACCCAGATGTAGATCGAGATCGCGATCATCGCGAAGGCGAGGCTCATCAGGCCGGTGCGGAACAACTCACCCGACACCTTGCCCGACACCGAATCGACGCCGTCGATGCGCACTTCAGGGTGCGCGGTCTTGAGCGCCTTGGTGATCCGCTCCGCCATCGTGTTGGCGAGGTCGGGGTGCTGCTCCGATCCCTCGGGCAGCTTCATCCGGATCGAAGCTTCGTTGGGCTTGCCGAAGCGCTGGATGATCGGATCGCCGTAACCGAGGTTGGCGATCTCGTCGCGCATCGAGGCGACCGGCGCGTCGGGCTTACCGACGAACGTCACCCGGATCATCTGCCCGCCGACGAAGTCGACGCCGAGGTTGAGGCCCTTCGTCAGCACCAGCGCCCAGCTCGCCGCGATCAGCAGGATCGAGATGACGTAGAAGGGCACGCGCCACTTCAGGAAGTGGATGTTGGTGTGGTCGGGGACGAGCTTGAGGAGTTTCATGGCTGCGGTCCTCGGGTCAGATGTGCAGGTCCGCCGGGCGCGCCCTGCGCAGCCAGCCGGCGACCCACATGCGGGTGATGGTGACGGCGGTGAACACCGAGGTGATCACGCCGATGACGAGGACGACCGCGAAGCCCTTCACGGGGCCCTGGCCGAACAGGAACAGCAGCACCGCCGCGATCACGTTGGTGATGTTCGCGTCGAAGATCGCGCGGCTTGCCTCGGTGTAGCCGACCTCGACCGCCTGGACCACGCGCCGCCCTCGATGCCGTTCCTCACGGATGCGTTCGTTGATCAGCACGTTGGCGTCGACCGCGGCACCGATGGTGAGCACGAAGCCGGCGATACCGGGCAGCGTCAAGGTGGTATTGAGCACCGCCATGATGCCGAGGATCATCAGCACGTTGAGTACCAGCGCCGCGTCGGCATAGACGCCGAACCGGCCGTAAGTGATCAGCATCAAGAGCAGCACCAGCCCGGTGCCGATGCCCATCGCGATCATGCCACTGCGGATCGAATCCGCGCCGAGATCGGGCCCGACGGTGCGCTCCTCGATCACCTTCAAATCGACCGGCAGTGCGCCTGAGCGCAGTGCGATCGCGAGCTGGTTCGCGCTTTCGGAGGTGAAGCTACCCGAAATCTGCGCGCTGCCGCCGCGGATCGGCTCGTTGATGTTGGGCGCCGACAGCACCTTGTTGTCGAGAATGATGGCGAACGGCTTGTTGACGTTCTGCGTCGTCAGCCGGGCGAACTTGGCGGCGCCCTGCTGATCGAACTGGATGTTGACGATGTTCTCGTTGGTCTGCGGATTGACGCTCGCTTGCGCGTTGGTGAGGCTGTCGCCCTTGATCCCGCCCAGCCGCCGCACCGCGACCTTGCCACCGGCGAACGGCGTGCCTTCCGCGTAGGGGAAGATCTCGCTGCCCGGAGGCGCATTGCCCGCCTGCACGTCGCTCGGCAGCGCGTTCTGGTCGACCAGCTTAAATTCGAGCTTGGCAGTCTGGCCGATCAGGGCCTTCAACGCTTCGGGGTCTTCCTGGCCCGGCGCCTGGACCACGATGCGGTCCGCGCCCTGACGGATGATGGTCGGCTCCAGCGTGCCGATCGCGTTGATGCGGCGGTCGATCACGTCCTTCGCGCTGTCCATCGCCTGGTCGAGCGCGGCGTCGAGCCCTTCCTGCGTGGGGGTGAGCACGAAGCGGGTCTCGTCGATCACGTCGAGCGACCACTCACGGCGCAGGCCCTGGCCGTTGACCAGCGGCAGCAGCAACTCGCGCGCCCGGTCGACGTCGCTCGCGCTCTCGACGAGGAAGCTCAGCCGCTTGCCCTGGGTCGAGACGTCGCCGATGCGGATCGCCGGGGTCGCCTGGCGCATCGCGCTGCGCACCGATTCCTCCATCGATTCCAGCCGCTGGCTGGCGATCTGGTCGGCATCGGCTTCGAGCAGGATGTGGCTACCGCCGGCGAGGTCGAGGCCCAGGTTGATCGAGGGATCGGGCAGGTTCTCCGGCCACTTCATCCCGCCGAGCGAGGCAAGCGAGGGCAGCGAGGCGAGCGACACTAGGATGATGATCGACCACAACCAAATCCGTTTCCAGCGCGGGAAATCGAGCATGTGCGCGCGTCCTCAGTCGTTCGCGGCGGAGCCGGCGGGGGGGATCACCTCGCCGATCGTGTGCTTGACGGCCTTGACCTGCACGCCCTTGCCGAGCTCGAGGTCGACGTAGTTCTCGTCCACCCGCAGCACCTTGCCGACCAGACCGCCCGCGGTGACTACCTGGTCGCCCTTCTTGAGGCCGCCGATCTTCTCGCGGTGAGCCTTCTGCTGGCGCATCTGCGGACGGATCAGCAGGAACCAGAAGATCGCGATCATGCCGATGATCGGCAGCCAGCTGATCCACACCGGCGGCGCAACGCCGGCCGTTCCGGCGGCGAGAATATCGAGCATCGTCTAGTCGGTCCGTTCGCACGAATGAATGATGGCCGGACAGGTAGGAAACCCGTGCCCGGCGGCAATGGCGGCGCGCCTAGCAGCATCACATCGCGAGAGCAATTCGCGCGCCCTGTGGCCGGATCGACACGCCTTGCCATGCCGCTGGCTCGGACCTATAGGCGCGCCTCCACTGGCTCGGGACGTAGCGCAGCCTGGTAGCGCATCACACTGGGGGTGTGGGGGTCGGAGGTTCGAATCCTCTCGTCCCGACCAGTGGTTTCAGTGGCCTGTCGCTACGCGGCCACTCCTTCGCAAATCGATCGGGAAAGCTCACCGCGCGGCGGCGTTGTGAAGCGGCATGCCATTTGAACGCCTGAAGATTCCCCTGACGACCCCGCCGATGGAAGCGCGGCTGATCGATCGCATCCCCGATGACGACGGCTGGCAGTTCGAGCCGAAGTGGGACGGCTTCCGCTGCATCGCCTACCGCGATGGCGACGAGGTCGCGCTGATGTCGAAGTCCGGCAAGCCGCTGGAACGCTATTTCCCCGAAGTTGCGATGATGCTGCGCGGCATCAAGGAGAAGCGCTTCGTCGTCGACGGCGAGATCGTTCTGCCGATCGGGGGAGAGCTGTCGTTCTCTGCCCTGCAGGCTCGCTTGCATCCGGCGGCATCGCGGATCGCCAAGCTGTCGCAGGAGACGCCGGCGCAGCTCATGCTGTTCGATTGCCTGCAGGTCGGCGCGAAGGTCCTGCTCGAAGCGCCGCTCGACAAGCGCCGCGCGGCGGTCGACGCGTTTGCCGGTACCCTGCCGGACGAGGTCCTCATCTCACCCTTCACCTACAGCGTGGGGGACGCGCAGGCGTGGCTCGACCAGACCGGCGGCGCGCTCGACGGTGTGATCGCAAAGCGGCGCGACGAACCCTACCGGCCCGGCGAGCGTGCCATGTTCAAGCACAAGGTCGAGCGCACCGCGGACTGCGTGGTGGGCGGCTTCCGCTACGACAAGAGCGGGACCGGGGTGGCGTCGTTGCTGCTCGGACTATACGATGCCGACGGCTTGCTGCACCACGTCGGCTTCACCTCGTCCTTCTCCGAGGCGGAGCGCGGCGAGCTCGCCAAGCTCCTCGCGCCATTGATGGGCAAGTCTGCCTTCACCGGCAGCGCTCCCGGCGGCGCCAGTCGCTGGGCGAAGCCCGGCGCGAGTAGCGAATGGGTAGCGCTCGAACCATCGCTCATTGCCGAGGTCGCCTACGACCAAGTCACCGGCGACCGCTTCCGCCACGGCACCACATTCAAGCGCTGGCGGCCCGACAAGAAGCCGGCCCAATGCACCTTCGATCAGCTCTCCGCCGAGCTGCGGCCGGAGCAGCTCGAGGCGATCCTCAGGACCCGTTGAGCTACTTGTATGTCACGCCGGGCAGCCCCTGGCCGCCGTCGGCGATGAACGCGTCGATCCGCGCTTCCAGCTCGGGCAGCGGGACTGAGCCGAGCGCGAGCACCACGTCGTGGAACTTGCGGATGTCGAACTTATCGCCGAGTGCGCCTTCCGCCTTGGTGCGCATGCGGCGGATGGTCATTTCGCCGAGCTTGTAGGCGAGCGCCTGGCCGGGCCACGAAATGTACCGGTCGACCTCGGTCTCGACCTCGTGCCGCGACAGGGCGGTGCGGTCGGCGAGGTAGGCGATCGCCTTGTCGCGATCCCAGCCGTAGTGGTGGATGCCGGTATCGATCACCAGCCGCACCGCGCGCCACATCTCGTAGCTGAGGCGGCCGAAGCGCTCCTCCGGCGTGCGGTAGATGCCCATCTCCTCGCCGAGGAATTCGCTGTAGAGGCCCCACCCCTCCCCCATGCCGGAGAAGTAGATGTTGCGGCGGAACTTGGGCTGCTCGCCCTGCTCCTGCTGGAACGCCATCTGGAAGCTGTGGCCAGGCTCGCACTCGTGCAGCGTCAGCGCGGGGATGTTGTAGAGCGGCCGCGAGGCGAGGTTGTAGGTGTTCATCTGGCACGCATCGAGGCCGCCGCGCCCGGCGGTGTAGAACGGTGCGATAGAGTCGGCGACGGGGCGGATGGTGAAACGCGCGCGGGGCAGAGACCCGAAGTAGTCTGCGATCTTCCCGTCGACCCGTTTCACCACGTAGGACGAAACCCCCATCAGCTCGTCGGGCTTGGCGGCGATCTGCGCGGGATCGGTGCGCAGCTTCTCGGTGAACTCGGCGATCGTCCCGGTGAAGCCGACCTCCTGCATGATCCCGCGCATCTCGCCCTCGATCCGGGCCACTTCGGTGAGGCCGATCTGGTGGATCTGCTCGGGCGTCAGATCGAGCGTGGTGTATTGGCGGATCTGCTGCTGGTAATACGCCTTGCCGTTTGGCATCGCCTCGGCCGCGAGCGTAGTGCGCGCCCGGGGCATGTACTCGTCGCGCAGGAAGGTCAGCAGCTTGCCATACGCCGGCGTGACGCTGTCGGTGATGGCCGCGCGGCCTTCGGCGGTCAGGCGCGCCTTGTCGGCATCGGAGAAGCGCGCCGGAATCTCGGCGAAGGCGCGCCAGAATGGGCTCTTCTCGGGCGCATCGACGGTGTAGGCAGCAAGGCTGGCATCGCGGCCTGTGAGCGTCACCCGCGGCACGCTGAACCCGCGCTTCAAGCCGGCGCGCGCGTTAGCGATCTGTTCGTCGAAATAGCGCGGCAGCGCGCGCAGGCGGGCAAGGTAGTTGTCGTACTCCTCGACCGTCTGGAACCCGCTCGGCGCGTCCCAGTAGCTCCAAAAATTGGAGTCGCTGTCGAACGGCATTTCCCATTCGGAAAAACGCGCGTCCTCGATCGTCTCGGTCAGCGCGGCGCGCAGGACCGCGGCGTTGACCTTCTCGGTCGGCGAGAGCGCGGCGGTGTCGATCTGGTCGAGCCGCGCGCGGAATTCGGCGGCGGCGGCGGCGCGCGCCTTCTGCGCGGCGGGGGTGGCGGACGCGATCGTCGGACCTTCGTCGGTCGAGCCGTCGGCGCGCTCGATCATCCCGTATTCGCGCACCTGCCAGTCCCAGTATTCGCCGTAGAGCGCCTGTAGGGTCTGGTCGGCTTTGCTCGGCGGAGCTTGTGCGAGGGCGGGAGCGGAAACGAAGAGGGCGGCGGCGAGCAGGAGCGATTTCATGCGGAGCTTCCTGCTTTGCCGTTTGTGGCGAGTCAAACGCGGCTCTGGAGCGGCGCACATTGGTGAATGCATTTTCCTACACGAACCTGTTTGGTTACACGCTGGTCCGTTTCAACCGGAGGAAATGCACATGTCCGTTCTCGACGTTCTCATCGGCCCGATCACCTCGATCATCGACAAGGTGATCCCCGACAAGGAAGCGCGCGCCAAGGCCAAGCTCGAATTGCTCCAACTCGAGGGCACGCAGGAACTGAAGCTGATCGAGACCCAGCTCTCGGCTATCGTCGCGGAGGCGAACTCGAGCGACCCGTGGACCAGCCGCGCGCGGCCGAGCTTCCTTTACGTGATGTACGTAATGCTGCTCGCCGCGCTGCCGATCGGCATCCTTTCGCTGTTCGCGCCTGGCACCGCCGAGACGATCGCCGGCGCGATGACCGCCTACCTGCGCGGACTGCCGGAGGAGCTCTACGCGCTCTTCGGCACCGGCTACCTCGGCTACACCGCTGCCCGCCAATGGGGGAAGATCAAGGGCGTCGAGAGCTGACTTTCTTGTCCAGAACAGTGTGACAAGTGTGACAAGTCCTACACGACGCTCACGGCTCGCTCGATGCCGATCGCATCCAGGAACGCGCGGTCATGGCTGACCACCAGCAGTGCGCCGTCGAATTCGCGCAGCGCGCCTTCCAATAGCTCGATTGATTCGAGATCGAGGTGATTGGTCGGTTCGTCGAGAATGAGCAGCCAGGGCGGGCGCTCGCCAGCCAGCGTGCAGGCGAGCCCCGCCCTCAGCCGCTCCCCGCCCGAGAGCGTGCCGACCAGTTGCTCGGCGTTGCGGTTGCGGAACCCGAAGCGGGCGCAGGCGGCATAGGCCTCCCGCTCGCCGAGCGAGGGGTTGAGGCGGCGGTAGTTGGCGACAATGCTAGTGCTCGGGTCGAGGAGGTCGACATGCTGGTCGAGCAGCACGATGCGCTGCTCCGCTCGAACGACCGTCCCATTAGAGGGTGTCAGGGCGCCGGTCGCGACCTTGAGCAGCGTGGTCTTGCCCGAGCCATTCGGCCCCTCGACGGCGACCCGCTCCGTCCCGCGGATTTCGAGGGACCACGGCCCGAGTTTGCGTCCGCCGAGCTCGACCGTGACCTCGTCGAGCGACAGCAGTCGCGCATTCGAGGGCGTGCCACTCTTGGGAAGATCGATTGCGATGGGGGTAAGGACCTCGACCTTGGCCCGCGATTCGGCGGCCTCGGCCTCGGCCTCGCTGACCTCGCGCTCTCCGAGACGCTTGGTCCGGCCGCTGGTCTCCTCGGCCCGCCGCGCCTGCGCGCCGAGGAAGATCTTCGGCTCGGAGCCCTTGGCCGCGAACGCCCGTCCGGCCTTGTCGCGGCGCGCTTGCGCTTCCTGCCGGCGCTGCGCGGTGCGCTTGGCGTCGCGCAGCGCGCCCTCACTGCGTTCGAGCTGGTCCGCCGCGGCCTGCCGCTCACGCTCGCGCTGCTCGGCGAACGCGGTCCAGCCGCCGCCGACGATCCGCACGCCGACCGGCGTTAGCTCGACGATGCGGTCCATCAGTTCGAGCACCTCGCGGTCGTGGCTGGCGACCAGCACGCCGCGGCTCCACCGCGCGATCAGATCGTGGATTGCCGCGCGCCCATCGGCGTCGAGGTTGTTGGTCGGCTCGTCGAGCAGCAGCAGATCGGGCTTCTCGACCAGTAGCCGGGCGATCCCGACGCGCGTCCGCTCGCCGCCCGAGAGCGAACCGATCGCGCGGTCGAAGCCGATGCCTGTCAGGCCCACTTCGGCCAGAGCCGCTTCGAGCCGCGGCTCCAGAGTCCAGTCGGCCGCGGCGAAGTCGTCCGCGTTGCCCTCGCCCGCAACCACGCGCGCCAGCAACGTCAGCGGTTCGCTGACGCCGAGCGCATCGGCCACGGTGATCTCGGGCGGAAAGCCCTGCTGCAAGGTGCCGACGGTGCCCGACAGGCCGACTGCGCCCGCCGCCGGGGCAAGCTCACCAGCAACAATCCGCAGCAGCGTCGATTTGCCCGAGCCGTTGCGGCCTACCAGCCCGACGCGCTCCGCATTGAGGGCGAGCGAGAGACCGGAAAAAAGGAGCCGCTGCTCAGGAGTGTGCGCGGCGACGGAGTCGAGAGTGAGAAGGGCAGACATGGGAACTCGCACGGTTCGAAGGACGGGGACAGGTGATTGTGCTGTTCCGGTCGTCCATCGCGCGTCTCCTTGCTGCGGCCTGCGAACTAGGGCGCAACACGCCGTCCGGCAAGCTTTCCCGCGACCCTGCGCCTCGCTATGGCGCGCGCATGTCAGCGAACCTCGTCTATGTGCTCAATGGCCCCAATCTCAACCTGCTCGGCATGCGCGAGCCGGAGATCTACGGCTCGGACACGCTCGACGATATCGCCGGGATGCTCGAAGACCGGGCCCAGGAACTCGGGCTGGAGGTCGAAGTGCGCCAGTCGAACCATGAGGGCCATCTCGTCGACTGGCTGCACGAGGCGAACGCGGAGGGCGCCAAGGCCGTGCTGCTCAATGCAGGCGCCTATACTCACACCTCGATCGCGCTGCTCGATGCGATCAAGTCGATCAAGGTGCCGGTGATCGAGGTGCACTTGTCCGATCCCATGACCCGCGAGCCGTTCCGGCATGTCTCCTACGTCGGCATGGGCGCGGTGGGCGAAGTCAAAGGGCTCGGCGCGCAGAGCTATGTCGTCGCGCTCGAAAAGGCGGCGAAGCTCTAGCGACTTGCCCTTGCGGGCCGAGCCGCGCATAGGCACCCGCTTGAGATAACAAGGGGCAGGCAATGGCCGAAACCAAGGGCGCCGCCGGGCGTAGCTCGGGAATGAACGTCGACACAAAGCTGGTCCGCGAGCTCGCCGAGTTGCTCGCCGAGACGGGCCTCACCGAGATCGAAGTCGAGGACGGCGACCGCAAGGTCCGCGTCGCCCGCGGCGGCGGCGTGATGATGGCCGCCGCGCCGCAAGCGATGGCGCCGGCCCCGGCTGCGGCGCCCACAGCCGCGCCCGCCACTGCCCCCGCGGCGGAAGCGCCCGCTGCGATCGAAGGCGCACTGAAGTCGCCGATGGTCGGTACGGCTTACCTGTCCGCCGAACCCGGCTCGGCGCCGTTCGTCAAGGTCGGCGACACCGTCAGCCAGGGCCAGACCCTGCTGATCATCGAGGCGATGAAGGTCATGAATCCGATCGCCGCCGACAAGGCCGGTACGATCAAGTCGATCCTGGTCGAGAACGCCCAGCCGGTGGAGTTCGACCAGCCGCTGGTCGTGATCGGCTAAGCAGCGATGGGCATTTCCCGCATCCTGATCGCCAACCGCGGCGAGATCGCGCTGCGCATCCACCGCGCCGCGCACGAAATGGGCATTGAGACGGTCGCGGTGCACTCGACCGCCGATGCCGACGCGATGCACGTGCGCCTGGCTGACCACGCGGTGTGCATCGGCCCGCCGCCGGCGGCCGATAGCTACCTCAACGTTGCGGCGATCATCTCGGCGGCGGAGATCGCGCACGCCGACGCGATCCATCCCGGCTACGGCTTCCTGTCCGAGAACGCCCAGTTCGCCGAGATCGTCGAGGCCCACGGGATCACCTGGATCGGCCCCAAGCCCGAGCATATCCGCACGATGGGCGACAAGGTTGAAGCCAAGCGCACCGCCGGCGCGCTCGGCCTGCCGCTGGTGCCGGGCAGCGACGGCGCGGTCAGCGACTTCAGCGAGGCGCGCCAGATCGCCGCGGAGATCGGCTACCCGGTCATTATCAAGGCTGCGTCGGGCGGCGGCGGGCGCGGCATGAAGGTGTGCGAGAGCGAAGACACGCTCGAAACCCTGATGCGCCAGGCGGGCAGCGAAGCGAAGGCCGCGTTTGGCGACGCCACCGTCTATATCGAGAAGTATCTTGGCAACCCGCGCCACATCGAATTCCAGGTGTTCGGCGACGGACGTGGCGGGGCGATCCACCTTGGCGAGCGCGACTGCTCGCTCCAGCGCCGGCACCAAAAAGTGCTGGAAGAAGCGCCCTCGCCGATCCTTTCATCCGAAGAACGCGACCGGATGGGCGCGATCTGTTCGAAGGCGATGGCCGACATGGGCTATCGCGGCGCCGGGACGATCGAGTTCCTGTGGGAGAACGGCGAGTTCTACTTCATCGAGATGAACACCCGGCTGCAGGTCGAGCACCCCGTGACCGAGATGATCACCGGCATCGACCTGGTCCGCGAACAGATCCGCGTCGCCGACGGCAAGGATTTGTCGGTCACGCAGGACGAGATCGAGTTCAAGGGCCACGCGATCGAGTGCCGCATCAACGCGGAAGACCCGTTCACCTTCGCGCCCTCGCCCGGCACCGTCACCGCCTATCACGCCGCAGGCGGCATGCACGTGCGGGTCGATAGCGGTCTCTACGCCGGCTACCGCATCCCGCCGTATTACGATTCGATGATCGCCAAGCTGATCGTCTACGGGCGAAACCGCGAACGCTGCATCATGCGCCTGCGCCGCGCGCTGGAGGAGATGGTGGTCGAGGGGGTCAAGACCAGCATACCGCTGCACCAGGAACTGATCCGGCAGGACGACGTGCTGAGCGGCGACTACTCGATCAAGTGGCTCGAGGAGTGGCTCAAGGAGCGCTGACTGGAGAGGCGAACCTCACCGAGGCCCGCCTCTCTAAATATCAGTAGGCCGTTTCGACCTCACGCGGCCGGGCGCGGTTGTGGCCGCCGGCGTTGTACATCGCCTCGGCAGTGCGATCGCGGTCATAGCCCGAAGTCTCGTCGTCGACTGACATGAACACCGCGCCGTCCTTCATGCGCGGGCTGTAGTACTCGGCGTCCTCGTCGCTGACGCCGTGCCCCTTGAGCACTTCGTTGACCGAGCCGAACGCGGCCCCGGCGAGCGCACCGATGCCCATCGCACCAGGTACGGCCGACGACGCGATCGCGCCCGCCGCGACGAGTGGGCCGACGCCCGGAATGGCGAGCGCCGCGACGCCCAAGCCGGCACCGAGTGCCCCGCCGCCGAGAATGCCGCGCACAAGGTTGGTGTGATCCTCATCGGTCACGTTGCCGTCAGCGTCGGTCGTCGTGGTCGTGCGGCCGTGGTGAGCGACGAGCGAGATCGAATCGTCACGCACGCCGGCCGAGCGGAGATCGTTGACCGCGCGGTTGGCGTGTTCGTGGCTATCGAAAATGGCGTGAGTTGGCATGCGACTCTCCTTGGTTGGTCGCACACCTAAATCACGAGAATCAAATGCGTTCCGGCCCGCCAGGGTAACGGGCCAGAGCGATGGATTCAGTCGCCGAGCGGAACTCCCGGCTCTTGTTTGGCGGTCCTGATCGTCAGCGAGGTCTTCACGCTGTCGACGTTCGGCGCGGGCGTCAGCTTGCTGGTCAGGAACTCCTGAAAGCTTTGCAGATCGGGGCTCACGATCTTAAGGATGAAGTCGATCTCACCGTTGAGCATGTGGCACTCGCGCACTTCGGGCAGCGACTTCATATGATCCTCGAACTCGCGCAGTGAGCTCTCCGCCTGGCTCTTCAGGCTGACCATCGCGAACACGGTAATCGCGAATCCGAGCTTCGACGGATCGAGATCGGCGTGGTAGCCGCGGATGACGCCCTCTTCCTCCAGGCTGCGCACCCGGCGCAGGCACGGCGGTGCGGTCAGTCCGACCCTGCTCGCGAGTTCGACGTTGGTCACGCGTCCTTCGTTCTGCAGCTCGGCGAGCAATTTCCGGTCGATATCATCCAGGTTGGCCATTGCCGCGCCCCCGCGAGATGGTACCCAGCTAGGACGCCGGGCAACAAAGGCGGCACGATAGCGTGCCACCGGCTAATTTTATTGTTTCTGCCAGCAATTGTCCCGCTTTGCAACGCACGGACCGGGTCCCATGTCAGTCGCAGCCAAGCATGTTAGCGAGCGCCCCGCGGACGGCCCGCATTCATAGCGCCGCGCGCACAGTGGGAGCACAATGCACTTCGACGATCGCCTTGCCACGGTTCTGCGCCACCGCGCGGGCAGCGAGCGCGCGGCGAAGACGCAGTTTCGCCAGCTGCTCGACCTACTCGGCAACCGCCGCGCCGCGCGAGACGAATCGATGCTGGCGGCGGCGTGGTTGCGGCTGGCGGCGCTCGGCGAAGCGATCGCCCCCGAGGACCGCGCGGAGATGATCCGCGAGCCGGGCCTGCGCTTCCGCAATCCCGAACTCGCGCTCCACCTCGCAGAGGACGAGCCGGAGGTGGCCGCCGCTGCGCTCTCGGTCGCCCAGTTATCGAGCGACGACTGGGAAGCGCTGATCCCGCGCCTGCCGATCCGCGCGCGCGGCTTCTTGCGCCTGCGCCGCGACATGCCGGCGGCAACGCAAGAGCTGCTCGAGCGGCTCGGCATTCGCGATCGTGCGCTGCCCCGCCCCGACGTGCTCGTAGATGAGCCGATGCCTTCCCCCCCGCGTGCCAGACCGGTCGCGGCGAACGACCTAGCCGGCGCGGACGACGACAAGGACAGCGAGATTGGCGCGCTGGTCCGCCGCATCGAATCCTTCCGCAAGACGCGCGCCGCGCGCCCTGCCGAGGAAGCGCCGCAGCTTCCACTCGGCGAGCGAGCTGACGGCGCAGCACGCGCCCGCAGCTCAGGCTTCGCGTTCTCCACCGACGCGGAAGGCCGGATCGACTGGGCCGATGCGCCGGTCGCACCGATGGTCGTGGGCGCCGTATTGCCGGCAGCGGCCGAAGGGGCGCGGAGCCAGCACCAACCCCTGCGCCGCTTGGCGGTCGCCTGGTCGGGCGCGCCGGCGGTCGAGGGCGACTGGGCGATCGATGCCGCGCCGCGCTTCTCCGATCCGGGCGGGCGCTTCGTCGGCTACGCTGGCCGCTTCCGCCGTCCCCCTCCGCCGAGCGCGGCAGCGGCGAGGGCTGACCCTGGTGCCGACCGGATGCGCCAGTTGCTCCACGAGCTGAAGACTCCAGTCAACGCGATCCAGGGCTTCGCCGAGGTGATCCAGCAGCAACTGTTCGGCCCGACCCCGCACGAATACCGCGCGCTGGCGGCGACGATCGCCGGTGACGCGGCGCGCATGCTCGCGGGCTTCGAGGAGCTCGACCGGCTCGCCCGCCTCGAAAGCGGCGCGCTGGCGCTCGACGGCGGACAGGCGGACTTCGCGACGATCGTGACCGGCCTGGCCCGCCAGCTCGACGAGGTGCTGCAATCGCGCGGCGCCGGTTTCCGCATTGAAACCGATGGCACGCCTTGCCCGGTTCCGCTGTCGCTGCACGAAGCCGAGGCGCTCGGCTGGCGGCTGCTCGCCACTATCACCGGCGCTACCGGCGCAAACGAAGACATTGCTCTTCGTCTCACCTGCGACACTGCGACGGTTCGCCTAGTTTGCAGCATTCCGGCGTCGCTGCGGGCGCAGGACGACGTATTCGCCGCAGAAAGCCGCGCGGGCGGCGGTGCGGTCAGCGCGGGGATGTTCGGCGCCGGTTTTGCGCTCCGGCTGGCGAGAGCCGAGGCGCGCGCGGCGGGTGGCGATCTGCTGAGCGAGGGCGACACTCTCGTCCTCACCCTGCCGCGCTTGACCGCCGCCTAGGCCGCTCCTAGCCACAGGGCCGAGGACGCTGCCGTTGCAGTGAGGGGCGCATGGACAGACCGATCACCGATCCGCCCGCATCCGGCTCGGCCGCGCGCTTCGGCCCCGAGTTTGGCACCCGCTCGCTGCTGACCGTCGACACCGAAGAAGAGTTCGACTGGTCCGGCCCGTTCACCCGCACCGAGCACGGCCTTTCCCATGTCGCGCACATCGCCCGCTTCCAGGAGTTTTGCGAAGAGCTGGGCGTGGTGCCGGTCTACCTGGTCGACTGGCCGATCGCGACCTCACCGGCCGCGGTCGATATCATCGGGAGCGCGGTGAATGCGGGTCGCGCGGAAGTCGGCATCCAGCTCCATCCATGGGTCAATCCGCCGTTCGAGGAAGAGGTCGGCCCCTTCACCAGCTACGCCGGCAACCTGCCGCCCGCCCTCGAACGCGAGAAGTTTACCCGCCTGCGCGACACGATCGCCGAAGCCTTCGACACCACCCCGCTGATCTATCGCGCCGGCCGCTACGGGCTTGGTCCCGAGACTGCCGGGCTACTCCGCGACACGGGGGTGCCGATCGACAGCTCGGTCCGCGCGAACTTCGACTATCGCGCCGGCCACGGACCCGATTATCGCGCTCACCCGCTCGCGCCCTATTGGGTCGACGGCGAAAAGCGCCTGCTCGAGCTCCCGCTGACCACCGTCTACTGGGGCATGCTGCGGCGTCAGGGCCGCTGGGTCCACCCGCTGCTCGGCAAGCTGCCTAAGATGACCGGGCTGTTCTCGCGCGTCGGCCTGCTCGAACGGATCGCGCTGACCCCCGAAGGCGTGACTGCCGAAGAAGCTCTGCGGGGGATCGACATGGCGCTCGACGACCGGCTGCCGCTGCTGGTGCTCAGCTTCCACAGCCCGTCTCTGGCTCCGGGGCATACCCCGTATGTGCGCACCGAGGGCGACCTCGACCGGCTCTATGACTGGTTCCGGCGCGTGTACCTCTATCTAGAGATGCGCGGGGTAGCGCCGACCACCGTCGCCGAGATCCTCGCCGCAGCGACGCATTGAGCCGCTTGCCAGCGTGCGCCCCCGCGTCTACCGCCCCGCGCACCGGCCACCGCCGGTCCGGCTTTCGGGGGCCTGTAGCTCAGCGGTTAGAGCTGGCCGCTCATAACGGCTAGGTCGCGGGTTCGAATCCTGCCGGGCCCACCGGATGGCAACGATAGGTCGGGGAGTGGCGCAGCCCGGTAGCGCGCTTGCTTTGGGAGCAAGATGTCGCAGGTTCGAATCCTGTCTCCCCGACCAATTTCGATAAGACAAAACCGTCCGGGGGACGGTTTTGCATCGAAATTCCCGAGCGATAGCGAAGGGCGCATGAGGGCCACCCTCTTATGAGTCCCCCCGATATTCATCCCGATCGAGACCGTGCTTCGCAAGCTTCTCGTAAAGCGTTTGTCGAGATAGCTTTAGCGTGCGGCACGCCTCCGAGATCGAACCCCTTGCCTGCTTGAGCGCCTCGACAATCAGTGTCCGCTCATAGTTCGCCATCCGCTCGGACAGGCTCGCGCTACGTGCCGCCATCGCCTGCTCGGTGCGCGAGAGGTTCAGCACGGCGCTGTAGGCATAACTGCGCAGTTCGCGCGAGTTACCCGGCCAATCGTATTCGAGCAGCTTGCGGCGATCGGCGGCGGACAGGTCGAACCGCTTGCGGCGGGTCTTGTCGAGTGCTTCGCGGATGAACTGGGCAAACAGCAGCGGCACGTCCTCCCGCCGTTCGCGTAGCGGCGGCACGCGCAATCGCAGCACGCTGAGACGATAGAACAGGTCCCCGCGAAAGCGCCCAGCGCGCACCTCCTCCTCTAGGTTCGCGCGAGTGGCGGCGATCACTCGCACTCCGCCGCGTTCGCCGACATCCTGACGTTCGCGCGCCTCCAGGTAAGCCAGCAAGCGGGTTTGCAGCGGCGGGGTCAGGGCTTCGACCTCGTCGAGGAACAGCACGCCCCCGTCGATCGGGCTCAGCGCGGTGGCAGCCGGGCTGGCATCGGTCCCGAACAGGTCGGTCATGCCGGTCGCGTCGAGCGAAGAGCACCGCACGGGCGCAAACGGCATCAGGGCGCGCGCCGATCGGCGGTGAAGCGCGCGGGCGACCAGTTCCTTGCCCGTCCCGGTCTCGCCCTCCACCAATACATCGAGATCGATCATCGCGATCTGGCCGACGATCGTCCGCAGCTTGCCCATGATCTCGGACGTGCCGAGCAGTTCTTCATCGTCCGCGCGCTCGGACAGGCTCCGCAAACGCCGGTTATCAAGCACCAGCGTGCGCGATTGCAGCGCGCGGCGCACCGCGGCGCTGAGCTGATCGCTGGAAAAAGGCTTGGCGAGGAAATCGAACGCGCCTTCCTTTAGCGCCGCGACCGCCATGGCGACGTCGCCGTGACCGGTGATCAGGATTACCGGGATATCGGGATCGACCGACCTGGCGAGGCGCATCAGTTCGAGGCCGTCCATCCCGTCCATGCGGATGTCGGTGACTACGCAGCCGGCGAACTCGGGCCGCAACTGGCTGCGCGCGCGATCGGCCGACGGGTATGAGACCGGCTCGAAGCCTGCGAGTTCGAGCGCTTGCTCGGTTGCCGCGCGCAGCGCCTCGTCGTCCTCGACCAGCAGGACGCGGCGGAGATCGGCCGCTTCGCTCACGCCGACACCAGCGTCGCGCGGAACACACTGCCGGCGGGGCCGGTCTCGGCCAGTTCGAGATCACCGCCGAATTCGCGCAAGATGTCGCGTGCGATTGCAAGGCCAAGCCCGAGGCCGTCCTCGCGCCCGGTGGCGAAGGGGGTGAACAACCGGCGGCGAACATCGGCCGCGACCCCGCCGCCGTCGTCGGCAAAGTCCACCGAGACCTTCTCACCGTCCGCGCTGATGCGAATTTCAATCCTGGCCGCGCCGGCGTCGACCGCGTTCTGGATCAGATTCACAAATACTTGTTCCAGGCGCACGCGGTCCGCCGCCACCTCTCGGCCGGCACTAGCGGCATCCCACACCACCTCGGCCCCTTGGGAGGTCACTCGGTGGTGTACGAGCAGCAGCGCGCCCTCCAGCGTCTGGTCGAGCGGAATGGGACCGATCTTGCGCGTCTTGCGGCGGGCGAAGGTGCGCAGTTCGCCGGTAATTTGCGCGATCCGCTCGGTCAGACCGACGACTTGCGACAGGTTGGCCTCGGCCCGGTCGACCTGTCCGCGCTCGATGAAGGCAGCGGCGTTTTCCGAAAACGTGCGGATCGCGGCAACCGGCTGGTTGATCTCGTGCGCCACGCCCGCCGCGACCTGGCCCAAGGTAGCGAGGCGGTTGGCCTGCGCCAGTTCCTCGCGTGAGCGGCGGTAGCGTTCCTCGGACCGCTGGCGCTTGGCGCCCTCGCGCACGAGCTGCGCGTTGGCATCGCGCAGCGCCGCGGTGCGCTCTTCGACCTTGGCTTCCAGCTCGCGCTGCGCGGCGCGTTGCAGCGCGAGCCGCTCGCTCTGCCGGACCAGCCAGATCGCGATGCCCGCGACGAGCGCCGCGAGTCCCAGCAGCACCAGCCGCGCCCGCGCACGCGTCCCCTGCAGCGCGGGCTGGAGCGAGCTGATCGCGGTCAACTGCGCGCCTTCGAGCGAAACGGGCACCGACGCCATGCGGTGCTTCGCGCCATCGAACCGCGCGTCCTTGCCCTCGATCGCGATCGGCACCGGCGCGAGCGGCAGGCCGCTGAACTGGCGTGTCCGGCCGATCTCGGCCACCTCGTCCGGGCGCAGGTCGCGCAGGCGATCGAACTGCCAGTCGGGCCGCGAGCTGACAATGATCACCTGGTGTCGGTCGGCGACGAACGTCACGCCCTGTTGCGCGCGCCATGCCCGTTCGAGCCGGTCGAACTCAATCTTGGCCACGATCACACCCAGCGGCGCGCCAGCTGGCCCGATACGGCGGGCGATGTACAGGCCGGGGCGGCCGCTCACCGTGCCTTGCGCGAACAGCTCCGAGGTGCCCTTGGCCAGCGCGTCGGTGAAATAGGGCCGAAAGCCGTAGTTCTGGCCGACGAAGCTGGTCGGCAGGCGATAGTTGCTCGCAGCGAGAGTCCGGCCGTCGGGCGCGATCACGTAGATGACCGCCGCGCCGGTTCGCGCGGCAAGCACCTCCAGCCGCCGGTTGAGCAGGCCGGGATCGGAATTGGGTGCGCGGAGCAGCTCCGACACGTTGGGATACTCGGTCAGCACCGCAGGCAGGAGGCGGAATTTTTGCAATTCGCTGTCGAACAGCGAGGCGTTCGAGCGTGCCAACTGCCGGGCGTCGGCATCGGCAATCGCTCGCGCCGAAGCGTGCGCCCATTGCTCGCTCGCCCAGCCGGCCAGTACCAACGCGAAAAGCCCGACAGCGATCAACGCGAGCCGCGATTCGCGCCAGAATCGCGAGCGGACTAAGCCAGGCGCTGTCGCCATCTCCGTACAATCGTCAGATTTGCTGTCCGGAAACCCTGACATAATTGGCCGCGCTGGACTCCCGGTATCGATGAAAATGACGTTTAATCAGCGCTTTAATAAATCAGCACATAGCGTTGACAGGTCACGATAACTCTCTTCACAGACAAGGCCAAGCGCCCGTTGAGGCGTCACAGGAGAGCGACCATGGCGGCCAGCGCCGCATCGACCATCCCGACCGGCACCCGCCCCGGCATCCTCCGCCGGGCGATGGGCTCGCTTTACCTGCAGGTGGTGATCGCCATCGTGGTCGGAGTTGCAGTCGGTGCGATCTGGCCCGCAACGGGCGAAGCTCTCCAGCCGATCGGCGAAGGCTTCATCAAGCTGGTGAAGATGATCATCGCCCCGGTGATCTTCCTCACCGTGGTGACCGGCATCGGCAACGCGCGCGGCGCGGGCACGCTCGGCCGGGTGGTCGGCAAGACCTTTGCCTATTTCCTCACCTTCTCCACCCTCGCGCTGATCATCGGGCTCATCGTCGCCAACGTGGTGCAACCGGGCGCGGGGATGCACATCGATCCCGCGACGCTCGATAGCGGCGCGATCGCGGAGTATCACACCAAGGCCGAGGAAGCCTCGGTCACCAAGTTCCTGCTCGACATCATCCCGACCACCGCCGTCTCGGCGCTGACCGAGGGCTCGATCCTCCAGGCGCTGTTCGTCGCCGTCCTGTTCGGCATCGCGCTGATGGGCGCGGGCGAGGCGGGCGCGCGGATCACCGGCGCGCTGGAGAGCCTGGCCGAAGTGGTATTCCGCCTGGTCGGCATCCTGATGCGCGCGGCGCCGATCGGCGCGTTCGGCGCGATGGCCTTCACCATCGGCAAGTACGGCCTGAGCGCCCTCGCAGACCTCGCCGCGCTGATCGCGACCTTCTACATCACCTCGCTGCTGTTCGTGGTCTTCGTGCTCGGGCTGGTCGCGCGCTACAATGGTTTCTCGGTTTTCCGCCTGATCGCGTACCTCAAAGAAGAGCTGCTGCTCGTCCTCGGCACCTCCTCATCGGAGGCGGCGCTGCCGCGCCTGCTGCAGAAGATGGAGGCCGCCGGCTGCCCCAAGGCGATCGTCGGGCTGGTGGTGCCGACCGGCTATTCGTTCAACCTCGACGGGACGAACATCTACATGACCCTTGCCGCGCTGTTCATCGCGCAGGCGACAGGCGTGGAGCTGTCGATCGGCCAGCAGATCGCGCTGCTGCTGGTGGCGATGATCAGCTCGAAGGGCGCCGCCGGGGTGACCGGCGCGGGCTTCATCACCCTCGCCGCGACGCTGTCGATCGTTCCCTCGATCCCGCTCGCCGGCATGGCGCTGATCCTCGGCATCGACCGCTTCATGAGCGAGTGCCGCGCGCTCACCAACTTCACCGGCAACGCGGTCGCGACGATCGTCATCTCGCGCTGGGAGGGCCAGCTCGACCGCGGCGCGCTCGACGCCGCGCTGCACGGCGCGCCGCGCCCCCTCGCCGGAACGCCGGCTTTCGCGGTGACGCCCCCGGCCGGGGTGCAGCTCGGTGAAGCAGACGAAGATTGAGCCGTGACCACGCGGCGGACGAACGGAATTTCGGGAGAGTTACCATGAGCAAGACCACCATTCAGCTGCTGCTCGCAGGGACCGCGATCGGGCTGTGCCCGGCGGCCGCCTGGGCGCAGGATGCCGCGCCCGAGCAGGCGACCGAGGAGGTCGATCCCACCGGCCAGCCGACCGATCAGGCGGCGGCCGAGGGTATCGTGGTCGTCGGCACCCGGATCGAGGGCGCCAAGGTGACCGAGGCACTGCCGGTCGTGGTGCTCGACCAGAACCGGCTCGATTCGGTGGGCGCAGTGAGCGGCGACGAGCTGATCCGCAGCATCCCGCAGATGGGCGACGTGACCTTCAACCCGGGCAACAACGCGCAGACGAGCAATGCGGCGCGCGGCGATGTCGGCTCGGTCAACTTGCGCTCGCTCGGCGTCGGCAACACGCTGGTGCTGATCAACGGCCGCCGCGTGGTGACCCACCCCGCCAGCCAGGGCCTGTCGGACACCGGAACCGTGCCGGTGCTGAGCTATAACTCGAACGCCATCCCCACCACCGGGCTCGAACGGTTCGAGGTCCTGCTCGACGGCGCGGCCGCGCTCTACGGCTCGGATGCCGTGGCGGGCGTGGTCAACACCGTGCTCAAGGACGATTACGATGGCCTACGCATGCAGGCGCAGTACGGCGGCGCCGAAGGCACGCACTTGCGCGAATTCCAGGGCAACATCCTCGCCGGCAAGAACTTTGACCGCGGCAACCTGACCGTCTCGTTCGAATACACCAACCGCACCGCACTGCGCGCCGAGGACCAGGACTTCACCGCCTCGGCCGACTTGCGTCCGTTCTTCGCCGACGACCCCAACTACGCCGGCTTCACGCCCGACGGCCGCGCCACCCGCGGACCCTGGCCTGCGCTGCAGGTGCCGGTGACCGGCGGCCGTCCGCGCCGCGGCTCGACCAACCTCACCACCAGCGCGGGCAGCTTCACGATCCGCCCGGTGAGCTTCGGCGGCTGCACTTACGCGCTCACCCAGGACCTGTGCCTGGTCAACACCGCGTTCGCGTCGAACAACGCCTTCCGCAACCTGCGCTACGATACTGCGGTCGGCACGACGGTGTGGCCCGAGGTCAAGCGCTACAACGCCTTCGCCAACGGCCACTACGACCTGACCGACACGCTCACCTTGTTCGGCGAGTTCGGGTACTACTATTCCGACACGCACCGCGTGCAGCCGGCGGTGATCAACCTCAACACGATCACCATTCCGGCGAGCAACTACTTCAACCCGTTCGGCCCGACGACGATCAACGGCCAGCCCAACCCCAACCGCATCCCGGGTCTCACCAACGTGCCCGCCGCGGGGCTTCCGGTGACGCTGACGACCTATCGCTACGCCGATACCGGTCCGCAGTCGGTCGATGTCACCGGCAGCCAGCTGCGCGCGCTGCTCGGCCTCAAGGGCGAGACCGCGGGCTTCAAGTGGGACAGCGCCTTCACCTACTCGCGCGCCACCGCGCACGATGCGTCCTACGCGGTGCGCAGCTCGCTGCTGCAGAACCAGCTCGCGCTGTCGACGCCCGACGCCTACAACCCGTTCAACGGTGGCTGTCTCGACAACACCAGCTACGGCGATTGCACGCCCAGCTCGCAGACCGCGATCGACGCGATCGGCTTTATTCTCGACCGTTATTCCTCGACCGAGCTGATCATGGGCGACTTCCGCGCCTCGCGGAACGACCTGTTCAACCTGCCCGCCGGCCCCGTCGGGATCGCCATCGGCGGCGAGATCCGCCGCGAAGCGCAGCGCGACGACCGCGACGAGGCGGTCGACGGGTCGAGCCCCTTCACCGACGCGGTCACCGGCGCGGTCACCATCAGCGACGCGATCGCGGTCAGCGACAATCCCGACACCTACGGCAAGCGCACCGTCGCCGCCGCTTATGCCGAACTCGCCGTCCCGGTCATCTCGCCCGACATGAACGTCCCGCTGATGCGCAGCTTCGACCTGCAGCTGGCGGGCCGCTATGAGCACTACAGCGATTTCGGCAGCGTCGCCCGGCCCAAGGTCGCCGCAGCGTGGGACGTGTTCGACGGGCTGCGCCTGCGGGGGTCCTATTCCAAGGGCTTCCGCGCGCCGAACCTGGAGCAGGTCAACGCGGTCGAATACGCCCGTCTCGCTACCGTGCAGGACCTGATCCGCTGCGAGGCCGACCTGCGGGTCCGGAGCGAGCCGTTCGCCGACTGCGGCGCCGGCTTCGGCGTCTCGCGCCGGGTCTCGGGCAACCCCGACCTCAAGCCGGAGAAGAGCACCAACTACAACCTCGGCGCGGTGATCGAGCCGCGCTTCCTCGACAGCCTTGGACGGATCACCTTCACGGTCGATTACTGGTCGATCAAGCAGACCGACATCGTGGGCATCCTCGGCGCAGACACCGCGATCGCGCTCGACTACCTCGCGCGGCTCAACGGCTCGTCGAACCCGAACGTTATCCGCGATCCGGCGAACGCCGACGATATCGCGTTCTTCGCGGGATCGGGCATCGCTCCGGCGGGCCGGATCACGGTACTGCGCGACCAGTTCATCAACCTGCAGCCGCAGACCGTCCGCGGGCTCGACTTCGGGTTCTACTGGAAGACGCCCAAGACCGCGATCGGCACCTTCGACCTGGCGGTGAATGCCAGCCGCCTGCTCAAGTTCTCGCGCGATCCGGGCCCGCTGGTGGCCGACCTCGTCGCCGCGCGCGATGCGGGAGAGATCAATATCCAGACCCCGCTGCCCGAGACCCAGGACCTGATCGAAGCGAACAGCCGGCCCAAGTGGCGCGGCACCGCTTCGCTCACCTGGTCGCTCGGCCAGTTCCAGATCGGCGCCTTCTCGCGCTACACCGGCGGGGTGAACGATCTCAACTTCATCGGCCTCGACGGCACTCCGTACCGAGTGGAATCGCAGATCACGACCAATCTCTACGCGCAGGTGCGGATCAAGGACGACCGGATCGGCACGTACCGCTGGCGAGTGGGCGTGCGGAACATCGAGGACAAGGCGCCGCCGCTCAATTCCGAAGGCTACGTCGGCGCGCTGTATCTGCCGTACGGTCGTTACTGGTACACCTCGGTCACCACAGAGTTCTGATGTCCGTGCTGCCCTTCCGCGCCGCGATCGCCGCCGCGATGCTTGCCGGGGCGAGCGGCGCGGTGGCGGGCGAGCCCGCCGAGACGCTAAAGGAACGTGCCTGCCCGGCCGAGTTGGCGGTGGCGGCGACTTGCTACGGAGGGCAGGACCGGCACGGGGCCTGGCTGCTTGCGGCGGTTCCCAAGGACTGGAACCGGGCGCTGGTGGTCCACGCGCACGGCGGCCCACGGCTCGGCAAGCCTAAGGCGGACGATTCCGACGAAGACCTGGTCCGCTTCCGGGCGATGGTCGGCGCGGGCTATGCGTGGATCGGCTCGACTTATCGCCGCGGCGGTTACGGCGTGCGGATGGCGGCGGAAGACGTCGACCAGAGCCGCAAGGTATTCTGGAAGCAATTCGGCCAGCCGCGACTGACCATTCTCCACGGGCAATCCTGGGGCGGCAACGTCGCGACCAAGACCAGCGAGCTCTACGCCATCTCGCCCGCTGGCGAGACCCACTTCGACGGCGTGCTGATCACCAACGGCGTGCTCTTCGGCGGCACCGGCGCATACGGTTTCCGCGCGGACCTGCGGGCGGTTTACCAGTACTATTGCAACAACCTGCCGCGTCCCGACGAGGCGCAGTTCCCGCTGTGGCAGGGCACCGCCAAGGGCTCGACCTGGACGCGCGCCGAAGTCGGCCGCCGGCTCGACGAATGCACCGGCGCGAGCCTACCCGCCGGCAGGCGCTCGCCGGAACAGGCCCAGCGGCTCGCGGCGATCACCGGGGTTACCGGCATCGCGGCGGAGAACCTCGAGAGCCACCTCGAGTGGGCGACCTTCACGTTCGCGGACTTGGTGCAGAAGCGGCTCGGCGGCCTCAATCCGTTCGACAACAGAAAGACCGTGTACCGCGGCTCGCCGGACGACGCGGCGCTCAATCGCGGAGTCGTGCGCTTCACCGCCGATCAGCGCGCTATCGACAGGCTTGCCTACGACGCCGACCTCACCGGCCTGATCGCGGTGCCGACGCTGACGGTGCACTATCGCGACGATCCGACAGTCTCCTCCACCGCCGACGCGGAGTATGCGGCCAAGGTCGCCGCTGCCGGCAAGAGCCACCTGCTGACGCAATTCCTGACCGCCGAGGGCACGCACAGCCGGCTATCGGCGCCCGACTATCTCGCGCCGCTCGAAGCGCTCGTCAGCTGGGTCCAAGGGGGAGCGAAGCCGGCGCCCGCTAGCGTAATCGCCCGGTGCAGGGCGCTGGAGGGATCGTTGGCGCAGAAGTGCACCCTGATCGATCCCGCCGCCGCGCCCTAGCTCACCCCGTCTTGTTTCTCCGCGGCAACCGTCCGTTCGATCCAGCGGGCGAACGCGTCGATGAAGGTGCGGAAGAACTTCTCGGTCCCTTCCTTCACGATCGAACCGTCCTCGCCGAACAGGTGGAAGCCGTCGCCGACGTAGGCTTCGGGCTGCTGCAAAATCGGCATGTCGAGGAACACCAGCGACTGGCGCAGGTGGTGGTTCGCGCCGAACCCACCGATCGCGCCGGGTGACACGCTCATGATCGCGGCGGGCTTTCCGGCCCACGCGCTGCTGCCGTACGGGCGCGAGCCGACGTCGATCGCGTTCTTGAGGCCGCCGGGCACCGAGCGGTTGTATTCGGGGGTGACGAACAGCACCGCGTCGGCGGCCTTGATCGCCTGGCGGAAGCGCGTCCACGCGTCGGGGGCGCCGGCGGCTTCGACATCCTCGTCGTAGAGCGGCAGGTCGCCGATCTCGACGATCTCGAGGTCCAAATTGTCGGGCGCGAGCTTGGCGAGCGCGTTGGCCGCTTTGCGGTTGATCGATTCCTTGCGCAGGCTGCCGACCACGACCGCGACCTTGAACTGTTCCGCCATTTCATCGTCTCCTGCGCTTTGAGCCCCGCGTTCGGACAACGCCCCGGCCACCGGCGGTTTCCCCTGCCCCGGACCCCTCGCCACGTCCATGCGTCTATCCACCATGACGTTGCAGCTCGAACGGTGGCGCGCGCTCAGGCACATGGACGAGTGGCTGCGCACGCCGATGATGATTCTCAGCCTGATCTGGCTGGCGCTGATCGTGATCGACCTGACAGTCGGGACCAGCCCGCTGCTCGGCGTGTTCGCGACGATCATCTGGATCGTCTTCATCGCCGAGTTCGTGGTCCGCTTCTTGATCGCACCCGACAAGCGACGCTTCCTGAAGCGTAACTGGCTGACCCTGATCGCGCTGATCGTGCCCGCCTTGCGGCTGTTCCGCGCGCTTGCGATCCTGCGCGCGGCGCGCGGCATTCGCCTGATCCGCATCGTCGGCACCGCCAACCGCAGCATGCGCGCGCTGCAAGCGACGCTGCGGCGGCGGCAATTCGGCTATGTCACCATGCTGACCATGCTGGTGATCGCGCTGGGATCGGCGGGCATGCTCAGCTTCGAGCCGGCGAGCGAGGTCAAGGGCGGGTTCGTCGATTACTGGGATGCGCTATGGTGGACCGGCATGCTCCTGACGACGATCGGCAGCCAGTTCTGGCCGGCGACGACTGAGGGCCGCGTGCTGGCGTTCCTGCTCTCGCTCTACGGCCTCGCGGTGCTCGGCTATCTGACCGCAACCTTCGCCAGCTTCTTCATCGGCCGCGACGCCGAGGAAGAGAGCGGGCCGGTTGCGGGCGCAGCCGAGCTGCGCGCGCTCCAGGCCGAAGTCGCCGCGCTGCGGAGGGCGATCGAATCTTCGCGGGTTACTCCCCCGGGTTGATCGTTCCGCGCTCGTTGGCGAGGATGCCGACCACCTGGGTCCACACCGCGACATTCTGGCGCAGTTGCGCCGGATCGACCTTGTCGAGCGTGTCGTCCGGGGTGTGGTGCAGGTCGAAATAGCGCAGGCCGTCCTGGTCGAGGTCGATCACCCCCGCTTTCTGCTCGCGCGCGATGTCGATGTCCTCGCCGCCGCCGGCGGGAGTGGTAACGGTCGAGACGCCGAAGCGGGACACGGCGCGGGCGATCCGGTTGTGCAGATCGGCGTTCGAGGTCGCGAAATTGGACTTGAAGCGCCACACCCGGTCGGCGCCGAAATCGCTCTCCAGCGCGACCGCGACCGGCTTGTCGCCATGCGCCTTGGCGAAGGCATCGCCGCCGAGGCCGCCGGGCTCCTCCGAACCGGCCAGCAGCAAGCGAATGGTGCGCAGCGGGCGATCGCTCTTGGTCGCCTGCTTGGCGGCCGCGGCGATGATGCCGCACCCCGCACCGTCGTCGATCGCGCCGGTGCCGAGGTCCCAGCTATCGAGGTGGCAGGCTAGGATAACCGGCGGCAGCGAGGGATCGGTGCCGACGATGTCAGCGATCACGTTACCCGAGGGCAGCGGCCCGACGCTGCGCGGGGTGAGCGTGAGGTGCAGCGTGACCGGCTTGCCCTTGGCGCGGGCGAACACGCGGTCGAGCTGCTCGGCGTCGGGCACCGCCAGCGCCGCGGCCGGGATCGGCTCCACGTCGCGGAAGGTGGTGCCGCCGGTGTGCGGATTGCGATGGTGGTCGGTGCCGATCGACTTGATCACCGTGGCGACCGCCCCCTTTCCCGCGGCGATGGCAGGACCGACCCAGCGTGCCGGCCCGGCAAAGCCATAACCCGAGCCGTCCTGCGTCTTCTCCATTGCGTTCGAGATGTAGGCGATCTTGCCCTCGAGGCTCCCCGCCGGGGCGGCCTGCAAGTCAGCGAAGCTGGCGAAGCGTACCACTTCGGCCGTGATGCCCTCCGCCGGGGTCGCGCCGCTGCGGCCGAGCGCGGCGAGCGTCAGGGGCTGCGCGAACGGCGAGACGATCTCCGCCCGCGCCTCACCGCGTTCCCAACCGGGGATTGTGAAGTCCTCGACATGCACGTTGGCGAAACCGTGCTGCTTGAGCCAGGCGACCGCGAAAGTACGCGCGCGCGCCTCGGCCTCGGACCCCGCGAGGCGCGGACCGACCTCGGTCGTCACGCCTTCGGTGAAGTCCCATGCGAGCTGGTCGTTCTTGGCGGCATCGTCGGCCAGCCATTCGAGCGGCAGCGGCGGCGGCATGGCGGAAACGGCGGTGGCGGCGAATAGCGGCAGCGCGGCGAGCGCGATCTTGAGCGACCTCATGGCGCGCTTGCTAACCGCTCGCCGCCCCTCTGCCAAGCGGCTTGCCCGACTCCCCGCCAGCCCCTATCTGCGCGCCAACTCCAGACAATCCCAAGCTTTCCAAGGACCCACGATGGCCGCCCAGTACGCATACGTCATGAAAGGCATGACGAAGACCTTCCCCGGCGCGCAGAAGCCGGTGCTGAAGGACATCAACCTGCAGTTCTACCAGGGCGCCAAGATCGGCATCGTCGGCCCCAACGGCGCGGGCAAGTCGACCCTGATCAAGATCATGGCGGGGATCGACAAGGACTTCACCGGCGAAGCCTGGGCGGGCGAGAACATCACCGTCGGCTATCTGGAACAGGAGCCGGAGCTCGATCCCACCAAGACCGTGCTCGAGAACGTCAAGGACGGCGCCCGCGCGACCGCCGACATGGTCGAGCGGTTCAACGCGATCGGCATGGAGATGGCCGAGGAAGACGCCGACTTCGACGCGCTCGGCGCCGAGATGGCCGAGCTGCAGGACAAGATCGACGCGGTCGACGGCTGGACGCTCGACAACCAGCTCGAAGTGGCGATGGAGGCACTGCGCTGTCCGCCCGGCGATTGGTCGGTCAAGGACCTGTCGGGCGGTGAGAAGCGCCGCGTCGCGCTCACCCGCCTGCTGATCCAGAAGCCCGGCATCCTGCTGCTCGACGAGCCGACCAACCACCTCGACGCCGAGAGCGTCCAGTGGCTTGAAAACCACCTCAAGGAATATGCTGGCGCGGTGCTGATGATCACCCACGACCGCTACTTCCTCGATAACGTGGTGGGCTGGATCCTCGAGCTCGATCGCGGCAGCTACTACCCGTACGAGGGCAACTACTCGACCTATCTGGAGAAGAAGGCCAAGCGCCTCGAACAGGAAAGCCGCGAGGAATCCGGCCGCTCGAAGGCACTCAGCCGCGAGCTCGAATGGATCCGGCAGACCCCGGCCGCGCGCCAGACCAAGTCCAAGGCGCGCATCCGCAAGTTCGAGGAACTGCAGGAGAGCCAGAAGGACCGGAAGCCCGGCAAGGCGCAGATCGTCATCCAGGTGCCCGAGCGCCTCGGCGGCAAGGTCATCGAGGTGAAGAACATCTCCAAGGCCTATGGTGACAAACTGCTGTTCGAGGACCTGACCTTCACCCTGCCGCCGGGCGGCATCGTCGGCGTGATCGGCCCGAACGGCGCGGGCAAGTCGACGCTGTTCAAGATCATCACCGGCAAGGAAACGCCGGACAGCGGCAGCATCGAGATCGGCTCGACCGTCCACCTCGGCTACGTCGACCAGAGCCGCGATCATCTCGATCCCAAGCACAACGTTTGGGAGGAGATCTCCGACGGCCTCGATTACATGAAGGTCAACGGCCACGACATGAGCACGCGCGCCTATGTCGGCGCGTTCAACTTCAAAGGCGCGGACCAGCAGAAGAACGTCGGCAAGCTATCGGGCGGTGAGCGCAACCGCGTGCACATGGCCAAGATGCTGAAGGAAGGCGGCAACGTCCTCCTGCTCGACGAGCCGACCAACGACCTCGACGTCGAAACCCTCGGCGCGCTCGAAGAGGCGATCGAGAACTTCGCCGGGTGCGCCGTGGTCATCAGCCACGACCGCTTCTTCCTCGATCGCCTGGCGACGCACATCCTCGCGTTCGAAGGCGACAGCCATGTGGAGTGGTTCGAGGGCAACTTCGAGGCTTACGAGGAAGACAAGCGACGCCGGCTGGGCGATGCGGCAGACCGGCCGACCAGATTGGCGTACAAGAAGCTGACGCGCTAAACTCTGCCTAACTAAAGTTACGGCGAAAACGATACAATAGAGTTTTCTCAAATACTTAGCGTTCTCGACCTGATTAAACTAAGTATTTAGAATTCTAGCCGTAATCTGGCAGCGATCGCATCACCTTGGGTCGTACCGAGGAGAGACAGCTATGTCTCGTGTTGCGCGTTACGTTCGCTCGTCGTCTACCGGACTCTTCTTTTTAACTGCGGCCGTTCCGCTACCGCTGGCATCGCCCGCTAGTGCACAGGCCCTGCGACCCGTCGTCGATGTCTGCACCGGAGTGGGCATCGACGATTCCGCGCTCCGCACACTGCTTCAACGGACGCTGGTGCCGACCGCTCAGGGTGTCGAGAACCTGTTCGACGAGCTCCTGACGGTCAACATCCTCGGAGTGCCTCTTCTCTCGCTTCCGGACGTCAACCTGGGATTAGCGGACACCGTGTCCGATATCGCCGCGGGCAACACGGTTTCGCTGCAGGTCCTCGATACCGACGGGAACGTGGTCGGTTCGGGCACCTGTAACGTGACGACCGACGGATACACGCTCAACACCCCGGCAGGCGTCGCCTTGGGCGGGAACCAATTGACCGGCCTGGGCTCGGGGACGCCGGCGAGCGCCGCGGAGCTCGACGCGATCGCGATCGGCAACGGCGCCGCGACGGCCGTGGGCGCAAGTGGCGCGGTGGCCATCGGCAGCGGCGCTTCGGTCACGGCGACCAATGGCGTCTCCATCGGCGCGGGATCGGTCAACGATCGTGCGGCGCTGGCCGGCTATTCGGCGTACGGTGTGGCGGGCCCTGCCAGCTCGGCCGGAACGGTATCGTTCGGCGCACCGGGAATGGAGCGCCAACTCACTAATATAGCGCCCGGCACGGCGCCCAGCGATGCGGCGACGGTCGGCCAGGTGCAAGGCGCGGTCAGCGCCGCGACCGCCGACACCGTGCGCTATGCCGACGGCAGCCACACGGTGATTGCACTCGACGGAGCGGACGGGACCGGGCTGACGAACCTCGCCGCCGGAACGGTCGCCGCAAACTCAACCGATGCGGTCAATGGTGGCCAGCTGTTCGCGACCAACCAGCAGGTCGCCGCGAATACCGGCGCCATCGTGACGCTTCAGGCGGACCTGTCCGCGCTTTCGTTCGATGCGGTGAAGTATGACAGTCCCACGTTCGACAGCGTGACCTTCGCCGGCGCAGCGGGAACGACGCTGAACAATGTTGCGCCGGGGACCTTGGCCCCTGGCTCGATGCAAGCGGTTAACGGCGCGCAGCTTTACGCCACCAATCAGCAAGTCGCGGCGAATACCGCTGCGATCGGCGGGCTCGACGCCAGGACCACGCAGAACAGCGCCGATATCGCAGCGGTCGATGCCCGCGTGACGCAGAACAGCGCCGATATTTCCACGATCGGCGCGCAGGTCGCGCAGAATACGAGCGACATCTCGTCGATCTCGACGCAGGTGACGCAGAATGCGGGTGACATCGCCGCGCTCGACGGCCGGGTGACGAACAACAGCATCTCGATCGGTCAGCTCTCGACGAGCGTGACGGCGATCGATGCCCGGGTGACCAACAACACGACCCAGATCGCCGCAGTGCAGGCGCAGGTGAACAACGTACCGGTGAAGTATGTCGGCGATGCCGACGGCCTGCCGACGGTCGGCCCGACCGATACCGTGGCCTTCACCGGCGCAACCGGCGGCGCGGTCCGCGTATCCAACGTCGCGGACGCAACCGCGGGCACCGACGCGGTCAATCTCCGGCAGCTGCAGGCTTCGCTCGCGCAGTTCCAGGGCGGGATGACCCAGGTGCTCTCGGACGCCAACGCCTATACCGACACGCGCTTTGCCCAGCTCGACTTCGATCTCCGCGATCTCAAGGAGAGCGCGTTTGCCGGCACGGCTGCGGCGATCGCCCTGGCGACGGTCCCGCAATCGATGGAAGCGGGCAAATCGATGATCGGCGGGGCGGTCGGCCACTACCGTGGGCAAACGGCGTTCGGCTTCGGCGTATCGACCGCGGGCGAAACCGTCGCCTTCAAAGCGAGCGGCACGATCGACATGAATGGCAAGGGCTCGGTCGCGATGGGTGCCGGGGTGAGCTTTTGAACGCGCGGCCCTTCGCGCTTCGATCTGTCGAGTTGGGGTGACCTGGTCACCAGCAACTTCGATCCCAATCGCTCATCTCGTCCTCGACAGCGGGCGCATCGACATATTAGTCAAAGCGCGTGCCGTTCGCCCTGCTCTATACCAGCCACAACCAGATCCCGCCCGCCGCGCTCGACGAGGAGCTGGCGAAAGTCCTTGAGGTGTCGCTGACGTATAACAAGGCGAACGCGATCACCGGCGCGCTGGTGAGCACGCCGACCCGCTTTGCGCAGGTGCTCGAAGGCCCACGAGGTGCGGTGATGGCGGTCATGCAGCGGATCGAGGCCGATCCCCGGCACCGCGACATTGCGATCGTCGCCAGCGAGATGATCCCGCAGCGGTCCTTCCCGCGCTGGAGCTTGGCGCATATCGGGATGTGCGCGCAATTGGACGATGCGATGGCGAAGCTGTCCGACGCGTCCAGCCGTCCACCTCTGCCTGGCGACGTCTCTGCGTTGTGGAAGCTGATGAGCGAGCTCGCCGAGGCTCAGTTCAACGCCGATCCTTCGCGCTCGACCTGACGCTAGGCGACGCGCAGTTCGCGCTCGGCGTGGTCGTAGGCGGCTCGATTAGCGTGAATTTGCGGCAGATGCGCGAAGGTCCATTCGGCCAGCGCCATCACCGGCACGGCGAGTGATTGCCCGAGCTCGGTTAGCCGGTATTCGACCGACGGTGGCACCGTGGGATGGACGATCCGCTCGACCATGCCGTCGCGTTCCAGCGTGCGCAGGGTGCGGGTGAGCATCTGCTGGCTGATGCCACCGATCTCGCGCTTCAGTTCGTTGAAGCGGCAGGATTTGCCCTCCAGCGACTTGACGATCAGCACGGTCCATTTGTCACCGACGCGGCTGAGCAACTCGCTCACGGCGCGGCAGTCGGGGTTGGAATGCGGGTGCGGCGCGATCGTGCCGGCGACTTTGGAGGCAGTCATATCGGTGTGACCTGGTCAGGAAAATTTGCGTTCTTGCGGGTCCTATGTGGTCACTTATGTGGTGCTGGTCAAGATTAGTGACTACCCACTCAAGGAGCCAACCATGAACATCCTCCACCTCGATTCGAGCATCACCGGCGACAATTCGGCGAGCCGCCAGCTCTCGGCCGCGATCGTCCAGGAATTGACCGATGCCGATCCGACCGCCGCGGTCACCTACCGCGATCTGGTAGCCGATCCGCTCGACCACCTGACTTTGCCCGGCTTCGGCACCGACGCTTCGCAGGCGGCGCTCGCCGAGTTCCAGGCCGCCGACGTGATCGTGATCGGTGCGCCGATGTACAACTTCACGGTGCCGACCCAGCTCAAGGCGTGGTTCGACCGCGTGCTGATCACCGGCCAGACCTTCAAGTACACCGAGACCGGCCCGGTCGGCCTCGCCGGCGACAAGCAGGTAATCGTCGCCCTCGCCCGCGGCGGCCACTACGGCGAAGGCACCGAGCAGCGCAGCATCGAGCATGCCGAGCGCTACATCACCGACGTGCTCGCCTTCATCGGCATCACCGAACCGAAGTTCGTGATCGCCGAGGGCCTGGCGCTGGGCGACGAAGCGCGCGCCGCCGCGCTCGAGGCCGCGCTCGGCACGGTGCGCGAGATCGGGGCGGCCTGCCCGGTCGCCTGAGCCTTTTCGCATTTTCCTACACGGGTGCCGCTTCGCTATGGCGGCACCCATGTATCCCACTCTCATCAATCGTATCGTGCTGATCCCTTGGAGCAAGGCGACACTCGGTGTCGACAAGGCGACAGCGTCGGCATGCAAGGCGACACTGTCACCCCACAAGGCGACGCCGCCTCGCATCAAGGCGACACCTTTCGGCATAAGGCGACGAAAAGTCTCCAGGACAGTGTGACAAGTGTGACAAGTCCTACCCGCGCCGGCATCATGCTTAACGCCAAGCGCTGTTTGCGGTTCAGTTTCGCGACAGCCAACATTAACTAGACGACTCGCATCGATACAGCCGCAGGTGGTGGGGCGGCCTTCTCGAACACGGAGAACGCCCATGACTTTGAAAACCTTCCTGCGCACCGGAAGCGCCGCGGCAGTGGCCGCGGTTCTCGCGCTCGGTGCACTTCCCTCCGCCGTCCAGGCGCAAGATCACGGCCGCGGCCACGATCGGGAAACCCGCGGCGGCGACCGGCCGTCGGGCCAGGCGCGGGCCCAAGCAGCGCAAGCTCGCCAGCAGGCGCGCGCGCAGGCTCCGCAGCGCACCTATCAGGCGCCGCAGCAACAGCGCACGTACCAGGCCCCCGCCGCGCAAGAGCGGAGCGGCCGCGACTGGAACCGGGGTGACCGCCGCAGCGACACTGGCGCGACGCGCTCGACCCGCACCTGGAACCAGAGTGCTCAGGCCCAGGCGCAAGCCGCTGCCCGCGCTCAGGCTACCACGCGCGATCGTTCGCAAAGCTGGGGCGGCCGTTCGACCACCCGCAGCGGCGACAACAACTGGCAGCGCAACCGGACCGGCGACAACAACTGGCAGCGCAATCGGACTTACACCGACACCTCGCGCAACCAGACCTACCGCGATGGCTACCGTGACGGCCGGCGCGTCGATTCGCGGCAGGACCGCCAGCAGACGCAGAACGCCTACCGCAGCGGGTATCGCGACGGGAACCGTACCGGCTACCGCGACGGCAGCCGCTACACCTCGTGGAACCGCGACTGGCGCTCGAACAACCGGTACAACTGGTACAGCTATCGCAACCAGTACCGCGACCGGTATCGGCTGGGCCGCTACTACGCGCCGTACAGCAACTACAGCTACAGCCGGCTGAGCATCGGCTTCCGTCTCGGCAGCCTGTTCTTCGGCAGCCGCTACTGGATCAACGATCCGTGGCAGTACCGCCTGCCGGAAGCTTACGGCCCGTATCGCTGGGTCCGCTACTACGACGACGCGCTGCTGGTGGATACCTACACCGGCGAAGTGGTCGACGTGATCTACGACTTCTTCTGGTAAGCGGCAGACGCTCTTCCCGGTCGGGATTGAGTGGCCTGCCCGGGATAACTGAGCCCCCGTCGGCACGCGCCGGCGGGGGTTCTTTTCCTCAGGCCCTCGGGGTCCCGAACGGCAGCATCCGCCACAGCGTCCCGTCGCGGTCCCAGAAGGTGTGCTTGAGCGCCCCGGCGACATGCAGCGCGATCAGCCAAACCATGATCCCGCCCAGCGTGTGGTGGATATCGAACAAGGTCTCACCGGTATCCTCGCTCCGCCCCACCGGCAGCGCGGGGATCTGGAACACGCCGAACCAGTCGACCGGCTTGCCGAACGAGGACGAGGCGATCCAGCCGAGCATCGGCAACCCGATCAGCAGCACATAGAACGTCACGTGCACCGTCTTGGCGAGCACCCGCTCCCACACCTTGAGGTCGCGCGTCCGCACGATCACCGGATGCGCCAGCCGCCAAGCCAGCCGCACCAGCGTCAGCGCGAGGATGGTCATGCCGATCGCCTTGTGCGTCGCCATCAATGCGGCGGCATCCTCGCGCGATCCGTGCTCCGCGCCTTCGGCCAGCCGCCAGTTGACGATCACCGCAATCGCGATGAGCCAGTGAAGCAGCATCGCCGCCCCCGAATAGCGCGCGCCGCGTTCCGTTTGCATACCAGCTCCCCATATTGTTTGCTGATCTTCTAGCAGCGCCCGGCGGCCTCACAAGCGCCCGCTTTGCGCACCCCGGCGAGCTTGCTAGGACTTCGCCTATGCCAACGACCGAGATGATTCCCGACAAGGATGCGCTGCGCCGCGTGGGCGAAACCGTGCGCCAGCGGATGGCCGCCGACCCGCGGGTGTACAAAGTGCCGACCGACAAGGCCGAGATTTTCGCGGTGGGCAATTTCCTTACGCCCTCCGAATGCGAGCGGCTGATGCGGATGATCGACACCGTCGCGCGGCCGAGCTCGCTGTACGACACTGACTATTCGAGCGGCTTCCGCACCTCCTATTCTGGCGATCTCGATGCCTATGACCCGTTGATCAAGGCGGTCAGCCGGCGGATCGACGACCTGATGGGCATCAACGGCATCTGCGGCGAGACCATCCAGGGCCAGCGCTACTTCCCGGGCCAGGAATTCAAGCCCCACAACGACTGGTTCTACACTAGCGAAAACTACTGGAAGGGCGAACGCAAGCGCGGCGGGCAGCGGAGCTGGACGGCTATGGCGTTCCTCAACAAGGTCGAGGCGGGCGGCGAGACGCACTTCGTGGAGGTGGGCGCCAAGATCGAGCCCAAGCCGGGCGTACTGCTGGTGTGGAACAATGCGCTGCCGGACGGCTCGCCTAACGAGAACACGCTCCACGCCGGCACGCCGGTGGTGGCGGGCGTGAAATACGTCCTGACCAAGTGGTACCGCACCCGTAAATGGAAGTGAGCCTTACTTCGAGGGGTTTTTGATCTCCTCGATCACCTCTTCGATTTCCTCGCCGGTCTTCTTCGCCTCGCGGATTGCGAGGTGCATCATCTTGTCGAGCTTGCGCGACAGGCGGACGATCTCGAGCTGGGTGCGCAAGTTGACCTCGTAGTCGTGCCGGGCGGTGATGCGGTCCTTCTTCGATTGCCGGTTCTGGCTCATCATGATCACCGGCGCCTGCAGCGCGGCGAGCGTCGATAGGGTCAGGTTGAGCAGGATGAACGGATAGGGATCGAAATTCGCGCCACCGAAGTGCGCGACGTTGATCGCCATCCACCCGGCCATCACCAGCATGAACGCAACGATGAAGCCCCAGCTACCGCCAACCGCCGCAACCTTGTCGGCCAGACGGTCGCCCCAGGTCGAATTGAGCTGCGCGGTCTCGTCGGCATCGCAGCCGACGAAGGTGCCGGCGAGCACGCGTTTCAGGACCAGCTGCTCGTCCGCATCGAGATCGCTGCAGCGCCGCCCGAGCAACTCGATCGCGAGCCGATCGAGCGCTTCGTCGTCGCAGTCTATCTCCAGCGGGTCGTCGCTCACCGAGCAAGCGCCTCGGCGATCAGCTGGCGGGTGTTGGCGATGCCGTAGAGCGCGATGAAGCTGCCCATGCGCGGCCCCTGGTCGCTCCCGAGCAGGGTGCGGTAGAGCCCCTGGAACCAGTCGCGCAAAGAGGCAAAACCAAACTCCTCGCGCTTGCCGATTTCATAGACCATCGTCTGCAGAGTCTCGGCCGACGTGTCGGGTTCCAGCCCTGACAATTGTTGGTCGAGCTCGCGCAAAGCCGCGGCCTCGTTGGCAGTGGGCGCCTGCCGCACCAAGCCAGGGGCAATGAAATCGCGGTTATAGGCGAGCGCGGTGCCGACCAGCTTGTCGAGCTCCGGGTGCGCGGCCGGATCGGCATCGCCCACGTAGTTGCCGAGGTACGACCACACTTGCTCGCGCGTGGCGCCCGCGCCGAGCACGCCGACGAGGTTAAGCAGCAGGGCGTAGGTCACCGGCAGCGTGTCGCCCGCGCCCTCACCGGCCTTGTCGGTCGTGCGGAGCAGGTGCCACACCGGATTGCCGAGCTGCTTGTCGAGCGGCTGCTCGGCGAGCTGCCCGCGGAACTGCCAGTAGTCGTCCACCGCGCGCGGGATCACCCCGGCGTGCAGGCTCTTGGCGCTCTTGGGATTGGGGAAGATGTAGAACCCCAGGCTCTCCTCGCTGCCGTAGGTGAGCCATTCCTCGATCGTCAGGCCGTTGCCCTTGGACTTGGAGATCTTCTCGCCGTTGGCGTCGAGGAACAGTTCGTAGATCAGCCCCTCCGGCTTCCGCCCGCCGAGCACCTGGGCGATCTTGCCCGATTGCACGCCGCTGTCGGTGAGGTCCTTGCCGTACATCTCGTAGTCGACGCCGAGCGCGACCCAGCGCATCGCCCAGTCGACCTTCCACTGCAGTTTCGACATCCCGCCGAGGGCCGATTGTTCGACCGCTTCACCATTCTCGTCGGTAAAGCGGATCGTGCCCGACTCGGCATCGACCACCTCGACCGGCACCTGCAGCACCGCGCCGGTGGTCGGACTGACCGGCAGGATCGGCGAATAAGTCGCCGCCCGCTCGGCCCGCAGCGTCGGCAGCATGATGTCGAGGATCGCTTGATTGGTGCGCAGCACGCCGCGCAGCGCCTCGTCGAACGCGCCCGCGTTGTACATCTCACTCGAGGAAACAAACTCATAGTCGAACCCAAAGCGGTCGAGGAAGGCACGCAGCTTCGCGTTATTGTGCGCCGCGAAGCTGGGGAAACCGGCTTCGAACGGATCGGGAATGCGCGAGAGCGGCTTGCCGAGATGCTGCGCCAGCAGCGCCTGGTTGGGCACGTTGTCGGGCACCTTGCGCAGCCCGTCCATGTCGTCGCTGAAAGCGACCAGCCGCGTGGGCGCACCGCCGGTCAGCGCCTCGAACGCGCGGCGGACCAGCGTGGTGCGCAGCACTTCCTGGAACGTGCCGATGTGCGGCAGGCCGCTGGGACCATATCCGGTTTCGAACACCACCGGCTGCCCGTCGGGCCGGCGGCCGTCGGGATAGCGCTTCAAGAGCTTGCGCGCCTCCTCGAACGGCCAAGCCTTGGACACGCGGGCGGCTTCGATCAGGGCATCGTCAGTCATTGCGTGCGCGCCTTCGCGCATGAGGGCGGGAGAGGCAAGTCGGCAGGGAGTGTGACCTTCCGTGTCACACTGAAGTACCCCTTTTTTCGAAACTCAGATGGACTGATATTCCTTTGCATTTCCAAATGCTTCGCGCCGATCTGAGGTGTCCACATTGTCACCTTCCCCTCTCCCCTTGAGGGAGAGGGAGGAGCCGCGTTAGCGGCGGAGGGAGAGGGGTCGGCGGCGCAGCCGCCGCTGCGCGGCGGCCCCCTCTCCCAACCCTCTCCCTCAAGGAGAGAGGGCTATTTGGCTTTGGCGAGACCGTCATGCGTCCCGCCTAACCCGTTTCCCCGCCTGTAGGACAGGCAGGATGTTTACTTTTCGTTCCGCGCTTCGCATGGGTAGGTAGTGAGCGCTCCGCTTCTCCTCCCTGCCCTGCATGCGAGCCACGCCGGCACCTGGCTGCGCGATCGTGAAGCGACGCGCGGATGCGGCAAGGGCGATGCCGTCATGGCGGCGGCGGATACCCCGCTGCTGCTGCTCAACGCGCCGCTGGTGGCGACGCGGCTTGGCTATCCCGATCTCTCCGGGCTCGACCTGCTCGAGTTGTTCGCCTTCGTGCATCCCGCGCGGTTCGCAGTGCCGACGCCCAAGGGACTGGCGCACGCGCTGGGAATGGACGAGCCCGCCGGCGACGACGCGGTGCCGCCGTTCCTTCAAGCCGCAGCCGGCAAGCTGATCGAGACTTGCGAAAGCGACGACTGGCCCGAGCGCGAAGGCGCGTGGTCCACTCTGCAATCCCTCACCCGCATGCGCTGGCCGTGGGCGCAGGTGCTGCTGCCACACGTTCGCAAGCCCGAGAAAGCCGAGCGCTGGCTATTCGCCCGCCTGCCCGAATGGGAGGAAGCGCCCGAGCGCCCCGCCCCGGGCCACGTGCTGATCGAGGAGGAGGAAGTCGAAGGCCGCCTCGCCCGCCTGACCGGCGAAGGCGCGGAGGTGCGCGAGGGCCAGCGCCGCTACGCGCGGGAGGCCGGCGCGGTGTTCGCGCCGCGGACCAAGCGCGGGGTGCCGCACGTATTGCTGGCCCAGGCGGGCACCGGGATCGGCAAGACGCTCGGCTATCTCGCCCCCGCGCACTTGTGGAGCGAGCGGTCGGGCGGCACCGTGTGGGTCAGTACCTTCACCAAGAACCTCCAGCGCCAGCTCCGCCGCGAGAGCGCGCGCGCGTGGCCGCATACCCGGCAGGACGGCACGCGCCCCGTGGTGGTGCGCAAGGGGCGCGAGAACTACCTGTGCCTGCTCAACCTGGAAGATGCGCTGCAGGGCGGGTTCGGCGGGCGTGCAGCGATCCTCGCGCAACTGGTCGCGCGGTGGGCGGCGTTCAGCCAGGACGGCGACATGATCGGCGGCGACCTGCCCGGCTGGCTCGGCACGCTGTTCAGGAAGCGCGGGATCGCGGCGTTGACCGACCAGCGCGGCGAGTGCGTCTATGCCGGCTGCCCGCACTACCGGAAATGCTTCATCGAGCACGCCGCGCGCGCCTCCGCGCAGGCCGATCTCGTCATCGCCAACCACGCGCTGGTGATGGTCAACGCCGCGCGCGGGCGCGACCATGCGCAGCGGCCGACGCGGATCGTGTTCGACGAAGGGCATCATGTGTTCGAGGCGGCGGATTCGACTTTCGCCGCCGCACTGACGGGGGCCGAGGCGATCGAGCTCAGGCGCTGGATCGTCGGACCGGAGAAGCAATCACGCGGACGGCGGCGTGGTCTGGCCGCGCGGTTGGCCGATGTCGCGAGCTACGACGATGCGGGCGGCGATGCCATCGAGGCCGCACTCGAAGCGGCACAGGTGCTGCCGAGCGAAGGCTGGTTGCAGCGGCTGGTCGAGGGCGTGCCGCACGGGCCGGTCGAAGCGCTGCTCGGCGCGGTACGCGCGACCACTTACGCGCGCGACGAGAGCGGCGGACAGGAAGCAGGTTACGGAATCGAGACCGAGGCGGCCGGGCTCGATGGGCCGGTGGTCGAACTGGCCGGACAGGCCGCCGGTGCGCTCGCCGCGATCCGCTCACCGCTGATGAAGCTCGGCGGGCGGCTGGAGGCGATCCTCGCCGATCCACCCGGTTGGCTCGACGCGCAGGGCCGCGCGCGGATCGAGGGTTCGCGGCACTCGCTGCAATGGCGCTGCGACCTGCTCGCGGCATGGGAGGCGCTGCTCGACCGGCTCGGCGGCCCGGGCGATCCGGAGTTCGTCGACTGGCTGGCGGTCGAACGCAGCGATACGCGCGAATTCGACGTCGGCCTCCACCGCCACTGGCTCGACCCGATGAAGCCATTCGCGCGCGTGGTGCTCGAACCGGCGCATGGGGTGATGCTGACCAGCGCCACGCTGAAGGACGGCGCCGACTGGGACGCCGCGATCGCGCGCAGCGGGGCGCATCATCTCGACGCGCAGCCCCGGCTGAGCGAGGCGGAGAGCCCATTCGACTATGCCAGCAACGCCGAGGTGCTGATCGTCACCGACATCCAGCGCGGGGACATCCCGGCGCTGGCGGGCGCCTATGGCCGGATCATCGAGGCGTGCGGCGGCGGGGTGCTGGGCCTGTTCACCGCCATCCGCCGGTTGCGCGCGGTGCATGGGCGGATCGCCGACCGGCTCGCCCGCAGCGGGCTGCCGCTGTTCTCGCAGCATGTCGATCCGATCGACACGGGGACGCTGGTCGATATCTTCCGCGATGATCCCGCCGCCTCGCTGCTCGGCACCGACGCCTTGCGCGACGGGGTCGACGTACCGGGCCGGAGCTTGCGCTGCGTGGTGATGGAGCAAGTGCCCTGGCCGCGCCCGACCATCCTCCACCGCGCGCGCCGCGCTGCGGGTGGAGGCAGCGCCTACGACGACCGCCTGATCCGCGCGCGGCTGGCGCAAGCATTCGGGCGGCTGATCCGTTCGAAGGAAGACCGCGGCCATTTCGTGGTACTCTCGCCCGCCTTCCCCAGCCGGCTCCTCACTGCCTTCCCACCCGGCACGCCTGTCATACGCTGTACACTCGACGAGGGTTTACAACGCCTCGCTTCCGGTGTTTCCGGACAGGCGACACCGGCCGATGCGGCCGCAGATGGGATGATCTGACCTGCCCAAACTGCTCGGCCTCCTGCGCCATGCGAAGTCCGATTGGGACGACATTGGCATGCGCGATTTCGACCGCGGCCTGAACGAGCGCGGCCGCCGCGGCGCGCGCCTGATCGGCCAGCACATCCGCGATCACGGGGTGAAGTGGGGCGCCGTCGTCGCCAGCCCCGCCGCGCGAGTGGTGCAGACGCTCGACGAGGCGCTGCCGGGGGTCGAGGGGCGTTACGACAAGCGCGTCTACCTCGCTGATGCGGACACACTGCTCGATGTCCTGCGCGAGGCAGGCGAGGCCGACACGGTCCTCCTCGCGGGGCACAACCCTGGCCTGCAGGACGTCCTGTTCGCGCTGATCCCGCCGGAGCACGAGAACGACCTGTTCGACGAAGCCTCGGTCAAGTTCCCCACCGCCACCTTCGCGGTGCTGGAGCTGGCGATCGATGACTGGTCCGCGCTGGGCAAGGACATCGGCAAACTGGTCCACTTCGCCAGGCCGCGTGATCTCGATCCGACGCTGGGACCGGAAGCCTAGCGCAGCACGCGGGGTCCGGCACCGCCCTCGCCCCACTTGTCCTGTGGGTTGTAGAGGCGGCATTTCTTCAGGCTCAGGCAGCCGCAGCCGATGCATCCGGTGAGGTCCTCGCGGGTCTTTTCGAGCGTCGCGATCCTGGCGTCGATTGCGGCGCGGACGCCGGTGCTGATTCGCTCCCAATCGCGCTGCGAGGGATTGCGGCCCTGCGGCAGACGCGCCAGCTCGCGCTCGATTTCGCCGAGTGACAGGCCAAGGTTCTGCGCGATCAGGACGAAGCTCAGGCGGCGGATGTCGCTGCGCAGGAAACGCCGCTGGTTGCCGCCGGTACGCAGCGGTTCGATCAGGCCGCGCTTCTCGTAATAGCGGATTGCCGAGACCGACAGGCCGGTGCGGCGCGCGAGGTCGCCGATGGTCAAAAGGTCGCTCGATCGCAGCATCGCGAAATCTCCTTGACCTCAAGTTAGCTTGAGGTTGCATCAACGCCAAGCGGGCGATTCGATCCGCGGCAGAAGCGAGGGATTCCGATGCCGACCGGCACGCTCGAACATTGCAACATCACCGTCTCCGACCCCGAGCGCAGCGCCGCGCTGCTGGAAAAGCTATGCGGCTGGCACGAACGCTGGCGGGGTCCCTCGCAGCTCGGCGGGTGGACGATCCACTGCGGCACCGATGACGCCTACATCGCGCTCTACACGCGCGACGGCGCCGCGGGGCCTTGCGCCAAGGGCGCGCCGCTCAACCATGTCGGCCTGCTGGTCGACGATCTCAATGCGGCGGAGGAGGTGGTGAAGGAATCCGGACTCGAACCGTTCAATCATGCTGACTACGAGCCCGGCCGCCGGTTCTACTTCTTCGATTGGGACCACATCGAATGGGAAGTGGTCAGCTACGCCTAAGCGAGCCTCTGGACCTCGGCCGCGGATTGCCGCAAAGCGCGCGCGGACCGCTGGTCCGCCGGCTTAGCTCAGTTGGTAGAGCACCTGATTTGTAATCAGGGGGCCGCGGGTTCGAATCCTGCAGCCGGCACCGTTCCCGTCAGACCCTGCGCAGTTGGACCGCCGCCGCTCCGGGCGCTGCGCCGTAGCTGCCGCTCACCCGTACCTGGGTCGCCTCCGGATCGATCACCACGCCGAAGCGGATGCCGATCGCGTCCTCGCCTTCGATACGGACGACCTCGCCCGGCACCCAGCCGATGTTGGGCAGGCCGATCTCGACCCGCGAGCCGGGAAACATCGCGACCGGCGCTCGGGCTTTCATGCCGGTCGACGAGAGGTCCTTCACCGTCAGCGGCCACCCGTCGCTCTGCCCTTGCAACCGCATGATCGCGCGCATCAGCACGCGGCGGCGGGCGGCAGCGCGCAGTTCGCCCGCCTCGCGCGAAGGCGGCAGTTCGAGTTGGTGCACCAAGCCCATCACCTGGCTTATCGCCGCGCATAGCGAACGAAGCGGTCTTCTGAGGTTACGCAGATTCCCCTAGCGGCACCAATTGCATGCCCGAGGCGTTGGCAGCCAAGTGAAGATCGCGACGTACAACGTGAACGGGGTGAACGGGCGGCTGCCGGTGCTGCTCCGCTGGCTGGAGCAGGCGCAGCCCGACGTGGTGGCGCTGCAGGAACTCAAGGCGCCCGACGAGAAGTTTCCAGCCGAGCCGATCCGCCAGCTCGGTTACGAGGTCGCTTGGCACGGCCAGAGCCGCTGGAACGGCGTCGCGCTTTTGAGCCGGGTGGGCGAGATCCACGAGACCCGGCGCGGCCTCCCCGGCGATCCGGAGGACGTGCAGAGCCGCTACATCGAGGCGGCGATCAACGGGGTGGTGTTCGGCGGGCTTTACCTCCCCAACGGCAACCCGCGCCCGGGGCCCAAGTTCGACTACAAACTGGAGTGGTTCGAGCGCCTGACCGCGCATGCCGCCGAGCTGATCGCCAGCAAGCTGCCGGTGGTGTTGATGGGCGACTTCAACGTCATGCCCACTGAGAAGGACGTCTACAAACCCGAGCGCTGGCTCGACGACGCCCTGTTCGCGCCCGAGGTGCGCGCGGCGTGGTTCAAGCTGGTCGACCAGGGCTGGACCGACGCCCTGCGCGCGATGCACCCGGACGAGACGATCTACACCTTCTTCGACTACTTCCGGAACGCCTTCGCGCGGAACGCGGGCTTACGGATCGATCACTTCCTGCTGAGCCCATCGCTCAAGAAGCGCCTCCGCGCCGCCGAAGTCGATCGCGAAGCGCGCAGCTGGGAAAAGACCAGCGACCACGCGCCGGTGTGGATCGAACTCGCCGACTAAACCATGTCCTCCGGGCGTACGAGACGGTCGAAGTCGGCCTCGCTCACGCCGTTCGCCAGCGCGGCTTCGCGCAGAGTGGTGCCCTGCTTGTGCGCCCGCTTGGCGATCGCGGCGGCCTTGTCATAGCCGATTTCCGGCGCGAGTGCGGTCACCAGCATCAGGGAATTTTCCAGCCCGCGACGGATGTTGTCGCGCCGCGGTTCGAGTCCCTTGAGCAAATGCTCGGTAAAGCTCTCGCAGGCATCGGCCAGCAGGCGCACCGAGCGGAGCGCGTTCCACGCCATCACAGGGCGATAGGTGTTGAGCTCGAACTGCCCCTGGCTGCCGGCGAAGGTCAGCGCGGCGTGGTTGCCGAACACCTCGATGCACACCTGGGTCAGTGCCTCGACCTGGGTCGGGTTGACCTTGCCCGGCATGATCGAGCTGCCCGGCTCGTTTTCCGGCAACGCCAGCTCGCCTAGCCCCGAGCGCGGGCCCGAGCCGAGCAGGCGGATGTCGCCGGCGATCTTGTACAGCCCCGCCGCCAGCGCGTTGAGCGCCCCGTGCGCGAACACCAGCGCGTCCTGCGCGGCGAGCGCGGCGAACTTGTTGGGCGCGGTGACGAACGGCAGGCCGGTGATGGCGGCGATCTTGGCGGCGACGAGTTCGGCGAAACCTTCGGGAGCATTGAGCCCGGTGCCGACCGCCGTGCCGCCCTGCGCCAGCTCGTAGAGACCCGGCAGAGTGAGCTCGATCCGCTCGATCGCGGCTTCCAACTGCGCCGCGTAGCCGGAGAACTCCTGCCCCAGCGTCAGCGGGGTCGCGTCTTGCGTATGCGTGCGGCCGATCTTGACGATGTCGTTCCACTGCCCGGCCTTCGCCGCCAAGTCGCCCACCATTGCCTTCAGGGCAGGCAGCAGGTGCCGGACAATCTCGCCCGCCACCGCGACGTGGATCGCGCTCGGGAAGGTATCGTTCGAGCTCTGGCTCATGTTGACGTGATCGTTCGGGTGGACCGGCTTCTTTGAGCCGACCTCCCCGCCAAGCAGCTGGATCGCGCGGTTGGCGATCACTTCGTTGGCATTCATGTTCGACTGGGTGCCCGAACCGGTCTGCCACACCACCAGCGGGAATTCGGCGTCGAGCTTGCCGTCGATCACTTCCTGCGCGGCGGTCGCTATCACATCGGCCAGCTTCCCATCCAGCACGCCAAGTTCGCGGTTGGCTTCCGCCGCCGCGCGCTTGATCGTGCCGAGCGCGCGGATCAGCGACACCGGCATCGTCTCGCCGCCGATCCTGAAGTTCTGCAAGGACCGCTGGGTCTGCGCGCCCCAAAGGTGATCCGCCGGCACCTCGATGGGGCCGAACGTGTCGCTCTCGGTGCGGGTGCCGCTCATCCGCGGCCCCGATAGCTCGCGACGCCCTGGTCGGGCACCCACAACCCTTCCGGCGGCGCACCGGTTTGCCAGAACACGTCGATCGGGATGCCGCCGCGCGGGTACCAGTACCCGCCGATGCGCAGCCAGCGAGGTTGCATCTCTTGTGCGAGCCGCTGGCCGATCCCCACTGTCACATCCTCGTGGAAGCCGCAGTGGTTGCGGAAGCTGCCGAGAAACAGCTTGAGGCTTTTCGATTCGACGATCGTCTCGCCCGGCGCGTAGTCGATTACCAGGTGCGCGAAGTCGGGCTGGCCGGTGACGGGGCACAGCGAAGTGAACTCGGGTGCGGCAAACCGCACTAGATACAGCGTCTCGGCGCGCGGGTTGGGCACGTAGTCGAGCACCGCCTCTTCCGGCGAAGCGGGCAGCGTGCTCGCCTGGCCCAGGTGGCGCGGTTGGAGTGTGTCGCTCATGCCGCGCATCTGGGCCTAATCGCGCGTGCTCGCAAGGCAATGGTGGACTCGGCCAATTCAGTGCCTATTCAGCGCCGCCGACGCTTGAACGGCGTGCTCGGGAACCATGAAAAAACTCGCTCACTCCAGCTTGATCGCGCTCGCCGTGGCCGGCGCACCGCTCGCCGCGCAGAGCGCGCCGGGCGGCTTCCGCCTGCCCACGCCCACGCCGACCGCGACCGACATCCAGGGCCCGGTCGATCCGGACCGGCCGATCCTGACGCGCCCGCGCGACAACACGCCCACCCCGACTCCGGTTCCAACGCCGACTCCGACCCCGGTGGCGACGCCCACTCCGCGACCGGTCGCATCGCCCACCACCAGCGCCTTGCCGCCGCGCGTCACCGCCACCGCTGCACCGACCGCGCAGCAGCCCGCAACGCTTCCCGGCACCGAGACGCCGCTGCCGGCTCCGACCAGTGCATCACCCCTCCCGCCAACCTTTCCGCTACCGACCGAGAGTGCAGCGGCGCCTGAAGTTACCGCACCGGCGGATGATGGGTGGATCGGCTGGGCGTCGATCCTGGGCGCACTCGCCATCGCGGGCGGAATCGGCACCGCGCTGTACTTGCGCCGCCGTCGCCGCGAAGATGAACCGCCGGCAGAGATCGAGCGGCCGCGCGTTGCGCCCGATCCGGAGCCGGCGCTGGTCGCCGAACCGCCGCTTGCCGCGACTGGCCCGCAGCTCAGGATCGAGGCACGCGCGCTGCGTATGGCGCGCAGCATGGTCTATGCCACGCTGAGCTACGAAGTGCTGGTGACCAATCGCGGCGGCCAGCCGCTGACCGACGTCAAGCTCGGAGCCGATCTCGTCACCGCCCACGCGCGCATTCCGACCGACCAGCAGCTCGCCGATCCGCTGCTGCCGCTGGCTCCGGTCAAGACGATCGCGCAGCTCGATCCGGGCCAGAGCGTCACCGTTGCGGGCGAACTCCGCCTGCCGGTGGCCGAGATTCGCCCGATTCCGCACGGCAAGGCCGTGGTCTATGTCCCGCTGCTGCGCGTGCGGGGAGAGGCCGAAGGCCTGATCCCCGTGGCGCGCACGTTCGTGGTCGGGGTGCCCGGGGGTGTGAACCAGCGGCTGCAGCCGTTCCGGCTCGACGAGATGCCGCAGACCTACCGCTCGGTCAGCCAGCACGCGCTCGATTGACCGTGTCGGCGCCGCGCGGCTAGGCTCGGCGGCGATGGACAGCCTGGTATCGACCAAGTGGCTCGCCGGCGAGCTGGGCGCGAGCGATCTCAAGGTCATCGACGCATCGGCGCACCTGCCGGCCAAGAACCGCGATCCGCGCGCGGAGTTCGCTGCGGCGCACATTCCCGGCGCGCTGTTTCTCGATCTGGGGAGCCTGAAGGATGCGGGCTCACCCGTTCCCAACGCGCTTCCCACCGCTGCGCAGTTCGCGGAGCGGATGGCAAAGCTCGGCATTGGTCGGGACGATCGGATCGTCATCTACGACGACAGCGATGTGAAAACCTCGTCGCGGGCGTGGTTCATCTTGCGCATGAACGGCCTGCGCAATGTTGCGCTGCTCGACGGCGGGATCGCGAAGTGGAAGGCCGAGGGACGACCGCTCGAAAGGGGCGAAGCCTTTGGGGAATCGATAGCGGCACAGGAAGCCCAGTCCGATTGGCGCAACGTGCGCAGCAAGACGGACGTGATCGCCAACGTCGACAGTCGAGCAGAGCAGGTCATCGATGCGCGCGACGCAGGCCGTTTCACCGGCGAGACCCCGGACACGATCCATAACCTGCCCGGTGGACACATCCCGGGCGCGCGCAACCTGTTCTTCGGCGATCTGTTCGCCGCCGACGGCACCTTCAAGTCCAAGGGCGACCTGCGCGCGGCTTTCGAGCGCGCGGGCGTCGACCTGTCGCGCCCGATCGTCACGAGCTGCGGCAGCGGCGTGACCGCGTCGGTCCTGCTGTTTGCCCTGCACCTGCTCGGCATCGACGACGCCGCGCTCTACGACGGGAGTTGGAGCGAATGGGGCGCCGACCCTGCAACCCCCAAGGAAACCGGGGTGGCGCGGTGAGCGACGGGCGTAAACCCGGCACCCGGCTGGTCGAGGCGGGCCGGCGCCCCGAATGGACCGGCCCCGTGGTCAACCCGCCGGTATGGCGCGCGAGCACGCATCTCTATGCCAACATGGCCGCGCTCGACGAGGGCAAGAAGCATAACGCCGACGGGCACTTCTTCTACGGCCGCCGCGGCGCACCGACGCAGTGGGCGCTAGCCGAGGCGCTGACCGAGCTCGGTCCGGGCGCGGCGGGGACGGTGCTCTACCCCAGCGGAGTGGCGGCAATCGCCGGGGCGCTGCTGGCGGTGCTTGCTCCGGGCGATGTCGTGCTGGTGACCGACAACGCCTACGAACCGACCCGGCTGATGGCGACCGGTCTTTTGAAGCGCATGGGGATCGAGGCACGCTTCTTCGATCCGCTCGACCACACGTCCTTCGAGCTGGCGTTCTGCGAGCGGACCCGCGCGGTCATGCTGGAGAACCCCGGCAGCCTGACGATGGAAGTGTGCGACGTGCCCGCGCTCGCCGCGATTGCGCGCGGTCAGGGCGCAACGGTGGTGCTCGACAACACCTGGGCCAGCCCGCTGGGCTTCCAGCCGTTCCAGCACGGCTGCGACATGGCGGTGATGAGCCTGACCAAGCACGTCGGTGGCCATTCGGACCTGATGATGGGCTCGGCCAGCGGCGGGGCGCGTTGGCACGCGCGGCTGCGCCAGACCGCGCAGAGCCTTGGCCAGGTCGTGTCGCCCGACGACGCCGCGCTCGCGCTGCGCGGCTTGAGGACGATGGGCGTGCGGCTCGAACGCAGCACCGCGAGCGCGCTCACCATCGCGCAATGGCTGGAGGGGCGCGAGGAGGTGGCGCGGGCGCTGTGCCCAATGCTACCGGGATCGCCGGGGCACGAGATCTGGCAGCGGGACTTCACTGGCGGCTGCGGCTTGCTGAGCTTCGTATTCGCAGGGCGGGACGATGCCGCGCGCGCGCGTTTCATCGACGCCCTCAACCTCTTCGGCATCGGCTATAGCTGGGGCGGGTTCGAGAGCCTGGTGACCCCATTCGATGCCGGCGAACTCCGCTCCGCCACTCCGTGGCCGCCCACGGGCTGGCCCGACGACGCGCGCCTCGGCGTCAGGCTGTCGATCGGGCTGGAAGACTCGTCCGACCTGATCGCCGACCTCGCCCAAGCCTTCGCCGCGATGGACGCGGCATGAGCGTGCCGGGGGAAAAGGAAGTCCGCGCCGCCGACGGGCTGAAGGACGTTGTCACCCAGAAGGGCGGGACCGCCGCCGGCGTAGTCGAGACGCTCGACCGGTGGGCGATCGATCTCGGCACCTGGCGGGTGTCGATCTGGGACGCGATCGTCTTCGTGTTCATCATCGTCGCGGTCTGGGCGGCGGCCTGGTTCATCAGCCGCACCGCGCGCCGCGTGCTCAGGCGAATGAAAGGGCTCGACACCACCCAGCGGCTGCTGGCGGAAAAGCTCGTCACCATCGCGGTGTGGGCGATCGCGATCATGGTCGGGATCGACATCCTCGGCATCGATCTCACCGCGCTCGCCGTTTTCTCGGGCGCGTTCGGGCTCGCGATCGGCTTCGGCCTGCAGAAGACCTTCGGCAATCTGATCGCGGGGATCATTCTGCTGATGGACCGCTCGATCAAGCCTGGCGACGTGATCGCGATCGCCGACGCCGGCGGCGTCGCCACGTTCGGCCAGATCCGCAAGATCGGCATCCGCGCGGTCTCGCTGACCACGCGGGACCAGAAGGAATACCTGATCCCGAACGAAAACCTGATGATCAATCAGGTCGAGAACTGGTCCTATTCCTCCAAGAACGTGCGCGTGCAGGTTCCGGTCGGCGTCGGGTATCGCTGCGACATCAAGCTGGCCGAGCAGCTCATGCTCGAGGCGGCCAAGGGCGCGCGCCGCGTGCTGACCACCCCACCGCCCGTGGTGTGGCTGGAGGCGCTCGGCGAGAACGCGATCCAGTTCAAGATCCACTGCTGGATCAACGATCCCGAAGAGGGCATCGGCAGCGTCCGTTCCGACGTGCTCAAGCGGCTGTGGGACCTGTTCCAGGCGAACGGCATCAGGGTCCCCTTCCCCCAACGCGACCTCAACCTGAAGGACAGCGAGCAATTGCGCGAGCTGATCGCTGCGATCGCCCAGCGGGACGACAAGCCGGAAGCCTAGCTTCGCGCACCGCTACAGTAGCTTTCAAAATGCAACCTTCCCGCGCTGACAGGCAATCTGGCTGGCGAGCGCGCGGGGCCGTGCCCAATCAAGCGGCATGGGAAAAACAGGGACAGTCTATCTCGTCGGAGCGGGCCCGGGCGATCCGGACCTGCTGACGCTGCGCGCCGCGCGCCTGCTCGAGCGCGCCGAGCTGGTGGTGCACGACGGCCTGGTCGACCGCGCGGTGCTGGCGCTCGCCAGTCCGCAGGCAGAGCTGATTTCGGTCGCCAAGAGCCGCGCCCGCCACACCTTGCCGCAGGACGCGATCAACGCGCTGCTGGTGCGCGAGGCGCTCGCTGGGCGCGATGTGGTACGGCTCAAGGGCGGCGATCCGCTGGTGTTCGGCCGCGGCGGCGAGGAAGCCGAGGCGTGCCGCGACGCGGGCGTGCCGGTCGAGATCGTCCCCGGCATCAGTGCAGCGAATGGCGCTGCGGCGGCCGCACAAATCCCGCTCACCCACCGCGACGCCTCGAGCGTGGTCAGCTTCGTCGCCGGGCAGTGCAAGGGCCTCAGCGAACAGGACTGGTCGGGCCTCGCCGGCAAGGGCCGCACGCTGGTGATCTACATGGGTGTGAAGACCGCCCCGCAAATCGCTGAAAAGCTTATGGCCGACGGCCTCGCGCCCGACATGCCGCTGGCGGTGATCGAAAACGCCGCGCGTCCCTCAATGCGCGTGCTGCGCGGACCTCTCGCCGCCCTGCCCGACCTTGTAGTGCAGCAGCGGGTAAAGAGCCCGGCGCTGATCGTCATCGGTGAAGTCACCTCGCGCGACGATGTCGCGGTCGCCCAGTTCGCGGAGATGGCGGCATGAGGATCATCACCGGCAACGACCTCAAGACCGGCGCGGTCACCTGGTGGACCGGCTATGACTGGTCGCTCCACGTCGAGGACGCGGTCGACGCGGGCGCCGATGCGGAGGCGGTCATGGCGCGCGAAGTCGCCACCTGCCGCGTCAACGGCCCCTACATCATCGACGGCGAGAAGACCGCCGACGGCGTGCGCCCCGCGCACATCAAGGACCGCATCCGCGCGTTGGGCCCGACCGTGCGGCCGGACCTGACGCTCAAGCCCGCCGACCCCGAAGCCCGCGAGTGGGTGATCTGACATGTACCGTTACGACAAATACGATCAGGCGATGGTCGACACCCGCGTCGAGGAATTCCGCGACCAGGTCCGCCGCCGGATCGAAGGCAAGATGGACGACGACCAGTTCAAGCCACTGCGGCTGAAGAACGGGCTCTACCTCCAGCTTCACGCCTACATGCTGCGCGTGGCTGTGCCTTACGGCACGCTCAACTCCGCGCAGATGCGCACGCTGGCGATGATCGCGCGCAAGTACGACCGCGGATACGGGCATTTCACCACCCGGCAGAACATCCAGTACAATTGGATCAAGCTGGCCGAGGCGCCCGACATCCTCGCCGATCTCGCCAAGGTCGAGATGCACGCGATCCAGACGAGCGGGGAATCGATCCGCAACATCAGCTCGGATCAATATGCCGGCGCTGCCGCCGACGAGCTGATCGACCCGCGCCCGTGGGCCGAGATGCTGCGGCAGATGACCACCTTCATGCCGGAATTCAGCTACCTGCCGCGCAAGTTCAAGATCGCCATCATCGCTTCGGCAGAGGATCGCATCGCGCTGCGCTGGCACGATTTCGCGCTGCGGATCGTGCAGAATACGGCCGGCGAGCTCGGCTTCGAGGTGTTCGCCGGCGGCGGAATGGGTCGCACGCCTTTTATCGCATACTGCATCCGCGAATTCCTGCCGACTACCCAGATTTTCAGCTACTTGCAGGCCGTTCTTCGCGTGTGGAATCGCCACGCGCGGCGCGACAACATCCACAAGCAGCGGATGAAGATCCTGGTCCACGACTTGGGGCAGGAGGAGTTCACTGCCCAAGTCGAGGAAGCGTTCGAGCACTTCCTGTCGCTCGGCGAGGACTTCCCGCCGGCCGAATACGACCGCATCGCCGCCTATTTCGCGCCGCCCGCGTTCGAGCAGGGCCTGAGCGACGAGATCGACCTTTCCGACCCCGCGTTCGCGCGGTGGGTCGAGCGGCAGGTCGTGGCGCACAAGGCGCCCGGTTACGCGATCGCCAACATCAGCTTGAAACCGGTCGGCGGCATCCCAGGCGATATCACCGCCGAGCAGATGGAGCTCGTCGCCGATCTCGCCGAACGGTTTAGCTTCGACGAATTGCGCTCGACCCACGCGCAGAACCTCGTCCTGCCGCATGTGAAGAAGGCAGACCTCTACACGGTGTGGCAGGCGCTGGTCTCGGCCGGGCTGGCCGATGCCAACCTCGATCTCATCAGCGACCTCATCGCCTGCCCGGGGCTCGACTATTGCAGCCTCGCCAATGCGCGCTCGATCCCGGTCGCGCAGAAGATCGCTGAGCGCTTCGCCGACCCCGCGCGGCAGGCCGACTTGGGCGAGCTCAAGATCAAGATTTCCGGTTGCATCAACGCCTGCGGCCACCACCACGCGGGCAACATCGGCATTCTGGGCGTCGACCGGAAGGGCAGCGAGAGCTACCAGCTGCTGCTCGGCGGGTCGGGCGACGAGGACACCACCCAGGCCAAGATCGCCGGCCCCGGCTTCGACGAGGACGGCATCGTCGACGCGGTCGAACGCGCGGTCGAACACTACCGCGCCGTTCGGTCGCCAAACGAGCGCTTCATCGACACCTACCGCCGCGTCGGAATGGATGGCTTCAAGGAGGCGATCTATGGCTGAGTCGGGCAACCCCACCCCCGCCGCGACCGAGCAGTTTTCCGCCGGCCTGCGCTTCCGCGACGATGTCGCCGCCGACGAACCTGCCGTTTCGCTCGACGCCTTCCTCGAGCAGGAAGAGGCGGACTCAGTGCGCATCGAGGCAGGTGAGGACGTCACCGTCCTGTTCCCGCACCTGTCGCGCGTGCGGCTGATCGAGGTCGACTTCCCCAAGTTCCGCGACGGCCGCGGCTTCTCGACCGCGCGGATGTTGCGCGAGGCGGGCTACACCGGTGAGATCAAGGCGACCGGCGACGTGCTGGTGGACCTCATCTTCTTCATGCGCCGATGCGGGTTCGACAGCTTCGCGCCCGACAAGCCGATCGACCCTTCCGATGCCGAAGCAGCATTGACCCGGTGGGACAATGTCTACGTCCCCGCCGCCGACGATCGGGTGCCGATCTGGAAGCTGCGGCATGGCTGATATGGGCCTCGCCCGAGTGCGCGACCGGATCGACACCGGTCCGCGCTTCACCGATGCGGACGCCATCCGCCTCAACCGCATGTTCCGCGGCGCGGACACGGCTGCGGTACTCGAGGCGGTCCTCAAGGATCGCATCGCTGGCGAGGTTGCTGTGGTCTCCAGCTTCGGGGCCGAGAGCGTCGTACTGCTACACCTCATCGCCCAAGTTGCGCCCGACACGCCGGTGCTCTTCCTCGATACCGGCAAACATTTTCCCGAGACGCTCGCCTACCGCGACGAAGTGGTCGCGCGCCTTGGCCTGACCAACCTGCAGATCCTCACGCCCGACCCGGCCGACCTCGCCGCGCGCGACGAGAGCGGCCTTCGCTGGTCCTACGATCCCGATGGCTGCTGCGAGATCCGCAAGGTTCGCCCACTCGAAAAAGCCCTTAGCCGGTTCGACGCCTCGATCACCGGCCGCAAGGCGTTCCAGTCGAGCACCCGCGCCAACCTGCCCCGGTTCGAGGTCGACTCCAGCGATGCGCAGGGCCGCCTCAAGATCAATCCGCTGATCGACTGGCAGGCCGCCGACCTCGCCGCCTACATCGCCGAGCACGATCTGCCGGTGCATCCGCTGATCGCGGACGGCTACCCATCGATCGGGTGCTCGCCGTGCACCAGCAAGGTCGCGGACGGCGAGGACGCGCGCTCAGGCCGCTGGAAGGGATGGGACAAGACCGAGTGCGGCATCCACTCGCCCGTCCAGCTCGGCCCCGACGGCGAGCTGCCGCCGGGGTACGAACCGTTCCTCTAGGTCAGGCTTCGACGCGAACGACCGTCGCGGTCTTCCCGTCCGGGCTGGTGGTCTTCCACACGCCCTTGTCGTCGACCGCCTCGGTGTTGCAGATCTCCTTCGAACCGGCCTTGTCGTTGGTGTAGCAGAAGGTCCCGGGCGACTTCTGCGTCCAGGTGCCGGTCTCGACCACCTTTCCGTCCAGCGTGTCGGCGTACTTGCCGTCGGCGGTCAGTTCCTCGTTGATCACCTTGCCATCCGAAGTCGTGATGGTGAACTTGCCGACCGGCGACTTGCCGTCAGCGGCCATCACTTCGGCGGGGGTCGCGGCGGCGGCCGGAGTGGCTTCGGGTGCGGGCGCCGGCGCTTCCTTCGAACAAGCGCCGAGTGCGGCCAGTGCGGCCACGAGCATGATTTTCTTCATGAATTTCCCCTTATCCAGATGATCGGGCGGCCGTTCCCGCCAACACGACTCGCGATCCTGTCGCGAGGCTACGCTCCCCGCGGGGAAAACGCCAAGGCGCTTACAGCCAGCCCTTGTCGCGATACCAGCGCGCGGTCGCCTTAAGCCCGTCGCGGGTGGGGATGCGTGGACGCCAGACGTCGCCGGGCAGAGCGAACTCAGGGCGTGCGAGCCAGTCGGGATGGCACATGTAGCCGACGCGATCCGCGGTGAGCCTTGCGCGCTTGCGGCGCACCAGCCGGTCGGCCTTGGCAGCGCCCGTGAGCAGGCGGGGCGAGAGATGCACCACCCACGGTCGCCGGCCCACGGCCCAGCCGATCACCCGCGCCAGCTCGCGGTGCGTCCAGCCGCCCTTGTGTCCGTCGTCGGGCTCGAACATTTGGTGCGTGATGCTCTCCCCGGTCGGCACGAGTGCCACCAGTAGTTCGGCGAGGTCCTGCACGTGGATCAGCGAGCTGCGCCCCGGCGGCGGCACCGGCACCACCCCGCGCTTCGCCAGCTTGAACATTTCGAGGTAATCGACGTCCCATGGGCCATAGACCCCCGGCGGACGGACGATCGTCCAGTCGAGCCCGCTCGCCCGCACCAACCGTTCGGCGCGTTCTTTCGAAGCGCCGTAGGCCGACAGCTGCGGCTCGCGCGCCGAGAGCGAGGACACATGCACGAAGCGCGGCACGCCGGCCTTGGCCGCCGCCTCGACCACCGCCAGCGTGCCGGCGACGTTGGCCGCCTCGAACTCCGCCGGCTCGCGCGCGGTAGTGAGGCCGGCGACATGGATCACCGCCTCCGCGCCCTGCACCAGCCGGGCAAGCGCAGCGCGGTCGGCAAGATCGCCCTGCACCCACTCCACGCCGCTAGATCCTTCGGGCACCTTCCGCGTCAATGCCCGCACCGCGTAGCCCGCGCGTTCAAGTGCAGCGAGTGTCGCCTTGCCAACGAAGCCGGTGGCTCCGGTCAGTGCGACGAGCGGCTTAGTCACAGCAGCACCATGTGGTCGCGGTGCACCACTGCCGCGCGAGGGGCGTAACCGAGCAGCTCAGCCTGGTCGCCCGCTTTGCGCCCGGCGATCGCGCGGCATTCGGCGGCGGAATATTCGATCAGGCCCTGCGCCAAGCGGTCGCCCTTGGCGCCGTGGATCGTGACGAGATCGCCGCGCGCGAATTCGCCATCGACTGCGATAACCCCCGCGGCCAGAAGGCTCGATCCGCCTCCTAGCGCGGCTGCGCAGCCCTCGTCCACCGTCAGCACACCCGCGGGCGCGATCCGGCCGCCGAGCCACGCCTTGCGCCCGCCGTCGCGTCGTTGGGCATGGAACAGGGTGCCGCGATCCTGCGCGAGCGCTCGCGACAGCGGCCGGTCGTGGGTGCCGTTGACGATCGCCAGCGCGATTCCTGCGCGGCCCGCGATTTCGGCAGCTTGCAGCTTGGACACCATTCCGCCCGAGCCCATGCCGGAGCCCGAGCCGGCACCGGCCATGGCGCGCACTGTCTCGTCCACCCCGCTGACCTCGCGCACCAGCTCGGCGGCTGGATCGCGTGGATCGCGGTCGAACAGGCCGTCGACGTCGCTCAGCAGTATGACCGCGTCAGCGCCCGCCGCCTGCGCCACGCGCGCGGCGAGGCGGTCGTTATCCCCGAAGCGAATTTCCGCAGTCGCGACACTGTCGTTCTCGTTCACAACCGGCACCGCGCCCTGCTCGAGCAACCGGGCCAGCGTCGAAGAGGCGTTCAGATAGCGGCGGCGGTCCTCGAGATCGTCGAGCGTGAGCAACAGTTGTGCCGCGGTCAGAACGTGCGCGCCAAGCAACTCTGCCCATACTGCGGACAACGCAATCTGCCCGACGGCAGCCGCTGCTTGCGCGTCGGCAAGACTGGCGCGGCCACCTTGCGCCAGTCCCAGCCGCGCCGCGCCCAGCGCGATCGCGCCCGAGCTGACCACGACGACCTGCTGTCCTCGGCCGCGCGCCTCGGCAATCTCGGCCGCAAGGCCTTCGAGCCAAGCACGCCGCACAATACCGCCGCGGTCGACGAGTAGCGCCGAGCCCACTTTGAGCACGAGCCGGGGGCACGCGGCGGCATCGCCGAACTGGGAGATCGCGGCAATCGACATCGCCGCGCGCTTAGCCGAGCAGGCGGCCCCCGTCACCTGTTGGACGGAGCCTAGATCGGCGACCAGTCGCCGCCCTCGGCGGGTGCGTCCTCGACCTCGCTGCCCTTGGTTTCGGTCGCGGTGCGATCGGGCAGGTAGCCAAGCACTGCATCGAGCAACCCGGGAATGCCCTCGCCGGTCGCGCCCGAGATCGGGAACACCTGGTCCGCGCCCGCCGCGCGCAGTTCCTTCGCGAAGTCCTCCGCCAGCTCGGCGTCGGCGAGATCGATCTTGTTGAGCGCCACCAGGCGCGGCTTGTCGTCGAGGCCCTCGCCGTACGCGGCAAGTTCCTCCTCGACGATGCGCATCGCTTCGACCGGATCGACGCCGCCGATGTCGATCAGGTGGATCAGCACCCGGCAGCGCTCGATGTGGCCGAGGAAGCGGTCGCCAATCCCCGCGCCGTCCGCGGCGCCCTCGATCAGTCCGGGAATGTCGGCCAGCACGAACTCTCGATTGCGGTGCCGCACCACCCCGAGCTTGGGGACCAGCGTGGTGAAGGCATACGCGCCGACCTTGGCCTGCGCGTTCGAGACCTGATTGATGAAGGTGCTCTTGCCGGCATTCGGCAGTCCCACGAGGCCTGCATCGGCAAGCAGCTTGAGCCGCAGCCAGACCCACATCTCTTCGGCCGGGATGCCGGGCTGGTGCTGGCGCGGCGCGCGGTTGGTGCTGGTCTTGTAGCTGGCGTTGCCGCGCCCGCCCATGCCGCCTTCGAGCAGCACGACGCGCTGGCCGACCTCGGTGAAATCGGCGAGCACTTCCTCGCGGTCGTCGGAGATGATCTGCGTGCCCACCGGCACCTCGATCACCAAGTCGGGGGCGGAGGCACCGGTGCGATCCTTGCCCATCCCGTGCCCGCCGCGCTGCGCCTTGAAATGCTGGGTGTAGCGGAAGTCGATCAACGTATTGAGCCCGGCCACCGCGACGAACACGACATCGCCGCCCTTCCCGCCATTGCCGCCGTCAGGCCCGCCATATTCAACATACTTTTCGCGCCGGAAGCTGACGGCACCAGGCCCGCCCGCGCCGGACTTCACGAAGATCTTGGCCTGATCGAGGAAATGCATCGCGCCGCGCTACGCGTTTAGCCCAGACGTTGGAACCCTTGGCGGTGCCAGCCGCCTGCGAATAAGTTCAGCCCAGCCGGGATGGATATTTGACGCGGGCATGCGGTCCCGCAATGGTCGCGCCGCATTTCGCCGAAGGATTATCCGTTGCTGCCTGGTCGCTCGCGTCCCCTGTTCGTGATGGGAATGCATGGCAGCGGGACCACGATGGTCGCGAAGGCGCTGCATGACGCAGTTGCCTCGGCCGACGTGGCGCTCGATCGCCAGCAGGAGCCGGAGCTGGCGAGCGGCATAAACGAGGCCCTGCTCCGGCACGCCGGCGGCAGTTGGTGGCAGCCCCCTTCGCAAGACGCGCTCGAGGCCGTGCTCACAGGCGTGCTGTCCGAGGTGCGAGCCAGCGACATCCAGCGCCAGGTCACCGGCAAGCCCGACGCGAGGCCGCTGCGCGAACGGCTGCTTCATCCCCGGCCCTGGGTGCTGGAGGACCCGCGCCTGTGCCTCACCCTGCCGTGGTGGAGAAGCCGTTTCCCGCGCGCGCGAGTGCTTTGGATACAGCGGGATCGTGATGCAATCGTCGAGAGCTTGCTGCATCGCCCGGAGGTGGACGACGAAGCGATGAACGAGCTGACCGCGTCTACCGCGCATGCGCTCGTCGAGCGATACGATGAAGCCGCCATCCGTTCGGTGAAGGTGACCGGCGCGCCTTTCCTTCCGGTGCGCTACGAAGCGCTCACCTCGGTCGATGAAGAAGAACGGCGTGCCGCGTGGACTGCAGTCTATGAGTACGCCGGTGTCGAGCGCGGCAAGCCGGATGGGTTTGATCCAAGGGACCGCGCCGCCGAGCTCGCTGGAGGTGACGGTCGTAAGGGCGAACTCGGCGCCTCTCTGCCGCCGGCAGCCGATGGACCGCTGGTGAGCGTGATCGTCCCCAACTACAACCACGCGCCCTATCTCGACGCCCGGATCCGCTCGATTGTCGATCAAACCTACAAGAATGTCGAAATCCTGCTGATGGACGACTGTTCGCCAGACAACAGCCGCGAAGTCCTCAAGAGCTGGGCAGCGAGAGACGACCGCGTGACGCTCCTCTTCAACGACGCCAACTCGGGCAGTCCATTCCACCAGTGGCAGAAGGGCGCACGCTGGGCGCAGGGAAAATACCTTTGGATCGCCGAGAGCGACGATGTCGCCGAGCTCGACATGCTGGCGACACACGTGGCGGCCCTCGAGAGCAACGAGCGCGCGGTCCTCGCCTATAGCCAGAGCGAGATTATCGACGAAGAGGGCCAGCCGGTTTCCAGCTGGAACGAGCAATATCGCGTGATCTTCGGCAGCACCGTGCATTGGGAATCGCGCTTCACCGCGCAAGGCAAGGATGAAGTCGCGAACCGCATCGTGTTTTCGAACACAATCCCCAATGCCAGCGGTGTCCTGTTTCGCAAATCCGCCTTCGACGAGGCGGGGGTTCCAGAGACGACGTGGAAGCTCAACGGGGACTGGCTGTTCTACGCTCGCTTGTTGCAGCTGGGCGAGGTCGAATTCTTCCCCGAAGCGCGTAACAAGTTCCGCCTCCATCGGCAAACGCAGCGCATGCGCTCCACCAAGGCGATGGCCACCTTCTTCGAGGTGCTCGCGCTCCTGAAGATTTTCGAGACCGAGCAGTGGGCCGACAGTAAGATGGTACAGGCCGCCCGCAGAGAGGTGTCGGGCTGGTGGGCACGCTCGATGTTCCATGCGCCGCCGACCACGGGAAACCTCAAGGCGAACGCGAAACTCTACCGGGAATTCGCGCGGTACAATCCGCGCATCAATCGGATGATCCTGAGAGTTCTGCTGAGCAAGGCCTGGCGCTTCGCCAAGCGAAGCGTCGGCATTCCGTCAGCTCCCTTCTCTGCGGGAAGCTGACGCCGACCTTGCCGCGGCAGATATCGGGAACTGGATGGTGGAGCCGAGGGGGATCGAACCCCTGACCTCGTCATTGCGAACGACGCGCTCTCCCAGCTGAGCTACGGCCCCGTTCCAGTTCCAACTCGCCGGTCGCCCGGCGAAGAGCGCGGCCCTTAGCGAACCGATACCGGCAAGAAAAGCCCTTTGTGCGGGCCTTTCACTATGGCTTGCGCGGAGTCTGCGGCACCGGCTGCACGACCGGTACGCCCTGTTCCTGCGGCGGCAGCGTGATCACCGGAATCGAAGCGCCGGTTTCCGGATCGGTCACCGCTCCCGCGACCGTCACCGGCTGGGTGGTGGTCGTTGCCGGATCGCTGACGCCCGCTTGGGGAACTGCCGCCAGCCGCGCCTGCTGCACCGCGACGTAGCCCGGCTGCGACGCGCCGTAGCGGGCACCGTATTGCGCGTCCCACGCCGCGGAATCGCGCTGGTACTGCTCGTACTGGTTGAAGAAGTTCTCGAACGGCATTTCGAACTGGACGAAGTTCGCCGCCGCCAGCGCTGCCGCGTCCGGCTTCGCCATCGCTGACTGCGCCAGCGCAACGTTGCGCGCCGCTGCGCAGAACTCTGCCCGGGCGGGGGGCAATGCGAAGTAGTTGTAGACGATCGTCATCAGCCGCTCGCGCGCGGCGATGCCTTCGTTACGGCTCGAATACCCCTTCTGGTACGTCTTCTCGATCCGCTGGTTGGTGGCCGCCAGGGTCTTGGCGTTCCCGGTCAAGAACGCCTTGTATCCGTCCAGGATGGGCTGGTCTTCCGGCCCGATGCAATTGAGCGCCGCCACGTTCCACGCTGAGCGGAAATACCACAGCCGCTGGTCGTCGGTCAGGCCCTTGAGCACGGTCTGGCGCTGCCCGGCAGCGTCGCGGCCCGGGATGTTCATGATGTAGGTCGCGCCCGACGGCGGCAGCGGGCGGTAGGGAATGACTTCAACCGGGGGCGGCGGAGGCGGCGGAGGAGGCGGTGGCGGCGGCGTGGTCTTGCACGCGCCCAGCGCGGCCAATCCCACCGCGAGAGTGATCAATCGAATGGGTGCGGAATTGATCGGATGCATGCGGCGCGGCCCTCCTAGCCCGCATAGGTGATGACAGCCCGCGCCTTTCGCGCGGCTGAAGGATACGGGCCCTAACGGCTTAATCGGGCAAAGAAAATGCCCGGGGTGCGGTGGGCACCCCGGGCACGATGAAGCGATTCTCAGTTGCGATCAGTTGCGGTTGCCCATGAAGCTCAACAGGAACTGGAACATGTTGATGAAGTCCAGGTACAGGCTGAGCGCGCCGAGGATCACCACCTTGCCGACCGGGAAGGCAGCCGCGGCCTGCGGATTGGCCGCGGTCATCTGCTGAATGGCGACATACTCGTTTTTGAGCCGCTGCGTGTCGTAGGCCGTCAGACCCGCGAAAAGCAGAACGCCGATGAAGCTGATCGCGAGGCTCAAACCCGGCATCGGGAAGAACATGTTGATCAGCGTCGCGACAACCAGGCCCACCACGCCCATGATCAGGAACGTGCCGAAGCCCGACAGGTCCTTATTGGTCGTGTAGCCGAACAGGCTAAGCCCGGCGAACGCGGCGGCGGTGGCGAAGAACGCGGTTGCGACCGAGCTGCCGGTATAGACCAGCAGGACCGTCGACAGCGACAGGCCCATCAGGACCGCGAAACCCCAGAACATCGCCTGCAGCGCGCCGGTCGAGAATTTGCGCTGGCCGAAGCTCATCGCCATCACGATCGCGAGCGGCGACAGGATGATGATCCAGGCGAGGATGCCGCCGTTGACGAACACCTGAGCAGCCGGGGATTCGGCCCCGCCGCGCGAAAACAGCAGCGCGACGATGCCGGTAAGCAGCACGCCGCTGGTCATGTAGTTGTAGATCGACAGCATGTGCTTGCGCAGCCCTGCGTCGAATACGACCTGCCCGCCGGTACGCGGAACCGAGCCGAAGCCGGTCGCCGTCGGGCGGGGATCGTTGTAATCAGCCATCACAATCTCCATTCCGGCGCCGAGCGACGACAAGCCGGTATGAGCAATATCGGGGGTTTACGCCGGTTGTTCAAGGAAAACCGGTCCCGGCGCGATTAACCCTGATCGCGCGCCGCCTGGGCCATTTCGCGGCCCCGATCGCGCGCCGCGCGCAAGGTTTCGGTGACGAGGCGGACCAGCGCCTGATCCTCGTCGAGCACGTCTAGGCCCTTCTGGGTCATTCCGCCGGGGCTGGCGACCTGCCGCGCCAGCTCCGCCGGCGAATGCGGCGAGGCGGAGGCAAGCGCGGCGGCACCCTCCACCACCTGCACCGCGAGGCGTTGCGCCTGCGCTGCTTCGAGCCCGAGACGGGTCGCGCCCACAGTCAGTGCGTCGATGAAGCGGAAGAGGAACCCCGGCCCCGAACCGGCGAGCGCGGCGATCAGCTCGAACTGGCTCTCGTCGGCGAGCCATTCGGCGCTGCCCAGCATGGCCGCCAAGGCGGTGATCCTTTGCCTCTGCTCGTCGTCTAGATCCTGGGCGACCAGCGCTACCGGCGACTTGCCGAGCGCGGCGGCGAGGTTGGGCATCAGCCGCACCACCGCGGAGGCGCGCGGGAAGTGCCGGGTGAGACTCTCGACCTCGATCCCAGCTAGGACCGACACGAGGACCGTGCCGGGGCCGACCACCGGTTCGATGCCCGGCGCGGCTTCGGCGAGCTTCTGCGGCTTCATCCCCAACAACACGAGCTCGAACTCGCCCACCGGCACACCCGTGACGAAGCGCATCCCATCGGGCACCGCCTTGGGATTGGGCCCGCACGCGGTCATCGCCGACGGCGGCACGCCCGCACGCAGCCAGCCTTCGACCATCGCGCCGGTCATCGCGCCGTAGCCGGCGATGAGAATGCGGTTAGCTCGCTCCATCCGCGCCAGCCTTACGGCCCGCGCCGCGCGTGCGCTAGGCCTCGCCCGCGGCGTCGACCATCGCGCTGGCGAGCGCGTCCTTGGGACTCTTGTCGCCCCACAGCACGAACTGGAACGCGGGATAGAAGCGGTCGCACTCGTCGACCGCGGTTTCCACCAGTCCCTGCGCTTGGCTCAGGCTAAGCAGGCCCTCGTCGCCGAGCAGCAGGCCGTGGCGATAGACCAGCACCCCACCCTGCGACCAGACGTCGAAGTGGCCGAGCCAGAGTTGTTCGTTGACCAGCGCCAGCAGTTCGTGCGCCGCGCGCCGCTTGCCGTCGGTCACGCGGATATCGGGCAGGCACAGCAATTGAAGGACATTGTCCTCGGTCCGCCAGATCGCGCGCAGCTGATAGTTCGCCCACGCGCCCTGCACCTCGCCCGAAATCTCCTCGGCGGAGACGATCTCGTGGGTCCAGCCGCGCGCTTCGAACAGCGCCGCGAGCATGTCGACCGGGGCGGCATCTTCGGCCGCACGGGCATAATCTTCGTGCTCGGTTCTCATCGCTGCGGTCCCGTCATTCTCATTGACCGGGTGATTGGAGGGTGGGCGAAAGCGGCGCAATCGAAGCGTGGTTAACGGTTGGGGACAACGCGATAACCCTGTTCACAGCCTGTGCAAAAGCGGTGGACCTACTTGAGCGGGGCGACCTCTTCGCCCGCGTCGCTCGTGAAGGTGAACGCGTCGATCCCGGCCTTCTTGAGGTCGGCAACGAACTTGTTCGCCTCCTTCGCCGAATCGAACGGGCCGGTCACCAGCCGCCGCGTTTCGCCCCACTTGGCGGTGTAGGCATCGCGCTTGCCGAGCAGCGCGGGTGCCTTCTTGCCGTACTTGCGCCAGTCGAAGGCGAGCGCCTTCACGTCCTTGCCGGTCGCGACCTGCACCCACATGCGGCTCGGCACCTTGGGCTTGGGGGGCGGTGGCGGCGGAGCCTTTGGTTTGGCGACCGGAGGCGGAGGCGGCTCGGCCACTTCGCGCTTGGGCTTGATCGCGGTGATGTCGACCGCGCCCGCCGCCGGCGCGCGCGCGCCGCTGGCGTTGGTGAGATCGGCGAAGGCATCGGCCACGCTCACGTCCGCGTCCGGAGTCGGCGTGGGGACGATCACGACCGGTGGCGCAGCCTGGACCTCAGGGAGCGAGATCGAAGGCGCGGCGATCGACGGCGGCAATTGCGCGACCACCACCGGCTGCTGCTGCATAGGTAGCTGGGTCGCCGGCGCACTCGGCGGCGACGGGGGTGGTGGCGGCGGAGGAGGTGGCGGCGCGGGCAGCGTCACTTGCTGCACGACTGCCGGTGGTGGCGATGGCGGCGGCGCAGCGGGCCGCACAGCCTGCGTCGGCGGCAGTTCTGCGCGCGCAATCGTTACCGGCGGTTTCTTCGCGGCGGCGAGCGCGGCCTTGCGCTGCTGTTCGGCCACTGCGGCGAGGCGCTTCTCCTCCTCACGCTGGCGCTTGCGGTCGGCAGCCGTCGGCTTGCGCGGCGTAGCCGCTTGCGCCTTGGGTCCGAGCGGCTGGCCTGCGGGTGCGAGGCGGTCCGCGCTGCCGAGCGGCACGGCGCTGCCGGCACCGGCGTACTGCGCGAAGCGCGGATCATCGCGCCCGATCTGCGCCGCGCGCGGAAACGCGCCGAGGTTCCCCGCCGCTGCTTGTTGTGCGCGGGTGAGCTTGGGCATGTAGCTGAGGTAAGGCGTGATCCGGCTGGCGAGATCGCGCGGCATGACGGCTTCGACGATCGACACCGCCTCGTCCTGCTGGCCGAGTATCGCCAGACCGAAGGCGCGCGCGCGGTAGGCGGCGAAATCGCGCCGCTGGAGCAGCGGCAGCAGCGTCGCCTCGAACCCCTTCTTGTCGCCCGAGATCGCCTGGCTTAGACCGAGCCGCCGGCTGATCTCCGCGTCCGGCCCCTGGGTCAGCGCGAGCCGGTATTGCGCCTGTGCGGAGGCGTTGTCGCCGACCAGGTCGAACGCGAGGCCGCGGTCGGCGGCCAGCGTAACCGGCGCCGCGCCTGCGGCCTGCGCCTGGTCGAACAGCTGCAGCGCCTCGATCGGCCGGTCGGACTTGAGGTTGGCGCTGGCAAGACCCGCCTTGACCCGCGCATCGCCCGGCCGGACCGCGTCGGCGCGACCAAAGAATCCGGTCGCCGCATCGACATCGCCCATCGCCAGCGAGGCACGCCCGGCGGCGATCAGCGCATCGAAATCGGCGGGACTACGCGCGAGCCGCTGCAAGGCTTCGCTGAGATCAGCGGAGGCCGGCGGCGGCAGCGGCTGCACCACCGCATAACTTTGTGCTGAGGCCGCTCCACCCAGCACCCACGGCAATGCCACCAGCAGCGGCGCGGCGGCGCGGGACAGGGCGGAGATCTTGCGGACGGCCATATCTCTTAACGCACTACCGGCACGCGGCTGAACCCCTGCGGAACGGCAGGCGAGCCTGCCGTCGCATTAGCGGTTACTGGTTGTTCTGGCGCCCGAGGAAGCGCGGGATCGACAGCGAGGCCGAGCCGGAATCGCCGTCGTCGTCGCCTTCGTCCTCTTCGTCGTCGGACGCCTTGCTGCCGCCGCGCGAGAGGTTGGCCATGCGCTCGAACAGCGTGCTGCCCGCACCGCCGCCGCCACCTGCGCCGCCCGCACCGCCGCCGTCGCCGGTTACGAGGCCACGGCGACGACCGCCGCCGAGCATCGGCCGGACCGGCTCATCTTGCGCGGCCAGCCTGTCGGCATCGAGCAGCAGCTCATCCTGCCCGCCCGACGCGCCTGCGCCCTGCGGTTCCTCTTCTGCGCCGCCATCGCTGAGCCACAGATCCTCATCCGAGGGTTCCTCCTCGGCCGGCTCGGCGCCGTAACCCTGTGGCGCCGGTTGGTATTCCTCGGGCTCTTCGTTGCGCAGGCCGGCGAGCGGATCGACGATGCCGTCGACATCGTCGTCGTATTCCTCGCCGCCCTCTTCTTCGTCGTCGCCATAGGCGCTCGGCATCGCGCCGAGATCGAGCGTGTCTTCCGCTTCGCCGGCCGCACCGCCGAAGCCGTCGGCGGCCTGCGGCTCATCGGCGACTTCTGCCTCGGCCGGCAGTTCGAATTCGTCCTCGGCCGGAAGCTCGAGCACCGGACGCTTGGGCGCGCGGCTGCCGCCGAGCGCATACGAAGACCGCGGCGCGGCCTGCTGCACTTCGCCGGTCCCGTCGATGCCGGTGGCGACCACCGAGACGCGGATCTTGCCCTGGAGGTCGGGGTTGAATGCCGAGCCCCAGATGATGTTCGCGTCCTCGTCGACCAACTCGCGGATATGGTTCGCGGCCTCGTCGACTTCGAGCAGCTTCATGTCCTCGCCGCCTATGATCGAGATGATCACGCCCTTGGCGCCGGCCATGCTGACACCGTCGAGCAGCGGGTTGGCGATCGCGCGTTCGGCCGCTTCGAGCGCGCGGTTCTCGCCCTCGCCCTCGCCGGTGCCCATCATCGCCTTGCCCATCTCCTGCATCACCGAACGCACGTCGGCGAAGTCGAGGTTGATGAGGCCCGGCATGACCATCAGGTCGGTGATCGAGCGGACGCCCTGCTGGAGCACTTCGTCGGCCAGCCCGAACGCTTCCTTGAAGGTGGTTTCCGCCTTGGCGACCAGGAACAGGTTCTGGTTGGGAATGACGATCAGCGTATCGACGTGCCGCTGAAGCTCGTCGATACCGGCCTCGGCCGCGCGCATGCGGCGGGTGCCTTCGAACAGGAACGGCTTGGTCACCACGCCCACCGTCAGCACGCCCTTGCGGCGCGCGGCTTCGGCGATGACCGGCGCGGCGCCGGTGCCGGTGCCGCCGCCCATGCCCGCGGCGATGAAGCACATGTTGACGCCCTCGAGCGCGTCCTCGAGCTCAGCCACGGTCTCTTCCGCCGCGGCCTTGCCCACTTCAGGCCGCGCGCCCGCGCCCAGGCCGCCGGTGATGTCGGGCCCGAGCTGGATGCGCTTGCTCGCCGCCGAATTGCCGAGCGCCTGCGCGTCGGTGTTGGCGACGATAAAGTCTACGCCCTCGATCTGCGCGTTGATCATATTGGCGATCGCGTTGCCGCCGGCCCCGCCGACGCCGATCACCATGATCTTGGGGCGCAGGTCGTCCGAAGCGGCGGGACCGATATTGATGCTCATGTGACTTCCCTCGGAAGAACGAGTTGAGTGTGACAATTTCGCGACGCAGCTTGGCACAAGTCGCTGCTGGCGGGGATGGTTTTCCCGTCCTTATCCACAACGGTTAACACGCGATAGCGCAAGGGAGAATCCCTTCTCAAAAGTATTCCCGCATCGCGCGCCACACCCGGCTCGCCAGGCCGATGCCCGAAATGCTGGTAGTCGGGGTGTGCGCCTTACCGATCGCGCGGATATCTACCGGGTCGTCGGCGGCATAAAGGCACAGGCCGGTCAGGGTCACGAAGCTGGGGCTGGCATTCGCCTCGCCTAACCCGCGCAGCGCCGGCGGCTTGCCGATCCGCACAGGGCGGCCGAGCGCACTCTGAAGGAAATCGGCGATCCCGGCGAGTTCCGCCCCCCCGCCGGTTACGACCACCTGCCCGCCTTTAGCGCCGGAAAAGCCCATGCCTTTCAATGCTCGCCCGATCTCGTCGGTCAGCCGTGAGAGCTGCTCGGTGATGATCGAGATAAGCTCCGCGCGCGCGACGCGGTTCTTGTCGTCGGCACCGCGGGCGGATGGATCGCTGGCCTCTTCGCCGGGTCCGTTGACCGGGACCATGTCCTTGTAATCGCTCGGACTGGCGACCGCTGAGCCGTAGCGGCTCTTGAGCCGCTGGGCCTGGAAGCGGCGGATGCCGAATGCGCTCGCCACCGCGTCAGTGATGTCGGACGATCCGAACGGGATCGCCGTGAGGCCGAGCAGCATGCCCCCGGCATAGAGCGAGACGTTGGTCACCTCGCCGCCGATCTCGACCAATGCGGTGCCGAGCTCGCGTTCCTCCGGGCTGAGGCAGGCGTGGCCTGCGGCGATCGGCGCGGCGACCACTGCCTCGACGTCGAGGTGAGCGTTTTGGACCGCTTCGATCAGGTTGCGGATTGGTGCCCCGTCGGCGAGCATGACGTGGATATCGACGCCGAGCCGCTCGGCATGAAGCCCGCGCGGGTTGGCGACGCCATGCGCGCCGTCGAGCGTGTAGTGCGCCGGCTGCGCGTGCAGCACCATCCGCCCGTCGGGCTGGATGGAATCGCGCGCTGCGACCAGCAGGTGCTCGATGTCATCTTCCTCGATCCGGCGGCCACCGATGTCGATCTCGACCTTCGCCACCCGGCTCGCGAGCCCGGCGCCCGAGCATCCCACCCACACGCTCGAGATCGAGGTGCCGGCGTTCTTTTCCGCCCGCTCGACCGCGTCGCGGATGGCGTAGGTCGCGGCCGCCATGTCGGTGACATAGCCGCGCTTGATCCCCTGGCTCTGCCGGTTGCCCGACCCGAGCACGATCATCTCGCCCGTCTCCGACAGGCCCATGATCATCGCCGAGATGCGGAAGCTCCCGACGTTGACGGCGCCGAAGACCTTGGCGATGCGCGGCAGACCCATCACTCGGTCTCCGCCGGCTTGCTGGCGTCGAGGGCCTTTTGCCCCGAGAAGCCGGGTATCCGCATGTAGATGCGGTCGGGGGCGCGCATGTCGAAGGCGGCGACCTTGCCGCCGAGCAGGCGGTTAACCCCGTCGAGCTTTGCGAACTGGATCAGCGCGCTTGCCGGCGCATCGTCGCCGTGCGGCAGCGCGAGCACCTGACCGGTCTTGAAGGTCAGGTTCCAACGCCGGTTACCGACCCATTCGGCCTCGGTCACCTGCGGCTTCAAGGCGGGTGCGGAGTCGAGCAGGGTATCGAGCGCGGCGATCTGCCGCGCCGCGCCGGGTCCCGTGACCGTGAGCATGCCCTTGGCGTTCGCCGGTGAGATCGGTTCGAGCTCGTGCCCGGTGCCGTCGATCAGGACCATGCGGTTGGGCTTCTTCAGCACTGCGCGCGGGGTGCGCTCGACCACGTCGACCACCAGCGTATCGGGAAGCTGGCGGCTGACTCGCGCATCCTCCACCCACGACAGCGCGAGCAGGTCATTGCGGACGGTGTCGAGATCGACCAGCGGCATCGGCCGGTCGCGTTCGGCGAGCACGCGCTCATAGACCTTGAGCTCGTTCATCCGCTCGACGCCGGTGACTTGGACCCGGCGCACCTCGAACCCGGCGTCTGATGCGAGCGAAGCGATCTGGGCCTGCGCCAGCGCGGGCACCCCGGCAAGGCTGGCGACGAACCACGCCAGCGCCACCGCGCCGCCCAGGATGATCGCCAGGAACACCTTGTGGAGCTGCTCTTCGGTGAACGGCAACAGCGCCATCACCCCGCCGACCGCGCCGGTGGTCTTGGCCTTGGCCTTGCGCGCGGTATCCGCACGGCTGCGCGCGGCGGCGGCGCGGCGCACGCCCTTGCCCTTGCGGTTGATCGTTTCAGCCATACTTCGCCCCCCGGCTGAGCGCCTCGGCCACCAGCGCCTCGACCAGATCCTCGTAGCTCATCCCGCAGTATTTCGCCTGCTCAGGCACCAGCGAAAGCGGAGTCATCCCCGGTTGCGTGTTGGTTTCGAGCACGAACAGGCCCGCCTCGCCCTGTTCGTCGTCCCAGCGGAAGTCGGTGCGGCTGCAGCCGCGGCAGCCGAGCAACTTGTGCGCCTGGACCGCGTAGCCCTTGCATAGATCCTCGATCCGCTCGGGCAGCTCAGCGGGACAGACGTGCTCGGTCATGCCTTCGGTGTACTTGGCGTCGAAATCGTAGAAGCCGGACTTCGGCACCAGTTCGGTCACCGCCAGCGCACGGGGGCCGGTGGCCTCATCGAGCACCGCACAGGTCAATTCGCGCCCGCGGATGTAGGGCTCGGCGAGGAGCTGCGCGAACTCCTGCCACGGGCCGGTCACGTCGCGCCGGATCGGGTTGCCGTAGTTGCTCTCGTCCGTGACGATCGCCACCCCGACCGAGCTGCCCTCGTTGACCGGCTTCAGGACATAGGGCCGCGCCAGCGGATCCTTCTCGTAGAGCCCTTCGCTGTCGACGATCCGCCCGCCCGGCATCGGCACCCCGTGCGGCACCAGCGCGTTCTTGGTCAGCTCCTTGTCGATCGCGATCACCGAGGTCGCGAGGCCGGAGTGCGTGTAAGGCACGCCCATCAGGTCGAGCATGCCCTGCACCGTCCCGTCCTCGCCCGGCACGCCGTGGAGGGCGTTGAACACGACGTCGGGCGCGGCTTCGGCGATGCGCGCCGCGACTGCGCGGTCCATATCGATCCGCGTCACCCGGTGCCCACGCGCCTCGAGCGCCTTGGCGACACCCTCGCCGCTCATGAGGCTGACCGGCCGTTCGTTAGCCCAGCCGCCCATCAGGACTGCAACGTGGTAGCTCACGGCCTGCCCACCCGCTGGATTTCCCATTCGAGGGTCACGCCGCTGTTCTCGTACACGCGCCGCCGCACTTCTTCGCCCAGTCCTTCGATGTCGGCGCTCGTCGCGTCGCCGGTGTTGATCAGGAAGTTGGTGTGTTTTTCGCTCACCTGAGCGCCGCCCATGGTCAGGCCGCGACAGCCTGCCTCGTCGACGAGCAGCCACGCATTGTGGCCGGGCGGGTTCTTGAATGTCGAGCCGCCGGTCTTGGTGCGCAGCGGCTGGCTCGCCTCGCGCGCGGCGGCGATCTTGTCCATCTCCTCGCCGATCTCGGCTGGAATGCCTTCGCGCCCCTGGAAGCGCGCGGCGACGACCACCGCGCCCTCGGGCAGGTTCGAGTGGCGATAGGAGTATTCGAGGTCGCGCGCCGGCAGCGTGACGAATTCCCCGGTCGGCAGGATCACGTCGCAATCGATCAGCACGTCGCTGACCTCGCGGCCATAGGCACCGCCGTTCATGCGCACGAACCCGCCGACGGTGCCCGGGATGCCGCGCAGGAACTCGACCCCCGCGATGCCCGCGTCGCGCGCTTTGGACGAGACCAGGATGCCGCTCGCCCCGCCGCCGCATTCGAGCACCTTGTCGCGCCGCGCCTCCACGGTCGCGAACGCCTTGCCGAGGCGGATGACCACGCCGGGCACCCCGCCGTCACGGACGATCATGTTGGAGCCAAGGCCGAGCGCGATTACCGGCACTTCGCCATCGAGCCGGGCGAGGAATTCCTGCAGGTCTTCGAGGTCCGCCGGCTCGAACAGCCAGTCGGCGTTGCCGCCGGTCTTGAACCAGACGTAGGGCGCGAGGGGCGCATCTTTGGTCAGCTTGCCGCGCACGTTTCTGCCCGCGAGCGAGGGCGCGAACGCCTCCTCGATCGCCGAGAACGGCGCCACCGGCAGCCGCCAGCGCGGCACGTCGCCCACCTGCCGGCTCATGTGGCCTGCTTCCGGATCGCGTCGGCGAGGCCGGAGGCCCACTTGGTAATGTCGCCCGCGCCGAGGCAGACCACAAGGTCGCCCGCGCCGATCTCCGGCGCCAATTCGTGCGCCAGCGCGGCCTGATCGGCGATCGGCGCGGCGAACCGGTGGCCGCGCGACTTGAGCCCGGCGACCAGCGCCTGCGCGTCGATGCCGGCGATGGCGTCCTCGCCCGCGGTGTAGACCGGCGCGACGTAGACCCGGTCGGCGTCGTTGAAGGCGTTCTGGAAGTCATCCATCAGGTCGCGCAACCGGGTGAAGCGGTGCGGCTGGACTACCGCGATCACGCGGCCACCGGTCGCCCCCACCGCTTCCCGCGCCGCGGCGAGCACCGCGCGGATTTCGACCGGGTGGTGCGCGTAATCATCGATCACGGTCGCACCGCCCACCTCGCCAACCTTGGTGAAGCGCCGTCGCACTCCGCCGAAGTGTGCGAAGCCGGTGCGGATGGTCTCGTCCGGGCATTCCATCTCGATGGCCACCGCGATGGCGGCGAGCGCGTTCTGGACATTGTGCCGCCCTGGCATCGGCAGGCGTACGTCGGCGATGCGCCGGTCCTCCTCGCCGCGCCGGCGGACGACGACGTCGAACACATTGCCACCCGCATCGGGCCGCACATTGTCCGCGCCGACATCAGCCTGCGGACTGAAGCCGTATGTGATCACCCGCCGGTCGCGCACCTGGCCGATCAGCGCCTGCACTTCCGGGTGGTCGATGCACAGCACCGCCGCGCCGTAGAACGGCACGTTGTGGATGAACTCGACGAACGCGCGGCGCACGGTGTCGAAGTCGCCGTAGTGGTCGAGGTGCTCGGGATCGATGTTGGTGACCACCGCGATGGTGCCGTCGAGGCGCAGGAAGCTGCCGTCGCTTTCGTCCGCCTCGACCACCATCCAGTCGCTGTCGCCCAGCCGAGCGTTGGAGCCATACTGCTCGATAACCCCGCCGTTGATGACGGTCGGATCGACCCCGCCCGCGTCGAGCAGCGCGGCGACCATGCTGGTGGTCGTGGTCTTACCGTGCGTGCCGGCCACCGCGACGGTGTTCTTGAGCCGCATCAGCTCGGCGAGCATTTCCGCGCGGCGGACCACCGGGATGCGATGCTCGAGCGCCGCGGCGACCTCCGGGTTGGTGCGCTTCACAGCGGTCGAGGTTACCACCACGCCCGCGCCCGCGACGTTCTCCGCCGCGTGGCCAATCATCACCTTGATCCCGCGCTCGCGCAGCCGCTCGACGCTGGCGCCTTCGCTGAGGTCGGAGCCCTGCACGGTGTAGCCGAGGTTGTTCATCACCTCGGCGATGCCGGACATGCCGATTCCGCCGATGCCGACGAAATGCACCGTGCCGATGTCGGTGGGGACGCCCTTCACGCCAGCGCCTCGCTGCCGGTCTTGGCGGGCGTCTCGCCCATGCGGATCACGTCCATCAGTTCCGCGCCGCCGAAGCTTTCGACAAGGTCCGCGAGGTCCTGCACCGCCTTCGGCCGCCCGCAGTTCCACGCGGCGTGCGCGGCGGTGGCGAGCGTCTCGGGCCGCTGGGCGAGCGCCTGGATCTGCTTGGCGAGCTCCTTGGCGGTGAACTTGTCCTGCCGGATCATCCGCGCGCCGCCGGCCTTGACGATCTCGCGGGTGTTGGCGGCCTGGTGGTCGTCGGTGGCGATCGGCAGCGGGACGAGGATCGCCGGCCGGCCCACCGCGGTCAGCTCGGCAATCGTGCTTGCGCCGGCGCGGCCGATGAACAGGTGCGCGTCGGCGAGCCGCTCGGCCATGTTCTCGAAATAGGTGCCGAGCTCAGCCGGGATGTCGTGACTGCGATAGCGCGCGCGGACCGCCTCGACATCCTCGGCGCGAGCCTGCTGGGTGACCTGCAGCCGCTGGCGCAGCGCGGGCGGCAGCATGGCCAGCCCGTCGGGCACCACCTCGGACAGCACCCGCGCGCCCTGGCTGCCGCCGGTGACCAGCACACGCAGCAGACCCTCGGCGGTGAAGGCAGGGAACGGCTCGTCGCGCAGGGAGAGGACCTCGGCGCGCACCGGATTGCCGACGAGGTGCACCTTGCCCGCGTGCTTGGCGGAAAGGCGCGCGATCTCGGGGTAGGCGGTGGCGATCGCATCCACCTTGCCGGCGAAGAAGCGGTTCACCCGGCCGAGTACCGCGTTCTGTTCGTGGATCACGCTCGGCACTTCGCATGCCAGCGCGGCGAGCAGCGCGGGGAACACCGGGTAGCCGCCGAAGCCCACCACCGCGCTCGGCTGGAAGCTCTCGAACAGCCGCATCGCCATGCGCCGCCCTTCGAGGATCGCCTTCACGCCCTTGGGCCAATGCAGCGGGTTCTTGCCGAGCTTGCTTGCCGGAATGACGTGCGCGGGCAGGAAATCGGGCTTGCCGGGGAGCTTCGCGCCGCGTTCGTCGGTCACCAGCGCGACGTGGTGCCCGCGCTGATGCAGCTCGGCGGCGAGCGCGAATGCGGGGATCAGGTGCCCACCGGTGCCGCCCGCGGCGAGGACGTAATGCCGGGTCGCGCCGCTCACGCCTCCAGCTCCTTGGCGATCAGCGCCTTGAGGCCGGGCGTCTGCCGATAGAGGAACGGGTTTCGCCGCGTCAGCGCCAGCAGCAACCCGACCGCAAGGCACACCGCGATGGTCGACGATCCGCCGTAGCTCACCAACGGCAGCGTCATGCCCTTCGAAGGGAACAGTTGCAGGTTGACGAGGATGTTGATGAACGCCTGACCGCCGATCTGCGCGCACAGTCCCGCTGCGGCGAGCAGCGTGAACAGGTCCTCCTCGTCGACCAGCCGGGTCAGCACGCGGACGATGATCGCGAGATAGAGCAGCACGATGATCGCGCAGACGATCAGCCCGAACTCCTCGCCGATGACGGAGAAGATGTAGTCGGTGTGCGCCTCGGGCAGGTTCATCTTGCGCACGCCGAGCCACAGCCCGGCGCCGGTCCATCCACCCGCGAGCAGCGTGCGGCTGGCAAGATCGACCTGGTCGAACGCGGTGCCGCCGCCTAGGAACGCGTCGATGCGATGACGGGCGTTGTCGTAGAGGAAGTAGGTCGCGGTCAGCAGCGCCACGCCCGCGCCGGCGAGGATGCCGACGCGCTTGAGCGGTATCCCTGCGAGCAGGACGATGGTGAACCACACGCCCGCGAACAGGATCGTGCCGCCGAAATCGGGCTGCATCATCATCAGCGCGGCGACGATCGCCATGACGCCCGTCACCGTCGCGACCACCGGCAACTGCGGGTCGCGCAGCCGCCAGCTGACGATCCACGCGAGCAGGATTGCGAAGCCGGGCTTCAAGAATTCGGACGGCTGGAAGCCGGCGAAGCCGAGGCTGATCCAGCGCTTGGCGCCGTTGACCTCGCTACCGACCACCGGGATCAGCATGAGGAAGAACAGCATCGCCGCGGCGAGCACGATGCCGACGCGGCGGGCGTTCTCGCGGGAGAGCGCGGAGGCGCCGAACAGGAATACGAGGCCAACCGCCTGCCACTTGAGGTGGGTCCAGTAGAAATACAGCTCGGGCAGGTGGACGTTGCGGGTCGACAAGCGATGCGCACTGGCCGGGCTGGCGGCGGCGACCGCGGCAGTGCCGATCGCCATCAGCAGCAGGATAAGGCCGAGGAGGACGCGATCGACCTCGCGCCACCAGATCTTGAGCTCGGCGCGCTTGGACGTCGGGTAGCGCGCCTGCGCCGGGGCGGCGTGGCCGCTGCGGGGGATGTAGGGTCGCTCGTTCACGCCTCGGCCCCCACGGCGCTTTCTTCGCTGCACGGATCGCTGTCGGGATCCTCGGTCAGCGCGGCGACGAACTGGCGGAAGCGCTCGCCGCGCTGCTCGTAGTCCTTGAACTGGTCGAAGCTGGCGCAGGCCGGCGACAGCAGAACGACATCGCCCGGCACCGCGTTGGCGATCGCGCGGCGGGTCGCCTCGCACAGCATCTCGGCGCGGGTGACCGGCACCCGGCCCTCGAGCAGCTCGGCAAAGCGCGGGCCGGCTTCGCCGATGGTGTAGGCGGCCTTGACGTTGGCGAGATGCTGCTCCGTCGCGCCGAGCCCGTCTTCCTTGGGCAGCCCGCCGACGATCCAGTGGATGCGCGGGCCGTTCCCCTCGGGCGGATAGGCCGCGAGCGCCGGGGCCGAGCTGTCGGTGTTGGTCGCCTTGCTGTCGTTGACGAAGGTCACGCCGTTGTGGCTGGCGACCCGCTCCATCCGATGCGGGAGGCCAGTGAAGGTCTCGAGACCCGCCCGAATTTGATCGGCAGCGAGGCCGAGCACGAAGCACGTGGCGATCCCAGCCTCTGCATTTTCCAGATTATGCGGACCCTGCAGCGAAGGCCAACGCGATTGCTCTTGGATCGAAAGAGCATTCGGCACTTCTTGCCATTGGTGGAATACGTCGTCGTAAACTTCGAGGTGGCGTGCACCTGCACGCGCGCCGGCCTTTTGCTCAAACCACCAATCGCGAGTTTGAGCAACGGCACAACTTTCTTCCGACTGCATCTCGAACAGCCGCGCCTTGCTCGCCGCATAAGCTTCAAAGCTAGCATACCGGTCGAGGTGATCCGGCGTTACATTCAGCAACACCGCCACGTCGCAATCGAGCGAGCAGGTCAGGTCGATCTGGTAGCTCGACAGCTCCAGCACATAGACCCCGCCCTCGGGCAACGGGTCCTGCGCCAGGATCGGCAGGCCGATGTTGCCGCCCATCGTGGTTGGCACGCCGGCGGTCTGGAGGATGTGGTGCACCAACGCGGTGGTGGTGCTCTTACCGTTAGTGCCGGTGATGCCGACCACCTTGTGCGACGGCAGGCTGGCGCGGGCCTGGGCGAACAGCTCGATGTCGCCGATCACCGGCACGCCGAACTGCGCGGCGCGGCCGGCAATCGGGTGGGTGTTGAGCGGCACGCCGGGCGAGACGACCACGCCGTCGTAGCCGGTGAGGTCGATCTCTAGCGGATCGGCGAGCAGCACGTTGGCCGGATCGACTTTCGCCCGCGCGACATCCTGCCGGTCCCACGCGGTCACGTGCGCGCCGCTAGCGACCAGCGCCTCGACCGTCGCCAGCCCACTGCGGGCGAGGCCAAGGACCGCGTACTTCTTCCCAGCAAAGGCGGGCGAGGTGATCACCGCAGCTTCAGCGTCGACAGGCCGATCAGCGCGAGCACGATGGCAACGATCCAGAAGCGGATCACGACCTTGCTCTCGCTCCAGCCGAGTTGTTCGAAGTGGTGGTGCACCGGCGCCATGCGGAAAACCCTCCGGCCGGTCCGTTTGAACCACACCACCTGAATGATCACCGACAGCGCTTCGAACACGAACAGCCCGCCGACCACCGCCAGCACGACTTCGTGGTGCGTCGCAACCGCGATTGCGCCGAGCGCTCCGCCCAATGCCAGGCTGCCGGTATCGCCCATGAACACAGCTGCCGGGGGCGCGTTGAACCACAAAAACGCCAGCCCCGCGCCCATGATCGCAGTGCAGAACAGCGCCAGCTCGCCTGCGCCCGGCACATGCGGGATGCCAAGATAGGCCGAATAGTCAGCGCGGCCCGCGAGGTAGGCGATGATCGCGAACGCCCCCGCAGCGATGATCACCGGCATGATCGCGAGCCCATCTAGCCCGTCGGTCAGGTTCACCGCGTTGCCCGCACCGACCATCACCAGCGCGGCGAACACGAAGTAGAACGGCCCCAGCGGAATGCCCTTGCCGACCAGGAACGGCACGTAGAGGAAGGTGCTGATCTGGCTCACTACGATGTAGCTCGCGACGCCCGCGACAATGAATTCGAGGAGCAGCCGCACCTTGCCCGATACGCCGGCATGGCTCGCCTTGCGCACCTTGTCGTAGTCGTCGAGGAAGCCGATAATCCCGAACCCGAGGGTTACCGCGAGGCACGCCCACACGAACGGGTTTTTGAGGTCCATCCACAAGAGCAGCGACAGCATCAGGCTGGTGAGTATCATCAGCCCGCCCATCGTCGGCGTGCCGCGCTTGGCGAGGTGGGTCTGCGGACCGTCATCACGGATCGGCTGGCCCTTGCCTTGCCGCACCCGCAGAAGGTCGATGAACCGCGGCCCGATGACGAGACCGATGAGCAGCGCGGTCATCAGCGCGGCGCCAGCGCGGAAGGTCTGGTAGCGGACGAGGTTGAACAGTCCCTCGAAACCCATCCACTCGGCGAGCAAGTATAGCATTTACGTTCTATCGCCCACGGTCGACGAAGTGCGCCACCAATCTGCCGAGCCCGACCGAATTCGATCCCTTCACCAGGACCGCGTCGCCGCCCGTGAGACCGAACTCCTCGAGCGCCGCGATCGCCTCGCCAGGGGACCCGCAATGCGTGAAGGTGAGCGGTGCGGCAAGCTGGGCCGCGCCCGCTTTCCCCAGTTCACGGGATAACGAGAGCATCTCGTCGCCCACGAGCACCACATGGTCGACATGCGCCTCGGCCAGAGGTTCAATCAGTTGTGCGTGCATGGCCGGCGCGAAATCGCCCAGTTCCTTCATGCTGCCGAGCACCGCGATGCGGCGGGTGGCAGGCGTCTGGCCGAGCTGCTTGAGCGTCGCGCGCATGCTCGCAGGGTTGGCGTTGTAGCTTTCGTCGATCAGCAGCGCATGCCCGCCCGGCACCGCGACCCGGTGGCGCGCCCCGCGTCCCTTCAGTCCACCCATCTCGGCCAGCGCGAGGCCCGCCGCGGCAAGGTCGCCGCCTGCCGCCTGCACCGCCGCCATGACGGCGAGCGAATTCATGATCCAGTGATCGCCCGGCTCTGCGACCGAATAGCATAGACGCGTGCCGGCGATGTCGGCGGTGACCAGCGAGCCGCCGTTGGCGCTCGGGATCGCATCGAGCAGCCGCGCCTGCGCATGGGCGGCGCGGCCGAACGACACGACCTTGGCGCCGGCCTCGCGCGCGTGGACCAGCAAGCGGTCGTAATGCACGCTGTCGGCGGGGATGACCGCGGTGCCGCCGTCGGCGAGGCCGCCGAAGATCTCCGCCTTGGCGTCGGCGATCGCTTCCTCGCTGCCGAGGTTCTCGATGTGTGCTGGCGCGATGGTGGTGATGACCGCGACGTTGGGGCGGACGTGCTGGGTGAGGCCGGCAATCTCGCCCGCGTGGTTCATGCCCATCTCGAACACGCCGAAGCGGCTGCGCGACGGCATCCGCGCGAGGCTCAATGGCACGCCGACGTGGTTGTTGTAGCTGCGCACGCTGCGATGCGCGGCGCCCCGGCTCGATCGGTCGAGTGCGGCGAAGATCGCCTCCTTGACCCCGGTCTTGCCCACCGAGCCGGTTACCCCGACGCGCACTGCCTGCGCGCGGACGCGCGAAGCGGCGGCGAGCTTGGCAAGCGCCTCGGTGGTGTCGGCGACCAGCACGTGCGGCGCGTCGATCGGCTCGCTGACCAGCGCCGCGGCCGCGCCGTTGGCGAAGGCCTTGGCGAGGAAGCGATGGCCGTCGGTCGCCTCGCCCTTCAGCGCGACGAACAGGTCGCCCGAGCGCACGTCGCGACTGTCGATCTCGACCCCGGCGCACTGGAATGCGCCGCTGGCCACGCCGCCGGTCGCCTCGGCGATCCCGGCGCTGGTCCATAGCGCCAGGCCAAGGGCATCGCGCTTGTCGCGCGGCCACGCGCGCAGGGCGGGATGAAAACTCATGCTGCCGCCGCCTCGCGCGCCACGGTCACGTCGTCGAAGGGCAGCACCCGCATGTTCTCTCCCGAGCCGATGATCTGGCCCTGTTCGTGTCCCTTGCCGGCGACGAGGACGATGTCCCCCGCCTGCGCCAGCGCCACTGCGGCAGCGATGGCCGCGCGCCGGTCGCCGATCTCGCGCGCGCCCAATGCCCCTTCGAGCACCTGCGCGCGGATCGCCGCGGCATCCTCGCCGCGCGGATTGTCGTCGGTTACGATCACCACATCGGCGCGCTCGGCGGCGACGCGCCCCATCTCGGCGCGCTTGCCGCTGTCGCGGTCGCCGCCCGCGCCGAACACCACGATCAGCCGCCCGCGCGGACTGTCCGAGACATGCGGCCGCAGCGCGGCAATCGCGGCTTCCAGCGCATCGGGCGTGTGCGCGTAATCGACATAAACCGGCGCGCCCGCACGGTTGAGCGCCGCGCGCTCGAGCCGCCCGCGTACCGGCTGCAACCGGGTGAGACCGTCGAACGTCGCCGCGGCATCCCCGCCGGTCGCGATGACCAGCCCGGCCGCTACCAGCGCGTTGGCCGCCTGGTAGGCGCCGATCAGCGCCAGCTTGATAGTGCGGGTGGCACCGCCATGCTCAATTGCGAGTTCTTGCCCAAGCGTGCCCGGCATGCGGGCGACGAGGCGAATGTCTTCGCCGCCGTCGCCCACCGTGAGCACGCGCAGACCCCTTTTCGTCGCGTGCTCCACCGCACGGTCGGCCCATCCATCACTGCCGCCGTGCCAGATCACCGCAGCTCCGTCGGGAGCCACAACCTCATCGAACAGCCGCATCTTGGCGGCGAAGTAGTCGTCCATGTCCGCGTGGTAATCGAGGTGATCGCGGGAGAGATTGGTGAACGCGCCCGCCGCGACCCGCAGGCCCTCGTTGCGGAACTGGCTCAGCCCGTGGCTCGACGCTTCGTAGGCAACATGACTCACCCCTTCGCGCGCGAGACCGGTCATGTTGGACAGGAACGTGACGATGTCGGGCGTGGTCAATCCAGTCGAGACGCTCTCGTCCGGCGTCGTCACCCCCAGCGTGCCGATCGAGGCCGCGCTGATCCCCGCCATGCGCCAGAGCTGGCGCGTCATCTCGACGGTCGAAGTTTTGCCGTTAGTTCCGGTTACCGCGACGACTGTCTCCGGCACCGGCGTGAAGAACTGCGCGGCAAGGCGCGCGAAGGCGCGGCGTGGCTCTTCATCTACGATGTGCACCGCGCCCGCCACCGACGCTTCAGGCCGCGCGACCACAGCGATCGCGCCGCCTGCAATCGCGGCGGGAATGAAGTCTTCGCCGTTGACCTGTGCGCCCTGGAACGCGCCGAACACGGTACCGGGCGCGACCTTGCGATGATCGATCGCGAAGCCCGTCACCGTCTGATCCGCCGCCGTGCCGGCGTCGTATCCGGCCTCGGCGGCGATCGGGCCGAGCTTCATTCGCCGCCCCCCTTGGGCACGAGCGGCGCGAGATCGGTCAGGTCCACGTCGCGGGTCGAGTCGGGCACTACGCCAAGCACCGGGCCGATCCGCGGAACTAAGCGGCCCACAACGGGGGCGGCGTTCCAGGCCGCAGTGCGCTGAAAGCTCGACGCAACCGTGCCCTTGGGGTCGTCCAGCATGGCGATGACCACATAACGAGGCCGATCCATCGGAAACGCCGCCGCGAAGGTCGCCACCACCGAACTATGGTTATACCCGCCACCGCTCGGCTTGTCGGCAGAGCCGGTCTTGCCGCCGACACGAAACCCGGGCGCGTTCGCTTTGCGGCCCGTGCCATATACCGCGATCATGCGCAGCAATTGGTTCATCCGCGCCGAGGTGCTGGCCTTGAACACGCGCCGGCCCGCAGGAACGTCGCCAGGTGCAAGCTTGCGCAGTGTCGCGGGGCGGTAGATGCCGCCGTTCACCATCGCAGCGTAGGCGTTCGCAAGGTGAAGGGGCGTGACCGCGATGCCATGTCCGTAACCCACGGTCATCGCGCGCAATATCGGCCACTCACCTGAATGCCAGATAGGAAAGCCCTTGGCCGGCAGTTCGATTTCCGGGCGGTCGTTCATGTGCAGGTCGGCCAACGTCTTCTTCAGTCGGGCTGGGCCCAGATCAGACACGACATGCGCGGTCACGACGTTCGATGAGTGGATCAACATCTCGGGCACGTTGAGCGACGCGCCGAGATCGTGACTGTCCTTGAGCGTGAACCCGCTCTGGCGGAACGGCAGAGCGGAGTAGCGACGGCTTAGGTCGGTCACCGTCCCCGCATCTATGGCGGACGCAACGGTCAGCGGCTTGAAGGTCGACCCGAGTTCATAGACCTGGTTGGTCACCCGGTTGAACATGTTCCTTGCGCCGGCCTCGTCGATCCGGTTGGGATCGAATTCGGGCAACGAAGCCAGGGCCAGGACCTCGCCAGTGTCGACGTCGAGCACGATGCCGGCGGACCCCTGCGCATTGGTTGCGCGCATGCCGCGGGTCAGTTCGTCCTCCAGCGCGCCCTGCACGCGCACATCGATCGACAGCGGCACCGAATGCATACGAGTAGCCGGATCGCGCAGTTGCTTGTCGAGCACGGCTTCCATGCCCACGCGGCCGTGGCCATCAGCCCCGACATAACCGAGGACGTGGGCGCCCATCGAGCCTTGCGGATAGTAGCGGTCGGTCTCCTGCGGGAGTTCCAGCGCAAGCTCGCCGATCGCCTGCACGCGGTTGGCATCTTCGGGCAGGACCCGGCGGCGCAGGTAGCCCGCCTTGCCCTTCGCCAACCGCTCGGTGAGCTCGAACTCGTCGATGTCGGGGAAGATCGCTTTAAGCTCGAGCGCGACTTCCTTGGGCGACTTGACCAGCGCGGTGCCGCCGCCGAGCGCGTCGGGATTGTACCACAGGGCAAACGCCGGGAAGGCACGCGCCAGCGGCTGGCCGTTGCGATCGGTGATCTCGCCGCGCGGTGGCAGCAGCGCTTCCTCGAACGAGGTCGCGCTGTGCGCCGCGTCGGTCAGCCCGAGATAGCCGATGCGCAGGACCGCCATCGTCGCCAGCAAGGCGAATGATGCGGCGACCAGCAGCACGCGCAGCCGAGCTACCGTCAGCGACCGCTGGCGGATTGTCACCAGCTGGACGCGCCCGGAATAGATTGCCGTGCTGAACGTGAGCGCGTTCACTGGGCCGCCTCGGTCAGGAAGTCGCCGCCATTGGCGAGCTTGTCGGCCAGCCCTTGCTCCTCGGTCTGCTGCTTGACCGGCTTGCCGGTGAGCGGCGAGACCATCGCCGGCAGCTTCATCTCGCGCTGGTCATCGGCAGCGCGCGCCACCCGGATCGGCGACGGAGCGTTCACCCCGCGCGGCTCACCCAGCGCGGCCAGTTGGCGCTCGCCTTCGAGGTATTGATTGGCGCCGGGCGCCTGATAGCCGAAGTCGACCGCGTTCCACTGGGCGAGTTGCTGCTGACTGGCGCGGGTTTCGAACTCGGTTTCGAGCAGCACCTTCTCGCGTTGCAGGGAAACGATCCGCCGCTCGGCCAGGCGCACTTCGCTGCGCACCGAGTTCACCTTGAAGGTGAGCGCGACGAACGCCGCCGCGCAGATCGCGAGCGTGACCACCCAGCCGAGCTGCCGAAGGCGGGATCCGGCGGCGATCATGCCGCCCTCGCCGGGACAGCGGTACGAATTGCGTAACGCAGCGTTGCCGAGCGGGCGCGCGGGTTGCGAGCCAGCTCCGCCTCGCTCGGACGGATGCCCTTGGACACGCGGGTGAAGGTTGCCGGTGTTCCGCCCGCCTGCGGCAGATGGCGCGAGCCGGCGGCGGCACCTTCTGCATCGCGTAGGAAGCGCTTGACGATACGATCCTCAAGGCTGTGGAAGCTGACCACCGCCAGCCGCCCGCCCTCGCCCAGCAGCGTCTCGGCGCCGTAAAGGCCCTCTTCGAGCTCGCTCAGCTCAGCGTTCACGTGGATGCGGACCGCCTGGAAGCTGCGGGTTGCCGGGTCCTTGGGCGCGCCGGGACGATAGCCAAGCGCCTTGCGCACCACGCGGGCGAGATCGCCGGTGGTCGCGAGCGGCCGCGCGGCGACGATGGCGCGGGCGACGCGGCGGCTCTGGCGCTCCTCACCGTACGTGTAGAGCACGTCGGCGATTTCGCCTTCGTCGGCGGCGTTGAGGAAGTCGGCCGCGCTCGGCCCCGACTGGCTCATGCGCATGTCGAGCGGCCCCTCGGTCGAAAACGCGAATCCGCGCTCCGCCTGATCGAGCTGCATCGATGACACGCCGATATCCATTACGATCCCGTCGACTCGCGCGAGCCCCGACTCGGCGAGCGCGTTAACCATTTCGGAGAAGCGGCGCGGGTGGAGAACCAGCCGAGGCGGGTTTTCCTCAGTTTCGGGCCAGTTTTTCGCATTGGCGATCGCATCGGGATCGCGGTCGAACGCGTGGACGGTCGCCCCGGCATCGAGCAGCGCGCGCGAATAGCCCCCGGCACCGAAGGTCGCGTCGACGATCACGTCACCCGGCTGCGGCGCCAGCGCGGCTATAACCTCGTCGAGGAGGACGGGGATGTGCGGCGCCGCGGTCACTTGGACTTCGCCTCGGACTGGAACTGTGCGCAGGCGGCCTTTGCGGCAGCCCACGCGTCGTCCATCCGCATCAGTTCGGCAGGGTTCCAGATCGTGAAGCTGCGGCCGCCACCCTGGAAGAACATGGCGCCGTCGATGTTGCCGAGCATGCGCAGGTGATCGGGCAGGACGAAGCGGCCCGAATCGTCGAACGGCACGCGGGCAAAGCCGAACAACTGCGCCGCGCGAGTATCGCGGTCGAAGTCGGGACCGGCGCGATCCTCTTCGCGATCGAGCTGCGTTTCGAGTTCACCCATCCGCGACAGGCCGAAGCCGACGAGGCAGGAAAAGCGCGGGTGCTTATCGAGACAGAGGACGCGGCCGTCGCTCGAGTCCTTGACGGCGCTGCGGAACAGCGGGGGCAGGACGAAACGACCCTTGTCGCCGGCGGGCGAAAAGGCCTGTCCCGAAAAGCCGCCAAAACCCGCAGCAGACACTGGTGCCCTATCCCCCGTCGCATCACCCCGGGCAGCCCCTCGAAGGCCGCCCCTGCTGGACACACCATCCCACCGCGGCGGCGCGCGAGCGCTACCGGCTCGCATCGACAACTGATCGATGCGCGGCGTGAACGGGATGTCCGATGGAGGATGGTATTAACTTTCTTCCCAGCACGATGGAAGGGAAAAAAGCGGGAAATTACGGGATTGCGCGGTTAATCGTTGTATTTCTGTGGATAGCTGGCGCCCGTGAGTGTTAACCATCCGTTCGCGAGAAACAGATAGCCGCCTGATTCCAGAGGGTTAGGCGGGGAGGACAAGAAAGGAGATGGCTCCACCCGCATTTTCCCGCGCTTAATCGCTGAAGGCCAGCGCCGCGACCGCCGACAGCGCGGGTTTCGCGCTTGCTGGAGAATGATCCGCGTCCAACAATGCCGCATCCGCGACCGCCACCACGTGGCCATCACCGACGCGGCAATCGGCGATCAGAGCTTGCGCAAGCAGCGCGCAGCGGGCGGGCGCTCCGGGTGTCGCGAGGCGAAAGCGGCCGGACATATGTTCGGGAATACTTGCCGAACCCAGCGCCACAATCTGTTCGGGATCCGGCTGATCCGGATCGAACGTCAGGTCGAGTCCCCACCGCTGGAGAATCGGTGACAGCAGGACCACATCCTGCGGCCGTCGCTTGTCGCCAATGGGAAATCGCGACTCTTCGGTCAGGAACGGGTCGGCGAACAGCAGCAGCCGTCCACCCTTGCGCACCCACTGGTCGAGTGCGACGTTTTCCGCCGGGGACAGGGGGCGTGGCTGGGCCATCACGAGCCGGTCCAACCGCCCCGCTTCGGTGCCATCGAGAGTGTCGAGGGGGATGAGTACGTAGTCGTCCTCCAGCGCACTGCGCACCCAATGATGCTCCTCGGTGCCATTGAGCACCTCACCGATCGATCCGCTCTCGGCCCAGTAGATCGGCAACGAAGTGAACAGCCCCAGGCGGGGCCGCTCGGACGCACTGCCATGCCAGGCCCAAGCGGCCACCGCACCGGCAATCAAAAGGATAAGCGCTACGAGGGCGGCGAGCCGCCGTCTATTGGCCGGCATCTGTTCTCGCAGGCTGGGTACCGGCGGGAGCGGAGGCTGTCGCACTCGGCTGAGCCGGCAAGTCCGGCACCACGCCAGCATCAGCCAGCGGATCGTTCGCGGGCGCCGCGTTGACCGTGGGCGCGACGGTCGAGGCCGCCTCAGGCACTACCGCCTTGTCCGACTGCTTCGCGCGCTCCTCGATCACGTTGGCAAGCCCGACGATCAGCACGATGCCGAGCAGCAGCGATGCGCCGACCTGCAGCCGCTGCATCGCCTCGGCCCGCGTGCCACCGAGCGGCGCGGACGCGGTTTCGGCATTGGTGTCAGGCGCGGAAGGGCGGATTGCCATCGTCTCAAGCTAGTCGCTTGAACCGTTCAGTCAATCTAGGCGGGCCGATGCCGACGCGCTCAGCCCTGCTGCCGACCGTCCAGCCAGTCGAACACCGGCAAGCTTTTCGACCGCAGCCACTCGCCGTTGTACAGCGTCGAAAGGTAGCGAAAGCCAGTGTCGCACAGGACCGTCACCACCCGCGCGTCCTTGTCGCGCTCGCGCGCCAGTTGCTTGCCGAGCAGCACTGCGCCCGCGACGTTGATGCCCGACGAGAGCCCGAGGCACAGGCCTTCCTCGCGGAGCAGCCGCGCGACCCATTCGAGTCCTTCCTCGTCGGAAACCCGGAACTGGGTATCGATCGGCGCGCCCTCTAGGTTGCCGGTAATCCGGCCCTGCCCGATCCCTTCGGCGACCGAGTTGCCCTCGGCCTTGAGCTCGCCGGTCGCGTAGTGACTGTAGAGCGCGGCACCGTGTGGATCGGTCAACGCGATCACCACGTCCTCGTTATGGCTCTTAAGCCCCATGCCGACGCCCGCAAGCGTGCCGCCGGTGCCGACCGAACAGGTGAACCCGTCGATCCGCCCGTCCATCTGCTGCCAGATCTCTTCCGCCGTGGTCTCGATGTGGCCCTTGCGGTTGGCGGTGTTGTCGAACTGGTTCGCCCAGATCGCACCCGGCGTTTCCTCGGCCAGGCGGCGGCTGGTGTGCACGAAGTGATTACAGTCCGAATACTTGGTCGGTGGGACCAGCACCAGCTCGGCGCCCAGCGCGCGGAGGGTGTCCATCTTCTCCGGACTCTGGTTGTCCGGCATCACGATGATCGTGCGATAGCCGAGCGCATTGCCGACCAGCGCCAGCCCGATACCGGTGTTGCCGGCGGTCCCTTCGACGATCGTGCCGCCGGGTTTCAACTCGCCGCTGGCTTCCGCATCACGGACGATCGCGAGCGCGGCGCGGTCCTTCACGCTGCCGCCTGGATTGAGGAATTCGCACTTGCCCCAGATTTCGCAGCCGGCTTCGGCGCTGGGGCCTTCAAGCAGGACGAGCGGGGTGTTGCCGATCAGGTCGAGCGAGCGCTCACGCACGGGAATGGCATTCATGTCGGAAAAGCTAGGGAGCGCGGCCGGGAGCGGCAACGCAGTTCCGTTTGGGCCCGTGCTAGTCTTCCTGCGCGATCGTCACCTTGAGCCCGTCGAGGTCCGCGGTGAACGACACCTGGCAACCGAGGCGCGAGTCCGCGTTCCGGTGATCGCTCGATTCGAGCAGATCGTCCTCGTCCTCGCTCATCGGTGGCAGGCGGTCCTTGAATGCCGGATCGACATGCACGTGGCAGGTCGCGCAGCTGCAGCAGCCGCCGCACAGAGCCAGCAGCTCGTCGAAGCCGTTGTCGCGGATCGCTTCCATCACGGTCAGGCCGTCCTGCACATTGATGGTCGATTCCTCGCCGGCACGATTGACGACGGTCAGCTGAGGCATGGTCTTGGGTCCCGAACTATCTCGCCCCCTGTCGGGCGTTCGGCGGGGCTGCTACGGTTTGGCCTGCGCTTTGGCAAGACGGAGGAAATGCAGGGTGGGTTTGTCGGCGAAGCAGATCAAGAGCAGCCTCGATGCAGTCGCGGCGCAGGAGCCGGCGATCGCGCGCGCACTGCAGGCAGCGGGCTACCCCGAACCCCGTATCCGCGATCGCGGCTATGTCACCCTGCTCCGGGCGATCGTCGGCCAGCAGGTGTCGGTCGCCGCGGCGGCGAGCATGTGGCGCAAGCTGGAGGACGAACTCGGCCCCGACATCCCCACCGCCGACCTCCTCGCGCGCGATTTCGACACCCTGCGCGCCTGCGGCCTCTCGCGCCAGAAGCAGGGATATGCGCGCAGCCTGTGCGAGTTGGTCGAGGCGGGTGCGATCGATTTCGACAATCTGCCGGCAGACGACGAGGAAGCGATCGCGCTGCTCACTCAGATCAAGGGCATCGGCCGGTGGACGGCGGAAATCTACCTGCTGTTCGCCGAAGGACGGCCCGACATCTGGCCCGCCGGCGATCTCGCGGTGCAGGCCGGCCTGGGCAAGATCCTGGGCTTGGAGCAGCGTCCGACCGAGAAGGAAACGCGGGCGCTAGCCGAGGACTGGCGACCCCATCGCGGCGCGACGGCGATCTTCACCTGGCATTGCTACAACAATCCGGCGCTCTAGGCGGGACTAGTGCTTGTCGCGGCCGCGCGTCGCGTCGGTCACCTGCTGATCGTGCCCGCTCTTGTCGCTGAAGAAGGCGAGTGCGAACAGGCCGGTGCCGACCAGCACCGAGAAGAACACGCCGAGAATGGTCGCGATGACCATGTGGACGCGCAGCTCGCCCTGCGAATGCAACCAGAACAGCGCCGCCACGACCATCAGCACCGCGATGACAATGATTGCGATCATCATCTGACGAAATTCGCGCTTCGCTTTTTCGCGCTGTGAAACCATCAATTGGATCCTTGTGGGGCTGAGCGGCGCCTGTCTGTGGGATGGTAATAGGTCGGGAGCCCATCGTTGGCATTGGACAAAATGTCTCACAGCGGCGCTCCGTTCCAGTAGCAATCCGCCACTGACCACGCTAACCCCGCGCCACAGCGGGAGGACGGACCATGGCGACACGCAAAGCGATCTTCATCACCGGCGGCGGGTCGGGCATCGGTCAGGCGATCGCCGAATACTTCGCGGGCCGCGGATGGTTCGTCGGGCTCGGCGACATCGACGCCGCGGGGATGAACATCACGCAGGAGCGGATAGGCACCGGCACCTCCTACGCGCACAAGTTCGATGTGCGCGACCGCGCCGCGTGGAACGAGGCGCTGGGCGCGTTCGCCAAGGCGTCGGGCGGCCGGATCGACGTGGTCGCCAACAACGCGGGCATTCCGCTCGGCGGCAGCCTCGACACCAACACGACCCAAGAGATCGAGCGCTGCCTCGACATCAACTTGAAGGGCGTGCTGTTCGGCGCGCAGGCGTCCCTGCCCTATCTCAAGCAAACTGCGCCCGGCTCCTGCCTGCTCAACACCGCCAGTGCGGCGGGCATCTACGGCACTGGCGGCGCGAGCGTCTATTCGGCGACCAAGTTCGGCGTGCGCGGGATCACCGAGGCGCTCGATGCCGAATGGGCCGAGTTCGGGATCAAGGTGCGCGACCTGATGCCCGGTTTCATCGACACCCCGTTGCTCGACCACTCGCCGAACCAGGGCTCGAATGAAGCGATCCGCGGACGCGTGCAGGAAGCCGGCCTCGAGATCACTCCACCGCTCGCGGTAGCACAGGCGGCATGGGACGCGGTGCACGGCGAGAAGCTGCACACCCTCGTCGGAAAAACCGCCAAGCGGCTCGCGTTCGGGGCGCGCTGGATGCCCGGCAAGGTGCGCCAGCAGGCGCGCAGCCTGACGCGGCCCTTAGGCCAGTAGCGCGTCGATCGTCTTGGCCATCGCGACATCGCGCTGGCTGAGGCCGCCCGCGTCATGGGTGGTGAGGGTAATCTCCACCCGATTGTAGACGTTGAACCACTCGGGGTGATGATCGTGCTGCTCGGCGAGCAGGGCGACGCGCGTCATGAAGGCGAACGCTTCGCTGAAGTCGCCGAATGCCACCTTGCGCTCGATCGCCTTGCCTTCGCGCGAAAGAGACCAGCCGGTCAGCTCCCCCAGCGCCGCCGCGCGTTCGGTTTCTGTCAGCTCGGCGATGGCCACTCGATAGTCTCCTCTGGCGCGACATTCCGCAGGCGCGCGAGCAGCAGATAGCCTGCCGAAAGCGCCGCGACCAGCACCACGCCGAGCAGCGAATAATATGGGTCCTGCACCACGAACACCGCCAGCAGGACAAGATCGAACCCCAGCACCAGCCAGATCGAGAGCGGATAGAGCGGCATGCGGTAGGGGCGCAACATGTCGGGCTCCTTGCGCCGCAGCGCCATGGCGGTGAGCGCGACCAGCACGAACATGCACTGCGACAGCGTGTTCGAAGTCGCCGACAGCGCCAGATAGGCATCGGACCACAAGAAAGCCGCCGAGCCGAGCGTCGACAGCGCCAGCGCGCGCATCGGCGTGCCCCGATCGGTCACGCGCGCAAACCAGCGCGGCAGGATGCCGGCGCGCGCGGTAGCGAATACCACGCGGCTGGTGGACATCAGGCCCAGGCTGGTGATCGCACCGACCGACAGCACGCCGAAGGTGGTGAAGATCATGTCTCCGCGGTCGCCGAACACCCCGCGCGCGGCGTCGGCGGCGGCGAAATCCGAGCGGGCCATCTCCGCAGGCGTCAGCGAGTGCAGGAGCGCAAGGTTGACCGCAAGGTAGAGCGCAGCAACGCCGAGGATGCCGCCGAACAGCGCGCGCGGAATCGCGTGGCCGGGGTTCTCGATCTCCTCGCCGTACACCGCAAGATCGCCCCAACCGTTATAGGCGCCAATGATCACCAGCATCGCCGCGCCGAAGCCGAACCAGCCGGCTGCGACTGCCGGGCCCGGCACCGGGTCGGGTGCCGCACCGGGTTGCGAGAAGAGCACTACCACCAGCCCGATCAGGACCGCGCCCTTGAGACCCGAGAAGCCGATCTGCATGGCTCCGCTGATCCGCGTGCCCATCGCGTTGACGAGGAAAAACAGCACGAGCAGCCCGGTCGCGAGTTCGCCCGGCCCATAGCGCCCGCCGCCGATGCCGAGGCGTACCAGGAACTCGCCGGTTACAAATGCCAGCATCGCCTGCGATGACACCATCAGCAGCACCAGCGTGAACGCGGTCACCACCCGGGCACGCGGGCCAAACGCGCGCTCGGCATAGGCAATCGCTCCGCCCGCGCGCGGGATCGCGGCGCCAAGCTCTGCAAAGGGCAGTGCGGCGAGCAGGGAAAGCGCCGCGCCCAATGCCCACAGTCCGATCAGCACCGCCGGCGAACCGCTCGCCTGCGCGACGATGCCGGGCGAGCGCAGAATGCCCTGCCCCACCACGCTGCCGACGACCGCAGCGAGCCCGAACACCAGCCCGAGCACGCGCAACAAGTGATTGTGCTGTGTCTGCATGCCTCTTCCCCCAGAGGCGACCGGGCGAAGGTGTGCGCCCGCGTTGGCGGGTTGGCAAGCGCTCGCTTGGCACGCCTGCGCGCACCCCGTATGCGGACGCGCGATGGACCCGCGCCTGACTGTGCAAGACCTCGCCTGCCGCAGGGGAGACCGGCTATTGTTTCGCGGGCTGTCGTTCGCGCTCGGTGCCAGTCAGGCGCTGCAGGTCGTGGGGGCGAACGGGACGGGCAAATCGAGCTTGCTGCGGATCGTCGCGGGGCTGCTGCGTCCGTTCGCGGGGTCGGTTGAGCGGGCCGGTTATGTGGCGCTTCTCGACGGCAACCTGCCGCTCGACGAGCATTTGTCGCTGGGCGAGACGCTCGCGTTTTGGGGGCGCATCGACGGTGTCAATGAAGCGCTCGATCCGGGCCTGAACACCCTGTTCGACGTGCCTGTTCGGTTCCTGTCGACCGGACAGCGCAAGCGGGCCGCGATCGCCCAGAGCCGTCCGCGAGTGGGCGGCATCTGGCTGCTCGACGAGCCGCTCAACGGCCTCGACGTGCGCGCCGCCGAACAGTTGCAGCATCAAGTCGCCGAGCATCGCGCGCGCGGCGGGATCGTGGTGATCGCCTCGCACCAGCCGTTCGCGCTGCCGGACGGCAAGCAGATCGACCTCGCCAAGTTCGCCGCGTGAGGACAGCACTAGCCCTGCTCCGCCGCGATCTCGGGCTCGCGTTCGGCGGCCGCGGAGGGCCGTGGTTGCCGGTGCTGTTCTTCGTCGCGGTCGCGGTGCTGTTCCCGTTCGCGGTCGGCCCCGACGCGCCGCTGCTCGCGCGGACCGGCGGCGGCGTCTTGTGGATCGCCGCTCTGCTCGCCGCGATCCTGCCGATCGACCGTCTGGTCGCGCCCGACATCGACAACGGCGTGTTCGACCAGCTGACCCTGCGCGGCGTGTCGGAGGAGCTGGTGCTGGTGGTCCGCCTGCTCGCCCATTGGCTGAGCTTCGGTCCGCTGCTGCTGATTGCCGCCCTCCCCGCCGCCGCGCTGTTCGACCTCCCCGCCGAGACCCTGCGCACGCTGCTCCTCGGCCTCGCCCTCGGCACCCCCGGTCTCGCCGCGATCGGCCTCGTCATCGCCGCGCTCACCGCGACCGTCAGAGGCGGCGCGGCGCTTGGCGGATTGCTGCTCATCCCGCTCGCGGTGCCGGTGCTGATCTTCGGCGCCGGCGCCCTCGCCCGCCCTGACAGCGCGGGACTGGCACTATGCGGCGCGATCAGCCTGGCGCTATGCGCAGTGGCGCCGTTTGCCGGAGCGGGGGCGGTCAGGGCCGCGCGCGAGAGCTAGGCGTAAGGCGGCTTGTCGCGCCCCGTCGGGCTCAGCGTGAAGATCTCGCAGCCGTCCTCGGTGATCCCGATCGAATGCTCGAACTGCGCGCTCAGGCTCTTGTCGCGGGTCACCGCGGTCCAGCCGTCGGAGAGCATCTTCACCCACGGGCGGCCGAGATTGATCATCGGTTCGATGGTCATGAACATGCCCGGCCGCAGCTCGGGTCCGGTGCCGGCCTTGGCGGCGTGAACCACCTCGGGCGCGTCGTGGAACAGGCGGCCGACGCCGTGGCCGCAGAACTCGCGGACCACGCCGTAGCGGTGCTTCTCGGCATGCGCCTGGATAGCCGCGCCGATGTCGCCGAGGCGGTTGCCGGGACGCGCCTGCTCGATGCCGATCATCAGGCATTCGTGGGTCACATCGACCAGCCGCTTGGCCTTCAGCGGCACATCGCCGACGAGGTACATGCGGCTGGTGTCGCCGTGCCAGCCATCGAGCAGCGGGGTCACGTCGATGTTGACGATGTCGCCGTCCTTGAGCTGCTTGTCGCCCGGGATGCCGTGGCACACCACGTGATTGATCGAGATGCAGCACGAGTGGGTGTAGCCACGATAGCCGAGCGTTGCCGGCACCGCGCCGCCATCGAGCGTCATCTGCCGCACCACATCGTCGAGCTCCCCGGTGGTCACGCCGGGCTGCACCATCGGCGCGAGCGCATCGAGGATTTCGGCGGCGAGGCGACCAGCCTTGCGCATGCCTTCGAAGCCGGCAGGTCCGTGGAGCTTGATGGTCCCGTCGCGCAGGAGGGTCTCGTTGCCGGTGACGGTCTGGTACTGGGTCATGGCGTGCACATAGGCGCTGGCCCGCAAAAAGTCACCGCTTCGCCGAGAACGCCGCCTTGTACGCCGGCTTCACCGCACCCAGCATCGCCGCCGTCATGGGGAAGTCGAGCTCGTAGGCGCCCTCCGCGTACGATCCGGCTACATAGGGCCCGTACCACACGGTGATCCGGTCGAACGTCTTGCCATTGGACGATCCCACCAGGATCGTCGCCTCATCAAGGTCCGGGCAAGAGGGCCAGATCTGGTCCTCTCCGTCGGTCGTCACCGGGTCCATGCCCTTCTTGACCCGCTCCTTGTTGAGCGCGTCGCACAGCGGCTTGCCGATCGCATCGCCCAGCGCTTGCGGCGAGACGAAGAACTCCGCCGACTTGAACCCGCGCTTGTTCGCCTTGTCCCACACGAAGCCTTCAAGCCCGTACATCCCGTGCGCGCCGCCGGTGTAGGTGGAGAAGTCGTTCGACAGGCTGAGGTATTGCGGCAGGTCAGCGACCACCTTCCACTCCGCGCCGTAGCTGTAGGGGTTGAAGGGGAAATCGTTCTTCTTCCGGTCGGCCTGGTCCTGCTTCGCATCGGCGATCATCTCGGCCTTGGCCTTGGCCGCGTCGGAGGAAAGCCGCGCGGCGAGCTCGGGATAGGCGCCCACTTCGGCCGGGTAGGAGAATTCGTAGCTGTAGAGGTCGTTGTCCTCCTTCTCCTTGCGCGCACTGCCCTTGCCCGAAGACGAGGCGACCGACGTGGCGTGGGCCGAAGCACTCTTCGCCTGCGCGGTCACCCCGGTCTTCTCGCGCACCTCGTCGGGCGACGAGCACGCGCCGGCGAGCACGACGGTGGTGAGAATAAGCAGGGGGCGAAGCGGCATTGGCTTTCTCCGGGCAGGCGCTAGGACGCCTCCTATGAGCAAATCGCCCGAGCTTATCCAGCCCGACCGCGGCCAGGCGGCCACCCTCATCAACCTCGTCAACAAGGATGGCTACGCCGCCTGGGCCAAGCGCCTGACCACGGGACAGCGCGCGGCGCTCGAAGGGCAGAAATTCGACGGCGGCCCTTATCAGGTGGGCGTGGTGCCCGATGGCGACGGCTGGTTCGCGGTCGGCGGGGTGGCCGATCCGGCTTCCCTCTCGAGCTGGTGCCTCGCCAAGCTGGCCGAGGCGCTGCCCGCCGGCATCTATCGACTCGCCGACGGGGATCCTGGTCCGGCGTTGTTCGGCTGGCAAACCGCGCAGTATCGCTTCACCCGCTACCGCGAAGACAAGGATGCGACCGGCGCCCGCGTGCTGCTGACCGGCGATGCCAAGGCGATCGAGCCGGCACTGGCCGAGGCGCGCGCGGCGATGAAGGTGATGGACCTCGTCAACACCTCGCCCGAGGACATGGGACCAGCGGCGCTCGAGGCCGAGGCCGAGGCGCTGGCGAAGGCACACAAGGCAAAGCTCAGCGTGACCAAGGGCGAGGCGCTTGAGCGCGAATACCCGATGGTTCACGCGGTCGGCCGCGCGGCGGCGCGCGAACATGCGCCGCGGATGATCCACCTCACCTGGGGCAAGGAGAGCGACCCGGTGCTGGCGATCGTCGGCAAGGGCGTGTGCTTCGACAGCGGCGGGCTCGACATCAAGCCGGCCGCCGGCATGCTGCTGATGAAGAAGGACATGGGCGGCGCGGCGCACGCGCTGGCGCTCGCCGGGCTGGTGATGGGCGCCGGGCTGAAGGTGCGGCTGCACCTGCTGGTTCCGGCGGTCGAGAACGCCATCGCCGGCAATGCCTTTCGCCCCGGCGACGTGCTGCGCAGCCGCCAGGGACTCACCGTCGAGATCACCAACACCGATGCCGAGGGCCGCCTGATCCTGGGCGACGCGCTGACCCGCGCGAGCGAGGAGAAACCCGACCTGGTCGTCGACTTCGCGACCCTCACCGGCGCGGCGCGGGTGGCGCTGGGCCCCGATCTCCCCGCTATGATGACGCGGCGGAATGAGACGGCTGAGGCGCTCGCCGCCGCGGGCAAGGCGCACGACGACGAGGTGTGGCGCCTGCCGTTGCCCGACAGCTACCGCGAGTGGCTGAAGTCCGACATCGCCGATCTCAACAATTCGCCCGCCAACGGCTTCGCCGGCGCGAGCGTCGCCGGTCTGTTCCTCGACCGCTTCGTCGGCGAGGGAATCGATTGGGCGCACTTCGATACGTTCGCCTGGCGCCCCGCCGCCAAGCCGGGCCGGCCCAAGGGCGGCGCGGCGCTCGGCCTGCGCGCCGCGTGGCACATGCTGCAGGCGCGGTACGGCTGAGGGCTCTGGCCCTGACTTGCCGTTAACGCCGCCGCGCTATAAGCGCGCCGCACACCTCACTAGGGGCCGACCCGCACCGTGACCGAATCCACCGCCTATCCGCTTCCGCAGGGCCAGCTCTCGCTGTCCGGCCCGGTCGCGCGTCCGGCGGTCGGGACCGTGGCGATCCGCGGCGACCTGGCGCACATCGCGCTCGCCGAGCGATACCTGTGTGCGCACTACGTGGTGCCCCAGGTGCGGACGATCGGGCCAGAGGGCGCGGTGCTGCTGTGCCAGCCGCGCGAGGGGTCGGACGAGGTCACGCGGCTCGCTGCGGGCACGACCTTCGAGGCGCTCGACTATGCGGGTCCGTGGTGCTGGGGCTGCCTCGCGCCCGAGGGGCCCTCGGGCTACCTGCACCTGACCGAGCTGGCCGCCGAGGACTGATCCGGTGGCGGCGACGGTATTCATCGATGGCGCGGTCGGCACGACCGGCCTCGAGATCGCCGACCGGCTGGCGGGGCGGAGCGAGTTCATCCTCGTCACGCTCGACGAGGCGCGGCGCAAAGACACTGCGGCCCGGCGCGAGGCGCTCAATGCCGCCGACTTCGCGATCCTCTGCCTGCCCGACGACGCCGCGCGCGAGGCGGTGGCTCTGATCGATCCGGCGAGCAAGGTGCGGGTGATCGACGCCTCGAGTGCGCACCGCGTGGCCGAGGCCTGGACCTTCGGCTTTCCCGAGCTGGTCGGGCGCGAGACCGTCGCACTGGCCGCGCGGGTGTCCAATCCCGGCTGCTATTCGACCGGCTTCATCGCCCTGGTCGCACCGCTGGTGCGCGCCGGCTTGCTCCCCGCCGACTGGCCCTACACCTGCAACGCGGTCTCCGGCTATTCGGGCGGCGGCAAGAGCCTGATCGCGCGGTTCGAGGACGATACCGATATCGCCTGGCGCGGCTACGCGCTCGGCATGGGCCACAAGCACGTGCCCGAGATGCGCGAGCGGAGCGGCCTGACGCGCGATCCGCTGTTCTCGCCGGCGGTCATCCCCGCGTATCGCGGGATGGTGGTTGAAGTGCCGCTGCCACTGAGTGCGATGGCAGCAGGGACGCCCGACGCTTTGCGCCAGTCCCTCGCGGATTTCTTCGCCGACAGCCCGGTGGTTCGCATGGGCGCCGAGCCCGACGGCGAATTGCTCCTGCGCCAGTCGCGGGCGCCGTCGGACGCGATGGACCTGCACGTGTTCGCTTCGGCGGACGGCAGCCAGGTCAGGCTGGTCGCGGTGCTCGACAATCTCGGCAAGGGCGCCAGCGGGGCGGCGGTCCAGTCGCTCAACCTGATGGCCGGGCTCGACGAGACCGCCGGGCTGCGGCTGCCTTAAAATCGGGCACCCCTGCCCGCCTCTCGGGCAGCCTAAAATCGCTGGCGCAGGATAGTGTCGCCAAGGGCGGCAACCGGCGGCGTTTTCTTGCCCCCACGCCCTTCAATTCGCCTGTTCGATAGCCTAGTCCCAAACGCGAACCTTGGCACGATTCTTGAAACATCGGCCGCAGCGATGGGATTGGGATTCACGTGAAGAAGATCGAAGCGATCATCAAGCCGTTCAAGCTCGATGAGGTGAAGGAAGCGCTGCACGAAGTCGGCGTGTCCGGCATCACCGTGACCGAGGCCAAGGGCTTCGGCCGCCAGAAGGGGCATACCGAGCTCTACCGCGGCGCCGAATACGTGGTCGACTTCCTTCCCAAGGTGAAGCTTGAGGTGGTCGTGTCCGACGACCAGGCCGACCGGGTGGTTGAGGCGATCGCCTCCGCCGCGCAGACCGGCCGCATCGGCGATGGCAAGATCTTCGTCTCGACCATCGACAGCGCCCTGCGCATCCGCACCGGCGAACGCGACGACGCCGCTCTCTAACATTCATCCGCTCCCGCCCGGGCAGCGACCACAAGAGGAACAGACATGGCTACCGCACAAGACGTGCTCAAGCAGATCAAGGACGAGGAGATCGAGTGGGTCGATCTCCGCTTCACCGATCCCAAGGGCAAGTGGCAGCACCTGACGATGGTTGCGTCGGTGCTCGGCGAGGATGAGCTCGAGGACGGGCTGATGTTCGACGGTTCGTCGATCGGCGGCTGGAAGGCGATCAACGAAAGCGACATGATCCTGAAGCCCGACTTGAGCGCGGTCTACGTCGATCCGTTCAGCGCGACGCCGATGATGATCGTGTTCTGCGACATCGTCGAACCCTCGACCGGCGAATGGTACGCGCGCGATCCGCGCTCGACCGCCAAGCGCGCCGAAAACTTCCTCAAGTCGACCGGCCTCGGCGACACCGTCTACGTCGGCCCCGAAGCCGAATTCTTCATGTTCGACGACGTGCGGTTCGAGGACGGCTACGCCGGCAGCAGCTTCAAGCTCGATGATATCGAACTGCCCACCAATACGGGCCGCGAATACGACGGCGGAAACATGGCGCACCGTCCGCGCGCCAAGGGCGGCTATTTCCCGGTCGCCCCGGTCGACAGCGCGGTCGATATCCGGGCCGAGATGGTCTCGACCATGATCGAGATGGGCCTGCCGTGCGACAAGCACCACCACGAGGTCGCCGCCGCACAGCACGAGCTTGGCCTGACCTTCGGCACCTTGGTAGAAACCGCCGACCGGATGCAGATCTACAAGTACGTCGTGCACCAGGTCGCGCACGCCTACGGCAAGACCGCGACCTTCATGCCCAAGCCGATCAAGGACGATAACGGCAGCGGCATGCACACCCACATGTCGATCTGGAACGAGGGCAAGCCGCTGTTCGCGGGCAACGGCTACGCCGGCCTCAGCGACATGTGCCTGTACTTCATCGGCGGGGTGATCAAGCACGCCAAGGCGCTGAATGCGTTCACCAATCCGACGACCAACAGCTACAAGCGGCTGGTCCCGGGGTTCGAGGCGCCGGTGCTGCTGGCCTATTCGGCGCGCAATCGTTCGGCGAGCTGCCGCATTCCTTACGGCACCGGCGAGAAGGCCAAGCGGGTCGAGTTCCGCTTCCCCGACGCGATGGCCAATCCGTACCTGTGCTACGCGGCGATGCTGATGGCCGGGCTCGACGGGATCCAGAACAAGATCCACCCAGGCGAGGCGATGGACAAGAACCTCTACGACCTGCCGCCGGCAGAGCTCGCCGAAGTGCCGACTGTGTGCGGTTCGCTACGCGAGGCGCTCGAGAGCCTCGAGGCCGACCACGCGTTCCTCTTGAAGGGCGACGTGTTCACCAAGGACCAGATCGACGCCTACGTCGAACTGCTATGGGGTGACGTGACCCGCTGGGAAACCACCCCCAGCCCGGTCGAATACGACATGTACTACAGCGCCTGATCTCAGCGCACAAAAGGTTCAACTTGGGGCGCCCGAGCGATCGGGCGCCCCATTTCGTTGGTTTCAACGCGGCGTCATCAACCCGCGCTGCATGCAGGCCGCCAGCGTGGCGATCAGCAGGAAGCCGGCGAACATGCTGAGCCAGTCGAGCGGCGCCGGGGCGATCACGTAGCCGAGGTGAGCGAGCAGCGCCCACCCGCCGCCGATCAGCGCGAGCAGGTAGAATGCCGCGGCACTGGCATCGCGCGAGAGCTGGCGCATGAACTCGTCGCTGGCCCGCTGCTGGCGCGCACCGAGGTACCAGGCGAGGCCGAACAGCCCAAGGAACAGCGTCAGCGCGACCGGTTCGGCCACCGGGCCCAGCGGCGCCGCCAGCGCGACGGCTACCAGCGCGAAGCCGAAGGCGGCGGTGGCGACCGCGCTACCCATCAGCCGGCTCTTCTGCTCGCGCAGTTCCTCGGCGTCCTCAACGTTGAGGAACTGCGCGCCGAGCTTCGGGCTGAGCGCGCCGAACGCCACCGACACCGCCATCACGAGATAGACCACCGCGACCATGATCGCGATCTCGCGCGACGTGCCGAGCTCGCCCAGCTGGCCGCTGTCGATCAGCGCCAGCGCGGCGAACGAGGCGAGCCCGCCGGCGAGCCCGCCGACTAGCAGGCTGACGATCGTCTTGCGCTGCACCGAGCGCGGCTTTGCATTGATTTCGGACATCATTTTATTCGCCCTCCGGCATCCAGTGATCGATGAACAGGTCCGGCACGGCGGCCTCGAACAGCCTGGCCATGCGCAGCGCCAGCGGCAGCGACGGATCGTACTTGTCGGTCTCGACCGCGTTGATCGTCTGCCGCGACACCCCGAGGCGGCGGGCGAGCTCGCCCTGGCTCCACCCCTTCGCCTCGCGGTACATCCGCAACCGATTTTCCACCGTCCGCTCCGTCTCTGCCTGACAAGAGCGCTTTACAGTCAAGAACTCTTGTCAGTCAAGAGCTCTTTACACGTCACGCGAGAAATCATTTTCCTACACGCGGTTTTCCCGCCAGATGCCTCTGCCTCCCCATCCGGCAATGAGGCGGCCCCATGCAGCGCAAGGTGATTTTCGACGCGATTCGGCGGATGCTCGGGCGCGGATTTGCGCGGCGCGAGGTGGCGGCGCTCGACGCGGCGATCGATGCGGCGCTGGGCGGCGATTCGCCGCGCACGGTGAGCCCGGCGGGTCTTTCGCTGATCAAGCAATTCGAAGGGTGCGCGAGAGTGCGGCCCGATCGCCTGGTCGAGGCTTACCCCGACCCCGGCACGGGCGCGGCTCCTTGGACGATCGGCTGGGGCGCCACCGGGCCCGACATCGGCCCCAACACCGTGTGGACGCGCGCCCAATGCGATGCGCGGCTCGAGGCCGACGTGGCGCGTCACGCGAGCGAGGTGGCCGCCGCGATCGGCGATGCACCCACTACGCAGGCGCAGTTCGATGCGCTGGTCAGCTTTCACTATAACACCGGCGCGATTGGCCGCGCGACGCTGACCAAGCGCCACCTCGCGGGCGATTACGGCGCGGCGGCGGCCGAGTTCGCCCGCTGGAACCGCGCGGGCGGGCGGGTGCTCAAGGGGCTGACCCGCCGCCGCGCCGCCGAAGCTGCGCTCTACGCGGGCTGACTGTGGGGCGAATCGGCCACAGTGCGGCAGCAGGGCCGATTGTTATCTCATGTTAATGGAACGCCAGCCGCGAGCGCCCGTTGGTCACGCGAAGGAGATACCAGATGCGCATGCTAATGCTTGGCGCGGCGAGCCTGGCTCTCGCCGCGAGCGCGACTTACGCGGACCCCGGCAAGGGTAACGGCGGCGGCAATGGTGGCGGCCACGGCGGCGGCCATGCGGCGGCCGGTCCCGCGTTGAAGGGCGGCGGCAACGGGAATGGCGGTGGCAAAGGCCAGGGCCAGGACCGCTCCGGTCCGCAGATGAACGCCAAAGCGGACAAGGGGCAGGCGCGCACCGCGCAGGCGCAAGCGCGCGGCCCTGAGCGCAAGGCCGAGCGGGTCGTCGCTCAGGGGAACGATCGCGGCAACGGGAACGGCAACGGCAACGGCAAGGGACGGCAGGATGTCGTGCGCTCGGTCGACCGCGATAACGTCCGTGTCGTGCGCGAAGTGCGCGAAGTGCGCGGCAACGGCGGGCGCGACGACGTCCGCGTGGTGCGCACCGTCGGCTTCGACGACCGCGGCCTGCGCGGCCTGATCGACGGGTGCCCTCCGGGCCTCGCGAAGAAGAACAACGGCTGCCAGCCTCCGGGTCTGGCTAAGCAGAACGGCACCTATCGCGGCGGGTATTACAGCCCGTCGTGGTTCGGTTACTCGTCGCTGGGCGACGGCCGCTACTACTACGACGACGGCTATCTCTATCGCACCAACAACACCGGTTCGGTGCTGGGCTACCTCCCGCTGCTGGGCGGCGCGCTGTCGGTCGGCAATCCTTGGCCGAGCTATTACGACCCCTATCCGGTGCCCGACTACTACGTCGATTACTACAACCTCGGCGCGCCGAACTCGTACCGCTATGCCGACGACGTGCTCTACCGCGTCGATCCGCAGAGCAATGCGATCACCTCGATCGCCGCGTTGCTGACGGGCGACCAGTTCGCGGTCGGCCAGCGGATGCCGCTCGGATACGACGTGTACAACGTCCCCTACGCCTATCGCGACCAGTACCTCGACGGGCCGGACGCCTATTATCGCTACGCCGACGGCTATGTGTACGAGGTCGATCCGACCACGCAACTGATCCAGGCCGCGATCCAGCTGCTGACCTGAGGAGATGCCGATGACTGCATTTCGTTCGTTCGCCGCGGCCGCCACGCTGGCCGCGGCGGTCTCGCTTGGCGCCTGCTCTCAGGGTGACGATAGCGGCGCGACTGCCACCGCCACCGGCAACGCCGATGCCGGCCACCGCACGCTCGCCGCGACCATCGGCAGCGCGCCGGGGCTGACCACGGTTTCGACCGCGCTGTCCGAAGCGGGCCTTGCCGACGTGTTCGACGGACCCGGCAGCTACACGCTCCTCGCGCCTGATGACGATGCCTTTGCCAAGATCGACAACAAGGCGCTGACCGATCCGGCCAACCGGGCCGAACTGGTTGCCGTGCTGCGCGGGCATATCCTTCCCGGTCACTTGACCCCCGACGCGATCAAGAAGGCGATCGCCGACAAGAAGGGGCCGGTGCAGATGCGCACCCTCGCCGATAGCATGGTCACCTTCAGCGCCGACGGTGACGTCCTCACCGCCACCGGTGCCGACGGTGCCAAGGCGAAGATCGACGGGGCGGCGCTGGTCGCCAGCAACGGCGTGGTGCTGCCGCTCGATGGCCTGGTGAAGTCGGCCACGCCCGCGAAGGCGAGCTGAAGCGCACTCCTTCGAAAATCGTCACCCCCGCGCAAGCGGGGGCCCATCTCCTTCGCTTGCGGCCCAATCCGGCCGGTAGCTCGGCGGGCTACCCCTCGTGATGGGTCCCCGCTTTCGCGGGGATGACGGGGTGAGGATGGGCAACCCGTGCTGCTCGTTCAGTAGTCCTTGCTCGCCTTGGCCACGATCGATTCGCGGCCGATGGTCGAGATCGAGCCCAGGATCGACAGCCACGAGGTGATGCGGAACTCCGCCTGCGTGGCGCTGTAGCCACGCCCGTCGGTGATGATCTCGACGTAGAACCGCCGGCCGATGTTCTTGCCCAGCGCGATCGCGGTGCCGCGGCCGAGCGCCTGGTCGGCGCTGACGATGCGCAGCCGGTCGAGCCCGATGGCGGTCCTGAGCTTGTTGATCGGGTCCATTCCCCCGCCGCCGCGCAGCGAGGCCAGCGCGGAGCCCAACTGCAGCACGTCGGTCGCCGATAGCTCGGTAATCGAGCCGCCGAACAGCAGGCGGGCGAGGATTTCCTCTTCCGGCAGGCCGGGGGTCGACTGGAAGCTGATCTCGGGCTCGGTCGCGCTGCCCTGCACCTTCACCGTGACGCTGAGGTCGTCCTTCTCGGTCTCGGCGATGATATCGAGGCGCGGGTCGATCGGCACGTTCTCGTCGAAATTGATGATCCCGCGGGTGAGGTTGAAGCGCGTGCCGGCGAACGAGTAATCGCCGCGGATCACCCGCGCCTCGCCGCCCAGCCGCGGGTTGTCGGTCGTGCCGCGCACGCGCACGGTCGCCTGCCATTCGCTGTCGAGGCCCATGCCGTCGACATCGACTCGGCTCGGCGCGCGGGCATCGATCAGGTAGCGCCACGGCTGGCTCGCCGCGCGCGCGGGAGCGACGTCGAACGGCAGGTTGATCTCGCGGGTCTTGATCTGCGGCAGGCGCTGGTCCGCCGCGGCGGTACCGAGACGCCAGCTTGCGCGGTCGATCAGCAGGCGGCCGGCGATCGTGCCGCCGACGCCGTTGGAGACGATCCGCATCGGCCCGGTGACCGTCGCCGCCAGCCCGTTGGCATTGAGCAGCGCGGCGTCGCGCGCGGCGATCTTGATGTCGAGCTCCGGCCCCTTGATGCCGAGGTCCTCCAGCACAACCGTCCCGCTGCCGACAACGCTGCCATCGTTGGCGGTCACGCCGCGGAAGCTGGTGATGGTCAGGCGCGAGCCGGAAAACGTGCCGCGCGCGCTGACGTTGCGGATGTCGGTGCCCGACAGGCTCGACTGCAGCCGCATATTCTCGCCCGCCAGCGAGCCGCGCACTTGCGGGGTCGCCAGCGTGCCGGTCACGTCCGCCGCGACCGACAGCGGGCCGGTGAGGTCGAACGTGTCGATCGCCAGCAGGCGCCACAGCGCGTCGGCCGGTCCGTTGTAGCGGAGCTGCGCGAACAGGTCGCCCGCGCGCAGGCGGTCGAACAGCGCGCCGCCGCGCGGCAGTCCGGCGATGCGGCCCTGCAGGCGCCCGCGCCGCTGGCCGCCCTCGTCGATCACCGCGCGGGTTTCCAGCCGGTCCGGCGTCAGGCGCAGGACGAGCGAGAGGTCGATCGGGCGCGAGGTCAGCACGAGGCCCGAGCGGCTGAGCCCGGCGACCTTCACCCGCGCCTCGCCCGTCGGGACGCCGCCGGTCGTGCTGGTGAAATCGACCAGGCCCGAAATCTTGCCGCCGATGCCGAGATCGGCCCAGATGTCCGCCACCGACAGCGGCATGTCGGCGAGTTGCAGGTGGACCGCGGTGCGCCCGCCGCCGAACTCGCCGTTGGCGATGATCGCCCCGCCCGCGAAGTTGACCTGCGTCGGCTGGAGCTGCCAGCCGCCGTCGCTTTGCCGGATCAGCACAGCACGGCGCGGCATCGCGATCGGCCGCCCGGCGAACTCCCCGCGCGCCGCAATCGCGACCTGGTTGGGCGCGACGTTGGCGTTCAATTGCAGCGCGAAGCGGCTGCCGCGGCGGCCGGCGATCGAGGCGGTGACGGTGCCGCTGCCGTTCTCGAGCTGCGCCTGCGCCGCGAGGCGGCCGATGAACAGGCTGCCGTAGCTGATCCCCTGCGCATAGACGTTGCCGCTGATCGTGCTGCGGCCCTGCACCAGCAGGCCGTGCGCTTCGATCTTGGCTTGCCCGATCGACAGCGGGGTCGCGCCGCCGAAGGTCGCCTGGTTGGCGTTGAGGCTGACGTCGAACGCCTGTCCGCCCGCCTGCGGCGACAGCGCAATGGTGCCGTCGAGGCCCCCTCCCGCCAGCGCCAGCGTACCGGCGACCGCGCCGTTACCCAGCGTCAGCTCGCCGGTGACCGAGGTCTTCCACACGTCGAGCTTGCGGATCGCCAGCCGGGTGGGGCCGTTGGCGGGCGCGTAAAGGTCGATCGTCCCTTCGAAGGGGCCGAGCAGCGACTGGCCGCGGGTCTCGATCCCAAAGCCGTCCTTGATCGGCGCGATCGCCACGTGCACGTCCTTGAGGCCCGCGGTCGGATAGGGGCTGGCGAAGACCAGCACCGCCTCCGGCCCGCGCGCGGTGTAGGCGCCCTCGACCGTGAACGCGCCGTAATCGACATGCCGCCCGCGCCCGGCGACGCTGGTGCGGCCCGGGCGGATCATGCCGTCGAGCGTCATGTCGAGCTTCGCGGCGTTGATGCGCACCCCGCGGAAGTCGAGCGGACGCGCGCCGCCGGTGGTGATGCCCCCGCTGAAGGCGATCGCCGGCCCCGCGAGATTGGCGAGCGTCGCGTTGGTCACCTTGGCCACGCGCCCGCGCACGTCGGCCGACAGCGTCCACGGCGCGTTCCCGAAGGTCGCGACGATCCGCGCCCCGCCGTTGACCGTGCCCACGTTGGGGATGGCGAGCCCGTTCGCGGTCACCGGCCCGGCGAGGCGGTAGCTCCCCTGCGCGGTGTCGCCCACCAGCGTGAGCTGCGCGTTTGCGCCCGGGAAGTTCAGCGCGAGCGCGTCGCTGGTGAGCTTGGTGCCCTGGTAGCGCACCGTGCCCCTGAGCGTGCCGTTGACCAGCCGCGGATCGATTTGCGCGGTGCCGGTGACGACCCGCGCGACCTTGGTATCGAGCGGCACCGTCCAGCGCGCGCCGTCATACGTCGCGGTGCCCTGCTGGACCAGGCCGACCACCTGCGTGGTGCCGGTGACATAGCGCGCGACCTGGAGCCGGTGCTCGATGGTAAGATCGCGGAACGCGCCCTCGATCGTCGCCGCCACCCGCGCCCCTTCGAGCCGCGAGCCGGGGCCGAGCAGGCCGGGGTCCTTGATCCGCGCATTGATCTGCAGGCCCCTGGCGATGTTCTGACCGAGGTCGAGCATGCCCCGCGCGCTGCCGCCGAGCGCGGGGGTCGCCAGCAGCACCGAGCCGTCGAGCACGCTGTTCTTGAGCGTGCCGGTCGCCTTGTACGACACCGTCTGCCCCAGCAACTGGCGCGGCAAGCCCGCTGCCATCGCCGCCTGCGGGTGCGCCTGCCCGACGATGGTGTACGTACCGCCCTGGTTGAGCATCCGGAACGCGGCGAAATTCGCGCCCTCGCGGCTGACGTAGCCCCAGCCGTCCCACTTCTGCCACGTGCCGCGCCCGGCGATCTTGCCCGCGTAGCCCGCCTTGGCGCCGGTCATCGCCGCGAGGACTCCGTCCTTGGGCGCCACCACGTCGAGCCCGATGTCGAACCTGTTGCCGTCCGGCTCCGCGTCGATCAGCGCGTGGAGCTCGTCGGCCCGGCCGAGCCGCGCGTCGGCCTTCACCTTCACCCGCCCCTGACGGATGTCGGCGTTGGCGACGAGGTTGGCCTTCTGCGCGTTCGGCCCGGCAAGGCCCTTGGCGATGGTCAGGTCCTGGATAGCCAGCCGGTCGATGCGGATATCGAAGTTAGGCAGGATCGGCGCGTCGGGATCGCCCGGCTTGAGCTTCGGCAGGCGGTAGAGCGTGCCGCGGTGCGTCACCAGCTCGCGCACGTCGAGCCCGCGCGAGAACCAGCTTGTCGGCCGCCAGTCGAGATCGACCAGCGGTACGGTCAGGAACGCGCCCTGCGGGTCGGACAGCGTCACATCGTGCAGCCGCGCATTGCCGTAGAGGTTCCCGTCGATCCGCCCGATCGAAATCTTGAGCCCCGAAGCGGGCGCGACCTTGGCGATCTGGTCGACCACCCACCGATGGCCGATCGAGCTGTTGAGCAGCGCGACCGCCGCCACCACCAGCAGCAGGACGGCAGCGATAACGCCGACCGCCCACCTGGCCGCGCGGCGCCCACGATGGCGGCGCACCGGCTCGGCGACCTCGACCACCTCTACCTCGTCCGCCATCAGAACGCCTGGCCCAGCGAGACGTAGACCGCGATCCGGCTATCGCCCGGCGCGGGGTTGATCGGGGTGGCGATATCGAACCGGAGCGGGCCGAAGCCGGTGTTGTAGCGCACGCCGACGCCCGCACCGAAGCGGACCGTCGAAAGATCCAGCGTCACGCTCTGGCTGACAGAGCCCGCATCGAGGAACGGCACCACCGACAGCGCGCCATCGAAGAAGCCGGTCTGGATCCGCGCCTCGACCGCGCCTTCCACCAGACTGCGGCCGCCGGTCGGGTTGCCGTTGATGTCGCGCGGGCCGATCCGCTGGTAGCCGTACCCGCGCACCGATCCGCCGCCGCCTGAATAGAGCCGGCGCGAAGGCGCGATGTTGTCGAGATCGGTGCCGACGATCGTTCCCAGGCGCAGACGGCCCGCGACCACCACCTTGTCGGTCACGCGCTGATAGGTCGAGCCATCGAACTGCGCGCGCAAATAGAAGCTCTCCATCCGCTGGTTGCGCGACACTTCCGGCGACAGGCGGAGACCCGCGCGGAAGCCCTTCTTCGGATCGAGCAGGCTGTCCGAGGTATCGAGCTGCGCGAACAGCGGTATCGCGCCGATGAAGTAGGTCTGGCGCGGCTGGACCACCCCGCCGAGCGGCTGCGGGCGCTCGCTGGTTGCCACCGCTTCGAGCCCGACGCTCCAGGCCAGCGGCTTCTGGAACAGCAGCGTCGAGAGCCGCTCGTAGGTGCCGATCAGCGAGACGGTGCGCGCGTCGTAGGCGTCGCTGTCGACCGTCGAGGCGAAGGCATCGACGGTCAGCACCTTGTCGCGCCCGCCGAGGTTGTTCTTGCGGAAGGTGACGCCGAACAGCTGTTCCTGCGTGCCGGCGATCCCGCGCACGCGCAGCATCCCTTCGGGCGGGAACAGGTTGCGATGCTCCCAGCTCCCCTCGACGCGGATGCCCTCGCCCGTGCCGTAGCCGATCGCGCCCGCCCAGGTGCGCAGCTTCGCCTTCGACATCTCGACATCGAGCGCGACGGTGCCCGGCTGGTCGCCCGACGGCGGCGTCACCTCGCGCGGCGTGACCGTGACCGAGGAGACCAGCCCGGTGGAGACAATCGCGCGCCTGAGGTCGAGCTCCAGGCTGCGCTGGTACACGTCGCCCGGATCGAACCGCGCGATCGTCGCGAGGTGCTTGCCCGAGAGGAAACGCGGCAGGTTCGAGACGACTTCGCCGAACACGTACTTGCCCTTCGGGTGCACCGGCATCGTCAGGTCGCCCTCAGTGCGCGCGTGATCGACCAGCAGTTCGGGCGCGTCGATCGTCGCGAAGGGATAGCCGAATTCGCCGAGCGCGGTGTCGAGGTTGAGTTGCTCCTCGACGATCTTGTCGCTCGACATGAAGTCGCCCGGCTGGATCTCGAACGCGCGGCGAAGCGCCACCGCATCGACCGCGGTGTCGAGCTCGCCCAGATCGATCGCACCAAACCGGTAGCGCGCGCCCGGGATGATATCGAACCGGACCGCGGCGCGTTCGGCGGCGGTCTCCTGCCCGGCCTGGATGCCGGCCACCGAGCGGATCACTTGCGCATCGTAGTAGCCGTACACGCGCAGCATCGTCTCGAGCAGCGTCTGGTCCGCCTTCGCCCGCGCGGCGAGTTGGGCGACGCTGTCCTTGTCGGTGTCGAGCTCGGCAATGGTCGACAGCTCGCCGTAGCGGGCGGCGAAGGCTTCCTTCTCGGGGAACGCGGTATCGTCCGGCGGGAAGGCGAGCGCGAGTTCGTCGGTCACCTGCACCACATCGGCATCGACCAGCGCCGGCCGCGGATTGGCCGCATCCTCCATATCGGCGAATTGGATACTGTCGTCGGGCTCCAGCGGTGCGAGCTGCGGGAGGACGAGATCGTCGGGCCACGGCACGTCGATGGCCGGCACTTCGGCGAGGGGCGAGTTGGGATCGACCTCAAGCGCCGGTTCGGCCGCGGCGTCGGCGGGAGCGCCCTGCACCGCCCAGGCCTCGGGGTTTTCGACCGCGCTGTCGGGGATCAGGTCTTCGAGCGACGGCTCGCTCGCGGGCGGCGGGGTCGCGGGGAGCGGGGCGGCCAGCACCGGCGCCTTGGGCGGGATCGGCCCTTCCTGCGTCGGCAAGTCCTGCGCGGCGACGGGTGCGGCGATCAGCGCCGCGCACCCGGCCGCGATCAGCGCGAGCCTACTCGGAAAAATCGAATTGCGGGAGCGAGGCGTCCTTGGCGGGACTGGCGCCGTCGCGCGCCCGGCGGGGAGCGCTGGCAGCGGCAGCGATGAGCGCGTCGTGCTTTTCGGACGAGAGCCGACGCCAGCCGTCGCGGCCGAGCAACTCGATCGGGCGGTAGCGGATCTTGTATTGCATCCGGTCGGACCCATCGACCCAGTAGCCGAGGTAGACGTGTCCCAGGCCATCTTCCCGGGCGCGCCGGATGTGGTCGAGGATGATATAGTTGCCAAGCCCGGACCGTGCCTCATGTTCCGGGTCGTAGAACGAATAGATCATCGACAACCCGTCGCCCTGCCGGTCGGTGAGGCAGGCGCCGACAAGGCGTCCCGGCATCAATCCGTCGGAGGGCTCCCTATATTCAACGACGTAGCTGGTTACGGGCGTATGTTCCACCATATCGGCGTAATCAATTTCGTCCATCGCGGCCATGCCGCCGCCGGGGTGGCGGGTGCCGAGATACTTGCGCAGCAGATCGAACTGCTCGCCGGTCGCCCACGGGCGGCACTCGGTCGCGATCAGGTCCGAATTGCGCTTGAGATTGCGCTTCTGGGTGGTCGACGGCGTGAAGTCGCGCACCGGCACCCGGACCGAGACGCACGCCTGGCAATCGACGCAGCTGGGCCGGTAGGCGACGGTCTGGCTGCGGCGGAACCCGATCCGCCCGAGCGCCTCGATCAGCTGATCGGCGTGCGGGCCCTTGAGCTCGGTGAACACTTTCCGCTCGCTCTTGCCCGGCAGGTACGGGCACGGCGCGGGGCTCGTCACGAAGAACCGGGGAAAGCGAACGGGGGCCGTCACGGGAGCTGCCAGGGTCCTCTCGCGGGTGAAACAATCGCGTCCGAAGCGCAGCACCTTTATGGCGGTCCGCGCCCGGCGGTAAAAGACCCTTAACCATCTATCTCGGTTAACGGAAACTTAGTTTGCACAGTTGCGAGAAAGTTTCGCGGGCGCTTGGCGCATGCCGCCAGGGGCCGATCAGATCCACCTTCCCTTGGTCGTCGCCCCGGACTTGATCCAGGGCTGGTGCTTTTCCTCGACGTCGCAAAGGCAGCACCACCCCGGATTTAGTCCGGGGTGACGGACCTCTGTGAGCTGATGTCTTGTGCTCGTCAGCAGTTGTGAAGAAGTTTCGCGGGGTGCGGAGTCGTCGCTGACAGCGGAGCTGTGTCGCCCACGCCTGATGCAGAGCGGATGCTTTACCTCCCCTCCCTCGTCGCCCCGGACTTGATCCGGGGCTGGTGCTTTTCCTCGCCGTCGCAAAGGCAGCATCACCCCGGATCTAGTCCGGGGTGATGGACCGGTTTGCATTGACGTCACGCGCTCGCCAGCAGTCGCACCGTGGCCCGCCGCAGCAGGCGATCCTCGGCGCTGAAATAGAGCTGGACCGCTTCATCCTCCACCAGGCAGGACGCGGCGAAGGCGATGTCGGTCGCGTTGCGGTGCTCGGGCGGCGGGGGCACGATCAACGGCTCCAGACCGCGCGCGGTCACCTTCTCGAAGTTGGCGTCGAAGGTGATCCACCCGATCCTCCAGCGCGCATCGACGGTCGCGCCATTGTAGAACATCACGGGATCGCGCCCCGGCAGGGCGACGATCGGCCCGGTCGAGAGGTGCCAGTTGTCCCACGAATCCTCGCGGATGATGAAGGGATCGTCGGCGATCTCCCACGGGCCGTCGGGCGTCGGCCCGACCGCCAGCCCGATGCGCGAGGCGTGGTCCTTGGCGTATTCGTAGAACAGCCGCCAACGCCCGTCAGACCCTTGCGCAACCGTGGCTTCCTTGATGTTGCCCTCGCCCGGCGGCGCCTTCAGCGCGACGCGCTCCTTCTTCAGCGAACGCAGGTCTTCGCCGCGCGCGACCATCAGGCAGCCCTGCATCGGGTCGCCGTGCACCCCGGTGTAGTACACCAGCAGGTGGTGGTTCTCGGCGATGACGACGGTCGGGTCCTCGACCCCGGCGGCGTCATCGTCTTCCGGTCCCGGTTCGATCGCGGGCTTCTGGTCCATCACGAAGCGCAGGTGATCCTTCGAGGTGCCTTGGTAGATCACGCCGGTCGGGTCGCCGGGCTTGAGGGGATTGGGCAGCACGCGGACCAGCAGGTGACAGCCCTTGTCGTCGGTCCAGACGTAGGGGCTCATGAGGTCATAGCCGGCGAGGAGGCCGTCGGGCTCGGAGATGTCGAGGGTGACATCGTCGAGCGCTTCCACGACGTAGGACTGCATCGGCTCAGGCTCCCTGCGCCACGGTCAGCGAGAGCGCGCCGTCGATCGTGACGGTGGTGCCGGTGATGTAGTCGGCCTGCGGTGACAGGAGGAAGGCGACGAGCTCCGCCACCTCCTCCGGCGTGCCCGCGCGGCCCCAGGGGATCGCCGCTTCCTTGCACTTGAGCTCGTCCGGATGGTCGATCGCCGACTGGTTCATCGGGGTGAGGATCATGCCCGGCGCCACGCCATTCACCGCGATGCCCTTGGGCGCGAGCTCGAGCGCGAGCGTCGCGGTGAGCTGCGCCAGCCCGCCCTTGGCCGCATCGTAGTCGACCCCACCCGGCCTCGGCGCGCGTTCGTGTATCGAGGAGATGTTGACGATCCGGCCGCCCTGCCCGGCACTCTCCAGCGCGCGGACGAAGCGGCGGCAGGTGAGGAACGGGCCGACGAGATCAGCCGCAATCGTGTGCTCGAACAGCGCGAGGTCCATCTGCGCGAGAGGAATGCCGCTCATGTTGACGCCCGCCGAATTGACCAGCAGGCGCACCGGGCCGAACGCCTGCTCGGCGGCGGCGAACAACGCTTGAACCTGCCCTTCGTCGGCGACGTCGCAGCGGACGGCCAGCGCCGATCCGCCTGCCTGTTTGATCGCGGCGACAGTTCCGTAACCCGCATCTGCGTCCGCGAAGTACGTCAGCGCAACCCGCGCACCGCGCTGCGCCAGCGCGATCGCGCATGCGCGCCCGATGCCCGACTCGCCGCCGGTGACGACCGCGGTCTGTCCTGCCAGATCCATCACCGCACCAACGCGCCGCCGGGCACGCGGTGCCCGCGGATCAGCCGAGTTCGACCAGCTGGACGGTGTAGCCGCCGTCCTTCAGTGCGGCGACCAGCGCATCGATCTGGTCCTTGTCGCGCGCCTCGCACTCGATGTCGGTGATCAGGCCCTTCGCCGGCAGCGAGGTGAAGATGCGCTGGTGGTAGATCTCGATGATGTTGACGTTGTGCGCGTTGAACTCCTTCATCACCTTGTAGAGCGCGCCGGGGCGGTCCTGCAGGGTGATACGCAGTCTTGCCAAGCGACCCGAGCGGGCGAGATCGCGCAGCAGCACGTTGGCGAGCAGGCGCGGGTCAATATTGCCGCCGCACAGCACGAGGCCGACCTTCTTGCCCTTGAACCGGTTCGGGTGTGCCAGCATCGCCGCGAGACCGGCAGAACCGGCGCCTTCGACGACAGTCTTCTCGATCTGCAGCAGCAGGCTGACCGCGCGTTCCAGCTCGGCTTCCTCGACCAGCAGAATGTCGTCGACCCTTTCGGCGATCACGCGGCTGGTGAACTCGCCCGGCTCCTTGACCGCGATGCCTTCGGCCAGCGTATCGCCGCCGCATGGCATCGGGGTGCCGTTGATCCGCGAATACATCGACGGGTAGAGCGCCGCTTCGACCCCGATCACCTCGATCGGCCGATCCTGCGCCTTGGCGACGGTGGACACGCCGCTGATGAGCCCGCCGCCGCCGATCGGCACCACCAGGCAATCGATCTCCGGGGCATCCTCAAGCATCTCGAGCGCCACCGTCCCCGCGCCCGCGGCGACGTGCGGATCGTCGAACGGGTGGACGAAGGTGAGGTTGCGCTCCTTTTCGAGCTGGCGCGCGTGGGCGTAGGCGTCGTCGAAGGTCTCGCCCTCGAGCACGACGTTGCCGCCGACGCTCTCGGTCTGCATGATCTTCACGCTCGGCGTGGTGCGCGGCATGACGATCGTCACCGGCACGCCGAGGCGGGTGCCGTGGTAGCTGAGCCCCTGCGAGTGATTGCCGGCCGAGGCCGCGATCACGCCGCGGTCGCGCTGTTCCTGGGTGAGCTGGAGCAGCGCGTTGAGCGCGCCGCGCTCCTTGTAGGCGGCGGTGAACTGCAGGTTCTCGAACTTGAGCCAGATCTCGGTGCCGACGATGTTCGACAGCGTCTGCGAATGCATCGTCGGGGTGCGCACCACCGCGCCCGCGATCCGCTGGGCGGCGGCGCGGACATCGTCGATCGTGAGCGGCAGAGCGGCGTCTGCGGCCTGAGGGCGGGCGGTGGCGGTCTGAGTCATCGCGGGCGCCCTAGGCCAGATGCGACGCTAGGGAAACCGGCGAAAATCTTGGGAGCGGTCAGGCCTTGGCTTGCATCTCGGCAATGAGCTGCCCGTCGATCGCTTTGCCTGCCTGGTATGCTTCGCGGTTGCGGAAGCGATTGGCGTAGGCCTCGAAGTTGGCGCGCGTCGGGATCGAGCCGAACTGAAGACCCCAGTCGACCGCGCTGCCGACATAGACGTCCGCCATCGTGAACCGCCCGCCGCAGACGTAGTCGTGAGCGGACAGCCAGCCGTCGAGCGCATCGACCGTGCGGTCGTAGTTGCCGAACCCCGCCATCCCCTCACGCTCGGGCTTAACTTCCCAGCCCATCGACTTCGCGACCACCGCCTGTTCGAGCGGCCCCGCGGCGAAGAACAGCCAGCGGAAGTAGTCCGCCTTCTCGTGATCGCGCGGGAGCAGGTCGGGCGCGCTCATCTCGGCGAGGTAGTGGCAGATCGCCGCCGCTTCAGTAACCACATGGTCGTGCCCGCCGTGGTGGTGGACGATGGTCGGCACTTTGCCCATCGGGTTGACCTTGAGAAGATCGCCCTTGGCTGCCCAATCGACCAGCACCTGCTCGTAGTCCGCGCCCGCCTCGTGCAGCGCCCAGCGCACGATCTGCCCGCGGCTCATCGGGTTGGTGTAGAAAGTGTATTCGGCCATCTCAGCTCTCCTTCAGGGCGCGCCAGCGCGCCGCACCGTCCTCGCCGTAAATCCGCACCACGTCCTTGCCCGAGTAGAAGATCGGGAACTGCTCGGCGCCCTCGGGCAGCACGACCCACGGCTGCTTGCTCTCGGTGAAGATGTGCACGTCGGGCGGAAATGCATCGGGATCATCGAGCGTGCCGACGCGGATGAAGTCCGCCTTGTCGTCCGCGCCCGCGTAGTGGCTCCACAGCGCGACCTTGCAGGTCCGGCAGCGGAACACCGGCTGGCCCTTGCCGATGGCCGACGGGGTATCGATTCGCTCGGGCTGGCCTGAGACCAGCTCGACCCGCTCCGCCTCGATCACCGCATTCAGGGCGAACGCCGTGCCGCTTTCCCGCTGGCACCAGCGGCAGTGGCAGCAGTGAACCACGATCGGCTCGCTCCCCAACCGGTAGCGGACTTCGCCGCATGCGCAGCCGCCTTCGTGCGTGGCCATTCGACTCACTCCCCGGCGCGACCCGGAGTAGAACATTAGCGGAACATCACCGTCCGTCAATCGCGGTCGGGAGCGCCCGGCGGGAAGTAGTGGCGGAACGGCCGCGCCTCCTCAACGCAGCGCGATACCGACGGCAGCGCGAGCAGCTCAGCGCGCAGGGCTTTGAGCCGCGGATGATCGTCCGGGATCGGCTCGATCCAGTCGGCATAGAACAGCGCCGGGGCGGCGGCGCAAGTCACTAGGCTGACGTGCGGTGGCAGCGTGTTCGCGCCGAGCCAGTCCTCCAGCCAGTGATAACTGCGGCGCAAGCCCGCCTTGGCGTCCTCCACCTCCGTGGGATCGGGCGTTCCGTTACCGACGATGTAGGCGAGAACCACCCGCGTCGCGGTGTTCATCACGTAGTTGTCGAATACTCGGTCGATCATCCGCGCGGTCGCCGCCTGCGCCGGATCGGGCGGGATCAGCGGCGCCGGGCCGGGGTGGTGGACCGCGAGGTATTCGACGATCGCGGTCGCCTCCACGACCGTTGTGTCGCCGTCGACCAGCACCGGGAACTTGCCCGCGGGGTGCGCCGCGGCGACGAACTCGCCGTTGTCCGCGCCCTCGCCCGGATCGACCGAGCGGAACTCGAACGGCGTGCCGTTGGCGTAGAGCGGAATCAGCGCCTTCCAGGTGTAGGACGAGAACGGGTGGCCGTAGATCTGCAGCATCACCAGGTCCCCGCCGCCATCTTGCGCTGGCGCTCGGCCTCGCGCTCGCTCTTGGCGCCGATCGGGCCTTCGGGCGGATAGGGCGGCAGCGCGCCGCCGGGTTTGTAGGTGGCGATTACGGTGCCCTTGTCGGTCACCCGGTGCTCGATCATCTCAAGCCCCTCGACCGGGGTGCCCTCGCCGAACAGGCGCTTGCCTTTCCCCAGGGTGACCGGGAAGGTCATCAGCACCAGCTCATCGATCAGGCCCGCCGCGAGGAGCGCCGGATAGATCGTGCTCGATCCCTGGATGACGAGGTCGGAGCCCTCACTCGCCTTGATCGTCGCGACATCCTCGATGCCCTTGAGGCGGTGGCTGTTCTGCCACTCGAGCGGCTGGTCACCGCGCGTGAGGACATATTTATTCGCCGCATCGAACGCATCACGCATCGGGCGGTTCTCCGGCTCCTCGGCATAGGGCCAGTAGGCCGCGAAGATGTCGTAGGTCCGGCGTCCGAGCAGCAGGTCGTAATCGCCGGAGAACATCTTGCCGAGCGTCTCCTCGATGCCCGGGTCCCAGATCTTGAACATCCAGCCGCCCTCATCGAAGCCGCCCTGCGTGTCCTCGGTCGGGCCGCCGGGGGCCTGCATCACGCCGTCCAATGACAGGAAGCAGCCACCGGTGATCTTGCGCGCCATCGTCAGTCTCCCCGCCGCGCCGCGTCGATCGCCGCGACGTCGATCTTCTGCATGTCCATCATCACCGCAAAGGCGCGCTTGGCCTCGTCGCCGCCGGCGGCGAGCGCCTCGGTCAGCGTGCGAGGGGTGATCTGCCAGTTGACGCCCCACTTGTCCTTGCACCAACCGCACGCGCTTTCCGCCCCGCCATTGCCGACGATCGCGTTCCAGTAGCGGTCGGTCTCTTCCTGATCCTCGGTCATGATCTGGAAGCTGAAGGCTTCGGTCTGCGGGAACTGGGGGCCGCCGTTGAGGCCGAGGCACGGCACGCCGCAGACGGTGAATTCCACCGTCAGTTCGTCGCCTTCGTGCCCGTCTGGATAGTCGCCCGGCGCGCGGTGAACCGCGGTCACCTGGCTGTCGGGGAAGACCGAGGCGTAAAACTCCGCCGCCTCGCGCGCGCCCTTATCGTACCAGACGCAAATCGTGTTCTTGTTAGGCATTGCTTCTACTCCTTGCGCGGGCCGACGAGGCCGATGGTCGCGCCGCTCGGGTCGTGGGCATAGACGGTGTATTCGCCGCCGGGGATCTGCTGCGGCTCGCCCAGCACCTCGCCGCCGTGCTCGACCGCCGCGGCGCACGCGCGGTCGATGTCGTCGACGCCGGCGAAATACTGCCAGCGAGTGCCCTCGCCGCCCGGCTGCGCCTTGGCGATCGCGCCGATGCCGCCGCCGTCGTGCTGGATGAACAGGTAGTCGCCCATCGGCCCCATCGGCATCGCGCCTTTCTGGGTCCAGCCGAACAGTTCGGTGTAGAGCGTCACCGCCGCTGCCTGGTCGGTGGTCCACAGCTCGTTCCAGCGGATGTGCTGCGCCTTGGCGTAATCGAACACGTCGCTCTTAGCGCCGGGCTCGGGCGGGGTGGGGTTCATGACATAGAACTGGGCGCCCTGCGGATCGGCGACCATCGCGATGCGGCCGACGCCCGGCATGTCCATCGGCGGCATATGCACCGCGCCGCCCGCAGCCTTGATTCGCGCGACCGCCGCATCGACCTCGGGATGGTGGATATAGCCGAGCCACACCGGCTTGGCGCCGTGGGCCTTCATGTCGTCGCTCATCGTCAGCACGCCGCCGGCGTTGCCGCCGTCGCTGCGCTGGATCATGCGGTAGGTGGTGCCGGTGGGCATTGCCTGTCCCTCGGCCGCGATTTCCCAGCCGACCACCGCGCGGTAGAAGTCGCGCGCCTTGTCGACATCGTCGGTGATCAGCTCGTACCAGACGAAGCCGCCGCGCTCGTCGCTCATCACTTGCCTCCCAGTTCGAGGACCGGCTCGAAGCCGCCGTAGATCATGCGCTGCGGATTGAAGGGCATGTTGTCGGGCATCTTCATGTCCGGATCGTTCATCATCTTCTCGGCCGCCGCGTCGCACACCGCGCGGCTGGGCCAGGTCATGTAGCTGAAGACAACGTTCTCGCCCTCTTCCGCCTTCACTGCCCTGTAGAAGTCGGTCTGCTGGCCTTGGGGAACGTCGTCGCCCCACGCCTCGACCACGCTGGTGGCGCCGTAGCCATCAAACATGGTCCAGGCATCGTCGGCCATCTTGCGGTAGTCCTCGCGCCGCCCCTGCGGCACCGGGATGACGAAGCCCTGGACATAGTCGCCCTTGTTCGGCGTGCCGTGCACGACCATCGGCTCGAACCCGCCGAAGATCATTCGCGCACCGTCGAACGGCACCGGGTTGGTCTCGCGGCTCATGCGCGGGTCAGCCTCCATCAGCGCGGTGATCTTGGCCATGCCGGCATCGCGGGTCGCCTTGTCGGGCCATTCGATCCACGCGAAGGCGACCGTCTCATCGTCCTTCGCGGCGACCGCGCCCTGGAAGTCGGTCGTCTCGCCGGGCTTGAGGTCGGCGCCCCAGCATTCGACGACGCGAAGCGCGCCATGCTCGAGGAACACCGGATCGACCGTGCTGGCGTGGCGGAGGAATTCGTCCTTGCCGGTGCTCGGCACCGGAATCACGAAGCCATCGAAATACGACATCGGTTCTCTCCTCTCAGGCCGTGGCGGCAGCGAAGGCTTCGGGGCCCTGCTCGACCGCGGCCTGGTCCATCCACATGACTTCCCAGTTGTGCCCGTCAGGGTCCTCGAAGCTGCGGCCGTACATGAAGCCGTAGTCCTGCGGCGGATCGCAATCGACGTTGCCACCCGCGGCCGCGACATCGGCCAGCGTGGCGTCGACATGTTCGCGGCTGTCGCGGCTGAGGCAGAGCATCACCTGCGCGCTCTGCCGGGCGTCGGGGATCGCCTTGGTGGTAAAGCTCTTCCACTTGTCGTGGGTGAGCAGCATCACGCAGATCGTGTCCGACAGCTGCATCGCGGCTGCGGCCTCGTCGGTGAACTTGGGCTCGTTGGTGAAGCCGATGGCCGAGTAGAATGCCTTCGACGCGTCGAGATCGGCCACCGGCAGGTTCACAAAAATCATCTGGGTCATCGCAGCTCTCTCCTTCGCTTGCGAATCGGAACTTGCCTTTTGTGAGAGACTCGGTTACAAAAAGCAACTGTGAAGTTACAAAAAGAAACTACGCTTGAAAAGCAGGGGCATGGCCGGTGGTACGGCGATGCCTGCGGGACGGCGTTCGCCATGGAACTGGTCGGCGAGCGGTGGTCCCTGCTGATCGTACGTGAACTTATGTTAGGCGCGCGACGGTTCTCCGACATTCGCGCCAGCTTGCCCGGAATCAGCGCCAAGGTGCTGACCGAGCGGCTCACCTCGCTGGAGGAAGCGGGTGTGCTGGTGCGCCGCCAGCTGCCGCCACCCGGCAAGGCGCAAGTCTATGAGCTGACCGAGTGGGGCTATGCCGCCGAGCCGCTGATCCAGGAGCTCGGCCGCTGGGCCGCGCAGTCGAGCGCGCATGACCCGACCCTGCCGCTGTCGCCCGTCTCGCTGATGCTCTCGATGCGGACGATGGTGCAGCACAACCGGCTGGCCCAGTTCGCCCGCCGCCGGATCGGCTTCGCAATCGGCGAGGAGGAATTCATCGCCGAGCCGACGATGCGCGAACTGCCGATCCGCCGCGAGTCTGTCCGGCATGCCGACACGGTATTCCGCGCGCCGATCGCCTCGATCGTCGCCGGCGGGTTCTATGCCGGCGTGCCGTGGGACGAGCTGGAGCGCGATGCCGGGCTATCGATCGAAGGCAACCGCGATCTCGCCATGCGCTTCGCCAGCCTGTTCCGCCTGCCGCCCAAGCTCGCCTAGCGCTGGCGGAAGGCCCAGCGCAGCGTCTCCGACATCGTCCGCGTCGCCATTCGCGCGGGCAGCGCGCTGACCAGCGGCCGCGTTAGCGCGAGCATCGTACGCGCATAAGGCGGCAACAGGTCCACCGCCGTGGTGCCGAGCGTGCGTTGCACCGCCGCCGGTGCGCCATCGGGCCGCTGGCTCAGCACGAGCCGCGCGACCTCGCGTGCCGCCTCACTGGTGGCGAGATCGCCGCGCAGCTCCACGATCAGCGCCTCGGCCTCAGCCTTGCTCTCCGGGACCGGATCGGCGCCGAGCGCGCGCGCAATGAGCGCGAACTGGCGGAAGTATTCGTCCTGCTCCGACAGCGGCATCCCGGGGCGGACGATGGCAAGATAGGCTTCGAGGAAGCTGGTCGCCTCCGCCACGTGCACCCACGCCAGCGTGCGCGGATCGGTCGCGGAATACGGCGTGCCGTCCGGCAGCGTCCCGCTGACCTTGGTGTGGATGCGATTCACCCGCTCGATCGCGGCCATCGCGTCGTCGCGGTGCGCGAAGGTCGTCACCGCAATGAACCGCGCGGTGCGGCGCAGGCGCCCGTGCATGTCCGCGCGGAAGTCCGAATGGTCGAGCACGCCCTGCAGCGCGTGCGGGTGCAGCATCTGCAGCAGCAGCGAGCGGATGCCGCCGACCAGCATCGACACCACGCCCGCGTGGACCATGCGGATCGGCGAATCGCGTCCGAAAAGCGCCTCGTCGCTCAGCGCGACCGGCTGCTGTCCCGCCGCGACATCGTTGAGCACGCCGCGCACCTTGCCGACCAGGCGGCGGCGCAGGAAATCGGCGGGCGAAGGCGGCGGCATCGCGGACTGTTATCGGGACAAGATAAGTTGCTCGCAAGGACGCTTGCGACCACCCGCGCCCGCGTATAGTCGGCACAGGCGATGAACGACATGACCGACGCCCTCGATAGCAGCCAACGCACCGTACTTGCCGCGCCCGACACCACCGTCAGCGCGCGCGAGGTGTTCGGGGTCGACGTCGACTGGCAGGTTCCCGCGTTCAGCAAGGCCGATCCGCGCGTGCCGGATATCGACGAAAGCTACGTGTTCGATCCGGACACCACGCTCGCGATCCTCGCTGGCTTCGCCAACGACCGCCGCGTGATGGTCCAGGGCTATCACGGCACCGGCAAGTCGACGCACATCGAGCAGGTCGCCGCGCGTCTCAAATGGCCGTGCATCCGCATCAACCTCGACGCGCACATCAGCCGCATCGACCTCGTCGGCCGCGATGCGATCGTGCTGCGCGACGGGTTGCAGGTGACCGAGTTCCGCGAGGGCCTGTTGCCGTGGGCGCTGCAGCACCCGGTGGCGCTGGTGTTCGACGAATACGACGCCGGCCGCCCCGACGTGATGTTCGTCATCCAGCGCGTGCTCGAACAGCAGGGCAAGCTGACCCTGCTCGACCAGAACCGGGTGATCCGACCCGATCCCAACTTCCGCCTGTTCGCCACCGCCAACACCGTCGGCCTCGGCGATACCAGCGGGCTCTATCACGGCACCCAGGCGATCAATCAGGGGCAGATGGACCGCTGGAACCTGGTCGTCGCGCTAAACTACCTGCCGGCGAAGACCGAGCAGGAGATCGTCCACGCCAAGAGCCCCGAGACCGACGCCAAGACCATCGCCGACATGGTCAAGGTCGCCGACATGACCCGCCAGGGGTTCATCGGCGGCGACATCTCGACCGTGATGAGCCCGCGCACGGTGATCACCTGGGCGCAGAACGCGGCGATCTTCGGCGACGTCGGATTCGCCTTCCGGCTCACCTTCCTCAACAAGTGTGACGAGGCGGAGCGGGTGCTGGTGGCCGAGTACTACCAGCGCGTGTTCGGCGTCGATCTGCCCGAGAGCGTCGTCGGCAAGAACTGACTTCTTGAAGCGCCGTGTTGAGGTGCTAATACACTAGCGATGGCGTTCTGGTCGCGTCCCAAGCCCGAGCCCGAGCCGCCGGCCCACGCCGGTTACTTCGCGCTGCACGAGGCGTACGGCGACGACGAGCCGGCCTACGACAAGTTCAATGACTGGGACCAGCGGCTCGACGCGCTGGAGCCCAAGCCCGCCCGACGCCTCTGGCTTGGCCGGCGGCGACGGTGGTGGATCGTGCGCATCGTCGCCGGCCTGCTGGCGCTGTTCATGCTCATCATCGCGTGGCTCGCGGTCACCGCGCCGCTGTCGAAATCGCTCCAGCCGATCGCCGCGCCTGAGTTGACCCTCCTCGCTAGCGACGGCACTCCGATCGCGCGCAACGGCGCGGTGATCGACGAGCCCGTGGAGGTGAAGAAGCTCCCCAAGCACGTCGTCGAGGCGTTTATCGCGATCGAGGACCGGCGTTTCTATACCCACTGGGGGATCGATCCCCGCGGCATGGCCCGCGCCGCGTGGACCGGATACGGCGGCGGCTCGACGATCACCCAACAACTCGCCAAGTTCACCTTCCTGACGCCCGAGCAGACACTGACCCGCAAGGGCCGCGAGATGCTGATCGCGTTCTGGCTCGAAGCATGGCTGACCAAGGACGAGATCCTCGAACGCTACCTCTCCAATGCCTATTTCGGCGACAACGTCTACGGCCTGCGCGCCGCGAGCCTGCACTACTTCTACCGCCAGCCCGAACGGCTGAAGCCCGAGCAGGCGGCGATGCTTGCGGGCCTGGTCCAGGCGCCCTCGCGCTTCGCGCCTACGAAACACTACGACCGCGCCGTCAAGCGGATGAAGCTGGTGGTGGGGTCGATGGAGGCGATGCACTTCATCACGCCCGCCGAAGCGCGCGCGATGCGGCCGCCCAAGCTCGACGTACGGCCGGACAAGACGATACCGACGGGCACCTACTTCGCCGACTGGGCGCTGCCGCAAGGTCGCCAGCTCGCCGAGGCGGGGTATGGCGGACAGACGCTCACGACCACGCTCGATTCGCGGCTGCAGGGTATTGCCCGGCGGGTGACCCAGCGGGTGCCCGGCAAAGCGCAGGTGGCGCTGGTGGCGATGCGGCCCAATGGCGAAGTGGTCGCGATGATCGGCGGCAAGGATTATTCGCGCTCGCCGTTCAATCGCGCGACCCAGGCACGGCGGCAGCCGGGCTCGACCTTCAAGCTGTTCGTCTGGCTCGCCGCGCTGCGCAGCGGCATGTCGCCCGACGACCGGATCGACAACCGGGAGATCACCACCGGCAGCTACCGGCCGAAGAACGCCGCGGGAAATTATTCCGAATCGATCACGCTCGAGGAGGCTTTCGCGCGCTCCAGCAACGTGGCCGCGGTGCGGCTGCTGCAAACGGTCGGGAGCGACAAGGTCATCGCCACCGCACGCGATCTCGGGGTCACCTCGCCGCTGGCGCCGGGCGACCCCAGCCTCGCGCTCGGCACTTCGACCATGACCCTCTTGGAGCTCACCAGTGCCTATGCAGGCGTGACCGCCAACGAGTTCCCGGTCCAGCCGCGCGCCTTCGCCACGCCCGAGCAGGGCTGGCTCTCCAAGGCGTGGGAATGGAGCAAGCACGAAAGCCTGTCGGGCCGCACGCACTCCGATATCGAGCAATTGCTGAAGGCGACGATCAGCCGCGGGACCGGGCGTGCGGCCGGCCTATCGGTGCCCGCATACGGCAAGACCGGCACCAGCCAGGACTATCGCGATGCGCTGTTCGTCGGATACGCCGGGGACCTGGTGGTCGGCGTCTGGGTCGGCAACGACGACAATACTCCATTGAATGGCGTGACCGGGGGCAGCGTGCCCGCCCGCATCTGGCGGGACTTCATGAGCCAGGCGCTCGGCCGGTCCGCGCCGCGCCCCGCTCCGGCGCCCGGCGCCAGCGAGGATCCAGGCACGCCGGTCGAGCCGATGGACGTGCCCAATCCGGATGCCATCCCCACCGCGGAATTCCCGCTCGGCGACGACCGCTCGCGCGTTCGCATCGGCGGCGAAGGCGTGACGGTAACGACAGATGTCGATGGCGTGCCCGTCGACGTGCGCCTCGGCCGCGACGGTCTGCGGGTGCAGCCCGTTCCTAGTCCGAGCGGGACGCCATCCGCTCCACCGAGCGGACCCTAGGCCGACTCCGCCATCAGGATGTTCATCGTCGCGCTGGCGATCGGCTTGGCCGGATCGTCCTGCCACGCCTCGACCACCAGATTGGCGTTACGCCGCCCGAGCCGGACAATCCGCCCGCGGGCATAGCTCGCCTGCGTCCGTCCGGTGGAGAGATACTGGACCGTGATGTTGATCGGCTTGAGCAAGGGATCGCGGCCTTGGGCGCTTAGCTCGGAGGTCAACGCCGCATAGCCCGCCGTCTCCAGCAAGCCCGCGATCGCGCCGCCATGCCACGCGCCAGGCCGGCCTTCGAGGTCGTGCCGGAACTCCAGCAGCAACGTCGGCGGGCCCGCGCCCTCCTCGGCGACGGACACGCCGAGCGCCTGTGCGTAAGCGGTCAGGCGCACGCTCATCGCATGCGCGCCGGATCGAGGGTCATGAACACGCCCGATACCTCCGCCACCGGATCGGCGAGATCGCCGTCGTGCGCGGTCCCGCGGACGAATGCGGCGGAGCGGGTGCGGCAATAGCAGGTGACCCGGCCGAACACCGATGCGCGTTCGCGTGCGGGGCGGATGTAGTCGACCCTGAGGTCGAGTGTCGCGACCGGGCGGAACTCGCCATTGGCTGCCCAGATCGACATGCCCGCGGCCATGTCCATCAGGCTGACGATGGGGCCGGACGCCAGCACCGGGCGGCGCCCGTCACCAACCAGGTCTGCGCGCCAGGGCAACTCGAGCTCGACCCAGTCGGTGCCGTGATCGCGATAGAGTAGGCCAAGCCAGCCCGGGTGCGCACGGGTCAACACCCAGCGTGACAACAATTCCGCGTTAAAGGCCCCCTGAAACATGTCCATCGCAGGTTTCGTGGCCGCCCGGCACCGCTTTGGCAACCGTAACGCCACACATTGCGCCTGCCGCGCACGCAAAAAAAACGGGGCCCGAAGGCCCCGTTTCAATTTCGCTTCGTCTCAGCTCTTACGGGCTGACGGGATCGTTGTTGTCCTTGGTCGCGATGATGATCGCGGCGATGATCGCAGCGAACGCCAGGATCGCGATGATCCACGAGCTGGCCATCTCGCTGCCCTCTTCGGTCGGGGCAGCAGCGCGCTGCGGCGCGGCCTGTGCGACGACCGGAGCCGCCAGAAGCGTAGTGGCTGCGGCGGCAGCGGCAAGATTGCGGAACTTCATACGGTATCTCCTCGAAGCGCTTATTTTTACCTGTCTCGGGTGCCCTAAGCGAAGGCTTTCAGTCAGGCAACCCCGATTTTTCGGCGTTTGTATGAAAAAGTTAGTACCTTGGACTTTCCGTAAGTGACTGCTGCAATTGAGCAACGCTTTCCAAAGACCGAGCACAATCACCCGCGTCGCAAACTCTCAAACCACGCAACGGTTCCCGGCCTGCTCAACCTTTTTTCGAGACCGAGCGCCGATGAGCGAACGCGCGGCCATCCCTGCACCGGTTGGCCCGATTATTGTTAAGATTTGATTACCGGCCCGGTCCGGGTGAAACCTCCCCACCCTCTTGATATACCCGCTCGCCGCCGACCCAGGTCTGCAGCACCCGCGTCTGCCGGATGTCCTGCGGCGTCGCGAGCAATGGGTCGCGGTCGATCACGACGAAATCCGCCCGCATGCCGGGCTTGAGCTCGCCAAAGCGGGACTCGGCGAATCCGGCATAGGCGCCCTGCGAGGTATATCCGGCCAGCGCGGCCTCACGGCCCACAGTTTCGCCCGGGAACCAGCCCCCGAACGGCTGCCCGTCGGGTCCGGTACGGCTGATCGCCGCGGCCATGCCGGCGAACGGATCGGGCGCTTCCACCGGAGCATCGGAGCCGAAGGCGAGCGGCGCGCCGGTCGCCGCGATCGAGCGCCACGCGTACGCTCCCGCGAGCCGATTCGGACCCAGCCGCGCTTCCGCCATCAGCCTGTCCGAGGTCTGGTGCACCGGCTGCATGGAGGCGATCACTCCATTGCGCCCGAAGCGCGCGATGTCTGCCGGATCGACGATCTGCGCGTGCTCGATCCGCCACCGCCGGTCGCCCTTGTAGGTTTCGGACAGCTCTTCGACCGCGCCCAGGACTTCGGCATTGGCGGCATCGCCGATCGCGTGGACTGCGACCTGGAACTTGTCGAGCGCCGCGCGGCTCATCAGGTTCCGAAGCTGGGTCCCGCTCATCAGCGGCAGACCGGTGTTCTTGGGATCGTCGGCGTAGGGCGCCTTCAACCAGGCGCCGCGCGAACCCAGCGCGCCATCCATGTAGAGCTTGACCCCGCCCATGTGCAGCTTGTCGGCATAGAGCCACGGTGTGGGACCGGGTCCCGCGATCAGCTCCATCGCCGGCACGCCGAAGGCGTAGGCCATCACCCGCACCCGCAGCCAGCCGGCGTCGCCCGCTCGCCGCATGCTCTGCCAGGCCTCGATCGTGGTGCCCATGTCGGCCGCGGCGGTGACCCCCCGTTTGAGCAGGATTTCCTGCGCCTTGGCGAGCGCGAGGTCGTAGTCGTCGGGCCGGGGCGCGGGGACGACCTTGGCGGCGAGGTCCTGCGCATTGTCGACCAGCACCCCGGCTGGCGCGCGCGAGCCGCTCAGCCGCTCGATTCGCCCACCCGCCGGGTCGGCGGTCTGCGCCGTAATGCCGGCGGCGGCGAGCGCGGCGCTGTTCGCCCACTGCGCGTGGCCATCGACCCGCGACAGCAGCACCGGGCGATCCGAGACCGCCGCATCGAGCTCCGCGGCGGTGGGAAACCGGCCCAGGCCCCAGACCTCCTGGTTCCAGCCGCGCCCGATGATCCACTTCCGGTCGGGATATTTCGCCGCATACTCGCGGATCTTCGCCTGCGCTTCGGCCAGCGAGCGTGTGTCGGTCAGGTCCAGCGTGAGCGCGCCGAAGCCAAGCTCCATGATGTGCAGGTGCGAATCGATCAGGCCCGGGATCACCACCGCGCCCTTGCCGTCGACCGCGAAATCGGTCCGCGGGCGCTTGTCCTTGCGGTCGAGCAGCTGCTTCACCTTGCCATCGTCATCGATCCAGATGCCGGTGAAGCGGGTGACGTGACCCTGCCGGTCGACCGATTCACCCTGGATATTATCGACCAGGGTGTCGGCCATGGCCGGTGCGGAGGCAGCTGCGAGCAGGAGCGCGGCGATGGAAAGCGATTTCATGCGCCCGGTTAGGCGAGCGCGGCGCTCTTCTTCAAGACCTGATAGGCTTCCACCACCCGGATAAGCCGGCCTTCATGGCTGCGATCGCCGCCGTTGCGATCAGGATGGTAACGGCGGACGAGCTCGCTGTAGCGCTTGCGCAGCGCGGTCCGGTCGAGGTCTGGCTCCAGCCCCATCATGTCGAGCGCGGCGCGCTCCTCGCCGGTGAAGCGGTGGCTACGCGCCGTGCTCTGTGCCCGGCGGCGGATGTCGGTGGCACGCGCGCCGATCGCGTCCAGCGGATCGTCGAAGTCGGCCCAGCGCGGCACGCCGTCGACCCCCGCGTCGGCGCGGAAGGCGCGCGTGGTGCTGGAGTTCGCCCAGCCCGCCGCCGGGTGCTGCGCCGCGACGATCTCGTCGGCAGTCATTCCGGCGAACCAGTTGTAGCTGGAATTGAACGCGCGGACGTGGTCGAGGCAGAACCAGCGCCATTGGCCCGGCCCGTCGAAGCCCGCCAATCGATCGCTCGGCGCGCGGAATTCGCCCGGCTCCTCGCACCCGACTGCTTCGCAGGCTTGCCCGCTGTCTTCATTCCGGCCATGAAATTTGTGCGGCTTCACAGGTTGCCATCTGGCGGCAGGCTGCCGCGATTTCAACGTGCCGGGCGGCGAACCGTGGGACCGGAGAGAAGGATCGAATGGAGCCGCAGCGCACGATCCGTCCGGTGGGAGAACGGTGGATCCAGGTGATCGACGGTGCGTTCGATCCGGCGTTCGTGGCCATGCTCGACCGGTGGCTGCACAAGCTCGCGTTCGTGCGGGAGGATTACGACAACGACGGCGCGACGGCGTTCCTGCACTTCGTTCACGACATCGCGCTGGACAAGCTGGATGCGCAGCCGCTCTATCGCCAGCTCCACTCGATAGTGCAGCGTGAGGTCGAGCATGCTTACGGTGCGCTGGCACCCGCGCTCTACCGGTCGCAGATCAATCTTGGGCCCTACGGCGACCATTACACCGCGCACATCGACAACAACCAGGGGGTGACCGCGATCTACTTCGCCAATGCCGAGTGGCGGGAGGAGTGGCAGGGGGAGACGCTGTTCTATGCCGACGGCGAGCCGGTGACCGCGGTCGCGCCGCGCCCCGGCCGGCTGGCGCTGCTGCCCGGAGACATGGTGCATCGCGTCGGTGCGCCATCGCGCCTGTTCGCCGGCGCGCGTTACACCATCGCGTTCAAATACAGCACCTCGGAGAAACCATCGTGACCGGACCGCTCGCCCAGGAAATGACCGAGCTGCTCACTGCCGCCTTCGCGCCGACGCACCTCGAAGTGATCAACGATAGCGCCAAGCACCGCGGCCATTCGGGCGACGACGGCAGCGGCGAATCGCATTTTACGGTAGCGATCGAGAGCGCCGCGTTCGCAGGCAAGTCGCGGCTGGAGCGGCAGCGGATGGTCAACGCGGCGCTGGGCGACATTCCCGGCAACCGGGTGCACGCGCTCGCCATCCGCGCTTTCGCGCCGGGGCAAGCGTGATGCTGGACCTGTGGTACTGGCCCTCGATCCCCGGCCGAGGGGAGTTCGTGCGGCTGGCGCTGGAGGCAGCGGAAGTGCCCTACCGCGACCGCGCGCGCGACGAGGGCGTGGAGGCGCTGGTCGCCGACATGAAGCCGAGGCACGGCATCAAGCCATTCGCCCCACCCTACATCACCTGCGAGGTCGAGGGGCGCGAGGTGACCATCGCGCAGGTCGGCCACATTCTCACCTGGCTGGCCGACGCGCACGGCTTCGGGGCGAGCGACCTGCCGAAAGACCTCGAACTGATCATGTTGCAATTGACGGTCAGCGACGTGGTGGCCGAAGTTCACGCGGTGCATCACCCAGTCGGAGTCAGCGCCTACTACGAAGACCAGAAGGACGCCGCGCTGGTGGCGGCGAAGCACTTCCGGGAGGAGCGCATTCCCAAATTCCTCGGCTATTTCGAGGATGCGCTGAGTGCCATCGACGGCCCGTTCGTGCTCGGCGCGAAGTGGAGCCACGTCGACACCTCGCTGTTCCAGCTCGTCGAAGGCCTGCGCTTCATGTTCCCCAAGCGGATGGCCGCGGTCGAAGCTGACTTCCCCAAACTGATCGCTTGCCACGACGCGGTCGCCGCACTGCCCGGCATCAAGGCCTACCGCGCCTCCGACCGCTGCATCCCTTTCAACCAGGACGGCATATTTCGTCACTATCCGGAGCTCGACGCCGCATGAGCGTGATCGACACCATCCAGCCAGTCACCCACGACCTCGGCCAGTTCCAGGTCCGACGCGTGCTGCCGAGCCGGGGGCGGACGATGGTCGGGCCCTTCATCTTCGTCGACGAGTTCGGCCCCGCCCAGCTCGACGTCGGCGCGGGAATGGACGTGCGGCCGCACCCGCACATCAACCTCGCGACGGTGACCTGGCTGTTCGAGGGCGCGATCGACCATCGCGACAGCCTCGGCACTTTCGCCACCATCCGACCGGGGCAGGTCAACCTGATGACCGCCGGGCGCGGGATCGTCCATTCGGAGCGCTCGCCCGCCGAGGAGCGGCAGGGCGGCAAGCTCTACGGCATGCAGACCTGGCTCGCGCTGCCCGATGGGGCGGAGGAGATCGACCCGACATTCGAGGCGCAGACCGGACTGCCGATCGTCGAGGACACCTGCGCGAAGGCCACCGTGATCATGGGCGAGTTGTGGGGCGCCCGCGCGCCGACCACCACCCACGCCGCGACGATCTACGCCGAGATCGTACTCGCCGCCTCGGGCGCGCTGCCCATCGATGCGGTGGCGGACGAGCGCGCGGTGATGCTCGTCGGCGGCGAGGCGACGCTCGATGGTCATCCGCTCGACCCATACGTACTGACCGTGCTCGCGCCCGGCGCGGCGATGCGGCTGGCGTCGGACACCGGCGGGCGGGTGATGCTGCTCGGCGGCGAGGCGTTCCAGACCAAGCGCCACGTATGGTGGAACTTCGTCAGCTCGAGCCGCGAGCGGATCAACCAGGCCAAGGACGACTGGCGTGCGGGCAACTTCCCGCGGGTGCCGGGCGAGCACGAATTCATCCCCATCCCCGAAGTCCCCAATACGGTGAGCTACCCATGACTACACGAGGACAAGTCGCCTGGATCACCGGCGCATCGAGCGGCATCGGCGCGGCGCTCGCGCGCGGCTGGGCGAGCCGCGGCGGGCACGTGATCCTGTCGGGCCGCGACGAGGCGCGGCTGGCCGAGGTCGCGGGATCGCTCACTGGCGAGACGCTGGTGCTGCCGTTCGACGTGCGCGACGATGCCGCGCTCGCCGATGCGACCGCCAAGGCGCTGGCGTGGAAGGGCGGCGTAGATCTGGCGGTTGCCAACGCGGGCATCTCGCAGCGCTCGATGGCGCTCGAGACCGACATGCGGGTTTATCGCGAGATCATCGAGGTCGACCTCATCGCCCAGATCGCCTTCGCGCAGGGCCTTATCGGGCCGATGAGCAAGCGAGGCAGCGGGGCGCTGGCGTTCATTTCCTCGATCGCCGGCAAAGTCGGAGTGCCGATGCGCACGGCCTACTCCGCCGCCAAGTTCGGCCTCTCCGGCTATGCCGACGCGCTGCGCGGCGAGCTGTCGCAAAGCGGCCTCACGGTCCACGCGATCTACCCCGGCTCGATCCGCACCGACGTCAGCCGCAATGCGCTGACCGCCGACGGCTCGGCCCGCGGGCGCAGCGACAAGGTGATCGACGAAGGCATCGACCCCGATGTCGCCGCCACCGAGATGCTCGACGCCATCGCTGCCGGCACGCGCGAGATCATCGTCGCGCAGGGCGGCGAGAAGGCGATGGGCGAGGCGCGCCGTACGCCCGACGCGCTGTTCGATCAGGTCGCGGGGATGGTCGCGGCAGGCTACATGGAACGGATGAAGGGAGAATAGCCATGAACCGGGTCACGCTCGAAAACGGCATCGCGCTCGATGTGGTCGACGAAGGCCCGGCCGACGCGCCGGCGCTGATTTTCTTGCACGGCTTTCCCGAAAGCCACCGCACCTGGCGCCACCAGGTCGCGCACTTTTCGGACCGCTTCCGCTGCGTCGCGCCCGACCAGCGCGGCTATCGCGGATCGTCCAAGCCGCCGGCGGTGAGCGACTACACGCCCGACAAGCTGATCGGCGACGTATTCCAGCTGGCCGACGCGCTCGACATCGACACGTTCACTGTGCTCGGCCACGACTGGGGCGGCGCGATCGCCTGGGGCACGGCCATCGCCGGGCAAATGAACGGCCGGGTCACGCGCGCGGTGATCGCCAATGCACCGCATCCGGCGGTGTTCCAGAAGCTGCTCTACACCAACTCGCACCAGCGCGAATCGAGCCAGTACATGCGCGGCTTCCGCGATCCCAAGAACGACGCGCTGGTGCGCGAGATGGGCCTCGCCGGCATCCTGCTGCAGGAGATCAAGTGGGACAGCGGCGACGTGATGGAGCCCGAAGAACGCGCCGAGCTCTTAAAGGACTGGCAGGACCGTGACGCCGCCTTCGCCATGCTCAACTGGTATCGCGCGAGCCCGATCGACATCCCGCCGCTCGACGCGCCATACGAGCTGCCCGCCGGCTGGAGTCCCCCGCCGCTCCCCAACCTGACCATCCCGACGCTGGTGGTTTGGGGCATGAACGACCTCGCTCTGCCCCCGGAGAATCTCGAAGGCCTGGATGAGATCATCGATGACTTGACCGTGGTGGAAGTGCCTGGCAGCGGCCACTTCGTCCCGTGGGAAGCAGCCGGCGAGGTTAACGCCGCGATCGAGGACTTCCTCACGCGCACCGCCTGATCGCTCCAAATCGGCGTTGATTTCCCACCGGAAATAGCCGGCGCGCCATTGTGCACAGCGTTAACCTAGAGTAGGTTTCATTTCAGGTTCGATCGCAAGGCCTCCAAATGAAGCAGCTCACCGATTTCGGAAGGGCGTACCTGCACCTGTGCACCGCGTTGCGGCTGGCCGACGAGCTCGGCCTGTCGATGGCCGGCGCGCGGATGAGCGCAGCCCTCGATGCCATGGAAAGTTCAGGTAACGCCCTCGACATCGATCTCGCCAGTTTGCGCGGGGTCGAGTGGCCGGAACTGCCGGGGGCCGTGCCGCACTGATATCGGTCGCTAGTTGATGATTTCCGCGGTGCTGTCCGACAGCAGTGCGGACAATCGCTCGCGCCACATCTGCAAGGCTTCGGGAGTCAGCCGCGTCCAGTCGGTAACCTCTCGCACGATCTTGATCGGCGCGCTGGAGCGATACGATCGCGTCGGATTGCCGGGGAATTTCTTGTCGGTGACGTTGGGATCGTTCTCGAACGCCCCGGTCGGCTCGACCTCGTACACCCGTGGGACGGCGTTCCCTCCGGCAAGCTCCACGGCAATCTCGGCGGCAAGTCCGGCACCGTCCTTGAGCGCGGTGAAGTAGATGTGGTTCATCACCACGTCGGGCCGATAGTTCGAGCGGAACCCGGCGGTCAGCAGGTCGCCCGCGCGCAGGTCGGCGATCGTACCGTGATAGAACGGTCCTTCGTCGAACGTTTGGCTCACGCGTGATGCTCCTGATCCCTCGTGCCTCAGCAACCTCGGGTGAAAGGCACTCTCCACCCGGCCCACTGCCGTCCGCATGGTGCCCTCGACCGAGGTCGTTTCCATCCAATGATCGACAGTCCGCTTGGTTCAAGAGGGATTGCAATCGCATTCGATCATCGGGGGAACGTCGCGCAATGATCCGGACCAGCTTGCTGCTCGCTACATTTTTTCTAGCGATGACATCGACGATGCTCGCAGCGCAGTCGCGCAGCATCGATGACGATGTCGCATATTGCGAAGAGTACTACGGCACCATCGATGCCAAGAGATACGCCGACGTCGCCGCTTCGGTGGAGACGAGCGGCGAGCTAAAGAGCCTCGCGTACGAATTGAAGTACAAGCAGAAAGAACGGCGCGAATGCCTCGAACCCCTTCGCGAGCGGGCCAAGTCCGACCCGGCCTCGCTCAAACGTCTGGACGCGATGCTCGGCTCGAACGACAAGACGATGGTCGATCGTTTTGCGGTCGCGAAAGCGGAATTCGAAGCGAATGTCGTGAAGTACCTGGACCCCGCGCTGTATTTCGGCAAGCCCGACATTGCTCCGTACAAAGCCGCGCTGGTGTCGGCGCGCAACGTGCCGAGTTTCCGGTCGGCGTGCGGAACCTTTGATTTCTCCTATGTGCCGGTGGAAAAGCGTGCGGTCGACGCAGCGCGCGCCCGGCACGAGGCGTTCAAAACATGCTTCGACAAATTTACGGATCGGGCGGCGCAGATTTCGGTAAACGAATTCGGCAGCTACCAGGTCGCGGCACAACGGCTGGCGGGCACGCTACCCTACACCTGCTCCCGCTGGGCGAAACCGAATTGCGTGCCCGACGAGAACTGGAAGAGGTTCGGGGGCGAGCTCTTCACGCAGAAGAATCGGGCGGCCGTAGATGCCGCCGAAGAGCGTCTGAAGGCCGAGACCGATCTCGCTTACGAGACCGACCGCCGGGTCAGCGAGTGGGTACGGGAACTGAGCGCCCGCATTCGGGCCGCCAACGGGAACTGACGGACGAACGTTTCCGCGGAAGGCGACCTCGTTTACCACCCGACCTCGCTCACCCCATCCACTTGATCCACGCCCCGTGCGGGTGCGCTTCGGTGAGGATCCGCCCCTTCTCGCCGCCAGGCCAGTAACGCACCACCATCTCATGCCGGTGCGTGTCGCGGTTGGCTTCGAGGGCAATCCACGCGAGCGGGCGGTCGGCGGAGGCCTGCGCGCCGGCGGCCTCCATCGCGGCGGTGACGCGGGCCTGCTGATCCTTGGGCACATACTGCCAGACGATCGAGTGCATCAGAACGCGCGTAGTGCCGGCGTCCTGCGGGCGGGCCAGTTCGGCCTCGACGAAGTCGGCGGCGTTCGCCTCAACCAGGTCGGGCGCCTTCGCCCGCGCAGCCTTGATCGCGGCGTCCATCCGCTCGAACCGCACGCCATGCTCGGGCCAGATGTAGCCCCTGAGCCGCAGCGCCTGAGCCGGGTCGGTCAGGTCGACCGGGGCGACGTCGCAGCCCTTGAGACTGGCGATCTCGATCGCGTGCGCGGGCGGCGCATCCCCCTGCCAGTCGGGGGTGAAGGCCATCACCGGATCGGCCGGCCCAACCTTCACGCCGCCGAGATCGTAGGCATAGCGGTCGATCATCAGGTTGATCCCCGCACTCGACCCGATCTCGAGGCACGCGAACCGCGCGGGCAGGCCCCGGTCGGCCAGCCACAGCATCGCGGCAATGAAGTTCGACGAGCGCCCCGCCTCGTTGGTTTGCGGCGGGCCGTCGAGCGAGGTCATCAACCGTTCCTCGTGCCGCGCGATGGCGTCGCGCACGATGGCGACGTCGTCCGCGTCCTCTCCGCGATAGATCGCACCCAAAGCCGGTTCGTCGCCCGAAAGCGATAGTGCATGGAGCCCGCCGGCGATGCGCAGCGGCAGCGCATCGGCCAGCGGAGCGCCCTGCCAGCCGCGGATGCGGTCGAGCAGCGCACCGGGCGTGCCGTCCTCCAGCAGCACCGCCACCGCCCCCACCACCCGCGCGGTGATCGGCGCGTCGGCAGCGGTGCAATAAGCGACCTGGTTGGAGAACGCGGTCGCCACGGTCCCCACGCCCTTGGCGTCCATATCGACCCGCTGATACTTCGGATTGGCCCCGAGGCCCGAAATCGTGTCAGCCATCTGGCGTTGCCCTTTCGAATGGTGCGCCCTAAGCGCGCCGCCATGCGCCAGCCGCTGACATTCGCCGTCCCGAAAGGGCGTATCCTCGACGAGGCGCTGCCGCTGATGGCGCGCGCGGGCGTGGTGCCCGAAGCGGGGTTTCACGACAAGGGCGACCGCCGGCTGGCTTTTCCTTGCGAGGATGAAGATTTCCGCCTCATCCGCGTGCGCGCGTTCGACGTCGCCACCTTCGTCGCCCATGGCGCTGCGCAGGCGGGCATCGTCGGCGCCGACGTGATCGAGGAATTCGACTACTCCGATCTCTATGCCCCGGTCGATCTCGGCATCGGCAAGTGCCGCCTCTCGGTCGCTGAGCCCGCCGCTGGGGCCGCGTCGATCGACGGCGCGAGCCACATCCGCGTCGCCACGAAGTACCCTGCCCTCACCCGCCGCCACTTCGAGGCGCGCGGGGTCCAGGCTGAGTGCGTCAAGCTCAACGGAGCGATGGAGATCGCCCCCGCGCTCGGACTGGCGGGCCGGATCGTCGATCTGGTCGAAAGCGGCCGCACGCTGGTCGACAACGGCCTGGTTGAGACCGCGACGATCATGGAGGTAACCGCGCGCCTGATCGTCAACCGTGCCGCGCTCAAGACCGACCCGCGCGTCGCCGCGCTGGTCGAGCGGTTCCGGGAACTGGCCGCATGAAGCTGCTGCGCACCACCGACAGTGGCTTCGACGCCGCGTTCCGCCGGATCGTCGAGGACCGGCGCGAGAGCGAGGGTGATGTCGCCGCCGATGTCGCCGCGATCATCGCCCGCGTCCGCGTCAAGGGCGACGCGGCGCTGTCCGAATACACCCAGCGGTTCGACGATCACCAGCTCACCGAAGAAGGTGACTGGCGCATCACACCCGCCGAGTGCCGCTCGGCGTTCGAGGCGCTCGAGCCGGGCTTGCGCGATGCGCTGACCCTCGCCGCCGACCGCATCCGCGCCTTCCACCAGAAGCAGCGCCCCGCCGACAGCGACGAGATCGACGCCGCCGGCGTCCGCCTCGGCTCGCGTTGGCGGCCGGTCGATGCCGCGGGCCTCTATGTTCCCGGCGGGCGCGCGGCCTATCCCTCCTCGCTGCTGATGAACGCGATTCCCGCCAAGGTCGCGGGAGTCGAGCGGCTGGTGGTCGTGACCCCGACGCCGGGCGGCAAGACCAATCCGCTGGTGCTCGCCGCCGCGCACATCGCGGAGGTGGACGAGATCTGGCGCATCGGCGGAGCGCAGGCGATCGCCGCGCTCGCTTACGGTACCGAGCGGATCGCGCGGGTCGATGTCGTTACCGGACCGGGCAACGCCTGGGTCGCGGAGGCCAAGCGCCAGCTCTACGGCGTGGTCGGCATCGACATGGTCGCGGGACCGAGCGAGATCCTGGTCATCGCCGATGCGAAGAACGATCCCGACTGGATTGCCGCCGACCTTCTGAGCCAGGCCGAGCACGATCCCGACGCGCAGTCGATCCTGATCACCGACGACGAGGACTTCGCCGACCAGGTCGCCGATCGGATCGACGTGCAGTGCGCGATGCTCAGCACCCGCCGCACCGCGCAGAAGAGCTGGGACGACCACGGGGTGATCGTGGTGGTCGAGCGGCTCGACCAGGCGATCCCCCTCGCCAACCAGCTCGCCGCCGAGCACGTCGAACTCGCGGTCGATGATCCCGCCCCGTTCCTCGACAACATCCGCCACGCCGGCAGCGTGTTCATGGGCCGCATGGCGCCCGAGGCGGTCGGCGATTACGTCGCCGGGCCCAACCACGTCCTTCCTACCGGGCGCCGCGCGCGCTTTTCCAGCGGGCTGTCGGTGCTCGACTTCATGAAGCGGACCAGCTTCATCGAGCTCGACGACGCTGCTTTCGCCAACATCGGCCCCGCCGCCGCCGCGCTCGCGCATGCCGAGGGGCTGCCGGCGCACGCCAATTCGATCGAGGTTCGCCTGACATGACCGCTTCGCCCCGCTCCCAGGCCCGCTCGGCCGCCCGCCTCGCCGCGGTTCAGGCGCTCTACCAGCACCAGCTTGAGAACACGCCGACGGCGCGCCTACTCGACGAATTCCACCAGCACCGCCTCGGCATGACCGACGACGAGGAGGACGCCGAATTCGCCGATGCCGAAGTCGATTTCTTCGACGACCTCGTGAAAGGCGCGCTCGCCCGCCGCGAGGAGATCGACGAGCTGCTGACGAGCAAGCTCGCCGAGGGCTGGACGCTGCGCCGGCTCGACAAGACCATGCTGCAGATCCTGCGCGCCGGCGCCTACGAACTGCTCGCCCGCCCCGACGTGCCGGTCGCCGCCGCGATCAGCGAGTGGGTCGACGTCGCCAAGGCCTTCTTCGACGACCGCGAGGCCAAGTTCGTCAACGGCGTGCTCGACGCGGTGGCGAAGAGCGTCCGCTGACCGGCGAACGCGCCTTCATCGAACGCTTACGCGGGCTGGCGACCGACCCCGCCGCCCGCAACCTGGCCGACGACGCCGCCGTCCTCGAAGTGGGCGGCGAGACGCTTGTCCTGACCCACGACATGATGGTCGAGGGCGTCCATTGGCTCCCCGGCCAGGACATGGCCGATGTGGCGTGGAAGCTCGTCGCGGTGAACCTGTCCGATCTCGCCGCCAAAGGTGCTCGGCCGCTCGGGGTGCTGTTCGGCTACATGTTCGGCGACCAGAACGAGCGCTTCATCGACGGCCTCGGCGATGCGCTCGCGGCGTTCGACGTCCCGCTGCTGGGCGGCGACACGGTCTCGGGCGGCCCGCCGCAATCGCTAGGCCTGACCGCGATCGGCCAGGCGACGCATCGCCCCGTCCCCTCCCGCTCGGGCGCTCAGCCGGGAGATGCGCTATGGCTCACCGGCCCCGTCGGGGCCGCGATGATGGGCTACGAGGCCTTGCGCGATAGCACCGGCGCCGACAGCGAGGCCTACCGCCGCCCGCGCCCGCTCCTCGCTGAGGGCCACGCGCTTGCGCCGCACGTCACGGCGATGATGGACGTCTCGGATGGCGTGCTGCTGGATGCCTCGCGGCTGGCCGAAGCGAGCGGAGTCACCATCGACATCGCCACCGAGAAAGTGCCCGTCGCCGCGCCCGAACACCGCCGCGCCGATGCGCTGCGCTGGGGAGACGACTACCAGCTTCTCTTCACCGCCCCCGACGGACAGCAGCCACCCGTTTCAGCCCATCGCATCGGTACGGTCCTCCCGCCCGGCGCCGCCCCACTCGTCCTCAACGGCGCCCCGACCGCGCTCGGCGACAGCCTCGGCTATCAGCACTAACGCCTACCCCGGTGAAACTCGCGCGTTTCGCTCTTGCGCGCCCGAGTCGCTTGCCTATACCCGGCGCCTCAATGCCGCTCGGGAGAAGCGGCCTTTCCACGCAGAGATAAGAAGAGGGGACTTACGTGGACCTTGTGATGATAGCGATAATTCTCGGGCTGCTGGCCGTGGTGTACGGTTTCGTCACCAGCCGGCAGGTGCTCGGCTCGGACGCCGGCAGCGCCCGGATGCAGGAAATCGCCGCGGCGATCCAGGAAGGCGCGCAGGCCTACCTCAAGCGCCAATACACCACCATCGCCATCGTCGGCGTCGTCGTGGCGGTCCTGGTGGCGGTGTTCCTCGGCCCGATCTCGGCGGTCGGCTTCGTCATCGGCGCGGTGCTGTCGGGCGTCGCGGGCTTCATCGGGATGAATATCTCGGTCCGCTCGAACGTCCGCACCGCGCAGGCGGCGAGCAAGGGACTGCAGCCGGGCCTGACGCTGGCGTTCCGCGCCGGCGCGATCACCGGCATGCTGGTCGCGGGCCTCGCGCTGCTCGGCATCTCGGTGTTCTACTGGTACCTCGTCGGCCCCGGCGGCTACACCGTCGGCGGTGAGGACCGCACCGTGGTCCAGGCGCTCACCGCGCTGGCCTTCGGCGCCTCGCTGATCTCGATCTTCGCGCGTCTCGGCGGCGGCATCTTCACCAAGGCGGCCGACGTCGGTGCCGACCTCGTGGGCAAGGTGGAAGCCGGTATCCCCGAGGACGATCCGCGCAACCCGGCGGTGATCGCCGACAACGTGGGCGACAATGTCGGCGACTGCGCCGGCATGGCCGCCGACCTGTTCGAGACTTACGTCGTGACGGTCGGCGCCACGATGGTGCTCACCGCGCTCCTCCTCAGCGGTTCGCCGCTGCTGATGGGCCTGATGACCCTGCCCCTGTTGATCGGCGGCGGTTGCATCGTGACCTCGATCATCGGGACGTACTTTGTGCGCCTCGGCAGCTCGAACAACGTCATGGGCGCGATGTACAAGGGCTTCCTGGTTTCGGCCGTGCTCGCCATCCCGGCGATCTGGTTCGCGACCTCGACCGCGCTTGGCGGCAACATCAACACGCAGGTCGCCACGCTGGCGGGCGGCGACAGCTACACCGGGATGGACCTGTTCTGGTGCGCGCTGCTGGGTCTCGTCATCACCGGCCTGATCATCTGGATCACCGAGTACTACACCGGTACCGGGTTCCGCCCGGTCCGCTCGATCGCCAAGTCGTCGGAAACCGGCCACGGCACTAACGTGATCCAGGGCCTCGCGATCAGCATGGAAGCGACCGCGCTGCCGACGCTGGTGATCGTCGCGGGCATCATCATCGCGTTCCAGCTCGCCGGGCTGATGGGGATCGCCTACGCCGCCACCGCGATGCTGGCGCTGGCCGGCATGGTCGTCGCGCTCGACGCCTACGGCCCGGTCACCGACAACGCCGGCGGCATCGCCGAGATGGCGGGCCTCGATGACAGCGTGCGCGAGAAGACCGACCTGCTCGACGCGGTGGGCAACACCACCAAGGCGGTGACCAAGGGTTATGCGATCGGTTCGGCGGGCCTCGGCGCGCTGGTGCTGTTCGCGGCTTTCACTACGGACCTGCGGGAATTCTTCCCGGCGTTCTCGGACGGCAACCTGGCCAACGGCGAGGTGAGCTTCAGCCTGGAAAATCCGTACGTCATCGTCGGTCTGCTGCTCGGCGCGCTGCTCCCCTACCTGTTCGGGTCGATGGGCATGACCGCGGTCGGACGCGCGGCTGGCGACGTGGTGATCGACGTGCGCGACCAGTTCAAGAACGACCCGGGCATCATGGCCGGCACTTCGAAGCCGAACTATGCCAAGACCGTCGACCTGGTCACCAAGGCAGCGATCAAGGAAATGATCGTGCCGTCGCTGCTGCCGGTGCTCGCGCCGATCGTGGTGTACTTCGTGATCAGCGCGGTGGCGGGCCAGGAGAACGGCTTTGCCGCATTGGGCGCGCTGCTTCTCGGCGTGATCGTCGGCGGGCTGTTCGTCGCGCTCTCGATGACTGCCGGCGGCGGTGCATGGGACAACGCGAAGAAGTACATCGAAGACGGCCACCACGGCGGCAAGGGCAGCGAAGCCCACAAGGCCGCGGTGACCGGCGACACGGTCGGCGATCCCTACAAGGATACCGCCGGGCCGGCCGTGAACCCGATGATCAAGATCACCAACATCGTCGCGTTGCTGCTGCTCGCGGCGCTCGCGGCGGGGGGTGCGGCCTAAGCCGACGCAGCCTTAACGGGTGACAAGAGCCCCGCCCTGTTTCGATACAGGGCGGGGTTTTTGCATGCGCCGTTAACGCTCCTTCCAGTGTGTTCGGCTAACCGCGCAGGCGTGGAACAGCCGCTTGGACTGACAGGAACCGCTGGCGATCGGGACGCGGGCTTTGCCGTGGTTCCGTGGCGTGCGTTCGGCGAGCACGAGGGGTGGGATTCGCTTGCTCGCCGTGCCACCGAGCCCAACCCATTCGCCGAGCGCTGGTGCCTGGAAGCTGGACTGAACGCATTCGGGGATGACGCGGTCCAGCTTGCCTCACTGAGCGTCGATGGCGAACTCGCCGGGGTGCTCCCGCTGGTCCGGCGGTGGAGCTACGAAGGCTACCCCTTCCCGCACATCGGTACCTGGCTGCACGCGAACGCATTCTGCGGCGCGCCGCTCGTGGCAGCGGGGCACGAGCATACCTTCTGGCGTGAGTTGCTCGGCTGGGCCGACGCTCATGCCGGCCGCGCGCTGTTCCTGCACCTCGAAGGCCTGCCACTGAACGGCCCACTCTACGCCGCGCTGCACGACGTGTGCGCGGTCGAGCACCGCGCGGCTGCCGTGGTGCACCGCCTTGATCGCGCGCTGCTGGCGTCTGACCTCAGCCCGCAAGCCTACTTCGATGCATCAATGAGCGGCAAGAAGCGCAAGGAATTGCGCCGCCAGCACACCCGCCTCGCCGAGCAGGGCACCGTGGCGTTCGAGCGCCACCGCGACGGCACGGCGCTCGGGCAATGGGCGGACCAGTTTCTCGAGCTCGAACGCGCCGGATGGAAGGGCCGCGAAGGCTCCGCACTTGCCTGCAATCCCGCCAAAACGGCCTACTTCCGCAATGCGCTCGCCGGAGCCGCCGCGCATGGCCGGCTTGAGCGGCTCGCCATCACGCTCAACGGCGCACCCATCGCGATGCTGGCGAACTTCATCACTCCGCCCGGCGCGTACAGCTTCAAAACTACGTACGACGAGCGCTACGCCCGCTTCTCCCCCGGCGTACTTCTCCAGCGCGAGAACCTCGACCTGCTCGCCCGCGAAGACATCGCCTGGTCGGATAGCTGCGCCGCCGCCGACCACCCGATGATCGAGCGCATCTGGCGCGAGAAGCGCACCATCGCGCGCATCAGCATCGCCATCGGCGGTCCGCTCCGCCGCACAGCCGCCACCGCCATCTTCCGCGCCGAGACGCGCGCCAAGCTCCAGGGATTGTGACATGGATGTCCTGACCGGATTTACCGCCCTCGACCGCCCGATTTTCGGACCTCAGGCCCGCGCGCAGTTCGCCACCGCCTATCCCGAAACGCCGACCGTGCTGCGCCACGAGCTGGCCGAGCACCCGCTGCTCACCCTCGATGCGCTCGCGAGCCTGGCGGGCCGCCTCCCCGATGCCTCGATCGAGTACAATCGCGGCGACTTGCCGATCGGTGTCGACGGCAAGCCCGCGCCGACCGGGATGGGCATCGAGGACACCATCCGCCACATCGCGATCAGCGATAGTTGGGCGGTGCTCAAGAACATCGAGCAGGATCCCGGCTACGAGGCGCTGCTGCTCTCGCTGCTGGGCGAGCTGCGCCCGCAGATCGAAGCCAAGACCGGCAAGATGCTGCGGCCGCAGGGCTTCATCTTCATCTCCAGCCCCGACGCGGTGACGCCCTATCACTTCGACCCCGAGCACAACATTCTGCTCCAACTGGTCGGCAAGAAGGTGATGACGCAGTTCCCGGCCGGGGACGCGCGCTACGCGCCCGATACCACGCACGAGAGCTACCATTCGGGCGGCCCGCGCGAGCTGCATTGGCGCGACGAGCTCGCGAGCGGCGGGCGCGAATTTCCGCTCGGCCCGGGCGATGCGTTGGTGGTGCCGGTGATGGCTCCCCACCACGTCAAGAACGGCCCGGCGAGCTCGATCTCGCTGTCGATCACCTGGCGCAGCGACTGGTCGTTTGCCGAGGCGGACGCCCGCTGCTGGAACGGAGTGCTCCGCAACGCCGGCCTCAACCCGCGCGCGCCGCGGCGTTGGCCGCACGGCAATCACGGCAAGGCCCTCGCCTTTCGCGCGTGGCGGCGCCTGTTCGGCGCAAGTTGACGGGCCCGTAAGCCTGCCGCAATGGCGGCGGGATGACTGACAAGCCGACCGATGAGCAACTGATTGCCGACCTGCTGACGCTGCTCGATCCGGCGCCGCTGGGCGACGACCGGTTCGAAGGCCCGCGCAAGAAGGGCGGCGTCGGCCGGGTGTTCGGCGGGCAAGTGATCGCGCAGGCGTTGATCGCGGCCGAGCGCACGGTCGATTCCGACCGCGCGGCGCATTCGCTTCATGCCTATTTCCTGCGCGGCGGCAGCGAGGATCACACGATCCAGTTCCAGGTCGATCGCCAGCTCGACGGCGGCAGCTTCTCCAATCGCCGCGTGGTTGCGAGCCAGCCCGGGCCGGATGGCGCCATGCAGCCGATCCTCAATCTCGCGGCGAGCTTCCAGAAGCACCAGCCGGGCCTCGAACACGAACAAGCGGAGATGCCGGAGGTGCCCCCGCCCGACGAGCTCGAGACCGATGAGGTTCTCCGCCAGCAGGTCGCCGAGAAGATGCCCGAACGCGCCCGCCGCTTCTTCACCGAGCCGCGCCCGATCGAGATCAAGGCCGCAACCGGCCGCCACTGGCTGACCGAGGGCCCGCAGCCTCCGGTGCAGAACTCGTGGTTCCGCGCCCGCGCCCCGCTGCCCGCTGACCCGGTGATCCACCGCGCGGTGCTCGCCTATTTGAGCGACATGCAACTGCTCGGCACCAGCATCATGCCGCATGGCCTCAGTTGGATGCGCGGCGAGGTGAAGAGCGCCAGCCTCGACCACGCGATCTGGTTCCACGCGCCGTTTCGCGCCGACGAGTGGATGCTCTATCACTGCGAGAGCCCGTGGTCCGGCGGCAGCCGCGGGTTCAACACCGGGCAAATCTTCCAGAACGGCCGCCTGATCGCCAGCGTCGCGCAAGAAGGCATGATCCGGCGAGTGGAGCCGCGCGCGCGACCGGCGGGGGGCGCAAGCTAACCCGGTCTTAACCCTCACCCGCGATTCTGGCGCTCACACGCCATAAGGGGAATCGCCGGTGTCATTTGCAGCCCGTTTCGAAGATGAGGCCGATGCCGAACGCCGCGATGCCCCGCGGCGCACGCTCCGGCTCGGCGTTCCCGGCCACTTCGGCGATGGCGGCGGAAGTGCGGTCACCGTTCACAACATCTCGGCGACCGGGCTGCTGATCGAGACCGCCTCATTACTCGACGAAGGCGAGCTCTTCGCGGTCGACCTGCCCGAAGCGGGCGAGCAGAGCGCCGAGGTCGTGTGGGCGAGCGCACCAATGTACGGCTGCCGCTTCGCCGGCCGGCTCAGCACCGCGGCATTGAGCGCAGCCGAGCTGCAGAGCGACGTCGTCGAATCCGGCCCCACTCAACCGATCGAGGATTTCGGCGCCCGCCTGCATCGCCTGCGGATCGAGCGGGGCATGTCGCTCGCTGACATCGCCAACCGGCTGGGCGTCAGCAAGCCCACGGTCTGGGCGTGGGAGCACGGCAAATCGCGCCCGGTCGAAAAGCGCCTCAGCGCGCTGGCCGAAGCGCTCGGAGTGACGCCAGGCGGCCTCGAGCCTGCGCCCTCCGGCCCCTCGGAAGAACTCGAGCGCAGCCGCCGGCGGATCGCCCAAGCCTACGGTGTCGAGCCGGCTCGCGTGCGCATCATGATCGAGCTGTAACACCCCGTAGTTGTGCAAAATCGCTTGCAGAATATTGCGAAATGACAAAAGACGTTTGTGGTTAACGAATCGCTTTTGTCTTGTTAATTCAAATCGTTAGTCGGAGCTAACGACATTCATAACGGCGATTGGTTGACTTGCGGGAGAATGATTACTCTCCCGGGTTCGTCGCGCGTTAGGCTTTGCTTACGCGAGTGGTGATTTGTCGTCTTATGGCTGGATGGGAACAGCCAGGAGACGGCCGATGCAGGGGCGTCGGAAAGGTATGTGGGGCACGATTTCGCCGGGCGAATGCTCGGCGCTGTACCGGCTGGTCGCGGCCAGCTCGACCGACCTGGTGGTCAAGACCGACCGGCGCGGACGGATCGTCCACGCGACGCCGGCAAGCGCCAACTTGGGACTGGCCTTCGCCGGCGACCCGATCGGGCGGCATCTGCTCGAACTGATCCACGAATCCTACGCCGACATCGTGCTGGCGGAACACTGCCTGGCGCTCGCGGGCAGCCGGGGCAGCGGCTGGATCGAGCTGCTGGCGGTCGCGCAGGACGGCGGCCAGCAGTGGATGGAGCTCAAGCTCGGCGGAGTGCCCGGCGGCGACGGGGTGCTCGGCATCATGCGCTCGATCGAGGACCGGCGCGCGCTGGAGAACCGGCTGTTCGTCACCGCGATGACCGATGCGCTGACCGGCCTCACCAACCGCAGCGCGTTCACCCGCATGCTCGCGCACCTGGTGGAGACCGGTGCGTCAGGGCACCTCGCCCTATTCGACCTCGACCACTTCCGCACGATCAACCTGCGTCACGGCCACAGCGGCGGCGACCGGGTGCTGGTGGCGTTCGCACGCCTGCTGCGCACGCTGCTGCGGGAGGACGACATCCTCAGCCGGATCGACGGCGGCACCTTCGGCGTGCTGCTGCCCGAGGCCGGCCAGTGGCAAGCGACCGCCGCCTGCGAGCGCGTGGTCGGCGCGATGGGCGAGATGGGCGTGACCACCCACCGCGGCCACCGCCTCACCGCCAGCGCCGGCGTGGCGGCCTTTGCCGGCAGTGCCGACGCCACCTTGCGCGAGGCCGAGCTGGCGCTCCTATCCGCCAAGTCGCGCGGCCGCGCGCGGGTCGAGCGCGCGGGCGCGGGGTTGTTTGGACGAACCGCCGCCTGAACTAGCCGTCGAGCTTAGCCTTCAAGAGCTGGTTGACCACGGCTGGGTTACCCTTGCCCGCCATCGCCTTCATCGTCTGGCCGACGAAGAAGCCAAACAGCTTGTCCTTGCCGCCGCGGTACTCGGCGACCTTGTCGGTGTTGGCGGCGAGAACCTTGTCGATCTCCGCCTCGATCGCGCCGGTGTCGGACTGCTGCTTGAGGCCTTCGGTTTCGGCGATCTCAGCCGGTTCACGGCCGGTCTTGAGGACGATTTCATAGATCTCCTTGGCCTGCCCGCCGCTGATCTCGCCCGCGCTCTGCATCGCGAGGATCGCGGCCTGCGCTTCGGCAGTCGCGTGGCCTTCATCGGCCTCCGAACCAAGCGCATTGAGCACGCCCGGCGCGACAGAGAGCGACCAGTTGGCGACCTGGGTCGACACGTCCTTCGCGCCCTTGCCGAGCTTGGCCGAAGTCGCCTCCAGCAGCTCCTCGAACCGGCGGAAGCTGTCGACGTCGGCGGTCAGCACGCCGGCGTTGTAGGCCGACAGTCCTAGCTCCTCGACATAGCGCCGCTTCTTGGCATCCGGCAGTTCGGGCAAGCTCTCGCGGCACTCGGCAAGGAACGCGTCGTCGAGCTCCAGCGGCAGCAGGTCCGGATCGGGGAAGTAGCGGTAATCGTGCGCGTCTTCCTTCGAGCGCATCGATCGCGTGGTGCCGGTTCCGGGATCGAACAGGCGGGTTTCCTGCACCACCGTGCCGCCATCCTCGATCAGGTCGACCTGCCGGCGCGCCTCGTGCTCGATCGTCTGCATGACGAAGCGCACCGAGTTGACGTTCTTGGTCTCGGTCCGGGTGCCAAACTCGTCACCGGGCTTGCGCACCGAGACGTTGACGTCGGCGCGCATCGAGCCCTCTTCCATGTTCCCGTCACAAGAGCCGACATAGCGCAGAATGGACCTGAGCTTCCGCACGTAAGCGCCTGCTTCGGCGGGCGAACGCATATCCGGCCGGCTGACGATCTCCATCAGCGCGACGCCGCTACGGTTGAGATCGACGTAGGACATGCTCGGATGCTGGTCGTGCATCAGCTTGCCCGCGTCCTGCTCGACGTGGATCCGCTCGATGCCGATCGTCTTGTCTTCGGGGATGCCGGCCTTCTCGTCCGCCTCGATGGTCAGCGCGCCTTCGCCCACCAGCGGGTGATAGAGCTGTGAAATCTGATAGCCCTGCGGCAAGTCGGCGTAGAAGTAGTTCTTGCGGTCGAAACGGCTCCAGCGGTTGATCCGCGCCTCGATCGCCATGCCCGTGCGCACCGCCTGGCGGATGCACTCGCGGTTGGGCACCGGCAGCATCCCCGGCATCGCCGCGTCGACCAGGCTCACCTGGCTGTTCGGCTCCGCCCCGAACGCGGTCGAGGCGCCCGAGAACAGCTTGGCGTTGGAGGTGACCTGCGCGTGGACTTCGAGGCCGATCACGACCTCCCATTCGCCGGTCGCGCCGTGGATACGGTAGGTGGAGGTGGTGGTGGTCATGGAGTGCCTGCTACCCTCGGCGCGGCGATTTGCAAGCGGAGCGCGCTAGCGGGCCGCCGGTTCGAGCACGAACCAACCCGCTTCGCCCTCGCCGACGGCATTGTGCCGGCGCGCCTCCCGCTCGAACGCGGCCATCTCGCCGCCATCGAAAGGCAGCGCATTCGCCCGCCCATTCGGTTCGTTCATCGGGATATCGCGGGCATAGCCCTCGCTCCAGGCAATCGACCAACCCATGCCGTCGAAGCCGTGCGAGGTGCAGGCAAGGCCCGAACGTTCGGCCAGGTTGATGAATGCCTCGGTGGTGAACAGGTAGAAATGGCGCGGCGGATCGAGCTGCGCCCACCGCGTGCCAAACCGCTCCCACGCCCACGGTTGCAGCAGCGGAATGCGGACCAATAAGCGGCCGCCCGGCGCCAGCCGGTCGCGCGCCTGCTCCAGCAAGCGGCCCGGCTCCTGCACGTGCTCCAGCGAATGATGCATGGTGATGAGATCGTACCGCCGATCGGCGGACGCCAATTCGCCACGCATGAGCGTGATGCCGCTGGAGGTCTTACCGGCGCGTTCGGGCGGAAGAAACGGATCGATGCCCGACAAGTCGCTGAAGCCGAGCGCGACCAAGGCTTCAAGCCGTGCCCCCTCTCCGCACCCGACATCGAGCACGCTATCGCTGCGCTTGAGGCCCGGCACCGCGGCGGTCCATGGCTCCGCCCCACGCTTGATCCGGTCGATCACGCCGCCACCGCGTGTTGCCCGGTCCGGGCGCCCGATCATGGTGCCCGCGACGACGCGCCGAACCGCGCGCTTGAGGAAGGACAGGCCGCCAGCGTTGTTGAACGAGTAATAGGCGCCCGGCGGGTAGTGCGCCGCCATGTCGGCGGGAAAATCGGCGATCTGCAAGGTGCCGCATGCCAGGCATGGGAGGTACGCAAATTCCTCGCGCGTGCCGAACATCATCTCGGGCGCGATGACGTGAGCGCCAAGACGCGACGATCCGCAGATGCGACAGGCAAGGCCGGTATTCATCACGCCTGCCTTTCGGATAGCCGCGTCACACGCTTGCCGATGGCAATGCCCGGTTTCTCGATGAACCGGAAGATCATGGCGGCGAGGGCACAGGTGATCGCTACTGTTCCCACAGCAAGGAAAAGGGTTGCCATCACGGGCTGCATGGGCGGGATCGAATAGGCCAATAACCGCAAAACCGGAAAGTGGATGAGATAGATGCTGTAGGACCAGTCGCCCAAGGCGCGCATAGGCCGCCACTCGAAGACGGCGCTGCGGAAGCGGTGGGAGGCGAGCGCCGCGATCAGCAGGACCGCCCCGGCGGTTTCGAGCAACGCGGGCGCAGCGGCATTGGTCCGGTACTCGATCGGCTGCAGGCTCCCCGTCATAAGCAGCCACCACAGCGGACGCGCGGCGAAGATCAGGGCCAGCCCTGCCAATGCAGCCGGATAGCCAGCCGATGGCTCACGCTTCCAAAAATACAATGCCAACCCGCAACCGGCCGCGAACTGAAGGGGGAACGCCAGCATCGACGCGCGAGAGTGAAGCTCACTGAATGCCACCGACGCTGCAATCAGAGCGATGACGATCAGAATCGCCAGGTTTCGGCGCTTCATTCCGGTGACGAGAAATGGGACCAGGATCGACCCGAAGATTTCAATCGTGATTGTCCAGGTAGGCGGCACGAGCGCGTTGTCGATCGCGAGAAATGAACGCGCAGCTCGCCCCGGCGCAACCTGCCGGTAGCTGTCATGCAGCCACTGTGAGAGGTTACTCCCTTCGGCACCAAGCGGGAAACAACCAGCAGTACTAAGGCAACCAGCGACGCGACCCACAGCGCTGGCAAGAGGCGAAATAGCCGCCGGACATAAAAGCGGTAAAGCGCGCGCGGCTCGCCGCAAATCCGCAGCCAGGCATAGGTCAGCACGTATCCGCTGAGCACGAAAAAGATCAGCACAGCCGCGCGCTGGTTGAGCGCGATGTCGATCAGCCGCCGGGCCTGCTCAGGCAGTCCGTAAACGAGCGTGCAGTGACCGAGCAGCACCACCATCGCCGCGATCCCGCGAAGTACGTCCAGCGCGACGACGTGCTTGCCGCTCTGCGCGCTTGCGGTCACCCGCTCACCCGCAGCCAGGAGCTCCGCGGCTCGATTTCGCGCCTCGGCGTCGGGCGTGCAAGGAAGCTGTCGGCGGCCCGGTCGACCGGTGCTTGCGCCTTACTCATCGCGCGGCGTTCATCAGCGGAAGGTTTCCACGTCTCGGCGCAGCGCGCGCTTCGCATTTCGCCGGCGCCGTCCGCTGCGCATCAGCTTCATACCCACGGGTATCGCGATCAGGGCGCCGAAGGAAACCAGCAAGCCTAGGATCGAGCCCACGAAGCCCGCCTACCACCAGCGATCGGGCCGTGCGGTAAATCCTGCGCGCCGCTCGATCGCGAGGCCGGCGTTGAGCACGCCCTGCTCGTCGAACGCCTTGCCGATGAGCTGCAGGCCGAGCGGCAGGCCCTGTGCGTTGAGCCCGGCGGGCACGCTCATCGCGGGCAGGCCTGCGAGGCTGGCGGGCACCGCGAACACGTCGTTGAGATACATCGCCAGGGGATCGTCGACCTTGTCGCCGAGCGCGAAGCTGGCGGTGGGCGTGGTCGGCGCGAGGATCACGTCGCAGGTCTCGAACGCCTGCTCGAAGTCGCGCGCGATCAGTGTGCGGACGCGCTGCGCTTGGTTGTAGTAGGCGTCGTAGAAGCCCGCCGAGAGCACGTAGGTGCCGATAAGGATGCGGCGCTTGACCTCTTCGCCGAAGCCGGCGGCGCGGGTCGCGGCGTACATCTCCTGCAAGTTCGCGCCCTGCGGCAGGTCGCGCAGGCCGTAGCGCACGCCGTCGTAGCGGGCGAGGTTGCTCGACGCTTCGGCGGGAGCGACGATGTAGTAGGCGGGCAGCGCGTACTTGGTGTGCGGCAGACTCACCTCGATCACTTCGGCGCCGGCGTCCTTGAGCCACTCGATGCCCTGGTCCCAGCTCGCAAGAATCTCCGGGTCGGTCCCGTCCATCCGGTATTCGCGCGGGATGCCGACGCGCTTGCCGCGCAGGTCGTCCGAGAGGTTCGCCGCCCATTCGGGCACCGGCAGGTTCAGGCTGGTCGCATCCTTGGGATCGAAGCCGGCCATCGCCTCCAGCATGATCGCGCAGTCGGTGACGTCGCGCGCCATCGGCCCGGCCTGATCGAGGCTGCTGGCAAACGCCACCACGCCCCAACGGCTGCACCGGCCATAGGTCGGCTTGATCCCGGAGATGCCGACGAACGCGGCCGGCTGGCGGATCGAGCCGCCGGTGTCGGTCCCGGTCGCCGCCGGGCACAGCCGCGCCGCAACCGCCGCAGAGCTGCCGCCCGACGAGCCACCGGGCGCAAGCGCGGCGTTTCCGCCGTCGCTCGTGCGCCACGGCGAGATGACGTTGCCGAAATAGCTCGTCTCGTTGGACGAGCCCATCGCGAACTGGTCCATGTTGAGCTTGCCGAGCATCCCGGCACCCGCACGCCACAGGTTGGCGCTCACGGTGCTTTCATACTCGGGCACGAAGCCTTCGAGGATGTGGCTCGCTGCGGTCGTCTGCACGCCCTTGGTGGCGAACAGGTCCTTCATGCCGATCGGCACGCCGGCCATCTTGCCGAGCTGTTCGCCCTTGGCGCGCGCAGCATCTACCGCGTCCGCAGCTTCCAGCGCCTTCTCCGGCGTAGCGACGATGAATGCGTTGAGCGCGTCCTGTGCCGCGGCGACGTTGGCGTTGAACGCCTCGGCCACTTCGCGGGCGGAGAACTGGCCAGAGGACACCCCGTCGCGGATCGCCGCGACGCCGAGATCGGTGAGGTCCGACATCTACTCGATCACCTTGGGCACGCCGAAGAACCCGTGCTCAGCCGCCGGGGCGTTGGCGAGCACGGATTCGCGCATCCCGCCCCCGGTCAGCGGATCGGCATCGACCACGTCGTCGCGCAGGCGCAGCGTGTTCGGGATCACCGCGGTCATCGGCTCGACGCCGCTGGTGTCGACCTCACCCAGTTGCTCGACCCAATCGAGGATGGCGTTGAATTCGGGCGCCATGCGATCGAGCGCCGCGTCATCCATTCGGATGCGCGCGAGGCTGGCGATCTTGGCCACGGTTTCGCGTGTGACTGACATGGGCCGCGCGTTAGCGGGGCGGCGGGGTGCCTTCAAGCGCATCGTCGAGCGGTTCGCCGACCGGCCTGCCGTCGATGGTGATGTAGCGCCGTTCGATGGTGCGGATTTCGACTTGGCTCTTGGACGTGAGCGGCGCGGCCGCTGGCACCACCATTGGCGGCTGCGTGCCGCCGCCGGCCTTGGGAAGCCGCACGCGCTGATAACCGCTGCCTGTCACGAGCGCGACCTCTCGCGCGCCATCGGCGGCTTGGCCGAGGTCGATCGCGACGCAATACTCGCCGCACTGCCAGCGATTGGCGCGCAGGTAATCGACCACCTTGCCGCGCAACGCGGCGTCTTCCGGCTGGAGGCGGACATTGATCTCTTCGGGCTCAGCAAACGGCCCTTCTTCGAGGCCGCGCCAGGTTCGTTCGGTCTGCGCGGCGGCGAGGCGGGCATAGTCGGCGACCTGCTTGTTGCCGCTCCTCTCCAGCCGGGCGAGCGCGCGACGGCCAGCATCGCCGAAGTCCCACCGGAGCGCTTCGTAGTCGAACGCCTTGGCGCTCACCTTGCCGCTTTCGAGGCGGGCGAGCTGCTGGCGCGCACTGATCGCGCCGAAATCGAGGATCGGCAGCGCGAGGAACAAGGCAACGACGCTGATTACGACCGCCAGGTTGAGGTTTGCCCGCCGCAACCGGTCACGCCAGACGCCGCCTTTCCACCCGCGCACCACCGCAACCAGCCAGGCGAGGCCGTAAGCGACCGCCACCGCGATCGCGACGAGGCCCCACAGCCGCTCGGGGCTCAGACCATGCTGCGCGATGCGGGTGCCGAGCGAGATCGCGGCGAACACGGTCAGAGGCAGCACCGCGACCGTCAGCACCAGCGCCGCGCTACGCAGCGCGCGGTTGGCGCTCGTCTCGGCATCGGTATCGCGCAAGATCGCGTTGGCGAGCAGCCATGCGCCCGCCGCGCACAGCAGCAGGATCGGCGTCGCGCTGCGGGTCGCCTGCCACAGCACGTCGGGGCCGGAGACGATCATCGCCACGAGGAAGATCGCGAGGCCCGCGGCGAGCGGCACGCCGAGGATGCTCATCACCACCATCACCACGCGCTGCAACGTGCCGATGATCTTCGCCTCGTTGCGCAGCACGCCCAGCGCCGCGCCGAACGCCGCGCCCGACCAGGTCCAGCCGAACCAGCCTTCGTCGATCAGGTCCTTGAGGAGGTCGATCTTGAGCAGGTGGAACAGTTCACTGAGCACGAACAGCAGCAGCCACGATGCGCCCGTGAACGCGAGCGAGCCCGCGGCGCTGATCGCATCGCCCCAGGCATAGCCGTGCAGCAGCGGATAGGGCGTGGCGAAGCGCGTGCGCTGGAACCCGGCCTGGAACAGCACCAGCGACAGGCCGGTCGCGATCACGCCGGCCATGAAGCCGTATTGCGGGCTGGCGTAAGTATCGCCCGCCGCGACCGCGCGCCACGCGAGCCCGGCCATGACCGCGCCCGCCACCGCGGCGAACAGCAGCGGCTCCTTCCACCGGCCGCGCTCAACGGTGAAAGCGAACGCGATGGGGCCGAAGAAGCACAACGCCACGAGCGCCGCGCGCCACGGCACCTTGGTGTCGGGTCCGTTACCGCTGCCAGCGAAGTACACCAGCAGGCCGGCGACACCGAGTAGCCCAGCCAGTAGCCACGGCCTCAGCGGCCATTCCTCGATCCTTGATGCGTGTTCGCTATCGCTCATGCCCTGCTCCCTTGCCTTGTGCGCAAGGGTCTAGCGCGGCGGGGCTAGCCGCGCATGAGCAAAGCCTGATCTTTCGGTGAAAAGCTTACTGCGGCCCGTTGGGGTCACGCGGCGCAGGCGCGCCGGGCTGCGCCTGGCTACCCTGCTGCTGTTGCTGCTGCTGCATCATCTGCTGCAACACCTGGAAGCGGCGCTGGGCATCGGCTTCACTCATGAAGTCGACCAGCTCGACATCGAAGGTAAGGTCGGCGTTGGGCGGGATCGGCGCTCCGGGAGGCGGCGTCGCCCCGTACGCCTTGTCGGCCGGAATGAAGAGCCGGTACTTGCCGCCCTTCTGCATCTGCTGCAGCCCTTCGCTGAAGCCCGGCACCACGCCCGACACCTGCATCGGCATGCCCTGCGGCAGCAGGCCGCCGGTATCGAACGGCAGTTCCTTCGACTGGTCGAACACCGTGCCGTCGGCAAGTTTGCCGGTGTAGCGCACGAACACGACATCCGACGGGCCCGGGCGTGGGCCGGTGCCCTCGGCGATGGTCTCGACATCGACGCCCTTGGGGGTTGCAGCCCACGCGAGGCCCGCCGCTACCAGCAGCGCCACGATCACGCCGAGCCACAGCTTGGTGAGCGATCCCTTGGCAATCGGCCGCAACGGTACGCGGGTGATCTCGGTCATGTCGGGTCCTGATACAGCAAGGGCGCGGATTTCTCCGCGCCCCGATGCCTTAGTGCGTTGTGCTAAGCAAGACGGGCCATTTCTGTCAGCCCTTCCGGGCGGCAAACCGGTGCCCACTTTGCCTGAAGGGCTTTTACTTGACCCCGTCGCGCTCCGCGCGCTTGCGCTCCATCTTGCGGGCGCGGCGAACGGCGGCGGCCTTTTCACGGGCGCGGACTTCGCTCGGCTTCTCGTAGTGACGGCGCAGCTTCATTTCGCGATAGACGCCTTCCCGCTGCAGCTTCTTCTTGAGCGCGCGGAGAGCCTGGTCGACATTGTTATCGCGAACCATGATTTGCATAAAACTCGAACACCTCACAGCAAGAGCGGCAGAGCCCGCGAGCGAATTGGCGGGATTGCGGCCTTGATAAATAACGAAAAACGCGAGATCCCCACGCGGGACGATCTCGTGACCGGAGGCGCCCTTAGCGCCGGGCTTGCGATTCTGCAACCCTGCGCGGCGCTTTGCATCGGCGGGCACCGTCGCTAAGGCGCGAGCGATGAACCCGCCCTCCCCTTTGGCCGCCAGCGCAATGGTATTCGCCGGCGGCGGCGCCGGCGCGGTGCTGCGCTACCAGGCCGGGCGCGCGATGACCGGCTGGCTCGGCCCGGCGGCGGTAAGCGCCTTCCCGTGGGCGACGCTGTTCGTCAACGTTTCCGGCAGCCTCGCGATGGGCCTGCTCGCGGGCTGGCTCGCGCGCCACGGCACCGGAGGCGAGCACTGGCGGCTGCTGCTCGGCGTCGGCCTGCTCGGCGGGTTCACGACCTTTTCGAGCTTCAGTCTCGAGATGATGCTGTTGCTGGAACGCGGCAACGGTCCGGGCGCGTTCCTCTACGCCTCGATCTCGGTGCTGGCGGGGCTGACCGGGCTCTATCTGGGCCTCATCGTCATGCGGCTCGCGGCATGAGCACGGACGTCCGTCAGTTCACGATTGCGGCCGACGACGACGGCGCGCGGCTTGACCGGTGGTTCAAGCGGCACTTGCCGCAGATCGGCTTCGCCACCGTCAGCCGCTGGGCACGCACCGGGCAGATCCGCCTCGACGGCAAGCGCGCCAAGCCGGAGGATCGGCTAGCGGCAGGGCAGGTCCTGCGTGTTCCGCCGGGCGGCGAGCTACCAAAGGGCAAGGGTGAGAAGCCGCGCCGCCAGCTGTCGGAAGAGCAGATCGCCGAGGCAGAGGCGATGGTGCTCGAGAAGACGCCGTCCGCGATTGTGCTCAACAAGCCGCCGGGCCTCGCCACCCAAGGCGGAACCAAGACGCACAGCCACGTCGACGGTCTGCTTGATGCATTCATCTTGGGAGAAGGACCGAGGCCGCGCCTCGTCCACCGGCTCGACAAGGACACCAGCGGCGTCCTCCTCATCGCCCGCACGCCCGGCAGCGCGGCGTTCTTTTCCAAGCGCTTCTCGGGGCGCTCGGCGAAGAAGATCTACTGGGCGCTTGTCACCGGCGTGCCCGACGTGGGCCACGGCCTGATTGACGCGCCGCTCGCCAAGCAGCCGGGCACCGGCGGCGAGAAGATGCACGTCGACGAGGAGAACGGCCAGGCCGCCAAGACCCGCTACCGCGTGGTCGAGCGCGCCGGCAACGCCGCGGCCTGGGTCGAGCTCGAACCGCTGACCGGCCGCACGCACCAGCTCCGCGCGCACATGGCGGCGATCGGGCACCCGATCGTCGGCGACGGCAAGTACGGCGGGCAGGAGGCATTCCTCACCGGCAGCGTCAGCCGCAAGATGCACCTCCACGCGCGGCGGCTGATCATCGACCATCCGGACGGCGACAAGCTCGACGTCACCGCCCCGCTGCCCGAGCATTTCGCGGCGAGCATGGTGCAGCTCGGCTTCGACGAATCCTTAAGCGATGCGTCGCCCACCGAAGGCCCGCCCGAGCGCACGCGCGAGGAGAAGAAGCAGGCCGCACGCCAGCACGCCAAGCAGGTGCGCAAGAGCAAGCCGACGCGGCGCGGGCGCAAGGATGCGCCCAAGCCCGGCCGCAAGTCCGCGCCGAAAGGCCGCCGCTGATGCACCCCAACCCGCTGTTCCGCAGCGAGGACCGGCCCCTGCTCGAAGCGCTGATCGACGAGATCGGCTTCGGCATGGTGTTCATGACCACCCCCGACGGCCCGCGCGTCGCGCATACCCCGTTGCTCTCGACTGGGGACGGCGCGGTGCAGTTCCACCTCTCGCGCGGCAATGCGCTGACGAAGTGGCTCGACGGCGGCATCGCGCTGGTCACGGTCAACGGCCCGGACGGCTACATCTCACCCCGCTGGTACGCCGACCGGGCGACGGTACCGACGTGGGACTACGTCGCGCTCGAACTCGAAGGCCGCGTCCGGCGGATGGATGCCGACGGGCTCGAAGGGCTCCTCAACGCGCTGATCTTGCGGCACGAAGGACGGGTCGAAGGCGAACAATGGCGCGCCGAGGAAACGCCGCCCGATTTGTGGCGCAAGCTGCTCGGCGCGATCGTCGGGTTCGAGCTCGAGGTGCTGGCCTGGCGCCCCACCATCAAGCTGTCTCAGAAGAAGTCCGCTGAGGAGCGCGAGACGATCGCCGCCGGGCTCGAAGCTTCCGGCGCGCCAGGTCTCGCGCAACTGATGCGCACGCTCGTCCAGTGAAGTTCGCGGTGTTCGACTGCGACGGGACGCTGGTCGATGGCCAGGCCGCGGTGTGTGATGCGATGGAAACCGCATTTCGCGAAGCTGGCCTGCCCCGGCCCGAGCGCGCGCAGGTGCGCCGCATCGTCGGGCTCAGCCTGCCGCAAGCGGTCCGCGCTCTCGTCCCGGACGCCGGTGCTATGCGGCAGTCGGCCGCGGTCGATGCCTACAAGGCCGCCTTCCGCGCCACCCGCGAGAGCGGGCAGTTGGAGGAACCGCTGTTCGAAGGCCTGCGCGATCTGCTCGCCGAACTACACCGCGATGGCTGGCAACTCGCCGTGGCGACCGGCAAGTCGAGCCGCGGGCTCGAGGCTTGCCTGGCCGGGCACGGCATCGCCGACCTGTTCTGCTCGCTGCAGACCGCCGACCGCCACCCTTCCAAGCCCGATCCGGCGATGCTGGAGGCGGCGATGCTGGAAGCGGGCGCCACGCCGGAGGAAACGGTGATGATCGGCGACACCAGCTTCGACATGACGATGGCGCGCGCCGCCGGCGTGCGCGCGATCGGGGTGGAGTGGGGCTATCACACCGCCGACGAACTGCGCGCCGCCGGGGCGGTGGCGGTCGCCGGGACGGTGTCCGAGCTCAGGGAGTTGATCGATGGCTAGCCGCCCGCCCGAAAACGCTACGCCCGTATCCGACGACGTCGCGCGCGGACGCTGGATGACCATCCAGGCCTCGCGTTTCGCGGGCTTCGCGTTGGTGGTGCTCGGTATCCTGCTGGTGCGCGACGTGGTCGATATCGCAGGCGAGACCAATCACCTGATCGGCTACGTCTTCATCGTCGTCGGCCTGGCTGACGGCTTCATCGTGCCGCAAGTCCTCGCGCGCAAATGGCGGACGCCGCCCGCATGAAGCGGTTCTGGAAGGAGGTCGCGGTCGAGCCGGTCGTAGGCGGCTGGCGTGTGACGCTCGACGGCCGCCCGATCAAGACCCAAGGCGGCACTCCGCAAGTCGTGCCGACCGAAGCCCTTGCCGAGTTGCTCGCCGCCGAATGGCGCGCGCAGGGCGAGGAGATCGACCCCGCCGCCTTCCCGGCCCGCGACATGGCCGACTATGCGATCGACATGGTCGCGGCCGACCCCGCCGCGATCGCCGCCAAGCTGATGCGCTACGGCGAGACCGACACCCTGTGCTATCGCGCCGATCCCGACGAGCCGCTCCACCAGCGCCAGTGGGCCGAGTGGGAACCGATCGTGACCGCCTTCGAAGCGCGCGAAGGCGTCCGGATGGAGCGCGTCAGCGGCATCGTCCACAAGCCCCAGCCCGCGGCGACCCTCGCCACCCTCCGGGCGCGGCTCGAAGCGCTCGACCCATTCACCCTTGCCGCGCTCGAAGTGCTGACGTCGCTTTCGGCTTCGCTCACGGTCGGCCTGTCCGCGATCGAGCCTGATGCCGACAACGAGGCACTATGGCAGGCCGCCGAGTTGGAAGAAGCCTGGCAGGCGGAACTGTGGGGCCGCGACTGGGAAGCTGAGCAACGCCGCGAACGACGCAAGGCGGATTTTAAACGGGCCGTGGAGTTCGCTCGCGGCGCCTTCGAAGGCAACGCGCGCTAGCGATCGACCCGCTTGTAATAGATTCCGGTGAGCACGGTCCCGTTGTCATAAAGTGTCCAATCCACGGTCGCGTCATCGTGGACGACGCGGACCACCTTCCCGCCCTTAACTGCACCGGTGTAGGTGAACGTGCGCGGGTATCCGAACGCTTTGACGGCGGCCGCATCGCGCTCCCTGGTTTTGTCGATAATCGCCAGCAGGTCGGGCGTGAAGTAATTGGTGTAGGTGTAGCCCTCGGCCGGGAACATCCAATACTTGGTGATTGCTTCGGATAGCATGGCATAGCTGCGCAGATGCGGGTTCGCGGCGCCGGCCTGCACCTGGATCGAGCGGAACGCCCGGTCGGCTATTGGCGAGCGATCCCCGCCATCCCAATGCGAATTGAACAGCAGAACTTGGTTGCCGCGCGCTACCACCAGTGTTCGATAATAAACTTGGCGGGAGTAACCGCCGAGAGGCGACGTGATGGTCTGCGAGGTGAGGTATTCGCGTGCCGGAAATCCGTTGACCGTCCTTGTCCGGCTCCAGTGCAGCTTATTGTCGGTGCCGCCCTTGATGGCATCCGCCTGCATCTGGTCGAACATGCCCTTGGTGTCGGCTACGTAATTGGAACCCAATTCCCACACCGCCGCCGAGAAGGTGGCGCAACCGAGCTCGTCCAGAAAATCCTGCTCGTTGGACGTGCTGGGAAAATTATCGCCGTAGGACACGAAGTAGCTGCGGCGAGGCGGCGCTGCCATTTCGTAGGTCGCTCCCGCGACGGTGTCGTTCACCGTTTGCCACGCCGCGCCGCATGCATCTTGCCCAGCGGCCGGTGCCGCCACCATTGCAAGCGTCGCCAGAACGATACGATGCACTCTTTTGATCATGTGCCGTCTCCGACCCTCAACGTTTTTCATGCGCGGCCCTTACGCCGCGTGACGATCGCAGGGATTGGATCAAAGCGACAGAAGCGGGAGGTCCCGTGGAGGGATTACCCCACCCAATCAGCCACCTGGCTTGCGACCTCGTTCGCCGCCTGATTGAGCGCCGCGCCTACCGGGGCGGCCTCGGCAGTCACACCCGGCACCGTCGCCGAAAAACGCCGCGTCATCACCTGGGTGCCGTTGACGTCGCGCACCGCGTCGAAGGTCACCACCGCGCTCGAGGTGCGGGCGTCGTAGCCGAAGTCGATCAGCGTGCCGCGGAGCTGGTTCTTGGGCGTGAGCGCCGCGTCGTCGTTGTCGATGACCAAGCGGTTGCCCTTGGCGCGGATGGTCTCGCCGAGCAGGCGGCGGAACAGGCGGGTCGGCTTATCGACCCACACCGCGTCCTTGACGTAGGCGATCTGGGTATCGTCGATCTGCACCGGGACGCGGGTGGTGGTGAGCTTCTGCGGCGCCTCGGGCTCGAGCACGGCGATTGCGTTCGCCACGTCGCCGTTGATCGCGGTGCCCGCTGGAACAGTCGTGGTCGGGGTCAGGCTGAGCAGGCTCTCGGGCGGCTTGCCGCCGAAGCTGATGCACCCGCCGAGCAGAGCCGTTGCACACAGGGCCGAAGCGATTTTCAGATTCATCGTCGCGTCCTTCACTTCGGCTTGTAGTCGGGCAGCTTCTGGCCGCCGATGAGGCCCCCGGCGCCTTGGCTCTCGATCTTCTCGGTCACCGCGCGCAACGCGCGGCTGGTTTCGCGCAGATCCTTCAAGGTCGCCTCGGCCGTCGGCAGCGTACTTTCGCTGAGCTGGCGCGCCGCAGGCCGGGCATCGTTGAGCGTCGCCGAGAGCGACTGCGCCGCGCTGTCGGCGGACTTGAGCGTGGTGCGCAGCTGCGCGGCGAGGCTCTGGCCTTCGTTGTTGAGCAGCTTGTCGGTCGAACCCATGACCTTTTCGAACTGGTCGAGCGCCTCACTCGCCTCGCGCAAGGTCACCTGCAGCTCGCTCAAGGTGCGCTGCACCTGCGGGGTCGCCTGCGCCAGATCGGCGGTCATGCGGTTGGTGTTGTCGAGGATGCCGCTGATCGATGCCTGGTTTTTGTCCGACAACATCATCGTCAGCCGCTCGGTCAGCGTCGCCAGCCGCTCGAGCAGCAGCGGGGCGTTGGCGAGCAGCTCGCCGAGGCCGCCGGGCTTGGTCGGGATCACCGGCACGCCTTCGGGGCAGGCGGTCTTGCCGACGCCGTCACCGTCACAGGTGATCGGCGGCGCCCCGCGGCGCGCGCCGTCGAGCAGGATGGTGGAGACGCCGGTGAAGGAGCCCTGGATGGTCGCCGTGGTGCCGACCAGGATCGGGGTGTCCTCATCGACCTTGATGCGGACGCGCACGAAGCCGGGGTCCTTCTTCCACAGCTCGATCAGGCTCACCTGACCCGAAGGAACGCCGGCGAAGCTGACCTCCGAACCCTTGGCAAGTCCGGCGACCGACTGCTTGAAAAAGATATCGTATTCGTCCTGCTCGCCCTTGTTGATGCCGGCGAGCCAGACGAAGAACAGCGCGAGCGCCGCGAGCAGCGCCAGGGTGATTGCCCCCACCCAGACATGATTGGCCCTGGTCTCCATGCCCCTGTGCCTATGCCTTTCTGCCGGCATCGTTGTCCAACGCTTTGATGGCGTTGACGGCAACCGGCTTGTCCATGTGCTTGCGCAGTTCGTCGAGCGCCTGCGCGGTCAGCGCGGCGCGCCCGCGCGGCCCGTTGAAGTATTCTTGGATCCACGGGTGATCGAGCTTCATCAGGTTGGGCACGGTGTCGACCGCGATCACCTTGTGATCGGCCAGCACCGCCACCCGGTCGCAGATCTCGTGCAGCGTATCGAGGTCGTGGGTGATCAGGAACACCGTCAGACCCAATGTTGCCTGCAGCTCCTTGGTCAGCCGGTCGAATGCCGCGGCGCCGATCGGGTCGAGGCCCGCGGTCGGCTCGTCGAGGAACAGTAGCTCGGGATCGAGCGCCAGCGCCCGGGCGAGGCCGGCGCGCTTCTTCATGCCGCCCGATAGCTCGCTGGGGTACTTCGACACCGCCTCTTCGGGCAGGCCCGAGAGCATCACCTTGTAGCGCGCGATCTCGTGCATCAGCGCGGACTCGATGCCGGGGTAGAACTGCTTCAGCGGCACTTCGACGTTCTCGCCGACGGTGAGGGTGGAGAACAGCGCGCCGCCCTGGAACAGCACGCCCCAGCGGTTGCGCACGCCGACCACCTCTTCCGGGTCGCCGTCGGTCAGCGAACGGCCGAACACCTCGATGTGGCCTTCGTCGGGAGTCTGCAGGCCGATGATCGAACGCATCAGCACCGACTTGCCGGTGCCCGACCCGCCGACCACACCGAGGATCTCCCCGCGGCGGACCTTGAGCGAAAGATCCTGGTGGATCACCTGCTCGCCGAAACTGTTGGTCAGCCCCTCGACCACGATCGGGTATTCACCGCGATACCGCTCGTAGTGGCGGTTGATATCGGGATCGCCGAAGGCTTCGGCGCCGTCGGGAGCGCCCTCGATTGGCTTGCCCTCGTCGGTGTGCTCATCGGGGGTCATGCCCAGCCCACGTTAGTGAAGAACACCGCGAAGAAAGCGTCGAGCACGATCACGGTGAAGATCGCGAACACCACCGCGTTGGTGGTCTTGAGGCCGACTTCCTCCGAGTTCCCCTCCACCTTCATGCCCTGGTAGCAGCCGGTCATGCCGACGATCAGGCCGAACACCGGCGCCTTCACCAGCCCGACCCACAGGTCATAGATGGGCACCACGTCCTTGATCCGGCTGAGGAACGAGCCGAACGGAATGCCGAGCGCGAGCTCGCCCACCACCGCGCCGCCGATGATCGCCATGCCGGCGGAGTAGAAGCCCAAAAGGATCATCATGAAGGTGACCGCGAGCACGCGGGGGATCACCAGCGCCTCCATCGGCGAGATGCCGATCGTGCGCATCGCGTCGACCTCCTCGGTCAGCTTCATCGTGCCGATCTGCGCGGCGAAGGCGCTGCCCGAGCGGCCGGCGACCATGATCGCGGTCATCAGCACGCCCAGTTCCCGCAGCGTTATCCGGCCCACTAGGTTCACGGTCAGCGTCTCGGCGCCGAACTGCTGCAGCTGCACCGCGCCCTGCTGCGCGATGACGATGCCGATGAGGAAGCTCATCAATCCGATGATCGCGAGCGCATCCACGCCCACCAGCTCCATCTGGCGGACGAACGCCTTGGTACGGAAGCGGCGCGGGTGGCGCAGCAGCGTGCCTGCCGCGAGCAGGAACTGGCCGAGGAAAGCGACCGCCCAGATCGTCCCGCGGCGGGCGGCATCGACGCGCGCGCCGGTCGCCTCGAACACGCGGGTGAACAGCGGCGCGCGCTCCGCCGCGACTTCGCCGCCGGACTCGGTCGCGCTGATCGCGTCGATCAGGCGCTGGGCCCGCTCGCTGGCGCCGACGATCTTGCCGCCGGTCGCACGCGACAGGCTGAGTGCGATCCACGCGCCGACGGTATCGATCTCGCGCACCTTGGAGAGGTCGATCTCGGAGAGCTGCTGGTCGATCGCGCGCAGATCGGTATCGACCGGGGCGATCGTCGAGACGAGGTAATTGCCCGACAGCGCCAGCCGCCGGCCTTTCTCGTCGATTGCGAATTCTGCCCCGTCGCTCATCTGGCACGCGTATGCGGCGAAAAGCGCGGGGCGACAAGCAGATGCGTGCCCGCTCCCCGCGAACCGTTGCGCCTCAACGGCGGCGCTGGCATGGCCGCGCGCGATGACGACCGAACTCGACAAGACTTTCGACCCCGCCGCGATCGAGGCGAAGTGGTACGCTCACTGGGAGGCGAACGGCCTGTTCCGGCCCGAGCGGCCGGACGCGCAGCCGTTCACCATCGTCAACCCACCGCCCAACGTGACGGGCTCGCTGCATATCGGCCACGCCCTCGACAACACGCTGCAGGACGTGGTCGTGCGTTACGAGCGGCTTCGCGGCAAGGACGCGCTGTGGGTGGTGGGCACCGATCACGCCGGGATCGCCACCCAGATGGTGGTCGAGCGGCAGATGGCGCTAAGCCAGGACAAGCGCACCAATTATTCGCGCGAACAGTTCGTCGACAAGGTGTGGGAGTGGAAGGCCGAAAGTGGCGGCACCATCACCCGCCAGCTCCGCCGGCTGGGCTGCTCGATGGACTGGTCTCGCGAGCAGTTCACCATGGACCCGCATTTCACCCGTGCCGTGGTGAAGGTGTTCGTCGACCTCTACAACCAGGGCCTGATCTACCGCGACAAGCGGCTGGTGAACTGGGACCCGGCGCTCGGCACCGCGATCAGCGACCTCGAGGTCGAGACGCAGGAGATCAAGGGCGGCTTCTGGCACTTCCGCTATCCGCTGGCCGACGGCGTCACCACCAGTGAGGGCGCGGATCACCTGGTGGTCGCGACCACGCGGCCCGAGACGATGCTGGCCGATATGGCGGTGGCTGTGCACCCCTCCGACGCGCGCTATGCCAGCGTGGTAGGCAAGGAGATCGTCCAGCCGATCACCGGCCGCCGGTTGAAGGTCATCGCCGACGAGCACGCCGACCCCGAGCTCGGTTCGGGCGTGGTGAAGATCACCCCAGGGCATGACTTCAACGACTTCGAAGTCGGCAAGCGCGCCGGCTTCGCGGCCGGCGAAATGCTCAACATGCTCGATGCCAAGGCCGCGGTGGTTCAGACCGCCGACGGCCTGGTGCCCGAGGAGTTCCTCGGCCTCGACCGCTTCGATGCGCGTGCGCTCGTGGTGCAGCGGATGAAGGAAGCAGGTTTCCTCATTCCCCACGTCGACAAGGACGGCACCGAGCACGACGCCGAGCCGCGCACGATCGCCACCCCCTTCGGCGACCGTGGCGGCGTGGTTATCGAGCCGTGGCTGACCGACCAGTGGTACGTCGATGCCAAGACCCTCGCCCAGCCGCCGCTGGAGGCGGTGCGTGACGGGCGGATCGAGATCGTCCCCAAGAGCTGGGAGAAGACCTTCTTCAACTGGATGGAGAACATCCAGCCGTGGTGCGTCAGCCGCCAGCTATGGTGGGGGCACCGAATTCCGGCGTGGTTTGGCCCAAGAGTCGACGGCGGCATGTTGATGATCGACCAGAGCATGTCGAACGCGAACATGATCTTCGTCGCCGAGACCGAAGAGGAGGCTTTGCAGCAGGCAGGCGAGTACTATCGCTCGCACGGTTTCGACAAGCCGGTCGAGGTGGTGGAAGACGACGCCTACGACGCGAACATCGAAGGCGAGTTCGACGGCATCTACCTCGTCCGCGAGGAGGACGTGCTCGACACCTGGTTCTCCAGCGCGCTGTGGCCGTTCGCCACGCTCGGCTGGCCGGAGCAGACTGACCTGCTCGCCCGCCACTACCCCAACGACCTCCTCATCTCCGGCTTCGACATCCTGTTCTTCTGGGACGCGCGGATGGCGATGCAGGGGATGCACTTCATGGGAGATGTGCCGTGGAAGCGGCTGTATCTCCACGGATTGGTGCGCGCGGCCGACGGGCAGAAGATGTCCAAGTCCAAGGGCAACGTGGTCGATCCGCTGGGCCTGATCGACCGGTTCGGGGCCGACGCCCTGCGCTTCTTCATGTGCGCGATGGAAAGCCAGGGTCGCGACGTGAAGATGGATGAGAGCCGGGTCGAGGGCTACCGCAACTTCGCGACCAAGCTGTGGAACGCGGCCCGCTTCTGTCAGGCCAACGGCATCGGCGGCTCGCAAACAATCGCAGCGCCGGCGGCGACCAGTGCGGTCAACCAGTGGATCGTCGGCGAAGTCTCCGCGACCGTCGCCGCGATCGACAAGGCGATGGCGGACCTGCGCTTCGATTCCGCCGCGGGCGCGATCTACCGGTTCGTGTGGGACACCTTCTGCGACTGGTACCTCGAGCTCATCAAGGGCCAGATCGACGACGAAACCCGCACGGTGGCCGGCTGGGTGCTCGACCAGATCCTGGTCATGCTGCACCCCTTCATGCCGTTCATCACCGAAGAGCTGTGGCACGCGCAGGGTAACCGGCCCTACGAGCTGATCGTCGCGCAGTGGCCGCAGGCGAGCGCGAACGCCAACCGGGCGGCAAGCGCCGAGGTCGAGTGGCTGATTGACCTCACCCGCTCTCTGCGCACCGCGAAGAACGAACTCGGCCTTCCGCCGGGCGCCAAGCTGGAGGCATGGCTCGCCACCCCGTCCGACACCGCCAGCCGCGTGCTCACCGGCAACAGCGCCGCGATCGAGCGGGTCGCGCGGCTCAGCGCGGTCAATGTCACGCCAGCCCCTGAGGGCCCGGCGATCCAGGTCAGTGCCGGCAGCGATGCGTTGGTCATCCCCCTCGAAGGCCTGATCGACGTCAATGCGGAGAAGGAGCGTCTGACCAAGGCGCTTGGCGTGAGCGAGAAGGAAGCCGCCGCACTTGCCGGCCGCCTGGGCAACGCCAACTTCGTCGAACGCGCCAAGCCCGAAGCGGTCGAGAAGGCCCGCGCCGATCACGCACACCACGCGGCGGAGGCGGAGCGGATCAAGGCGGCGCTCGAACGGCTGGGGTAACTCTCCGCCGGGGCGGTTTTCCTACACGGCGCGAATGTGCCAAGGCGCGCGGACCATGTCGTTCGCCGCACTCTCTGTTTCTGCTCGCAAGGCGACACTTTGGCCGCAAGGCGACACAATTGCGCGCAAGGCGACTCTTGTCCCTGGACAGTGTGACAAGTGTGACAAGTCCAACAGCCGATGCAGCTGACGCTCGCCACCGATGACACCGGCGGGCCGGAGATTTTCGCCTCTCCGCAAGGCGAGGGTCCGTCCGCCGGCATAGCGTGCAGCTTCATCCGGCTGAGCCGCTGCAACCTCGCGTGCCAGTGGTGCGACACCGCCTACACCTGGCGCTTCGACGGGGACGAACGCCCGCACCGTGCCGGCGTCAGCTATGACCGCAAGGCCAACCAGCTCGCATTGAGCCCGCTCGAAGCCGCGCGGATGATCGACCGGTTCGAGCCGCGCCGCCTCGTTGTCACCGGCGGCGAGCCGCTGCTCCAGGCCCCCGCCCTCGCCGAGCTCGCCGCGCTCCTCCCCGAGCACGCGATCGAGGTCGAAACGAACGGCACCGTCGAGCCGCATCCGCGCTTCGACGCCTATGTCGAGCAGTACAACGTCAGCCCCAAGCTATCGCACAGCGGCAACCCCGCCACGCTCGCGCTGCTGCCGCCGCGTATGCGGCAATGGGCGAGCGAGCCCCGCGCGTTCTTTAAGTTCGTGATCGCGGAACCCGCCGATGTGGACGAGGTTCTGTTCCTGCAGCGCGCCTATGCCATCTCGCCCGACAAAGTCTTCCTGATGCCCGAGGGCACCGATAGCGCGACGCTGCGCTCCCGCCTCGAATGGCTGGCCCCGCTCGCTGCCGGCCACGGCTTCAAGGTGTCCGATCGGTTGCATATCCACCTGTTCGGCGACACCCGCGGCACATGAGCGAAGGCGATGCCTCTCCCGCCGCCCCGCAGCGAAGCGGCATGCGCGATCTGACGAGTGGGCCAGTGCTGAGGACGCTCGTCATGTTCAGCTTGCCGACGCTCGGCTCGAACCTGCTCCAGTCGTTAAACGGCACGGTCAATTCGATCTGGGTCGGGCGGCTGATCGGCGATGCCGCGCTGGCGGCGACCGCCAATGCCAACATCGTCATGTTCCTAGTGTTCGCCGCCGTCTTCGGCTTCGGCATGGCGGCGACGGTCAAGATGGGCCAGGCGTTCGGCGCCGGCGAGGTCGATGTCGCGCGTCGCACCTTCGGCAGCGCGGTCGGGCTGTGCGTCGCGCTCGCGGTGGTGGTCGCGCTCGCCGGCTGGATCTTCGCGCCGAACCTGCTGACCCTGCTGGCGACACCCGGCGAAAGCTACGCGCTGGCGCTCGCGTACCTGCGGATCATCTTCGTCTCGATCCCGGGCGGCATGCTGACGGTGATGATCGCGATGGGGCTGCGCGGCGCGGGCGATTCCAAGACGCCGTTCCTGTTCATGGCGCTGTCGGTGGTGCTCGACGTGGTGCTCAACCCATTGCTGATCGCGGGCGTCGGGCCGTTCCCGAAGATGGGCATCGCCGGCTCGGCCGCCTCGACCGCCTTTGCCGGCTACGCGTCGCTCGCGGCGCTGCTCGCCTACGTCTACGCCAAGGACTTGCCGTTGCGGCTGCGCGGTACAGAACTCGGCTACCTGATCCCACGGCGCGCGGAGCTCGGTTACATCGTCGGCAAGGGCCTGCCGATGGGCGCGCAGATGCTGCTGATATCGTCGGCCGGCATCGTGATCGTGGGTCTGGTCAACCGCTACGGGATCAACGCCGCGGCCGCCTACGGCGCCTCGCTCCAGCTGTGGACTTATCTGCAGATGCCGGCGATGGCGATCGGCGCCGGGGTGAGCGCGATGGCCGCGCAGGCGATCGGTGCGCGGTTGCCCGAACGGCTCGACGCGATCAGTCGGGCGGGCATCCTCATCAACCTCGTCATGACCGGCACGATGACGGCGTTGCTGCTGCTATTCGACCGCCCGGCGCTGGTGCTGTTCCTCGGGCCCGACAGCCCGGCCGTGCCGCTCGCCCGGCACATCCAGTTCCTCGCCAGCTGGAGTTTCATCCTGTTCGGGGTGACGATCGTGCTGTTCGGCACGATGCGCGCGGGCGGCGTGGTCTGGGTGCCGCTGATTGCGCTCGGTATCGCGATGTTCCCCGCGCGGCTCGGTTTCTACTACGGATTCCGCGATGTGCTCGGGCAGGACGCGCTGTGGTGGTGCTTCTCGTTCGGGTCGCTGGTGTCGATGGTGATCGCGATCTGGTTCTACCGCCGGCCGGGTTGGCGCGAGTTGGGCCGCGCGATCAGTCCCGAGCGCGCGGCAGAGGAAGCGCACACCGACGGCGAGGCCGCGGGGCGGTTCAAGCCCGAATTGTAGGATGCGGGCAACAGTCGTTTGCCAGGGGAACAGGGTTTCGGCAAATTAAACATAAATAAGACTTCGTGATTATTGCCACGCCTGACTTGTACCGTTAGTTAGGTAACAAGGGTAATACAGGGGTCGCAGTTGCCAGCGGGAGGATTCACGCCTGCTGAATGGTTCGTGCTCGTCGAGCACGAATTGATGCTGTTCGCCGGCCTGCTGTTTCTTATCGGCACGCTCGACGAGCTGGCGGTCGACCTGCTCTGGCTGTGGCTGCGCCTGACGGGGCGGGCGCGGACCGAGCGGATTGCGGAGGATCAGGTCCACCGCGCGCTGACCGGCCCCGCCGCGGTGTTCATCCCGGCCTGGCGCGAAGCAGCGGTGATCGGCCCCACCGTCCGCCACGCCCTCCAGCACTGGCCGCACGACCGGCTGCGGCTATACGTCGGCTGCTACCGCAACGATCCCGCGACGATCGAGGCGGTGCTCGCCGCCGCCCAAGGCGATCCGCGCCTGCGCCTGGTCATCCATGGCCGCTACGGACCGAGCACCAAGGCCGACTGCCTCAACCGCCTCTATCGAGCGCTGGAGGACGACGAACGCCGCGCCGGCCGCACCGCCCGCATGGTGGTGATGCACGATGCCGAGGACATGATCGACCCCGCCGCGCTCAGCGTACTCGATACGCACATCGAAGCCGCGGATCTCGTCCAACTCCCGGTCCTGCCGCACCCACTCAGTGGGTCCCGCTGGGTCGCCTCACATTACTGCGAGGAGTTCGCCGAGGCGCACGGAAAGGCAATGGTCGTGCGCGACGCGTTGCGCGCGGGCCTGCCGACCGCCGGCGTTGGCTGCGCAATCGCTCGTCACGCACTCGCCCAGCTCGATAGCAAGAACGGCGGTCAGGGTCCGTTCGCGGCCGAGTGCCTGACCGAGGACTATGAGCTCGGCCTTGGCGTTGCCGCACTCGGCGGACGCTCGCGATTCGTGCGTTGCCGCACCGCCGACGGGCGGTTGGTGGCGACCCGCGCCTGCTTTCCAGCGCGTCTCGATTCGGCGGTGCGCCAGAAAACCCGTTGGGTGCACGGCATTGCCTTCCAGTCATGGGACCGGCTCGGTTGGGGCCGGCGACCAGTGGACCTGTGGATGCGGCTGCGCGACCGGCGTGGCCCCCTGACCGCGCTGGTGCTCGCGGTCGCGTACCTGCTGCTGGCGCTCGTCGCATTAGGGTGGATCGGCGAACTGGCAGGCTTCGGCTTCGCGCCCGATCCTTCGCCGGTGTTGTTCGTCCTGCTGGCGGTGAACCTGGCGGGCTTCGCCTGGCGCGCCGCTTGGCGGTTTGCCTTTACCGCCCGCGAGTACGGAGTCGCCGAGGGCGTGCGCGCTGTACTCCGCATTCCCGTAGCCAACGTGATCGCGATCATGGCTGGCCGCCGCGCATTGTGCGGCTATGTCGCCTCGCTCACCGGGCGAGAGCCGAGTTGGGACAAGACTAGCCACACGATTCATCCGGCCATCGCCCAAGAGGCCGGGGCAAACCAATGACCGCTCCTTCCGGCGTGCGCCGCCGTCGAGGCGAGCCCTTGATGGCGCTCGTGCTCTTGCTGGGAGGCTGGACTGGCGTGCGTGTCATGCTTTGGGAATCGCCATTCGCGAGGACCGCTTCACAATTTACGAATCCTGGCGAAAAAGCGATGCGGCAGGCGGCGGTCAGCGATCTTACGCTGCACTCGGTCGCGCCTGTCAGCATTGCATCAATTGGCAGCCGCGAGGTGCCGCGGTTCGCACCTGATCTTGGTCGAATTGCTCGATCCGGCATCCTGCATTCGTCGACTGCGCTCGAAGAAGCGGAAGGCGCGGCAGCGATCTCTAGGCCCATCCCATCAATCGCCATGGCCGGTTCAACATTGCTGACGATCGCGCCGCCTCCCGCTCCGGAATCCTCACCGCCCCTAATTCACCCTCTGCCGATCATCCCAACCGCTGGTCCGGGCCGCTGGCACCTCGCAGCATGGGCCGCGTGGCGACAGGGCACCGGATTGCCCCGGGTTGCGAACGGTCCGCGGCCCGCGAGCTATGGGGGCACCCAGATCGGCGCTTTGCTCCAATTCGATCTCGCTAACGGGGTTCATCGCCCGGCGGTTCACGTCCGTGCTACCCATGCGCCTGACCGTCCACGGCAGAGCGAGATTGCAGCTGGCGTCGGTATCCGTCCTTTGGCGGCGGTGCCAGTGCGCGTGATGGGCGAGGTCCGCGCCACCCGCAGCCTTGGCCAAGTCGACGTACGCCCCGCCCTGCTGGCCGTGACCGAACTGCCGCCGGCCGAACTTCCGCTCAAACTGACCGTTGAGGGCTATGCACAGGGCGGCTGGGTTGGCGGTAGCTATGCCACCGCATTCGCCGATGGACAGGTACGCGCGACGCGCGAGATATTCGCGGCCGGCCCGGCACGCCTCCACCTTGGAGCCGGCGCGTGGGGCGGCACCCAAAAGTTCGCCAGCCGCCTCGATGTCGGGCCGACCGTCGCGGTCGATCTCGGCCGCGGGGCAGTCTCCGCGCGATTGAGCATCGACTACCGCATGCGGGTGGCCGGCAACGCGTCTCCCGGCGACGGAGTGGCAGTGACGCTTTCGACCGGATTCTGACGTCGCCCACCTTCAATAGCGCGCCGCGAGGGGGTAGGGCCTCCTCGATGGACGTCTACCTTCCGATCGCGAACCTGTCGGTGAACGGGCTGGTGATCGTCCTGCTCGGCGCGCTGACGGGCGTGCTGTCGGGGCTGTTCGGGGTGGGCGGCGGCTTCCTCACCACTCCGCTGCTCATCTTCTACGGGGTTCCGCCGACCGTCGCCGCGGCCTCGGCCTCGACCCAGGTCACCGGCGCGAGCGTTTCCGGCGTGCTGGCGCACAACCGGCGCGGCGGGGTCGACTACCGCATGGGCGCGGTCACGATCGCGGGCGGCATGATCGGCAGCGGCATCGGCGCGCTGCTGTTTCGTTTCTTCCAGTCGATCGGGCAGATCGATACGGTCATCTCGATCCTTTACGTGGTCATGCTCGGCGCGATCGGCACGCTGATGGCGCGCGAGGCGTGGGGGACGCTGCGCGCGGACAAGAAGGGTGAGCGGCCACGTGCGGCGAAGCGGCGGCACCACCCGCTGGTGGCGGCTCTGCCAGGGCGGTGGCGGTTCTACCGCTCGGGTCTTTACATCTCACCGCTCGCGCCCCTCATCCTCGGGGCGCTGGTTGGCATCCTCACCATGCTCATGGGGGTCGGCGGCGGGTTCATGCTGGTTCCCGCGATGCTCTATATCCTCGGGATGAGCGCGGGGGTGGTGGTCGGCACCAGCCTGTTCAACATCCTGTTCGTGACGATGGTCACTACGATGATGCACGCCCTCACCACCAAGGCGGTCGACCTGGTGCTGGCCGCACTGCTGCTGTTGGGCTCGGTCTCGGGAGCCCAGATCGGCACCCAGATGGCGCAGAAGGTGAAGCCGGAGATGCTGCGCCTGATCCTCGCCGTAATCGTGCTGCTGATCGCGCTGCGCATGTTGTGGGGCCTCGGCGTGCGGCCGGACGAGATTTACACGGTGACCCCGCTGTGATTCGGATCGCGCTGCTGCTTCTGGCATTCTTCGCGCTGACGGGCGCGCGCGATCCCATCCTCGTGCCCGAGGTCAGCCAACATGAAGTGAAGGTGCGCCAGGGTTTCACCGGTACCGAGCTTCTGCTGTTCGGCGCGATCCTCGATCCAGCCGGCACCCGGGCAGCGCGCGGCTATGACGTGGTGGTCGTGCTCAAGGGCCCCAGCGAGCCGATCCGACTGCGCGAGAAATCGAAGATCGGTGGCATGTGGCTCAATGCCGCCAGCACGGACTTCCGCTCAGCACCGTCCTTCTTCGCGGTCGCCGCCTCGCGCCCGGTGAAGGACATCGTCGATGAGCGGACCGCCGCCATCTATGAATTCGGGACCGATTTCATCCAGCTCTCGCCCACCGGCGAGATCGATCCGGCTGAGCAAGCCCGGTTCACCTCGGGCCTGGTCGATCTCAAGCGCCGCCAGGGGCTCTACGAAGAGGACATGCACGGGGTGAAGATCAGCGGTCAGGTACTCTACCAGGCGCGCATCGCCCTGCCTTCGAATGTGCAGACCGGGACCTACACCGCCGAGACTTTTGCCGTCACCAACGGCCGCGTGGTCGCTTCCGCGATTGCGGAGGTCGAGGTCAAGAAAGTCGGCTTCGAACGCTTCGTCGAGGTGTTCGCGCAGCGGCAGGCGTTCTTCTACGGGTTGCTGGCGGTCAGCCTGTCGATTGCGATGGGCTGGATGGCTGGCCGGTTGTTCGCACTGATCTGAAAACTCGGCCTTTCGGGTAGCGTTGACCCGATCTTAACTGCACTTGAGGCATGCCCGCTCGTCGCAGATTTCGAGGGGCGTGTCCGGTTATGGACGAATTGGGTAAGCAGACGTTTCAGAGTTTCGAAGGCGCTGAGGCGTCCGCTTCGGCTCCTGCCGCGCGCACGAGCGGCGCGCCAGTCGACAATGCGATGCATCCGATTGGGGTGGTGCTGGAAATCGCGGGCTCCGGCTCACAGATCGCGCTCGACTTAGAACGGCTCAACGAATGCATGGCCGATGACGACCCGTCGATTGCACTCGCCGGCCAGGTCGGCAGCCAGATCAAGATTCGCGTCGGCAACTCGTGGCTGCTCGCCAGCGTCCGCAACCAGAAGCAGGACCGGCGGAGCGGTGGCGGAATCATCGCCAACATCGACTTCCTGGGCGAAGGGAGCGAGGAAAAGCTCACCGGCCGCATCCACGGGTTTCGCCGCGGTGTGACCCGCTATCCGATCCCGGGGGCGCTGATCTATCCGGCAACCACCGCGGACTTGCGCCAGATCTACGCCAGCGACGGGCGCTCGAACGTTCAAGTCGGTACCGTCTATCCGACCAAGGACATCCGCGCGGGCCTCTACATCGACGCGATGCTCGGCAAGCATTTCGCGCTGCTCGGATCGACCGGCACCGGTAAATCGACCAGCGCCGCGCTGATCCTGCACCGGATCTGCGATGCAGCGCCCGACGGCCACATCCTGATGATCGACCCGCATGGCGAGTACTCGGCGGCCTTCCGCAACACCGGCCTGATCCTCGACGTCTCGAACCTGCAGATGCCCTACTGGCTGATGAATTTCGAGGAGCACTGCGAGGTCCTGCTGACCAGCAGCGGCAACGACCGGCAGACCGATCAGGACATTCTTGCCAAATGCCTACTCAAGTCGCGCACCAAGAATCGCCTCGCGGAAACGATGGGCAAGATCACAGTCGATTCGCCGATCCCCTATCTCCTGTCGGACCTCGCTAACGAGATCCAAAATGAGATGGGTAAGCTCGACAAGGCGACCAACTCCGCCCCGTACATGCGGATCAAGACCAAGCTCGACGAGCTCAAGGCAGATCCGCGCTATCAGTTCATGTTCTCCGGCATGCTGGTCGGCGACACGATGGGCGAGTTCCTCGCCAAGATTTTCCGCATGCCCAGTTCGGGCAAGCCGATCTCGATCATCGATGTGTCGGGGGTGCCGAGCGACATCACCAGTACAGTGGTCGCGGTGCTCAGCCGCCTGGTGTTCGACTTCGCCATTTGGGGCCGTGAAGAGAAGACCCGGCCCATCCTGCTGGTGTGCGAAGAGGCGCACCGGTACGTGCCAAGTGAGAAGAACGCGGATGGCTCGTCGGTCGGCAAGATCCTCAGCCGCATCGCCAAGGAAGGCCGCAAGTACGGCATCAGCCTGGGGCTCATCACCCAGCGTCCGTCGGACCTTGCCGAGGGCGTGCTGTCGCAGTGCGGCACGATCCTGTCGATGCGCCTCAACAACGAGCGCGACCAGGCGTTCGTGAAGGCGGCGATGCCCGAAGGCGCGCGCGGCTTCCTCGACTCGATCCCCGCGCTGCGCAACCGCGAGTGCATCATCTGCGGCGAGGGTGTCGCGATCCCGATGCGCGTGAGCTTCGACAATCTCGAAGAGCAGAAGCGTCCGGCGTCCGAAGATCCCAGCTTCGTCGATTTGTGGCGCCAGTCTGGCGGCGAGGAGGACCGGGTGCACCGCATCGTCCAGCGCTGGCGGTCGCAAGGCAAATAGCGCCCTCGAGGCCTATACTTTCGGATAATTAGTTGCGAGGCGGATCGGCATCATGGCCGACCGCCCCAACCCACTTTCCGCCTTCGTCGCGCCCGTCCGAACCCTGTTCGTGCAGGATTGGGCCGCCGGCGTGCTGTTGATCCTCATTGCTGTTGCGGCGATGGCGGCCGCCAATTCACCGCTCGGCCACGCCTATCACGCGCTGTTCCACGATCCGCTCGCGTGGACGCCGATCGCCAAGCTGAGCAACCTGCATCTGTGGATCAACGACGGCCTGATGGCCGTGTTCTTCTTCGTCGTCGGTCTCGAAGTGAAGCGCGAGATGATCGAGGGGCAACTCGCGACTGCTGAACAGCGCCGCCTGCCGCTACTTGCTGCGATAGCCGGCATGGCGACGCCGGCCGCGATTTACCTCTTAGTTGCGGGAAGTGAACCGGAGTTGCAGCGCGGCTGGGCGATCCCGGCGGCGACCGATATCGCCTTTGCGATGGGCGTAGTCGGCCTGCTCGGACAGCGCGTGCCGCCTGCACTGCGCCTGTTCCTGCTGACCGTCGCCATCGTCGACGATATCGGCGCGGTGCTGATCATCGCGCTATTCTACTCGAGCGGGCTCGATCTCGCCTGGCTGATCGGCGCAGTGGTACTGCTCGGGATGCTCATCGCCCTCAACAGGGCGCGTGTTACGCGCCTGTGGCCGTTCCTGCTCGTCGCGCTGCTGCTGTGGTTCTGCGTGCTCCACTCGGGCGTCCACGCAACGATCGCCGGGGTGGCCGCCGCGCTCACCATCCCGATGGTGGGCAAGGACGACGACACGATGCTCGAGCGCGTCGAGCACGTGCTCGCGCCTTGGAGTTCCTACCTGATCGTGCCCCTGTTCGGCTTCGCCAACGCGGGGGTAAATCTTGCCGGCATCGGCTTGGCGGGCGTGCTCGCCCCGCTCCCGCTGGCGATCGGCGCAGGCCTTGTATTGGGCAAACAACTAGGAATCTTCGCCGCAATCGCGATTGCCAACGCGATCGGCTTCGCACCCAAGCCGGCGGGATCGAGTTGGCCGGCGATCTGGGGCGTCAGCATCCTGTGCGGCATCGGCTTCACGATGTCGCTGTTCATTTCCGAGCTGGCGTTCCCGCGGTCACAGCTCCTCGTCGAAGAGGCCAAGATCGGGATCCTGCTCGGGTCGCTGATATCCGCCGTGCTCGGCTTCGTGGTGCTGCGGCTGGTGACCCAGCCTCGCGATCCCGCAGAGAGCGCGAGCGCCTAACTGTTACCAGGTGCCGGTGTTGGGCATGCTCGCCCATGGCTCCTGTGGCGGCAAGTTGCCGTCCTGCAGCAGCTCGACTGAAATCCCGTCAGGCGATTTGACGAAGGCCATGTGACCATCACGCGGCGGTCGGTGGATCACGTGGCCGGCGTCAGCAATGCGCTGGCAGGTCTCGTAGATATTCTCCACCCGGTACGCGAGGTGGCCGAAGTTGCGCCCGCCCGCATACTCCTCCGGCGCGCTGCCATCATCCGGCGGCCAGTTGTAGGTCAACTCGACCTCAGCGAGGCCATCCTGTCCGGGTGCCGCCAGGAAGATCAGCGTGAATCGGCCTTGCTCGCTGTCGAACCGGCGAACCTCTTCAAGACCGATCAGCTTGAAGAAGGCGACCGTCGCATCGGGATCGGACACCCGGATCATCGAATGCAGATATTTGACCACCGCCTCGCACTCCATTCAAACTCGGTTCATCGACAGAAATGCACAACTTGTCTCACGGGTCGCGCCGTCCAACGGAGCCTAGCGATGAACGACCTGTCCGATCAATCCACCCCATCCAATGGTTCCGGTGCGCCGGGTTTCCCGCGCGACGATAAGTCGCTGCGCTGGCTGGGCACAGCGGCGGTCGTATCAGTGGGATTGGTGGCCAGCGGTTATCTGCTCGGGAACGGCCTGCTGCGCGCGAAGGAAGCTGATCGGGCAGTGACCGTCCGCGGCCTTGCGGAGCGCAACGTCACCGCGGACCTCGCGACCTGGACGATCTCGTACTCCGATACCGGCGCCGACCTCGGCACGGTGCAGGCCAAGGTCCGCAATGACACCCAGGCAATCGAGCAGTTCTTCGCCGGGCTGGGCTTTCCCAAGGGCGCGCTGCAGCCGACCGGCGCCAACGTTTCTACCTACACGGACCAGGGCGTGACGCGCTACACCGTGCGCCAGCGGCTGGCTTTGCGGACCAACGATATCCCGCGCGCACAGCGGGCGGTGGCGCGGCAGTTCGATCTGGTGAACCGCGGCGTCCTGCTCGAGGAAGGCAGCGGCATGGCTTACACCTTCACCAAGCTCAACGCGATCAAGCCGCCCATGGTGGCCGAGGCGACCAAAGATGCGCGGTCGGCGGCCGAACAGTTCGCCAAGGACAGCGGCACCAGCGTCGGCGCGATCAAGGATGCGACGCAGGGCTACTTCGAAATCGAATCGCGCGACGGAGAAAGCAGCGGCGGCGAGTGGGGTGCGTCGGACACGCCCTACAAGAAGGTTCGGGTGGTCACGACGGTCAGCTTCTCACTGAACTGACAGTGGCGGGGCCGGTGCGAATTGCGCCGGCCCCGTACGGGTCAGAAGCTGGCGCCTACCGAAAACACCACCGCGTCGTCGGTAAATCCGTCGATCGAGGGACCTTCGGTACCGACGTAGGACACGCCAAGGGTCAAGTTGCCCAACACCGCCGCACTCGCGCCGAGCGACCAGTCGAAGCCGGTGTCGTCGCCCGTGCCCGCCAGCAGCGGCGGAGCCTGAACGCCGTCGGTGTAGCCGAGGTGCGCCGAGAGGGTCAGCGGCGTCGCCGGAATACCCGAGCTGAGCTCGGTATGGATGTACAGGTTATCGTCCCCGCCGAGCGAGTCCTGTTCCCACGCGTAGTTCACGCCGAGCTTGGCTTGCACCGGCCCCAGCTCGCCGCTGATTGTGGCGTAGGGTTCGAAGTACTCGGCGTCGAAGCCCTTCGCGTTGCCGGGATACGCGTAGTAGAGCAGGCCGACATCGAGGCCGACGCCCTCGGCGACATTGCCGCTCCACCCGCCGAACAGATCGACCTCGGCGTCGCCGTAGATGTCAGTCCCGCCATCGTCGATCGACGAAGCCCAGGTTCCAACATAGAACCCGCTATTGCTGGTGACAGTGACCCCGCCCTGGATCGCCGGATCCCCGCCCGACAGCGAGACGCCGCGGAAGCGGTAATCGGAAACGAGCGTGACGCTTCCGGAAACAGTAATCGAACTGGTATCATCACCCTCTTCCTGCGCGAACGCGGGAGAAGCGACGAAGGCTGCAGAGAACATAAAGGCGGCGATCAAGCCGCGAGTGGACGTAAGCATGGCAAACTCCTCGTTTGTGCCTCGTCCCGCCTGCGCATCGTACGGTCGCCCATGGCAGCGGGTCTCTTCCGACGAATACGCAACTTTCTTGCCGCTCGATGCTGCGGTGCACAAGATAAAAATGCCCGCGCCGCGATGCGCCGCCCGTGTGTGGATTTTCGGCACCAGCCGCCGCTCGATTAACCCCAGCGTCATTCATTGCCGCGCATGGCGCGCTCGCCTATGCGGCTGCCACTCATGTTCGAGCCCCTTCGCAAGATCTTCTCCCGCGCCCGCCAGCCAGAGCGCCCACTTCCCGCGGTGCCACCCGGCACGCGCTGGTATGCGGTCGGCGACATCCACGGACGCCTCGATCTATTCGAGGAACTGATTGCGGCGATCGAGCGCGACGATGCCGAGGCGCCACCTGCGGATACCACTGTTGTGTTGCTCGGCGATCTGGTCGATCGCGGTCCGGATAGTGCCGGTGTGGTGGCCCGCGCTCGCGCGTGGCAGGCGCAGCGTCGGGTGCGACTGCTCGCGGGCAATCATGAGGAAATGTTTCTCTTCGCGCTCGAGGACATCGCCGTCCTGCGCCACTTCCTGCGCCACGGCGGCCGCCAGACCGCGCTGAGCTACGGAATACCGCGGGATCAGTACGACCGCGCGACGATGGAAGAGCTGCAGGAGATGCTCAACTCGGTACTGCCCGACGAGGATCGCCGGTTCCTGGCCGCCGCCAAGAACTACGTAGTCGCCGGTGACTACCTGTTCGTTCACGCAGGTATCGCGCCGCACGTTCCGCTCGAGGAACAGGAGGAGCACCACTTGCGGTGGATTCGCGAACCTTTCCTGGAGCACGCCGAGCCGCACGAGCACTTCGTGGTCCATGGGCACACGATCGCCGAGGCGATCGACGAGAGGCCCAATCGGATCGGCATCGACACCGGAGCCTACCGTTCGGGTTGCCTGACCGCGCTGGTGCTCGAAGGAACGAGCCGGCGGGTGATTCAGGCGATCGAGCGCGATGGGGTGATCACAATCGAAACGGGGACGGACGCCGCATGAAAATCGCCATGGTGGGGTCGGGGTACGTCGGCCTGGTGTCGGGGGCGTGCTTCGCCGACTTCGGGCACGATGTCGTGTGCATCGACAAGGATGCATCGAAGATCGAGCGGCTGGAGAACGGCGTCATGCCGATCTACGAGCCCGGCCTCGACGATCTGGTCGCCGCCAACGTCAAGGCGGGGCGCTTGTCGTTCACTACCGATCTGGCTGAAGGTATCCGCGGGGCGTCGGCGGTGTTCATCGCCGTCGGCACGCCCAGCCGACGCGGTGACGGGCACGCGGACCTGTCGTTTGTGTACGCCGTCGCGCAGGAAGTGGGCGAGCAATTGTCGAACGATACGGTTGTCGTCACCAAATCGACTGTGCCGGTCGGTACCGGCGACGAGGTGGAGCGAATCTTGCGCGAATCCGGCGCCAAGCACCGCGTCGCCGTCGTGTCCAACCCTGAGTTCCTGCGTGAGGGCGCGGCGATCGGCGACTTCAAGCGGCCTGACCGCATCGTCATCGGCGCGGAGGACGATTTCGGCCGCGAGGTTATGCGCGAGGTCTACCGCCCGCTGTTCCTGAACGAAGCACCGATGCTGTTCGTCAGCCGCCGTTCGAGCGAGCTGATCAAATACGCCGCCAACGCCTTCCTCGCGACCAAGATCACCTTCATCAACGAGATGGCGGACCTGTGCGAGAAGGTCGGCGCCAACGTGCAGGACGTCAGCCGCGGGATCGGCATGGACAACCGCATCGGCGCCAAGTTTCTGCACGCCGGGCCCGGCTACGGCGGCAGTTGCTTCCCCAAGGACACGCTGGCGCTGCTCAAGACCGCGGAGGACTACGACAGCCCGGTCCGGATCGTCGAGGCGGTGGTCAAGGTCAACGATCACCGCAAGCGCGCGATGGGCCGCAAGGTGCTCGAAGCGCTGGGCGGGATGGACGCCGCGCGCGGGAAGAAGGTCGCGCTGCTCGGCCTTACCTTCAAGCCCAACACCGACGACATGCGCGACAGCCCGGCGATCGCGGTCGCCCAGGCGCTGATCGACGCGGGCGTCACCGTCGCGGCTTACGATCCCGAAGGCATGGAGCAGGCGCGCCCGCTGATGCCCGAGGTCGAGATGTGCGACAGCCCCTACGCCGCGATCGAGCATGCGGATGCGGTGGCGATCGTCACCGAATGGGACGCCTTCCGCGCGCTCGACTTCGCCCGCATCAAGCAGATCGCCAAGGCGCCGGTGCTTGTAGACTTGCGCAACATCTACCGGCCGGACGACGTGCGTTCCGCGGGCTTCACCTACTCGAGCATCGGGCGCGACTGAGGTCAGCCGCGCCCGCGCCGTAGTTTACTTGGCGGCCAGTTCCTTCACCAAGGCGGGCGCCGGGTAGATCTTCTCCAGCGCTTCCTGCACCGCGTCGGTCGAAACCACGACCGTGCGGTTGACCGTGCCGTCGTAGCCGTAGTTGCCGCCCAGCGAGTTGATGTTGCCGTCGAACGCGGCGCCGATCACCGTGCCCGCGCGGTCGATCACCGGCGAGCCCGAGTTGCCGCCGATGATGTCGTTGGTCGTGACGAAGTCATAGGCGGTCGCCGGGTTGATCTTGCCCTTCGCCGCCAGGAAACCAGGGGCCGCATCATAGGGCTCGCTGCCGGTCGCCCGGTCGAAGGTGCCGCCCATGGTGGTCATGATCGGCACCGGGTTGCCGCGCTCGGTCCAGCCGGCGACCTTGCCGTAGCTGATCCGCAGCGTGAACGTCGCATCGGGATAAAGCGTATCGCCATAGGCGGCGAAGCGCGCGTCGGCGAGTTGCCCGCCGGCAATCGTCAGCGGACCCGTATAGACCGCGTCGGACTGCTGCTTCAGCTCGCGCTGGCGATCGGCGAGGCGCAGCGCGTAGACGATCATCGGATCGTCCGAGGCCTTGATCGCCTTCATCCCGCCGTCCCACAGCGCCTTGCGCACCGCCGGATCGGCGAGCTTCGAACCCGAGACGAGCGACTGCGCGAGGCCCTCCGGGCTGGCCTTGCCGAGCAGCAGCTTGGTGTCGGGGTCATCCGCGCCCAGATATTCGCGGGCCTTCGACAGGCTCCATTCGAGCGTCAGTTCATCGAGCCACGGGTAGATCGGCTTCTGGTCAAGCAGCCGCTTCTCGGTCAGCGGCAGCGCGCTGTCGGTGTAGCCGGGGAGGCGCTCGCCGTTCGGCTTGCCGCGCTCTTGCGCCGCGAACACCAGCGTTTGTGCGTAGCCGTAGAGCTCGCTCGAAGGCTGGGTGAAGCGCAGCGGCAGGTACAGCGAGCGATAGGCGCTGACCGCCGAGTCTACAGTCGTCCAAGGGTCCTTGCCGCCCGCGCCCTTGGCCCTGAGATCGGCTTCCGCTGCCGCCAGCTTACCGGTGAAGGCGGGGTCGTTGAGCGCCTTCACGCGGCCGATGTAGACCTTGAGGCTGTTCTCGATGCCGTTGAGTTCGTCGAGGCCCTCGCGCTTATGCTGGGGACTTTCGTCCATCGCGCGGATCAGGCGGCCGCGCAGTTCGGACAGCGTGGCCACGGTCACGGGCAGGCGCACTTCCCGCTCGAAGGCGAACTGGCTGCCGGTCCACAGACGGCTGGTCGAGCCGGGGTTGCCGACCACAAACGTCGCCTCGCCGTCCTTCGGGGGCCGCGGATTCCACTTGAGGTGATTGGGCGTCGCGACCGGCTTGCCGTTTTCGTAAGCGCGCAGAAAGCTCGCATCGAGCGAGTAGCGCGGGAAGTTGAAGTTGTCCGGATCGCCGCCGAACGTGGCCGCCCGGTCCTCGGGCGCCCAGACGAGCCGCACGTCCGAATACTTGCGGTACTGGTAGAGCTTGTACTGGCCGCCGCCGAACAGGGTGACGACCTGGCAGCGAGTGGTGGCGGTGTCGGTGCAGCCAGCCTTCTCGATCTCGGCGATCTTGGCATCGCGCGCTTTGGTCAGCGCTTCGCCGGTGAGCGTGCCGAATACGCCCTTCACGTCATTGGAAACGTCGGTGATCTTGGTCACCACCTCAGCCTGCTGGCCGGGGCACTTGAGCTCCAGATCGCGTCGATCGGCGACGTAACCGCGATTGAGATAGTCGTTGGTGTCGTTCGAATTGTCGAACAGGCAGCTCGCCACGCAGTGGTGATTGGTGAGGATCAGGCCCTGTCCCGACACGAAGCTGGCCGAGCAGCCGCCGGTCAGGCGCACCGCGGCGTTCTGCACGCGGTTGAGCCAGGCCTGGTCGGGCGCCCAGCCGTAGTCGGCCTTCATCTTGGCGGCCGGGAAGTTGTCGAAGGTCCACATGCCTTCATCGGCGGAGGCAGGCGCGGCGGCGAAGGCCAGAGCAGCGGCGGACAGGAACAGGCCGGAACGGATCATGTTTTAAGCTCCCCAAAAGACTCGTGAGGCCGCTCTGTCGCCACCCTTCGGAAATCGCAACGAAAGATAGTGCCAGGAGGCCTGTAAGCCGGGTTCTGTCCCGTGCGCGGTATCTCCCGAAGGAGACCGGCCGCTCGGGGGCAGCCATTCGTCTAGGCCGGCGATTGCCCGCCGGCTCGAGCAGCCAACCCGGGCCTCTCGGGACGAAACGTCCCTGCCACTTGCATGGCGCGAGGCCCCTATTTGGCCTTGCTCCGGGTGGGGTTTGCCGTGCGAGCGCTGTTGCCAGCACCCCGGTGCGCTCTTGCCGCACCCTTTCACCCTTACCTCGCGAACGAGGCGGTCTGCTCTCTGTGGCACTTTCCCTCGGGTTGCCCCGGGCGGGCGTTACCCGCCACCCTTGTTTCGTGGAGCCCGGACTTTCCTCGGCAAAAAGCCGCGACTGCCCAGCCTCCTGGCGCGCGCTATCTAGCGCGGCCTTGGTCGCGATCCAAGAGCAGCTGAAACAGGATTGCCCTCACCTGCCCGTCGACCTGGCCATCGATCTTCTCCGGCCGCCAGCGCCGCTGGAACGCCTCGACCGCCTTGTGCCCGTCGGTGATGTCGTAGCCGAAGCGCTCGAGCGCGAGGTAGAACGCCGCGTCGTTATCGAATGGATCGCCCTGTTCGAGCTTGTCCGGCCGCGCGAGGCAGAGCTTGTACTCGGCGAGGCGATCCCACGGAAACAGCTCGCCCGGATCGATCTTCCGCGCCGGCGCCACATCGGAGTGGCCGACGACGTTGGCGCGCGGCACGTCGTATTGCTGAACGATCCGCGCGAGCAGCGGGACCAGCGCGGCGAACTGCGCTTCGCTGAACTCGCGGTAGCCCAGCGCGTGACCGGGATGGTCGAGCTCGATGCCGATGCTGGCCGAGTTCACATCGGGATGCCCGCGCCAGTAGCTGAGACCGGCGTGCCAGGCGCGCTTGTCCTCGTCGACCAGCCGGATCACCTCGCCCGCCTCGCTGATCAGGTAATGCGCGCTGACCTTGGCTTCCGGATCAGTCAGGCGGGCGAGCGCGTCGTCGGCGCTCGCCATCTCAGTGTAATGCAGCACGACCATCGAGATCGGCAGCTTGCGCTCGTCCCAGTTGGGCGACGGGACCGTGCGGTGGACGAGCTCGTCCATCAGCCCTCAGGCAGTACCGCGCCGAGCACCAGCGCTTCTTCGGACAGCATGTACTGGAGGCCCCCGCCCGCCTGCGCCGCCAGCATCGACAGCATGTGCGCGGCGGCGGTGCGGCTGGTGAGTTCGCCCTGCGACAGCCCCCCTTCCAGCGCCCGTCCGATGGTCTCGTCGAACGCAATGCGAGGACCAGCGGCGCGCACCACGATCTCGCTCGCCCCGCCACGACTTTCGGCGCCGACATCGAGCGTGCCGCCGCGAACCAGCGCGTCGAGCCCGATCTGCGCGAAGTTGAGCAGGACCTTGACCGCGCCCTTGGGCAGGCGATCGGCGCTGAGCGCCCAGTTGAGCTCCACCCGCTTGGCGTCGCCGACCAGCGCTTCGGTCACCGCCTTGGCCTCGTCGACCGGCACGCTTTCGCCGAAGCCGCCGGCGGCGCCGAAGGCGAGGCGGAAGAACTTGAGCTTGTCTGCACTGATCTTGGCGCTCTGTTCGAGCAGTTCGAAGCAGCGCTGGCGCATGTCGGGGTCGCGCTCATCGGCCAGCAGTTCAAGCCCGTTGGTCAGCGCGCCGACCGGCGACAGCAGGTCATGGCACAGGCGCGAACAGAGCAGGCTGGCAAGGTCGAGCGGATCGGTCTGGGTCATCGAGTGGGGAGGTTTCCTGTTGGACTTGTCACACTTGTCACACTGTTCTGGCGAAGAAACCACCACTCATCGAACTGGCCGGAAAAAGGAGCAAAGGTGGTTGGCGAAACAGCGCACTACCGCGCCCTACCTGTCACACGGCGCGTAGGAAAGTGGCTGGAAACCATCCGGTGTGTCCCGCCACCAGCCGACCTTCCCTTCACCGACGATCGCCCACACCCGGCCGTCACCTGTGGCATGCGCGCGGTCGGTCACGCTGGGTTCGGGCGGGCCGGACGGATGGGAGTGAAAAGAGCCGAGCACGGAAGGTCCGCCGCCTCGTTCGGCGCGGTGCGCGTCGATCAGCGCTTGCGGGTCGATCTCGAAATGACGAGTGGGCTCAGGGTGCACGTTGGAGCACGAACGGGCCTCCGTGATCCGGTCGCCAACACCTAGCAATAAGCCGCACGCCTCCAATGGGTAGGCTGAATCAGCGAGAGCAAGCAAACCCTGCTCAATTGCCCCTCCAATTTCCACTAAACGCCCCACTCGTCATTCCCGCGCAGGCGGGAATCCATCCGACTTTCCCGCCGCGCCGAGGCCGGAGATGGATCCCCGCCTAAGCGGGGATGACGGAAATGGGGAGAAGTGGCTAGAGGGTGCCGGATGGCGGAAAGCGAAATCATCACCGGCGTGCTGGCGGGCCCGGCCCGCCTCGACAAGGCGCTCGCCGACGCGAGCGGCCTGTCGCGCGAACGCATCAAGACGCTGATCGCAGATGGGGCCGTCACGGTAAGCGGACGGGTGGCCGGGAACACATCGGCGAAGATCGCCGGGGGCGAGCAGTTCGCGATCGCCCTGCCCCCTCTCGCGCCGCTCGATGCCGAGGCGCAGGACATTCCGCTCGATGTCGTGTTCGAGGACGAGCATCTCATCGTCGTGAACAAGCCGGCCGGGCTGGTCGTGCACCCGGCGGCGGGCAATCTCGACGGTACGCTGGTCAATGCAATGCTGCATCACTGCGCGGGGCGCCTGTCGGGCATCAATGGCACTCTGCGGCCCGGGATCGTCCACCGGATCGACAAGGACACCTCCGGCCTGCTGGTCGTGGCCAAGAGCGACGCCGCGCACGAGGGACTGGCCCGGCAGTTCGCCGACCATTCGATCGAGCGCACCTACCTGGCGGTTTGCTCGGGCCATCCGCGCCCCGCCAAAGGCACGATCAGCGCCCGCCTCGGCCGCTCGGACGCCAACCGCAAGAAGATGGCGGTGCTTCCCGATACCGCCAATCGCGGCAAGCATGCGGTGACCCACTACCGCACGCTGAAACCCTTGCGCGATTGCGCGCTGATCGAGTGCAAGCTGGAAACCGGCCGCACGCACCAAGTGCGGGTTCACCTTGCATCAATCGGCCATCCGCTATTGGGTGACCCTGTCTATGGACGCGATCCCAAGGCGCTGCGGCCGCTCCTCCAGGAACTCGGTTTCGCCCGTCAGGCCCTCCACGCCGCGAGCCTCGGCTTCGTGCATCCCGTCACCGGAAAACGGCTCGCCTTTGCGGCGAAACCGCCCGCCGACATGGAGGAACTTATCGACCGAACCGGTCATTGAAATCGACGAAAGGCGCTGCACAGCGGCGCGCATTCCACTATATATGGAGAAGCGTGCCCCATCCGACGGATGCCCATTCGGGGTCCCGATAACGAGGGCGACGCGATGAAAGGTCAGGGTAAAGTGAGCACTTCCAAGAAGCTATCGGTCCCCGCGTTGAATGGCGAACAGAGCCTCAACCGGTATCTGGCCGAGATCAAGAAATTCCCCATCCTGAAGCCCGAGCAGGAGTACATGCTCGCCAAGCGCTATCAGGAGCACGAGGACCCCGATGCCGCGGCGCAGCTGGTGACCAGCCACCTGCGCCTCGTGGCCAAGATCGCCATGGGCTATCGCGGCTACGGCCTGCCCGTTTCGGATCTCATTTCCGAAGGCAACGTCGGCCTGATGCAAGGCGTCAAGAAGTTCGAGCCCGATCGCGGCTTCCGCCTCGCGACTTACGCGATGTGGTGGATCAAGGCGTCGATCCAGGAATTCATCCTCCGCTCCTGGTCGCTCGTGAAGATGGGTACCACCGCGGCGCAGAAGAAGCTGTTCTTCAACCTGCGGCGGATGAAGAAAGAGCTCGAAGCCTACGAGGACGCCGATCTCCATCCGGACGATGTCGCCAAGATCGCGACCGACTTGGGCGTGCCCGAGCAGGAAGTGATCAACATGAACCGGCGCATGATGATGGGCGGCGACGGCTCGCTCAACGTCAGCATGCGCAACGGCGAAGAAGGCGCCGGCGAGTGGCAGGACTGGCTGAAGGACGACCGTCCTCTGCAGGACGAAGTCACCGCCGAGGTCGAGGAAGCGCACGTGCGGCACGAGATGCTGGTCGAGGCGATGGACAGCCTCAACGACCGCGAGAAGCACATCCTCACCGAACGCCGTCTGACCGACGACCCGCAGACGCTCGAAGAGCTCAGCCAGGTCTACGACGTCAGCCGCGAACGTATCCGCCAGATCGAGGTGCGCGCGTTCGAGAAGCTGCAGAAGGCGATGCAGCGCATCGCCGGCGAGCGGCTGCTGCCGGCGCCGATGGCGGGCTAAGCGATTGAATTGATAGCCGGCAGGGTGTAGATTGAGGGTCTCGGCCACAGGAGGACCTCATGGACCTACGCCCTGCCGTTATCGCACTGACGCTCGCCGCCGCGTTCGTTGCGGCCCCCACGCATTCCGCCGCTCCGCCCGAGCAACGCGTGAGCGTTTCCATGTCCACGTTCCGGTTCAAGCCAGACGAGATCAAGCTCGTCCACGGGCAACCGTACGCGCTCGAACTGGTCAATTCATCCGACGAGAGCCATAACTTCGTCGCCACCGGGTTCTTCGCCGCGGCCCACATGGCACCGGCGGAGCGGGCCCGGCTCGCTGGCGACCGGATCGAGCTCAAACCGGGTGAACGCGTGACCCTGCACCTGATAGCCCCGGCCAAGGGCCGTTACTCGTACCGCTGCTCGCACCGCATCCACATGCCGATGGGCATGTCGGGCCTGATCAAGGTGAGTTGAGCGCTACTCGGCCGTGGTCGGATCGATCACGTTGCGCACCTCGGACACGCTGTTCGCGGGGAAGCCCGCGTCTTGCGCATGCTGGCGGATCATGTCGGCGTTGGGCGCGCGGTAGATGCAGTAGATCTTGTCGTCGGTGACGTAGCTGTGGACCCACTGGATGTCGGGGCCCATGCTCTTCAGCACGCTGCACGATTGTTGCGAGGCGCCCTGCAGCTCTCCGCCGGAGAGCGAGCCTGCGCCCGGCATTTCCCGTTCGATTACAAATTGCGGCATCGCATTTCTCCCCAAGCGACCCGCAGCCGATTGTGCGCCGCTTGCGGGCGGGAGTCGATAGCCCTAGCAGCATGCCGATGCTCCGGGTCGCGAAGTTCCTCGCCAAGATCGCCGTCGGCTTCGTCCTGCTCAGCCTTGCGCTGGTGCTGCTCTATGCGTTTGTCCCGGTGCCGGTAACCGCGACCATGCTGATGGACAGGAACGGGATCACCAAGGACTGGGAATCGCTGTCGAACATCGACCGCAACCTGGTCGACGCGGTGATCGCGGGCGAGGACGGCAAGTTCTGCAGCCACAACGGCTTCGACCAGGAAGCGATCGAGAAGGCGCTCAAACGCAACATGCAGGGCGGCCGCATCCGCGGCGGCTCCACGATCAGCCAGCAGACGGCGAAGAACGTGTTCCTGTGGCAGGGCGGCGGCTACTTCCGCAAAGGGCTGGAGGCGTGGTTCACCTTCCTGATCGAGAACGTGTGGGGCAAGCGGCGGATCATGGAGGTTTATCTCAACGTCGCCGAAACCGGGATTGGGACCTACGGCGCGGAGGCCGGGGCGCAGCGGTACTACAAACATTCCGCCGATCGCCTGAGCCGGACCGAGGCGGCGCGGATTGCGGCGGTGCTACCCCTGCCCAAGGAGCGCGCGGTCGTGGGCGCGTCCGGGTTCACCCGCCGCTACGGCAACACGATCGCCGCGCGGATCGGCGTCGTGCGGCGTGACGGCCTCGATTCCTGCATCTACGAGTAAGCTGATGGGAGCGGGGCACTCACACGATCATGGGCATGGGCACGCGCATGGCCCGGCCAGCCACGGCGCGGCGTTTGCGATCGGCGTCACGCTCAACCTGGCCTTCGTGGCGGTCGAGGCGACCTACGGCTTCCTGTCGGGCTCGATGGCGCTGGTGGCGGACGCCGGGCACAACCTGTCGGATGTCCTGAGCCTCGCGCTGGCATGGGGCGCGAGCGTGCTCGCCAGGCGTGCGCCGAGCGGGCGGTTCACCTACGGTTTCAAGAGCTCGACCATCCTCGCCGCGCTCGCCAACGCGGGCCTGCTGTTGGTCGCGATTGCCGGCATCGCCTACGAGACGGTGGGCCGGATGGCGGCGCCGCCCGCGGTCGAGGGGCGGACGATGATGGTGGTCGCCGGCATCGGCATCCTCATCAACGGCGCCACCGCGCTGCTGTTCGCCCGCGGGCGCGAGCACGACATCAACATCCGCGGCGCGTTCCTTCACATGGCGGCCGACGCGCTGGTGAGCCTGGGCGTGGTGGTCGCGGGCCTAGCGATCCTGCTGACCGGCGAGCGCTGGATCGATCCGGTCACCAGCCTGATCATCGTGCTGGTGATCGCCTGGGGCACCTGGGGCCTGCTCAAGGACAGCGTGAAGCTCGGCCTCAACGCGGTGCCCGAACACATCGACGAAGCAGCGGTGCGCGCCCATCTCGCCGCCCTGCCTGGCGTCACCGCGGTGCACGATCTCCACATCTGGCCGATGAGCACCACCGAGGCGGCGCTCACCGCGCACCTGGTGATGCCGGCGGGCTGCCCCGGCGACGCGTTCCTGCACGACCTCGCGCACCGGCTGGAGCACGACTTTAAGATCGGTCACACGACCGTGCAGGTGGAGACCGGCGCGCAGTGCGAGGTGGATTGCTGACCAGCGCTTCGATAGACTTCGGCGGGCAGGCCCTGGATACCGATCCGGACCCGGACGTTCATGTTCATACTGCTGCATTTTCGGAGGCCACTCCCATGAAGCGCGCGCTTTTCACCTCCGCCTTGGTTGCAACCTCGCTACTCTGCGGCTGTGTGACTGCACCCGGCACAGACGCTGCCTTGGTAGGCAAGACCTGGGCCGTTGAGGACATCTCCGGCCGCGGCGTGATCGACGACCCACGCGCGACGCTGGTGTTCGGCGCCGACGGGCGCCTGTCCGGCGACACGAGCTGCAACCGCTATTTCGCGGACTATACGGTCGATGGCGCCAAGCTCAGCATCGGCCAGGCCGGGGTGACCAGGCGCGCCTGCGTTCCCGCGGTGATGGACCAGGAGCGGCGTTTTCTCGATGTCCTGAACGCGGTCGATAGCTTCGCGATCGATGCCTCAGGCGCGCTGGTCCTGCGCACGCCCGCCGGGGCGGCTTTGACCGCACGCTGATTGGGCGCTCGGTTGCTCGTTACCGGTTGATCATCACGCTGCCGACCAGCGCCATCAGCAGGATCACCACTATCAGCAGCGCGAGCACCGCGAAGATGAAGCAGTAGCCGAGATTCCCGTCGCTGCGCCACGCGGTGACGAGGTAGCCGACCACCCCAACACCCAGGCCCGCGCGCGGTCCGACGAGATGCCAGACCGCGGCGGCTGCAACGATTGAAACGAAAGCGGCAACGGCGAAACGGTGCAGGCGCGACCGCTGCCGTGCCTCCACGGCTTAGGCCGCTTCTTCCTTGCCCTTCTTGGCTTCGACCACCCGGACCGGGTCCTTGCGGCCTTCGACCACGTCCTTGTCGACGACGATCTCGGTCACGCCGTCCATGTCGGGCAGGTCGAACATCGTGTCGAGCAGGATGCCCTCGACGATCGAGCGCAGGCCGCGCGCGCCGGTCTTGCGCTGGATGGCCTTCTCGGCGATCGCGCGCAGCGCGTCGTCGGTGAAGGTCAGCTCGACGTCCTCGAGCTCGAACAGCTTGGCGTACTGCTTGGCGAGCGCGTTCTTCGGCTCGCTGAGGATCTGCACCAGCGCCGCGACGTCGAGGTCGTTGAGCGTGGCGATCACCGGCAGGCGGCCGACGAATTCGGGGATCAGCCCGAACTTGAGCAGGTCTTCCGGCTCGCACTTCTGCAAGAGCTCGCCCACCCGGCGCTTGTCGGGATCGGCGACATGCGCGCCGAAGCCGATCGAGCGCTTCTGCAGCCGGTCGGCGATGATCTTGTCGAGGCCCGCGAAGGCGCCGCCGCAGATGAACAGGATGTTGGTCGTATCGACCTGCAGGAATTCCTGCTGCGGATGCTTGCGGCCGCCCTGCGGCGGGACCGAGGCGGTGGTGCCTTCCATCAGCTTGAGCAGCGCTTGCTGCACGCCTTCGCCCGACACGTCGCGGGTGATCGAGGGGTTTTCCGCCTTGCGGGTGATCTTGTCGATCTCGTCGATGTAGACGATGCCGTGTTGCGCCTTCTCCACGTTGTAGTCGCTCGCCTGCAGCAGCTTCAAAATGATGTTCTCGACGTCCTCGCCGACATAGCCCGCTTCCGTCAGCGTGGTCGCGTCAGCCATCGTGAAGGGCACGTCGAAGGTGCGCGCCAGCGTCTGCGCGAGCAGGGTCTTGCCGCAACCGGTCGGGCCGACGAGCAGGATGTTCGACTTGGCCAGCTCGACGTCGCCCGCCTTGCCGCCGTGCTTCAGCCGCTTGTAGTGGTTGTGCACCGCGACCGAGAGCACGCGCTTGGCGCGGTCCTGGCCGATCACGTAGTCGTTCAGCGTGGTGAAGATATCGAGCGGCGTCGGAACGTCGCCTTCCTTGCGCCCCGCGATGCCGGCCTTAGTCTCTTCCCGGATAATGTCGTTGCACAGCTCGACGCATTCATCGCAGATGAACACCGTGGGGCCGGCGATCAGCTTGCGCACCTCGTGCTGGGACTTACCGCAGAAACTGCAGTAAAGGGTGCTCTTGCTGTCGGTTCCGCTCAACTTGGTCATATCCTGAACTTCCGATCCCGCGATCGTCCAAGGGACTGGGGATTCGCCGACCCTAAGGCCGGAATCGTTATAATCAATCCATAGCGCCTAGCCTGTCCGCCCTTGCGGCAAGCTGAAGCGGCAGGGTTGCCGAAATGCTACGGATTACTCCGGCGCACCTCCAGAACCCGCGTCCTCGCCCGGAGTTTCGCTCTCGGGCCGGGTCTCGAACACCTTGTCGACGATGCCGAAGTCGCGCGCTTCTTCCGCTTCGAGGAAGGTATCGCGGTCCATCGCCCGCTCGATCTCCTCGATCGTCTTGCCGGTGTACTTGGCATAGAGGCTGTTGAGCCGCGTGCGCATGCGCAGGATCTCGCGCGCCTGGATCTCGATGTCGGAGGCCATGCCGCGCGCGCCGCCCGAGGGCTGGTGGACCATGATCCGCGCGTTGGGGAGCGCGATGCGCATGCCCGGCTCGCCCGCGGCGAGAAGGAAGCTGCCCATCGACGCCGCCTGGCCGACGCACACGGTCGAGACGCGCGGCTTGATGTACTGCATGGTGTCGTGGATCGCGAGGCCCGCGGTCACCACGCCGCCCGGCGAGTTGATGTACATGCTGATCGGCTTCGAGGGGTTCTCGCTCTCGAGGAACAGGAGCTGCGCCACGATCAGCGAGGCCATGTTGTCCTCCACCTGATCGGTCACGAACACGATGCGTTCGCGCAGCAGGCGGCTGAAGATATCGAAGCTGCGCTCGCCGCGGCTGGTCTGCTCGACCACCACCGGCACCAGCGCGCCGGTCAGCGGGTCGCGGGTGAACTTGCCCTGGCTGCCATAGGTTTCGCCGTAGCCGCCCAACACGTCGATCATGGGAAATTCGTCCTTCCGTCTAGAGGCACCTATGTCGCGAGTGGCCCGCGCATGTTCAAGGGCCTTAACCTTCCCTCGCCTTCCCGCTTGTGGACGACGCTCGTCGTTGATCGCCGCGTCCCAGCGGTTGGTCGACCGCCGGATGGCGCTGTCCGATTGTCGCAATACACCTCGTTGCCGGGGACCGATGGGGAGAATAACGTGCGAAAAGCACAGCTAAAATCTGTAACTGCTCTGTCCGCCGCGGTCTTTGCCTGTCTCGCAATGCCCACCCTCGCGCAGGACGCTCCAACCGGCGACGCCCCGCCCCCAGAGGCGCCCACGCCCGCCACCGTCGCGGGGCGGCAGACCTACACCCCGGCCGATTTCGCGCGCTTCAGCCCGAAGACCGCGCTCGACATGTTGAACCAGGTGCCCGGCTTCGTGGTCCGATCGGACGACCAGGGGCGCGGGCTCGGCGAGGCGAGCACCAATGTGCTGGTCAATGGCGAGCGCGTGGCGCTCAAGTCCGAAAGCATCGAGGATCGCCTGCAGCGCATCTCGGCCGAAAAGGTCGAGCGGATCGAAATCGTCGACGGCGCCACGCTCGGCATTCCCGGTCTCTCGGGACAAGTGGCCAACATCGTCACCAAAGCGGGCAGGCTGACCGGCCAGTTCGCGTGGCGGACTCGCTTCCGACCCGAATACGTGAAGCCCAACTGGTTCGGCGGCAATGTCTCCATCAGCGGCACCACCGACCGGCTCGAGTACTCGCTGTCGCTCGCCAACAACGCGGGGCGCGGAGCGGCCGAGGGTCCTTCGACCATCTACGACGGTACCGGCGCGGTGATCGAGACGCGGCAGACGCATATCAAGAACGTGATCGAGGCCCCCAAGGTCGCCGCGTCGCTCAAGTGGCGCGGGCCGGGTACGTCGGTGCTCAACCTTAGCGGGTCGTACCGCTGGACCTTCCAGGACAACAGCGACATCGAATTCAATCAGCGGCCGGGTCTGCCCGACCGCACGCGAATCTACGATCCGACCGATCGAGCGCGCGGTTACGAACTGGGCGGCGACTATGAATTCGCGCTCGGCCCCGGGCGGCTCAAGCTGATCGGCCTCGAACGGTACAATCACGACCGCTACCGCGAGGACTTCGTCTACTATCCCGCCGACGGCTCGCCCGCCAACGGCAGCCGCTACACCAACGTCAGCGAAAGCGGCGAGCATATCGGCCGCGCCGAGTACAGCTGGAAGATGTTGGACGGCGATTTCCAGCTCGCGGCTGAGGCGGCGTTCAACCGCTACAACGGCGAAGCGCACATCTTCGATCTCAACCCCGCGGGGATCAATTTCATCGAGATCCCCTTTCCCGCCGGCACCGGCGGGGTTACCGAGGATCGCTACGAAGCGATCCTCACTCACGGACGCCAGCTATCGGACAACCTGTCGCTGCAGGTGAGCGCGGGCGGCGAATACTCCAAGATCGCGCAGACCGGCTCGATGGGGCTGGTGCGCAGCTTCCGCCGGCCAAAGGGATCGGTGAGCCTCGCGTGGAAGCCGCAACCGGGCCTCGACCTGTCGCTGAAGCTCGCGCGCAAGGTCGGGCAGTTGTCGTTCGGCGACTTCCTAGCGACCGCCGACATCTACCAGGGCAACAACAACGCCGGTAATATCGAGCTTGTCCCGCCGCAGAGCTGGGAGCTGGATCTCGAAGCCAAGAAAGACCTCGGCGCGTGGGGCTCGACCACCCTCACCCTGTTCGGCCGCAAATATGACGATTACATCGACGTGATCCCGATCCCCGGCGGCGGGGAATCGCGCGGCAACATCGATCACGCCAGTCTCTACGGCGTCCAGTTGGTCAGCACGATCAAGCTCGACCCGATCGGGCTCAAGGGCGCCAAGATCGACAGCAACTTCCAGTGGCAGAGCTCGAACGTTATCGATCCGGTGCTCGGGATCGGCCGCCGGTTCAGCAACGACACCGACCGGCACGCCGACGCGACCTTGCGGCATGACCTTCCCGGCAGCGACTGGGCATACGGGGTGGGCTTCGAATACAACCACGTGCAGCCGTATTTCCGGCTGTTCGAGATCGGCCGGCAGTACGAAGGACCGACCTACACCTACGCGTTCGTGGAGAACAAGGACGTGTTCGGCCTGACCGTGCGGGCGCAATGGTTCAATGTCGCCAACGGACGGCGGATCGTGCGCCGGACCGTGTTCGACGGACCGCGCGATGTCTCGCCGGTGCTGTTCGTGGAGGACACCAATCAGGGCGTGGGCGACCTGTTCGACATCACGGTGTCCGGCAAGTTCTAGCCGCTTGATAAGGCGGCAGGTCGTGGCATGTTCGGCGCATGCCGAACGCCCGCCTGCTCGCCGCCTTCCTTCCCGTCTTCGCCGCGGGGTGCGTGCTGAAGGAGCCGCCGCAGTCCATCCCCGCCCCTCCGCCAGAAGCGACCGCGGTCTACCTCGAGCGGATCGACCATCTCGATGACGGCTGGCCGCGGCTGAATGCGGTGATCGCGTACGACAAGGATGCGGCAGCCAAGAGCGTCGCCGCTGCAGGCGTGGGCCCGCTTGAGGGGCGCGCGGTGCTGGTGAAGGACAACATCGAGACCCGCGAGTGGCCCACCACCGCGGGCAGCCTGGCGCTGGCGGACAACGCGACCGGCCGCGATGCACCGTTGATCGCACGCCTGCGCGCGGCGGGCGGCGTGGTGCTCGGCAAGACCAACCTCAGCGAGTGGGCCAACATCCGCTCGAACAACTCGACCAGCGGGTGGAGCGCGGTTGGCGGGCTGACGCAGAACCCGCACGCGACCGATCGCAACGCCTGCGGCTCGTCCTCGGGCAGCGGCGCAGCTGTCGCGGCCGACTTTGCGTGGGCGGCGATCGGGACCGAGACTGACGGCTCGATCACCTGCCCGGCGAGCGTGAACGGGATTGTCGGCTTCAAGCCTACGGTCGGCCTCGTCAGCCGCACGCACGTGGTGCCGATCAGCGTGACGCAGGACACCGCCGGACCGATGGCGCACACCGTCGCCGATGCAGCGCTGCTGCTCGATGCGATTTCGGGGAGTGACCCGGTTGATCCCGCGACAGCGCCGGCCGATCAGTACGCCGGGCGGTTCGCGGCGGGCCTCGCGGGGGCGTCGCTCATGGGCGTCCGGATCGGCGTATTGCGCAAGGCAGCCGGCAAACGCGCCGATGTGATCGCATTGTTCGACCGCGCGCTCGCAGATCTCAGGAATGCGGGCGCCGAGCTGGTCGAGGTCGACTACGCCTACAACCCCGCGATGGGCGAAGCCGAACACACCGTGCTCTACTACGAATTGCGCGAGGGGCTGGATGCTTACCTCAAGGGCTCGCCGGCCAACATCCCGGTGCGCAGCCTCGCCGATGTGGTCGCCTTCAACCGTGCGCACGCCGACAAGGAAATGCGTTGGTTCGGGCAAGAGAGCTTCGAGGAAGCGCTCCAGACCACCGACCGTGCCACTTACGAAAAGGCGCGCGTGGACGCGCGTCGGCTGGCGGGGAAGGAAGGCATTGACAAGCTGCTGAAGGACAATGGCGTTGCGCTGCTGGTCGCCCCGACCGAGGGCATGGCGTGGCCCAGCGACCTCGTTTACGGCGACGCGTTCCCCGGCGGCATCGGCGCCGGCAGCCTTGCCGCTGTCGCCGGCTACCCGCACCTCACCGTGCCGATGGGCACAGTCGATCGGTTGCCGGTTGGTCTAAGCTTCATGGGTGCGCAATGGGACGATCTCAACGTCCTGCGCGCGGGCGCGGCCTACGAGGCCGCGCGCACCGCCGAAGTACCCAAGCCGTCACTCGGGCCGTGGCATCCGGAGTGACCGGCGCGCATCCGCGCCGGTCACTCGCATAACGATTACTTCTTGGCGGCGGCCTTCTTCGCCGGGGCCTTCTTGGCGGCCGGCTTGTCGTCCGCAGCCGCCTTCTTGGCCGGAGCCTTCTTGGCGGCGGGCTTGTCCTCCGCCGGAGCCGCTTCCTTCTTGGCGGCAGGCTTCTTGGCCGGCTTGGCTTCGGCCGGAGCCTCTTCCTTGGCGGCCTTCTTCGCCGGAGCCTTTTTCTTCGCCGGAGCGGGCGCGGGGGTCTCTTCAGCCTCGATCGCGGCTTGAAGCTCCTCACGGGTCACTTCACGGTCGGTGATGTCGGCCTTGTCGAACAGGAAGTCGACGACCTTGTCCTCGTACAGCGGCGCGCGCAGCTGGGCGGCGGCCATGTCGTTGGTGCGGATGAGCTCGTTGAACCGCTCACGGTCTTCCGGGCGATACTGTTGGGCGGCCTGCTGGATCAGCATGCTCATTTCGGCTTGCGTCACCTGCACGCCGTTGGCCTGGCCGATTTCCGACAGGAGCAGACCGAGGCGCACGCGGCGCTCGGCGATCGCACGGTAATCGTCCTTCTCGGCTTCGATTTCCTTGAGCGCGGCCTTGGGATCGGCGTCGTTCGCAGCTTCCTGCTGGAGCTGGGCCCAGATCTGCTCGAACTCGGCATCGACCATGCCCTGCGGCACGGCGAAGTCGTGACCCGAAGCCAGCGTGTCGAGCAGCTGGCGCTTCATCGCGGTACGGGTGAGCCCGCCGAGCTCCTGCTCGAGCTGGCCCTTCAGCAGGCCGCGCAGTTGCTCCATGCTTTCGAGGCCGAGCGACTTGGCGAAGTCCTCGTCGACCTTGGTCTCATCCTCGACCTGCACCTTGTGCACGTGGATCGCGAACTGGGCGTCCTTGCCGGCAAGCTCCTTGGCCGGATAGTCGGCCGGGAAGGTCACGGTGATGGTCTTGTCATCGCCCGCCTTGGCACCGGCGAGCTGTTCCTCGAAGCCCGGGATGAAACGGCCCGCGCCGATCACCAGCGGAGTTTCCTCCGCCTTACCGCCTTCGAACTCGACGCCGTCGATCGAACCGACGAAGTCGATGATCAGCTGGTCGCCGTCGGCCGCCTTTTTGGTCTTGGGCGCGTCCTTCCAGCTCTTCTGCTGGCTGGCGATGTTGTTCACCGCCTCATCGACTTCGCTGTCGGCGACCGGCACCATCAGGCGCTCGAGCTTCAGGCCATCCAGCGAGGGCGTCTCGATCTCGGGCAGCACTTCGAGGTCGACGGTCAGCTTGGCGTCCTTGCCCTGCTCGTACCCGTCGCCGAATTCGACGCGCGGCTGCATCGCGGGACGCAGTTTCTTGTCGCGCATCAGCGAATCGACCGCGCCCTGGATCTGCTCGTTGACCACCTGGCCGTGGATCGCCTCGCCGTGCATCTTCTTGACGAGGTTGGAGGGCACCTTGCCGGGGCGAAAACCGGGCATGCGCACCTGCGGGGCGATCTTCTTCACCTCGGCCTCGATCGCGGCGTCGATGTCCTTCGCCGGAATGGTCACCGCATAGGCGCGGCGCAGGCCTTCGTTGGTGGTCTCTTCGATCTTCATGGGAGGGTCAAAAGCCTTTTCGAATCAAAACTCTTCCTGCGCTCGGTACCGGGGCGGGAGGCTGGTGCGGGCGAAGGGACTCGAACCCCCACATCTTGCGATACTGGTACCTAAAACCAGCGCGTCTACCAATTCCGCCACGCCCGCATCCGAACGCAGCCGCGCGGGGGCTCAAGAGCCCCGCCCGCGATCAGGGGAGCGCCGTTACAGCGCGCACGCGCAAAGGGCAAGCGCGCGGAACGGCCTGCCCGACGAAGGCGTTGTAGAGCCAGACGAAAGGACCCTTCCCATGGCCTCCAACCCCGAAATCCAGCCCGATCCCGGCCCCGATACGATCGAGCCGCAGAGCCCGCCGGAAACCCAGCCCTCGCAGACGCCCTCCGAAGAGCCGATGCAGCAGCCGGGTGAGATCGAATCGCCGCAGCACGACACCACCCAACCGAGCCAGCAGCCGACCGAAATTCCCATGCCGCCGGACTGAGCTTGCCGCTCGGGCCGCGGCTGATTAAGGGCGCGGCCCCATGAGCGACGACCAGAATCAGACCCCGCCCGACCATCTCTCGGTCAATCCGCAGAGCCCGCACTTCGACGCCGAAGTGCTCCAGCGTGGCATCGGCATCCGCTTCAAGGACCGGGTGCGCACCGATGTCGAGGAATACAGCATTTCCGAAGGATGGATCCGCGTGCAGGCTGGCAAGACGGTCGACCGCAAGGGCCAGCCGCTGACGCTCAAGCTCAACGGCCCGGTGGAAGCGTGGTTCGAAGACCTCGGCGACAATCCGCCGGTGGCCAAGAAGGCCTGATCAGCTGCCGTAGCGCGCGATCGCGGCGTCGATCGGGTCGCGCGGTTTGGCCTGCGCCGGAGTGACGCGGCGAGCGGGCACGGGCGCCACAGCTACCCGTCGCGCGGGAGCGGCCTCCGCCATGCGCGGCTCGCCGAACGAAGCAAAGGCCGAAGCGAACTTTTTCGATGGCTTGTCGGAGATTGGTCGCTGCATGACCGGCGGCAGCGCGTAGTTCGCGCTCGCCAGCACCCGCGGCCCGCCGAGCTCGCCGCCGTTGTCGCGCTCGTTGTAGATGAACCCCGCGACCGGCCAGGCCGTCGTGCCCAGGTCCTGCAGCGGATCGTACCACACGCGCACCTGGCTCCAGTCGTTCGCCGGCGAGACATCGACCGCCTTCACCCCGCGTTCGATCTGCCCGCGGCGGCCGTCAATCGGCGACCAGTTGGCGTGGTCGAGCAGCACGGTGCGACTATCGATCACCTTGGCGACCGCCGCGACGTGGCCGAGCGTCATGCCGGCATACGGCCGGAAGGTCATCACCGCGCCCGGACGCGGACGGTTGCCGCGCTTGTAGCGACCGGCAGCCTGGTCCCACCAGGTCCGCGCATCGCCATAGATCTGTACGCCGGACCGCTCGCGGGCATAGGGCACGCATTGCAGGTAGGGCGGCAGCTCGCGTTGCGGAACGCCGGTTTCGAAATCGCCCGCCGCATCGGCCTGCGCGGCACCCGGCCACGCGAGCGCGCACAACATCAGCAAAAGCGGCAGCGATCCCCTCATGCGGCCAAGCTGGCGCGACAAGGTTAAAATCGGCTTACCGGCGGCGGCGCTTGCCAAGCGCGCGCCAAGACGCCACCTGCGTGCGCGTCCATGAAACCGCAAGTCATCATCATCGGTCGGCCCAACGTCGGCAAGTCGACGCTGTTCAACCGGCTGGTCGGCAAGAAGCTGGCGCTGGTCGACGACCAGCCCGGGGTGACGCGCGACCGCCGGATGGGCGACGCCTCGCTGGCGGGGCTCGAATTCACCATCATCGACACCGCGGGCTGGGAAGACGAGGACGAGGACACGCTTCCGGGCCGGATGCGCAAGCAGACCGAAGTCAGCGTCGAAGGCGCCGACGCGGCGCTGTTCGTGATCGACGCGCGCGCCGGGCTCACCCCGCTCGATGAAGAAATCGCCCGCTGGCTGCGCACGCAGGAAGTGCCGGTGGTGGCGGTGGCCAACAAGGCAGAAGGCAGCGCGGGCGACGCGGGCCTGTTCGAGGCATTCTCGCTCGGCTTCGGCGAACCGGTCGCGCTCAGCGCCGAGCATGGGGAGGGGGTCGCGGACCTGTTCGACGCGCTGTGGCCGTTGATTGGAGCCGCGGAAGACGAACGCGAAGCCGCCGACCGCGCGGGCGAACCGGCTGAGCCCGACGATCTCGAGCTCGGTCCCCTCAAGCTGGCAATCGTCGGCCGCCCCAATGCGGGCAAATCGACCCTGATCAACCGCCTGCTAGGCGAGGACCGTTTGCTGACCGGCCCCGAGGCCGGCATCACCCGCGATTCGATCGCGGTCGACTGGCAGTGGGCCGCGCCCGACGGCGAAATGCGGGACGTGCGACTGATCGACACCGCCGGCATGCGCAAGCGGGCGCAGGTGGTCGAGAAGCTGGAGAAGCTGTCGGTCGCCGACGCGAAGCGCGCGGTCGATTTCGCCGAGGTTGTTGTACTGTTGCTCGACGCCACCCGCGGGCTCGAGCATCAGGATTTGAAGATTGCTGCGCACGTGCTCGAGGAAGGGCGCGCGCTGATGATCGCGATCAACAAGTGGGACATTGCCGAGAACGCCAGCAGCCTGTTCAACGGCATTAAGGGCGCGCTCGAGGACGGTCTATCGCAGGTCAAGGGCGTACCGGTGTTTGCGGTCAGCGCGCGCACCGGCAAGGGGCTCGACCAGATGCTGCAAGCCGCCTTCGTGTTACGCGAAGCGTGGTCGAAGCGCGTCCCGACCGCCGCGCTCAACCGCTGGTTCGACGATGCGCTGGAAGCCAATCCTCCCCCCGCGCCCAAGGGCAAGCGGATCAAGCTGCGCTACATTACCCAGGCCGGCACCCGCCCGCCGCGCTTCGTGGTGTTCGGGACGCGGCTCGACATGCTGCCCGCTAGCTATGAGCGGTATCTGCTCAATTCTATCCGCGGCGCGCTCGGCTTCGACGGGGTGCCGCTGCGCATCGTTCTGAAGAGTCCGAAGAATCCGTTCTCGAAAGACTAACGCTTGAGGGCGAAGAACCGTCCATAGGTCAGGCAGCGCCAGAGCCATTCGAGCGGGCCGTAGCGGAAGCGGGCGAGCCACGGCTTCGACCAAGCGAGCATCACGATCCAGGTCAGGAGGACCGCGGCGTAGAGCCGCGGCCGGTCGAGGGCGCCGAACAGGTCCAGGCCCCAGCTCTGGAACACGACCAGCATCAGCAGCGAAGTGCCGAGGTAATTCGAGAACGCCATGCGCCCGGCGGCGGTGACGCGAGTGCCGAGCCAGCCCGCCGCGCGCGGACCCCACAGCGCGAGCAGCGCGGCGAGGCCGAGCACTGCTGGCAGCCGCGTCAGCGCCTGCGGCCCCAGGAAGGCGAACATCGTGCCGCTGTAGCTCAGCCCGTCGGCGAGCGCCCACAGCGCCAGCGCCAGCGTCAGCACGGTGCCGATCGCAAGACCCCACCACCCCCAGCGCGCCTGCATGCGCGGATCGAGGCGGCCGTCGAACAGCCCGCCACGATAAAGCGCCATGCCCATCAGCATCAGCGGCAGTGTCTCGAGCACGGTGTACTGGAACAGGTCGACCCAGTTCCAGCGGTGGGCGTTGAACGCGTGGGCGACGAATCCGGCGTAATCGCCCCGGGTGTTGATCGCGATCTCGCGGATGGCATCGGCGCGCTCGCTGGCGAGAATACGCTCGGTTTCGCGCGCAATCGGCGCATAGCGTTCGCCGGAACCTAGCGCGGTCTGGTTCGCGGCCCAGATCAGGCCGAACTGAGCCGAACTCCACAACGCGCCGAAGACATAGACGGTCAGACCGACCGTGAACTGGTGAATGGCCGACCACCGCAGCAAAAGCAGCGCGATCGCGCCGCACAGGGCGTAGAGCGTCAGGATGTCCCCCCGCCACAGCAGGTAGAAATGCGCGAGGCCGAACAGGAATAGCCAGAACAACCGGCGAAGCTGCAACCATTGGGCCGCTCCTCGCGCCGCCGAACGCTCGGCGAACAGCACCAGACCGGCGCCGAACAGGAGGGTGAACAATCCGCGCATCTTGCCGTCGACGAGGACGAACTGCGCCACCCACAGCCAGTCCGACACCGTCCCGTGCGCGGTCGCGAACCCGCCCGGCCACATGTAGGCAAGATACGGCTGCCCGAAGGCGATGATGTTGGCACCGAGGATACCCATCACCGCCACGCCGCGAGTAAAATCGAGGCTGACGAGGCGTTCGCTGGCGCCGGTCGGCAGGGCGGGTTCGGCGGCGCTCACCGCCTGGTGGTAGAGCGGCGAGGGGCTCGGCTCAACGGGTGACGAGGCAGCTCTGTCCGCTCGCCTTGAGCGAGGCGCAGGCCGTTTGCGCGGCAGCTTCGCTCGGCCAGCCGCTTGCGAGCAAACGGGTCAGGCGGCCCGCCGGTGCGGTCAGCTTGCTCTTGCCCGCAAGAGCGGCCTTGCCGGCGAGCTGCGACCACAGGCGGTCCGCATTCCCGGCGACCGAGAATGCGCCGAGCTGTAGTTTCCATGGGCCGCCAGTGGTCGCACTGGGCTTCACCGGCGGATCGGCGCGCTGCACTTGCGCTTGCGCCACATCGCGAGCCGGACGGCTTGGCGGAGACGCGACCTGCTCCGGCCGCGCGAAGTCGGCACCCGCGGTGGCCGGGCTTTCCGTGCCGGTCGCGCGCATCGCCTCGGCGACGGCGGCCTCGGCAACCGCGATCGAAGACGGCGGCACGGCGACGCTTGCAACCGGTTGCGGCACTCGCGCGGGCGGCAGCACCGTCGGCGAGACGGCCGCAACCCTTGCAGGCATCGAAGTAACCGCCGCGACCCCGTCACCCAGATCGGCGGCGGCCATCTGGCTCGACCGCTGCGCATCGGCGCTCGCCCGCATCTGGGTAGCCAGCGTCTGCGCTTGCTGGCGCTGCGCCAGCGGCACGAACTCGTCCATTTGCTTGATCGCCGGGCCCGCCTGCGGCAGCCCTGCGCCGTTAGCCAACGTCAGCAAAGCGTAGGCGCGGACCCAGTCCTTGGGCACCAGGTCGCCGTTGAAATGCGCGATGCCCAGCAGGTACTGCGCACGCGGGTCCCCGCGCTCGGCGGCGGCCGTGACGTAGGGCATCGCCTGCTCGCGCCGGCCGTCCTGGAACAGCAGCAGCCCGTAGTTGTCGGCCGCCTTGATGTGGCCCTTCGCCGCCGCGCGGGCATAGAGCGTCTCGGCCTGCTTCAGGTCCTCCGGCACGCCGCGCCCGAGGCGGTACGCCTGCGCGAGGTTGAACAGCGCATCGGCATCGCCTTTGGCGGCCGGTCCCTTCCATTCCGCGACCGCGCGCGTGAAATCGCCGGCTGCCCACGCATCCACCCCGGCCTTCACGTCGGCGAGCGCGGGCGCGGCACACGCGAGAGCGATACCGGCGATCAGGCCGGCCGCAGCGATCGGAGCTCCGAAGCGCTTCATGGTAGCGAATTCTTCCCCTCGCGCCCGCCGGGGCGGGTTCGTTAACCAGCGTGACATAGTGAACGGCTCGTTAGCAAAGGGTTTCTTTTCGCGGCTTTTTTGGTGGCACTTCAAGGGGCCCCCGGTGCCGCGTCATTAACGTTAAATTAGGGGTATGCTGCGATCCCCCGGTCCGAAGGGTGCATGGGCGCACCTGGGTAACGGGTTTTTCAGGGGGACCAGCCTTGCGGGTACTGGCATTGGCTTCGCAGAAGGGCGGATCGGGCAAGACGACCCTGTCCGGGCACCTCGCCGTGCAGGCGCAGCGCGCCGGAGCAGGGCCGGTGGTGCTGATCGACATCGATCCGCAAGGATCGCTCGCCGATTGGTGGAACGAGCGTGAGGCCGAGTACCCGGCGTTCGCCCAAACCACCGTCGCGCGGCTCGCCAGCGATTTGCAGGTCCTGCGCCAGCAGGGCTTCAAGCTGGCGGTGATCGACACCCCGCCCGCCATCACCATGGCGATCCAGTCGGTCATCGGCGTTGCCGAACTGATCGTGGTGCCGACCCGCCCCTCTCCGCACGATCTGCGCGCCGTCGGCGCCACCGTCGATCTGTGCGAACGCGCCGGCAAGCCGCTGATCTTCGTGGTCAACGCTGCGACGCCCAAGGCCAAGATCACTTCGGAAGCCGCGGTCGCGCTGAGCCAGCACGGCACCGTCGCGCCGATCACGCTTCACCACCGCACCGATTTCGCCGCCTCGATGATCGACGGCCGCACGGTGATGGAAGTCGATCCGGAAGGCCGCTCGGCCGCCGAGATGGCCGCGCTGTGGAACTACGTGTCCGACCGGCTCGAAAAGAACTTCCGCCGCACCGTGTTCGCGGCGCCCAACGCGGTTTCGGCCGCCCCCAGCGCCTATCGTCCGCAAGGTGGCTTCGGCCGCCGGGTCGCGCAGTAAGTCAGGAACAAGGGGCCGATCGCAGTGGCCGAAATTTCCTTCGCCTCGCTCAGCCCGACGCTGCTGGCCCGCAAGGGCGGCGCCAAGCCGGCCATGCGTCCGCAGCACGCCGCGCTCGCCTCGATGCAGGCGGCCGAGCCGATGGCCGAGCCCGAATCGGAGCATCTCGAGGATCTCGGCTGGAACGACATGGGCGACAGCGAGACCGCGAGCGCCGAAGTCTATCACCTGACGCCGATGCCGCGCGTGCACGAGGACGACGATGCCGAGGCCAGGCGCCCGGCCGTGCTCGCCCAGCAGGAACAGATCGCCGAACGCCTCGTCGCGCCCGCCCCGACGGCCAAGCGCCGCGCGGTACGCGAAAAGAGCGGCCGCGCCGCATTCACGCTGCGGCTCGATGCCGACCGGCACCTCAAGCTGCGCCTCGCCACCACCATCAAGAACGTCAGCGCGCAGGCGCTGGTGACTGAGGCGCTCGATGCGCTGCTCGGCCGGATGCCCGAACTCGATACGCTCGCCGCGCAGGTCAAGCGGCACTGAACGGGACCACAGGGGAACGACCATGACGACCCGCACGAACCGGACCACTCGCATGCTGGTGCTCGCCGCCGGCACCGCGCTCGCCTCGACGAGCCTGGCGGGCTGCGCGACCAAGGCGGCGCCGCGCGCGGACTTGTCGGCCAACCGCGCCGAAGTGGCGCTCGCCAAGGGCAACACCGGCGACGCGATCGCCAATGCTGAGGCCGCCGTGCTGGCCGATCCGCGCAACGCGGCGTACCGCACGGTGCTCGGCGCGGTGTACATGAATGCGGGCCGCTTCCAGGCCGCGCGGACCAGCTTCGACGATGCAATAACGCTCGGTGACACCAGCGCCCGCACCGCGACCGGCTATGCGCTCGCCTCGATCGCCGTCGGCGACCGCGCTTCGGCGCTGAAGGTGCTGAGCGATTACCGCGATGACATTCCGGCGGCCGATCTCGGCCTGGCGCTCGCGCTGGCGGGTGAGATGCAGCAGGGCGTGTTCGTCCTGTCGAACGCCGTCCGCTCGGGCGACAACACGCCCAAGACGCGCCAGAACCTCGCCTACGCGCTCGCCTTGGGCGGCAATTGGGCGGGTGCGAAGCTGATGGCGGCCGAAGACGTGCCTGCCGACCAGCTCGACGCGCGCATCGCCCAGTGGGCCGCGCTTGCGACCTCGAGCGACACCACCACCCGCGTCGCCTCGCTGCTCGGCACCCGCGCGGTTGCCGATCCGGGCCAGCCGGCGATGCTGGCGCTCGCCAATCACCCGACCAACCAGCAGCTTGCGGCCGAAGCCGCCGCCATTGCCGTGCCAGTCGCCCATGCCTCTCCGGCGCAGGACGTCGCCTTTACCGGCGGCGAGCTGCCGGCGACCACGCCGGTCCCGATGGCTCCGGTCGTTACCGAGGAAGCGCCCGTGTTCGCGGTCGCCGAGACTCAGGTCGAAGCGCCGCAGAATTTCGAAGCCGCCTTCGCCGCGCCTGCGCCCACCGGCGCGACGCCCGCACAAATGATGGCCGCAGCGGTCGAGTTCGTCTCGCAGCCGGTCGTCCAGCAGGCGCCCGTCCGCGTCGCGGCAGCCGAGCAAGCTTCAACTCCGCGGCGTGTCGCCAGCCGCCAGATCGCCGCCGATCATTCCGGCGGCCACCTTGTCCAGCTCGGCTCGTTCTCGTCCGAACAGGGGGCCCGCCGCGCCTGGAGCATCTACGCCAAGCAGTTTCCGCAGTTGTCCGAATTCGAGATGGTGATCACCAAGGCGGTGGTCCGCGGCAAGACCTACTACCGGGTCAATGCCGGCGGCCTGCAGCGCGCCGAGGCGAACTCGGCCTGTTCGTCAGTCCGGGGCCGCGGGCAGCAGTGCTTCGCCTGGGCCGAGGGCCGTCCGCTACCCGGCGCGGTCGACCGCGGCGTGCGCATGGCTTCACGCTAACCAGCTTCACAGCCACCGAGCGAAAGGCCTCTCTCGCGCAAAGCGGGAGGGGCCTTTTTCGTTGCGCGGAACGCGGCCAGCGCATCATAGGTTAGCTTGGCCGAGGAGACGCCCCATGGATGACGCCGCCACGCTCGCCGCCAAGCGCGAGCCGCGCCCCGGCGAAAGCGCCGAATACAGCAAGGCGCGCACCGACCTGCTCGCCGACGAGATCGAACTGCAACGGCGGATCGATGCGTTGGCCGCCAAGCGGGCGGCGCTTCCGCCCGGCCCGGCGATCGATCAGGATTACCGCTTTCACGACATGAATGGCGAGACGGTCACGCTTGCCGGGCTGTTCGGCGCGCACGATACGTTGGTGACCTACTTCTGGATGTACGGGCCCGAGCGCGAGCGGCCCTGCCCGATGTGCACCAACCTGCTCGGCCCGCTCGACGCCAACGCACCCGACATCGAGCAGCGCGCGGCCCTGGTGGTGATCGGCCGCAGCCCGGTCGAACGCCAGATCGCCTTCGCGCGGGAGCGCGGCTGGCAGCACCTGAAGTTCGTGCAATGCGAAGGCGACGCCTACCCGCTCGATTTCGGCGGCTGGATCCCCGACAAGCAGTGGGAATACCCGATCATGGCCGTGTTCCGGAAGGACGGCGACCAGGTCCGCCTGTTCTGGAAGGGCGAGATGACCGGCGAGATGGCGGATGAAGGCAAGGACCCGCGCGGCGGGGTCGATCTCGCGCCGATGTGGAACGTGCTCGACATGACGCCAGAGGGCCGCGGCACCGACTGGTACCCCAAGCTCTCGTACTAGAGCGCGACGCCGCCCTTGTAGAGCGCGACCACGCGGCCCTGCGTCGGTTGGCGATCGAACGGGGTGTTGCCGGCAGTGGCGGCCATCTCGCGGCTGTCGACCACCCACGGGCGCCCGGGATCGATCAGCGCGATGTCGGCCTCGGCGCCTTCGCGCAAGGCGCCGGCATCGACACTCAGCAGCCGGGCTGGGTTCGCGGCGAGCAGGTCGAACGCGCGCGGCAGGTCGATTACTCCGTCGCGCCTCAGCGTCAGGGTCATTGCCAGCAGGGTCTCGGCGCCCGCCATGCCGGGAGCGGCATCGGCGAACGGCAGGCGCTTGTCCTCCGGACCGCGCGGATCGTGACCGCTGGCGATCACGTCGATCGTGCCGTCGGCGAGCGCCTCGCGCACCGCCAGCCGATCATCCTCGCAGCGCAAGGGCGGCGACAGGCGCGCGAACGTGCGGAAGTCCATCGTCGCGAGGTCGGACAGCATGAAGTGTGCCGGCGTGACCCCGGCGGTGACGCGTACGCTCCGCGCTTTGGCCGCTCTCACCAGCGCGAGCGCGGCGCGCGTCGTCACCTGGCGGAAGTGCACCCGCGCACCGCTCATCTCAGCGAGCGCGATGTCGCGTGCAACTGCCAGTACTTCAGCCTCGGCCGGCGCACTCGGGAGCCCAAGACGGGTCGCCACGTCGCCCGCTGTAGCCACCGCGTTGCCGGTGAGCCCGGCATCCTCGGCGTGCGTCACCACCACGAGGTCGAGCATCGCCGCGTATTGGAGGAGACGCAACATCACGCCCGAGTCGGCGATCCACCTGCGCCCGGTCGCGATCGCTCGCGCTCCGGCATCGCGCATGAGCGCAATCTCAGCGAGTTCCTTGCCTTCGAGACCGACCGTTGCCGCCGCGAGCGGGTGCACCCACAGGTCTGGCTTGCCGCTCTTGGCGATGAAATTGACCCGCGCCGCGTAGTCGAGCGGCGGGTTCTGATCGGGCATCAGCGCCGCGCGGGTGATCCCGCCGAAGCGAAACGCGGGCTTGTCGACCGCGAACACGCCGAGATCGACGAGGCCGGGCGCGACCAGCAGGCCCTTCGCGTCAACCACCTCGTCGCCGGGCTGCGCTCCGCCAAACCCCGCGATGCGGCCGTCGACCAGCCGCAGCGATCCCTCGCGCACACCTTCCGGCGTGACCAGCCGGCCGCCGACGATCGCGAGCGAGCGCTGCTGCTTCATGCCCAGCCCTCCACGCCGCGCCGGCGGCGGGTGAGCACGTCGAGACAGGCCATGCGGATCGCCACGCCCATCTCGACCTGTCCGGTGATGATCGAGCGGTCGAGCGCATCGGCTACTTCGCTGTCGATCTCGACCCCGCGGTTCATGGGGCCAGGGTGCATCACCAGCGCATCGGGGGCAGCCCGCGCGAGGCGCTTGCGGGTGAGTCCGTAGAGGTGATGATATTCGCGCGCCGAGGGCACAAACTGGCCGTTCATCCGCTCGGTCTGCAATCGCAGCATCATCGCGACGTCGGCCCCTTCAAGCGCCTGATCGAAGTCGGTGAAAGCGGTCACCCCCATCGCCTCGACATGGCTCGGCAGCAGCGAGGGCGGCGCGCACACCCGCACGCTGGCGCCGAGCGCCTGCAAGCACAGGATGTTCGAGCGCGCGACCCGGCTGTGCAGCACGTCGCCGCAGATCGTCACGGTCAGGCCTGTGAAATCGTCCGCGGCCTGCCCCCGCGCCCGTAGCGCATGGCGCAGCGCGAGCGCATCGAGCAGCGCCTGCGTCGGGTGCTCATGCTGCCCGTCGCCCGCATTGAGCACCGGACAATCGACCTTGTCGGCGATCAGCGCGGTCGCGCCGCTGCTGCCATGTCGGATGACGATCGCATCGGGCCGCATGGCATTGAGCGTGATCGCGGTGTCGATCAGCGTCTCGCCCTTCTTCACGCTCGATTGCGCCGCGTGCATGTTGACCACGTCGGCGCCGAGGCGCTTGCCGGCGATCTCGAAGCTCAGCAGCGTGCGGGTCGAGTTCTCGAAGAAGGCGTTGATCACCGTCAGCCCGGTGAGGAGGTCGGTCCGCTTGGCTGCCCCGCGGTTCAGTTCGACCCACTGTTCCGCCTCATCGAGCAGGAACAGGATCTCGTGCCGCTCCAGCCGCGAAATCGCCAGCAGGTCGCGGTGCGGGAAGGCGCGCGCGCCAGCCGGGTACCGGCTCGCGGTGCGAGGGTTTGCCGCCGATGTCATTGAAGCCATGCCCTTGGTCGAGGCCCATGGGTCGGTCAAGTGCATTCAGGTGGCGCGGGCGCGCGCGAAACCCTATCAGCACAGCCGATGACTACCGAAAGCCCTGAAAGAATGTCGTTCGCCCGCAAGGTCTGGCACCTGATCGTCGCCGTCAAGGACGGCCTCAGCCTGGTGTTCCTGCTGCTGTTCTTCTTCGCGCTCTACGCGGTACTGACCGCCCGCCCGAGCCCGGCGGCGGTGCGCGAGGGCGCGCTGCTGCTCAAGCTCGACGGGACGATCGTCGAGGAGAAGAGCCAGGTCGGCCTGTTCGACACGCTGATGTCGGGCCAGGCGCCGGCGGCCGAATACGACGTGCAGGAGCTGGTCCACGCGATCGACGCTGCGGCCAAGGACGACCGGATCAAGGCGGTGGTGCTCGACCTCTCGCGTTTCGTCGGCGGCGGGCAGGTGCATCTCGAGGAAGTCGGCGCCGCGCTCGACCGGGTGCGCAAGGCGAAGAAGCCGGTGCTGAGCTGGGCGGTCGCCTACAGCGACGACGGCGTGCTGCTGGCGAGCCACGCGAGCGAGGTGTGGGTCGATCCCCTGGGCGGCGCGTTCGTCGTCGGGCCCGGCGGCAATCACCTCTACTACGGCGAACTGCTCAAGAACCTCGACGTCAACGCGCGGGTGTACAAGGTCGGCACCTACAAGAGCGCGGTCGAGCCCTACATTCTCGACAAGATGTCCGATCCCGCGCGGGAGAACTACACGCAGCTCTACGGCGCATTATGGAGCGAGTGGCAGGCCAACGTCCTGAAGGCGCGGCCGCAGGCGAAGCTCGCCGCGCTCACCGCCGATCCGGTCGGGTGGTTCAAGGCTGCGGGCGGCGACGCGGCGACCGCGGCCAGGAACGCCGGCCTCGTCGACCAGCTTGGAGACAAGGTCGCATTCGGCAAGCGGGTGGCGGCGGTTGCCGGCGAAGATGCTTGGGACGACATGCCGGGCGCATACGCCAAGACGGAGCTCGAGCCGTGGATCGCCGACAACCCGCTCGACGACAGCGGCAAGGCGATTGGCGTGGTAACCATCGCGGGCGAGATCGTCGACGGCGACGCGGGCCCCGGCACCGCCGGCGGCGACCGCATCGCCAAGGTGCTCGACGAAGCGCTCGACGACGACCTCGCGGGACTTGTCGTGCGGGTCGATTCGCCGGGCGGATCGGTGATGGCGAGCGAGGAAATCCGCCGCGCGATCCTGCGCCACAAGGCGAAGGGCATTCCGGTCGCGGTGTCGATGGGCAACCTCGCGGCGAGCGGCGGTTACTGGGTCTCCACCCCCGCTCAGCGCATCTTCGCCGAGCCCGACACGATCACCGGCTCGATCGGCATCTTCGCGGTCGTGCCGACCTTCGAGAAGGCGGCGGCGAAATGGGGCGTGCACGCAGACGGAGTGAAGACCACCCCACTCTCCGGCCAGCCCGACCTCATCGGGGGCCTGCCGCCCGAGGCCGATGCGCTGCTGCAGGGCTACATCGAGAACGGCTACGGCGATTTCATCAGCCGCGTCGCCGCCTCTCGCAAGATGACCGCCGCGCGGGTCGACGAGATCGGCCAGGGCCGCGTGTGGGACGGCGGGACCGCGCGCCAGATCGGGCTGGTCGACCAGTATGGCGGCTTAAGCGATGCGCTCGAATGGGTCGCCAAGCAGGCCAAGCTCGGCGACGGCGATTGGCATGCCGAGTATCTCGGCGACGAAGGCCGCACGACCGACACGCTGCTGCGCCGCCTGCTGGTGGGCGACAGCGACGCGCGCACCGCCTCGACCGACCTGTTCGGCACGCTCGCCGGGCGGCAGCAGGCGCAGCTGGCGCAGATCGCGGCGGATGCCGAGCGGCTCGGCAAGGCGCAAGGCATGCAGGCCTATTGCCTCGAATGCGCGAGCACGCTGCGGACCGGGCCGGTGGGCACGCTGCAGGGCTGGCTGGCGAAGCTGATCGCGCTCATCGGATAGGCGCTTGCCAAGCGGCGGGACGGGTGGCAAAGGCGCGCCCCTGTCCCGGCCCCTGGCCGCTCGGACGGGCGCGTAGCTCAGCGGTAGAGCACACCCTTCACACGGGTGGGGTCACAGGTTCAATCCCTGTCGCGCCCACCATTCCTGCCCTCGCGGGAATGGCCCTTAGCGTGCAATGAAGCGCTTGATCGGCGGTGTTCGGCGCTCGATGAACACCCCGAACCGGTTGATGTAACCGTCCATTCGCTCGAGCACCTCACCTTCGCTGAGGTCGAACTCCTCCAGGCTGTAGCGGTGCGGCCGCCGCTTCAAGGCTCGGCTGCGGCGGATGTAGCGCTCCATTCCGGGCAAGGCGCCCTCGATTTCGAGGCCGAGGAACCGATAAACTCGCGCCATGGTCCCGCGCCAGTCGCGGTCCATGTCATCGTATTGCACGTCGATCATCCGGTCGGCGGGGATCGCGCGGCGGGCGGCCATCATGCGGCTGGTCATCAGCTCGGTCTTGTGCAGCCACTCGCGGCCGATGGTCGGCGCATCGGCATGGTCGGAGTAGATGATTGTCTGGTTCCACGCGAGGCTGGCGGCGCTGCCGACCACCGCGCGCGGATCGCGGTGGGTGAAGATCAGCCGCGCATCGGGGAACACTTTGAGCAGCGCGGGCAGGTCGAGCATGTGCTGCGGGGTCTTCAAGATCCACGGCCGCAGCGAGCTTTCCTGCTGCGACCAGCCGATCAGGCGCAGCAGGTTCGCCATGTGGCGATAGGCCGGCGTCGCGTCCTCACCCTCACACCAGCGGCCGTAGCTGGGCACATGCCACTGCGCCTCGTGCTTCATGCCCCACATGCTCGCGACCAGCAGGCCGAGCTCTTCCTCGGGCTCGTAGGGACCGGTCGGGTGGATCGAAAGCGTGCGCGGGTTGGCGAGCCGGGCGACCTTCATGATCCGGCTCGCCAGCTTGGGCCGGAAATCCGCCTTGCGCCCGGCCATCACCTCCTCGAACCCCGGCCGCGGGACCGGGCTGATGGTCTCGAAGCTGCGCAAGTGCGCGAAGCGGCGGTCGGCGGCGAGCAGGCGGTGGAGCCGCGTGGTGCCGGTGCGCATCGGACCGACGATCACCACCGGATGCGGGATCGGGCGATTGAGGATTTCCGGATGCCGATCGAACCACATCTGGGTCAGCAGCCGGTCGCGCAGGACGTGGAGGAACTGGTGCTTGGCCGCGAGATCGCCCGCTGCATTGAGCCGCGCCTCGCCGTTCACGGCCTCGAGCAGCACCTCCATCGGGCATTCGAACCAGCGGTCGCCGAAGTCGTCGAGGCCCGCCTCGGCGGCCGCGTGCTCCAGCAGCCAATCCTTCTCCAGATGCGCCGGTTCGATCAGCCCGAGCTTGCGCCCGGCGCGCACGCCGGTGTCGAGCAGGTCGATGAACGGAGTGCGCCGCGGCGGTGCGATGGATTGAACTGACTGCAAAATTTTCCCCTGTGCCTGGCTTGCTCTACCGCTCGCTTGCCCGCCGGTTCCCGCATTGCGCGCACCCGAGGCGTCGGGCATAGGCCGCGCCCATGCACGACATACGCCTGATCCGTGACGATCCCGCTGCATTCGACGCCGCCCTCGCGCGCCGGGGATTTGCCGCGTCGTCGGCGGAGATCCTGGCGCTCGACGAGCAGCGGCGCGCGGCGGCGACCAAGGCGCAGGAATTGCTCGCCCGGCGTAACGAAGCGTCGAAGGCGATCGGCGCGGCGATGGGTCGCGGCGACAAGGATGGTGCCGAGGCGCTCAAGGCCGAGGTTGCGGCCATCAAGACCGAGCTGCCGGCGGTCGAGGAAGAGGAGCGCGCCGCTGGAGCGACCCAGAATGACCTGCTTGCGCGGCTGCCTAACCTGCCTGCCGACGATGTGCCCGAGGGCGAGGACGAAGACGGCAACGTCGAAGCCGGCCGCTGGGGCACCCCGCGTGAATTCACCTTCCAGCCGCAGGAGCATGCCGATTTCGGCCCGGCGCTGGGCCTCGATTTCGAGACCGGCGCGGCGATCGCCGGGGCGCGCTTCACCTTCCTCCAAGGGCAAATGGCGCGGCTGCAGCGGGCGCTCGCACAGTTCATGCTCGACGCACAAACGGGTGAGCATGGCTACACCGAGTGCGCGACCCCACTGTTGGTTCGCGAAGAGGCGATGTTCGGCACGGGCCAGCTCCCCAAGTTCGCCGAGGACTCCTTCAGCACCACCGACGGCCGCTGGCTGATCCCTACCAGCGAGGTCAGCCTGACCAACTCGGTGCGCGAGCAGATTCTCGACCTCGCCGAGCCGCTGCGGCTGACCGCGCTGACCCCTTGCTTCCGCTCGGAGGCCGGTTCGGCGGGCCGCGATACGCGGGGCTACATCCGCCAGCACCAGTTCGACAAAGTTGAGCTGGTTTCGATCTGCCGCGCCGAGGATGCCGAGGCCGAGCACCAGCATATGCTGCGTTCGGCGCAGGTGATCCTCGAGCGGCTCGAGCTGCCCTACCGCACGATGTTGCTGTGCGCGGGCGACATGGGCTTCGGGGCGCGGAAGACCTTCGACCTCGAGGTGTGGCTGCCCGGCCAGGGCGCTTACCGCGAGATCAGCTCGGTCTCCTGGTGCGGCGACTTCCAGGCGCGGCGGATGAATGCGCGCTACCGGGCGGACAACGGCAAGCCGGCTTTCGTGCACACGCTCAACGGCTCAGGCCTCGCAGTCGGCCGCACGCTGGTGGCGGTGCTGGAGAACTACCAGCAGGAAGATGGATCGGTGCTGGTGCCCGAGGCGCTTAAGCCGTGGGCGGGCGGGCTCGAACGGCTGGTGCCGCAGTCGTGAAAATCCTCCTCACCAACGACGACGGCATCCACGCGCCCGGGTTGGCCGTGCTGGAACAGATAGCCCGCCAGTTCACCGACGACATCTGGATTTGCGCCCCGAGCGAGGAGCAGTCGGGCGCCGGACACTCGCTCACCCTCACCCGCCCAGTGCGGATGCGCAAGCACGACGAGCGGCGCTTCTCGGTCAGCGGCACCCCAACCGACGCGGTGACGATGGGCCTGCGCAAGGCGATGGACGGCATGCCCGACGTGATCCTGTCGGGCGTCAACCGCGGCGCGAACCTCGCCGACGACATCACTTATTCAGGCACCGTTTCGGCCGCGATCGAGGGTGCGCTGGCGGGCATCCGCGCGATCGCGCTCAGCCAGGTCTATGCTGGCGAAGGAATGGGCGACGCGGTGCCGTTCGACGCCGCGCTCGCCTGGGGCACCAAGGTGCTTGCCCCCTTGCTCGATGTGCCGCTGCCCAAGCGTACGCTGGTCAACGTCAACTTCCCTGCCCTCCCCGCCGACGCGATCAAGGGCATCCGCGTTGTTCGCCAGGGCTTCCACGATTACTCGCGCGGTACCGTGGTCGAAGGGCGCGATCCGCGCGGCTATCCCTACTACTGGTTCGGCCTGGATTCGATCGAGCACACGCTCGACCACGGTACCGATCTCGAAGCGATCTCCGAAGGATACATCTCGGTCACCCCGCTCCAGCTCGACCTGACGCATCATGCCTCGCTGGGCGATCTCGGCGAACGGTTCGCGTGAGGCACGCTGCCGGATGAGGCCCAAGCGCGTCGAGCCCGGCTACCATCCGCTTCGCCGCAAGCTGAAGCTGCCGGTCTGGGCCGACATCTTCATCCGGCTGGCGCTGGCGATCGGCTTGGTGGCGCTGGTGGTCACCATCCACTGGTTCGATCGCGAAGGGCTGCGCGATAGCCACGACGGGCACGTCAGCCTGCTCGACGTCGTCTATTTCACGATGATCTCGATCACCACTACCGGGTTCGGCGACATCACCCCGGTAAGCGACAAGGCGCGGCTGGTGGAGGCGGTGATCGTCACCCCGATCCGCTTCGCCGTGCTGTTCATTTTCGTGGGCGCGGCCTACGATTTCGTCATCCGCAGGGGCTGGGAGAAGTTCCGCATGAAGCGCATCCAGGAACGCCTGTCGAACCACGTGGTGGTGATCGGGTTCGGTATCTCGGGCTCCGAAGCAGTGCGCGAGCTGATCGAGCGCGGGACCGAGCCAAGCTGCATCGTGGTGATGGACACTAGCGAGGAGCGGCTCGAAGAGGCTGAAGAGCTCGGCTGCAACGTGATGGCGGCCGATGCTTCGCGCGACGAGAACCTGGTCGCCGTGCGGGTGCAGGCGGCAAAGACCGTGCTGGTCTCCGCCGGACGGGACGATAGCTCGATCCTGATCGTGCTCACCGTGCGGCACTTGGCGCCCAAAGTGCCGATCAGCGTGGTGGTGCGCGCCGACGACAACGAGCTGCTCGCGCGGCAGGCGGGCGCCGACAACGTGATCAACCCGGTGCGCTTCACCGGGCTGCTGCTCGCGGGCAGTGCGCAGGGGAGCCACGTGGCCGATTACATGGCCGACCTCGCTTCAGTCGGCGGGCAGGTTCAGCTGGTCGAACGGCCAGTGAAGCCGGAAGAAATCGGGCACAGCCTCCACGATCTCGCCACCGGGGGACGGGGCCTGCGCGTATATCGCGGCGAGCAGGAGCTCGGTTTCTGGGAAAGCTGCACGCTGGAGGAAGGCGACGTCGTGGTCGAAATCGTCCCGACGCACACCTAGCCGAACAGGTAAAACACCAGCCCCATCGCGAGATACGCGGCGAGCCAATATCCGGCGTCGATCAACGCTACCCGCGTCGCCACCCGGATATGGCTGAAACTGATCCACAGCGCGGGGATCACGAACGCGATCGCCAGCCCGCCGCTCATCATGAAATAGAGCCACGGCTTGGCAGCTAACGTCTCCGCTCCCACGCGGGCGAACATGTGGCCGAGCATGGTCGAGGTGACCAGCAGCAGGACGGCGGAGAGCGCGGCGATCCGTTCGGCAGGCGCCTTGGTCATCAATCGCCCGCCGGCGACCTTGCGGGTCTTGGCCCGCCCGAACGCCGGCCCGAACCAGGCGAGCGCGAGCACGCCCGCGGCAATCGCGGCAACGACGACGGCGATCCAGTTGACCGGTCCCACCCAGCAACCCCTCTCACTTTTGTTATTTTAGGTCGGTGTAGCGCAATCTTGCCAAGAGGTGTAGGGGCGCGCGCGTCATGACATCCCCGATCACCGCGATCCCCGACCAGAAGAAGGTCGGGATGGTCAGCCTTGGCTGTCCCAAGGCCCTCGTCGATAGTGAGCGCATCCTCACCGCGCTACGCGCCGACGGTTATGCGATGAGCCCCGATTATGCCGGTGCCGACGTGGTGCTGGTCAACACCTGCGGCTTCCTCGATTCCGCCAAGGAAGAAAGCCTGGAGGCGATCGGCGAGGCGATCGCCGAGAACGGCCGCGTGATCGTCACCGGCTGCATGGGCGACGAGGCCGACGCGATCCGCGCGCGCTTCCCCGACGTACTCGCGGTGACCGGCGCGCATCAGTACGAGGCAGTGGTCGATGCGGTGCGCGAAGCGGCGCCGGCGAGCCAGGGACCGTACGTCGATCTGGTCCCGCAAATCTACGGCGAGGACGGCGGGATCAAGCTGACCCCGCGCCACTACAGCTACCTCAAGATTTCCGAAGGGTGCAATCACTCCTGCGCCTTCTGCATCATCCCGTCGCTGCGCGGAAAGCTCGCCAGCCGGCGGATCGACGCGGTGCTGCGCGAGGCCGAGAAGCTGGTCGCGGCCGGGACCAAGGAACTGCTGGTGATCAGCCAGGATACGTCGGCTTACGGCGTGGACGTCCGGCACGAACCCCGCATGTGGCACGGGCACGAAGTGCGCGCCCATATGACCGACCTGGCGCGCGAACTCGGCCAGCTGCGGACGCCAGAGGGCCAGGTGCCGTGGGTGCGGCTGCACTACGTCTATCCCTACCCGCACGTCGACCAGGTCATCCCGCTGATGGCGGAGGGGCTGCTGACGCCCTACCTCGACATCCCCTTCCAGCACGCCAGCCCCAAGGTGCTGCGCGCGATGAAGCGCCCCGCCAACGACGCGCGCGTGCTCGAGCGAATCCGCAACTGGCGCGCGATCGCGCCCGACCTGACGATCCGATCCAGCTTCGTGGTCGGCTTCCCCGGCGAGACCGAGGACGATTTCCGCTATTTGCTCGACTGGCTGGAGGAAGCACAGCTCGACCGCGTCGGCGGCTTCCGGTTCGAGCCGGTCGCGGGGGCGCAGGCAAACCTGCTGCCCGATCCGGTGCCCGAGGAAGTCAAGGAAGAGCGCTACGCCCGCCTGATGGAAGTGACCGAGCGGATCAGCTCGGCCCGCCTCGCCGCCAAGGTCGGCCGCACGCTGCCGGTGATCGTCGACGAGGTCGGTGAGCCCGACGAGGACGGCGACGTGGGCGCGACCGCGCGCAGCCAGGCCGACGCGCCCGAGATCGACGGCCACGTGTTCCTGCGCAACGTCCCCGCCACGCTCAAGCCCGGCGACTTCGCCGATGCCTTGATCGAGGATTCAGATGCGCACGACCTCTACGGCGTGGTCGGCTGACGCGTCACTCGTACTCGGCGGTGGCCTTGCCGTTGTTCCAGTACAGCGTGATGTGGCTGACGGTGCACAGATCGAACTTGCGCCAGTCGGCCTCGTCTCCGTCGGTCCACACCACGCGGACATCGTAGACGCACTGCTTGTCCTTGGGCGCGAAGTGGATGTTGACGCTCTCGCCGTTGTCGAGCGTGTCCTCGCCCATCACGTCCTCTTCCCAGTTATCGGACGAGGTCGGCGCGACATAGACTTCGGCGATGTCGTAGCCGGTGGCGTTGGTCAGCTTGAAATCCTGCTTGCCCTGCGCGCCTGCGGGCGCGGCGGCGAAGGCGAGCGTGGCGGCGGCGAAAATGGTTGTCCTGAGCATCGTGGCATCCCCCCAGATCGAGTCCCCGAGAGCCAGCAGGATGCGCTCATTGGCGCGCGAATCAATCCGATTCCGCCATCGATCGCAGGGTCACGCTGCGCCTGGTCTGTTCCATCGGCACGATCGAGTGCTGCCACTCCGAGCGCGAGGGTCCGGTGAGGAGATAGGCCGAGCGCGGGGGTAGATCGACTCCGACCCGTTCGAACTTGCCGTCAGGCAGCTTGCGGCGAAAGCGCATGGTTGCGGGCGCCGACAGTGACAGGCCGATCACCTCGCCATACTGCGGCCGGTCGCGGTGCCAGCCGATGCCGGCGCCCGGATCGTAGCGGATCAGCAGGCCCTGTAGGAACGCCGCCGGCTCGCGCTCGAACAGTGGCGCAAGTTGGCTGCGCAGGTCTTCGAGCCACTCGGGGAGCGGCGGCGCGGGAATCGGGTGGGCTCTTTGATAGTCGTAAGCCGAGCCGCAGTTCGCAGTGAGGCGCTTGCCCTCCCACTGGCCGAACTGGAAGGGGGTAAGCGGGGAGGCGTCGATCCGCGCGGCGATCTGGGCTTCCTGCTCTGGGGTGATGGCGTCGAGAACCAGCCGCAGGCCGGGGATCGGCGGTGCCGGCGGATCATCGGCAAACAGGGCAAGCTGGCTCGGCACGGGGCCGAGATGGGAAACCCAGGCTGCTCTCGCAATCGCTTAGAAGCAGTTTCCCAAGCGCATCGAGAATACCCGCGTGCGGGTGACGATCAGGTGGTCGAGCAGGGTCAGCTCGAGCGCCTCGGCGATTTCCACCAGTCGCCGGGTGCCGGTGACATCGTCTTCGCTCGGGCGGCAGCGGCCGGACGGGTGATTGTGCGCCAGCAGGATACCCGACGCTCCGAGCGCCAGCGCGCGCTCCACCAGCGGCCGGACGCGCGCTTCGATGCGGGTGGAGGAGCCCATCGTGACCGGCTCGTCGAGGATGTAGCCCCGCGTGCGATCGGCGAAGATGGCGTGCAGCCGCTCCTCGCTCGCACCGCCAATCCGCGCTTGTAGGTAGCGGTGGATCGCCGGATCGCCGCCGTCGACCGGAGTTCCGACCAGCTCTTCGCCAAGCGCGGCCTCGACCAGCCGGCGGGCACCGAAGATCGCGCCGATCGCCGCCTCGTGACCGCCCGCAGCTGCCCGTAGCTGCGGCAGCGAGGCCGACAGCACGCGGCCGAGGCTACCGAAATTGGCGATCAGCCGTTCGGCCAGCTGCGGCGCGGCATCTCCGGCGAACGGGGCGAAAAGCTCCGCCACGACCGATAGGGACCGTATCGGCGCACCCGCCGCCGATGGAACCAGATGCCCAGTGCCAGGATGACTATCTGCAAATAGGACGGCGCGATGAACATGATCGCATAGACCGTCGGGACGATCTCCACCGCCATCGCCCGCGCCAGATGCGCGAACACCGCGAGAAGCTGGACTGCTGCGAACCATAGCGGGTAAATCCGGTTGGCATAAAGCGCGACCCCGAACGCGGCCACGCAGGCGACGACATCGATCAGGGCATGCGCCAGATCGATGTCGGTAAGCTGGAGCGCCGCGGCGAATACGCCGTGGTACAGCCAGTCGGCGATGCGAAACCAGGCCAGGATCGCCGCCAGCGCTCGTTCGGGCCCTGCCCCCCACCGCCATGCGGCAAGGGCCAGGAGCACGAAAGCAAACGTCTGGGCATCGACCCGGTTGGCGAGAACGAATTCGAACACATCGCCGGACTAACCGCGGTCAGGCGGCCTGCAAAGCGGGAGCTTCCTCCGCGATCGCGCCGGGGGCGATGTTGGTGTTCTCATCTCCGCCCATCGTCTCGCGGCCGATCTTGCTGAGCTCGTCGTGGACGCGCAGCAGGCTGGTGGAGAGCGCGAGGGCCTGGCCTTCGGCCTGGTTGAGGCGGATCAGCGCGCGCTGGCCGGCGTCTACTCCGAGCTCCGGATTCTGGCGGGCGCGGACCATCGCCTGCTTGAGGCGGGCGCAGGCAATCATGGCTTCGTCGCTGACGGCTTCGGCTTCGCGGATCAGTTTGCGGATCGCGAGGGCATCTTCACGCAGGGTGGCGGGCATGGTGGTGAACTCCGAACGGGTGCCCCCGCCGTTGCTCACCCGGCGGAGGCAGATCCTGTTTCGGGAGCGGCTTCAACCTTGTCCTCGAACGCCGCGCTCAGGGAGAGCGATGCCGTCATTACCAGCACGATCGCGGCGATAAGCCCGAACGCGAGACCGACAATGAGGGCGAGGCGCATGAGGACGGCGTTGTCACCGTCGAGCATCCCGGGGACTACCCGGGGCTCTATCATCGCCATCCACGGCGCCTCGATCGCAAGTGGCGCGGCATCGGCGAGGACGAATTCCCCGGGTGCGACCCGGCTCTTCGTTTCGCCGTGGACGTCATCGTCCGGAACCTGCGGAATTCTCCATGCAGAATTCCTGCAGATGTCTTCCATAGCCTTTTCAGGATCTTGCGTGCGCCACGCCTCGACCAGATCGGGCAGATTGTTGACGCCGTAACGCTCCTTGAGCGCGCGGATGTGCTGGTTGACCCGCGATTCCGAGATGCCGAGCTCGGCCGCGACGGCTTTCAGCGGCAAACGGCGATCGACTCCGTCGAGCACCGCACGCTCGCGATCGGACAGTCCTCGGTTTTTCGCGGCCGGCATGGCGCTCGTTTACTCCCCTTGGGGGGCAAGGAACAAGATAAACAAACTGCTAACTAACGGCGGGGCACTTGAGTGCCCCGGTCAGTAATTCTACGCAGCGCTAGAGTTGACGCCCATCTGCTGGAACCAGCGGCGCACGTTGCGCGCGGCCTGGCGGAGGCGCTGTTCGTTCTCCACCAGCGCGATGCGCACGAAGCCCTCGCCGTCCTCGCCGTAGCCGACGCCCGGCGCGACCGCGACATGCGCGTGGGTGAGCATCTGCTTGGAGAATTCGAGGCTGCCCATGTGCGCCAGAGCCGGCGGCAGCGGCGCCCAGGCGAACATGCTGGCGGCGGGCGGCGGAATATCCCACCCGGCGCGGCCCATCACCTCGACCAGCACGTCGCGCCGCTTGTGATAGAGCTGGCGGTTCTTCTCGACGATGTCCTGCGGCCCGTTGAGCGCGGCGCAGGCCGCCGCCTGGATCGGGGTGAACGCGCCGTAATCGAGGTAGCTCTTCACCCGCGTCATCGCCGCGATGAGCTGCTTGTTGCCGACCGCGAAGCCCATCCGCCAGCCGGCCATCGAGAAAGTCTTGCTGAGCGAGGTGAACTCGATCGCCACGTCCTTGGCGCCCGGGACCTGCAGGATCGAGACCGTCGGATTGCCGTCGTAGTAGAGCTCCGAATAGGCGAGGTCGGAGATGATCCAGACCTTGTTGTCCTTCGCCCACGCGACCAGCCGCTCGTAGAACGCGAGGTCCACGGTCTCCGCGGTGGGATTCGAGGGGTAATTGACCACCAGGATGCTCGGCCGTGGCACCGTGAAGGCCATCGCCCGCTCTAGGCTGCGGAAGTAGTTCTCGTCCGGCGTGGTCGGCACGCTGCGGATGGTCGCCCCGGCGATGATGAAGCCGAAAGTATGGATCGGGTAGCTCGGGTTGGGCGCCAGCACCACGTCGCCCGGCGCGGTGATCGCGGTCGCGAGGCTGGCGAGCCCTTCCTTGGAGCCCATCGTGACCACGACTTCGCTCTCGGGATCGAGATCGACCCCGAAGCGGCGGCCGTAGTAGTTCGCCTGGGCGCGCCTCAGCCCCGGAATGCCCTTCGACTGCGAATAGCCGTGCGCATCGGGCTTCATCGCCACTTCGCACAGCTTGTCGATCACGTGCTGCGGCGGCGGCAGGTCCGGATTGCCCATGCCGAGGTCGATGATGTCGAGGCCGCTGGCACGTGCTGCCGCGCGCATGCCGTTCACTTCGGCAATCACGTAGGGCGGCAGGCGCTTGATGCGGTAGAATTCCTCGGTCATCGTTCTCGTTCGTTGGAGCTTGGTGCGTTGCGACGCGTTTGGCTGTAAGCGAATTACAGTGCGGACGAAACCGCCAAGCGCGAACGGGAGACGATCCGATGGCCGAAGACGACCGCACGCCCGACCCGTTCTCCGCGTTCTTCGACATGCAGGGCGAAGCGATGCGCGAGATGTGGGGCCAGTTCGTCCCCGCCGGCGCGCCGCAGGTGATGAAGGATTGGAGCGAGATCCGCGCCTGGGCCGATACCGCGCGCAAGCTGCAGGCGATGTGGCTGGAATTCGTCGCCGCCAAGGCCAGCTCGAGCGGCGACGCGGCGCATGCGCTCGATCCCGCGCAGTTCATGCTGATGGGCCAGGGCTGGCAAGCGGCGGCGCAGCAGGGCGTTGCCGCGGCGCAGGGCATGGCGGAAGAGGGCATGAAGCTGTGGCAGAGCGTCGCGGCTGGTGCAGCCGGCGTGGGCGCGGCCGAGCCCGAACTGCCGCGCAAGGACAAGCGCTTCTCCGATCCGGCATGGCGAAACCACCCGGCGTTCGCGCTGCTCCACCAGACCTACCTGATGGTCGCCGATTACATGGTGAAGGCGGCGGCCGAGGTGCAAGGCGTCGACGCGGAGAAAAAGGAGCAGCTGACCTTCGCCACCAAGGCGCTGGTCGAGGCGATGAGTCCCGACAACTTCCTCGCCACCAACCCCGTGGTCCTGCAACGCACGATCGACAGCAAGGGCGAGAACCTGGTCAAGGGCATGGCGCACCTGATCAACGACCTCGAACGCGGGCAGCTGACCCACACCGACACCGAGGCATTCAAGCTGGGCGAGAACATCGCCACGACCCCCGGCAAGGTCGTGCATGAAGGGCCGCTCTACCAATTGATCCAGTACGCGCCGACCACGCCGCAAGTGCTGGAGACGCCGCTGGTCATCTTCCCGCCGTGGATCAACCGCTTCTACATCCTCGATCTCACGCCGAAGAAGAGCTTCATCAAGTGGGCGGTCGAGCAAGGCCTGACCGTGTTCGTGGTCAGCTGGAAATCGGCCGACGCGAGCATGAAGGACGTGGTGTGGGACGACTACATCCGCGCCCAGATGGAAGCGATCGACCTGATCCGCGAGCGGCTGGGGGTGAAGTCGGTCCACTCGATCGGCTATTGCGTCGCCGGCACCACCCTGGCGGCGACGCTAGCGATCCTCGCCCGGCGTGGTGAGGCGGACAAAGTCGCCAGCGCGACCTTCTTCACCGCGCAAGTCGATTTCGAGAAGGCCGGCGAGCTCAAGCATTTCATTGACGACGGCCAGCTCGAGATGATCGGCCAGATCGCCAAGGATGGGTACCTTGACGGACGCTACATGGCCGCGACCTTCAACCTGCTGCGCGGGCGGGATCTGATCTGGAACTACGTGGTCAACAACTACCTGCTGGGCGAGGACTACCCGGCGTTCGATCTGCTCCACTGGAACGGCGACGTCACCAACCTGCCCGCCAAGTGGCACGGCGACTACCTGCGCGATCTCTACCGCGGCAACAAGCTGGTGGTGCCCGATGCGATGGAAGCCGACGGCACGCCGATCGATCTCACCCGGATCGAGACCCCGATCTACATCCAGGCGGGCCGCGAGGATCACATCGCCCCGGCGGAGAGCGTGTGGCGGATGACCCGGCACGTGCGCGGCGACACGACGTTCGTGCTCGCCGGCTCGGGGCACATTGCCGGGGTGGTCAACCACCCGGATGCGGGCAAGTACCAGTACTGGACCGGCGACAGCGCCGCGCCATCGCTCGAGGCGTTCGTCGAGGGCGCGACCGAGCACAAGGGCAGTTGGTGGCCGCACTGGAGGGCGTGGCTGGAACAGCGCGGTGGCGAAATGGTCGCCGCAAAGGGCAAGCGCGTGCCCGGTTCGTCGGGCGACAAAGTGATCGAGGACGCACCGGGTCGCTACGTAAAGACGCGCTAGACAATTGACCTGAAATGCTAAACCGGCATATTGTGCACTGCACAAAAATCCATTGACTTCGCGCTTGCAATGCCTATTTTGTGCACTGCAACATAGGAGCGAAGTTCGATGGCCAGCACTGCCGACAACCCGGTCACCGACGCCAAGGCTGAAGCCGCGGTCGAGAAAGCCTACGCCGAAGCTGCCCAGGCCAAGCCTGTCGCCGCCAAGGTCGAAGCCCCCAAGATCGATAAGGCTCTCGCCGAAGTGAAGGCCGCTCCGAAGAAGAAGGCCGTCCGCAAGGCCGTTGCCAAGAAGGTGCCCGCGAAGAAGGCGGCCGCCAAGAAGACCCAGGCTCCGCGCCGTGCCGCTAAGGCCCAGCCGGTTGCCGCCCAAATCGCCCCCAAGAAATCTGTCGCCGCCCCGAAGCGTGCGATCCCCACTATCACCCAGTTGAAGGACAAGATAATGGCCAACACCAAGACCACCGACTTCGCCGCCTCGGTGAAGACCGCCGCCGCCGACGCCCAGACCCGCGCCAAGGCCGCCTACGACAAGTTCCAGGGCTTCGCCGGCGAAGTGAACGAGTTCACCAAGGGCAACGTCGAAGCGCTCGTCGAATCGGGCAAGATCCTCGGCGCCGGCGTGCAGGACATCGCGCGCGGTGAGTTCGAAGCCGCCAAGGGCGCGTTCGAGACCGCGACTGCCGACCTCAAGGCGATGGCCGCGGTCAAGAGCCCGACCGAGCTGTTCAAGCTGCAGGGCGAGATCGCCCGCCGCAACTTCGACGCCGCGGTTGCCCGCGCTTCGAAGAACGCCGAAGTCTCGGTCAAGCTCGCCAACGACGCCTTCGCGCCGATCTCGAGCCGCATGAGCCTCGCCGCCGAGCGTCTTTCGAACGCCGCGTAAGCGTCGCGCTGCAAGCGAACATCAGCGGGCCGGACGGTGCAAGCCGTCCGGCCCGTTCTCGTTTGCGCGGCCTTAACTCGTCCCCGCCATCTTGCGGCCCGGCCTTTGCATACGATATTGCGACCCCGATGACCGACTTCCCTGCCGCCACCCAATTCGCTGTCCGCTCCGCCGGGCGCGACGAGGATATCGGCACGGACGATCAGGTCGGCGTCGCCACCAAGACCCGCGCCAAGCCCAAGAAGCCGAGCCAATACAAGGTGTTGATGCTCAACGACGACTACACCCCGATGGAATTCGTGGTGATCGTCCTCAAGCGCTTCTTCCGCATGGACATGGAACAGGCGACGCGGGTGATGCTGCATGTCCACCAGCGCGGCGTGGGCGTGTGCGGGGTGTTCCCCTACGAAGTCGCCGAGACCAAGGTCAACCAGGTGATGGACTTCGCGCGCCAGAACCAGCACCCGCTCCAGTGCACGCTTGAAAAGGCGTGATCTCTCAGTAGATTTTCTGGACCATCGGCTCGATTCGCAAGGTCACGCAGTCGACGCCGACCGGCCGCGTCGCCGCAAACATGACTGCCTCCGCCACTTCTCCCGGGGGCAGCAGTTCTTCGGCGGCAATCAGCCGCGCGCGCTCTTCGGCATTGAACGGCTGCATCGCAGAACCGATCGCGCCCGGCTCGATCAGGGTCACCCGTATCGCGTCGGGGATCAATTCCTTGCGCAGCGTTTCGGCGAATGAGGCAACCCCGCCCTTCGCCGCGTTGTAGACGCTTTCGCCCACCGCCTTGATATGCACGCTGATCGATCCGAGCAGGATCACCGATCCCTCACCCCGCGAAGCCTTCCGGATTCGGTCGATCGCCCGGCGGGTGCAGGCGACGTAGCTTACCAGGTTGCTCGTAATGACATCGCGCCAGCTTTCGTCGTGGAAGGCCATTAGCGGTTCGGAACCGATACCGGCGCAGGCCACCATGATGTCGAGCCCACCGAGCTGCGCATCGACTTCGGCGAACAGGCGTTCGACGCCTTCGGGGCTTCCGAGATCCGCTGCGACTGTGCAAGCCCCACTCTCGCCCAAATCACCGAGCACGGCATCGAGCGTCTCGGTGTTCCGGTCGGTCAGCAGCAGCGCCGCGCCCTCGTCCGCCATCCGCTGTGCCAGTGCCCGACCGACGCCGCCGCCGGCACCGGTGATCAGCACGCGCTTGCCGTTCAAGTTCAGAGCACCCATTTCCTCGCGACCTCCGTTCAACCTGGGATGATGATGGCTGAACCGCTCAAGGCCCGCGCCGTTTCCCACGGCACGTCCGATTGGGGCATGACCTTGCCGCATCGCGCGGCTATAGCGCCGCACCCCGCCAGCAAACGCAGAGCCGCTTGAAGTTCCTGCCCGCCATCGACCGCTACATCCTGCGCCTGACGGTGGTACCGATGCTGGGTGTGTTCGCGCTCGCGGCATCGCTGCTGGTGCTCGACAAGATGCTGCGGCTGCTCGATTTCGTCGCGGTTCAGGGCGGGCCGATCGGCGTCGTGTTCAAGATGCTGGCGACGATGATGCCCGAATACGCGTCGCTGGCGATCCCGCTCGGGCTGCTCCTCGGGGTGCTGTTCGCCTTCCGTAAGCTCGCCACCACCAGCGAGCTCGACATCATGCGCGCGGTCGGCCTCGGTTACACCCGGCTGCTGCGTGTGCCTTACGCAATCGCCCTGGTACTGATCGCCGCCAACGTCGCGCTGGTGTTCTACATCCAGCCGGTGAGCCGGTACTGGTACGAGCGACTCGACTACGAACTGCGCTCGGGCGCGCTGGGCGCCTCGATCAAGGTCGGCGAGTTCACCACTCTCAAGGACCGCATGGCGCTGCGCATCGAGCGGAGCGAGGATGACGGCCGCCGCCTGATCGGCATCTTCGCCCGCGTCGCCAACGAGAAGGGCCAGGAACTGTCGATCTCGGCCAACGAGGGGACCTTCCTCGCCACCACCGACAATCCCGACACGATCATCCTGCGCCTGACCGACGGGGTGATCGTGCAGGACATGGGCGGCAAGTCGACCCCGCGGGTGCTCAGCTTCACCCGCCACGACCTGCCGATCGACCTGCCGACCGTGGCCAAGTTCCGCAATCGCGGCGATGCCGAGCGCGAATACATCCTTCCCGAACTGCTCCGCATCGGCTGGGGCGAGCGGCAGACGACCGAAGCGCAGCGCGACGGCAGCCAGGCGAGCTTCAACTTCCGCCTGGTCGAAGTGATCATGATGTTCCTGATGCCGCTGCTCGGCGTGGCGCTGGCCATCCCGCCCAAGCGATCGACCAGCGCACTGGGCGTGTTCGTGTCGATCGTGATGGTCGTCGCCTATCACAAGATCAACCAGTACGCGGAGGACGTGGCGACGCTCGGGCGGTTCGATCCCACGCTGGCGCTGTGGGTGCCGTTCGTGCTGTTCGCGGCGCTGATCGCGTGGATGTACTGGCGGGTTGCTTACGTCCCCGGCGGACAGGCGATCGGCGCGCTCGAGACCTGGTTCGCCAAGCTCGGCAAGCGGATCCGCGCGCTGCTGCGCCGCCGCGGACACGCGCCCGTGCTGGCCGAAGCTCCGGCCGAGTAGCGCACGCCATGCAGTTCGATTTCTTCCCCTCGCGCACGCTGACGCTGTATCTCGCGAAGCTGTTCGTCGTGCGCATCTTCGCCGTGCTGGTGATGCTGGTGCTGGTCCTGCTGATGATGGATCTGCTGTCGAGCACGGGGAAGATCCTCGCCGTGCCCGGCAATGGACAGGCGGAGATCTGGACTTACGCCACGCTGCGGGCGCCGCAGCTGGTCGCGCGCTTCCTGCCTTATTCGGTCTTACTGGCGACCATCATCACGCTTGTCGGGCTCAACCAGAACAGCGAAGTGATCTCGATGAAGGCGGCGGGGCTTTCCGCGCACCAGATCCTCGCCCCGCTGCTGCTGACCGCCTTGGTGATCGGGATCGGCAGCTTCGCGTTCAACGAACGCGTGGTCACCCGCGCCAACGCGACGCTCAAGGCGTGGGACGCCAACGAGTTCAAGAAGGTGCCGGCGGATTCGGGGGTCAAGACCAACGTCTACCTGACCGACGGGACCGACATCCTCGCCGCCGCGACCGTGACCGGTTCCGGCGCGGCGACAGAGATGACCGGCGTCAACTGGTACCGCCGCACGCCCAGCGGGGCGATCGCCGACCAGGTCCGCAGCGAGCATGCGACGTACGCCAACCCCGGCTGGCGGCTGGAGAACGCGACCCGCTTCGACGTCGCGGGCGCGCGGACCGAAAAGCTCGCCAGCGTGGTCGTCGCGCCCAAGATCACGCCTGAGCAGGTCGCGCTGGGCAAGGTCGATCCGGACGCGCAGTCGTTCTGGCAGCTGCGCCGCTCGATCGACGATTACGAGGCCGCGGGGCGGCGGACGGCGGAGTTCAAGGCCAAGTGGTGGCACAAGCTTGCCGGGCCCTTGTCCTCCGTGTTGATGCCGCTCCTCGGCGCGGTCGCCGCCTTCGGACTGGCGCGGTCCGGCCAGCTGTTCGTGCGCGCGATAATCGGCATGGCGCTCGGCTTTGCCTACTTCGTGGTCGACAACGCGGCGCTCGCGATGGGCAACTTCGGCGGCTACCCGCCGCTGCTCGCGGCGTGGGCGCCGTTCGTGCTGTTCGCCCTCATTGGCGAGACCGTGCTCATACGCACAGAAGAATGACGATTCCCAATTGTGGCGTAATCATGTCCATTGTATAGGGCCCGCGGCAGGCTCGTCTGCCCAGGAGATTACGTCCATGAAGAAGTTCGTCCTTCCGGCCCTCGCGGCCGCTCTCTCGCTCGCCGCTTGCGACAAGGCTCCGGAAGCCACCGCGACCGACGCCGCCGCGACCGACGCCGCCATGTCGGCTGACGCCGCCGCGACC
>NZ_RSEL01000012.1 GCF_003958625.1 Tsuneonella rigui | reverse complement strand
GCCCGCCGCCACGCGCGCCGCGGTCTCGCGCGCCGAGCTGCGCCCGCCGCCGCGATAATCGCGGAAGCCGTACTTGGCGTCGTAGGCGTAGTCGGCGTGGCCGGGACGGTAGGCCTTGGCGACTTCCGAGTAGTCCTTCGATCGCTGGTCGACGTTCTCGATCACCAGGCTGATCGGGGTGCCGGTCGTCCTCCCCTCGAACGTGCCCGAAAGCACGCGGACGGCGTCCGGCTCCTGCCGCTGGGTGGTGAACTTGTTCTGCCCCGGCCGCCGCGCGTCGAGGAACGGCTGGATGTCCGCCTCGCTCAGCGCCAGCCCCGGCGGGCACCCGTCGAGCACCGCGCCCAGCGCCGGCCCGTGGCTCTCGCCCCAGGTGGTCATCCGCAACACGCGGCCCAAGGTGTTCCAGCTCATGGGCGCGCGTTGTGTCGGATCGTCCCGCGCCTGTCCACGCCCGCGCTGCTTCGGGCCGCCCAAGGCGCGCTTGATGCTGTTGGGGATGGGGGCGAGCCGGCGGCCCGCCCCCAGGTGTGCCGCTACGCCTTGATCACGAAGACCGCGAGCAACAGGCCCACGATCGCCGCCGCGAAGGCGAGGCCCTTGACCACGTCGATCGGGCGCAGCCGGTCGATGTGGTCGGCGCGGAACTGGCGGTAGGGGGCGTGGATCGCCTCCTTGCTCGCCATGCTGGCGACCTCGAACGCGCTCGCTTCCTTGCGGAACCAGGTCTTGAGCTCGGCGAGCTCGTCGGCGTCGACGCGCGGGTAGCGCGCCAGCAGGGCTTCGATCGCGTCGAAGCGGTCGCCTCCGCGCGCGGCGGAAGCGGTGTCGATGGCAGTCATGTCTGTTGTCCTGAAAAGGAGGATGCGCACCGCGGCGGGCGCGCGGAAAGGGCTTCAGGACAAGGCAGGAGGCGCGCGAGGTGGCGGGTCGCCGCGGCCGAGGCGCAGAACTGGCGGACCGGTCTGCGGGTGGGCAGGCCAGGCATCGCTCGCCTGCGGAGCTGAATCAATGTCGACCGGCTCGGCGGCGGGATCCAGCGGAAGCGGCACTGGCGCAGCGATCGGTCTGGCCTCGCCCGGCGCGACGCGGCGCGCCAGCAGCGACACCTCGACCGTCCCCGCGCTGAACGCGGAGCCGTGCGAGACCTGCGCCGGCAGCGGCTGGTCGGGGACCGCGTGCAGCCCGATCACCGCCAGCATCGCGGCGAGCATCAGGCGGAAGGTCAAAGGCAGAACGCGGCTCACGGGGGGCAACCTAGGCACTGCGGATGCGCGCCTCAACCCGCGCGGTTTCCTACATGCCGCCGCGCCGCTACGCTTGGCGCGATGGTGATGCTCGATCCTCTATATCCGCTCGTCCGTCGCGAGCGGCCGGAAGGCGACACCGCATCCCGCAAGGCGACACCTTTGCCCGCAAGGCGACAAATTCTCCTGGACAGTGTGACAAGTGTGACAAGTCCTACAGATTTCGCGGCGTGGACGAGTTGCGCGGCGCACTGGCCAAACGCGCGGCCACAGGCCAAGAACAAACCATGATTGCCAAGCTGAAGGGCCTGCTCGACGAGACCGGCGCCGACTGGGCCGTGATCGACGTCGCGGGCGTCGGCTACCTGGTCCATTGCTCGTCGAAGACCCTCGCCGCGCTCGGCGAGACAGGCGAGGGTTGCACGGTGTTCACCGACCTGCAGGTGAGCGAGAACGACATGCGCCTGCTGGGCTTTGCCACGGCAGGGGAGCGCGACTGGTTCCGCCTGCTGACCCAGGTGCAAGGGGTGGGCAGCAAGGTTGCGCTAGCGATCCTCTCGGCCTTGAGCACGGAGGACGTTCAGCGCGCCTGCGCCTCCGGAGACGCCGCGACCATCGCGCGCGCGCAGGGGGTGGGGCCGAAGCTTGCCAGCCGCATCGTCAACGAACTGGCCGACAAGGCCGGCGCCCTCCCGACCGCACCCGGCGTCGCCGCCGCGTTGCCGCGGGGCGGAGCCAGCGCCGACGCCGTCAGCGCCCTGCAAAACCTCGGCTTCAAACCCGCCATCGCCGCCGCCGCCGTCTCCCGCGCGATCGACGAACTGGGCGAGGGCGCGGCCGAGGGCGATCTCATCCGCGTGGCGCTGAAGAGGGCAGCGGGGTGAGCCTCGATCCGATCCACACGCCCGAGCGTCTTCCCGACGATCCCGACGCCGCGCTGCGCCCGAAGTCGCTCGGCGAGTTCGTGGGGCAGGAGGCGGCGCGGGAGAACCTGCGGGTGTTCGTCGACGCGGCGCGCGGGCGGGGCGAGGCGATGGACCATGTGTTGTTCTTCGGGCCGCCGGGGCTGGGCAAGACGACGCTGGCGCAGATCGTTGCCAAGGAGCTCGGCGTGGGCTTTCGCGCGACCAGCGGTCCCGTGATTGCCAAGGCGGGCGACCTCGCCGCGCTGCTGACCAATCTCGAAGCCAACGACGTGCTGTTCATCGACGAGATTCACCGGCTCAATCCGGTGGTCGAGGAGGTGCTCTATCCCGCGATGGAGGACCGTGCGCTCGACCTGATCATCGGCGAGGGGCCGTCGGCGCGCTCGGTGCGGATTGACCTGCCGCCGTTCACGCTGATCGGCGCGACCACCCGGCAAGGGCTGCTGACGACGCCTTTACGCGACCGGTTCGGCATTCCGGTGCGGCTCAATTTCTACACGGTCGAGGAACTGGAGCGGGTGGTGACGCGCGGGGCGCGGCTGCTCGGGCTGGAGCTCGATCCCGGCGGCGCGCGGGAGATTGCGCGGCGGAGCCGGGGCACGCCGCGCGTGGCCGGTCGCTTGCTACGCCGGGTGCGCGACTTCGCGCATGTCGCGGGCGATGGCACGGTGACCGCGGCGGTGGCCGACCAGGCGCTCACCCGGCTGGAGATCGACAAGCTCGGGCTCGATGCGATGGACCGGCGCTATCTCCGGATGATCGCGGAGACCTACAAAGGCGGACCGGTCGGCGTCGAAACGCTCGCCGCGGGCCTCGCCGAGCCGCGCGACACGATCGAGGAGGTGGTCGAGCCCTACCTTATCCAGCTCGGCCTGGTGGCGCGGACCGCGCGTGGGCGGTGCCTCAACGATGCGGGCTGGGTGCACCTCGACATCGCGCCGCCGAAGGGCAGCCAGACGGGGCTATTCGACCAGGGAAAATAGCGCCTCGACCGGCTCTCCGAGCGCGCGGGCCAGTTTCAACGCGACCACCGTGGAGGGGGTGAACACCCCGTTCTCCACCGTGTTCACCGTCTTGCGGCTGACCCCGATACGCGCGGCGAGCTCGGCCTGGGTCCACCCCTTGGCCTCGCGTGCCTCGCGCAAGCGGTTTGCGAGTTCAGGCATGCGCGCGGCGTTCGAGCATCCCGAAGCGAACCAGCGCTGCGACCAGCCCGGCGCTGACGATGAGGTGGATCACCTCCCGCGTGGTGAACTGTGCGACGCCCTGGAACACATAGACCAGCATACCGACGACGGTCGCCGCGATGAAGCCCCACTGCATCGCGTTCGCACGATTAGCGCGGGTCGGCTCGTCGTTGAGCATCGCGCGCACCGCGGGTGAGCGGAACCACGCGCCGCCGGTGTAGAGCGCGAACAGGATCGCCGCACTCATCACCACCCACGCGCCGATGCGGACGTGATCGACCGCGCGCTCGGCAGGCGGGTTGGAGAAGAATGCCGCCTGCTGGCTGAGGAAGAAGATCGCCAGCACCGGCAGAATGCGCGCGCGGCGGCGGCCGAGGCGATCGGCCTGCTCGACATCGGACAGTTGGTTCATCGGTTCGCCCCTCAAACTGGATCGAGTTTGATGTAACCTGTGAGTTACATGAGGTCAAGCCGGAGAGGTCCTGGGGTTAATCGCGTTAGCCGAACCGGTTTCACTTTGGGACAGAGCTAGTCCGCCGCAGGGTCGGAGTCCCGAAATCGAGGCCGGACAACGATTTTTCGTGGTTAATTCAATTGTCGGCAGGGGTCGCGTGTCGTTTCCTCGGATCACAGGGGCATGTTCCAGCCGGACCCGCCGGCAGGTTCTCCCCGTCGAGAGAAACGAGAGACAAGCCCATGTCGGTAAAGATGGCCCTCGCAAAACTGTCCGCCACCGCGGCGGGCACGGTCCTGCTCGCCGGCGGCGCGGTGCACATGGCCGAACAGCCGCGCGCCAACCCGACCAGCGTCAAGCAGACCAAGCAGATCAAGCCGACTCCGCGCACCACCAAGCCGCGCCATGTTGCGCAGCGCCACGTGCCGCGGACGGTCCAGCGGCAGCGCCGCATCGTCCATCGCGAGGTGGAGTGCGTGCCGGTCGCTCAGGGCGGGTTCGTCGCCGCGCCGGGCCAGCCGGTGCCGGCCGTGGCCAACGCCTGCCCGCCGGCCTACCAGATCGCGCTGGCTCCCATTCCGCTTCCACCCCCCGGCGGCCCGATCAGTGGCGGCAGCGGTGGAGTAACCGTGGTCGGCGGCAGCGGGGGCTTTGGCGGCTTCGGTGGCGGGTTCTTCGGTGGCTTCTTCGGCGGCGGCTCGAGCGGCGGCAGCGTGGTGGTCAGCTCGACCACGACCTCGAGCGGCAGCCAGGGTCAGGATATCGACATCGATATCGACAACTCGAACAACGGCGGCTCGACTTCCACCTCGACTGGCGGCAGCTCGACGTCGACCTCCTCGGGCGGCAGCTCCACCTCGACCTCGACCGGCGGGATCACCAGCACGACGACCACCTCGTCGGGCAACGTGACCAGCACATCGAGCTCGTCGGGCAATGTGTCGACCAGCACCTCGAGCTCGGGCAACATCACGAGCAGCACCTCGTCGTCGACGTCGACTTCGTCGTCGACCAGTTCGTCGACCAGCAGCTCGACCTCCTCGAGCACGTCGTCGTCCAGCTCGTCCTCGACCTCGGGATCGAGCGGCTGGCACGGTTCGAGCAGCGGCACCCCGGTGCCCGCGCCGCCGATGATCGTGCTGTTCGGCGCCGCCGCCGCCGCCGTGCTCGGCCGGCGCAAGAAGGCTCCCAAGGCGGACTGAGCCTCGAAGCACTTCGCCCTAACGAGAAGGGGCGGCTCCCGCGAGGGAGTCGCCCCTTTTCATTTAGCGCTCGGATGCCGCTTACGCGGCGAGCTTCCTCAGCACGTACTGCAGGATGCCGCCGTTGGTGAAGTACTCAAGCTCGTTGGCGGTATCGATCCGGCACTTCGCGATGAAGGTGCTCGTGGTGCCGTCGGCCTTGGTCACCTCGACCTCGACGTCCTGCTGCGGCTTGATCTCGGCGAGGCCGCGGATGGTGAAGGTGTCGTCTCCGGTCAGCCCGAGCGAGGCGCGGCTCTCGCCGTCCTTGAACTGCAGCGGCAGCACGCCCATCCCGACCAGGTTCGAGCGGTGGATGCGCTCGAAGCTCTCGACGATCACCGCCCGCACGCCGAGGAGGTTGGTGCCCTTGGCGGCCCAGTCGCGGCTGGAGCCGGTCCCGTATTCCTTGCCCGCGATCACCACCAGCGGCGTGCCGTCGGCCTTGTGCTTCATCGCCGCGTCGTAGATCGCCATGGTCTCGCCGTTGTAGCGGGTCATTCCGCCTTCGACGCCCGGGACCATCTCGTTCTTGATGCGGATGTTGGCGAAGGTGCCGCGCATCATCACCTCATGGTTGCCGCGCCGGCTGCCGTAGGAGTTGAAGTCCGCCTTGGCGACCTGGTGCTCCTGCAGGTAGGTGCCGGCCGGGCTGTCCGCCTTGATCGAGCCAGCGGGCGAGATGTGGTCGGTGGTCACCGAATCGCCGAGGATCGCCAGCGGCTTGGCTTCGATGATATCCATCACCGGCGCCGGGGTCATCTCCATGCCTTCGAAGTACGGCGGGTTGGCGACGTAGGTCGAACCGGCGCGCCAGGTATAGGTGTCCGAACCGGTGACATCGATCGCCTGCCAGTGCGCATCGCCCTTGTAGACGTCGGCGTAGCGGGCGACGAACATGTCGCGGTCGATCGCCCCGGCGCGCAAGGTCGCGACCTCGGCGTTGCTCGGCCAGATGTCCTTGAGGAACACGTCCTTGCCGTCGCTGCCCTGGCCGATTGGATCGTCGATCATGTCCTCGGTCACCGTGCCCTTGAGCGCGTAGGCGACCACCAGCGGCGGGCTGGCGAGGAAGTTCGCGCGCACGTCCGGCGACACGCGGCCTTCGAAGTTGCGGTTGCCCGACAGCACGCTGGCGGCGACAAGGTCATTCTTGTTGATCGCGTTGGAGATCGGCTCGGCCAGCGGGCCGGAGTTGCCGATGCAGGTGGTGCAGCCGTAGCCGACCAGGTCGAACCCGATTGCGTTCAGATGCTCCTGCAGGCCGGCCTTCACGAGATAGTCCGTAACCACCTGCGATCCGGGCGCGAGGCTGGTCTTGACCCACGGCTTGGGCTTGAGACCGCGCTCGTTGGCCTTCTTGGCGACGAGGCCGGCGGCAATCAGCACGTCGGGGTTGGAGGTGTTGGTGCAGCTGGTGATCGCTGCGATCACCACGTCGCCGTCGCCGACATCATGATCAGCGCCATCGACCGCGCAGCGCGTGGGCTTGGCCTTGCCGTAAATGTCCTTGAGCTGGTCGTTGAACAGCTTGTCGACGTCGGGCAACGCGACCTTGTCCTGCGGGCGCTTGGGCCCGGCGAGGCTGGGCACGACGGTCGAGAGGTCGAGCTCAAGCGTGTCGGTGAAGATCGGCTCTTCGGCCTTGGGGTCGATCCACAGGCCCTGTTCCTTGGCATAGGCCTCGACCAGCGCGATCTGGTCGTCCTCGCGGCCGGTCAGGCGCAGGTACTCGAGCGTCTTGTCGTCGATCCCGAAGAAGCCGCAGGTCGCGCCGTATTCGGGCGCCATATTGGCCAGCGTCGCGCGGTCCGCGAGGCTGAGGCTGGCGAGGCCGGCGCCGAAGTATTCGACGAAACGCCCGACCACGCCCTTGGCACGCAGCATCTGGGTGCAGGTGAGGACGAGATCGGTGGCGGTCACCCCCTCCGCGAGCTCGCCGGTGAAACGGAAGCCGACCACTTCGGGGATCAACATCGATACCGGCTGGCCGAGCATCGCCGCTTCGGCCTCAATTCCGCCGACACCCCAGCCGAGCACGCCGAGGCCGTTGACCATCGTCGTATGGCTGTCGGTGCCGACGCAGGTGTCGGGATAGGCGACCGCCGCGCCGTCCTGGTCCATCGAGGTCCACACGCACTGCGCGATGTTTTCCAGGTTCACCTGGTGGCAGATGCCGGTGCCCGGGGGCACCGCCTTGAAGTTGTCGAGGCTCTTGGAACCCCACTTCAGGAAGTCGTAGCGCTCGGCGTTGCGCGCGTATTCCAATGCCATGTTGGCCTCGAACGCCTTGGGCGTGCCGAACTCGTCGACCATCACCGAGTGGTCGATGACGAGGTGGACCGGAACCAGCGGATTGATCTTCTTGGTGTCGCCGCCGAGCTTGGCGATCGCATCGCGCATCGCGGCGAGGTCCACAACGCACGGGACGCCGGTGAAATCCTGCATCAGCACGCGCGCCGGGCGGTACTGGATCTCGCCGCCGGTGGCGGGGTTCTTCTGCCAGTCGGCCAGTGCCTGGATGTGCCCGACCGACACGGTAAACCCGGCATCCTCGAACCGCAGCAGGTTCTCCAGCAGCACCTTCATGCTGAACGGCAGGCGGCTGACGTCGCCGACCTTCTCCGCCGCCTTCTTCAGCGAGTAGTAGGCATAATCCTTGCCGCCGACGGTCAGTGTGCTGCGGGTTGCGAGCGAGTCCTTGCCGACCTGGGTCATGGGTGCTGACGGTCCTTCGAAATTGCGTGTCCGGGAATGGCCGCGCACCTGCTCGCTGGAGCGCGTTTGGTCAAGTCACGCCCGGCTACGATTGCTTGGCGCGGGCCAAGTCAGGCGGCTACCTGTTCGGGCTCGGCCGCGGCACCGCGGGTGGCGGTCCAGCAGCCCGCGACGATCAACACTGTCCCGGCGATTGTCGCCTCGGTCACCGGCTCGCGAAAGAACAGCCAGCCGAACAGCGCCGCCCACAGGAAGCCGGTGTATTCGAGCGGTGCGAGCTGCTGGGTTTCTGCCCGCGCATAGCCCCACGTGAAAAGCAGCGCGCCGCTGACCGAAAGCAGCGCGCTCGCGCCGATATCGAGCCACTCGCCGCCCTCGGGCATCTGCGCGAAAAGCGGCGCAAACCCGGCCAGCACCAGGAAGGTGATGCCGTTCTGGAAGGTCGCGACCTCGAGCGGCTTGGCGACGAGTGCCTGCTGACGCTGGAGCACGAGGTTCCATGCGTAGAGTACTGCCGAACCAAGCACGGCGGCGATACCGAGCGCCGCGCCGTCGCCCATGCTTTCCCGCCAGATCTTGCCCGCGAGGATGACACCCACTCCGCCCAGCGCGAGCAGGGCGCCGATCACTGCACGCGATCCGACGCGCTCTCCGAGGAGAATTCCGGCGAGAAACAGTGCGATGAGCGGGGCGATGAAGCTGATGCCGAGCGCCTGCGCCATCGGCAGGCGGGTGAGCGAGAAGAAGAACAAGAACGCCATCGCGGACACCACGACGCCGCGAATGAGGTGGATGCGTAGCACGGGCCACGCCGGCCACCTCCCACCAGCCATCAGCCAGGCAGGCGCAGCCATTCCGAACCCGATCGGAGCACGCAGCAACAGCGCGCTGTACGCGCCAACCGCCAGCGCGGCCGATTTCATGAACGCGTCCATCAACGTCAACACGCCGATCGCGGCAATCACCGCGAGGATGGGGAGGGTCGTATGATCGCGGCGGGGCATTGACCGGCGGTTCGTGGCATTCGTGCCACCGGTCAAGGCGGATTCAGCGTGGCTTCAGCCGCGCGCGTTGAAGGAGGCCCGGCAGGCGCGCTATGAAGCGGGAGCCTTGATGCCGCCGGTGGGGCGGCCAACCAGCGTGAAGGGGCGAATTAAGTGACCAAGGGTTTGATGCGGACGTTGATGATCGGTGCGGCGATGGTTGCGGTGCCGGCAACGGCATTCGCGGCGCAACCGGCGGGCAAGGCGCCCGAAAACATCCTCCCGCCCGATCCGCCGACCGTGACCCCGGCCAAGGTGCCGACCGGTTCGGACGAGGTGACTTCGCGCGCCGAGATGTCGGCCACCGTCCAGGCGGTCACGCCCGAAGTGCAGCAGTGGAACATCGCCGATGCGCAGGCGCTGCTGAAGGTTATCGCGGGCATCGGGGCCGAGGGGCTCACACCCAAGGACTACAAGCCCGACGAACTGCAGGCGGCGATCGCGGCCGGTCCGGGCGAAGCGCTCGACCAGGCGGCCAGCCGCAGCTTCGCGTGGCTGGTCGAGGACCTGCGCGACGGGCGCACTCCGATGGAGGCGCGCAAGCAGTGGTTCGTGGTCGATCCCGACGCCGACCGCTACCGGACCGGTGACGTGATGGCGCAGGCGCTCGCCGGCCATTCGGTCGCCGCGAGCCTCGCCGCGCTCAATCCCGACCATCCCGATTACGAGGTCCTCAAGACGGCGCTCGCCAACACCAAGGACGGGGCGCAGCGCAAGCTGATCCGCGCCAACATGGACCGCTGGCGGTGGCTGGCGAAGGACCTGGGCAACCAGTACCTGATCACCAACGTGCCCGAGTATCAGTTGCGCCTGACGGTCAACGACAAGATCATCAGCACCTACCGCACGATCGTCGGCAAGCCGGGCCGCACCGCGACCCCGCAGCTCGCCGAGCAGGTCGAAGGCGTGATCTTCAACCCGACCTGGACGGTGCCGCAGTCGATCGTGAAGGGCGAGGGCCTCGGCGCTTCGCTGCTGCGCGCGCCGCGTGCCGGTTACAAGGCGACCAAGAACGGCGATGGCACGATCACCGTGGTCCAGCAGCCCGGACCGAACAACTCGCTCGGTCTGATGAAGCTCGACATGCCCAATCCGCACGCGATCTTCCTGCATGACACGCCGAGCCGCAACCTGTTCAACCAGGACAACCGCGCGCTGAGCCACGGCTGCGTGCGGACCGAGCGGGCGACCGAGCTGGCGATCACGCTGGCGATCCTCGGCAATCTCGCCACCACGCCGGAAACGCGCAAGGCGGCGGCGGACGAGGCGGTCGCGATCAGCACCAGCGGCAAGTACACCCGCGTGCCGATCCAGAAGCAGATGCCGGTCTACATCACCTACTTCACGATGGGCCGCGACATTACCGGCAAGCTGCGCCAGTTCAGCGACATTTACGGCCGCGATGCGCCGGTGCTCGCCAGCCTCGATGCGCCGCGCGTCGCCAACCGCGCGCGCACCAGCAGCGAGGATGTGGTCGAGATCGTCGACGATCTGCAGACGACCTAATCGCAAAAGACCCGTCGCCCCGGACTTGATCCGGGGCCGGTGCTACTCTTTTGGGGCGTGAAGTGCAGCGCCACCCCGGATCAAGTCCGGGGTGACGTTGCGGAGGCTGGCTAGAACGCGCCCGGCACCAGCGGGGGCTGCGGCGTGCTTTCTGGGATCAGCAGTTGCAGGCCCTTCGGCGGCTCAGTGACCTGTTCGCCATTGGGACCGATGCCGATCTTGTCGGCGTAGAGCAGCCGGCCGCCCGCGAGACGCAGGAGGGCGAGCTTGAAGTCCTCGTCGCTCATCGCGAAGCATCCGTTCGAGCGGCCGAGCTTGCCGTATTGCGCGAGGTGCGATGGCTCGCAGTAGCCCGCACGGTGCATCACGATCGCCCGGTCGAGCGCGTTGGAATTGGTCGGGTCGCGCCCTTCCAGCCGGATCGAGGTGCCGTACTTCCCGGTGTACCACCCGAAGGTCATGTAGGCGCCCTTGCTGGTGCACCACGATTCGTGGACGTTCGAGAAGAAGTTGAGCCAGCCGTCATGCTCGGGGTCCGAGCCCATGCCATGCGCCACGCGGTAGCTGTCGACCACCCCCCGCTCGAAATCGACGTAGTGGAGGCGCGGGTCGGACGAGCGTAGGCCGAAATCGGCCACGCCGACCACGTCGCGCGCCCACAGCCCGGCGCCGTGCCTGGCCAATTGCTCCTGCGCGATGGCGAACAGCCGCCGGTCGCGCGGATTGAGCGCGATCGGAGCCGCGGGCACTTGCGCCCGCACCGGCGTCACCGCGAGCGCTGCGCCTGCCGCCAGCGTGCCCTTCAAGAGATCGCGCCGCTTCATGTGCCCAAGCCTAGCGCGGCAATCCTGCCGATGCGCTGAACCTCACTCCGCCGCCTCGGCGAGCGAATCGGCCTCGATTTCGGCGGCCTTTGCCTCGACCAGGCCGACGATGTGATCAAGCATGGTGTCGGACTGCACATGGTGGTCGGTGACGCCCGAGAGGTACACCATATGTTTGCCCGCGCCGCCGCCGGTGATGCCGATGTCGGTTTCGCGTGCCTCGCCGGGACCGTTCACGACGCAGCCGAGGACCGAGAGGCTCATCGGCGTCTTGATGTGCTCGAGCCGCTTTTCCAGGGCCTCGACCGTGCGGATCACGTCGAAGCCCTGCCGCGAGCACGAGGGGCACGAGACGATGCGGACCCCGCGGGTGCGCAGGCCGAGGCTCTTGAGGATTTCGAACCCGACTCGAACTTCCTGCTCCGGCTCGGCGCTCAGCGACACGCGGATGGTGTCGCCGATGCCGGCCCACAACAGGTTGCCCATGCCGATCGAAGATTTCACTGTCCCGCCGATCAGGCCACCCGCCTCAGTGATGCCGAGGTGCAGCGGGCAGTCGACAGTCTCCGCGAGCGCCATGTAGGCCGACACCGCGAGGAACACGTCGCTCGCCTTCACCGCGACCTTGTATTCGTGGAAGTCGTGGTCCTGCAGCAGCTTGATATGGTCGAGCGCGCTCTCGACCAGCGCCTCGGGGCAAGGCTCGCCGTATTTTTCGAGCAGGTCCTTCTCGAGGCTGCCGGCGTTGACCCCGATGCGGATCGCGCAGCCGTTGGCCTTGGCGGCGCGGACCACTTCGGCGACCCGCTCGCTCGAGCCGATGTTACCGGGATTAATCCGCAGGCACGCCGCACCCTTGTCGGCGGCTTCGAGCGCGCGCTTGTAGTGGAAGTGGATGTCGGCGACGATCGGCACCTTGGCCGCGCGGGTTATCTGGTCGAAGTTCGCGGTGCTCTCGGCGGTGGGGCACGAAACGCGGATGATGTCCGCGCCCGCGTCCTCGCAGCGGCGGATCTGGTCGATCGTCGCGCCGACGTCCTCGGTCGGGGTGTTGGTCATCGTCTGCACGCTGATCGGCGCGTCGCCGCCGACGGGGACGTTGCCGACCATGATCTGGCGGGACTGGCGGCGGACGATGTCGCGCCACGGACGTACTGAGGACATGGCCGCGCATATAGTCCGGCCCTGATTAAGGGGCAATGACAGCGCTCCCGCAATGCGGCATGACGCCCGGCAATGACGCCGCCCCGCGATCCCACCGACGACCACGACTGCGACGGCCCGATGCTGATCGGCCGCGTGCTCGACGGGCACGGCGGCGGGCGGCCGATCACCTGGGAGCGCGCGCAGGGCTGGCAACCGGGCGCGCCTGATGAGGTCCTGTGGCTCCATCTCGACCGCACCCGGCCCGAGGTCGCCGAATGGCTCCAGAGCGAACTCACCATCCCCGAACCGACTGCCGAGCTGCTAACCAGCGATTCGACCCGCCCGCGCGCGTTCCGCGACGGCGACACGCTGGTCGCCACGCTACGCGGGATCAACTTCAACCCCGGCGCCGATCCCGAGGACATGGTCTCGATGCAACTGTGGTCGGACGGTCGCCGGGTGATCACCCTGCGCCGCCATCCGCTGCAGACGCCCGAGGACGTGCTGGGCGAAATCGATGCGCGCCGTGGGCCGGGCGATGCCGGGGCGCTGATCACGCAGCTCGCGGAGCACCTCGTCCACCGCATGAACGCCGCGATCGTCGACGTGAACGAGGAGATCGACCAGCTCGAAAGCACCGATCTGCGCCGCGCGGACGAGGAGGACCGGCTCGCGCGGATCGCCGCGATCCGGCGCCAGAGCCTGGCGCTCCAGCGCCACATGGGCCCGCAGCACGTCGCGCTCGAATCGATCAGCCGCGACGCGCCGAGCTGGTTCGAAGCGCACGACCGGCGCGAGATCGGCGAGACCATCGCGCTGCTGCGCCGCTTCCTCGACGATATCGACGTCAGCAAGGAAAGCGCGGTGGTCCTGATGGACGAATTGCGCAGCCGCGCGCTCGCCCGCTCGGAGAAGACCAACCGCCGGCTGACCCTAGTCGCGACGGTGTTCCTGCCGCTGAGTTTCCTCGTCGGCCTGTTCGGGATCAATGTCGGCGGCATGCCGTGGGCCGAGATCGCCGGCGATCCGGAAGGTTTCTGGTACGTGACCGCGCTGTGCGTGCTGTTCGGCGTGGTGACCGTGTGGCTGTTCAAGCGCTGGCGCTGGATGTGAGGTAACCGCCGCGCGCTCGGCTGTTCCGCCGCGGGACGGAGGAAATCTTAGGCATTCCGGTTAACCGACAACCCTCGCGGTCAGGCGTATCGAGCGCGCCTGTCCCCGCGAAAGGTACTCCGATGTCCCGCGCTCTTATCGCCTGGCTCTCTTCGCTCACCACCGAGGCGCTCGATGCGGCAAGAACCGTGTTGTCGAGCAAGGCGGTGCGGACCGCGATTATGTTCATCTGGCCGTGGGCCGGGGTGATCGTGGGCATGGACCTCGCCGCGCACTACGGCGATGCGACCGGCGCGGCGCTGCCGGTGCAACTGTTCATTTCGCAGGACCACAGCTTCGGCGAATACCTCGAATACTCGCTGACCCTGAGCTGCGCGGGGATGCTGTTCGTGATGTGGCGGCGGCTCGGCGCGGCGGCCTATCTCGCAAACGCGGTGATGATGGTCTGGCTGACGATCGACAACGCGGCCGAATTCCACGAGGCGTTCGGCCACTGGATCGCGCCCTACATCCCCGATCCGGCGAACTCGCCGGTCCACGCTAACGACATCGGCGAGATGCTGTTCTTCGCCATGGTCGGGATGATCTGGCTCGCGGGCCTCGCGAGCGCGCTGTTTTCCGCCCGGCCCAAGGCGGCGGTGCACAGCCTCTATATCGCGGCCGGCATCGGCATGGCGGCGGTATTCGGCGTGTTCGTCGACATGATCGTCACCTGGGGCCCGCACACCGTGGCGCAGACTGACTTCCAGGCCTGGTTGGAAGACGGCGGCGAGTTCGCCTTCATCAACCTCACCTTCCTGATTGTGGTGGCGTTTTTCGATGCCGAAAAGCGTAAGTGGCAGGCGCGGGCTGACGAGCCGCTGGCCGCTCCCGCCCTGGCGCTCGCCGCCTAGAGCGTGAGTTCGTAGAGGAACTCGTCATCGCGGTGGCGGCCGACCCAGAAGTCGATGTCCGCCACATGGGCAAAGCCATAGCGCTGGTAGAACCGCTGGGCGCCGAAGTTCTCGCTGTAGACCGATAGCTGCAACACGTCGCAGCCGCGCTCTCGCGCTTCGGCGATCGCCTGGTCGAGCAGCGCCGCGCCGACGCCGCGTCCGGTCGTATCGCTCGCACAATAGAGCTGGCCCAGTGTGGCCGGCTGGCGCGGCTGCGGATCGGGCCGCTCGTCGAAACCGCACGCGAGGTCGACGGTCGCATAGCCGAGCAGCCGGCCGTCCTCTTCCGCCAGCGTGACCGACTTGGTCGGATCGTCGATCGCCGCCGCGTAGCGCTCGGGTGCGCGATAGTCGTCGAGGAAGGCGGCGAGGTCTTCGGGATCGTAGAAATGCCCGAACGCGTCGGTGAACGCTGCGCGCGCAAATGGCACCAGGGTTTCGAGGTCCGAATGCAAAGCGGGGCGCAGGATCATCCCGCGCCCCTAGTTTGCTTGCGACCGCGTTTGAAGCGGCAAAACCGTTCGAGGCGTTGCGTATCATGCTGGAGGTTCGGGCCGCAAATCGGTGTTCCACAGCCGGTGGATAACAATTTGCTTTGCCTCGCCGGGCACGGTGATACCGTCGCGCAATGCGCATGATCCGCTCCGCCGCACTCGCTGCCGTGCTCGTCGTCGCCGCTCCGGCGACTGCTTCCGAAAAGGACTGGGACACCGCCAGCACCGTGGGTGTCGGTGCCCTCACGGCGTGGTCGATCGGCGTTCCGGCGATGACCGGCGACGGCAAGGGCGTGCTGCAGGCCGCAGGCTCGATCGGCGCGGGCTATGCGGTCTCCAGCGGCCTCAAGGAGATTTTTCCGGAGCGAAGACCTGACGGCAGCGACAACCGCAGCTTCCCCTCGGGGCACACCACGGCGGCGTTCGGCGCGGCGGCGAGTATCTACGAGCGGCGCGGCGCAGCCGAGGGCATCCCGGCTTTCGCGCTCGCGACTTTCGTCGGCGTGGCCCGGGTGAAAGCCGACAAGCATCACTGGTACGATGTGCTGGCCGGCGCCGCGATCGGCACCGGCTCGGGGCTGTTGCTGACCCATCCGTTGGCGGAAAAGCGCATGGCGATTGCCCCGTGGGTCGATAGCAAGGGCGGCGGCGCGACCGTCGCGATGGCGTTCTGACCTTGCGCGCGCTGATCCTGATCGCCACGGCTCTGGCGATGACCGTCCCTGCCGCCGCCCAAGAGACCGCCGCTTCCGCCGACTGGTCGTTCGCGATCCACGGCGGCGCGGGCACGCTCGAGCGGAGCCGGATGACCGAGCAGCAGCAGGCCGACTACAAGGCCGCGCTGCAGGTCGCGCTCGATGCCGGCGCCAAGGTGCTGAAGGAGGGCGGCAGCGCGATCGACGCAGTAACCGCCGCGATCACCATCCTGGAGGACGATCCCAAGTTCAACGCCGGGCGCGGCGCGGTGTTCACGTGGGACGGGATCAACGAGCTCGACGCCGCGATCATGGACGGCAACGGGCGCCGCGCGGGCGCGGTCGCCGGCGTGCACACGGTACGTCATCCGATCCTGCTCGCACAGCAGGTGATGGAGGATGGGCGCCATGTGTTCCTCTCCGGCAAGGGGGCGGAGGAGTTTGCCGGCGAGCACGGGCTGGAAATCGTCCCGCCCGAGTTCTTCGCGACCGAAGAGCGCAAGAAGCAGCTCGAAACGCTCAAGGCGAAGAATCTCTCCGCGCTCGACGTCGAGTTCAAGTACGGCACTGTCGGCGCGGTAGCGCGCGACAGCGAGGGGCATCTGGCGGCAGGTACCTCGACCGGCGGCATGACCGGCAAGCGCTGGGGACGCATCGGTGATGCGCCCGTAATCGGCGCCGGCACCTACGCCGATGATCGCGCCTGCGCGGTCAGCGCGACCGGCTCAGGCGAGTACTTCATCCGTGCTGGCGTTGCTCACGCGATCTGCGATCGGGTCCTGCTGGCGGCTGAGACGGTCGATACCGCCGCAAAGACCGTGATGGCCGAGGTCGGCGCCATGGGCGGCGATGGCGGCGTGATTGTTGTCGGCAAGGACGGCGCGCCCGTGTTCGCGCTCAACACCCCCGGCATGTACCGCGGCCGCGCGACCGCGAGCGGCATGAGCGAGGTGGCGATCTTTGCCGACGAGTGAGGGCGCTGCCGCACCGGCGGGGCGGCACTATGGCATGGACTGGCTGCGGATCGCGGCGTTCGGGCTGCTGATCCTCTACCACATCGGGATGTTCTTCGTGCCGTGGGACTGGCACGTGAAGACCGCGCGGCCGCTCGAATGGGCCGCGCTGCCCATGCTGGCGACCAACGCCTGGCGGCTCGGCCTGCTGTTCGTGGTGTCGGGCTATGCCTCGGCCGCGCTGTTCGGGCGCTCGCGCGGGCTGGGCGGGTTCGTGCGCAATCGCAGTGCCCGACTGCTCATTCCGTTGGTCGCGGGCATGGTGCTGGTCGTGCCGCCCCAGCCGTGGGTCGAGCTCAGCTTCAAGCATGGGTATGGCGCGGGCCTCGGGTGGTTCTGGCTGCACGATTACTTCCGCTTCGCCCCGCTCGACGGGATCATGCTGCCGACCTGGAATCACCTGTGGTTCGTCGCATACCTGTGGGCCTACACGCTGGTGCTCGCCGCGATCCTGCTGCTGCCCGAACGAGTGCGCGCTGGCGGAGCCCGGCTGCTCGATCGGGCACTCGCCGATTGGCGGATCATGGCGGTTCCGATAGCGCTGCTGCTCTCACGCCTGTGGCTCGGCTGGCCCGGCGCCGAGGAGACCCACGATCTGGTCGGCGACGGGTACGCGCACACGTTCTACCTGCCGCTGTTCCTGTTCGGCTATCTCCTGCGCGGAGCGGCGGGCGCGTGGGCTGGCATCCGGCGGTGGTGGCGCATCGCTGCGTTGTTGGCTGTGGTTAGCTATGCCGTCGTCGCGGTCACCGAGTGGAACTGGCCCGGTGACACGGTCGCGCCCGCCTGGGTCTATCCGTGGTTCGAGGCCGCCCGCGCGGTGTTCGCGTGGAGCGCGATCGTCGCGCTGATCGGCATGGCCGACCGCTACTGGAACCGCGACCACCGCTGGCGGCCGACGCTGACCGAAGCGGTGTTTCCGTTCTACATCGTGCACCAGACGATCATCGTGCTGGTCGGCTGGTCGCTCCTCCCGCTGGCGCTGCCCCCGGGCGCGGAGTTCGCGATCCTGCTGGCGGCGACTGTGAGCGGTTGCTGGGCGTTCTATCTCATCGGCCGCACCATCAGGCCGCTCCGGCCGCTGATCGGGCTACGCGCGGCGCCGCCGCGTGCCCCGGAGCCGCTTGCAAGTCCGACTCGACAAGCGCTGCAATAGGCGTAGCTTTCCCGTCGCCGAGGGGCCGGCCCAACAGGGGAAATATTCCGGGTCGCCCGACTCCAGAGGTCTAGCCGGCGGTGCAATCATGCACCGGCCGGGTTCTGGGGAGTTGGACAGCATGAAGAAACTGGGATTGGCCGCGCTGGGCGCTGCCGCATTGTCGTTTGCCGCGCCGGCGGCGGTGTCCGCACAGTCCGAATGGCCGATCGAGCCGGGTGATTATGTCGAGGTGTCGATGATCGACATCGAGGACGGCCACACGCTCGAATACGCAAATCACCTCGCGGGCGATTGGAAGAAGTCGAGCGAGTACGCGAAAAGCCAGGGCTGGATCACCGACTACCAGATCTGGTCGAACGAGTTTCCCCGTGCGGGCGAGGCGGACATCTGGCTGGTGACCTGGCTGCCGCGGCTGGCGGACAAGGACGAAGCGCTCCGCCGCGAGAAGGCGTTCAACGCCTACATGCAGACCACCGCCGCGAAGCAGGAGGCGGCTTCCGGCAAGCGGGCCACCTATCGCAAACTCGCCGGATCGATGCTGATGCGGAACAACACCTGGGTGAAATAACCCGCAGGCAGACGCAGGGCGGCCAGGTTCACCCGCTGAACTTGTCCGCCTTGCGCTTGCCGAAACGCATCCCGCCTTCCAGCCGCGCGCGCAATTGGGCGTAGTAGGCTTCGAGGAACGCGCGTTCGTCGCCCGCGCCAGGGTTCCAGCCGATCTTGCGGCAGATCGCTTCATGGACCGAGGCGATCGCTTCGGGGCGGCCTTCGCGCAGGACGCGCTCGAGCGTCTGCAGCTCGTACTCGCCGTAGACCGCGAGCTCCTTCTCCGAGAAGCGATAGCTGGCGCCGGTCACCGCGCTCGGCCCGCGCGCGCCGCCTTCGGTGGAGAGCGTGTCGGGCAGCTTGGCCTTGGGCGCCTCGACCACCCAGGTGCCCGCGACCACGTCCCCGGCGCGCAGCGCGTCGCGGTTGAAGAACGGGAACAGCATGAACACCAGGAACCACAGCGCGCCGGCGAACCCCGCAGACCCCGTTTCCCCGGTCGGCGCGACCAGCAGCAGGATGAGCGGCAGGAACAGCTCGATATCGCGCAGCAGGTTGCGCGCGATCACCGCTTCGGCGGTCAGGCGCGCCGCGCCATCGCCGCCTTCACCGCGCGCGGCGACGCGGATGCCGACTGCGCGCTTGCCCGGAGTCGCCCCGCGCGGTCCGAGCTCGAAGGCCATGAAGTAGCCGTTCCAGGCGAGGAACCAGACGAGCATTTCGATCACGCGCAGGAACTCGCGCGCGCCGCCCGGCGACTTGTCGTCGACCGTCGATGCCCCGCCGATCATCCATTCGAGCAGCAGCACGGCCGTCACGGTGGCGACGCTGAGGATCAGGTAGTCGAGCACGAATGCGCCGAAGCGCGCGCCGCGGGTCGCGACCACGAAGGTCAGCGCGATGCCTTCGGGCGTGACCACCTCACGCCGGCGCTTGAGGTCGAACGGGACGAACGCGCCGGTCATCCGCCGAACCCCGCGGGGCGGCGGCGGAAGGCGAAGAAGTACGCGAGCCAGGCGGCCAGCATCGTGCCGCCGATCAGCAGCCGGTCCCAGGTCCCGCCGACCAGCTCGCGCGCGAACGATTCGAGCAGCGCCGCGGCGACCAGCATCATCACCACCCCCGCCATCACGATCGCCGCGCGGCGCCCTGCCTCGGCGGTGGCGGCGAGCAGCGAACGTTCGCCCGGGAAGGCCATCGCCCGCCCGACATGCAGGCCCGCGGCCCCCGCGAGCAGGATCGCGAATAGCTCGGTCGTGCCGTGGACCGACAGCCAGGCGGCGAACTCCAGCGTCAGGCCCTGTCCATGGAACAGCCACAGCATCGCGCCGAGCGTCGCCATCTCCTTGAGCAGCACCAGCAGCGTGGGGATGCCGAACGCGAACCCGAGCGCGAAGGCGAGGATCGAGACGCCCGCGTTGTTCTGGAACAGAAACGCAGCGAACCCGGACAGGCCGGGGGCGGACTTCTCGGTGCTGAGCGCTTGCAGCAGCACTTCGCGGCTCGCGCCGGGTACGCGGGTATCCGCGAACTGGCTAGGGACGAGGCTCCAGTACCATTCCTGGTCCTGGGCGACGAGCAGCCAGCCGGTGACCGCGCCCGCCACCATCACCGCCAGCGCGATCAGGACGTCGGGCCAGATCGCGCGCACCGCCTGGCTGAGACCGCCGCCGAGAAAACCCGCGAACCACCGCGCGAACCCCTGGCGCGGGCCATAGACCTGGAACCACGCGCGCCGCACCAGCCCCTCGAGATAGACGATCGTCGCCGCGTCGAGCGAAGTCTCGCGCGCGACCGCGAGGCTGGAGGCGGCGGTGCGGTAAAGCGCGGGGAGGGCCAGCACGTCCTCATCGGAGAGCTTGCGCAACCGGCCCGATTCCATCCGGCTGACGAGATGCTCGAGCCGCCGCCACTCGCCCTCGCGCGCGAGGCGGAATCGGTCCGAGCGCAAGGTCGCCGCTTCGATCTCGGCGGTGCCCAACACGGCGTTCATCCGATCGCTCCCCGCCGCTTGATCTCTAAATAGCGGTCGATCAGGCGGTAGCCGATCGCGGCCCACGGCGCCTCGATCACGTCGATCCCGAGCTGGCGCAGGCGCAGCAGCACCAGCGCGCGCTGGCGGGCGAGAGTGTCGGCCGCGACCGCGGTGGCGAGGGCGTCGAGGGTGTCGGGCTCGGCCCCCTGCAGTTCGGCGAGCTCGCTGTCCTCGATGGTCACGAACAGCACGAGGTGCCGCTCGACCAGCCGGCCGAGGCTCTCGATCATGAGCTCCGCGCTGGTGGGATCGGTGAAATCGGAAAATAGCACGATCAGGCTGCGCCGCTGCAGCCGCTGCGCGAGCGTCGCCAGCGCCAGCGTGAAGTTGGGCTCTTCGGCATGGTAATCGAGCCCGGCTGCGGCGGTCTGCAGGCGGTGGAAGCGGCGCGTTTCGCCGAAGAACGGGGTCAGCACTTGCGGCCGGCGGGCGAAGCCGAACAGCGCCACGCGGTCTCCCCCTTTCATCGCGACGTAGGCGGCGGTCAGCGCAGCGGAGACCGCGCGGTCGATCCGCGGCAGGCCGTCGACCGGCTCGCACATCGCTTGGCCGCAATCGAATGCGAAGACGATCTGGTTGTTGCGCTCGCTCTCGTTCTCGCGCGCGTAGAGGCGGGTGTGGCGGCCCGACGCCTTCCAGTCGATCCGCCGCCGGTCCATCCCGGGTTCGTATTCGGAGAGCGCCTCGAACTGGGTGCCTTCGCCGCGGATGCGCCGGGCAATCAGGCCGAACTGCGCATCGCGCAGGAAGTGCTGCAGCGCGGGGCTGCGCACCGGCGAGAGGTCGGGCCAAATGCGCACCGCGCATTCGAGATTGCCCGACACCTGCCGCGCTCCCAGCCCGAGCGGGCCGGTCCAGCGCAGCCAGGCGCGGGTCAGCGATGCGGTGCCCCGGCGGTTCGGAGTTGCCTCCGTCTCGCCCTGCCACGCGCCATCGCGGGGACTGAGCTTGACACGCACTTGGCCCGACCGGTCGAGCCGCGGATCGACCGCCACCGCGGCCTCCATCCGACGCGGCAGGCCCCCGGCGAGGTCGGCCATCACCTTTATCGTCACCGGCTCGCCGATCTCGGCGTCGTCCGGTCCCAGCACCCGCCAATCGGCCACCCGCCCCGCGAGCAAGGCGTCGAACAGCACCAGCAAGATCAAGACCGCTCCGGCCGCCGGCGCCACCACCCACGCGCCGGGCGCGGCG
>NZ_RSEL01000011.1 GCF_003958625.1 Tsuneonella rigui | reverse complement strand
GTCGAGGCGGTCGAAGGGCCGATCGCGCTCTCCGCCTGCAGCGACGGCGGAGATTGCTCGGTCGAGCAGCACTGCGCGGTCCGTCCGCACTGGCCGGTGGTCAACCAGGCGCTGCGCCGGGCGCTCGCCAGCGTGTCGCTCGTCCAGTTGAGCAGGGGGGTCGACGCGTGAGCGAGAACATCGCCCTGCAGGATCAGGCCGCGCACGACGCCGCCGCGCGTGCGGCGGACTACGAGCACGGCTGGTCGGCCGACATCGACACCGAGTTCGCGCCCAAGGGCCTCTCCGAAGACACCGTCCGCTTCATCTCCGCCAAGAAAGACGAGCCCGAATGGATGCTCGACTGGCGGCTGAAGGCGTTCCGCCTGTGGCAGACGATGACCGAGCCCGACTGGGCCAAGCTCGGCTACCCGCCGATCGACTATCAGGACGCCTACTACTACGCCGCGCCGAAGAAGAAGCCGGAGCTGGCTTCGCTCGACGAGCTCGATCCCGAGATCAAGGCGGTCTACGACAAGCTCGGCATCCCGTTGGGCGAGCAGGAAGTACTTGCCGGCGTGCGCAAGGTGGCCGTCGACGCGGTGTTCGATTCGGTCAGCGTGGCGACCAGCTTCCGCGCCGAACTGGAGCGCGCGGGCGTCATCTTCCGCTCGATCAGCGAGGCGATCCGCGAATATCCCGACCAGGTCAGGAAGTGGCTCGGCAAGGTGGTGCCGCAGCGCGACAACTATTTCGCGACATTGAACAGCGCGGTCTTCTCCGACGGCACTTTCGTCTACATCCCGGAGGGCGTGCGCTGCCCGATGGAGCTCAGCACCTATTTCCGCATCAATGCGGAGAACACGGGGCAGTTCGAACGCACGCTGATCATCGCCGAGAAGGGCAGCTATGTCAGCTACCTCGAAGGCTGCACCGCGCCGATGCGCGACGAGAACCAGCTCCATGCGGCGGTGGTCGAGCTGGTCGCGATGGACGATGCCGAGATCAAGTACTCGACGGTGCAGAACTGGTACCCGGGCAATGCCGAGGGTGTCGGCGGGATCTACAACTTCGTCACCAAGCGCGGGCTATGCCAGGGCGCGCGGTCGAAGATCTCGTGGACCCAGGTCGAGACCGGCAGCGCGGTGACCTGGAAGTACCCGAGCTGCGTGCTCAACGGCGAGGGCAGCGTGGGCGAGTTCTACTCGGTCGCGGTGACCAACAACTTCCAGCAGGCCGACACCGGGACCAAGATGATCCACAACGGAGCGAACACCCGCTCGACGATCATCTCCAAGGGCATCAGCGCAGGGAAGAGCAACAACACCTACCGCGGCCTCGTCCGCGTCGGCCCCAATGCCGAGAACGCGCGCAACTTCACCCAGTGCGATTCGCTGCTGCTCGGCCACGACTGCGGCGCGCACACCGTGCCCTACATCGAGGTCAAGAACCCCACCGCGCAGATCGAGCACGAGGCGACCACCAGCAAGATCAGCGACGACCAGCTGTTCTACGCCATGCAGCGCGGGCTGGGGCAGGAGGAAGCGGTGGCGCTGATCGTCAACGGCTTCGCCCGCGAGGTGCTCAAGGAGCTGCCGATGGAGTTCGCCGTCGAGGCGCAGAAGCTGCTCGCGATCTCGCTCGAGGGAAGCGTGGGATGACGGACAACGCCTCCGATACCTTTGGCAAGGACTTCTGGTGGCCCTTGGCTGGCGGGATCATCATGCTCGCCCTTACCCTGCTTGCCGTGCACACGGTGTGGGATACGAAGGCGGCGATAGGAGCGGCCTTGGCGCTGGCCTTCTTCGGAGCCGCACTTTCGCGCTTCCGCAAAGTGCGGCTCGTTCGGAGGTTGAGAAGCTTCCCCGAGCTAGAACGAATTTATCGGAAGCGCGCGAAGTGACCGACCGCAAGACCCTCCAGCTCCGCGATCCGTCCGAGACCGCCGACGCCGTGCCCGCGATCAAGAAGAAGGGGCGGGGCTGGGAGATCTCGGAGAAGCGGCTCGATGCGCTGCACGACCGGGCGCGCGAGATGCGGCGGCATTCGAGCCCGGCGCACAAGGCGCTCGCGGCGCGCTTCGCCAAGGCCGATCTCGGGCGCTACAAGTTCACCCGCCACGCGGTGATCGGCAGCGCGATCGTAGATTTCGGCTGCCCGCTGCTCGGCATGGCGGTGGCGATCGACGAGCCCGATGCCGACCCCGCGCTCGCCACCCGGCGCGACAAGAGCCTCGAGGCGGTCGGCATCCGCGTGATGCGGGTGAAAGCGGAGGACGTGCTCGAGGACATGGACGCCGTCCTCGCGCGGATCACCGCGGGCATGAAGCTGCGCATGGGCGACAAGAAAACCCGCGCGCGCGAGCACGCGGCAGCCAACCCGAAGCAGGATTGGTCTAGGCCGAAGCGGTGACGATACTTACTTTCCTCCCATTCTCCGTCTGCCCGGGCTTGACCCGGGCCGGTGCTTTTCTTGCCAGCGGAGCGGCGAAAGGCAGCACCGCCCCGGATCAAGTCCGGGGCGACGAATCAGTGAGAGCCTCCCAATGTTGAAGATCCATCTTCTCGCCTTCGTCGCACTGGCTCTCGCCGCGCCTGCATCGGCCGACGACGACATATCCCCCGACCTCGCCGAATCGCGCCTGCGCGGATGCCTGCTTGCGGGCGCCTCGGGCACCGGGCAAAGCCAGCTGGAGGCCGCGGTGATCCAGACGCGCGCTTACTGCGGCGCGCAGATCAACCGCGTGCAGCGCCAGCGGGTTGCGGCCGCCACCGCGGGCCTCAAGGGGAACGAGGCCGAGGCTGCCAAGACCCGCGCCATCCGCGCGCTCAATGCCGAGATCGCCCAGGCGGTCGCCAATTTCTCCGGACTGACACCCTGACATGCTGAAGATCGACAACCTCCACGCCACCGTCGCCGACCGGCCGATCCTCACCGGGCTGACGCTCGCGGTCGGCGCGGGCGAGGTGCACGCGATCATGGGCCCGAACGGCGCGGGCAAATCGACGCTCGCCTACACCCTCGGCGGGCGACCGGGATACGAGGTGACGGGCGGCTCGGTGACGTTCGAGGGGCAGGACCTCCTCGCCCTCGAACCGCACGAGCGCGCCGCCGCCGGGCTGTTTCTCGGCTTCCAGTACCCGGTCGAAATTCCGGGGGTGAGCAACGTCCAGTTCCTGCGCGAGGCGCTCAATGCCCAGCGCAAGGCGCGCGGCGAGGAGCCGCTGTCGGGCGGCGAATTTCTCAAGCTCGCGCGCGAGAAGGCCGCGCTGCTGCGGATGGACATGGACATGCTCAAGCGGCCGGTGAACGTCGGCTTCTCGGGCGGCGAGAAGAAGCGCGCCGAGATGGTCCAGATGGGCATCCTCGATCCCGCCTTCGCGGTGCTCGACGAGACCGACAGCGGGCTCGATATCGACGCGCTGCGGATCGTCGGCGAGGGCATCAACGCGATCATGCGGCAACCGGGCAAGGGCGTGCTGCTAATCACCCATTACCAGCGCCTGCTCGACTACGTGCAGCCCGACCGGGTGCACATTCTGGCCAAGGGGCGGATCGTGAAGTCGGGCGGGCCGGAGCTCGCCCGCGAGCTCGAACGCGAAGGCTACGAAAGCGCGGTGGCGGCATGAACTGGTTTCTCCCACTCCTGTTGGTCGCCGCGCAGGCAACCGCCACGCCTGCGCCCACCCCGCGCCCGATCGACACGAGCAAAGTCGACCCGAAGGTCGCCGCGCAGGTTCCGATTATCGCCGGCAAGCTCGAACAATGGCAGGGCGCGTGGGGCGCGGCGGGCGGGAAGCTCGCGTGCAAGACGGTGAAGTCGAGCGGCGACGAGGAGATCGACGCGCTCGGCTGCGCCTCGATGATCGCGTGCGTGAAGCCCGAGTACGCGGCATTGAAGACGATCGCCGACGGCCCCGGCACCGCCGACGAGAAGAAGCAAAAGATCGGCGCCAAGCTCGCCACCCTGCAACCATGCCTGCGCGCGCATCGAGGGCAGGGCATCGCCGAGCTCGCGTTGAAGCGAGGGCGCGGATGACGCTCGCCGCGCTTCCCACCACCCGCGAGGAGGATTGGCGCTACGCCGATCCCGCGGAGCTTGCGCGGCTGGAACCGGCGGCGCTCGACGGGTGGAAAGAGGTCGCGCTCCCTTCCGGCGAGGTGCGCTGCAAGGAACTTATGCTGGGCGAGGGCCAGGGCGGCGTCCATCGGGTGCGGCTGACCGTCGGCGAAGGCGCGCGGGCGGAGCTGTTTGCGGTGCTCTCGGCGGATGAATACACGCGGCTGGAAGTCGAAGTGACGCTGGCCGAAGGCGCGCACTTCGAGCTCGGCGGGGTGACCATCGGCGGCGGCGACGCGGTGCGCGAGATCGTCACCCGCGTGACCCACGCCGCGCCGAACGCGACCAGCAACCAGGTGGTGCGCAGTGTGCACTGGGACACTGCGACCGGCAATTTCCTCGGGCGCTTGATGGTCGCGCGCGACGCGCAGAAAACCGACGCGGCGCAGAGCTTCAAGGGCCTGCTGCTCACTCGCGGCGCGAGCGCCAACGCCAAGCCCGAGCTTGAGATTTTCGCCGACGACGTGAAGTGCGCCCACGGCGCCGCTATCGGCCAGATCGACCAGGCGGCGGCGTTCTACATGGCCGCGCGTGGGCTGCCGCCCGAACTGGCGCGCAAGCTGCTGGTGCAGGCCTTCGTCGCCGACGCCTTCGTCGCGCACCGCGAGCCCGAGGCGCTGCTCGATGCCGCGCTGGGCGCGCTGGGAGATGCGGCGTGAACGTGATGACGCCCGTCAGCCGCAAGGTCGATTTTCCGGGCCTGATCAATCCGGACGGTTCGGCGTGGCACTACCTCGACACCGCCGCCACCGCGCAAAAGCCGCAGGCGGTGATCGACGCCACAGGCCGCGCGCTGGGCGAGGATTACGCCACCGTGCATCGCGGGGTGTACACCCGATCGGCGCAGATGACGCTCGGCTACGAAGCAGCGCGGCGGCGAGTGGCGGGGTTCATCGGCGGGCGCGAGGACGAGCTCGTGTTCACCCGCGGCGCGACCGAGGCGATCAACCTCGTCGCTTACAGCTACCCCGACAAGGGCCGGGTGCTGTTGAGCCAGCTCGAGCATCACTCGAACATCGTGCCGTGGCAGCTTGCCGGGTGGCAGGTCGACGTCTGCCCGCTCACCGCCGGTGGCCGGATCGACCTCGATGCCGCCGAGGCGATGCTGACGCCTGAGCACACGATAGTCGCATTCGCGCATGTCTCGAACGTGCTCGGCTCGGTGCTCGACGCACGGCGCGCGGCGGAACTGGCGCATTCGGTGGGCGCGAGGCTGCTGCTCGACGGCTGCCAGGCCGTGCCGCGGATGCCGGTCGACGTTGCCGCGCTGGGCTGCGATTTCTACGCCTTCTCCGCGCACAAGCTCTATGGCCCGACCGGGATTGGCGCGCTGTGGGGGCGGGCGGAGCAATTGGACGCAATGCCGCCGTGGCAGGGCGGCGGGTCGATGATCGACCGGGTGACCTTCGAGCGCACGACCTACGCTCCGCCGCCGCAGCGGTTCGAGGCGGGCACCCCGGCAATCGTCGAGGCGATCGGGTTCGCTGCCGCGTGCGATTATGTCGAGATGATCGGCCTCGATGCGATCGAGCGGCACGAGGCCTCGTTGGTGCGGTCCCTGCGCGATGCGCTGCGGCCGATGAATGATGTCAGCCTGTTCGGGCCGGAAGACAGCGCGGGCATCGTCAGCTTCGCGCTCCAAGGCGTGCACCCGCACGACCTCGGCACGATCCTCGATGAGGAGAATGTCGCCATCCGCGCCGGGCACCACTGCGCCCAGCCGCTGATGGACACGCTCGGCGTGCCCGCCACCGCGCGGGCGAGCTTCGGGCTCTACAGTGATCAATCTGATGTCGACGCGCTGATCCGCGGGATCGAGCGCGCGAGAAGGATATTCGCATGACCGAACAGTCAAAGATCGAGGTCGAGGAAGTCGACGCGGTCGCCAAGCCCCCAAGGGCTTCGGTAGAGGATGCCGTCGAGGCGGAAATCGACAGCTGGACCACCCCGCGCGAAAGCTTCGAGCGCAAGCGCGACTATCTCGAAGGGTTCCTCGCGCAAAAGCCGCAGGTCGCGCACGCGGGAGAACCCGGCGGCGACCTCTACGAAGGCGTGGTCGAGGCATTGAAGGAAATCTACGACCCGGAAATCCCGGTCAACATCTACGACCTCGGCCTGATCTACGGCGTCGATGCGACCGCCGACGGCGAGGTGAAGGTGACCATGACGCTCACCACTCCGCACTGCCCGGTCGCCGAATCGATGCCCGGGGAGGTCGAACTGCGCGTCGGCGCGGTGCCCGGCGTGCGCGACGCCGAAGTGCTGCTGGTGTGGGACCCGCCATGGGGCCCGGACAAGATGACCGACGAGGCGCGGCTTGAGCTCGGGATGCTATGACCGACGTGCATGAGCTCGGCGAGTGCCTGCTCGACCCCTTGCGCGAGCAGTGGGAACGGATGCACGCCGCGCAGGATCTTGATCAGCAGGGCGCGGACGCCCTGCCCTACCTGTTCGAAGCCGCCTCGCTCGACTGGTCGCACGATCCGGGCATGCGGATGTTGATCGGCACCTCGATCGCCACCATCTGGCATGGACAGGGGACGCTCCGTACCGCCTCGACCGACGGGCTACCGCCCGAAACGGTCGCCGAGATCGAGAATGTCCGCCGCCACGCACCGGGAATGTCATGACCACGCTCCGCCAGCGCCCCGCCGCCGTTATCCTGACCCCCGCCGCCGAGGCGCGGATCGCCGAGCTGATGGCCAAGGCGCCGGCCGACGCGATCGGGGTCAAGCTGTCGACCCCGCGCCGCGGCTGCTCGGGCCTCGCGTACTCGGTCGACTACGTGACCGAGGAAGCGAAGTTCGACGAGAAGATCATCACTCCGGGTGGCACGTTCTACATCGACGGCGGTTCGGTGCTCTACCTCGTCGGCAGCACGATGGACTGGGTGGAGGACGACTTCACCGCCGGCTTCGTATTCGCCAACCCGAACGCCAAGGGCGCATGCGGGTGCGGCGAGAGTTTCATGGTGTGAGCTGGCCTCAGCCCGACAGCGTCCTTCACGCGCTGATGGGGAAAGATGGGTGGGTGCTGCGCGCGATCCTGCGCGCGCAAGGCGACGAGCGCGACGATCGCGACCAGGATATCCATTTCGGCGACTTGAGCGAGAGGCTGCGGGAAGCCGAGAAAGTGGCGGCCGCAGCGATCCGCGAACGAGATCGGTTGCGGCGCGAAGTGCTCGGCGCGCACGTCCGCAATAGCAAAAAGCCGCCGCGACGCCGCAAGCCGCCTGAAGCCGGGCTCCCGGTGATGGCCGTGCCGCCGCGCGGGCCGTTGCCGTTGCAGGGCGGTGCGGAGGCTCCGCTCGAGTTCGACGACTAGCGCTTCAGCGCGCGCACGCAGCTCGCGCGGTCGACGTCGAGGCCGTCGCTGGCGCGGCGGGCGTCGACGTAGGTCGCGGTCGGGGTCGCCCCGGGGCTGGGCGGATAGAGATAGACGTCGAGCACGCAGGCCTCGCCCGAGAACTGCAGCTTGCGCGCGTCGCCTTCCCACACGTCGAGCCGGGGCGCGCCGAACTGGCGCTGGAGCGCGGCGGTGTCCGCGCCGATCACGCCTTCCAAACCGGGGATGGTCATGACTCGGGCCGCGCGAAAGCCGCCGGTCGCGGGCGGCGCCGGCTTGGTCGCCGGGACCGC
>NZ_RSEL01000010.1 GCF_003958625.1 Tsuneonella rigui | reverse complement strand
GGCCCCGGCGGCTTCCTGCGCCAGGGCCCCGGCGACCAGCAACCGCCGATCCCGCCCGCGCCGCCGCGCCGCCTGGTGCCGGCCAAGCCGAGCCCGGAGATCGCCGACAAGACCTCGCTGCTCGATCTGAACGACAAGGTCTGCCGCTGGCCGATGGGGCACCCCGGCGAGGCCGACTTCCACTTCTGCGGCGAGAACGTGAACCCGGGCTTCCCGTACTGCGTCGAGCACTGCGGGCGGGCCTATCAGGCGCAGCTGCCGCGCGGTGCGCGCCGGCCTCCTCCCCCGCTGCCGTTCGGCGGCCCGCGGGTGCGCTAGACATTTTCCAGGCCCGGTAGTCGCGCGACTGCCGGGCCTTTTTCTTGTGAGGGAGAATTCTCGATGCCGCTATCACTTCACGCCGCCTACGTCCCCACTGCGCTGCAGATCGTCGGCGCGACTGCCAAGCTGGTCGACAAGGCGGAGGAGTGGTGCAGCAGTGCAGGTTGCAGCGAGGCCGACCTCTTCGCCACCCGGCTGATCGAGGACATGCACCCGCTACCGTTCCAGTTCGCGAGCGTTGCGCATCACACGCATGGCGCGGTCGAGGGCGTGCGGGCGGGCGTGTTCAACCCGCCGCGCGGGCCGTTTCCTGATACGTTCGCCGCGTGCCGCGACTTGCTCGCGCAGTCTGAGGCAACGCTGCAAGGCGTGAGCGCGGACGAAGCAGAGAGCTGGATCGGCCGGCCGATGAAGTTCGAGATGTCGCAGCTCTCGCTGCCATTCAGTGCAGACCAGTTCCTGCTCAGCTTCAGCCAACCGAACTACATGTTCCATGCCTCCACGGTGTACGACATCCTGCGCATGCGCGGAGCGCAGCTGGGCAAGCGCGACTTCATGGGACGCTTGCGGATCGAGCGCGGCTAAGGCCGGCGCGAAAACCAGATCGTGTGACGCGGCCCCTTGTTGTTGGGCCGCGCGCGGACGGTGCGCTCCTCTACGTCGAACCCGGCATCCTTGAGGCGGCGTGCGAACTTGGGGTCGGGCGCGGCCGACCACACCGCTAGCAGCCCGCCGGGGCCAAGCGCATCGCGCGCCCGGGCGAGGCCGGTGCGGGTATAGAGCCGCTCGTTGCCAGTGCGCACGATCCCGTCGGGGCCGTTGTCGACATCGAGCAGGATCGCGTCCCACTTGGGCAACGAGCCATCGACCGCGTCGTCGATCAGCGCGGCGACGTCGCACAGCTCGATCCGCGCGCGCGGGTCGTCCAGCGTGTCGCCGGTGAGTGAGGCAAGCGGCCCGCGCGCCCAGTCGAGGATCTCGGGCACTATCTCTGCCACCGTCACCTGACCCTTCGGCCCCAGCGCCGCGAGCGCGGCGCGCAAGGTGAAGCCCATGCCATACCCCCCGATCAGCAGGCGGGCGTCGGACTTGCCGAGCCGCTCGATCGTGAGCTCGGCGAGCTGCTCTTCCGAGAAGCGCATCCGCGTGCCCATCAGCTCGTCGCGGCCGAGCATGACCACGTGATCGGTGCCGTGCCGCATCAGGGTCAGCGTGTCGCCGCCGGGGATGCGCGCGGTGGCCAGGGTCTCGCGTGGGATCATGCCTCGCCCCCTCGCAGGCGGGCGGGCAAAAGAAAAGGGCCGCCGGATCGCTCCGACGGCCCCTTGCTGTTCAGCGAACCGGATCAGTCCTTCAGGAAGTCCGGAACGTGGCTCTCGCCGCCGTCACGCGGACGGTCGTCGCGGTCACGGC
>NZ_RSEL01000009.1 GCF_003958625.1 Tsuneonella rigui | reverse complement strand
TGGGCCATTCGCCGGTTAGCCGCACGCGCGCCCCGTCCGCGCGATCCGTTGTGGCGCGCGGCGCTTGCGAACCTGCACCGGCCCGGCGCGGCAACCGGCACGCTGGTGACCGCGCTCGGCTTCGGGCTCAGCGCGTTCGTCCTGCTGGCCGCCGTTCAGACGAGCATCGACGGCACGATCGCCAAGCGCGTGCCGGCGCAGGCGCCCGATTACTTCGTGCTCGACCTGCCCAAGGACAAAGTCGCGCAGTTCTCCGCATTGGTCGAACGCGATGCACCCGGCGCGGCGGTGCGCGCCGTGCCCGCGCTGCGCGGTGCCATCCTTGCCTACGGACCCAAAGACCGGATGACCCGCGTCGCGAGCCTGGGTGACAACCTGCCGGAGGGCGCCTGGGCGCTGCGCGGCGAGCGCGGTCTGACGTACGCCGACGCCGTGCCTCCCGGCAACACGGTGACAGCAGGCACGTGGTGGCCGAAGGACTACGCGGGCGAACCGCTCGTCTCGGTCGACGAGGACCTCGCCAATGCGATCGGCGTCAGGGTCGGCGATTACCTGACGATCGGCGTGCTGGGGGTCGAGCGGCAGGCGCGCATCGCGTCGCTACGGCGCATCGACTGGCAGACGATGGGCTTCAATTACGTGCTGGTGTTCAGCCCCAACACGCTGGAAAACGCGCCGCACAACATGGCCGCGACGATCGAACTGCCCGGTGTTGCCGCCAAGGGGGCGCTGCTCAAGAGCCTGGTAGCCGCCTTCCCCTCGTCGAGCGTGATCGAGACGGGCCCGGTGCTCAAACAAGCGCGCGAGCTGCTGAGCCAGGTCGGCCTCGCGACCCTGGCGGCCGCGTCCGTCGCCGTGCTGGCGGGCCTCGCCGTCCTGCTAGGCGCGATCGCCGCCGCGCGCGCGCAACGGACCTACGATACCGTCGTGCTGCGCGTTCTCGGCGCGAGCCGGCGGCAGGTGCTGCTGCTCGCGCTTGCCGAGTACGGCCTCCTCGCCGCCGTGCTGGCGCTGGTCGCGCTGGCGCTGGGTCTCGGTGCCGCGTGGGGCGTGGTGACCCAGTTGTTCGACTTCGAGTGGCTGCCCGGCTGGAGCGCGGTGCTCGGCGTGCTCGCCGCGGGCCTGGCGCTGGTGGTCGCCTTCGCGCTCGCCGGCGCATTGCCGCTGCTGCGGGCCAAGCCCGCGCAGGCGCTGCGCGAGCTCTAGCTGAACACTCCGGCGATATCCTGCTCGCCGAGCGGCGGGCCGTGGCGGTTTTCCACGCGCTGCCCAGGCAGGCTCATCCACAGCAGGTAGCCAAGCCAGCCGAGGAAGTTGAGGATCAGCAGTCCGGCGAAGATCGCGATCAGCAGCGCGCCGGACAAGTTCATATCGTGGAGCCGCCGCGTCGTCAGGGCGAGGCCGGGCACGAAGTTCGCGAGGAAGAACAGGATCCAGCCCCCGAACCAGACGAGGGCCAATACGTCCTGTTCACCCGTTGCATCGCTCAGGATCATTCCGACCGTGAAAATCGCAAGATAGCCAAGTGCGAGGAATGCGCAGTAACACCAGAACTCCCGGCGACCGGATCGCCCCCTGAACTGCGCGTATTGCCGCAGCGGCTGGACCATCCAGCCCAGCCAGTTTTGGGGTAAGGGAGTGCTCATGACATCGAAACGGCCCGCTTCCTCAACGGAAGCGGGCCGCTCGTAAACTCCGAAGTCTTAAGCGAAAGTTTCGGCTTCCCCCTGTCCCTTGGGATCGGGGCCGAAGCGGTTCGGGCCCGGAGTGCCCGGCAGCGCCATCAGCACCAGGAAGGCGATCGAGATCAGGAAGCCGACCAGCGGGATCATCCCCCCGATGATCGCCCCGAGGTACCACCAGCCGCTCATGTCCCGGTCGTGCAGGCGGCGAACGGTGACGGCGATGCTCGGCAGCAGCACCGCCAAGGCGTAGACCACGATCAGCAGCCCCATTCCGCCGAACAGCGCGCCGAGGCCCGCTGACGGGTTGCCGTTCATGTCGGCATTGAACATGCCGGCTGCGCCACCGGCACCGAAGATGACCAGCATCAGCACGGTGACGACGATCGCGTTGAGCAGCGCGAACATCCAGTATTCCATCCGGCGCGAACGGCCGGTGAATTCGGCGTACCGCTTAAACGGCAAGATCATCCATTCCATGTCGATTTCCCCCTCGTTGTTATCCCTGAATGGCAGGGAATCATAACCCCGCCCCGCGCGCAACAAAAAAGGGCCCCGCGAACGGGGCCCTTTCCGGTTTCTGCAATAACGCGACGGGCGAAATCAGAACTTGAACCGTGCCGAGACACCATAGGTGCGCGGCTGGTTGGTGTAGCCCGAAATCGACTCGTCCTGCGCCACCGAATCGAAGATGTCGGTGATATTGCGGTCGTTGAGCAGGTTGCGGCCCCACACGCTGACTTCCAGGCCCATCGCCATCGCATAGGTGAGCGACGCGTTGACGTTGTTGACCTCGCTCCGGAACGGCCGCGCCGCGGCACGCGCACGGGTGTAGTCGCGCTGTCCGTTAATGACATCGACGAACGCCAGCAGGCCGGGCTCGACCTGGATCGGCGAGGCGTACGAGTAATCGCCGCGCAGGATCAGGTGATCCTCGCCGATCGGCTGATCCCATTGCCCGCCGAACACCGCAGTCAACTTGGGGATGTTGCCGATCGTCTCACCCGAACGATCGCCCAGCGGCGAGTTGGGGAAGCTGTCGTACTTGGGATCGAGATACGTGACCGCGAGGGTGAGCGTCAGCTCGTCGCGCGGGTGGACCATGCCTTCGAACTCGACACCGTCGGTAGTCTGCTTGTCGGCGTTCGAGAAGATGAAGCCGGTGCCGGTGAAGGTGTTCGTCTGGAAGTTCGAAATCGACTGCCGGAAGAACGTCAGGTTGGCCGAGGCTAGGCCCCAGTTACCCTTGATGCCGAGCTCGTACACGGTCGAGTTCTCGGCGTCGGCGAAGCGGGTGCCGGCGGCAAGGTTGGTCACCGCCAGGCCCGCAGTCTTCAGCGCCGCAACGTCGGCCGCCGTCGGACGGCTGTCACGCGACAGGTTGAAGCTCGGCGCCTTGTAGCCGGTTGCGTACGATGCGTACACGTTCAGCGTCGGACTGACCTCGTAGGCGAGGCGCGCGGTCCAGCTCCAGTCGCCGTCGCGGGTCGAGCAGCTCTCCACCGCGTTCGGGCAGTTCTGGAACGGCGGCAGGAACTGCAGCGGTTTGAGCGCCAGGATCGGCGCGGTCGCCGCATTCACCCCGGCCACGATCGCCGCGTACTGCGGAGCGAAGTTGGTCTGGAAGAACGCCAGCTGCTGCGCGTTGGCGAGCGTCCCGGCGGGCAGGCCAAGGAAGCCACCAACGGTGCGAGCGATGTTCACCTGATTCGCGGTCGCGCGGATCGCGTCGAGGTTGAGGCCCGAGAAGACATCGGTGCTAACCGAGTCGGTAACGATGTCCTTGGCGTCGTGAGTGTAGTTCGCCCCTAGAGTCAGGGTCAGCGCTTCCGAGATATCGAAATCGACGTTGCCGAAGATCGAGTAGCTCTCGTCCTTCTGACGCATGTCGTTGAAGAAACCTTGCCCGGCCTGGAAGAACTGGTTGATGTAGTTCTGGCCAGTGAGCGCGCTGAACTGCGCCTCGATCGAATCCACGGCCGCGTCATTGGGCGGGCTGGTGATCGGACCGCCGATCAGGATGTTGGCGTAGTTACGGAAATCAGGGCCGTAAACGATCTGGTCCTGGGTGTGGACCTTCTCGTTGAAGTAGTAGCCGCCGATGAGGAAGTTGAGCGGGCCGTCAAAGTCCGAGGCGAGCCGCAATTCCTGGGTGAAGGTCTTGAGGTGCGCCTGGCCGACGTTGGCGCCGGTTGCGGTGCGGGCCGAGTTGAAGTCGACGTCCTGGTCGGCATTCAGCTTGGTGTCGCGGTAGGCAGTGATCGACGTCAGCGTCAGCGCGCCGAGCTCCAGGTCGCCCTGGCCCGAAACGCCCCAGTTCTTGACGATGCTGGTCGGTACGACGTCCGAATAAACCACATCCGCGTCGGGATCGAACGGGGTCGGATTGACCCGGCCGCCAACGGCTTCAACCGCCGAGGTTGCCGCCGAACGCTGCACGTTGAACACCGCGCAGCACTTTTCGTCGATCTTGTCGGTGTCGGCGATCAGGCGGAACTTGAACGTATCCGACGGCTCGAACAGCATCTGGGCGCGGGCGAACCAGCGGTTGCGGTTGTTGAGGTCGTCGTTGTTGTAGAGGTTGGTGACGTAACCGTCGCGGCGGTTGTAACCGGCCGAGACCGACGCGGCGATGGTGTCGGTGATCGGGCCGGTCAGGTAGCCCTTGACCACCATCGCGTCGTAATTGCCGTAACTCGCCTCAACGCTGCCGCCGAAGTCGAAGCTCGGCGCCTTGCTGACGATCGAGATCACGCCGGCCGATGCGTTCTTGCCGAACAGGGTCGACTGCGGGCCGCGCAGCACTTCGACGCGTTGGATGTCGGGAAGGTCGCTGATCTGCGCGATCGCGCGGCTGCGATAGACGCCGTCGACGAACACCGCGACCGAAGGCTCGAGGCCCAGGTTGTTGCCGCTCGTGCCGAAACCACGGACCGAATAGGTGGTCGCGAATTGGCTCTGGCTCTGAGTCACGCGCAGCGACGGGACCACGGTGGCGAGGTCGGTCACGTCGCGGATCTGCGCGCGCTCGATCGTCTCGGCGGTGGTCACGCTGACCGCGACCGGTACGTCCTGCAGGGTCTGCTCGCGCTTGGTCGCGGTGACGATGATCTCGTTGCCGGTGCCCGAATCCTCGGCATCGGCATAGTTGTCGGCATCGGTGTTGGTCTGTGCCTGCGCGTCCTGCGCGGCGGTGTCTTGCGCCTGCGCGATTCCCGGGAAGGCAAGCGTCGCGACGCCGGCGAGCAGAGCGAAACGGGCCGGGCCGGCGAAACCGGAAACGGTTTTGATCATGAAATGCAAATCCTCGTCCGATGCGGGCGACGCTTGTCCGGCGCGAACCATTCGCGCGGCGCGGCGACCCTTAGCTGACAGACGAGTCAATAGACGCGCGCACGCGGCGTTCAAGCGCGCTTGTCGGCCACTATCAGTTGCTTGTCGGACTGTGGCGCGGGCGACACATTTAGGCGCCTGAGCCTCGCCCGTACGCCTCGGTTGAAAAAATTTCGCGTCCGGCTCATCCAATCGCGCAAGCAGCGGCGTCTAGGAGATGAGCGGCGGGAGGGGCCTGCCGCGAACACTTCGCAAAGGAACTGCCATGCCTTCCACCGAAATGGTCCTGATGATCGTCATCACCATCTGCCTGCTGGGCGGGCTCGCCCTGATCGTCCGCTTCTTGAGCGGCTGGCTGATGCACCGCACTTTGCGCAAGGCGATCGAGCGCGACTCCGCCGTTGCGCCCGCCCTGATCGACCGCATCGAGGCGATGGACTCCGGCCGCAGCGCGCTCGGCAACGACGACCGCAACGGGATGGTCCTGATCGCCCTCGCGATCGCCATGACCGGCTATGCGCTGATCGCGGTCGATGACCCGGGCGTGATCCGTTCGATCGTCGGCGGGGCATTGTTCCCGCTGCTGATCGGCGCCGTGCTGCTGCTGCGACGCAAGCTGCTCAAGCGCGAGTTGGCGGAAGAAGCCGCGGCCGATCGCGGTGCATGACGAAGAGCCAGCGCTCCTCCAACGCGCCGCGCGCGGCGACCAGGCGGCATTCGCTGCGCTGGTCGCTCGGCATGAAGCGCGGCTGCGCCATTTCCTCGCGCGCATCGTCGGGCCGGCAGACGCGGACGACCTTGCGCAGGAGGCCTTCGTGAAGGCGTGGATCGCCCTGCCCCGTTATCGGGCGGACGCCAGCTTCGGCGCCTGGCTGACGGGCTTCGGCTGGCGCGCGGCGCTCGACCATATTCGCCGGGCAAAGCGCACGCAGGCGCGTGACCAGCAATGGCACGGCGAGGCAGACCAGAGCGTTCACGGCCCGGGCTCGGCGCACGTCGAGCTCGAGCGCGCGCTTGCCGCGTTGAGCGAGCAGGAGCGCGCGGCGCTTGTGCTCACGCACGGCCACGGCTGGTCGCACGGCGAGGCGGCGCAGATTCTCGGGCTGCCGCTCGGAACGTTGAAGTCGCTCGCCGCCCGCGCCAAGGCCAAGGCCCGCGCCGCCATCGAACCTGCCACCGAGGAGTTCGCTGCATGACCGACGATCCGTTCAACGCGCTGCTCAGCGATGTTCTCACGCCGCCCGTTCGCCTCCCGGACCGGACTTTCGTCGCCCGCGCGCAGGCCGCAATCGCCGAAGCCGAGCGGTTCCGCCGCTGGCGCCGCCGCGCGCTGCGGCAGATCGGCAGCGAGGCGCTCGTTCTCACCGGCCTCGCCGGCGCGGCCATCACGCTGGCGCAAATTCCGGCGATCGGCGAAGTGCTCAGCGGCGCTCCGCTCGCGGTCCCGGCGGCGGCCGGAATACTCCTGCTCGCCTGGCTCGCGCTCGGCCAGCCGCGAGGAGCGCGCGCGCTGGTCTGATCGAGCGTGCGCAGCGGTTGTCTTCGCGGCGCCTCTCCGCTAGGGGCGCGCCACTTCGCGCGGGAACACGCTTTCGCGCCCCAGACCAAGAGACATCGCATGAACCTCCGCAACGTGGCGATCATCGCCCACGTCGACCATGGCAAGACCACGCTCGTGGACCAGCTTTTCCGCCAGTCCGGCACTTTCCGCGAGAACCAGCGGATCGAGGAAAGAGCCATGGATTCCAATGACTTGGAGAAGGAACGCGGGATCACCATCCTCGCCAAGCCGACTTCGGTCGAGTGGGCTCCGGAAGGTTCGGCCGAGCATGTGCGGATCAACATCGTCGATACCCCCGGCCATGCCGATTTCGGCGGCGAGGTGGAGCGCATCCTGTCGATGGTCGACGGCGTCATCCTGCTGGTCGATTCCAGCGAAGGCGCGATGCCGCAGACCAAGTTCGTCACCGGCAAGGCGCTCGCGCTCGGCCTCAGGCCCATCGTGGTCGTCAACAAGATCGACCGCCCGGACGAGCGCATCCAGGAAGTGCTCGACGAGGTGTTCGACCTGTTCGTCTCCCTCGACGCCAGCGACGAGCAGCTCGACTTCCCGGTCCTCTACGCCTCGGGCCGCAACGGCTACGCCAACGAGGACCCCGACAAGCGCGAGGGCAACCTCACGCCGATGTTCCAGAAGATCGTCGACCACGTCCCCGCGCCGCAGGCGGACGAGAGCGGCCCGTTCAAGTTCCTCGCCACCCTGCTCGATCGCGACAACTTCATGGGCCGCGTGCTCACGGGGCGCGTGAGCAGCGGCACGGTCAAGGTCAACGACCCGATCCGCGCGCTCGACATGGAGGGCAACGTGGTCGAGGTCGGCCGCGCGACGAAGCTGCTCGCCTACCGCGGACTCGACCGCGTGCCGGTCGACAGCGCCTCGGCCGGCGACATCATCGCGCTCGCGGGCCTCGAAAAGGCGACCGTCGCCAACACCATCGCCAGCCCCGACGTGACCGAGCCGCTCAACGCCCAGCCGATCGACCCGCCGACGCTGTCGATGCGCTTCGCCGTCAACGACAGCCCGCTCGCGGGCCGCGAGGGCGACAAGGTCACCAGCCGCATGATCCGCGACCGCCTGCTGCGCGAGGCGGAAACCAACGTCGCCATCCGCGTCACCGAAAGCGCCGACAAGGACAGCTTCGAAGTCGCCGGCCGCGGCGAGCTCCAGCTGGGCGTCCTCATCGAAACGATGCGCCGCGAAGGGTTCGAGCTCGGCATCAGCCGCCCGCGCGTGCTGTTCCGCGAAGAGAACGGCGAGCGCACCGAGCCTTACGAGCAGGTCGTGATCGACGTCGACGACGAGCACTCGGGCACGGTCGTGGAGAAGATGCAGCGCCGCAAGGCCGAGCTGACCGAGATGCGCCCGAGCGGCGCCGGCAAGACCCGCATCACCTTCTCCGCCCCCAGCCGCGGCCTGATCGGCTATCACGGCGAGTTCCTGTCCGACACGCGCGGCACCGGCATCATGAACCGGCTGTTCGAACGCTACGGCCCGCACAAGGGCCCGATCGAGGGCCGCCCCAACGGCGTGCTGATCTCGAACGCCACCGGCGAGGCGGTCGGCTACGCGCTCAACAGCCTGGAGGAGCGCGGCGTGCTCTTCCTGGGCCCGCAGGCGAAGATCTACGAAGGCATGATCATCGGCGAGAACGCCAAGCCCGAGGATCTCGAGGTCAATCCGCTGAAGTCCAAGCAGCTGACCAACTTCCGCTCGACCGGCAAGGACGACGCCATCCGCCTCACCCCGCCGCGCGTGATGACGCTGGAACAGGCGATCGCCTATATCGACGACGACGAGATGGTCGAGGTGACGCCGAAGAGCATCCGGCTCCGGAAGGCGATCCTGGACCCGCACGAGCGGAAGAAGGCGCGGCGCAAGGAAGGGTAAGCTAGGGTCGCCCTGTTTCAACCCACTGTCGTAACTCAACAATCGTCATTGGCGCCAACACATCGGTCGTGCGATGAGCCCGGCGATGGCAAGTAGGGCAGAGAATTAACAGGTCGCTGACTTTTGTTTGCCGAATTCCACTGGCAAGCGGGTCTTTGTGATGTGCATCCATCATTGCCGGATCAGCGTGCGTGAAATCGCACGCCTCGCAGGCAACGTGACCATTATGCTGAGTGGCGTTGATGCGCTTTGCTTCACGCGATACCCACGACCGCCGCTCAATCTGGCGCTGTAGGCGATAACGCCTCTGCCCCTCCGATGTAGAAAGGTCACCTGACGCTGGCGCTCCACTCGCTACCCCTCCCGGAGGAACGATCGGCGTTGCCAGAGCGTCGACAATCGTCCCAGCAATTTCGGCCGAGCATGCTGCTCCAGCGGTCTTAAAGTAGTCGTCGACATCGGTCCAATGCTTTGCGCGCAACGCCCCTAAGTTCGCCCCCATTCCGCCCTGCGCCTCAATGACCGCCTCAACAATGGATTCGCCCCCAGGTGCGAACTTCAATCGTTGTTCCGCGCTGTCAAAATTGAGGAGTTGTCCAGCAACCGATAGACGTGATCGCCAATAGATCGACGCATTTGCCAAGGAGGTTGCAGCGCCGGATTGCGGATTCGGAAATACCTGTCCGGACGCTCTCGCCGCACGGATTTCCCTGACACATTCGTCATAGTCGGCGACTTTTTGCAGTTGGCGAACCGGACCTAAAAACTCATGCATGTACAGCATGCTGTCCAGATCGAGCATGATGCTCCATGCCGTTAGATAGGGTCGTACGTCACACGCCGTGCGCTCAATTTCGGTGATCCGGGGTGAGCCCGGCGACCTGGCTCGATTGATCTGGCAATTTGATAGTGCCCAAGTGAGGAGCGCAGTAGCTTGCACTGCCTTCGTTGGAGAGAATGCTCCGCTCCCCATTAGGGAGGACAGCTGCTCACCAACGGGCGTGAGCACTACCGGAACCGTGGGGCCCCTTCCGTAAAGCAGTCCTAGTTCCGCAAAAGCTGCTACTCTCGTCTCAACGGCGCTGGTGCTAAGAGGAACAAAAAGACCCTTCATGTCGTGGTAGGTGACGCCAGCACGAGAGTGTGCAGCCATTTGCCTGAACTCGGCTGCTCGATCCCTCGCTTCTGGCGTTTCCGCTCCCGGATGGAGCATACCCATCTGCGAGGTTGGCCAAAGAAACGTCATGCTTTCTCAAAACACAGGATGTGATCGAACCTAATCATACCGCTATTCGATCGACGCGGGAACTTCATATAATGCCGCCTGATCTCGTAGGCGCATCGACCAACTAGCCGAAATCCACTCGCTTCGAACAGTGGCACCAGCAGGTCAGGCGTCGCGATCCGCCGCCCCCTGACTACGCTTTCCCCGATAGCCAAGGTATAGCGCGCGCCTGCCGGCATAAAACTCACAAATGCGCGTAAATGCGTTGCATAGTCACGGAAATAGCCCGCGACATGCTCCGCCTCCTTGCGGCTAGTTGCCTCGATAGCTGACAGGTCACTTGAAAGTGCGTCGACAAGATTGGCGGAAATCCCGCCAATTTCATCAATGATCTGGCGCAGCATCCCTCGGGAGAACCCCATTGGCAGCGATCTGAGAGTGCGTATTTCCGATGGCTGCGCCATGCCCAGCTCTTCATGTAGCCAGAAGTATTCCAGCATCTGGTTGTACACGTAGTCGATGGAATCGAGATACGGCGGCGACGTCACAACCCCGTGGACAGGTTCACCGATCTTCTCCCGCGCATCTGCCCGCCTTACGCGAGGCTGCGCCCGGCACGCCACGCTGTACTCGGACATCCCGGCGATCGCGCGGGCCATAACGATGGGAAACAACTGCCGAGGCTCAGGCGGCCGCTTAGGAAGCGTCCCGGAAACGTAGGTTTTTTGCGTCTGGTCGTCGGCGTTGGAAACGCGTCGAATGATCGACGAGAAGACCACCAAAGAGAAATCTCGCAACCGCTCGGGAAGTTGGAGGCAGCGAGCTTTGATCGCCGACAACTGAGACACGTGCTCGGGCAAGAACCAGTGACTCAGCTTCGGAACGTCTGGGGCAAGCGGAGTTGGACCGTGGCGCGGAACAGCCCACCGCCAATGCTCATCCAAACTTACTAGTTCCTCCATCGATAACGGAGTTGTCTTCACTTTCGAGATCAATACTCCGAGCGGATCGAAATCAAGTCCGACACTTTCGATCCCGATCGTCGCTGCTTCCACGAGCGTGGTTCCAGACCCGCAGAACGGATCACACAGCACACCCGATCCAGGTTCAATACATGCAAGGCGTATGAGTTCGCGGGCGACCTGGGGAACGAACTTGCCGGGAAATCGGTGGATAGTATGGGTGAAATCGCCAGTCCGAAGACCCTCGGGAAACCTGACCATACGGCCGTCGAGGACGAACAAGGTGTCGTCGTCAGCGAGATCGAGCGGCAGTTGGGACGAAACCGAGACAGTCATTGACGCGTGCAAATCACCACGCTCTCGCGCATGTCTGCCAAAAGATCGCCCGACATGACCCGGCGTTGTTGCGGACTGACCGTTAGGTGCCGTGCTACGTCCACTGTTTCCACGTTTAACCCTGCCTTTTGGAAAATCATCGCACAGATCGTGTCCGTAGGGATTAGCACACCCGCGTAAGCCGAGTTGCCAACCACGCAAATCGATCGGCCTCCAGGGCGTAGGCAAGCTTGCAAATTCAGCGCGAGCTTCTGAACGTCTTCAAAATACCCGCGTAGCGTTTGCTTGATACCCATCCGCACGCTGGTGGACTGCGGATCCATCAACTCAAGCAGTTCCTCAAGCTCTGGGACCTCGTAATCCGTGCGTCCCCGCACGGTCAGGTTATTGCGCATGCTGGTCTTGCGCAATTTCGCTAGCTCGGCAGGGGTGCTCACAAAGCCACCCATCCACAATTCGACCTTGAACGCTTCAAAGTAATCAAACCTGTTGGCGTACGGCGGGGAAAAGATAGCTGTATCGACTTCACCTACCCCAAGCACTGTGTCTCGGTCGAGGCATGACCCCTCAATCACCTTCGGAGATTTCCAGTGTAACGGTCTGAGCTTCAGGTCCTCGCTGATTGCCTGTGTCGCCTCGTCCCATCGATTGCGCACGAACGCGCGAACATCGCTCCCGAAATGACGATTGATCCAGACGCTCGCAGGTATTTCCAGATACTTACCTACTGCTCGGCGTTTTGAGCGATATTTCAGCCCGTTACCTTCCTTGAACACATTCGAACAGTCTTCAAGAATGGATAACCAGGCCAGCTTCAGCAAATTTTGGGCGGGTTCATCAGCGGTATCGATCACCGCCCTAATCCGTAGCAGTTCGTCGAGGACAGCGGGAAGAAAGAGCTTCGGCAACAGCGGCATGCTGGGCGCCTGAGCCCGGCCCCAATCCTCACAGCCAGCCAAACGCGCAAACTTGGCGAAAAGCCGCCTATCTTTGATTGAGTAATCTGCAGCCTTAGTTGCTGCTACAAACACCGCGAGCGGATTCACATCGGTGCCCACCGCCGTGACTTGCTTTCGCGCCGCTTCAATCAACGCCGTGCCGCAGCCGCAGAAGGGATCATACACGCGCTCACCCTCGCGGATCATGTTCATCATCGAAGGTGAGAAGCCTTCGCGATAGCGAAACCAACGGTGGACCGGCTGCTTGTAGCTTCCTGAAAAATTGACTGCCGCTTCGAACGCTGGCGCGCTGCGGATCGGCAGGGGGTGAGCTATGCGACGGACTACCTCAAGGTTCGCTTGGGCAACTTGCATCATTATGGACCCTTGTCTGATCTGAGTTTACGTCGCGTTCGCGTCGTGAATCACATTGGGGCGACAAACAAGGGTCCGCGACAGAATTTGCCCCGGAACGGACGAAACTGCCACTCCGGCGTGAGCTCAGACCAGCCGAGAAAACCACTTTCCTACACACGGCCAAATCTCGCATACGCTGATCGATTCGCCTTCTGTTCCGGATTGCCCAGCCACCCGAGAGCCCTCCTCATGCCCAAAGCCCCCGCCACCGCCGCCCCCGCCCCCGCCAAGCCCCGCCGTCAGCGCAAGCCGAAGAACGCCTTCGCCCTCCCCGTTCGGCCCGAGGGCGCGCCGGCGATCCCCGACTTCGCGCCGGTCCCACGGCAGGTCTATCGTCGTGACGGGTGGACGCCCGAGCGGCAGCGGGCGTTTATCGGGGCGCTCGCGGATACCGGGTGCGTCAGCCGGGCGGCGCGGATGGTCAACATGGCGCAGGCCAATTGCTACACCCTGCGCCGCTCTCCCGGGGCCGAGGAGTTCCGCCGCGCGTGGGATGCGGCGCTCGATTGCGGGCTCGCGCAGCTGAAGGACATCGCCTTCGAACGCGCGATCGACGGCGAGCTGATCCCGGTGTTCGCGAACGGCAAGCACATGGGCTTTCGCCGCAAGCGCAACGATGCGCTGCTGATGTTCTGCCTGCGCCACTACGGCAAGGATGCGAGCGGCAAGCGGACCACGATCAACTACTTCTCCTCGCGCGCCACCGCCGGGGCTGCGAGCGGCCCTTCGACAAGCTCAGGGCGAGCGGATGTGGTGGCCGGGGCGGAAGCCTCGCACACCACGGTGACGACGGTCATCACCGGGGGCGGCTCGGGCGAGGATGCGGCGGCGCGGGCCGACAAGGCCTCGGCGGCGATCGAGGGGTTCGAGGGGATGGCGCTCGACGACGAAGCGAAGGCCGAGATCATGGCCGCGCTCGAGGCCTGCGCGGCGCGCGAGCGGGCGCTGGAGGATGCCTATGCCGATCCCAAGGTCGACGCATTCGAAGCCTCGCTGGAGGACCCGGGCGAGGTCTACATGCCGATCTCGCCCACCGCCCGCCCGTGGCACGGCACGCTCGAGCCGCCGGTGATCATGGAGGAGGTCGAGCTCGACGGGGAGGAGGCTCACTGGACGCAGCTCGGGCGCGAGAAACCGGAGTGGCTGGTCGAGTGGCAGAAGTCTGGCGCCGGCGGCGAAACTAATATAAGTAAGTCTGATCCAACTGCTCCTGATTAAAATAAATCGCGCCTGCGTTAATCGGCCGGTTTAACTCCATCTTAAATATCTTCGTCGATCCCGAGTGACATCGGGAGGGGGCTCAATCGCAGGAGCCCCGATATGACAAAGAAAAATGCCGGTCTGATTCGCAAAGCCGGCCTCGCGTGCGGATGTTCGATCGCCGCGCTCGCTTCCACTCCAGCCCAGGCGCAACTGGTCTGCGTGCCCAACCCGTTGGGCGTGCTCGATTGCGGCACCAGCGACCCGGCGGGCACGATCAACCTGCCCGCGCTCGCCCAGCCGGTGACGGTGCTGCTGCCCGATCCGTTCGCCAGCACCGCTTCGGTCCTGATCGACAGCACCGGGCCGATCACGCTCGACGGCGACATCGTGGTCGACACGCTGCTCGACAACCAGCCCGCGCTCGACCTGACCTCGGACGCGAACATCTTCGCGCAGGTCACCTCGCTGACCACGCAGGGCGACAACAGCGCCGGCGCGGTGCTGAACGCGGTCGACGACGTGCTGCTGGTGGTCGACGACACCGTTTCCACCCTCGGCGATTTCAGCGACGGGATCGACGTGACCGCGGGCAGCGTGAACGTCAGCCTGGGCGAGCTGCGCACGGTGGGCATCGAGTCCGACGGGGTTGAGCTGGTCGCCCTGAGCGGCCCCGCGACGCTCAACGCCGATCTGATCGAGACGCTTGGCAGCAGCTCGACCGATGCGATCCTGCGCGCGGCGGGCGGGATCGGCGTCAACGTCGGCGTGCTGCGCACCGGCGGGGACCAGGCGCTGGGGCTCGACCTCCAGTCCGACGCGACCGCCTGCGCGGTGCTCGGCGCCGGATCGTGCGACATCGACGCGGTGGTTGGGAACATCACCACCGACGGCTTCGGCTCGATCGGCGCGCTGGTGGTTGCCGCGGGCGACACCGACATCGCGGTCGACGTGCTGCAGACCGGCGGCGACGAGGCGGCGGGGCTCGACCTGTCGGCCGATCCGACCGCCTGCGTCGCGCTCGGCGTGGGCTCGTGCGACACCGCGTTCACCGTCAACAACCTCGCCACCAACGGCGCGCGCTCGCCGGGCGCGATCGTGCACGCGGTGGGCGATATCGACGGCAGCGTCGGCATCCTTTCGACCCAGGGCGACGATGCGATCGGGCTCGACCTCGCGAGCGACCCGACCGCCTGCGCGATCCTCGGCGCGGGCGCGTGCGAGACCTCGTTCAGTGTCGGCCAGTTGACCACCGAGGGCGCCGGCGCGATCGGCGCGCTGGTCCGCGCGGCGGGTCCGACGACCGCGAACATCGGCGTGCTCGAAACCGCGGGCGACGGCGCCACCGGGCTCGACATCGCCGCCGACCCGCAAGCCTGCGTGGTGCTCGGCCTTGGGCAGTGCGTGACCTCGATCACCGCCGACCGCATCACCACGCTGGGCGATCTCGCCGCGGGCGTGCTGGTGGTCTCCCCGGCGGACGTCGTCGCTAACCTCGGAATCGTCGAGACCGCCGGTCTCAACGCGCCCGCGGTGTCGATCATCGCCGACCCCGCGGCGTGCGTACTGCTCGGCACCGGCGCGTGCGACGCGACGCTGACCGGCGACCGGATCACCACGCTGGGCGACGACAGCCTGGGCGTGCTGGTCAACACGCCCGGCCAGATCGTCGCGGACCTGGGGCTGGTGACCACCGACGGCGACGACTCGCCGGGCATAACGCTGATTACCGACCCCGCGGTCTGCCTGCTGCTCGGCGCGGGTAGTTGCGGCGTGATCCTCGGCGGCGGTCCGGATGGCGAAGGTCCCGACGTCAACACCGGCGGCGACAATTCGCCCGGCGTGGTGGTCGACAGCCCCGGCCCGATCGATGTCGATGTCGATGACGTCGACACCGATGGCGACAATTCGCCCGGGATCGACATCGACGGCGCCGAAGGCCCGATCACGGTCGACTTCGGCGACGTGACCACCGACGGCGACAATTCGCCCGGCGTTGATGTCGACGGCACCGGCCCGATCGACGTCGTCGGCGACAGCGTCACCACCGGCGGCGCGAACTCGCCCGGCGTCATCGTCACCGGCGACGATGATCCGGTCACCGTCACCGTCGGCCCGGTCACCACCACCGGCCCCGGATCGAACGGCATCGACGTGACCACCACCACCGGCGACCAGACCATCGTCGCCGGCCCGGTCACGGTCACCGGCCAGGGCAGCAGCGGTATCGTCGGCACCGCGACCGGCTGTGCGGATGTCTCGATCACCGCAACCGGCCCGGTCAGCTCGGCGAGCGGGATCGGCATCGACGCCGCGAGCGCTTGCACTGTCACGGTCACCACTTTGCCCGGCGCTAACGTGTCCGGCGGCGTCGCCGGAATCGAGGCGACCTCGGGCACCGGATCGACCATCACTGTCGGCGGCGGCCTGTCGAGCACCGGCGGCCCGGCGCTTGACGCCGATGGCGGCGCGGCGACCGTGGTCGTCGGCCCGACCGGCAGCATTACCGGCCGCATCGACTTGACCGACAACGCCGACAGGGTGACCAACAACGGCACGCTCAACGTCACCCAGCCGAGCGACTTCGGCGCGGGCGCGGACCTGTTGACCAATAACGGCACGATCCGGGTCAGCGGGGTACAGACCCTCGCCGGGCTCGAGACGACCGCCAACACCGGCCTGATCGACCTGCGCGACGGGGCAACCGATGACCGGCTGACGCTGCCCGGCGCCTATTCGGGCACCGGCGGGGCGCGGCTCGGGGTCGATGTCGCGGCAGGGCAGGCGTCCGACCGGTTGATCATCGGCGGCGCGGCAACCGGCAGCACGCAGGTGCTGGTCGCCGGCACCGACGGATCGTTTGTCAACGGCGCGATCGTGGTTGACGCAGGGGCCGGCACCTCAGCGGGCGCATTCGTGCTGCCTGAGACCACCGCCGGGCTGACCGACTACACCCTGGCGTTCAACAGCGGCGCGAACGACTTCCTGCTCTACGGCACGCCAAGCACCGCGGCGGTCGGCGCGGGCTTGCTCGCAGCCGGCGCGCGCGAGGTGTTCTACCGCGGCAACGAAGCGGTCGCGGCGCACTTGGAAGCGGGAAGCGGCGGCAGCGCCGATAACCCGCGCGTTTCGCGGGCGCTGTGGGGCCAGGCCTTCGGCATGGTGCAGGACCGCGACGCGGGCATCGACACTACCGCGTTCGGCCAGGCGCGCAGCTACGACCTCGGCACGCGGCAGGACTGGTTCGGCCTGCAGGTCGGGCTCGACCTGATGAGCGGGGTGCGTTCGGCGCTCGGCGTCACCGCGGGCTATGCCGACAGCCGGCTGAAACTGCAGGCGGCGCCGGCGCGGATCGACTACTCGGCGTGGAACCTCGGCGTGTACGGCCGGGCAGACTTCGGCGCTGCGTTCATCCGCGGGCTCGCCAAGTACGAGCGCTACTCGGCCGAATACCTAGTACCGAGCGCGGGTGTGCGCAGCGATGTCGACGGTGACGGCTGGGGCGGCTGGCTCGAACTCGGTGCACGCTTCGGCGGGGACCGGTTCTTCATCGAGCCGGCGGCCTCGATCGAATACGCGCGGATCGATTTCGACGACTTCACCGCCGCCGGAACCGGCTTCGCGTTCGACGAGGAAGAAGGCCTGCGCGGCAAGGCGGGCGTGCGCTTCGGCGCGGTGGTCGACACCTCGCCCAGTCTCGTCACCTTCTACGGCAAGGTGCAGGCGATCCACGAGTTTGGCGGGCGTGACCGGTTCACGCTGTCGAACACCGGCGGATCGCTGGCGTTCGATGCCCCGCGCACCGACACCTATGGCCGCGCGACGGTCGGCTTCAGCGCCGCGATGGGCAGCGGCGTGAGCGGCTTCATCGAAGCGAGCGGCGACTTCGCGGGCGGAGTCAGCGGAGGTGGCGCACGCGGGGGGCTCTCGATCAGGTTCTGATCGTCCCGCGGGCAAGACCGGAGGGGCGGGCGCTTAAAGGCGTCCGCCCCTCTTGTGTTACCAGCCGCTCCCAGGGCCGAAGGTGATCTCGACCCGGCGGTTCTGCGGCTCGCGCACGCCGTCGGGCGTTTCGACCAGCGGACGGCTCTCGCCGAACGCTTCGGTCGTCATCACTCCGTCAGGAATGCCGCGTCCGGCGAGATAACTGCGCACGTTCGATGCCTCGCGCTGCGACAGGCCGACGTTGTAGTCCGCCTCCTGAGAGCGGTCGGTGTGGCCGCTGATGATGACCTGCGCCTGACCGCACGACTGATAGGCCTCTGCGGCATTGTCGAGGATCGCGGCGGCCTGCGGGCTCAGCTCGTCGCTGTCCCAGTTGAAGAACACCATGAACGGCCCCGCCACGCACTCCTGAGCCGCCGCGGGCTGCACCGTCGCGGGCGCGCTGGCGGCCGCAAGCAGCAGGCCGCAGAAAATCTTGCGCATTCGTATTTCCCCTCGCACGCGGGAACGTCCCGCATCCACCTCAACTGGTGCCAGATTGCGCTGCGGTGTCAATCGCATGGGGACCGCGCACTCCGCCCCGCTTCCCACTGCGCTGCCCGCCTGATAGCACCCGGCCATGCAGACCGGCGTCATCATCAGCCTCGCAGCCTATTTCATCCTCATGCTCGCCATCGGCGTTTACGCTTGGCGCAAGACCGCGGCGAATACCGAAGGGTACCTGCTCGCCGGGCGCGACCTGTCGCCGTCGGTGACCGCGCTGTCGGCGGGCGCGAGCGACATGTCGGGCTGGCTGCTGCTCGGCCTGCCGGGCGCGCTCTATGCGAGCGGGCTCGTCGAGGCGTGGATCGCGATCGGGCTGTTCGTCGGCGCGCTGGTCAATTGGATCGTGGTCGCCCCGCGCCTGCGTCGCCAGACCGAAGCGCTGGGCGATGCGCTGACGATCCCCGAATTCCTCGGCAACCGCTTCCCCGACAAGGCAGTCGCACTGCGGCTGACCTGTGCGGTGATCGTGGTCGTGTTCTTCACCGTCTATACCGCGGCCGGGATGGTCGGCGGCGGCAAGCTGTTCGAGACCGCGTTCGGCGGCGCTTACATGACCGGCATCTGGGTCACCGCCGGCGTGGTGCTGGTCTATACGATGATCGGCGGGTTCCTGGCGGTCAGCCTGACCGACTTCGTGCAAGGCTGCATCATGTTCGGCGCGCTCATCCTCATGCCGCTGGTGCTGCTGTTCGGCAGCGACATCAGCCTGACCCAGGTACCGCAGGAGGGATACCTGAGCCTGACGCACGGGCTGACTGCGGTCGGCTGGTTGTCGGCGGTGACCTGGGGACTCGGCTACTTCGGGCAGCCGCACATCATCGTGCGCTTCATGGCGATCCGCTCGGCCGACGAGATGCCGGTCGCGCGCAACATCGCGATGGCGTGGATGGGCGTGTGCCTATTGGGCGCGATCGGCGTCGGCCTCGCGGGGCGGGCGTTCGTGGTCAAGAACGGCATCGCGCTGGAGGACAAGGAGACGATTTTCATCCTGCTGGCGAACCTGCTGTTCCACCCGCTGGTGACCGGGTTCCTCTACGCCGCGCTGCTGGCGGCGATCATGAGCACGATCAGTTCGCAGCTGCTGGTGTCCTCGTCCTCGCTGACGGAGGATTTCTACCGCCTGTTCCTGCGCAAGCAGGCGAGCGAGCGCGAGGCGGTCATGGTCGGGCGGATCAGCGTGCTGCTGGTCGCGCTGATGGGCATCTCGATCGCGAGCAATCCGGACAGCCAGGTGCTCGGCCTCGTGGCGCATGCCTGGGCCGGGTTCGGCGCGGCGTTCGGGCCGATGATAGTGCTCGCGCTGACCTGGAAGCGGATGACGGGCGCGGGCGCGGTGGCCGGGCTGGTGGTTGGCGCCGCGGTGGTGATCGTGTGGATTGCCGCAGGGTGGGACAAGGCATTCCTCGGCGGGCCGGGCGTGTACGAAATCCTGCCGGGATTCGTCGCCTCATGGGTGGCGATCGTGCTGGTGAGCCGGATGGGCGCGCCGGCGCCGGCGGCTGAGGTCAAGCCCACCATTCATTAGGGCGCTGTTAACCACAACGCGCGAAGCTGCCGCGGTATGTTTCGCCGCGCCTTCCCTGCCCTGCTCGCCCTGACGCTGGCCGCGTGCGGCAACCTGGTGCCGGGCGGGCGGGCGCCGGCCAGGCCGCAGCTCGCCACC
>NZ_RSEL01000008.1 GCF_003958625.1 Tsuneonella rigui | reverse complement strand
TCCGCGCTGGAACGCGACCGGCAGGCACGTGCCAAGCAGGCAGCGGGCAAGCACGGGCTGCCCGCCGCGATCGACCGCGTGCGCGCCGCGCCGGGGTACGAGAGGGCGCTGGCGGCCGTGCTGGGGCGCGATGCAAAGTCGCCGCTGGGCGCTCCGCAGGGAGATCCCGAAGGCCGGTTTTGGGCCGGCGCGCCCGAACCCAAGCCGGTGCCCGAAGCACTTCTGAGCCATGTCGGCGACTGCCCGCCGCAGCTCGCCGCGCGGCTGGCGCTGGTGCATGTGGCCGATGCTGATGACGGCCGTACGCTCGGGCCCGGCGAATGGCTTGTCACCCGCACGGGCGCTCTGCGCCGCTGGGATGGCTTCATCGCCCGCGGCGAAGGGGCGGCGGAAGCGGCAAGGCTCGAAGCCGAGAACCGCCTTGCCGAACTGGAGCGACTTGCCCCGCCGCGCCGCGAAGCGCTGGCCGAAGCCGAACGCGCGCAGGCTGCAGCGCAGGATGAACTTGCCGCCCTGCAGCGTGAGCTTATTGTCGACGAGCGCTCGTTGCAGGGAACCGCCGAGGCCGAACGCCAGGCCTTGCGCGCGCTCGACCAGGCAGAGGCCGCGCGCGAGCGCTACTCCGCGCGGCTCGCGGAACTTGCGGCGACCACCGAACGCCTGAGCGAAGAACGCCGCGCCGCCGAGGCTGAGCACACGTCTGCGCAAGACAAGCGCACTGCGCTGCCGTCCCCCGACGCCGGCCGCGCCGCGCGCGATGCCGCACATGCGCGCAACGAAGCCG
>NZ_RSEL01000007.1 GCF_003958625.1 Tsuneonella rigui | reverse complement strand
GCGGCGGCGGCCGCCCGAAAAGAGGTCGCCCGATCCGCCCGGCTCGGCCCACGCCACCCGGTCGGGCGGTACATCGCTCTGCACCAGCGCGCGCGCCTGGTCGCGCCAGAAATCGAAGTCGTCCGCCTCGGGCAACGTGACGCAGAACGCGCCCGGCAAACGCATATCGCGAAATGGCGCGCTCATGCAGCAAACAGCTCGAGCTGCTCGGTCTTGGGCGCGAGCAACGCGCGCAGGTCCGCGCGGTCAGTCAGGAGGACCGGACGCCAGTCGGCAGTAACGATGAAGGGGCGCACCTTGCCGATCGAGACAGTGAGCTGGGCGACGTCGTCCAATCGCATCGTCCGGTGGCGGCGGCTGGCGAGGATGCGCTGCACCGCGCGCACACCGAGCCCCGGCACCCGCAGCAGTGCCTCCTTCGACGCGTGGTTCACGTCGACCGGAAAGCGCTCGCGGAATTTGAGGGCCCAGGCCAGCTTGGGATCGATGTCGAGCGGCAGGTTGCCGTCGTCTTCGGTCGCCTGCATCACCTCATTCGGCTGATAGCCGTAAAAGCGCATCAGCCAGTCGGACTGATACAGCCGGTGCTCACGGATCAGCGGCGGGCGCTTCAACGGCAACACCGCGCTCGCATCGGGGATCGGCGAAAACGCGCTGTAATAGACGCGGCGCAGCCGGAAGCTGTCGTAGAGCCGGCTCGCCTTGCCCACGATGTCGGCATCGGTCGCCGCGTCGGCGCCCACGATCATCTGGGTCGACTGCCCCGCAGGCGCGAACCGCGGGGCATGCTTGAAGCGCTTCTTGTTGTCCTTCGCCTCGACGATGTCGCTCTTCAGCTTGCCCATCGCGCCTTCGATCTGGCGCGCGCTTTTGTCTGGCGCGAGGCGCGTCAAACCCGCGTCTGTCGGCAGCTCGACATTGATCGAGACGCGGTCGGCATAGAGCCCCGCCTGATGCACCAGCTCAGGGTCCGCCTCGGGGATCGTCTTCAGATGGATGTAACCGCGAAAATCATGCTCCTCGCGCAGCATCCGCGCGACCTCGACCAGCTGCTCCATCGTGTGGTTCGAGCTCTTGACGATCCCTGAAGAGAGGAACAGCCCCTCGATATAATTGCGGCGGTAGAAGCTCAGCGTCAGGTCGACCACTTCCTGCGGGGTAAACCGCGCGCGGCGCACGTTCGAGCTCTTGCGGTTGATGCAATAGTGGCAGTCGAACACGCAGTGGTTGGTCAGCAAGATCTTGAGCAGCGAGATGCAACGCCCGTCGGGCGCGTAGGCGTGGCAGATGCCCATCCCCTCGGTCGAGCCGATGCCTTTGGCGCTGCCCGCCGAATTGCGCTTGGCGGTGCCCGATGATGCGCACGAGGCATCGTACTTCGCCGCATCGGCAAGAATTTCCAGCTTCTCAATGGTGGTCTGCGCGCCCATTCGTTCTCTATATGTTCTAATGTCGGATTCGCCAAGGCGTTCCCTACGCCAACGTCAAATTGCTGGGTCCGACCCCTTCTCGTGGAGAGTTAGGCACTTATGTCAGCTATGGAAGGAACCAATGGCCATTCAGTTTTTGTTGCTGTTGCTCGGCGCGGTCGCACTGATCCGGCTTGCGCCCGAGCTGCCGCTGTCGCGCTCGCTCAGCGAGTGGCTCGCGGCAAAGCCGGCGCGCTGGCTGCTACGCCGATCGCGGCAGGAGATGATTGCGTGGGCGATCGTCGCCGCCCTGATCGCGTTTGCTGGCGAGTATGTGCTCATCATCGGCGGTCCGCAGATGGCGATCGGTCTGGCGGTGGACCTGGCGGCTTACGTCGATGCGATGATCGCGGTAGTGACGCTGGCTTCGGCTGCGCGGGCGCAAGGAGTAGCGCGCTGGTTCAGGCTCAAGGCAGGCGTGCGCCGTCCGCGCGTGCGCGCGATCCGCACCCGGCGCGCGAAATGGCTGCTGCCGCCCGCCAACGACAGCGAGGACGGTCCGCGGCGACTGGCCGCTTGAAGTGAGCAAAGTCCGCATCGGCACAGCCGGGTGGAGCATCGCGCGCGACTTTGCCGCGCGGTTCCCCGCCGTGGGCAGCGGACTGGAACGCTATGCGGCCGTCTTCAATGCGGTCGAGATCAACAGCTCGTTCCACCGGCCGCACCGGATTTCGACCTGGAAGCGGTGGCGCGATAGCGTGCCTGATGACTTCCGCTTCTCGGTCAAAATCCCCAGGCGGATCACGCACGAATTGCGGCTCGCCGAGTGCGATGAGGCGCTCGACACATTCGTCAGCGAAGCGGGCACGCTCGGCGCCAAACTGGCGGTGCTGCTGGTGCAGCTTCCGCCCAGCCTGGCGTTCGATGAGAAGGTCGCGGCGCGGTTCTTTAGCCGGCTCGCCGCGTCCAGCCAGGCGGCGATTGCCTGCGAGCCGCGCCATGCGAGCTGGTTCAGCGATGAGGCCGACGCTTTGCTGGTCCGGCACCGGGTCGCCCGGGTCGCCGCCGATCCGGTCAAACATGATCGCGCGGAGGTGCCCGGAGGCTGGCGCGGTCTCAGCTATTGGCGGCTGCACGGGTCACCGGTGATCTACCGGTCGAGCTATGAGGATCGGATCGAAGACTACGCCGCCGCGCTGCGATCAGAGGCAGCGGTCGGCGCTGAAACCTGGTGCGTGTTCGACAATACAGCGTCCTCCGCCGCGACGCGCGATGCGCTGGCACTGGTGGACGCGCTAGGCGCATAGGCCCTGGAGGTACCAGTCGGGCTCCCCGCCGCGCCCGTCGCCGAGCATACCGAGGCGGTAGATCCAGTAGCGCCGCCCTTCCCCGTCTTCGATCCGATAGTAATCGCGCAGCCGGGTGCTGCCCTTCTCGCGCCACCATTCGGGGGCGATCCGCTCGGGTCCTTCGACCCGCATCACGTCATGCACCCGCCCGCGCCAGCGGAACGACTTGGGATAGCCGTCGGGCATCAGGTAGATGACGGTGATCCTCTCCGCGCGGTCGAGCAGCTTCAGCGGCCGCGCGTGGAAGGCGAGCTGGCCCTGGCTCACCGGCTCGGGATCGAGCGGCCTCTGCCAGCGCTGGGCTCGCTCGGGGATGTGGCTGGCGTAGAGCACCGGCCGGCGCACCGCGTCGGGGCCCAGCCGCACCGTCAGCCGGTCGATGCAGGTGGCGAGCGAGGTGCCCTGCACTTGTGCGCGCGCTTCGATATCAGCTTGCGGGACCGCGAGCGGCTCGGCCCAGCTGGCGCGCAGGCGCACGGTCTCGATCCCGAAACCGGCGTCGACATCGTCGAGCTTGGCGGCGAACAGCCGCGCGATGTGCGGTGCGTCGCGGGTCGCGGCGGCGAGCTCGAGCGCTCGCACGATCACCTCGCCATCGACCCGCCACAGGCCCACCTCCAACCGCCGCGCGCCCAGCCCCAATCCTTCAAGGGTCCGCGCCATGTCGGCGGCGAGATCGGCAATCACCTGGTCGAGCAGATCGCGGTGGCGGATCGGCTCCATCAGCCGGCGCTGGACCAGCGGCATGAGCGACGGGACCACCGGCAGTAGCGGCTCGGGCAATCGCCCGGTCAGTTGGTCGAGCCGCAGCAGCGGGTTGATGCCCGGCGTCTTGCGGCGAAAGCGGCGGCGCAGCGCGTCGCGCCCGCTGCCTTCCACGAACCGCCCGGTCATATCGCCGATCCGCTTGAGACCCAATCGCCGCAGCACCACCAGCACATCATCGTGGAGCCGCAGCGCCCCCACCGGCAAGTCGGCGAGCGCGGCGGCGATATCCGCGTCGGGCGGCAGGATCGATCCCGGTCGCCCGTAATGCGCCAGCGCCCAGGCTGCACCCGCGGTCGGCGCGATGGCGGTGCGCACGGTCAGCCCGCGCGCGGCGAACCGCGCCGCCACATCGGCGAGCAAGCGCCGCTCGCCGCCGAACAGGTGCGCCACTGCGGTCACGTCGACCACCAGCCCGTCGGGTTCGTCGAGGGCCGACCATGGCCCCCAGCGGCGCGCCCATGCGGCGAGCTTTTCGAGGAACGCGCGGTCGCCTGCGGCATCGCTCGGCGCGACCTTGAGCCGCGGGCACACCGCGCGCGCATCGGCGAGCATCATCCCCTCGCGCGGGCCCGCATCGAGCCCCGCGGCGTTGAGCGCATCGATCCGGGGACCGTGCGCGGTCTCGGTGATCAGGGCGAGGGGTTCGCCGTCGGCGCCTTCACCCGGCGCCAGCCGCTCACCGAGGCGCCAGCGATCGATCGCCAGCCGCGAAAGCCAGACCGAGAGGATACGGCGTGGTGTTTTCGTGGACGGCGGCATCGTCGCGGGCATCTCGGGCGGCGACGAGAGCAAGTCCGTCATCGCGCAGGATCCAGGTGCCGGGGGGGTGCATCCGCGCGCGGAACAGCTCGGCATGCCAGGCGGGGGTGCCCGGCGCGTCGCGGTTCCACCGCGGATGCGGCGAAGGGGCGGCGCGCACATCCCACCGCATGCGCGCCGAAGACAGATCGTGCGCGGCGTTGAGCCGCACCAGCCACAAGGGCACGCCGTACCGCTCAGCCGCCAGCGTCAGCCGGCGCGAGGCGGTGAAATCGAGCGCCTTGGGATTGCCCGCCACCTCCCCAATCACCGCGGCGAGATCGCGGCAGCGCAAGCCTTCCTCAAGCGCGAACAGCGCGTCCTCGCAACTTTCGCAGACGACGTGGATCAGCCGGTGGCGGAACGCTTCGGGCAAACCGTGGCGATAGGGGCGCCCGCCCAGCTTGAGCGCGGCGCGATCCTGCACCCACAGCAGCGCGCGGTGATCCTCCGTTTCGGCAGCCGAGCCGGTTCGCAAGGCATCGGCGGCAAAGGCCAAGGCGGCGGCCGCCCCGCTCGCTTCCCCGCCCTCCGCGAACACCTCGCTATGATGCGGCGAAGCAAGGCCCGGCTGCCAGCGCGGCGCGCGCGCGGAGACGTGCGCCAGCTCCGAAGCGGGCACCAGATCGGCGGGCAAGGCATCGCGGTTCATGACAGGGGAACGACTCACTTGTTCCCTGTATGTTCCACACTCGATCGATTCGCAACGCGGAACCGCGCGCCCTCCCCTGGCGTTCGCACTCCAACACAGGAGACCCGCGATGAAGTACGAAGCCGGCAACACCGACGAGTTGAAGGAAACCTTCTGGAAATCCTTCGCGGATTCCCCGTTTGTGTTTGTTTCGCTGCAATCGACCGCCAACGACGCGGTGCCGATGACCGCGAGCCTCGACAAGGATGCCAATCACGCGATCTGGTTCTTCACCGGGCGCGACAATCACCTCGCCGAAATGGGCAAGGCGACCTGTCATTTCGCTGCCAAGGGCCACGACTTCTTCGCCCGCTTCGAAGGCGTGCTGAGCGAGGAGACCAGCCGCGAGCGACTCGACAAGCAGTGGTCCAACTTCGTCGAGGCCTGGTTCCCCGGCGGCAAGGACGATCCCAACCTCTTATTCCTGCGCATGGACCTCGGTGATGCCGAGTTGTGGAGCGGCGACCAGGGCCTGCTCACCACCGCCAAGATGGCGCTGGGCATGGACGTGCGGAAGGACGTGATCGGCAGTCACGCCGAAGCTGCGCTCTAACCGGCAAATCAAAAGGAAAGGGCCGCTCCTCACTACGAGGGGCGGCCCTTTCGTTTGCCTGTCGCCAATCAGTCCTTTGGCGGATGGATCGGGATCATCGTCTCCTCGCCGCCGACTTCGTCGACCACTTCGACGATTCCGCGGCCGAGGTGGCTCTGCTGGCGGCTGTACAGGAAGTACACCAGCAGCCCCAGCACGCTCCAGCCGGGCAGGAACAGCATCGCCGCGCTCGGCAGGTTGAGGAACAGGAACACGCAACCCGCGATGGTCAGCGGCGCGATGACCCACACGGCGGGAACGCGGAAGCTCCGCGCGCGGCCCGGATCCTGCTTGCGCAGCATCATCACTGCCACCGCAACCATCGTGAATGCGTAGAGCGTCCCGGCGTTAGAGATGTCAGCGAGACTACCCACGGGGAAGAACGCTGCCGCGATCGCTACACCTACGCCGGTGATCATGGTCACGACGTGGGGGGTGCGGAACTTCGGGTGCACCTTGCTCAGCGCGCCCGGCAGGAGCCCGTCGCGGCTCATCACGAAGAAGATGCGCGTCTGGCCGAACATCAGCACCAAGATCACCGACGGCAGCGCCAGGAACGCCGCCACCCCGATTAGGTTGCCGGCCCAGGAGAAGCCGAGCACGCGGAGGACGTGGGCGAGCGGTTCGTTCGAGCAGACCAGCGCGTCGGCATATTGCGGCATCGCACACTGGCGGGCCAGTTCGGGCGAGCCGGTCACGAGCGGACCGTTCGCGCCCATGATCGGGTCGCCCCCGATGGTGCCGATCGCACCGGCCGCGACCAGGATATAGAACACGGTGCAGAACAGCAGCGAGCCGACCAGCCCGATCGGCACGTTCCGCTGTGGGTTCTTGGTCTCTTCCGCCGCGGTCGAGACGGCGTCGAAGCCGACGTAAGCGAAGAACATTGTCGCCGCGGCGCCGACCGCGCCGACCCCCGTACCGAAACCGCCGAACACGCCGGCCGGCAGGAACGGGTTGAACTTCGCCGCGTCGAACGCCGGGCTCGTCAGGGTCAGAGCGATGAAGCCCGTCAGCGCGACGACCTTGATCAGCACCAGGATGGCGTTGACCTTGGCGCTCTCGCTGGTGCCGATGACCAGCAACCAGGTCACCAGTAACGCGATAAGCATGGCGGGTAGATTGATGAAGCCGCCCTCCACCCCGCCGAGCGAAAGCGGACCGGCACTAAGCCACGTCGGTAGATGGATACCGAAAAATTCGTTCAGGAAGGTGCCGGTAAAGTACCCGGACCAGCCGACCGAAACCGCCGAGGCGGCGATCGCATATTCCATGATCAGCGCCCAGCCGACCGTCCAGGCGAAAAACTCGCCCACGGTTGCGTAACTGTACGTGTAAGCGCTGCCCGCAACCGGGATCATCGCGGCGATCTCGGCATAGCAGAGCGCGGCGACGATGCAGACCGCGCCGGCGATGGCGAACGCCAGCATCAAACCCGGACCCGCCTTCTGCGCTCCCACGGCGGTGAGCACGAAGATGCCGGTGCCGATGACGCAGCCGATCCCGAACAAGGTAAGCTGAAACCAGCCCAGCGTGCGCTTCAGCGATTTCTTCTCCGCCGTCGCCAGGATGGCGTCGAGCGGCTTGACGCGGTCGAGTAGCATGACCCGTTATTCCCTCTCTCAAAGGAGGCCGTTGCGGCTCCCCTCCCTCATGGCGCGCGAAGCTAGCGCCGCCTCCCCTCAAGGCAAGGCTTATTCGAAAGCCTTTCCCCGCTTGTGTGGCCCCGCTAGAGCCCTAGCCCATGTCCACGACCTTTCAGCTCGACACCGCGACCAGCCGCGCGCACCCGACCCCGCAGCCGATGCGGCGGCTCACCGTGCCTGCGATCAAGGGCCGCAAGGCAGACGGCGCGACCCGCGAGCCGCTGGTCATGCTGACCGCCTACACCGCCCGCCAGGCGCAGTTGCTCGACGCGCATTGCGACATCCTTTTGGTGGGGGATTCGCTCGGCCAGGTGATCTACGGCCTGCCCTCGACGCTGCAGGTCACGCTCGAAATGATGATCGCCCACGGCGCGGCGGTGGTGCGCGGGAGCTATCACAGCCTCGTGATCGTCGACATGCCGTTCGGCGCGTACGAGGCGAGCCCGGAGAAGGCGTTCGAGAGCGCCAGCCGGATCATGGCCGAAACCGGCGCCGCGGGCGTCAAGCTGGAAGGCGGCGCCGCGATGGCGGAAACGATCGCCTTCCTCAGCCAGCGCGGCATCCCGGTGATGGCGCATGTCGGTCTCACGCCCCAGGCGGTGAACGCGCTCGGAGGTTACGGCGCGCGCGGACGCAGCCAGGAAGAACACGCCAAGATCATTTCCGATGGGAAGGCCGTGCAGGAAGCCGGTGCCTTCGCCGTGGTGGCGGAAGGTGTCGTCGAGCCGATCGCCGTGGCACTCACGCAGAGCCTGGAAATCCCGGTCATCGGGATCGGCGCCAGCGCCCAGTGCGACGGGCAGGTACTGGTGACCGAGGACATGCTCGGCATGTTCGAACGCGTCCCCCGCTTCGTGAAACGTTACGAGGACCTTGCGAGCGTGATCTCCAAGGCGGCCGAAACCTACGCCGGCGAGGTGCGCAGCCGCGCTTTCCCGACCGCAGACCAGACCTACCAGCCCAAGTAAGGCCAGCCACGCATGCTCCGGTTCTTCCGCGGATCGATCCTGTTCGCGATCGTCTGCTTCATCCTCGCCGCGGTTTACGGCTGGTCCGAGGGGCACACCGTCGTCGCCCTGCTGCGCGCGTTGTGGATCGTGCTCGTGCTATCGGTGCTCGAGGTCTCGCTCAGCTTCGACAACGCGGTGGTCAACGCCACCGTGCTGAAAGATATGGACGAGGTGTGGCAGCGCCGCTTCCTCACCTGGGGCATGGTGATCGCGGTCTATGGAATGTACATCTTGTTTCCGCTGGCGATCGTCGCGGTGGCGGCGGGCCTCAACCCGGTCGAGGCGGTGACGCTGTCGCTCAACCAGCCCGAGCAGTACGAGAAGATCGTCTCCAGCGCCCATGTCGGCATCGCCGGGTTCGGCGGCGCGTTCCTCGGCATGGTCGGGCTCAAATTCTTTTTCGACGAGGACAAGGACGTCCACTGGATCCACCTGATCGAAGAAAAGCTCGCTTACGCCTCATCGGTCCCGGCGGTGGAGATCGCGACCATGCTGCTGGCGCTGTGGGGCATCTCGCTGCTGCTGCCCGCGCCCGCCGATCATACCTTCGTGGTCGCCGGCCTACTCGGCATCGTCTGCTTCATCGCGGTCCACGCGTTGGGCGAAATCATGCAGAAGCGCGAGGAGAAGCTGAAGATGTCGGGTGCCGCGGTGCACGCGGGACTCGGGGGGTTTCTCTATTTAAACGTGCTCGATGCCTCGTTCAGCTTCGACGCGGTGATCGGGGCGTTTGCCCTCTCCAACAACATGGTCATCATCGCGCTCGGCCTGTCGATCGGGGCGATGTTCGTCCGTTCGATGACCGTGATGCTGGTGCGCAAGGGCACGCTCTCGGCCTATCGCTACCTCGAGCACGGGGCATTCTGGGCGATCCTCGCGCTCGCGGCGATCATGCTCCTGTCGGCACGGTTCGAGGTGCCCGAGACCGTCACCGGGTTGATCGGCGCGGTATTGATCGGTTTCTCGCTGTGGTGGTCGGTCCGCGCGAACCGCCGGGAAGCCCCCGCTACGAACTGACCAACCGGTTCGCCAGGGGCGCGGAAGCGACTAGCTGGAGCAGGTGGTAGATCAGCAGCGGCAGCAGGACCATGCCGGCGACTTGCGGCGGGAACAGCACGGCGGCGAGCGGCGCGCCCATCGCCACGCTCTTGTGCGCACCGGCGAACAGGAAGGCGATGCGGTCGGGCCGGTTGAGCCCGATGGCACCGGACAGCGCCCACGCTCCGCCGAAGCCGAGCGCGAGGAAAAGGATCACGCCGCCGAGGATCACAAGCCACTCGAGCGGCGAAACCAGCGTCCACAGCCCCTGCTCAACCGCACCGGAGAAGGCGACATAGACCGCGATTGCGATCGACAGCCGGTCCATCCAGGTCACCAGCGCGCGATGATCGCCGATCCATGGCGCCAGCCGCAACTGCAGCGCCTGACCGATCGCGAACGGCAGGATCAGGATGAGGACTACCTTGATGAGGCCGTCCACGCCCATACTCGCCGCCCCGCCCCCGCCGAGCGCAGCGAACAAGGGCACACTGACGAACACGCCCGCGACATTGAGTAGCGCCGCCGCGACCACCGAATTCGCCACGTTGCCACCTGCGAGCGAGGAATAGGCGGTCGCCGATTGCACAGTGGATGGCAGGACCCCGAGGTAGAGAAACCCGAGCGCGACCAATGGCGGGAGCACCGGCGCCACCACCAACTCAAACCCCTTCCCCACCAACGCCATCGCGACAAAGCACCACAGCGTCAGGGGAAGCAGAAACCGCCAGTGCCCGATCCCGCGCCGAACATCGGCCCGCGACAGGCGCAGGCCGTTGAGCAGGAACAACACGAAGATCGCCGCATTCGACACGCCCTGTGCGACACCGCGCCATTGTCCGGTCGCGGGCAGCACGCTCGCGAGCACGATCGCCAGGACCAGAAGGCGAACCATCAGATCGATGCTGGAGAAGAACCGCCGCACCCGCGTGCGTCTGGCCTGCGGTGCTTCGCTTGTCGAGGCGTCAGCCGCCGTGCGCCGCCGCGTGCGCCTTCAACAACTCGGCACGCTTGCGCTCTCCGCGAGCGGCCAAGCGGCGCGACAGCATCATCGCGGCCTCGGCGTTGCTCGGCTCACCCGCAAGCTGCGCAGTAACCAGCGCCTCCGCGCTCGCCGATTTGCCTGACGCCTCCAGTGCGGCGGCCATGCGCTTGGTGAGCGGCCAAGGACGACGGACAGCCGCGGCCGCGCGGTAGCACCTAAGGGCGCCACGCGGATCGCGAGCCGCCAGCGCCGCATCTCCAGCCAGCGCCATTGCCTCGCCCGAGCCGGGATGCCGCTTAAGCCACTCTTCGGCCTTGGCACGCGCATCTCGAGTGCGCCGAGCCGCAATCAGCCCCCGCACCAATGCGACGGTGTTCGGACCATCGGCGGTACCGCGCAGTGTCGTGACCTCTAGCGATGCCGCCGGCGGCAGCGCGGCGAGATGCGCCGGCAAAGGGTCGCGAAGCGCACGATCAAGGAAGGGCGCCGCCTTGGCGCGGTCGCCAAGGTTCTCGTAGGCGCGCCCGACCAACAGCGCGGTGTAGCGATCATCCGCCGTGCCCGCGAAACGCGCGATGAGCTCGCGGTCGTTGCCGGCAACGGCGAGCGCGCGGGCGAGCAGCGCCTGCACCCGCACGTTATCGGGTTGCAAGCTCAGCAGCCGGTCGAAGCCTTGGGCCGCGACGGCCGGATTGCCGTTGTCGAGGTCCACCAACGCCAGCAGCAGGATCGCGGCCGGCATCTCTCGGTCAAGGTCGCCGCTGCGCTGAAGCAGGCTGCGCGCGAGATCGTGATTGCCAGCGCGCGCGGCGAGCACTGCTTGCAAGTAGAGCGCGCGCCGGTCGCCTGGAGCCGCCGCAGCGAACCGGCGCACTACTGCGAGCATGTCGGTCGCGCGGCCCAGTTCTCCCAAAGTCGCAGCGTAGTCCGCGAGAAGATCGGGGTCGTTCGGGGCTGCTTCCAGTCCGCGCTCGAACAGTGGCAACGCGGCGGCATTGCCTTGGGCATCACGCACGAGCTGCGCGCTTAGCAGAAGCGCCGCGGGATTGCGCGGCCCGAGCGCGAGTGCCTTGCGGGACGCCATTAGCGCTTGTTTCTGCTCGCCGCCCCGGTAGCGCAGCCGGGCAATATCAACCCACAGCTCCGGGTCGTTCGGCGCGGTCTTGAGGGCGCGGTCGAAGGCTTTTCCGGCGGCCGGCAATTCGCGTTCGGCCAGCCGCAGCCGACCCAGCATGTGGAAACCGTGCCCCGCAACATCGGGAGCAAAGTTCCCCCGCGCAAGCCAACGCCGCGCCTCATCGAGGTTGCCTTGCAGCAACTCCGCCTCGCCAAGGAAAGGCGCGAGCTCGATCGCGGAGGCGCCGCGCGTTAGGTCATGCTTCAGAGCAATCTCGGCTCCGACACCATCGCCCCTCCGCAAAGCAGCGTGCCAATCGTCGGCATCCGGCACAGCCGCACCGCCGCACGCCGCCAACGCCAGGAGGAGAACCGGCGTGAGGCTACGCGTGGAGATCATACTGCTTGAGCAGGTCGTACAGCGTCGGCCTGCTGATCCCGAGCAGCTTGGCGCTGTTCGAGATGTTGCCCTCGCTTCGAGCGAGCGCATGGCGGATCACCGTGCGATCGGCCCGCTCGCGCGCGCTCTTCAGGTTGAGCACGTCGGCGGTGTCGGCTTCGGTCTCATCCAGATCCAGATCGCCTGCGGCGACCAGCTTGCCGTCAGCCATGATCACCGCGCGCTTTACCCGGTTTTCGAGCTCGCGCACGTTGCCCGGCCAGGGCCACGCATCGATTGCGGCGAGCGCATCGGTCGCAAAGCCCTTGACCGCAGGGTTCATCTCCTTGGCAAAGCGGGCGAGGAACGCCTTGGCGAGCAGCACCGCATCCCCCGGCCGCTCAGCCAACGTCGGAACCTTCACCACTATTTCCGCGAGGCGATAGAACAGGTCTTCGCGGAATGTGCCCGCAGCGATCATCGCTTCCAAGTCCTGGTGGGTGGCGCAGACGATGCGGGTGTCCACCTCGATCGGCTTGCGGCCGCCGATGCGCTCGATCGTGCGCTCCTGCAGGAAGCGCAACAGCTTGACCTGCAGCGGCAGCGGGATGTCGCCGACCTCGTCGAGGAACAGCGTGCCGCCGTGCGCCAGCTCGATCTTGCCCTCGTTGGTCCGCACTGCCCCGGTGAACGCGCCCTTCTCATGGCCGAACAGCTCGGCCTCGAGCAGCGTTTCGGGGATCGCCGCGCAGTTGAGCGCCACGAACGCACCGCCGCGCCGGTCGCTCGCCTCGTGGAGGCCGCGTGCGAGCAGTTCCTTGCCCGTCCCGCTCGCGCCCAGCAGCATGACCGACACGTTGGTGTTGGCCACCCGCTCGATCGTGCGCGCGACCTTGGCCATCTCGGGTGCGGCGGTAATGAGGGTGCCAAGGACGGTCTTGTCCTCGCCCACCTTGGCAGCAAGCCGGCGGTTCTCGGCCTCGATCTCGCGCAAGGCGCACGCGCGGCGGACGATCAGGCCGAGGGCATCGATATCGACCGGCTTCTGGTAGAAGTCGTATGCACCGCGCTTAATCGCCTGCAGCGCGCTTTCGCGCGCGCCGTGGCCCGACGCGACGATCACCTTGGTATCCGGCTTCAGCGCCATGATCGCGTCGAGCACCGCGAACCCTTCGCTGGTTCCATCCGGATCGGGCGGCAGGCCCAGGTCGAGCGTGACCACGTCCGGCTCTTCCGACCGCAGCGCCGCGAGCGCGCTGTCGCGGTCGCCCGCGATGGTTACCGCGAAGTCCTCGTATGCCCATTTGAGCTGCGCCTGCAGCCCTTCGTCATCTTCGATGATGAGCAGGCGTGGCTTGTCTTGCGCCATCAGGCGACCTCACTTTCAACATGCTTGCGACCGATGAATCCGGCCGCGGCGGATAGCGGCAGCAGGATCGAAAAGCGGGTGCCGAGGCCCTCGCGCGAATCGACGTCGAGCCGGCCGCCCATCGCGCGGACCAGTTCGCGCGCCTCGAACGCGCCGATCCCGAAGCCGCCTTCCTTTGACGAGACGAACGGCTTGAACAGACCGTCGCGCACGAAATGCGGCGACATGCCGGCGCCGGAATCGACTACCTCGACGCGGCCTTGCAAACCGTCGCACGAGACATCGAGATAGACTGGCGTATCGGCGCTCGCGTCGACGGCGTTCTGCACCAGATGGACCAGCGCCTGTTCAAGCCCTTCAGGGTCGGCGAGCACATCGCACTTGTCGGCGCGCGTCAGATCAACCGGGTGGATTCCATCGAATCGGTCGGCCACGCGTCGGCACAGTTCAGCGAGATCCATCGGCCGCCGCGCGACCTGCCCAGCCGCCCCGTAACGGCCGAGGCGGGCGAGCAGCGCGTTGAGCTTGCCCGCGCTCTTGGTCAAAGTGACCAGCATATCCTTGCGAAATTCGGGATTGTCCGCGTGCTTCTCGGCATTGCGTGAAAGCAGCGACAGCTGGCTGGCGAGGTTCTTGATGTCGTGCATCACGAACGCGATGCGGCGGTTGAATTCATCGAAGCGCGCCGCTTCGATCAGCGCTTCGTGTCCGGCCTGTTCGGCGAGGTAGCTGGCAAGCTGCCGGCCTACGACCTTCAGTAGGTCAAAATCTTCCCAATCGAGCCGCCGCGCCACCGGCGGGCGCGCAAGGATTGCCACGCCCACCAGGCGATCGAAGTGGAGCAGCGGCACCAGCGCCCAGATGCGCAGGTCCTGCCGCATCCACGCCGGCACGAGCGCCTGCTCACCGAAATGATCCGACCCTGCGCGGACCTGGTCGAGTTCGACCACCGCTCCGCTGCGCTCGAACATCGTCACCAGCTCAGGCGGACAGGCGAGCGCAGGCACCGTAAGGTCATTCCATTGCCACCTACCGGCGAGCTCCATTCGGCCATCTTCGCCCGGCAGCAACAGGATCGCTCCGTGGCTATCAGCGATATCGGCCAGCGCCTGTGCCGCGCGGTCGGGTAGCGCGGGAGCATCGGGACCGGCGCGACCGATCGTGCCGGTGAAGCGCAGCCACTCGGCCCGGTAATCGTAGCGATGCTGGAATAGGTGCTTGAACGCCTTCACCCGTAGCCAGCTGCGAACCCGCGCGGAAGGCAGCCACAACAGTGCCGCCGTCACCGCCGCGAACAGGAAGCCGACCTGCGTCAGCCGTCCAAAATCGCCGCCGAGCAGGTTGAGCGACTGCGAAAGCAGCAGCATCGCCAGCAGGTACGCACCAATCACGATCAGCGAGAGCGTCTGGAACGCGACCGTCCGGCTCGGCACCAGCTTGAGATTGGCGGCCCTCGCGTTGGCGCCGATCGCGATCAGCACCGCCATCAGCGTGACCAGCAGACCGCGCAGCGCGGTCAACTCGGTGGGCAGCGACTGCGCGAACCATGCAATGGTGTAGAGGTTGAGCTGATAGCCCCACATCAGCGCCAGCGCACCGGCCGTCCAGCGCAGCACCTGGCGCGAGACACTAGATGCGCCGGCGTAGAGGTTATGCAGCAAGACCAGCGCGCCAACCGCAACTAATGCGCGGAGCAGCGCGGCGACCGAGAACGCCGCCTCGTGCACGCGAGGATCGCCGCCGAACCGCACGTCGAGCACCATCACCGCCGGCTGCAGGCACTCTACAAATCCGAGCGCGATCACCAGCGGACGGATCGGCGCCAAACTTTGGTCGCGACCGTCGTTGCCGAACAGGCGATAGAGCACGATGATCCACGCGACGTTGCGGACGCTTTCAAGCAGGTTGGCGGGAACGGTGCCCGCGCCCCACGCCGCGTTTGTGACGCACCAGGCCGCCGTGATCGCCAGCGCGGCGATAACGGTGCCGCGCTCCTTGCGCGGGCTTTCCTTGCGCCACAGGAAGCCAGCCACGATCGTGCAAGCCACCGTCCCCGCAAGGTAGAGGAAGAACGCCACCACGATCCAGACGTGCATCAGCCCCATGTCAGCGCGCCCCTTCGGGCCACAGCACGACGCGCAACGTCTGGAGCAGGATCAGGAGATCGAGGAAGGGCGTGTAGTTCTTGGCGTAGTAGAGATCGTATTCGAGTTTGGCGCGCGAATCCTCGACGCTCGCGCCGTAGGGATAGTTGATCTGCGCCCAGCCGGTGATGCCCGGCTTCACCATGTGGCGCTCCGCATAGTAGGGCAGCTTGTCCTCCAGATCGGTGACGAATTGCGGCACCTCGGGGCGCGGGCCGACGAAGCTCATTCGCCCCGTGAGCACCGTCCACACTTGCGGCAATTCGTCGATCCGAACCTTGCGGATGAAGCGCCCCAGCCGGGTAACGCGCGGATCGTCCTTCAGCGCCCACTGCGCGCCGTCCTTCTCGGCATCGGTGCGCATCGAACGGAGCTTCACCAGTTGGAAGCTCTGCCCGTAGAGGCCGACGCGCGTCTGGCGGAAAAACGCGGGGCCCTTGCTGTCGAGCTTCACCAGCAAAGCGAACAGCGCGATGATCGGCAGGGTGAGCGCGAGCAGAAGGCCGCTGGCGGTGACATCGAACACGCGCTTGGCCGCGCTGGACACGATGCGGCCCGATGAGAAGCCGTCGCTGAAAATAAGCCAGCTCGGGTTGAGCGTATCGAGATCGACCCGCCCTGTTTCCCGCTCCATGAAGCTGGAGAAGTCGTTGACGTGAACGCCGTGAGTCTTGATCCGCAGCAGGTCCTTCAAGGGGAGCGAGTTGCGCCGTTCCTCCAGCGCCAGCACCACTTCGCTCGCGCCGATGTTTTCGACAAAACGCCCAAGATCGTGGATCGCGGCGCGAGGGATCGCCTCCTCGATCACCGGCGAACCTTCGTTCATGCCGATGAAGCTGACGACAGCGAAGCCGCTCTCCGGCCGCTCGGCAAGCTCGCGGATGCGGCGCGCGCGCTGGCCATCACCGAGCACGAGCACGCGACGGCGGAACGCCGCGGTGCCAATGACGCTGCCGACCAACAGCCGGTTGGCGACGAGCAAGCCGATTGCCAGGAACATCGCGTAAAACAGGGTCGAGCGCCAGAAAGTGTGGCCCGGCAGCATGAACTCGATGACCGAGAGCGCGATGATGCCCAGGCTCACCGCGACCAGCAATCGCGCGCCGGCGTAGCGCATCGACCGAAGCGAATCCGCGCCGTAAGTTCCGACCGCGATCATCGCGAGCCATACCGTACCGGCAAAACCCGCGAGCATCGGGATCCGGTCGCTGAACAGGCCGACGTCGGTATCGATCTGCGAAGCGCGCACCTCCCATGCGACCTCGCCCGCGATGACCAGCAGAGCGAGATCGAACAGGCCCAGCAGCATCACCGCATGCGGGATATAATGCTTGAAAAGGCGGATCATCGTCTCGGCCCGGGTGCGCTCCTGTCGGAGTGACAGCCCTATGACCGAGAGATGAAATGTCGGTAAATTTTACACGCGACTCTGCGGTCGCGTCTGCCCGTGGTTAAGCGGTCATTTGTTATCGGTAACGTTGTTCGCCGCGTCCTTGGCCGCTTCGCCGACATTCTGCGCCGCGTTGCCCACATCGTTCGCCGCATTGGCGATGGCGTTGTCCTTGTTGGTTTCGGCGCCGCTCATTCCGGAGAAGAACCAGAAGCCCGCGATGACCGCGATGATCAGCACGATCGCGATCAGCCATCCTGAGCCGCCGCCACCGCTGCGAGAGTCTCCATCGGTCACGATGGTGTGCGTGGTATGCGTATCGCCAGAGGGCGTCTCAACTTCGGTAATGCGTTCTTCGGCCATGGGGACTCTCCCTCATTTATTAGGATGCCAGAGAAACGGTCGGGCGCGCGGCGCGGTTCCGCGATGGATGGTTAACCGGCGAAGCGGAACGGAGTCACACCCTGTTCGAGGGCCGAAAACTGCAGCGCCGCGCCGCGCGGTGGCAGCGAGCGCTGGACACAGCCCGGCACGTGACAGCGCGCGCAGCCGAGGCCGATCGCGGTCGCGTCCTCGGGCCGCAACGAGATACCGCGCGCCGCCGCGAGGTCGCCCGCAAGCCGTGCCTCGATCCCCAGCGCAACGACGAAACGCGCCCCGCCTCGCCCTTGCACGATGCGCGCCATCGTCAGCCAGTGCGCGGGCGCCGCGCCCGCTCCGTCCTGCAAAACAGCCTGCACCAGCAGTTCCCCTGGCCGCTCGAACGCGCGATGGGCGTGCCAGAGCGGGCAGGAATCCGGGCTTTCGAGAAGGGTCGCCCCGCTCGCTCCGGCGTAGCGCTTGGAATACTGGCCCGCTCGGTCGAGCCGCGCTATGAAGAATGGCAGCCCCCGCTGGCCGACGCGTTGCAGGGTGGTCAGGCGGTGCGCGAGCTGCTCGAACCCCACCCCGAAACGGCGCGTCAGCACGTCGAAGTCGTAACCAGTCGCCTCGCACGCGCGGAGGAACCGGCCATAGGGCATGATCAGCGCGGCGGCGACGTAGGCGGTCAGGTGTCGCTCGAACAGCGCTCGCGCGGCTGGATCGGCGAACTGCGGCCCGGCGGCGAGATTGGCGATGTCGGTGCGGAACTCGAGCGCGGCAATCTGCAGCGCAGCCTGAAACGTGCGCGAGGCGGGATCGAGCATCTCGTTGAGCTGGAGCTGGCGCGCGTGCAGGTCGAGCCGGCGGAGCGCGTCAGGCAGCACCTCGCGCGGCAGGATGCGGATCGCGAGCTGGTGCCGCTCGCGCAGGCGATCGGCCAGCGCGGCATAGGTGTCGCCGCGCGACAGGCGCAGTTCGTCGGCGAGTGCTTCAGCCGCGCTATCGAGGTCGGCGAAATGGTTGCGCCAGCGTTCGATCTCGCGCCGTGCGGCGTCGGTCGGGTCGTCGCGGCGCTCGGCGGGGACCGCGTTGTCGAACAAACGCGCGAAGGCAGCAGCCGCTTGCGGCGCGGCGGAGAGGAATTCGGCGAGCTCGTCGCGGTCGATACCGAGATCGGCAAAGCGTTCGTCGGCCATGCGGCGGGCGAGGCCATCGACACCGCCGATCGCCTCGTCCTCGCGCAACGAGCGCGGATCGAAGTCGAACTGTTCGGCAACCTGCAGCACCACGCGCGCCGAGAGCGGACGCTGGTTGCGCTCGATCAGGTTGAGATAGCTGGGCGAAATGGCCAACCGTGCGGCCATCGCCGACTGGGTCAGCCCCTCGCGCTTACGCAGCCGCCGCAGCGCCGCTCCAGCGAACAACCCAGCTTCGGCCATTTGTAAATTCCTTTACAGATTTGCAGCACTGATTGCTCTGAACGGGCCTAGTGGACAAGATAGTTTGTAATTTTCGTGATCTTTTGCCGCTGCCGTGTGTCATTCCGGACGAAACCTTCCGCCACGGGATTCGATCAATGACCTACCAGAGCAGCATCGCCGACTACCGCCGCACCATCGACGAGGCGGGCGCGCCGTGGGCGGCGATCGACGCCGAGAGCGCCGCGCGCATGCGGCTGCAGAACCGCTTCCCCACCGGCCTCGACATCGCGCGCTACACCGCAAAGATCATGCGCGAGGACATGGCCGCCTACGACGCCGATCCCGCCGCCTACACCCAGAGCCTCGGCTGCTGGCACGGCTTCATCGGCCAGCAGAAGCTGATCGCGATCAAGAAGCATTTCGGCACCACCAACAAGCGCTATCTCTACCTCTCCGGCTGGATGATCGCCGCGCTGCGCAGCGAGTTCGGCCCCCTGCCCGACCAGTCGATGCACGAGAAGACTTCGGTCCCCGCGCTGATCGAGGAGCTCTACACCTTCCTGCGCCAGGCCGACGCGCGTGAGCTCGGCGGCCTGTTCCGTGAACTCGACAAGGCGCGCGAGGCCGGCAACGAGGTCGAGGCACAGCGCATCCAGCAGGCGATCGACAATCACGAGACGCACGTCGTGCCGATCATTGCCGATATTGATGCGGGCTTCGGCAACGCCGAGGCGACCTACCTGCTCGCCAAGAAAATGATCGAGGCGGGCGCCTGCGCGATCCAGATCGAGAATCAGGTTTCCGACGAGAAGCAGTGCGGTCACCAGGACGGCAAGGTCACCGTGCCGCACGAGGACTTCCTGCAGAAGATCCGCGCGGTCCGTTACGCGTTCCTCGAGCTCGGCGTCGAGGACGGCGTGATCGTCGCGCGCACCGACAGCCTAGGCGCGGGCCTGACCAAGCAGATCGCGTTTTCGAAGGAGCCGGGCGACCTCGGCGACCAGTACAACAGCTTCCTCGACTGCGACGAGGTCGACGCTAGCCAGATCGGCAACGGCGACGTCCTCATCACCCGCGACGGCAAGCTGCTGCGCCCGAAGCGGCTGCCGTCGAACCTTTACCAGTTCCGCGCCGGCACGGGCGAGGACCGCTGCGTGCTTGACTGCATCACCTCGTTGCAGAACGGCGCCGACCTGCTGTGGATCGAGACCGAGAAGCCGCACATCGGCCAGATCGGCGGGATGGTCAGCCGCATCCGCGAGGTGATCCCGACCGCGAAGTTGGTGTACAACAACAGCCCGAGCTTCAACTGGACGCTGAATTTCCGCCAGCAGGTGTTCGATGCGTGGGAGAAGGCCGGTCAGGACGTCTCGGCCTACGACCGCGCCAAGCTGATGAGCGTCGACTACGACGCGACCCCGCTGGCCGCCGAGGCCGACGAGCGCATCCGCACGTTCCAGACAGACGCGGCGCGCGAGGCGGGGATCTTCCACCACCTCATCACCCTGCCGACCTATCACACCGCGGCGCTCAGCACCGACAACCTCGCCCGCGAGTACTTCGGCGACGCCGGCATGCTCGGCTACGTCAAGAACGTGCAGCGCGAGGAAATCCGCCAAGGCATCGCCTGCGTGAAGCACCAGAACATGTCCGGCTCGGACATCGGCGACGACCACAAGGACTACTTCGCCGGCGAAGCGGCGCTGAAGGCCGGTGGTTCTGCCAACACGATGAACCAGTTCGCCGCTGCCTAAGGGACAAGAGGATGACAACGATGACCGAGGATCGCCCCGCCGCCGAGCCCAGCCGCGCCCGCGCGCTGCTGTCGACCGCCGATTTCCAGCTGCTGCGCACCGCGCTGACCGCCTATGCCCGCTCGGTCGACGACCGCGAGGAACTCGCCAAGATCAACGCGCTGCATCACCGGCTCGGCAGCTACACCTAACCGATCTCCTGGGGAGGAGAGACGGCCGTCGGGGTCCCCCAGCCCCGGCGGCCGTCAACCTGAATGCAACCATCGATGGTTGCCGACCGTTCAACCCTGCCGCGTAATGCGGCGTCATGGCCCGCAGAGCGCAGACCAAAGCCGTCACGGCGCAGATGTACCGGCACTTCGCGGTGCTGACGGTAGGCGTGACGTTAGCGGTAGGCGTGTTCGCGGATGGCGAGAGCCGCAAGGCGATCGCGAGCGAAGCCCACGCCGCCGCACCGAAACCGCTCGCCGGGCCGACCAAGCTCGTACGCAAAGATGCGCGGGCACACGGCAGCTTCACCACGGACGCCGCGCTCGACAGTAACTTCGGTGAACCGATGGATACCACGGGCGCCGCGGCGCAAGATGGAGTGGTCCCGGACAACTTCACGCAGGCGGAAACCCACGGCGTGCCGGCCGGCTTCACGCAATACGGCGTTTCGTCCCAGGTTTGGGCTTCGCTCAGCGATGACCAACGAAAAGCGCTGATCGCCCGACAGAAAGCCGAGAGCGCCGCTGCGCAAACGCCCGAACGCGCCAAGCAAATCGAAGATTTGCTCGCCGCCAGCCGCGCCCGCTCCGGCACGGCCACCCCGGGCGACTGACGAAATCGCTGGTGCCCCCGGCCGGGGTCGAACCGGCACTCCTTGCGGAACTCGATTTTGAGTCGAGCGCGTCTACCAATTCCACCACGGGGGCGCCGGGCAGGCGCGCCGGATAGCGGGCGCTTCCGTGTGCGGCAAGCGTGCTTCGTCGCGACCTATACCTTGAGCGCGCTCGCCAAGGCTTTGTGCAGTTTGGAATGCAGACCGTCATTAGCGGCGAGCACCTGCCGGTCGCACACCGGTAGACTGCGACCGCGATAATCGGTCACGAAACCGCCTGCCTCGCGCACCAGCAGGCAACCGGCGGCGGTGTCCCACGGCGCGAGGTCGCTCTCCCAGAAGCCATCGAAGCGGCCTGCCGCGACCCACGCGAGATCAAGCGACGCCGCGCCAAAACGGCGGATGCCGGCGACCTGGGGGCCGATCTCGGCCAGGACGCGGGTCCATTCGCCGAAATCGCCGTGGCCGCCGTAGGGAATTCCGGTCGCGATCAGCGAATCCGCCATGGCCTTGCGGCTCGATACACGCAGCCGCTTGTCCTGCAGCCAGGCGCCGCGGGTCTTCTCGGCCCAGAAGGTCTCGTCGGTGATCGGCTGGTAGACGACCGCCGCGACCACCTCGCCCCAGCCCGAACCGTCGAGCTTGGGCTCCTGCGCCGCGATCGAGATCGCGAAGTGTGGGATGCCGTGCAAAAAATTGCTCGTCCCGTCGAGCGGATCGACGATCCAGCGCGGGCTGCCCGGCTTGCCCTCGATCGTGCCGCCCTCTTCCAGTTCGAAGCCCCAGTCGGGCCGCGCGTGGAGCAGTTCGTCGTAGATCGTCCGCTCGGCGATCTGGTCCGCCTTGGAGACGAAGTCGGCCGGCCCCTTGCGGCTGACCTGCAGGTGCTCGACTTCGCCGAAGTCGCGCCGCAGCTTGCCGCCCGCCTTGCGCGCGGCTTTTTCCATTACCCGAATGAGGCCCGAAATCGCCGCCATCGTGCCGTGCTCAGCTCGCCTTGCCGACGTAAGTCCGCTCGTACACGTCGACCACGATGCGCGTACCGCTTTCGATGTGCGGCGGCACCATCACACGCACGCCGTTGTCGAGCACGGCGGGCTTATAGCTGGACGAAGCAGTCTGGCCCTTCACCACCGCATCAGCCTCGACAATCGTCGCTTCGATCTGCGACGGCAGCGCGACCGAGATGGGCTTCTCGTCCCACAGCTCGAGATCGACTTCCATGCCATCCTGCAGGAACGCCGCGGCCTCACCCACGAGGTCGGCCGGCAGGCTGATCTGCTCGTAGTTGTCCTTGTCCATGAACACCAGCTGGTCGCCATCGGCGTAGAGGTACTGGTAGCCCTTCTGGTCCAGCCGCACGCGCTCGATCGTGTCGGCGCTGCGGAAGCGGACGTTGGTCTTGCGGCCGTCCTGCAGGTTCTTCATCTCGACCTGCATGTAAGCACCGCCCTTGCCCGGCTGGGTGTGCTGGATCTTGGCAACCTTCCAGATCCCGCCTTCGTATTCGAGGATGTTGCCGGGACGGATGTCCACGCCGGAGATTTTCATGGATCAAAGAGCCTTCTTGAAAGACGGGCCGCGCCGGTGAAGCCGGGGCCCGATGCGGTGCGCGCCTTAGCGGCTCGCTCATGCGCGGGCAAGGTGGGTGGTGGCAGGCGGCCGGACATGGTAGCTTTGCGCCAAATGTTTCGTCCGATTTTCTGTATTTTGCTGGCCGCGGGAGCTGTCGCTTCAACCGGCGCGCAGGCGGCGGGACCGCTCGGCACGCTGCCGCTGGGCCGCTATCTGTGCGAATTGCCGGGCGATGCTGCGGGTCTCGCATCCAAGCCCGTGCCGGGGGCGTGGTTCGATGTGATCAACGCCTCCAGCTACGATTCCGAGCGCGGGGACGGGACCTACCTGCTGACCGGCGACGAGGTGGTCTTCACCCGCGGCCCGATGCGCGGCGCGCGCTTCGAGCGGAGCGGTGCGCGAACGCTCAAGCGCACCGACCTGATTGGACCGCAGGCAAAAATGCGCTGCGTCCGAACCGGCCCGAAACGCTAGACTATTTGCCGACGAGCAGCGGGTAGGGATTGATCGCGGTCGCGGTCTCCCACCACTTCGCAGTCGGGCTCGTGCGCATGATGGCGAAGTGGAGGTGCGGTCCGTCCGGACTGGCGTTGCCGGTGTGGCCGACCGCGCCGAGCGGCTGACCTGCGATCACCAGCTGTCCATCGGCCAGCCCCGGCTCGTAGCTGCGCAGGTGCGCGTAGTAGTACATGGTGTTGCCGTCGGACGAGCGGACGTAGATCGTGTTGCCGCCGGGCTTGGACAGGAACAGCTTTTCGACCCGGCCTGGGGCCGCGGCGATCACCGGGGTGCCCTCATCCGCCATGATGTCGATCGCGTCGTGCACCCGAGCCCCGCCCGCGCGCGCGGCGGTGAAGGTGTCGGTGAGGTCCTTCGGTCCCTTGCCGCGCACTGGGATGACGAGCTGGGCGCCGCGTGCTGGCGAAGCCGCATGGGCTGCCGGGTGGACACCGGTCGCGGCCGGCTTGGTAGTCGCAACCACGCCCGCGAACCCGCTCGCGAGCCCCGCGTGCTGCATGATGGTGCCACCCGCAACGATCCACACTGCCGACGTCAGCGTGGCGGTCACCACTACCGTCAGCAGCCGGTCAATCACGGGTAGCGCCACGGTCAGGCCTCGAAGATCACCTGGGTGCCGGGGCTGACCATTTGCGCCAGCCGCGCCGCATCCCAGTTGGTGAGGCGCACGCAGCCGTGCGACTGGGTGCGGCCGATCGTTTGCGGCTCAGGCGTGCCGTGGATGCCGTAGTGCTCCTTGTTGAGATCGATCCACACCACGCCCACCGGCCCGTTCGGCCCCGGCGGCAGCTTCTGCTTCTCGTCGGTCGCCTTGGCATCCCAGAACAGGTCGGGATTGTAGTGGAACGGCGGATTGCGACTGACCCCGTTGACCTTCCACTGGCCGAGAGGCAGCGGATCGTGGCTCGAGCCCGAGGTGACGGTGAACAGGGCCACCAGCTTGCCGCCGCCGTCGTAGGCCTTGAGCGTGCCGCCCTTCTTGCTGACGACGACCTTGGTCACCTTGGGCTGCTCGGTGCCGACGCCGAGGCTCACCAGCGTGGTTTGCCAATTGTTGTCGTCGATCGCGCCCGGCGCGATGCGGTCACCGCCAATGTTGGGGACGCGGATCAGCTGGCCCGCCGCAAAGGTCGACGGCAGCGGCGAAGTGTCCGCTGCGCCCGAGACGCTCGGCGTCGGACTGGGGCTGGCACTTGCCGACGGGGTTGGCGTCGGGCCGTCCGCCGCGTCGGCCTTCATGCCCGCCGGCCGACCGCCGGGATTGAGCGCCTTCAGCACATCGACAGTGGTGTGGAAGCGCTCGGCCAGCCGCTCGTCGAGGTTCTGGTAGCCGAGCCGCTGAAGCTTGGCCTGATCGGCGGGTTCCTTCGGCGTGCGCACGTATTGCTCGCTGCCCCAATCGGCCGGGATGCGCACGACGCGGGTGGCTGGGATGGTCTGCCATTGGCCGAGCTTGGCCTTGGTCGCCTCGTCCAGTTCGCCGGTCACGGTCAGCCCGTTGGCCTCCTGGAAGCCGTTGAGCGCGTTCTCGGTCGAGAGGCCCATCTTGCCGTCGATCACGCCCGGGCCGAAGCCCTGACGGTCGAGCACGACCTGCGCTTGCATCACCGGTCGCGCCTCGGGATCGGGAATGTCCGGCACGTCGGACGACACGTCGCCCGAATCGTGCGACGCCATCGTATCGGCCAAGTTCTTGGTGGTGGCGTTGGCGTCGCGGTCGGCCGCCGCATCGCCCTTGTAGCGGTCGGTCCCGTTCATCCCGCACGCGGCAAGCGCGAGCAGGGAAGCGGCGGCAAAGATGAAACGCATGGAATTCCCCAGGTTACGGGACGCGACCCGCCCCTTCGCCAAGGACAACCCATGATAGGAAAAATGTATCCGCCGCGTCAGTCAGCCCGAAGCGCAGCCACTTTGGTTCGCGCATAGACCCCGACCATCAGCGCGATAACCGCGATGACTGCGATCCACCCGGCGATGGGCTCGAAGCCTTCCGGCACCACCGACAGCCGCTCGGGATCACCCAAAGCACCGACCGCCCCGGCGTATGCGAGGCCCATGAGACTGTCCCCGACCACCAGGCCGGTCGCGAGCAGGACGCCGAGGCGCACGGTGAACTCCGGCCGCTTTGTGGTCAGCGCCATCTTGTTCCAGACATGACCGATGACCGTCCCGATCACCGTGGGGAGGACCAGCGCAACGGGGAGGTAAATGCCCATGCCGACAGCGAGCGGCGGGAAGCGCCCCTTGCCGCTCTTGGCCAGCAGTTCGTCGATGATGACGATGCCGACGCCGATCGCCGCACCGGTCCCGACCAGATCCCATCGCAGCGAGCCGCCGAGCACGCCTTGCGCGATGGCAGCAAACAACGACGCCTGCGGGGCCGCGAGGGCGTTGGGCCCGGCGCCCGGCGCGCCGAGGAACCCGAAGCTGTCCGCCAGCATCTGCAGCACCGGCGGTAGCACCAGCGATCCGGCGATCACGCCGACCACCAGCGCGACCTGTTGCTTCCACGGGGTCGAGCCGACCAGTTGCCCGGTCTTGAGGTCTTGCAGGTTGTCGTTGGCGACGATCGCGATGCCGAACACGAAGGCGACAATGAACAGCGCGAATGCGATCAGCGGCGCCCGCTGATCGGGCGCCACTTCGGCGCCAAACAATGCAGCAACGATCACCGAAGCAATGAGCACCGATAGGATGCCGACACCCGATACCGGGCTGTTCGAAGTGCCGACAAGGCCGGCCATGTAACCGGTCACCACCGCGGTGAAGACGCCGACGATAACGATGAACACCAGCGCGAGGAGGAGCACCGCGCCGATCGAGCCGGCCAGCGGTCCGCCCTGGACGAACTGCCAGACGAGGAACAGGATCGGGCCGAACATCGCCGCGCTGATGCCGAGCACCCAGCCGCCCGGCAGGTCGCGCTCGGTGATGGCGATCGCCGTGCCTTCACGCCGTGCGCGCGCGGTGGCGGCGATCCCGGCGAGGCCGCGCATGATCGAGCCCATGATCCGGATCAGCGCCCACACCGCCGCAACCGCCATCGCGCCCGCGCCCACGAACCGGACCTGCTCGGAGAAAATGGTGCCCGCGACATCGTCGATCGGTCCCGCGACGCCATTGCTGAGCCACGGCAGCAGCACGAAGCGCGAGGTGATCACGCCGGCCAGCATGGCGATACCGGTGGTGAGCCCAATCAGGTGGCCGATGGCAAGCAGCCCGAGCGACATCGATCCGCCCAGCCCGCTGACCCCGCCGGCAAACTTGAAGTTCTTGCCGACCTCGGCCGCAGCGACCCGGATCGCGGTCAGGAAATAGAAAAACGCGCCCGCCGCCGCGCCCCACATGATCGTGGCGAGGCCCGCCTTGTTCTCGCGCGCGCCTTCCGCGTCGCCCATCCCGACGCGCAGGATCTCCGCGCCCGCGACGCCTTCGGGGTACGGCAGGTCGCTGTCGATCACCAGCGCGCGGCGCATCGGCACCGATAGCATCACGCCGAGCACCCCGCCCGTCGCGCAGACCAGCATCGTCTCCCAATAGGGAATGCGGGTCCACCAACCGACGATGACGAGGCCGGGTAGCACGAACACCATCGTCGCGACCGCGCCCGCCGCGCTGCCGATGGTCTGAACGATGTTGTTCTCGACCATCGACGACCCGCCCATCGTGCGCAGTATCGCCATGGAGATCACCGCCGCCGGGATCGCGGTCGAGAAGGTCAGGCCGACGCGCAGGCCGAAATAGACGTTGGCGGCGGTGAACACGACCGTCAGCAGCCCGCCGATGATCAGCGCACGGAGCGTCATCTCGCGCACGGGAGCGCCTGCTTCTGCCTGTGTCGCCATCATCCGCTCTCCCCGGTCAGATTGTTACTCGGGAGTTTGCACATCCGTCGCGGCTTGGGAAGCAGCCTCGGCGATTGCACGGTGGAAGGCGCGCACGTTCTCCACCTCGTCGCCGTTCCACACCGCCGCCGACACCGCTAGGAAGTCCGCGCCCGCTGTCACCAGCGGGCCGCAGTTGACCGGCGTGATCCCGCCGATGGCGACGCACGGCAGCTCCATCATCGCCTGCCACCATTGAAGCAGCTCGAGCTCGGGCCGGTGCTCGCTCACCTTGGTGGTGCTGGGAAAGAAAGCGCCAAATGCGACATAATCGGCCCCCGCCTCGCCTGCTTCAAGCGCGAGGTGACGGCTGGCATGGCAGGTGACGCCAATCTGCGCCTCCCGTCCCAGTTGCTCGCGCGCATCGCGCACGTCGCCGTCGCCCTGTCCGAGGTGCACGCCGTCGGCGCCCAGCCGCTTGGCGAGACCGATGCTGTCGTTGACGATGAACGCGCAGTCGTGCGCGGCGCAGATCGCCTGCAACGGCGCGGCGAGCGCGGCCGCCTCGTGCTGGTCGATCCCCTTCACCCGGAACTGAAACGCCGCAACGTCGCCGGCGCCCAACGCGCGCTCGAGGCGCGTGGGGAAGTCTCCACCCACTTCGAGCGGGGAGATCAGGTAGAGCTGGCACGAGGCCGCGCCGCCGGCGTTCTGGTTGCTATGAGTGCTCACGGTTCACCTCGGCCCGCACCGGTGCGCATCGGTTGCTCCGGCTGGATGTACAAGCATTGGCGCGGGCTGTTCTATCCGCAAGGCCTCGCCGTCAAGCGCTGGTTCGCGTGGTATGCCGAGACATTCGACACGGTCGAGGTCAACAACAGCTTTTACCGCCTGCCGCCGCCCACGACGTTCGAGGCGTGGCGCCGGCAGGCTCCGCCAGGGTTCTGCTACGCGGTGAAAGCCAACCGCTTCCTCACCCAGGCCAAGAAGCTAAAGGACTGCGAGGAGCCCATGGCGCGGATGATGACTTCGGTCGACGCGCTGCGTCCGGCGCTGGGCCCGCTTTTGTTCCAGCTGCCGCCCAAGTTCGCGGCCAACCTCGAGCGATTGGAAAGCTTCCTCACGCTGCTGCCGCACGACACGGCATGCGTATTCGAGTTCCGCGAGCCGACTTGGTACTGCGATGCCGTCTTCGGGCTACTTGAGCGCTACGGCGCGGGCCTGGTGGTTCACGACATGCCTGGTTCGGTGAGTCCACGCATTGGGCTCGGGCCTGTGTGCTACCTGCGTTTTCACGGGACGACCGGGAAGTACGTCGGCCGCTACTCCGACGAAGCTCTGGCGAATTGGGCGGACTGGATCGCGACGCAGGCCCGCGACGGCCGCGCTGTTTGGGCCTACTTCAACAACGACATCAACGGCCACGCGATCGAGGACGCGCAAACCTTGCGCGCGATGGTGCGGCAGGCGCAGCCCGCCAGCGTTCAGATGCGCGAAAGCCGCGAGCCCGCTATCTCGCCGGCATGAACAAGCTGCTGACCCTGGCCCTCGCGCCCCTCGCCCTCGCAGGCTGCACGATGGTGCCGCCGCCCGACAGCACCCCGCCGCAGCCGCAAGGCTACGCGGTGCCGCTCGGCCAGCCGGTGCGCGTGGGCGATCTCGTCGTGACGCCAAAGAAGGTGGCCGAGGACAGCCGCTGCCCGATGAACGCGCGGTGCGTGTGGGCGGGCCGCGTCGTCGTGACGACGCGGATCGTCGGCAGCAACTTTTCCGACACCGCCGACCTCACCCTCGGTGAGCCTTTCGGCACGCACGGCAAGATGCTGGCGCTGGTCTCGGTCCGGCCAGACAAGATGGCCGGGACCGAGACGCAGCCGGTGGACTACCGCTTCACTTACGAGGCGCGTTAGCGCACCGAGGCGAGGTGGATCTGGTCGATCGCCGACCCGAGGGTCGAATCGAACTCCTCGTCCGACTGTTGGTGGCGCAGGTCCTGCAGCAGGCCGCGGCTGAAGCTCGCGATCACGCCCTGGTTCTCGGCCAACTTGGCGCACGCCTCGTCGGTCGAGTATCCACCCGATAGCGCCACCACGCGCAGCACCTTGGGGTGGTCGATCAGCGGCCGGTAGAGGTTTGCCTCGACCGGAATCGACAGCTTGAGCATGACCTGCTGGCCTTCGGGCAGCGCGTCGAGCTCGGCGAGGATTGCGTCGCGCAGCACCCGCTCGCCCTCGGCGCGGTCGGCGGCCTTGATGTCGTACTCGGGTTCGAGGATCGGCATCAGTCCAGCGGCGAGGATACGCTTGCCCTCCTCGAATTGCTGGCGGACGATCTTCACGATCCCGCCGGGCTGGTTCGACTTGATGACGCTGCGCATCTTGGTGCCGAATACGCCCTTCTCGCGGGCGCGGGCGAGCAGGTTTTCGAGCTCGGGCATCGGCTTCATCAGCTGCACGCCGTCGGCCTCGTCCTCCAGCCCCTTGTCGACCTTGAGGAACGGCACCACGCCGCGCTCGGCGAGGCGCTCGGGCACCGGCTTGCCGCCGCTGGTTCCGTCCATGGTCTTTTCGAACAGGATCGCGCCGATCACCTTGCCGCCGCCGAAGCACGGGCTCTCGATGATCCGCTCGCGCATCGCGTGGATGAGGGCGAACATCTCGTCGTCATTGGCCCACGCCCCATCTTCGATGCCGTAGCCGGTCAGGGCCTTGGGCGTCGATCCGCCCGACTGGTCGAGCGCGGCGATAAAGCCCTCGCCGGTGGCGATGCGGCGGGTCATGTCGTCGGTGTTCATGCAGATCCTCTGTGTGAAATGTGGGCGGGCCTTAGCTTTGGCGCGAGCGGGCTTCAACCGCTGGCCGGCTCGGGCTTTGAGGCCTTCAGGTTGATGGCGATGCTGACCCGCTCGGCGTCGCCCAGATAGGGCCGGACGCCGTGCTGCAGCCAGGAGGGGAACATGACCATCACCCTGGTCCGGGGCCGTAGGGCCAGCTCGGCGTGTTGGATGGCGCCGTCGGGTTCGCGAAAGGCGAGCTCGGGGCTCGCCATCGCCACCATCGGCATGCGCGGATCGGTCAGTTGCAGTTCGCCGCCCAGCGCCGGATCGTCGCTGCCCCCGTAGCCGTCGTCTAGATAGTAAACCGCCGACCAGAAGCTACCCGGGTGGACGTGGAACTGGTTGGCATGCCCGCGGGTGCAGACGTTGGCCCACATTTCGGCGGTCCAGCGGTAGCGGCTCGCGTCGGGGCTACCCCGGTCGATCGTGAGTGCCTCGGCCATGCCGATCGCATGGCGCGAGAGATTGCGCGCTGGCTCACCGCCCCACGCGAGCATGTTCATGTTCGAGTGCCACCCACCCAGATTTGAGTGGGCAATACCGGCCGGGTCTCGCGCGCGCTCGGCGGCGATCGCATCGCGCAGTCCGGCGGCAAGCGACGCGTCGTCCACCGTCTCGATCGCGAAGGGCGTCGAGAAGAGGTGGCGCACGTCGGCCATCAGCCGGTTCGTTTACCGACCTTGCGGATGATGCCGGTGAAGGTGAACACCGGCTTGGCGTCGGCGGTGATCGTGCCGCGCACGAAGATGGTCTTGCCGCCGGCGCGGACGACCTCACCGCGCGCTTCCATCCACTGGCCGACGCGCGAGGGGGCGAGGAATTCCGACGTCATCGACAGCGTGACGGCGAAGTTTTCCTTGAGCTCGTGATGCGCGATCGAGAACAGCGCGAAGTCGGCGAAGGTCATCAGGCAGCCGCCGTGCATGAACCCGCCGCCGTTCATGTGCTTCTGCTCGGCGCGGAATGCGCAGACCGGCTGGCCGTTCTCATCGTTGCGGAAGTAGAACGGGCCGGCGCGCGTCTCGAACGCGTCGTGCGGCCAGTTCATCCAGCCGGCGAACTCGCCTTCGGTGACCTCGATCGGTCCGTGCGAGGTCTGCGCCGTTTCCTCGCTCATTGCTCCAGCGCCTTCACGCCGGGAAGCTCACGCCCTTCCATCCATTCGAGAAACGCGCCGCCCGCGGTCGAGACGTAGGTGAAGCCGTCCGCCACGCCCGCATGATTGAGCGCCGCCACGGTGTCCCCGCCGCCGGCGACCGAAACCAGGCTGCCGTCCTGCGTCAGCGCCGCCGCGGTCCGGGCGAGCGCCACCGTGGCGGCATCGAACGGCGGCGTCTCGAAGGCGCCCAGCGGCCCGTTCCAAACCAGCGTGCGGCAGGTCTTGAGCACATCGGCGAGCGCCTCGACCGCGGTCGGTCCGACGTCGAGGATCATCTCGTCGGCAGCGACTTCGTGGACATTGCAGGTGCGCAAGGACGCCGGATTGGCGGCGAATTCCTTCGCAACCACGACGTCATAGGGCAGGTGCACCGTGCAGCCGGCGTGGTCGGCCTTGTCCATGATCGCGCTGGCGGTCGCGGTCAGGTCGTGCTCGCACAGCGACTTGCCGACATCGACCCCGCGCGCGGCGAGGAAGGTGTTCGCCATGCCGCCGCCGATGATCAGGTGCTGCACTCGCCCGACAAGATTCTCCAGCACCGCCAGCTTGGTCGAGACCTTGGCGCCGCCGACCACCGCCGCGACCGGCTGCTCGGGGGTGCCGAGTGCGGCGTCGAGCGCCTTCAGTTCCTTCTCCATCGCGCGGCCGGCGTAGGACGGCAGGAAGTGCGTGAGCCCTTCGGTCGTCGCGTGCGCGCGGTGTGCGGCGGAGAATGCATCGTTGACGTAGAAGTCGCCGTTCGCCGCGATGGCCTTGGCGAACTCGGGGTCGTTCTTCTCCTCGCCCGGCCAGAAGCGGACGTTGTCGAGCAAGCCGATGTCCCCCGGCCGCAGGATAGCGAGCGACTGCTCGACCACCGGCCCGCTGACTTCGGAGATGAACATCACCTCGCGCCCCAGCACGCGCTCGACGTCGCCCTGGACGATGCTGGTGCTCATCGTCGAGTAGCGCTCGCCCTTGGGCCGGCCGAAGTGCGCCAGGAGCAGCACCTTGGCCCCGGCATCGGCCAATTCGAGGATGGTCGGCGCGCTCGCCTCGACGCGGGTGACGTCGCTCGCCCGGCCCTCGTTCATTGGCAGGTTGAGATCGACCCGGACGAGCGCGACCTTGCCGGTCAGGTCATCCGGGAGATCGTCGAGAGTCTTGAACGCGGCCATCGTCAGCGCCTCAGAGGAACTTCGCCATCACCCCGGCGGTGTCGATCATCCGGTTGGAGAAGCCCCACTCGTTGTCGTACCACGACACGACCCGCGCGAGCTTGCCTTCGAGCACCGCGGTTTCCAGCGAATCGACGGTAGAGGACGCCGGGTAGTGGTTGAAATCGCTCGAAACCAGCGGCTGGTCGGTGAAGTCGAGCACGCCCTTCATCGGGCCCTCGGCGGCGGCCTTGAGCGAGGCATTGATCTCTTCGGCCGTGGTGTCGCGGCCGGGGGTGAACACGAGGTCGATCAGCGACACGTTCGGCGTCGGCACCCGAACCGACGAGCCGTCCAACTTGCCTTTCAGCTCTGGGAGCACGAGGCCCACCGCGCGCGCGGCGCCGGTGGTGGTCGGGATCATGTTCATCGCCCCGGCGCGGGCGCGGCGCAGGTCCGAATGGATTTGGTCGAGCATGCGCTGGTCGTTGGTGTAGCTGTGGATCGTGGTCATGAACCCGCGCTCGATGCCGATCGCGTCGTTGAGGACCTTGGCCACCGGGGCGAGGCAGTTGGTGGTGCAGCTCGCGTTCGAGACGATGTCGTCGTCGGCGGTCAGCGTGTCCTGGTTCACGCCGAAGACGATGGTTTTCGACACGCCCGTCGCCGGGGCCGAGATCAACACACGTTTGGCGCCGGCGGTGAGGTGCGGACGGCTCGCCTCGTCGGACTGGAAGAAGCCGGTGCACTCGAGCACCAGGTCGATGCCGTTGGCCTTGTGCGGCAAGTTGCCCGGATCGCGCTCCGCCGTGACGTGGATGTGCTTGCCGTTGACGACGAGGTCGTTGCCCGCGGTCTCGACGGTGCCGGGGAAGCGGCCGTGGGTGCTGTCGAAGCCGAACAGCAGCGCGTTCGACTTGGTGTCGGCCAGATCGTTGATCGAGACCAGTTCCAGATCGTGATCGGTGCGTTCGAGGATGGCGCGCGCCACCAGCCGCCCGATGCGTCCGAAACCGTTGATCGCAACCTTGGTCGCCATGTGAGAAGCTCCTGCTAAATGCCTAGTTTTGCTTTGATTTGCGGGACGATAGCCTCGGCGGTGAAGCCGAACTTCGCGTAGAGGTCTTCCGCCGGGGCGGAGGCACCGAAGCGGTCGAGGCCGATCTTGAGGCCGTTCGCCATCGTGTAGCGATCCCAGCCGAGCGTGGCGCCGGCCTCGATCGAGACGCGCAGCAACTGCTCGGGCGGCACGTTCGGCAGCAGGTCGTCCTTGTAGGACTGGTCCTGCGCTTCGAACAATTCCATGCAAGGCATTGAAATCACGTCCGCACCGATTCCCTGCGCCTCCAGCGCATCGGCGGTTGCGACGGCGACTTCGACCTCGGAGCCGGTGGCGATCAGGATCACCTTGCGGCCGGCCTTGGCGGCGCGCAGGCGATAGGCGCCCTTGGCGGACAGGTTGCCTTCTTCGCTGCGAAGCTGCGGCAGGTTCTGCCGGCTGAGCGCCAGAACCGACGGGGTTTCCGGCGTCGACAGCGCCAGCGCCCAGCATTCCGCGGTCTCGATGGTATCGCACGGCCGGAAGACGTTGAGGTTGGGAATCAGCCGCAGGCTCATCAACTGCTCGATCGGCTGGTGCGTCGGGCCGTCCTCACCCAGCCCGATGCTGTCGTGCGTGAACACGTAGATCGCGCGGGTCTGCTGCAGCGCAGAAAGTCGCACAGCATTGCGGCAGTAGTCGCTGAAGATCAGGAAGGTGCCGCCGTAGGGGATCACCCCGCCGTGGAGCGCCATGCCGTTCATCGCGCAGGCCATGCCGAACTCGCGGATACCGTAGTAGAGGTAGCGACCGGCGTACTCGACGGCGGTGAGCGGCCCGGTCGCCTTGGTCTTGGTGTTGTTCGAGCCGGTGAGGTCCGCCGAGCCGCCGATCATCGCCGGTAGCTGCGCCGTCAGCACCTCGAGCGCCATCTCGCTCGCCTTGCGGGTGGCGACGGTCTTGGGTTCAGCGATCAGGCCGGCGATGTAGTCGTCGAGCACGCCCGCAGGCACTTTGCCCGCCATGCGCGCCTTGAACTCGTCCGCCTTGTCCGACTTATCGAGCCGCGCCTGCCATTCGCGGTGCGCCGCAGCGCCGCGTGTCCCCGTCGCGCGCCAGTCCGCAAGAATCTCATCCGGCACCACGAATGGTTCGGAGGTCCAGCCGAGCGCCTGCCGCGCCGCCGTCACTTCGTCCGCGCCCAGCGCTGCGCCGTGAACGCCACTGGTGCCCTGCTTGTTGGGCGCGCCCTTGCCGATCACCGTGCGGCATTCGACCAGCACTGGCGAGGCATCGTGCGCCGCCGCCTCGCCCAGCGCGCGGTCGATGTCGGCGTAGTCGTGGCCGTTGCACTCGATCACATGCCACCCCGCAGCGCGGTAGCGCGCCGGGATGTCCTCGCAGGTCGACAGGTCGGTCGAGCCGTCGATGGTGATGCGGTTCGAATCCCACAGCACCTTGAGACGCCCGAGCCGCAGGTGACCGGCAAGGCCGATCGCCTCGTGATTGACGCCTTCCATCAGGCACCCGTCGCCCGCGACCACCCAGCTATGGTGATCGACCAGCGCGTCGCCGTAGCCGGCGTTGAGATGCCGCTCTGCGATCGCCATGCCGACCGCCATCGCCAGCCCCTGGCCTAGCGGCCCGGTGGTGCACTCGATGCCGGGGATGAGGAAGTTCTCCGGGTGCCCGGCGCACACGCTGCCGAGCTGACGGAAGTTGCGGATGTCCTCGATCGTCGGCGAGGCGTAGCCCGAGAGGTAGAGCAGGCTGTAGATCAGCATCGATCCGTGCCCGGCCGAGAGCACGAAGCGGTCGCGGTCCGCCCAGTCGGGGGCTTGGGGATCGAACCGGAGGTACTTCGACCACAGCACCGTCGCCACATCTGCCATGCCCATCGGCATGCCCGGATGCCCCGAGTTCGCCGCCTGGACCGCGTCCATCGACAAGGCACGAATGGCGTTCGCCATCGGCGCCAGGCGGGCGGTATCGAGCGTCATCCGGGAAGTCTCCAGCAAGGGGCGATTCGACTGCGCGCCGACCCCTTCGCGGAGGCTCCGCGCGAGGTCAAGGCGAGCGCCCGCCTCGTCCCCGAAAGGTCACCGGAGGTCAGTTATCAACAGGGCGCGGCAAAGCTTTGCGTGGATAAGAAAAACACGGTAAATCGCGTGCCATGACGGGGGATCGGACCGAAGCAGCGGTGCAGCGGATCGAAGCCGCACTCGCGCGCATCGCGCAGGCCGCTGACAGCGCGCGCGCCGCACCGCCCGCGATGCCGCCATCGGTTTCCGCGCTGGTCGAGCGCCACGAATCCCTGCGTGAAACGGTCGCTCAGGCATTGGGTGAACTCGACGTGCTGCTCGGCGAGCTGGAGGCATGAGCGAGGTCGCCCTGTCGATCGGCGGGCGCACCTATCGGGTCGCCTGCGGCCCAGGCGAGGAGGAGCGCGTCTCCCGCCTCGGCGCCGCGATCAACGACAAGCTATCCTCAATGGGTAACTTGTCGGGCAACGATGCGCAGAACCTGCTGTTCGCAGCGCTGCTGCTCGCCGACGAGGTGCACGAGGGGCGCGATACCGTCGCGCGGGCTGAAGGGGATATTGCCGCGGCCAAGGCACAGGCCGGCTCCGCGGTCGGCGAAATCGAGGAGTTGAAGAGCGCGCTCGCCAACAGCGACGCCGAACTGGAGCAGCTACAAAGTGCCGGCCGCGACGCGGCGCGCGAGGTCGAAGCGGCACAGGCGCGACTGGCCGAGCTTAGCGAACGGCTCACCGAACGACAGGCCAACGAGGCCGCGCTACACGATCAGATCGAGGCACTGACCCGCGAGCGTGACGAGCTGGCCGCGCGCCCAGCGGCAACCGACGGCGACGGTGCGTCCGAAACCGACCTCGCCCCTGCACTCGAGCGACTGGCGGAAATGCTCGAGCAGACGGCGGATAAGCTTGAGGGTGCGGCGTCGAGTTCCTAGATAGGACACGGCGGGACTGCCCGGCACGAGCCGCATCAATATCCCTGGGGCTATAAGCACATCCTGGGGGCTGTCCCTGCCCTGAGGCCCTGGTTCGTCCAGGAAATCGGGGTACATGGTCCCCACCTGACGTTCGGCGTCAGAGGATACTGGGGCAAACGACCCATGGTGGTTCCGCCACTCCAACCGCGCTAGGGGCCGCTTCGTGACCGAGACCAAAGCCGCCTTGCGCAAGGCCCTGCGCGCCGAACGCCGCCGCACTGTCGCCGCGCTCCCCAATGCCACGCGGGCGCTGCTGTTCCGCGTGCCGCCCGCACCGCTCAAGGCTCTGATCGCGGACGGCACGACGATTGGCCTCTACCGGGCGAGCCCCAACGAGGCGCCCGCCGCGGCCTACGCACGTTACTTCCAGGAAAACGGCCACGCGATCGCCCTGCCCCGCTTCGCGAACCGCGACGCGCCGATGGAGTTTGCGCTGCACACCGACCCGTTCGGAGAGAGCGACCTCGAAACCGGGCCTTTCGGCCTGCTTCAGCCGCGCGCCGATGCGGAGGAAGTCGTGCCGCAAGTGCTGATCGTCCCTTTGCTCGGCTTCACCGCCGACGGCCGGAGACTGGGTCAGGGCGGCGGGCACTATGACCGCTGGCTTGCCGCGCACCCGGATGTGATCGCGATCGGCCTCGCATGGGACACCCAACTGGTAAATGACCTGCCCCACGAGTCGCACGATCGCCCACTAGCGGCTGTCGTCACGCCCACGCGCCTTTACGGACCGTTCGCATGAGGACCGAGCCCACCCTGCGCATCCCGCTCGGCATTCTCGCGCTTCTGGCGGCGCTCGGCGCCTACGCGCTCGTGATCGCGAACTACGTACCCGGGTTGATCGGCGACTGGCCCGCGCTGGCGCAGACTTTGGTCTATCTGGTGCTTGGCGTGATCTGGCTATTGCCGCTCAAGCGCTTCCTGGTGTGGATGGAGACCGGCAGCTTCCGCTTGCCCGGCGACCGGCGCTGAAGCGCGTCGGCCGTCCGCTCGTCTCAAGGAAGTCCCAAGTGGCGCGAGTGACGGGGCTCGAACCCGCGACCTCCGGCGTGACAGGCCGGCACTCTAACCAACTGAGCTACACCCGCGCATCCGGGGCTTGCACCGCTTGGGAGCCGCGCCACTAGGGGGTGCAACGGGGGCTGTCAACCGCGCTCCAAAGGCTTTTTCGAGCGCGTCCGCGTCACCAAAAATTAACCATATCGCGCCACTCTTTCGCCTGCCCCGGTCGCGGGGCGTGGGGGGAATTTTCGATGCGTTTGGGATTGGCTGTGGGCAGCGTGCTGTGGGTTGCCGCTAGTGCGGCGAGCGCCGGCAATGGAGTCGATATCGACCGCTCGGTCTATGTCGAACGGCGCAATGACGGGGTTCGGGCGCTGGAGCCGGCCACGACGCTCAAGAAGGGCGACAAGGTCGTCCTGGTGCTCGAATGGCGCGCCGCTCCGCGCGGCCGCGGATTCACTGTCGAAAGCGCCGTGCCGCGTCCGCTTGCGTTTCAACGCGCCGGGAACGACGCGGTCGAAGTTTCGACCGACAACGGCCGCAACTGGGGACGCCTCGGGAGCCTGCGTGTGGGCAACCGGCTTGCCTCGGCTGAGGACGTGACGCACCTGCGCTTGCAGGTGCCCGGTTCGGCGCCCGCAGGACGGATGACCTACAGCGCGATCGTCCGCTGAGCTCTCAGCAGTTCTCGTACTTCCAGTTACGCTTCTTACCCTCGGCGAGCCACTCGACCGCCTGAGCGATCCGCTTGGCACGCGTTTCCTCGCGCTTGGCCTCGGTGATCCATTCGAGATACTCGCGCCGGTGCGATGGAGCAAAACCCTCCAGCGCGGCCTTGGCCTTAGCATTGCCTGCCAGTGCAGCAGCGAAGTCGTCGGGCATGGCGATCTCGGCCTTGGGCGGCTTCTTCACTTTGGGAGTGGCGCTGCCCACGGTCTCGACACGCTGCGCGGCTGAGCGCAGCTTGGCGACCAGTTCGTCCCGCGGCGGGAGTTCGTCGATCGACTTGATCTTGCCGAAGCCGCCCATCCCCTCTTTCTGCTCGCCCTCGCCCTGCCGGCCCTCGCCGTGGATCATCATCGCGCAGTGCGCCTTGAACGCCGCCATCCCGGCGACGTTCTTGCCCGCGTGAGTCCAGTGCGGGACCGACCACTTCACGGTCTCGGCCGCCTCGGGCAGCGCCTCGCGAATGACCGCGCGGATGTGCTGCAAGATCGGCTGCGCGAAGGGCGCGGCCTTGGCGATGTAGGCATCGATGCGCGGATCGGTGTTCATGCCCGCAGCGTAGCAAATTGGTCCGTACTCGCAATCGTCGGCCCGGACCTGATCCGGGCCAGTGCTTTCCTTCAGCGTTGCTCCAGAAGCAAGCACCGCCCCCGGGTCAAGCCCGGGGTGACGAAGGGAGAGACCACGGGTCAGTTGACCAGCAGAAGCGCCGGCGTTTCGATCAGCCGTTTGATCGCCTGGATGAAGCTCGCCGCATCCCAGCCATCGACCACCCGGTGGTCGCAGCTGATCGAGATGTTCATCAACTTGCGCTTCTCCACGCGCTCGCCGCCCAATCCGTCGGAGACGAACATCGGCCGCTCGACGATGCGGTTGGGTCCGATGATGGCCACCTCGGGCCGGTTGATCACCGGCGTGGTCGCGACGCCGCCGAGCGGGCCGAGCGAGGTGACGGTGAGCGTCGAGCCCGACAGCTCGCTCGATTTCGCCGACCCATCGCGCGCCGCTTCGGCAAGGCGGCGGATTTCGGTCGCGAGCTGCCACAGGTTCTTGGCTTGGGCGTCACGGATCACGGGGACCATCAGGCCCCCGTCGGTCTGCGTCGCCATGCCGAGGTGCACCGCGCCGTGGCGCGTGACCACGCCCGCCTCGTCGTCGAAGCGCGCGTTGATCATCGGGTAGTCGGGCAGCGTCTTGCAGATCGCGCTGATGAGCAGCGGCAGCATGGTCAGCTTGGGCTTGTCGCCGCGCGCGGCGTTAAGCTGCTCGCGCAGCCGCTCCAGCTCGGTGACGTCACATTCCTCGACGTAAGTGAAGTGCGGGATGTTACGCTTGGCCGCCGCCATGTTCTCGGCGATGCGGCGGCGCAGGCCGATGACCTTGACCGTCTCGTCGGCGCGAGCCTTGCCGGCCGGCGCGTGCCCGGTCGGACCGCCATAGGAGAGAAACGCATCGAGGTCAGCGTGGCGGATGCGGCCTTCCTCGCTCGGGCGCACTTCATTCAGGTTTACGCCGAGGTCCTTGGCGCGTTGCCGGACGGCCGGGGTGGCGAGCACTTTGGCGGCGGATGTTTGTGCGCGGCCTTCGACAGGCTCAGGCTGAGCGGGTTCTGGGGCTGGATCCTTCTTAGCGACATCCGCTCGTCCTGAGCTTGTCGAAGGACCATTCGCGACATCCGCCGCGATCGCCTTGTCCGCATCGCCCGCGTCGGGGTTCTCCGCTTCGACACGTTCTTCGATCGTTTCGGCCTTGGGCGCAGGAGCCGCAGCGGCGGCTGCTGGCGCCGGAGCCGCATCGTTCCCCTCGCCCTCGGTCTCGATCACCACCAGCATTGAACCGATCGCGATCACGTCCCCGGCCTCGCCCGCGACTTCAACCACGGTGCCCGAGACCGGGCTTTCCATCTCGACCGTCGCCTTGTCGGTCATCATGTCGGCGATCTGCTGGTCTTCCTCGACCTTGTCGCCGGGCTTGACGTGCATCGCGACGATTTCGGCCTCGGCGATGCCTTCGCCGATGTCGGGGAGGTTGAAAGTGTACCGGCCCATTATGCTTCCAGTATCTTGTCGAGCGCTTCGCCGATGCGAACCGGGCCGGGGAAATAGGCCCATTCGAGGCTGTGCGGATAGGGGGTGTCGAAGCCGGTCACCCGTTCGACCGGGGCTTCGAGGTGATAGAAGCAGCGTTCGGTGACCAGCGCGGAGAGCTCCGCGCCGAAGCCGCTCGTGCGGGTCGCTTCGTGCACGATCAGGCAGCGGCCGGTCTTCTCGACCGAAGCCTCGATCGCCTCGATGTCGAGTGGCACCAGCGTGCGCAGGTCAATGATCTCGGCATCGACACCCTTCTCGCGGCATACCGCGGCGGTGACGTGGACCATCGTGCCATAGGTCAGCACGGTCAGAGCATCGCCCTGGCGCACGGTGCGCGCCTTGCCGAGCGGGATCGAATAGTAGCCCTCGGGCACCTTGCTGTCGGGGTGCGTTTTCCACGGCTCGACCGGCTTGTCGTAGTAGCCGCTGAAGGGGCCGTTGTAGATCCGCTTCGGCTCGAAGAAGATCACCGGATCGTTGTCCTCGATCGCGGCGATCAGCAGGCCCTTGGCGTCGTAGGGCGTGCTCGGGATCACGGTCTTGAGCCCGGCGACGTGGGTGAACAGCGATTCGGGGCTCTGGCTGTGGGTCTGCCCGCCGAAGATGCCGCCGCCGAACGGGCTGCGCACGGTCATCGGCGCGATGAACTCGCCCGCCGAGCGGTAGCGCAGCCGCGCCGCCTCGCTGATGAGCTGGTCCATGCCGGGGTAGATGTAGTCGGCGAACTGGATTTCCGGCACCGGGCGCAGGCCATATGCGCCCATGCCGACCGCCGCGCCGATGATCCCGCATTCGGAGATCGGCGTGTCGAACACGCGGGTCTTGCCGTACTTTTCCTGCAGGCCGGCGGTGGCGCGGAACACGCCGCCGAAGTAGCCGACATCCTCGCCCATGATGATCACGGTCGGATCGTGGCCGAGCATGATGTCGAGCGCGTCGTTGATCGCCTCAATCATGTTGATGTTGCGCGCCGGCGCGTCGGCCAGGCCGACGGGGGCGTCGTCGATCACGCTGCTGGCCACTTGATTTCCCTTTCGCGGATCGCCTGTGCGGCCTGTTCCTCGAGGTGCCAGGGCAGTTCCTCGAACACGTCCTCGAACATCGTGTGGAACGGATGGTGGAGGCCGTGGCCGAGGATGCCGTTCTTCTCGGCTTCCTTGGTCGCCGCCTTGACTTGCTCGGCGCTGTCGAGGTCGAGCTTTTCCTGCCGCTCCTCGTCCCATTCGCCCATCGCGATGAGATGGTTCTTCAGGCGCATCACTGGGTCGCCGAGCGGCCACTCGCTGCGCTCCTGCGCGCTGCGGTACTGGCTGGGATCGTCGGAGGTCGAGTGCCCTTCGGCGCGGTAACTGAAGTGCTCGATCAGCGTCGGCCCGGCGTTGGCGCGGGCGCGGTTGGCGGCCCACTGCTCGGCGGCATAGCAGGCGAGCGCGTCGTTGCCGTCGACCCTCAAGCTGGCGATGCCGTAGCCGACCCCGCGCGCGGCGAAGGTTGCCCGCTCGCCGCCGGCGAATCCCGAGAAGCTACTGATCGCCCACTGGTTGTTGACCACGTTGAGGATCACGGGCGCGTTGTACACGGTGGCGAACAGGCACGCGGCGTGGAAGTCGCCCTCCGCGGTGCTGCCCTCGCCTACCCAGGTCGCGGCGATCCGGCTGTCGCCGCGCATCGCGCTCGCCATCGCCCAGCCGACCGCCTGCGGGGTCTGGGTCGCAAGGTTGCCGCTGATGGTGAAGAAGCTGTGCGCCCGGCTCGAATACATGATCGGGAGCTGGCGGCCCTTCAGCTTGTCGCCGCGGTTCGAGTAGATCTGGTTGATCATCTCGATCAGCGGATAGCCGCGCGCGAGGAGGATGCCCTGCTGGCGGTAGCTCGGGAACACCATGTCGTCGGCCGCGAGCGCCATTGCGGCGGCGACACTGGTCGCCTCTTCGCCGGTGCACTTCATGTAGAAACTGGTCTTGCCTTGGCGCTGGCCGCGATACATCCGCTCGTCGAAGGCGCGGGTCAGCGCCATCACCGACAGCATGCGACGCAGTGTGTCGGGATCGAGCTTCGGATCCCACGGGCCGTGCGCGCGGTTGTCCTCGCCCAGCACGCGGATGAGGTCGTTGGCGAGCGGCGCGGTATCGATCGCGGGGCAGGTCTCGTCGGGCCGCGCCTGCGCGCCAGCCTGGGTGATCTTGAGGTCCGAGAAATCAACCGCGTCACCGGGGCGAAACTTGGGTTCGGGAACGTGGAAGCTCAGCGCCGGGCGATTGTGCCCTGCCTGTCCCGTCCCATCTGAGCCGTTAGCCAACTCGCTCTCCCGCAGTGCAGCATTGTTATGCGAACGCGTTATTTTATTTCAAAGCGGGTCAGCGAGTCAAGAAAGCCCCGTCACACCGCTACCGGCGCCTTGAGCGCGCCGAGCGGCGTGTAATTGGACACCTCGAAATCCTCGATCCGGTAATCGAACATCGAGGCGGGCCGCCGCACAAACCCAAGCCGCGGGCGGCCCTGCGGTTCCCGGCTGAGCTGCTCCTCGATCAGTTCGGCGTGGTTGAGGTAGAGGTGCACGTCCCCGCCCATCCACACGAACTCTCCCGGCTCGAGGTCCGCCTGCTGCGCAAGCATCCGCTGCAACAGCGCGGCCGACCACAAGTTGAACGGCAGTCCCAGCGCGACATCGCAACTGCGCTGGTAGAGCAGGCCGTTGAGCTTCCCGTCCGCAACGTGGAACTGGTAGGTCTTATGACAAGGCGGCAGCGCCATCCGGTCGAGCTCGGCGACGTTCCAGCCCTCGATGATGTGCCGCCGGCTGCCCGGGTTCTCGCGCAAGGAGAGCACCACCTCTGCGACCTGGTTGATCCCCTGCCCCGGCTCGTAGAGCCCGTCCGGCCGGTAGCGGTAGGTCGGCCAGTCGACCCACTGCTTGCCGTACACCGGTCCCAGGTCGCCCCACTGTTCGGCGAACGTTTCGTCCTGTTCGATGCGCTCGATGAAGCGCTCGATTGACACGTCGTCGCCCGTCTCGCGGACGTAGCGCGCGTGGGGCCAGTCATCCCAGATGTGCACACCCTGCAGCACCAGCGGGCGGATGTTGGTCTCGCCGGTCAGGAACCACAGCAGCTCACGCGTCGCGGTCTTCCAGTACACCCGCTTGCTGGTGATCAGCGGCATCGCCCCGTCGGCCAGATCGAACCGCAGCGTCGCCCCGAACACCGAACGCGTGCCGACCCCGGTGCGGTCCACCCGCTCGGAGCCCGCGGTCCAGATACGCCGCATCAGGTCGAGGTACTGCTGCTCCGGATGCTCGGAGGTGCGAGAATCGGCGAGCGGAAAGGCGGTGGCCATGCGAAGTTCCTAGACCGCCAATTGCGCGCTTGCCACCCCGCCGACCCGTCCCTATAGGCGCGCTCCTGCCTCGAAGCCCCATCCTCTGGATGACGGCATCGGACATCGGTCGGGGAATAGCTCAGCCTGGTAGAGCACTGTCTTCGGGAGGCAGGGGCCGGAGGTTCGAATCCTCTTTCCCCGACCACTTTCTTTTCTTCTCATCCACCAGAATCGCGGTCACGCCTCGCGTGCGTTTGCAGGCAGCAGCGCGACGCTTAACAGGTACCCGATCACGGCGGCCCCGCCGTAACCGACGAGCGGAGTCGGATAGTTCCCGATGGCAGCAGCGGCGATCGCGGCAGTCCAGCTTACGCCGAACGCCAGCAGCACCGTCTGCTCCGGCACGCGCCTGTGAGCCAACATGGCAGGCGCAACAATGAGCAGGGATCCGAGCAGGACTGCGATTCCCGCGAGCACATAAGACTCGAACGCGGTGTAGAGCACGCGTTCCACGAACGGCTCAGCCGGCAGGCTATCCGGCCGGAACAGCGTGACCACGAAGGCAACTGCACAGGCTACGGTCGCAATTGCGGTCATCCGGCCAGGCTTGCCGAAAGCGATCACCGCTGTGCCCACGGCCAACATGCCGGCCATCGCTCGATCCGGTTGGGCAGCCAGCGCGGCGGCCGCGACGAGGACGCCGGCGGTTCCAATCGCGTCCGTGGTGCGCGCGTAGAGTACGATCAAGGCGGGCAAGACGACGAAGCTAGTTTGCAGGCTCAAGGGTCCCACCATAACCCATCGGGACGCGCCGTTCAGCTCCGCACCGGCCACTGCGGTGGCCAGCAGCAACGCGGCCAGTGCCAGAACCACCCAGCCGCTCCACCGCGGGGCATTGCGGCCGCGCAATGCGAGCCAAGCCATAGCGCCCACGGCAAAGGCCGCCGCGTTGATGATCGGGTATCGGGACGGTGCACCGGCGGCGATCAGGTAGCCAATGCCCAAGGCGACTGCGCCTGCAGCGCAGATCAGGCCGAGCAGGCGCGGACTGGCGAGCAGGCGATTCACAGCGCTGACTTTATACTGAGCCGCGGCCGAGCGGCTATGGCCGGAAGCTGATCGAATCGATCCGCCAGTCGTCGCAGCCGTCGATTTTCAGCTTGTCGCGGTTGAAGTCGCCTGGCCGCGCGCCGACCACCTCGGCGCGGATGAAGCGGCCGGTTTCGCGCAGCAGGATCGCTTTCGCCTCGGGGAACTGCTGGTGCAGGCTCTTGGCGAGGGCGTCTGCTTCCTGCGAGAGTTTCTCGTCTCCGAGCTCGCGCGGCATGCCGTCGATCAGCTCGCCCGCCGCGACCTTCATCGCGTTCCAGCCGTCCCAGATGATGCTCGCCGAGATGATCGCCGCTGCCACCGCGTCCGCCCACCAGAACCCGAAGCCGATGCCCAGGATGCCGAGGATGCCGGCGATGCCCGTCTGCCAATTGGCCTTGTTCATCAGCGCATCGGTGTGAAGCAGCTTGTCCCGTAAGCTCTTGGCGAGCTTCAGTTCCTTGCGGCCGATGATGAACGGCGGGATGCAGGCGTAGGCTTGCGCCGCGATCATGAACCAGCCGAGCCACACGTCGCGTCCCCACACCCGGACGGTGCCGATGGTGACGTGCTCCTGCGCCATCAGCGCGGTGACCGCGTCCTTGAGCAGGAACACGCCGACCGCTGCCAGCGCGACCGCGGCGACGAGAAAGCCGAGCCCGTTCACCCGGTCGTAGCCGTAGTGATAGCGCCCGTCGGCCCCGCGCCGCTCGAACCGCTCGCCGATCAGGAAAGCGAGCGGCGGGATCAGGCCGAGGATGTCCTCAACCCACGCGGTCTTCATCGCCTGGCTCGATCCCATCGCCGCGCCGAGCGCGCCGACGTAGGTAATGGTCCAGAAGATGTTCCACTTTTCGAGCCGGACCGCCGCGCGCATGTCCTGCGCGATGGCATCGGGATGACCCGCGTGCTCACTCACGGCCGGCATCCTCACGTATATCCCGGACGGTCTTCTCGAGCACGCCGACCCAGCGGTTCTCGCCGTTGGCGGCGACCGGCGACAGGCCGAGCGAACGATCGCCGGCCGGGCGGTCGACGATCGGTTCGACGATGGCGACTTCCGGCAGCCACGGACTGTCGGAGGCGAAATCGCCGAGCACCAGGTCAAGCGCGCCTTGATCCAGCCGCGCCAGTTGCAGTTCGGCTGGTCCACGCTCGGTGACCACCCGAGCGCCCGACTCGCGCTGGAGCCGCGCTAGAAAATCGCGCGCAAGCGGCTCGTCGACATCACGCATGGTCACCAAACCGACGCGAATGGTGCCGCGCTCGTGAATGCCCTGTAACGTATCGTCGATGTCGCGCGGAAACGGCCCGCAGGCCGCGAGCAGCAATGTCAGAAGCCCCCAGACAAAGCGTGCCATATCATGGATTAATGCGCGGGGACCGCTTCAGTGCCCGTCAGCCCCCGCGCAGCAATTGCACGCCCCAGTCGCGCTCGAAGAGGTACAGCAGGATGCGCGCCGCCTCCCCGCGAGGACTGGCGAGGCCGCCGTCGCGCTCCATCAGCAGGCGCGCATCTTCGCTGGCGATGGGGAGCAGGCGCTGGATTTGTTCGAGGTCGGCAACTTGGAACGGTGTATCGCCCGACTGGCGGGTCCCCAGCAATTCGCCCCCGCCGCGCAGCCGCAGGTCCTCTTCGGCGAGGCGAAAACCGTCCTGCGTCTCGCGCATCAGCGCCAGCCGCTCGCGGCCGACTTCGCTCAGCGCCTCGCCGCGCAGCAGCAGGCAGACTGATTTCTGGCTCCCTCGCCCGACCCGGCCGCGAAGCTGGTGGAGCTGGGCGAGTCCGAAGCGCTCGGCCTGCTCGATCACCATCAGTGTGGCGTTGGGCACGTCGACCCCGACTTCGATCACGGTGGTGGCGACCAACAGCTTGGCATCGCCGCGCGCGAACCGCTCCATCGCGGCGTCCTTGGCTTCTGGGCGCAGCTGGCCGTGGACCAATACCACCGCCTCGCCGAACCGCTCACGCAAGCTCAAATAGCGCGCTTCCGCAGCGGCGATGTCCTCGGTTTCGAGCTCGCGGACCATCGGGCAGACCCAATAGGCCTGCGCGCCCGCTTCGATCTGGCGCGCGAGACGGTCGATCACCTCGGGCGTGCGGTCGGCGCTGATCACCACCGTGTCGATCGCCTGCCGACCCGGAGGCATCTCGTCGAGGCGGCTGACGTCCATTTCACCATACTGCGCCAGCGTCAGCGTGCGCGGGATCGGGGTGGCGGTCATCGCCAGGGTGTGCGGAGTGACACGGCCCTTGCTCGCGAGCGTCAGCCGCTGCGACACGCCGAAGCGGTGCTGCTCGTCGATCACCACCAGCCCCAGGTTCTTGTAGTTCACCGTGTCTTGGAAGATCGCGTGGGTGCCCACCAGCACCTGGATGCCGCCGTCGTGCAGCCCCATCAGGATCGATTCGCGCGCCCGGCCCTTGTCGCGCCCTGTCAGCAGCGCGATCTCGACCCCGGTCGGCGCGAGCATGCGGCGCAGCGTCTCGAAGTGCTGGCGCGCGAGTATTTCGGTCGGGGCGAGCAGCGCGGCCTGCGCACCCGCTTCGACCGCCACCAGCATCGCCTCCAGCGCGACCACTGTCTTGCCGCTGCCGACATCACCCTGCAGCAGGCGCAGCATCGGCGTGTCTTGCTGCAGGTCGCCTTCAATCTCGGTTATCGAGCGGCGCTGCGCCCCGGTGAGCGGGAACGGCAGCTCGAGCTTGGCGCGCAAGCTGCCGTCACCTCGCAAAGGTTGCCCGCGCCGCTTGCGATTGTCCGCTTTGACCAAGGCCAACGCGAGGCTGTTGGCGAGCAGCTCGTCATACGCCAGCCGATCACGCGCGGCAGGGTGCTCGCCCTTGTGCGCCAGCTTCAGCGCGTCCGCCCACGCGGGCCACTTGGTGCGCTCGAAATGGGTCGGCTCGATCCATTCGGGCAGCGCCGGCAACCGCGCCAGCGCTTGCGCGGCGAGGCCTGCGACCTTGGGCTGCGTGAGCCCCTCGGACAGTGAATAGACCGGCTCGTTGAGCGTGCCCAACAGCCCGCTGCTGTCCTCCGCGACATGGTCCGGATGGACGATCTGTAGCATCTGGCCATACTGGTCGAGCCGCCCCGCGACCCAGCGCTTCGCGCCGACCGGCAACTGCTTCTTCGCGGTGTAGCTCGCCTTGCCGAAGTAGGTTAGCGAGGCGACGTTGCCGAGGGCGTCCTGCGCCAGCACGTTGTACGGCCCGCGCCCCGAGCGCGCCGCGCGGTGCTCGATCACCGTCAGCGGTACGACGACCTGCTCGCCCACGCTCGCCTGGTCGAGGTTCTCGACCGGACGACGGGTCACGAAGCGATCGGGCAGGTGATAGGCGACATCGCGCACACGAGTGAGCCCAAGCTTGTCGAGCGGCTTGGTCATCTTCGGCCCGACCCCGTCGAGCGTCTCGACTTCGGCAAATAAAGGATTGAGCACGTCGGGGCGCATGGCGCGCTTAAATCAACTTACGCGCGGTTTGTCGCCCCCGACGGTTTGCAACAATTGTTAGCGTGGAACGAGTCTGCCGGTTCGCCGCTTTGATGAGTGACCAAGCTTACACCACTCAAGCGGAGACGACCGATGGCCACCGAAGAATTCACCGACGCGATCGCGCTGCTCAAGGCCGACCACCGCGAAGTCGAAGACCTGTTCGCCCAGTTCGAAAAGGCGAAGGACGACAACCGCAAGTGGGAGATCGCGCAGAAGGTCTGCAACGAGCTCAAGATCCACTCAATGATCGAGGAAGAGATCTTCTACCCCGCAACCAAGGATGCGGTCGAGGAGGACCTCTACAAGGAAGCCTTCGTCGAGCACGACGGCGCCAAGGTGCTGATCAACGACATCATGGAGAGCGGCGGTCAGGGCGAATTCTTCGAGGCCAAGGTCAAGGTGCTGTCCGAAGAGATCGAGCATCACGTCGAGGAAGAGGAAAAGCGCGGCGAAGGCTACTTCGCCCAGGTGCGCGATAGCGACATCGACCTCGTCGCCCTGCGCGACCAGATGCTCGCCCGCAAGCAGGAATTGCAGGCGCAGGCCGAGTCGGGCGGCCTGCCCGCCGCCGAGCTCACCGCAGTCGACGCCGACGCCAGTTGAGCGTGACGGATTGCGCCGTGGCGGGTATGCGCCCGCCATGGCCGATCTAGCCCTCGCCCCTCGCCTCGCCCGCGCGAAGTTTCGCGCGTGGCATCGTGGTACGCGCGAGGCGGACTACATGATCGGCGGGTTCTTCGACCGTTACTCCGGACGCTGGTCCGAGAGCGATCTGGCGTGGTTCGAAGCCTTGCTCGAAGAAGACGATGTCGACGTGATGGCGTGGGCGTTGCGCGTGCAGGAGCCGCCTGCGGCGCTCGCCGGGCCGCTGATGGAAGCCATGCGTAAGCTGGACTACGTCGATATCGCTTGAGGGCCGGAAACCGGTTGGAATGCCGGGCGTTCGCCCTATCTGAGCTTTCAGAAATAACCCGCTCGAATCTCTCGGGCGGGCGCCGCCGCGTGCCTAACCGACAGGATCCCGATGCCCGACCTCCAGAAAATCCTGTCCGCCAAGACGCCGCTGACGCTCGCTTCGATCCCGCGGGGCGCGCAACCGCTGGTGATGAGCGACCTTGCCCGCGCCGCGAAAGGCCGCGCGGTGTTCATCGCGCCCGACGAAGCCGGCATGCGCGCGGTCAGCGAAGCGGCGCAATTCTTTGCGCCCGAGCTGGAGGTGATCGAATTCCCCGCGTGGGACTGCCTCCCCTACGACCGCGCCAGCCCCGCCCTGTCGGTGAGCGCGCGCCGGCTGTCGGCGTTGCACCGGTTGCAGGCAGGCAAGACCGGATCGCAACTGCTGGTGACCACGGTCAATGCGCTGCTACAGCGCGTGCTCACTCCGTTCCGCGTGCGCGAGGCGGTGCGTGAGCTTAAGCCTGGGATGTCGATCGAGCGCGAGGCGCTGATCGGGGTGCTCCAGCGGCAGGGCTACACGCGGACCGACACGGTGGTCGATCACGGCGAGTTCGCGGTGCGCGGGTCGATCTTCGACGTGTTCCCCTCGGGCCTCGACCACGGCCTGCGGCTCGACTTCTTCGGCGATGAGCTCGAATCGCTGCGCCTGTTCGACCCGACCACGCAGATGACGACCGGCACGCTCGAGCGGCACTTGCTGCTGCCGGCGAGCGAAGCGCTGCTCGACGACGACACGATCAAGCGCTTCCGCACCCGCTACCGCGAGATGTTCGGCGCCAATGCGACGCAGGACCCGCTCTATCAGGCGATCAGCGAAGGCCGCCGCCTCGCGGGGATGGAGCACTGGCTGCCGCTGTTCGAGGAGCGCCTCTCGACGCTGTTCGACCATCTCGCCGACAATGACCTGATGGTGATCGACGGCGGCGCGCTCACTGCTGCGGATGAGCGGCTGACCGACATCGCCGACTATCACACACAGCGCGAAAGCGGCAGCTACCGCCCGCTGGCCGAAGACGCATTGTACTTGTCGGCCGACGAGTTCCAGGCCGCGCTCAAGGACCGCCCGGTCCACCGCGCCTCGATCTTCGCCGAGCCCGAGAGCGCGAACGTGATCGACTTCGCCTTCCAGTCGGGCCGCGACTTCGCGCCCGAGCGCGCGCGGCAGGCGAGCGGCGAAGGCGGCAGCATCTACGCCGCCGCCGCCGACCACCTCAAGGCGGCGGGCAAGGCCGGCAAGCGCCCGCTGCTGGCGCTCTACTCCAAGGGCAGCCGCGCCCGCATAGCTTCGATCATCGGCGAAGCGGGCGCGCCGATGGAGCTGGCGGAAAGCTGGCAGGAAGCGCTCGGGCTATCGGCCAAGGGCAAGCCGACCGCGCTGGTCGTCCCGCTTGAGACCGGGTTCGCGAACGATGAGATCGACCTCGTCACCGAGGCCGACCTGCTCGGCGACCGATTGGTCCGCCGCAAGAAACGCCGCAAGAGCGCCGACGCCTTCCTCGCCGAACTGCAGGCGCTCAACGCCGGCGATCTGGTGGTCCACATCGACCACGGCATCGGCAAGTACCTCGGCCTCGAAGCGATCCCGGTCGGCAAGTCGCAGCACGACTGCGTGATGCTCGAATACGCGGGCGGCGATAAGCTCTACGTGCCGGTTGAGAACCTCGAGGTCCTGAGCCGCTACGGTTCGAGCGAGGAATCGGTCGGCCTCGACCGGCTCGGCGGCGAGGCGTGGCAGAAGCGCCGAAGCCGCCTCAAGGAGCGCATCCGCGAGATCGCGCACGAGCTCCTGCGCACCGCAGCCGCGCGCGCGCTGCGCAAGGCGCCGGTGGTAGAGGTCGACGAGGCCAGCTTTATGCCCTTTGTCGATCGCTTCCCATGGGAGGAGACCGACGACCAGGACCGCGCGATCTTCGAGGTGCTGTCCGATCTCGCCAGCGGCGCGCCGATGGACCGACTCGTCTGCGGCGACGTCGGCTTCGGCAAGACCGAGGTCGCGCTGCGCGCCGCCTTCGCCACCGCGATGAGCGGCAAGCAGGTGGCGGTTGTCGCCCCTACCACCCTGCTCGCCCGCCAGCACTACGAGAACTTCGCCGCGCGCTTCTCCGGCTTCCCGCTCAAGGTCGGCCGCCTCAGCCGCCTCGTCTCGTCGAAGGAAATGGCCGAGACCCGCGAGGGCCTTGCCTCGGGCGACATCGATGTTGTCGTCGGCACCCACGCGATCCTGTCCAAGTCGACCCAGTTCAAGAACCTCGGCCTGGTGGTGGTCGACGAGGAGCAGCGCTTCGGCGTCACCCACAAGGAGAAGCTCAAGCAGCTCCGCGCCGACGTGCACGTGCTCACCCTCACCGCCACGCCCATTCCGCGCACGCTGCAGATGGCGATGAGCGGGTTGCGCGAACTCTCAACCATCCAGACCCCGCCCGTCGACCGCCTCGCGGTGCGCACTTACGTGATGGAATGGGACGACATGGTCATGCGCGAGGCGCTGCTGCGCGAGCATCACCGCGGCGGCCAGAGCTTCATCGTCGTCCCCCGCATCAAGGACATGCCCGAAGTCGAGGACTGGCTGAAGAAGCACGTCCCCGAAGTGAAGGCGATCAGCGCGCACGGTCAGATGTCCCCGACCGAGGTCGAGGAAAGAATGAGCGCGTTCTACGAGGGCAAGTACGAGGTGCTGCTGTCGACCACGATCGTCGAGAGCGGGCTCGATATCCCGAGCGCCAACACCATCGTCATCCACCGCGCCGACCGCTTCGGCCTCGCGCAGCTCTACCAGCTGCGCGGCCGCGTCGGCCGGTCGAAGCTGCGCGCTTATGCTTACCTGACCACGCCCAAGGACACCGCGCTCAATGAAGTGGCGGAGAAGCGGCTTAAGGTGCTGGGCGATCTCGACAGCCTGGGCGCCGGCTTCCAGCTCGCCAGCCACGATCTGGACATCCGCGGCGCGGGCAACCTGCTCGGCGATGAGCAATCGGGCCACATCCGCGAGGTTGGGTTCGAGCTCTACCAGTCGATGCTGGAGGACGCGATCCTCGCCGCCAAGGCAGGTGACATGGGTGTCGAGCGCGAAGCCGGGCCGAGCCCGCAGATCACGGTCGATGCACCGATCATGATCCCCGAGGACTACGTGCCCGACCTCACCGTCCGCATGGGCCTCTACCGCCGCCTCAACGACGCGCGCGACCAGGGCGAGATCGAAGCGCTGGCGGCCGAGATGATCGACCGCTTCGGCCCCCTGCCCGCTCCGACGGCGAACCTCGTCAAGCTGATCGAGATCAAACACCAGGCGATCGTCGCCAACATCGCCAAGATCGACGTCGGCGCCCGCGGCACGCTGGTGACCTTCCATAAGGACAGCTTCCCCGATCCCGACGGCCTGCTCGGCTGGGTCGAGCGCGTCGGTGGCGACGCCAAGCTGCGCCCGGACATGAAGCTGGTGCTGAGCCGCGCGTGGGGCGATCCGCAGAGCCGTCTGAACGGCCTGTTCCAGCTCACCAAGGGCCTGAGCGGGATCGTGCGGCGGCAGGAGAAGCTGAAAAAGGCGGCGTAATACTTGGCGCTGCCACAGTACCGATTCGTTTTTCGTTAACTATTATCTTTGGAGAGGGGATCGAGAGGGCCTCGCCCCGGAATCAAAAAGCCCCGGAAAAACCGGGGCTTTTCAAGCATTTCCGGAGGCTTAGCGGCCGCCGAAAACGTCGTTCCAGAATTTCCAAATCGACATCACTGCCTCCTGTTGCGACGAACGTCTCAACAGTGACAGTTAACAGATCGTAAATGGTTTGCAAGGGGTTAAGCAGCGATAGTGTGTTCCCCTATGCGCGGTAGCAGTTCGTCCATCGGCAGCGCCTTGGCGAAGAAATAGCCCTGCGCGGCGTCGCACCCCATTTCGCGCAGTAGATCGACCACCGCCTGGTTTTCGACGCCTTCAGCCACGGCCGTTCGGCCCAGCGAATGGATCATCTCGATCGAAGTCCGCACCAATGCGCGATCCTCGATCGACGAATCCATCAGGGTGACGAAGCTGCGGTCGATCTTCACCTCGTCCGCCGGGATGCGCCGCAGGTAATGCAGCGAGGCATGCCCGATGCCGAAGTCGTCGACCGACAGGCGGACGCCCAACCGCTTGAGGCCGGTCAGCGCGTTGGCGATAATCTCGTCGTTCTCGATCGGCGCCGTCTCGGTGATCTCGAGCACCATGTTCGCCGCCGGGAAGCGGTAGGCCGCGAGCAGATGCTCGACCTGACCGACGAACATCGGATCACGCAAATCGAGCGCGGAAATGTTGATCGCGATCTTGAACTTGGGGTCCAGCACGATCGCCCTGCGGGCTTGGCTGATCGCGCGGTTGAGGACGAACCGGGTGATCATATCGACCCGGTTGTGCTCCTCCGCGATGCCGACCACCTGTTGCGGGTCGACCGGCCCGCGGGTGGGATGGTTCCAGCGCATGAGCGCTTCGGCGCCGATGATCGCGCCGGTCGCCAGCGCGATCTTCGGCTGGAAGAATACGTCGACATCCTCGTTGCGGATGGCCGTCTCCAGCTCCGACAGGATCTGCAAGCGCCATACGCGGTCCTCGACCATCCGCGGCTCGGCCACCATGTAGATGCGCCCGGCGTGTGCTGCGTCTTCAGCACACTGGATGGCGTTCTCGGTGCGCTCGCGCAGCGGCGCGCTGTAGTCCGTATCGACGCCGATCGACGAGGCGACGTCGGGCGCCTGCCCGCCGACGGTGATGCTGGTGCTGAACAGCGCGTGCAACCCGCGCAGGTGATCCTCAAGGTCCCCTTGCCGCAACCGCGCGGCGAGCCACACGAAGGTGTCCTTGTCGAACGCGAACTCGGCGGATTCGTCGGTCGCCTGCAGCATCGCCTGCGCCTTGACCAGCAGTTCCTCGATCTGGTCGGGCGTCAGCAGTGCGCTGATCGTGGCGAAGTTGCGGATCTTCAGCGCGATTACATCCACCTGGTCGTTGGCGCGGTTGCGCTGCAGGACAGCGATGTTCTGCAGACCGGTCGAACCGCGATAAGTGTCGCGAGCAAGGCGCGCAAAGCGCACTGAAGCGATCGACAGCGTGGCCAGCGCGGGCATCACGTCGATGGACACGTGTGCAAAATCGAGCGCAAACGGAATGACCGCGAGTCCGGCGAACCCCGCGGTCGCAGCCCGGGCCGATGGTTGCCGCTTGCGCGATTGTGCACCAACGAAGACCGCGACGGCCAGAAAGGCGGGCAGCCATCCGAGGTCGATCGGATAGCCCTTCTTCAGCGTTTCGGCGCCCATGACATGAAGCAGCGCGCCGGGAATCTTGGTATTGAACGGAATGGGATGGAAGTCCGACGAGGTTCGGCTCGACGGAGCGATGATGACGTCGGCACCGCGAAACTTCGCAAGCTCACCGCGCCCGCGCAGGATGTCGATATAACGCGCGGTCGGGATGGTTTTATAATCGGTCGCGAAGTCGACCATGTACCACGCGCCGGGCCGGTCCACGTTCGCGAGCTCGGCCGACAGCGAACGCCGTTCGGCACCGCCGATGGTGAGCGACGTGGGGAACCGCGTCGATAGACCGAGCGGACCCTCCTGGCCGTTGATCGTGACAATCCCCGCCGCCGAACGGAACCGTGCATGCGGAAACAGGTTCGGCATGTCCGCGTCGTTCGCCAGGCTTGCGCCGATGAACACCCGTCCGGCATGGCGCCGCATGGCAGCTGCCAGCTGCGCATCGTCGCTCTCGTTGCTGGCGTCGGCGTAGGCGCGGTCGAAAAACACGCGCCGGGCACCCAGCCGGAAAAGTTGGTCGAGCACCCGGGCATCGTCGGCACGGCTGGGATCGTTGACCCCGAGTTCGTTGAGCGAGCCATCGTCGACGAACACAACCACCGCGGTTTGATCCGCCGGGTGCTCGCGGACCATCGCACGAATTGCGCGATAGGAGTCCTCGATCGGCAGGAACAGTTCGATCGCCCCGGCAACCAGGCCGATCGCCATCGCCCACAACGCGATGCGGCGGCGGGCGCTGGGCAGGCTGTTGTCGCGCTTGCGCCCCGACCCGCGCCCGAACAGCGCGCGCAACCAGCCACCGGCCGGACGCGGTCCGCGGAGGGATTGGGGGGCTGCTTGCGTATTCATTCGTAGCAGGTGGCGCGCACGCCTCCTCGATGGCCGCCGGGTTTCAGCGACCGTAGATAGCCCGCCAAAGGGTAAAAAATTGTAACCTTAAGATTGCGGCAAAGCACAGAGCGACCTCGCCCACGCCCCGCGTTCGCGCGCACGAGAAGATCGCCCAACTATTTCAAGGGCATGCGCTCCCAGCGAAGTGCCAACGGGAAATCGGTTGCCGCCGCTCAAGGTAGCGGCAGCCGGGCCGCTAGCTGGCGGTGACCCCCGGTGCACGCTTCTGCACCAGCTCATACGCCTTCTGGTACCACTCGTTGCCCGGGTAGTTTGCGCCCAGGACCGCGGTGTTCTTGACCGCTTCCTCGGGGATGCCGAGCGCGAGGTTGGTTTCCGCCAAGCGATAGAGTGCCTCGGGCGCGTGGCTGGTGGTCTGGTAGTTGTCGACCACGTTCTGGAAGCGGATCTGCGCCGCCAGCCAGTTGCCCGACCGTTCGTACCAGCGGCCGATCTCCATTTCCTTGCCGGCGAGGTGGTCTTCCACCAAGTCGAGCTTCAGCTTGGCGTCGCTCGCGTATTCGGTGCTCGGATAGCGGCGGATCAGTTCCTGCAGCGCGGTGCGGGTCTGCTCGGTCACCTTCTGGTCGCGGGTCACGTCGCTGATCTGCTCGTAATATGAGAGCGCGATCAGGTAATAGGCGTACGGCGCGTCCTTGTTGCCCGGGTGGATCGACAGGAAGCGCTGCGCGCTCTCGACCGACTTGTTGTAGTCACGCGCCACGTAATAGCTGAACGCGCTCATCAGCTGCGCGCGGCGGGCCCACGGCGAATAGGGGTGCTGGCGCTCCACCTCGTCGAACAGCGCGGCGGCGAGCGTCGGCTGGCCGCGGTCGAGCCGGTCCTTGGCCGAGGCGTAAAGCGTTTCCACATCGCGCGCGACGTAGGCGGTGTCCTTCGGCCCGCCGCCCCGTCCCGCACACGCGGTGAGGGTAAGCGAGGCGCCGATCACGGCGGCCGTGGCGAGGAGCTTGAACGAAGCGCGGTTCGTCGACGGCTTGGGGCGGGTCTGCATATGCCAGCGCCTATACCGTCCGCGTGGGTGAACGCAAAGTGAAGTTGGGAAGATGTCCCCCTCGGCAAATGCCCCGGGATCACGGTTAACCCGCCGCTTACCCTATTGCGCTAAAGCCCGCCGCCGAGAGGAACACCCATGCTCCGCAAGCTATTGAGCGACACCACCGGCGCCTCGGCGCTCGAGTATGCGATCATCGCCAGCCTGATCTCCGTCGCCGCGATCGGGGCGTTCCTGGTTCTCGGCAACCAGTCGAAGGCGAACATGGAAAGCGTCAAGGCCGCCTACGAACAGGCAAGCTGACGCTCTACGCGCCCAACATGGTAAGCGCTGTCTTAAGCGCACCCGTTATGACGAGCTAAACCATCGGCCGATACCCCCTGCCCTTCTGGACGCGAGGGGAGAAGCGACTGTGTTCAAGCGGCTGGCACAAGACGAAACCGCGGCAACCGCGATCGAATACGGCCTGATCGTGGCGTTGATCGCGATCGCCATGGTCGTCGCCGCCCAGGCACTCGGCCTGAACCTCGCAAACGTCTTCACCACCGCCAGCACCGCGATGGCTGGAAAAGCCTGACCGCCTCGCGCGCAATCGCTTCCCACATCTTGCCGCGAGAGCACGGGCTTGCGACCAGCATGCCCGCAAGCGCACCTTTGCTCAAGTAGCCGACAGGCGGTAGCCTACCAGAGGCGCGCGCCCGCAGGCGCACCGGAGCGTAGCGTAGGGAACAGCGCCGAGGACGAACGCGCGGAGGCGCGTTCGCCACAATAAACGGGCGGCGCCAATGGCGCCGCCCGCTCCTGTTACAATCTGCCGCTCGATTAGAAGCGGAAGTTCGCACCGGCCTTGAAGCTCCGGCCGACGAGGCCCGGAATGTGCCACGAGGCGAGGTAGTTCGGCTGCGACGTGTAGAGCACGTTCGCGTAGAGCGGCGCACCCCGATTGAAGACGTTGCCGACCATCATGTAGAAGCTGAAGTCCTCGTTCACTTCGAACGTGGCGTTCAGGTCGGTGTAGACGAAGCTCTTGATCTTGCAGAAGCTGTTGCCGCCCGAAGAGTCCTTGTAGAGCGTCGCGGCGCACGACGTATCCAGGTTGCCCTGGTCGGTCGCGACACCCTTCATCTTGCCGACGTAGTAGGTCGTCGCGGTCAGCGAGAAGTCCCCGAAGTCGAGGGTGTTCTGCCAGTTGCCGCGCCACTTCGGCGTGCCGCCGCCCGACGACAGGTCCGCGGGACCGACCGTGCCGGTGAACTCCTGCACCTCACCCGTGTCGAGGTGACGGTCGAACTTCAGGGTTTCCTGGAGGTCGAGACGGCTGTGCAGACGCAGGCCATTGGTGATCGGCACGCTCGCGTTGGCGGTGAACTGGAGGCCCGACACGATGTCGAAGTTCGCGTTCACGTACGGCGCGTTGAGCACCAGCAGGCGCGGCAGGGCATTGAGAGCCGAGGGATCCGCGCCGTCGATGACGTTGCACGAATACCCCGGAGCGACCGCGGCGAGCGCCGCGCAACCGGCCTGGGACGCGGCGGCAGCCGACGCGAAGGTCTGGCCCGACACCGAGTAGTAGGCATCGATCGCCTTACCCGACAAAGGTCCGGTCACGATCAGGTTCGACTTCTTCACGTGGAAGTAGTCGAGCGTGAAGCTCAGCCAGTTGACCGGCTCGAACACCGCGCCGAGCGTGTAGCTCTTCGAGGTTTCGGGCTCGATGTTCGGGTTGCCCACGTAGCCGCGGCCGATCGAGTAGTTGGCGTAGTAACCGGCGTTGGCGATGTGCGCAGCCTTGAACGCGGGGATGTTGCCCGGATTGAAGCCGACGAAGCCCGAGAACGAGCTGAGCGGGTTCGATTCGGCGAAGGTCGGGGCCCGGAAGCCTTCCGAGTAAGAGCCACGGAGCGCAATCTGCTCGATCGGCTGGAACTTGAAGCTGACCTTCGGCGAGAAGTGGCTGAAGCCTTCCGAATAGTGGTCGTAACGGCCCGACCCGGTAAGCTCCAGCGACTCGATGATCGGTGCGTTGATCTCGAAGAACGCCGCGTACACGTCCCGGTTACCGTAGGCCTGCGCGGTCGAGAGACCGGGCACGTCGAGGTTCGGGTTGGCGCTGCGGTTGGTCAGCTTCTCCTTGCGGTACTGCCCACCGACCGCGAGCTGCAGGGGACCGCCCGGCAGTTCGAACAGGTCGTGCGCGATCGAGGCGTCGACGGTGAACTCGCTCGAGTTCGACAGCGAGGTGATCGGCGGCAGCACCGAATCGCGAACCGACTGCGGGTTCGATGCCGGATTGCGGAAGTTGTACGAACCGGTGTTGATCGCCTTGATCAGGCCGGTGAGGTTGGCGAACCCGGTCTGGGTCAGATCGAGGTTGTCGCGCGAGTACGCTGCCTCGAGGCGCCAGTTCCAGTCGTCGGCGAAGGTGCCGCGCAGCCCGCCGCTGATGCGGTAGAGTTCGTTGATGCGGAGCGAGCCCGCCTTCACGTCGCCGAATGCATAGTAGAGACGCGCCGCACCGTTCTGCGGATCATTGGCATAGGCCGCCGCATACGGGTTGTTCGGGTTGAGCTGGCGATCGGCCGCGGTCGCGCAGTTGACGCCCGACGAGCAGATATAGACCGGCAGCACGATGCCCGGGTTGGTGGTCGAGGTGCTCGGCGAACCGCCGAACGCCTGGTTCTGGCGGACGCTGCGCGGGATCAGCGTGATGTCCACCTTGTTGTGCGAGTAGCTACCCTCGACGTAGGCCTCAATGCTGTCCGACAGGCGCAGGCTGAACCGGCCGACCGCTGCGTAACGCTCCTGCGGCGGCAGGATCTGGATGTATTCCTTCGTCAGGTCATGCTTGCACGCCGAGCCGATGCGGGCCGAGGTGTTCTCCGAGTAGAACCCGTTCGAGCAGTTCGCCAGCGGGGTGAGCGAGGTGAACAGCGCCGGGGTGGTGGCGTTCGCCACGCTGCCCGCCAGCGGGTTGTTGAGGTCGCTCTGGAAGGTGCGGGTGACGATCGCGTCCGGGGTCGACGAGGTCAGCGTGTCGTCCGCGCGGTTGTTGTCGGTACCGCCGATCGCGCGCAGGTCGAGCGTGTTGAACGGGAAGCCGCGCGAATTCGCGGTGATCTTGCCGTTCTGCTCCCACTCGCCGCCGATGTAGGCGTTCCAGCCCTGGCCCTCGTAGTCGCCGAAGCCGACCAGGCCCTTCACGCGGTACTTGTGGCCGTCGCCCTTCTCGGTGACGCCGGCTTCGGCGCCGAACTCCATGCCGTTGAACTGGCGGTAGGTGATGATGTTGACCACGCCGCCGATCGCGTCAGCGCCGTAGGTCGACGAGGCGCCGTCCTTCAGCACTTCGATCCGCTCGACGTTGACCTGCGGGATGCTGGTGAGGTCGGCGTAGGAGTTGTGGCCGTCGTCGCTCAGCGGGTAGTTGGCCGAGCGCAGGCCGTTGACCAGCAGCAGGGTCGACGACACGCCGAGGTTGCGCAGCGAAACGGCCGAACCGCCGGCCGAGAAGCCGCTGGTGAAGCCCACGCCGATCGAGCCGGCGCCGTCGGCGGCGGCCTGGCGGACCGCGTCCTGCGTGTTGGTGATGCCCGCGCGCTCCAGCGATTCGTTGGTCACGACCGTGATCGGCAGCGCGGTTTCGGGGTTGCCGCGGCGCAGCAGGGTGCCGGTGACGACGATTTCCGGAGTGCCTTCGGTGGCCGCCGCGCTGTCGTCGGTCACGGCCGTGTCGGGCACGGACGGCGGGGTCTGCGCGAACGCGGGCGAGGCGACCGCGGCGAGCGCGATCATGGCGGAGCCCGTGAGCAACCGGGGTGCAATGGTTCGATTGATCATACTATCCCTCAGCGCCGGGGTCCGCGCGCATAGTGGACGACGGCCGAGATAGCCGTCCCCTCCCCTTGTGTCCCAGGCGGCGCTTTTCGTCGGAAACAAATCTGTCGTAAACCCGCGCGCGCCGAAATTGCCGGTGAGTTGCGCGCGTGCCACACCTATCCCTCGATAGCTCCCGGCAATGCGTAAGGTTTTCCTACACGGCGATTTTCTGCTTCCTGGCCGATTTGCTTGACCCCAGCTAGGAGCACCCCGCCCATGACCCGCCGCAAGGACCCCGCCGTCACCCGCACCCCGTCTGCCGAGATGGCGGCGGCCGGCCACGCCGTCCCCCAGTTCGAGCCCGTCCCGCGCAAGTACCGCCACGACGGCTGGACGCCTGAGCGGCAGAAGGCGTTCATCGCCGCGCTCGCCGAGAGCGGCAATGTGACCGCCGCCTGCGAGCACGTCGGCATGACCACGGAGGGCGCGTACTACCTGCGCCGCCAGCCCGGCGCGGAGAGCTTCGCCCGCGCATGGGAAGCCGCGCTCGACGGCGGGGAGGTGCCGACCGACCAGCTCCCCCCGCCCGCACCCCTCAGCTTGCGCGGCCTGATGCACATCCTCGAAGCCCAGGCACGCCGTCAGCGTGAGGCGCGCGAGGCGAGCGGCCTGTCCCACGCCGAGATCGACGATGCGAACGCGGCGCTGATCGAGGGGTTTGAGCCGGTGCGCTAGCTTATTTCAGAAACGTAGAACCGGCTGCTGATGGTTCTGATAAATCGCGCTCGCGTCAACGGCAAAGCTTCGCACTGTTGGGCCGCGTAACAAGCAGACCTCGGCCGACTGGAAAGCAGGAAGCTAAAGTCAACCACCTCTTGCAAGCTCTCCGGAAATGGACATACCTCGTATCAAGCTAGAAGAGGTTCCGGCGATGAACGAGCAACTAAATGTAGTCATCGGAATCACTGGAGCCCACAGTGTGGGAAAGACAACATTCTGCCAAGGTCTTGGCAGCTACCTTGCCGACCGGGGGTATCCTTTAACCATTTTAGATGGACTGGGCGACCAAGTTCGGAGCCTAGGAATACCGGTCGGGGCCACGGCGAACAGCGACACTGTTGCTCTGATTTATTCGGCGCATCTCGAGCGAGAGCAAAATCTTCGAGGAGGGATGTTTTTGCTTGATAGATCCACGATCGATGCTCTCGCGTACGTCAAAGCTCTAGGCGTGAACACCGAAGCCGAGAAGGCGTTGTATGAAAGGGTCACACAGCTCTCCTCTCGCCAGTATCACCTCTCGATTCACCTCAGGCTGTCACCATTTTTCGCGGATATGTGCGACGAGCATGAGACGCCTCTCCTTCGCAGAGCCGTTGACGCGCATATTGCTGAAATTCTCCGCAGCCAATCCGCTAGTCACGTGTCCTTCGACGCAAGCTCCGTTGAAGCCATTCCGATCGCTGCGATGGAAATCGGCAAGCTGGTTTCAGCTTCACGTTAGATGGGCAACGCTCCGACCGCATCAATCAGCTTATCGATACCACCAATCGCTCCGCCCGCTGCTGCCGCGGCCACTCCAAAGCTCTTTACTCGATCAATGAGGGTCTTCTTCGCCGCCTCGGAGGGTGCGCGAGCAAGCTCCTTCACGGCGGCAGCGACCTCTTCCTTCCCTTCTTGGAATTCCGTCTGCGATAACATCGCGAGAACATCAGCGAGCACCTTGCCTGTAATCCCGTCCGTCTTCGCGAGGTTCTGAACAGCCGCGTTAGCGCTGTTGATCATGTCGCCAGCAACCATATTCTGGGAGTTTATGTCTCGCCCCGCAGAAAACTCGACTTTGTTCATCACGAAATCTCCGTTCACAACAATTACAAGCGGCGGTGTCGACGCCTGCCCAAAAAAGTTCGCTTGCTCGCCACTTGCTTCGATAATTGCCAGTTGGCTGGCGGACGCCACCGACGCCTTCAGCTTACCATACAGCGGAGTCGAGGCGCTAGTAGCCAGAATCCTCCGTGCGAGTGGGCTGTCAGTAGCTTCCTTTCGAAAAACAGATAGAACCGCATCTTCGTACTCGATACTATCAGCACTCCGCGCCGCCATCGATGCAATTAGATTCTCTCGGACTTGGGGATGTTCTTCAATTGAAAACCACTCCAACACCTCTCTATCGAACCCGCTAGGATCCAAATCGGCCACTCCAAGTGCTAATCCTTCCAATGATTTCTTCGATCGATCTCGCCGAAGTTGGTCAAATGCGTCTGCATCGAGCTTCACTATACCGGCAGACTGACAAGCGAGACGGTACAGCCACTTTCGGACGTTCTCCTCATGCCGCTTAATTGCAGTGAGGTCGATGTTTGAATGGCTGGCGTCGAAGTCTGGACGTTCCCAGAGCGCCCAAACGGCATACTCCTTAATCTCCGGCGAATCATGTTTTTGCAGTTCCGCTAAGAAAATATCATTCTGAAATTTCGGATGAAAGAGATCAATCGGCGCCTTCCCATAACCGATTAAAAAAGTAGCCCATTTTAAGGTAAGGTCATCACTGGAGAGGGAAATTCGGATGTCTGTCGCGTGATTTTTGAGCCACTGTCGAGGGGCATACAGTCTAGCAGCTAGTAGAAGGGCAGAAGTGCCCTCCAATCCAGCAAGATCACACACTTCTTCGATACTTCGATCCTGAGCATTTCGGATTAACCCCGTGATGCCCCAGGTCTGAGCCTCGACATCGTCCTCGACTTTAAGTCGATCGACGACACGTTGGAAATCGTCGGGATGCCCTATCAGCGAGAGAGCTTTAAGCGCCCATCGGCGGACAAGTATGACGCTCGCACCAATATGTCCGTGAACCAACTGACGAATCTCGGTGGGATCACGGAGTATACGGCCCGCTTCGTAGTATTCACAAAGATTTTGCAGCGCCCGTTTCTGCTCTTCGGGTCTAGCTGACAACCGCATGTGAAAGCGGAGGAAATTTTCCTCGCTGTCGCTTAGAAAGCGGGCCGCGACGATCTTTTGCTCAGCCACGGTCGATCATTTCCGACGAAAATTTTGCTAGAGCGCCCGCCGATACCAACAGATTGGATGTTTCATCTAGCTCGCGCTGTGAGGATAGATTGCCAACCTCTATCCAACGCAAATCGTTGATCGACAAAGCGGCCTTGGTCGGACTGAACTCCGCCGGGCAACGATACCCCAATACAACCTGAATGATGGCTGGGCGCAGTTCAGTTCGCGGCAATTGCACTGCGGAGAGAAGGCGAAGTTGATTTTCGTATCTAGCTCGCTCAGCGAGTGTTTTTGAGAGGCCCACACCGTGCGCCATCTCGTTTATCCCGCCCGATACAATGCCAAACATGTCGTAGAACAGAAGGTCTCTGTCGGTAACATAGACTGCTCCACCCAATCCTACGCTTCTCATTCCCCGCGTTGGATCAATTTCAGGGAAAAAACGACCCGACCTATATGAGAGCACACTGTTTCCCTTGAAGATGATTACAAAGCTATGAGCTAGGGCTTTGTCCGAATGTGCCGAGATTTGATCAGGTTGAATGAAACGATACCGCTGTGCGTCAAACTCGGACCGCAACGTCGAAAGATCGATAAATTTTGCGCGGACAGGCGACGACGCCCCAAGTCGATCAAAGGTTAGGACGCGCTCCCGCCGGAGCTCCTTGCGTCGTGGCTTTGCAAAGTATGTTTCCTTGAATTGAGCGGGGGTTGTCGGATCATCCAAGAGAGCACGCAGAAAAAATATACCTGGCGCTGTCCGGAAAAATCGACTGCCCTCAGGGTGATAAGCAATATCTTCGCTAAGCCGTGCCTGGAGGGTCTTGTCCTGAGTAGGACCGTGTAAGTGCCATGGCACGAGCTCGCGCAAATAGGCCATCTGGATAATTTCGCGCGCGTGCATTGGTCGGCGCGCTTCCAGCAGAATTTTCTCAGCGACGTTCAGATAGGCGTCGGCCACGTTCCACCGGTCTTCCACTTGTTCCGCTCAATCCCGCATTTTGAGCAGGAAGCAGAACGGGTAGTTTCGAATCACGATATGGGCTAGGGCGAGTTGGCATCGCGCAGGAGCAAATTGTGGACGAGCTAATCGAAGCTCTGCGAACTTTCAGGGATGAGCGCGATTGGGCTCAGTTCCACACACCGAAGGATTTGGCCATTTCGATCAGCATCGAGGCCGGTGAACTTCTCGAGCATTTTCAATGGCGTAATGACGGCCATGATGTTGAGAAACTGGATGTGCGAGATATCGCTGATGAAGCATCGGATGTCTTAATTTATGCGTTGCTATTGTTCGATCGGATGGGCCTGAACCCGCGAGATGAGGTTCTAAGAAAAATTGCTCGAAACGCAGAGAGATTCCCCATCGCTAAATCATACGGAGTAGCACGCCGTCACGGGCGATAGGTCCGACAAATTCGCCTTAGCTCCGTCCTCACCCCGCTGTCAGGACGAGCGGCTACTCCTCACCCATCCGCAACGCAGCAATAAACGCCTCCTGCGGAATGCTCCCATTCCTCCCCGCCTTCTCGGGGACAGGCCGCCCGTCGGGCGCTCCCGCATCCTCATAATGAAGTCACTCTTCGCCCATGCGTAGCGCGGCGATGAAAGCTTCCTGAGGGATCGAGACGTTTCCGTATTCCCTCATTCTGGCCTTGCCCTTCTTCTGCTTTTCCAGCAGCTTCTTCTTGCGCGTGATGTCGCCGCCATAGCACTTGGCGGTCACGTCCTTGCGCAGGGCGGCGATCGTCTCGCGGGCGATTACCTTGCCGCCGATCGCAGCCTGGATGGGGATCTTGAACAGGTGGCGGGGGATGAGGTCCTTCAGCCGCTCGCACATGCCGCGCCCGCGCGCCTCGGCGACGGAGCGGTGGACGATCAGCGAGAGCGCGTCGACCGGCTCGTTGTTGACGAGGATGTTCATCTTCACGAGGTCGCCTTCGCGCAGGCCGATCTGCTCGTAATCGAAGCTGGCGTAGCCGCGGCTGATGCTCTTCAGCCGGTCGTAGAAGTCGAACACCACCTCGTTCAACGGCAGCTCGTAGACCACCTGCGCGCGGCCGCCCACGTACGTCAACTCGCGCTGGATGCCGCGCCGGTCCTGGCACAGCTTGAGGATGGGGCCGAGGTATTCGTCGGGGGTGTAGATCGTCGCTTTGATCCACGGTTCCTCGATGCTCTCGATCCGGCTGGGATCGGGATAGTCGGCCGGGTTGTGGAGCAGGATCTCGCGCGCGTCGTCGGTGCGGCTGGCGCGCAGCTGGATGCGGTAGACGACGCTGGGGGCCGTGGTGATGAGGTCGAGATCGTATTCGCGGGAGAGGCGCTCCTGGATGATCTCCAGGTGCAGCAGGCCGAGGAACCCGCAGCGGAAGCCGAAGCCCAGCGCGGCGCTCGATTCCATCTCGTAGGAGAAGCTCGCGTCGTTGAGGCGCAGCTTGGCGATGCTCTCGCGCAGCTTCTCGAAGTCCGCCGCGTCGACCGGAAACAGGCCGCAGAACACCACCGGCTGCACTTCCTTGTAGCCCGGGAGCGCCTGGGTGGCGCCCTGCTTGACCGTGGTGATGGTGTCGCCGACGCGGGCCTGCTCCACCTCCTTGATCTGCGCGGTGATGAAGCCGATCTCGCCGGGGCCGATTTCGGGCAGGTCGATGCGGCGCGGGGTGTGCGCGCCGACGCGGTCGATCAGGTGCTCGGTGCCGCCCTGCATGAACTTGACCTGGAGGCCCTTCTTGATGACCCCGTCGATCACCCGGACCAGGATCACCACGCCGAGGTAGGGGTCGTACCATGAGTCGACCAGCATGGCCTTGAGCGGCGCGGCGCGGTCACCCTTGGGCGGCGGGATCTTGGCGACGAGCGCCTCGAGCACGTCCTCGATGCCGATGCCGGACTTGGCGCTGGTGAGCACCGCCTCGGATGCGTCGATGCCGATGATGTCCTCGATCTCGTGCCGCACCTTCTCGGGCTCGGCGGCGGGGAGGTCGATCTTGTTGATGACGGGGACGATCTCGTGGTCGTGCTCGATCGACTGGTACACGTTGGCGAGCGTCTGCGCCTCCACCCCTTGCGCCGCATCGACCACCAGCAGCGCGCCTTCGCACGCGGCGAGGGAGCGCGAGACTTCGTAGGCGAAGTCGACGTGCCCGGGCGTGTCCATCAGGTTGAGCTCGTAGGTCTGCCCATCCTTGGCGGTGTAGTTCAGCCGGACCGTCTGGGCCTTGATCGTGATCCCCCGCTCACGCTCGATGTCCATGTTATCAAGCACTTGCTCGCTCATCTCGCGCGCAGTCAACCCGCCCGTCGCCTGGATCAAGCGATCGGCCAAGGTCGATTTCCCATGGTCGATGTGGGCGATTATGGAGAAGTTGCGTATCAGCGAAAGGTCAGTCATCGCGCGGGCCCTTAGCGGCGGGCGCGGCGGCTGTCACGCAAGCGCGCTCAGGCGGCGCGGTAGGTCTGCGCGAGATCGACCTGCATGAACTGAGGCCGGCTCTTGGGCCCTTCGTCCCGCACCTGCGGGACGTACGAACCCGGCGGCAGCGCGGCGAGCGGCATCCCCGCGGCGGCGAGCGCATACGGGCTGATGCGATGGCGGGTGCATAAGCCCTCGGCGCCATCCTTGATCAGCTTCTGTTCGAACTCGAGGCCCTGCGAGAACCCTTCGGAGCGGACCACGGTGCTCACCACCAACTGCCCGCCGCCGAGGTCGAGCACCAGCGGCGTGCCGAGCGGTACGTCGAGCAACCCTTCGATCCCCGCGCCCGACCGCGACAGGTTGCGCATGACCACTTCGTAGCGGTGATCCTCGTGGATCACGCCCACGCGGCGGTAGGTCGAGCGGCGGTCGGCGCGGTGCTTCGCCGGCCCTTCGGGGTCGAATTTGAGACCGCCCTCCGCAAACCGCTCCAGCAGGTCGGACTGCGACAGCGCCTTGGAAAAGATATAGCCCTGGATGTGGCTCGCGCCGAGCTTGGTGATGAGCTGCAGCTCATCCATGGCCTCAACGCCTTCGGCCACCGTCTCCATCTTGAGCGCCCGCGCGAGGCTGACGATCGCCGTGATGATCGCGGCGTTGTTGTTCTCGTCCTCGGTCAGCCCGGCGACGAAGCTGCGGTCGATCTTGATCTTGTCGAGCGGCGCGCTGCTCAGGTAGCCGAGCGAGGAATAACCGGTGCCGAAATCGTCGAGCGCCAGGCGCACCCCGAGCTTCTTCAGCGCCTTGAGCATGACCGCGGTGCCCTGCGGATCGCCGAGGAACACGCTCTCGGTGATCTCCAGTTCGAGCCGCTCGGGCTCCAGGCCCGTTTTGCCGAGCGCATTGCGCACGATCGTGGGTACGTCGGTGCCGGAGAATTGGATCGCCGAAACGTTGACCGCCACCCGCAACGAGTGTGGCCAGGCGACCGCGTCCTTGCATGCGCGCTTGAGCACCCACTCGCCCAGTGCGTTGATCAGGTTGGTCTCTTCGGCGACCGGGATGAATTCGGCCGGGCTGATCCAGCCGCGCTCGGGATGGTTCCAGCGCACCAGCGCTTCGAGGGCGGTGACGGTGTGGTCGGAGGTGCGCACGATCGGCTGGTAATGCAGCTCGAGCTGATCGGTCTGGATCGCGTCGCGCAGGTCCTCCTCGACCTGGCGGCGCAGCCGCGCGCCGTCCTTCAGTTCGCTGGAGAAGAAGCGGTACTGCCCGCGCCCGCCGCCCTTCGCGGCATAGAGGGCAAGGTCGGCGCTGCTGACCAATTCGTCGGTTTCGAGCCCGTCATAGGGCGCGATGGCGATGCCCACCGAGGTGCCGATGATCGCGCGGCTACCGTCGAGCGAATAGGGCTGCGAGACCATCTGGATCACGCTGTTCGCGATCTCCCCCAGCCGGCCGCGGTCGTCGATGTCGGGCAACATGACCTGGAACTCGTCACCGCCCAGCCGGCCGATCTCGCCCTTGGGACCGATGATCCGTTCGAGCCGCTGCGCGACCTGCTTGAGCAGCTCGTCACCCGCCGGGTGGCCCAGCGTGTCGTTGACCTGCTTGAACCGGTCGAGATCGAGCATCATCAGCGCGCAGCTGCGCTTGGCCGCCTTGTAGGCGATCAGCGTCGCGGTGAGCCGCTTGCTCATGCGGTGGCGGTTCGCGAGCCCGGTCAGCGAGTCGTACTGCGACAGGCGTGCCGCATCGCGCTGACTGTCGCGCACCGCGGTGATGTCCTTGGCGCTGCCGCGATAGCCCAGGAAGTCACCCTTGGCGTCGAGTTGCGGCTTGGCGCAGATCGACCACCAGCGCTCGGGCCCATCGACCGCGATCCGCACGGGCATGTCGGCGATCGAGCTGCGCGCGCGGAGCTGGAAGGCGAACGGTCGCTCGCCGCGATCTTCGTCCTCACTCTCATCGGGCAAGAACAGCGAGGTCAGCGCGGTGCCGATCATCTGATCGGGCTCCAGCCCCAGGCGATGCGCCGCGCTCGCAGAAAGGTAGCTGAGTTTGCCGTCGACGTCGGTCGCCCAGAACCAACCCAGCTCGGATTCCTCGAACTGGTCGAGCAGCGCGAGCCGCTGTGCGTCACCGACAACGGACGCGCGCGGACCCCCGGCCTGATCGCCGCTTCGACGCGCAAAAATACCGCTCAGTGCCACGTTCCCAGAACTTTCACATAATGTGACCCGGGGCCGTTCTCGGCGGGATCGCCGGTGGCCTTTCGGTCGCTATACCCTCGATACCTAACTCATTTGCTAACCGCTCAGGCCGTCCGGCGAATTTCCCGCCGAACCGGCACCGGCGGGTCGACCGCCAGTGCGGCGAGCATCCCCGATGCATCGCGCTCGAGCGGGATAGCGAACTCTACCCCCAGCCGGTCTTCCGAGCACCAGCGGGTCGTCGCCGTCACGCTGTAGCCTTCGGCGATCGCGATCCGGAAGATCGTGCCCTCCGGCACGTTCCACAGCCCTTCGACCAGGGCGCCGGTGGCCGAGATGTTGCGGATCGTTCCGTTATAGAGCTGGCCGCCGTGCTCGAGCACCACCTTGCGAAGCATGGTGTGCCGTGAGGCGCGTGCCGAGCGCGGTCCCTTGGCCACCGCGGCAAGGCCGGTTTCAAGCCGTTGCGTCGCGGATTCGGCGTCCAGCGCGCGCTCGTAGATATAGCCCTGGACATGGCTGCAACCGAACATCCGCACCAGATCGAGCTCGTCGAGCGTCTCGACCCCTTCGGCGGTCGTATCCATGCCGAGCGCCTGCGCGAGACCCGTGATCGAGGCGATGATTGCGCCGTTACGGCTGCCCGGCTCGGTCGCGCCGCGCACAAAGCTCTGGTCGATCTTGATCTTGTCGAACGGCGCCTTCTTCAAGTAGCCGAGCGAGGAATAGCCCGTCCCGAAGTCGTCGAGCGCCAACCGCACGCCGACCGCCTTCAGCGCGGCGAACATCGCGTCGGTGCCCTCGTTGTCGCTCAGGAACACGCTCTCGGTGATCTCGAGCTCCAGCCGCGACGGGTCGATGCCCGCCTGCGCAATTGCGTTGGTCACAATCGTCGGGAGGTTCGGGTTAGCGAACTGCAGCGCCGACACGTTGACCGCGCACCGCACATCCTCGGGCCAGCGCGCGAGATCGTGGCACGCAGTGCGGATCGCCCATTCGCCGATCGCGCCGATCAGGCCCGACTCCTCCGCGATGGGGACGAACTTGGCGGGTGACAGCCAGCCCTCGGTGGGATGGCGCCAGCGCAGGAGCGCTTCGAACCCGGCGATCTTCTCGGTCGCGGTGTGCACGACCGGCTGGTAGAACAGTTCAAGACTGCCGTGCGCGATCGCGTCGCGCAAGTCCTGCTCCAGTCGGCTGCGCTCTTCGGCATGCGAGTGCAGGTCGGATGAATAAAAGTGGAAGCGCCCGCGCCCGCCGTCCTTGGCCGCGTAAAGCGCAAGATCGGCGTTGCGGATGATCGATTCGCTGGTGACCCCGTCATCGGGCGCCAGCGCGACACCGATCGAAGCGCCGATGATGACCCGGTGACCCTCGATCGAGTACGGCTGCGACAGCGAGCCGATGATGTCCTTCGCCAGAGCGCCCAGCTGGTCGCGATCGATCCGGCCGGGAATGATGACCTTGAACTCGTCCCCGCCCAAGCGTCCAACGAGGCCCATCTTGCCGACCGTGCGCTCCAGCCGCTGCGCGACCTGCTTGAGCAGCGCATCGCCCGCCGGGTGCCCAAGCGTATCGTTGACATGCTTGAAGCGGTCGAGGTCGAGCAGGAACACGCTGCAATCGCGGTGCATCTCGAGCGGCGCGGTGAGGATCTTCTCGAGGCTCTGCGACATCTGGAAGCGGTTCGCGAGCCCGGTGAGCGAGTCGAAGTGCGCGAGGCGGGAGGCATGCTCGGCGCTCTTGCGCTTTTCGGTAAGATCGGTGCCCGACCCACGGAAACCGCAGAAGTTGCGGAACTCGTCGAACACCGGCCGGCCGTTGACAGACCACCAGCGTTCTTCGGCTTCGGTGCCGGCACGGACGGCGAGATCGGTGAATGCCGAGCGCGCGGAGAGGTGGAACAGCAGCGTGCGCTCGCCGTCGTGATTGTCGATTTCCAGGTTGAACAACTCGGCGAAGGGGCGGCCGATCAGCTCGCCCTCGCCGCGATCGAGGGTGCGGGCGACGCTGTCCGACACATACGTGATCTGACCGCGCCGGTCGGTCTCCCAGAACCAGCCCTGCCCGGTTTCCTCGTAGTCGTGGAGGATATCCTCGGCGCGGTGACGCACGCGTTCGAGCGCCCGCTGCCGCTCGTCCTCGGCCCGGTTGATGCGCGATTGATAGCGGGTAACCAGCACCATGACCGCGATCCCGGCACCGGTGGCGCCAACCGCGTTGAGCGTGCCGTCCATCGCCGCGTAGATGCCCCAGCACGCCGCCTTGCCGGCAAAGATGTGGTTGAGCCGATTGCCCAGCAGCGCGGTCAGCACCGCGGTGAGCGAGATCAGCGTAGCTACGCCCCAGTGGTAAGCGAGCCCCGCAAACAGCATCCAGTACGAGAACGCGGCCGAGGTCAGCGCGAGCGGCAGGATGACCGCAAACGCCATGAGGCCGAGCGCAGCCGACGACTTCGCCGGAACGTGACCCTCGACTTTCGCGAGTTGCGGCGCGAGCGCGAAAATTCCTACCGCCGCGCTGAGGCAGACAAGGCTGAACAGCGGCGGCATTGAATGGCCGGCAACCGCCGAGAACAGCACGGCGCAGACAACGAAGATCGCAACCCGGTTCCATTGCCGAGGAATGTGCGGGACGGCGCGGGCCGGTTTGCGGTCCGCCTTCGACCCCGCGCGGCGCGGGCGGCGGCGGGCGACTTGATTGCGGCGCGAGGGCGTGGGCGCCTCGTCCGCTGGCGCCGCTCGCGCGTCTTCCTCGGGCCGATCCCCGTCTGGTGGAGTTGCCTTCAGGGCGTTCGCGCGCGTCCCGGCCATGCGCGCGTTTTGCCCGCGCGCGCTTGATAATGGGTTAAGAGGGGACGCCTGCCGGAGGTTAGGTGAGCAAGAAAGTCTTGCGCCGACAATGGTTAACGCGCGGTTGCGGAGCGCCTGCCGGGTCCGCTTGCCAAGCCCGACAGCGCCGTGCAACAACCCGAAGCGATCAAGAGATCGCCGGGAGAGCGAGCGATGCCCACGAGGCTGGAAAACGAAGCCGCCCAATCGACCACCGCGCTCGGGCCTATGGTCGGGCTGGTGCGCGAGGATTTTGCCGGCGCGGTCGCGCTCCTGCTCCGCGAGACCGCCAGCGATCCCGCCCGCACGATGCGGCACGCGCGCAGCATGGGCGAGGACATGATCCAGATCATGACCGGCAAGAGCGAGCTCGCGCCCGATCCCAAGGACAAGCGGTTCAAGGACCCGGCGTGGACCTACAACCCGTTCCTGAAGGCCGGCGCGCAATACTATCTCGCGGTCCAGAAGGGAATGAAGAACTGGCTCGCCGACCTCGAGCTCGACGCGATCGAGCGTGACCGGGCGAACTTCATCAGCCAGATCATCATCGACGCGCTGGCGCCGACCAACACACTGGTGGGTAACCCGACCGCGCAGAAGCGGCTGGTCGACAGCGGCGGGCTGTCGCTCATCAAGGGCCTCAAGAACGCCTACAGCGACATGGTCCACAACAAGGGCATGGTCAGCCAGGTGGACAAGCGCCCCTTCAAGCTGGGCGAGAACGTCGCGACCACGTCGGGCTCGGTCGTGTTGCGGACCGAGATGATGGAGCTGATCCAGTACGCGCCCGCGACCGACGAGGTGTACGCGATCCCGCAGCTCACCATCCCGCCGCAGATCAACAAGATGTACATCAACGATCTCTCGCCGGAGAAATCGGTGGTGAAGTACCAGGTCGAAGGCGGCATCCAAACCTTCGTCATCAGCTGGAAGAACCCGACCAAGGAGCAGGGTTCGTGGGGCATGGCCGACTATGTCGCCAGCTGCGAAGAGGCGATGCGGGCGGTCGCGAAGATCACCGGCAGTGACAAGGTCAACGTCTCTGCCGGCTGCTCGGGCGGGCAGACCGCTTCGGTGCTCGCGAGCAAGCTGGCGGCGGAGAACCGCGACCTGCTCGGCGCGCTGACACTGATGGTGTGCGTGCTCCATCCGCAGCAGGGCGACATCGAGGCCGGCGCCTTGATGACCGACAACGGCCTGGAGCTGGCGAAGAAGCGCGCCGCGAAAGGCGGGATCATCAAGGGCGACGACCTGTCGCGCGGGTTCGCCTGGCTAAGGCCGAACGATCTCATCTGGAACTACGTCATCAACAACTACCTGCTCGGCGAAGACCCGCCGGCGTTCGACGTGCTGTTCTGGAATTCCGATGCAACCAACCTGTCGGCGACGCTGATGGGCGATTTCCTCACGCTGTCGGAAACGCTCGCCTTCACCAAGCAAGGTGAGGTGGAGATGGCCAGTCACAAGATCGACCTGTCAAAGGTCGATGCGGACCTGTTCATCCTTGGCGGCGTGACCGACCACATCACGCCTTGGCGCGCAACCTATCGCTCGACCCAGTTGTTCGGCTCGGACGACGTGACGTACGTGCTCAGCCAGTCGGGTCACATGCAGGCGATCCTCAACCCGCCGGGCAATCCCAAGGCGAAGTACTACGTCCAGAAGGGCGACGGTCCCCTCCCTGCCACCGCCGAGGAGTGGCTGCAGGGCACCGAGGAGCAAGCCGGATCGTGGTGGCCATTCTGGCTGCAGTGGCTGCAGGACCGCTCCGGCGCGAAGAAAGCGGCGCCGAAAAAGCTCGGCGGCAAGGGTTTCGAGGCGACCGATCCCGCGCCCGGGCGTTACGTCCTCGAACAAGCTTGAAGGAACTCGCCATCTCCACCGATCCGATGACCGCCGCCGACGTCCGCTTGATGGAAGTAGGCGGGCGCACCCTGCGCGTCGCCACCTGGCGGCTCGATACGCCGTCCGAGCACCTGCCGGTGCTGTTCTTCAACGGCATCGGCGCCAATATCGAGGCGGTCGCCCCGCTCGCCGAAGCGCTCGACGATCGCGGGTTCGTGATGTTCGACATGCCCGGCGTAGGCGGCTCGCCCGAGCCGACGGTGCCCTACAACCCGTTCACGATGGGCTGGACCACCGCGAAGCTGCTCGACCAGCTCAAGCTCGAGCAGGTCGACGTCATGGGCGTGAGCTGGGGCGGCGCAATGGCGCAGCACTTCGCGCTCCAGCACGGCAGCCGCGTGCGCCGGTTGATCCTGTGCGCCACAACCGCCGGCATGCTGATGGTGCCGGGCAGTCCGGCTGCGCTGAGCAAAATGGCCGACCCGCGCCGCTACGTCGACGCCGCCTTCATGGAAAAGCACTTCGCCACGCTCTACGGGGATGCGCTTGGCAAGACCGCGGGCAAGAACTCGCACATCGGCCGCCTCAAGCCGCCGAGCCGGCGCGGTTATCTCTACCAGCTCATCGCCATGCTCGGCTGGACCAGCGCACCCGCCCTGCCCTTCCTCAGGAAACCGACGCTGATCATGATGGGCGACGAGGATGCGATCGTGCCGCTCGTCAACGGCCGCTTCCTCCACGCCCTCATCCCCGGCAGCGAGCTTGAAGTATTCGAAGGCGGCGGGCACCTGTTCCTGCTCAGCCACCGCGAGCAATCGGTCGCCTCGATCCGGGAATTCCTGAACCGCGAGGAGCTGCGGCAAGCCGCATGACCCGTCACCTCGCGATCGTCGGCTCGGGCCCCGCTGGCTACTACACCGCGGAAGCCGCCCAGAAGAAGTGGGGCGACGATGTGCGGGTCGACGTGTTCGACACCCTCCCCGTCCCTTACGGCCTCATCCGCACCGGGGTGGCGCCCGATCATCAGTCGATCAAGGGCGTCAGCCGGCGCTACGAGACCACCGCGCTGAGCGACAACGTCCGCTTCGTCGGCAACGTTACGGTCGGCAAGGACCTCTCTGTAGAGGAGTTGCAGCAGCTTTACGACGCGGTCGTGTTCGCCACCGGGGCGCCGCACGACAAGCCGCTCGGCCTGCCGGGCGAGGATCTCGCCAACGTGTTCGGCAGCGCGGCGATCGTCGGGTGGTATAACGGCCATCCGCAGTTCGCCGGCCTCGATCCCGACCTGTCGGGCGGGCACGCCGTGGTGATCGGCATGGGCAATGTCGCGCTCGATGTGGCGCGGATCCTGTCGAAGACCGAGGAAGAGTTCGCCAGCAGCGATATCGTCAACCACGCGCTCGACGCGCTCAAGGCATCCAACATCCGCACCGTCACCATCGTCGGCCGGCGCGGCCCACACCAGATCATGATGACGCCCAAGGAGCTGGGGGAGCTGATGCACCTCGAGCGCGCATCCCCTCGCGTCGATCCAGCCGATCTCCCTGCGGTAGAGGACGACGCCATCCTCGAGCCCGGCCTGCGCAAGTCGGTCAGCCACCTGCGCAGCTTCGCGGCGATCCCCGAGAGCGAGCGCGCCGACAAGGCGATCGAGATCGACTTCGACATGTTCGCCTCGCCCACGCGTCTCGTCGGCAGCGGGAAGGTCGAAGGGGTCGAGGTCGAGCGCACAAAGGTCGAGGCCGGCCGCGCGGTGGGCACCGGCGAGACCTACGTCATCCCCGCCGACCTCGTGGTCGCGTGCATCGGCTATCGCAGCTCGCCGATCCCGGGCGTCCCGTTCGACGACCGCGCGGGCAAGTTCGCCAACGACGAAGGCCGCATCGTCCCCGGCCTCTACGCGGTCGGCTGGGCGCGGCGCGGGCCGACCGGCACCATCGGCACCAACCGCCCCGACGGCTTCGGCGTGATCGACAAGATCGCCGAGGATCTCGAGAGCGGCGCGCTCGGCAACGCGCCCAAGCAAGGCCGTGCAGGCTTCGATGCGCTCGCGGCGGACCGCAAGCTCGACGTGGTCACCTTCCGCGACTGGAAGAAGATCGAGGAAGCCGAAAACCAGGCCGCCCGCGACGGCGCCCCGCGCGAGAAATTCGTCGACATCGAAAGCATGATTCGCGCTCGCGGGCCCGCCTGACGCTACGTCACGGCGAGCCGCTGAGGCCGCGCTGGACTCACTAGTTGCATTATGAGACCGTCCGCTCCGGAGAGAGGAGCACCAACATGCCCGCATTCGACCTGATCATCCGTAACGGTACCATCGTGGATGGCACCGGCCACGAGCGTTTCACCGGCGACATCGCGATCAAGGACGGCCTGATCGCGCAGGTCGGCGACGTGCGCGGCGACGCGGCCGAGGAGATCGACGCGGGCGGCAAGGTGGTCACCCCCGGCTTCGTCGACATCCACACCCACTACGACGGGCAGGCCACCTGGGACCAGGAGATGGCCCCGTCGAGCTGGCACGGCGTCACCACCGTCGTGATGGGCAACTGCGGCGTCGGCTTCGCGCCCGCCCATCCGGATCGCCACAACTGGCTGATCGGCCTGATGGAAGGCGTCGAGGACATCCCGGGCACCGCGCTCGCCGAAGGCATGAAGTGGAACTGGGAGACGTTCCCCGAATACCTCGATGCGCTGGAAGAGCTGCCCCGCACGGTCGACGTCGGCACGCACGTGCCGCACGGCGCGGTGCGCGCGTATGTGCTCGGTGATCGCGAGATGCCCGGCGCCGTCCCAACGCCCGAGGATATCGAGGCGATGGGCAAGATCGTCGAGGAGGGCGTTCGCGCCGGCGCGCTCGGTTTCTCGACCAGCCGCACCGTGCTCCACCGCTCGATCGACGGCGAAGTGGTGCCCGGGACCACCGCCACAGCCGAGGAACTGGTCGGCATCGGCCGCGCGATGGGCCGCGCCGGGCACGGCGTGTTCGAGATGGCCAGCGATATGATGCGCGAATGGAACGAGTTCGGCTGGATGGGCCAGCTCTCCCGCGAAACCGGCCTTCCGGTGACCTTCGCCGCGCTGCAGTCGATCGCCAAGGAACTGCCGCTCGAAGAGCAGATCGCGACAATGCGCGCCGAGAACGACAATGGTGCCAACATCGTCGCCCAGATCGCGCTGCGCGGGAACGGCATCGTGATGGCGTGGCAGGGCACCGTCCACCCCTTCCGGCTCAAGCCGAGCTGGCAGCAGATCGCGGAGCTGCCGTGGGAGCAGCAGAAAGCTAGGCTATTCGACCCGGCGTTCAAGGCCAAGCTGCTCGCCGAGCCAAACGACTTCTCCGAGATCAACCAGGACATCATCGGGCTGATCATGGTCGTCTGCGGCGGCTGGACCATGCAGTACGAGATGGATCCGGATTTCGATTACGAGCCGCAGGCCGACGCCAGCATCCAGGTCCGTGCCGCCGCCGCGGGCGTTTCGCCCGAGGAATATGCTTACGACCTGCTCTGCCGCGACGAAGGCAAGGGGTTCATCTACCTGCCGCTGCTCAACTACGCCGATGGCAACCTCGACTTCCTCGAGGAGCTGCAGGCGGCCGACGACACGGTGAACTCGCTGTCGGACGGCGGCGCGCATTGCGGCACGATCTGCGATGCCGCCTCGCCCACCTTCATGCTCCAGCACTGGGTACGCGACCGCAAGCGCGGCGGGCGCCTTTCGCTGGAACACGCGGTCAAACGCCAGTGCCTCGACACCGCGCGGCTCTATGGCCTTGAAGATCGCGGCGTGATCGCGCCCGGCTACCTCGCCGATCTCAACGTGATCGACATGGACCGCCTGAAGCTCGGCAAGCCGTGGCTGGCGTTCGACCTGCCCGCCGGCGGCAAGCGCCTGCTGCAAAAGGCCGAAGGCTACGTCTGCACGATCAAGAGCGGCGTGGTGACCTTCCGCGAAGGCCAGTGGACCGGCGAGGCCCCCGGCGGTCTGATCCGCGGCCCGCAGCGCGCCGAACTCGCCGAGGCGGCGGAGTAAAATTCAGCGGTCGCCATGTACGACTAATTGCAGATATCGTCGGCCCGGGCTGGACCCGGGCCAGTGCTTTTCTTCGCGAAGGCAGCACCACCCCGGATCAAGTCCGGGGGTGACGAAATGAAGAGTGAAATCAGGAACTCGTACCGATGACCGTCAAAGCCATCACAACTGGCGCTTCGCCCTCCAGGCTCGATTCCCTCAGTCTCACCGACCTGCCCGACGCCCCCGCGCCGGGCCCTGGCGAGATCACCGTCCGCCTGCGCGCAAGCTCGCTCAATTTCCACGACCTCGCGGTCGTCACCGGCATGATCCCCGCGCCGCAGGGCCGCATCCCGATGTCGGACGGCGCGGGCGAAGTGATCGCGGTCGGCGACAGCGACACCGGCTTCGCGGTCGGCGACATGGCGCTCAGCCTGTTCTTCCCCGGCTGGCAGGACGGCCGCGACGTGCCCTACGCGGCGCAGCGGATGGTCCCGGGCGACAGCACCGACGGCTTTGCGCGGGAAGCGGTCACCCTCCCCGCCTCGTGGTTCACGCGCGCACCAAAGGGCTACAGCGCCGCCGAGGCCGCAACACTTGTGTGTGCCGGCCTCACCGCCTGGCGCGCACTGTTCGTCGATACGCAGACCAAGCCCGGCGACACGGTGCTGGTCCAGGGCACTGGCGGCGTGTCGATCTTCGCGCTGCAGATGGCCAAGGCCGCCGGCGCGCGGGTGATTGCCACCAGCTCGAGCGGCGAGAAGCTCGAGCGTTTGCGCGACCTCGGCGCCGACGAACTGATCAACTACAAGGAAACGCCGGTCTGGGGCCCGGCCGCGCTGCAGATGACCGGCGGCCGCGGGGTCGACACCGTGGTCGAGGTCGGCGGCCCCGGCACGCTCGACCAATCGATGCTCGCCGCCCGCGTCGGCGGCCACATCGCGCTGATCGGCGTGCTCACCGGCGTTGCGGGTCCGGTGCAGACCGCGCTGCTGTTCTCCAAGAACCTGACCGTACAGGGCCTGACCGTCGGCAGCCGCGCCCAGCAACTCGACATGATCGCCGCGCTGGAGGTGAACGGCATCAGGCCGGTTATCAGCGATACCTTCGAGCTAGCCGAGTTGGCCGATGCCTTCCGACATCAGGTTGCGAACAAGCACTTTGGCAAGATCGCCGTCGCGATCTGATCGACCCTATCAGCCCGCGTTCGCCCCCAGTCTTTTGACGAGTACATCCATACGCGCCTCGAAACCGTCGGCGCGGGCCTTGCAAAGCGGGCCTTCCCGCTCAACTTCGTCGCTCGTCATATTCGTGTAGCGATCGACGAATGCATCGTCGATGTCGCTCGTCGTCTCCGCTTCGTGAAGACCGATGAAATAGGCGGCAAGATAGAACAGGTGGCCGCGATCTTCATCGCTTGCCGCTCCTTGTCCGACGAGCGTGTATATCACGGCGCAGTCGAGGTTTGATGCCGACCCTGGCCGCGACTCGGCCACTGCTGGTCCTTGGACTGCCACCAGCGCCGCAGATGCAAAAATGCGCAGGAACATTTTGCTCACACCCGCATCGGCATCAGCACGTACAGCGCCGGGCTCTTCTCATCCTGACGGATCAGCGTCGGCGCGCCGGGATCGGCGAGGTGCAGTTCCACCGTGTCGCCGTCGATCTGGTGAAGAATGTCCTTCAAGTAATTGGCGTTGAAGCCGATCTCCATCCCGTCGGCGCGGTAGTCGGCGGGGACTTCTTCGGCCGCGGTGCCGTTGTCGGGCGAGGTGACCGACAGGGTGACCTTGTCGTTGTCGAGCCCCATCTTGACCGCGCGGGTCTTCTCGGTGGCGATGGTCGCGACGCGGTCGACGCCTTCGTAAAACGACTTCGGATCAAGCCGCAGGAGCTTGTCGTTACCCGTTGGGATAACACGCGAATAATCGGGGAAAGTGCCGTCGATCAGCTTGCTGGTCAGCACCACACCGCCCTCACCGCCCAGGGTGAAACGGATCTTGCTTGCCGACAGGTCGATCTGAACGTTTCCGTCGAGCGCCTCTTCCAGCAGCTTGCGCAGTTCGGCGACCGCTTTGCGCGGCACGATCACATCGGGCATGCCCTCGGCCCCATCGGGCCGCGGAATGGTGAAGCGGGCCAGGCGGTGACCATCGGTCGCCGCGGCCTTGAGCACCGGCTGGTCCTCGTCCGACACATGCAGGAAGATGCCATTGAGGTAGTAGCGCGTCTCTTCGGTCGAGATCGCGAAGCGGGTGCGGTCGATCAGTTCCGCCAGCGTCTTGGCGGGCAGCTCGAAGCTGGTCGGCAGGTCGCCTTCGACGATCACCGGGAAATCGTCGCGCGGCAGCGTGGGTAGCGAGAAGCGGCTGCGGCCGGCCTTCACCGTCATGCGGTTCTCGGCGGTCTCCAGGCTGACCTGGCTGCCTTCCTGCAGCTTCCTCGCGATGTCGAACAACAGGTGCGCCGAGACGGTGATCGCGCCCGCGCTCTCGACCGAGGCGGCGGCGATGTTCTCGACCACCTGCAGGTCGAGGTCGGTCGCCATGACCTTGAGCGTGCCGCCGTCCGAGGCATCGAGCAGCACGTTCGACAGGATCGGGATGGTGTTGCGGCGTTCGACCACCGACTGCACGTGGGACAGGCAGCGCAGCAGCGTCGCGCGTTCGATGGTGGCCTTCATCGGTTCCTACTCTTACCCCTCAAGCGCCGCCTTTGCGAACCGGAAGCCGGAATCGCCCGCGAGCGCCGGAAATTACCCGATTATCCTTAGCGGGAGGCCCGTTTTCGGCAAGGACGAAGCCCGCCGTGGCCGATTCCCTTGGGGATAAGCCCTAGGACAGCATCGCCATGCCGCCGTTGACGTGGAGCGTCTGGCCGGTGACGTAGCCCGCTTCCTTCGATGCGAGGTAGGCGACCGCCGCGCCGATATCCTCGCCCTCGCCCATCCGGCCCATCGGGATGCGGCCATTGAGCGCCTCTTTCTGCGCGTCGGGCAGCTGGTCGGTCATCGCGGTGCGGATGAAGCCCGGCGCCACGCAGTTAACGGTGATCCCGCGGCTCGCGAGTTCCTGCGCCAGCGCCTTCGACATTGCGGTGAGACCGCCCTTTGCCGCGGCGTAATTCGCCTGGCCGGGATTGCCCGTCGCGCCGACCACGCTGGTGATGGTGACGATCCGCCCGAACCGCGCCTTCATCATTGGCTTCGAGGCCGCCCGCATCAGCCGGAACGCGGCCTCGAGATTGATGCGGATGACCTGGTCCCATTCCTCGTCCTTCATCCGCATCGCGAGGTTGTCGCGGGTGATGCCGGCGTTGTTGACCAGGATGTCGAGCTTGCCGAACGTGTCGATCGCAGCCGGAACCAGTTCCTCGACCTGCGTGGTGTTGGACAGGTCGCAGGTGATCTCGACATGATCGCCGCCCACCTCGCGATTGAGCTGCTCGCGAAAGATCCGCAGCTTCTCGCTGTTCGATCCGGACAACGCGATCCGCGCGCCCTGCCGCGCGAGGGCATAGGCGATCGCCGAGCCGATCCCACCGCTGGCGCCGGTGACCAGCGCGGTCTGTCCTTCGAGGCTGAACATCATGCGATCTCCTTCGCCAGCGCTTCGATATCGGCCATCGTCACCACGCTGGTCACCTTGGCATCAGAATCGATCCGGCCGATCATCGGGCCGAGCACCTTGCCGCCCAGTTCGACGAATTCCTCGACGCCCGCGGCCCGCATCGCCAGCACCGACTCGCGCCAGCGAACCCGGCCGCACACCTGCTCTACCAGCAGCCGCTGTTCTTCCTCAGGTTGAACCACTTGTGCGGCAGTGACGTTGGCATAAATGGGCAGCCGGAAGGCCTTCGGAGGAACTTTCTGCAAAGCCTCCGCCATCGCATCGGCCGCGGGTTGCATCAGGTCGCAGTGGAACGGCGCCGACACCGGCAGCAAGACACCCCGCTTGATGCCATGTTCCTTGACCAGCGCCACCGCCCGCTCGATCGCCTCGCGATGGCCTGAGAGGACCACCTGCGTCGGATCGTTGTCGTTCGCGACCTGGCACACCTGACCCTCTGACGACGCCTCGGCCAAGGCCTGCGCCTTCTCGAGATCCGCGCCGAGCAAGGCGCACATTGCGCCCACACCGACGGGCACCGCAGCCTGCATCGCCTGCCCGCGCAGCTTGAGCAGCCGCGCGGTATCGGCGAGGCTGAACGCGCCGGCGGCGCAGAGGGCGGTGTACTCGCCCAGGCTGTGCCCGGCGACGCAATCCGCGGCTTCGGTCAGCGCAATTCCGGCCTCCTTTTCAAGCACTCGCAGCACGGCGATGGCATGGGCCATGATCGCCGGCTGGGCGTTCTCGGTCAGCGTCAGTTGGTCTTCCGGCCCCTCGGACATGATCGAGAACAGCTTCTGATCGAGCGCGTCGTCGACCTCTTGGAAGACCTCGCGCGCTGCGGTGCTGGCTCCCGCCAACTCGACGCCCATGCCGACCTTCTGGCTGCCCTGCCCCGGAAAGACGAACGCTCTCATCGCAATCTCCTTTGGGCGACGCGCCTATGCGCGAGGGGCGTTGGCGGCAAGACCGAACGGGACGATCCGGTTGGCGGGATCGTGTCCCACCTGCGCCCGGCCGAGATAGGGAATGCCGGCCGAAGTGCACCAGTGGCGGGCGATATCCTCCGCCTCGGTGCCGAAGGGGCGATCGTTCTCTGGCACCGCGGTGATCATCCCCAGCCGCATTCCCGCTATCCCCCGTAATTGCGAGGCGAGATGAAAGAACAGCCGGTCGATTGCATAGAGGTGCTCTGCCACCTCCTCGACGATGACGACGTGTCCGGTCAGGTCGGGCATCAGCGGCGTGCCGGTCAGCGCGGCGAGCGTGATGAGGTTGAAAGCAACCGTCGGCCGGTCATCGAGCGACGGCTCCAGGCCGTCTGTGGCGCCAGCGAACCAGCCGAGCGCCCGCCGAACGCTTCCCGTCCCGTCCGGCCCCATGATGCCGCCGGCCATTGGCCCATGCGCGGGCCGACCGATCCCGGCCTTGTAGAGCCCGGCGAGGACGAACCCACAGTCGGAAAACCCGAGGTAGGCCTTGTCGCGCGCTGCGGGCGACATCCCAGTTATCGCCCGCTCGGCGATGCGATTCGATCCGTAGCCGCCGCGCGCAAACCACACCGCATCGACGCCCGGGTCATTAGCGCAGTCGAGCAAAGCCGAGAGCCGCAAGCTGTCCGGTCCAGCGAAGTGGCCCTCCACCGCAAAGCACTGCTCGTGGAAATCGAGCTCCAGACCGGGAAACTCGGCCGTCGCCAGCGCCGTCACGCGGTCCGCAGCTTCGCGGGTGATAGGCGTGGCGGGCGCACAGATCGCGATGCGGCTCATCGCATGGGTCCTAGCAGCGCTTCACATCCAGTGCATCCCCGACTACGCACCGCGCCGATTTATGGACAAGCCCCTCGACCTTCGCGCCCAGCCCTGGTTCTTTTGCGGCATCGGAGGATCGGGCATGCTGCCCTTGGCGCAGATCGTCCACGGGCTCGGCGGCGAAGTCGCCGGCTCGGACCGCAGCCATGATCAGGGCCGGACCCAGGAGAAGTTCGGCTGGCTCGAACGCAACGGCTTCGGGCTGTTCCCGCAGGATGGCAGGGGGGTGACCAGCGCGGAGCAGATCGTTGTGGCAAGCGCCGCGGTCGAGGACACCGTCCCGGAAATCGTGCGAGCCGGGGACCTGGGCTGCCCGCGCATGACCCGCGCAGAACTTAACGCCGCGCTGTTCAATGCTGCCGACACCAGCATCGCCATCGCCGGGACCAGCGGCAAGAGCACCGTGACTGCCATGCTCGGCTGGATCATGCACGAAGCTGGCCGCGACCCGACGATCATGAACGGGGCGGTGATGAAGAACTTCGTATCCCCCGACAGCCCGTTCGCCAGCGCGCATGTCGGCGGGAGCGCGCTCTACGTCAGCGAAGTGGACGAGAGCGACGGTTCGATCGCGCTCTACCGGCCTTCGGTGGGGGTGCTGCTCAACGTCAGCCTCGACCACAAAAGCATGGAAGAGTTGCGCACGTTGTTCGACGACTACCTCCGAGCGTCTCAAGCGTGCGCGGTGAACTGGGACGAAGCCGAGGTTCGCGCGCTAGCGCACGATATCGACGGTCTGACCACTTTCGCGCTCGGCATGCCAGAGGCCGATCTGTCGGTCGAGCCCGGCTCGATCATGGACCAGCCGACTGCAGTCGCCGCGACCGTCATCGACCGGCGCGACGGGTCCGCGCAGCCGCTGCGTCTCGCCATGCCGGGGCGGCATAACCTGTCCAACGCGCTCGCCGCGATCGCCGGGGCGAGTGCGGCAGGGGTTCCGGTGGAGGACGCAGTCGCCGCGCTCGGCACATTTGCCGGCCTTGCGCGAAGGTTCGAGATCGTCGGCACCACCGCCAGCGGCATCTCCGTGATCGACGACTTCGGGCACAACCCCGAGAAGTGCGCCGCCACTCTCCGCACGCTCAAGCAACACCCCGGGCGGGTAGTCGCGTTCTTCCAGCCGCACGGCTACGGGCCGCTACGGCAGATGGGACATGAGCTTGCCGAAACCTTTGCGCGCGAGCTCGGTCCCGAAGACGTGACGATCCTGTGCGATCCGGTCTATTTCGGCGGCACCGCCGACAGGAGCGAAGGAGCGGAACGAGTCGTCGGGTTGATCGAGCAAGCTGGCGGCCACGCCGAGTACGTCCCCTCTCGCGAGGCCGTTGCCGATCGCATCGCGCAGCTCGCACGTCCAGGCGATCGCATCGTGGTCATGGGCGCACGCGACGATACGCTGACCGAGTTCGCCCGCGAGTTGTTCGCCCGCCTCGATTAGTCGGCGTGCTTGTGCGTGCCGCGCAAGTTGTGAACCCAGTGCAACAGCGTCGCGATAATCGCGCCGAGGGCGAGGCCGAATGCCGCTGACAGCGCGGCATAAGTCAGCCAGCCGAACACCCCGCTGAACACTCCGGAAACAGCCTCAACCGAGTGCCGAACAGTCTCCACGAGGTGTTCGGGGCCCGGGACGCCCAGTTCCAGCAGCCCGTGCAGCACGATTCCGCCGCCGACCCACAGCATCGCCACGGTGCCGATCGCCGACAGCGCGGTCAGCACGTGGGGCATTGCGTGCACCAGGCCGCGCCCGATGCGCTGCGCCGACGCGGAACTGCGCTTGGCGAGATGCAGCCCGATATCGTCCATCTTCACGATCAGGCCAACTGCACCATAGACCACCACCGTGATGCCGATGCCGACGATCGCCAGCACCGCGGCGCGTGCGAGCAGGCTTTCCGCGGCGACCGAGGCGAGCGTGATCGCCATGATCTCCGCCGACAGGATCAAGTCGGTGCGCACCGCCCCGCTGACCCGCGACTGCTCGAACGCCACGGGATCCTCGACGTCGTCCTCCAGCGTCTCGCCGTGCTTCGCGCCACCGAGCTTTTCGATGATCTTCTCCGCGCCCTCATAGCTCAGGTAGGCGCCGCCCAGCATCAGCAGCGGGGTGATCGCCCACGGCAGGAACTCGCTCAGCAGCAGCGCCACCGGCAGCAGGATCAGCAGCTTGTTCTTGAGGCTACCCTTGGTGATCTTGGCGATGATCGGCAGCTCGCGGTCGGGCGTGAAGCCGGTGACGTAGTTCGGCGTCACCGCCGCATCGTCGATCACCACGCCTGCCGCCTTGGCGCCCGCACGGCCGGCGGCTATGCCGACATCGTCGACCGAGGCGGCGGCCGCGCGCGCGATCACCGAGATATCGTCAAGCAGCGCAACCAAACCGCCGGGCATCGCGTTCTCCTTCAGCCGCCGCCCTGCCCGCGCCTTCGCAGGCGCACAAGACTTGCTTTTGTGGGCGATGCCGCTATGTGCGCCGCTTCCCAGCCTCCGGGCCGGGAAAGAAGAAAGCCGGAGGGGCCCCGCGATCCGCGCGGACAAGCCAGCGATCGGCCACAACAAGGAACCGAGAATATGGCTCTCTACGAGCACATCTTTCTCGCGCGCCAGGATCTGAGCCAGGCTCAGGTCGATGCACTGGCCGCGACGGCCACCGAGATCGTCGAAGCGAACGACGGCAAGGTGACCAAGACCGAGACCTGGGGTCTCAAGAACCTCGCCTACAAGATCGACCGCAACCGCAAGGCACACTTCGTGCTGCTCAACATCGAAGGCCCCGGTGGCGTCGTCGCCGAGCTCGAGCGTCAGACCCGGATCAACGAAGACGTGATCCGCTACCTGACCGTGCGCGTCGATGAGCACGAGACTGGTCCCAGCGTGATGATGCGCAAGAGCGACCGTGGCGACCGTGGTGAGCGTGGCGGCGATCGCGATCGCAAGCCCCGCCGTGACCGTGAGGAGCGCGACTGATGGCCCGCCCGTTTTTCCGCCGCCGCAAGTCCTGCCCGTTCTCGGGCAAGAACGCGCCGAAGATCGATTACAAGGACGTGCGCCTGCTGCAGGGCTTCATGTCCGAGCGTGGCAAGATCGTGCCGAGCCGCATCACCGCCGTTTCGGGCAAGAAGCAGCGTGAGCTGGCGACCGCGATCAAGCGTTCGCGCCAGATCGGTCTCCTTCCCTACATCGTGAAGTAAGGAGCGCACGGACATGGATATCATCCTGCTCGAACGCGTCGCCAACCTTGGCGCCATGGGCGATGTCGTGACCGTCAAGGACGGCTACGCGCGCAACTTCCTGCTGCCGCAGAAGAAGGCGCTCCGCGCCAACGATGCGAACCGCAAGGTCTACGAAGCCAACCGCGAGCGTCTCGAGACCGAGAACGCCAACCGCCGCAGCGATGCCGAAAAGGCGGGCGAGAAGCTTGAAGGCGCCGAGATCGTCCTGATCCGTTCGTCTTCGAACGCCGGCCAGCTCTACGGCTCGGTCAGCGTCCGCGACGTGGTCCAGGGCCTCGAGGCCGGCGGCCACAAGGTCGACAAGCGCCAGGTCGTTCTGGGTCACCCGATCAAGACGCTCGGCATCCACGACGTGACCATCGCGCTGCACCCCGAGGTGCACGTAATCGTCAAGGCCAACGTTGCCCGTTCGGACGACGAAGCCGAGCTGCAGCGCCAGGGCGTCGACGTCATCGGCGCGATGGCCGAGGAAGAGCGCAACGAGAGCGAAGGCTTCACCGAAGCAGTCGATCCGTCGCTCGAGCCTGGCGAAATCCCGGCCGACTTGCTCGAAGAGCGCGCCGAAGCCAGCGAAGGCTAAGCGCTTCTCTACGGAGCCCAGATCAAGGGGCGCGGGACCAGCGGGTTCCGCGCCCCTTTTTCTTTGCCGCCGCGCGGTCTATCGGGCCTCCGATGCAATCAGTCGAAACGATCCTTCAGCAGCTGTCCGAACTCTACGAACGTGCGGTGGGCACACTGCGTGCCGATGTCCTCGCCTATGCCCGCGACGGCAGCCTGCCCGCCCCCTCACGGCGTATCGACGGCAGCTACGCGTACCCAGAACTGGTGATACGCTACGGCGGCGGCGATCGAGTTCAAAGTCGGAGCCGGGCCTTCGGCCGGCTTAACGTGGCCGGCACCTACGCGACCACGGTCACTCGTCCGACGCTGTTCGCCGACTACCTGCGCGACCAGCTTGAGCACATCACGGGCGACTACCCGGTCGAGATGGAAGTGCGCGCCTCTCGCCAGGAAATCCCCTTCCCCTACGTGCTCGATGGGGCTGCCGGCGCGGAGATGGCCGGCATCAGTCCGCAGGAGCTCGCTCGTCACTTCCCGGCGACCGAGCTAGCGCTGATCGGCGACGAACTGGCCGATGGCATCGACCTTGACGGCCCGACGATCCCCCTGTCGCTGTTCGATGGATTGCGGACCGATTTCTCGCTCGCCCGCCTTGCGCACTACACGGGCACGCGGATCGAGGATTTCCAGCGCTTCATCCTGTTCACCAACTATCACCGCTACGTCGATGAATTCGTCGACTGGGCGGCCGAGCAACTAGGTGAGAACGGCTGCACGGCGCTCGCCGGCGCGGGCGGCTTGATGCTGACCGAGCGCAAAAGCAACGCGCGTCTGCAGCTATCCGACACTGCATGGCGGCGCCACCAGATGCCGGCCTACCACCTGATCGGTGAGAACCGCTCGGGCATCACGCTGGTCAACATCGGGGTCGGCCCGTCGAACGCCAAGACGATCACCGATCACCTGGCGGTGCTGCGGCCCGAGGCCTGGCTGATGATCGGCCACTGCGGCGGCCTGCGCCCGAGCCAAAAGATCGGCGACTACGTTCTCGCCCACGCTTATTTGCGCGACGATCACGTGCTCGACCCCGTGCTCCCGCCCGAGATTCCCTTGCCTGCGATCGCCGAAGTCCAGCAGGCGCTGTACATGGCGGCCGAGGAAGTCAGCGGCGCGCACGGCAACGACCTCAAGCAGCGTATGCGCACCGGCACCGTGGTCACCACCGACGACCGCAACTGGGAACTGCAGTACACCCAGTCCGCCCGCCGGATGTCGCTAAGCCGCGCGGTCGGGGTCGATATGGAAAGCGCCACGATCGCTGGTCAAGGCTACCGCTTCCGCGTCCCCTACGGCACCCTGCTGTGCGTCAGCGACAAGCCATTGCACGGGGAGATCAAGCTACCCGGCCAGGCGAACAAGTTCTACGAAGAGGCGATCGCCGCCCACCTCCAGATCGGCGTCACCGCTTGCCGCCGACTGCGCGACGAGGGCGATCGGCTGCATTCTCGCAAGCTGCGCGCGTTCAACGAGCCGCCGTTTAGATGAGCAGCGCGCCGGATCGGTCGCGCTCGATCGCCGGTCGAGTCGCCATCGTCACCGGTGCCGCGAGTGGTATGGGCCGTGCGACCGCTCGGATGTTTGCGGCGCAAGGCGCGAAGGTGGCGGTGACCGATCTCGACCTTGCGGCGTGCGAGCAGGTCGCTGAGGAGGCTGGCGAGAACGCGCATGCTTTCGCGCTCGATGTCGCCGATGGCGCCGCGATCGAGCGGGTCGTCGCGGAGATCGCGGCGAAACTCGGTGGCATCGACATCCTGGTCAACAACGCGGGTGTATCGTCGTTCGCGCCGCTCGACGCGGGCGACCAGTACGATGCAGTGTGGGATCGCGCGCTGGTGGTGATGCTGACGGCGCACCAGCGAATGGTGCGCGCGGCCTTGCCATACCTGCGAAGGAGCGACGCCCCGCGCATCGTCAACGTCGCCTCTACCGAGGGTCTTGGCGCGACCGCGGGCGATACGCCTTACGTGGCGGCCAAGTCAGGCGTCGTTGGGCTGACGCGCGGCCTCGCGGTCGATCTCGGCAAGGAGGGAATCACTGTGAACTGCGTGTGCCCCGGGCCGATCCATACGGGGATGACCGCCGGAGTGCCCGACGAGGCCAAGGCCGAGTTCGCCCGCCGTCGCACCGCCCTGCGCCGCTACGGCGAGCCGGAGGAAGTCGCCCACATCACGCTCAGCCTCGTGCTGCCCGCGGCGAGCTATATCACCGGTGCGGTGATCCCCGTCGACGGCGGCCTGATGGCCCGCAACGCCTGAAAGCAACTACTCGCCGCGTTCCTCCGCAAACACCTGATCGGCCACGTTTTCGAGGTTCTCGGTGTAAGCCTTGAGCGCGGTCAGGAAGACGTCCTTCGAGATCCCGGCATTGGTGAAGACGTCGAAGTTGACCCATGGATCGCCCTCGTCGTCCAGCCACACCGCCGAATAGCGATACTTCTTGATCACCTGATTCAACAGCGACAGCGGCATCGCTGTCTTGCGGTCGAGCCCTGCACGGAACTGCACCGAATCGCACCGATCGTGATTGGTCTCGTCACAGCCGTAGAAATAGATCGTTCCGCCGTAGTTTCCGAACGACGTCTTGATGACCGGATCGCCGTAATCGTCGACGTCGAGATCGGCCGTGTACCCGGCATCGCGCATGACCTTGGCCATCCCGCCGGGATTGTAGGCTGTGACCACGTCATCCGCCGCAACGGCCGGCGTGCCGGTCAAAAGGCCGGCGACAGCAGCCGCCATGACGAGTCCGCCCGTAATACGCATGTGATTCCCCCCAAAGGCCAACCGCGGCCCGATTGGCCTTGTGGCGGGAATCACGTTGCGCGCAAAGAGGCTATCTGCGGGCCGTCACCAGCCCTTGGGCTTGCCCTTGTTCTGCTCGTCGAGCCACTTCTTAAGCGGCGCGAAGTATTCCAGCATCGGCTTGGCGCTGATCTCGCGCGTGCCGGTGAACACCTGCAGCGCATCGGGCCACGGCTTCGAGGCGCCCATCGCGAGCATCGCGTTGAGCTTATCGCCGACTTCCTTGTTGCCGTAGAAGCTGCAGCGGTGCAGCGGGCCCTTCCAGCCGGCCTGCTTGCACGCCGCCTGGTAGAACTGGAACTGCAAGATCCGCGCGAGGAAGTAGCGGGTGTACGGCGTGTTGCCGGGGATGTGGTACTTGGCGCCCGGATCGAACGCATTCGCCGGTCGCTCAACCGGCGGGATCACGCCCTGGTACTGCTTCTTCAGGTCGACCCACGCGGTGTTGTAGTTATCCGGCGTGATCGATCCGTCGAACACGCCCCAGCGCCACTTGTCGACCAGCAGCCCGAAGGGGAGGAACGCGACCTTGTCCATCGCCTGGCGCAGGAGCAGGCCGGTGTCCTTGTCCGCGCTCGGCACCTGCGCCTTGTCGAGCAGGCCGATGTCGACGAGGTACTGCGGGGTGATCGACAGCGCGATGAAATCGCCGATCGCCTCGTGGAATCCGTCGTTCGCGCCGTTCATGTAGGTAAACGGCTGCTGATTGTACGCGCGCTGGTAGTAGTTGTGGCCCAGCTCGTGGTGGATGGTGACAAAGTCGTCCGCATTCACCTTCGTGCACATCTTGATGCGGATGTCGTCCTTGTTGTCGATGTCCCATGCGGAGGCGTGGCAGACCACTTCGCGATCGGCCGGCTTCACGAACAGGCTGCGGGTCCAGAACGTATCGGGCAGCTTGGCGAAGCCGAGCGAGGAATAGAAGTTCTCGCCGTAGTGGACCATGTCGAGCGGGGTCTTGCCCTTGGCCTTGAGCAGCTCGCCGATGTCGTAACCGAGATCCCCCGAGCCGGCCGGAGCGACCAGCGGGTAGATGTTGCCCCATTCCTGCGCCCACATGTTGCCCAGCAGGTCCGCGCGGATCGGGCCCGTCTTGGGCTGCACCGCGTCGCCGTACTTCTCGTTGAGCTTCCAGCGCACATAGGTGTGCAGCGCCTCGTAGAGCGGCTTGGTCTCGTTCCACAGCCGCTCAGTCATCGCCGTGAACTCTTCGGGCGTCATGTCGTAGCCCGAGCGCCACATCGCGCCGGTGTCCGCAAACCCGAGCTCCTTCGAGCCCTGGTTCGCGATGGTCACCATCTTGGCGTAATCGTCCTTCATCGGCGCGCCGACGTTGTCGTGCCAGCTCGCCCACATCTCGGCGAACTCGGCGGGCGTGTGCTCGAGGTTGCCCATCTCGGCCTCGATGTCGGAGCCCGAGATCTCCTTGCCGTTCAGCGTGCCCTTGCCCTTGCCGTACTGGCTGGAGAGCGCGGTGGTGATCTCGCTGAGCTGGGTGGCGGCTCCGGGCGTGGTCGGCGCGGGCAGGACGATGCCGTTGCGCATGATGTTGAGCTTGCGCTTCACATCGGCGTCGAGGCCCGGGAGCGCGGCGTACTTGGCGGCGTCGAGCGCGTACTTGACCGCCTTCTCGGTCAGCTCGGCGTTGCTGCGCGCTGCAAGCGCGTCGGTATCGTCGGTGATGAAGTTGTAGTTCACCCAGTTGATCTGGTTGTTCTCGACCGAGAAGGTGGCGAAGTCCTGCTCCGCGGCGGCGACGAACTGCGCGGCGCCCTCTGCGGTCATCGGATAGGCCGGCGCGGCCTCCTGCGCGAAGGCGGGCGTGGCGAGCGCAACGGCAAGCGCGGCGAGCGCGGTCGAAGCGAATTTCATGACAGAGCCTCTCTGAACTGGGGAAGATTACTTTGGATAGGTCACGCTCTCGCACATGAGTGCGCGCTGAATCAACCGGCGAGGAAGCGCACGATAGCCTCTCCCAGCGCGGGTTCGGTGACCGAGCTCATGTGCGTGCCCGGCACTTCCTCGAAACGCGCATCGGGCAGCGCTTCGGTCAATTTCACCGGATCGCCGTTGTCGCGGTCCTGCGCGCCGCACAGCACCAGCGTGGGCATGGTAATCCGCTCGAGCTCGGCCGGATCGGTATCGCCGACTGACTGCAACAGCAGCCGCGCCGCCTCGCGGTCGACCTTCTGGGTCTTCATGAAGCTGACCGCGAAGAACGCGGGATCGCCGTGCTTCACGCTATCGAAGCGGTCGATGGCGTCGATGAAGAAGTCGGCGCGCCGATTCCATCCGGCGAGGCCTTCGAGACCCATGCCGCCCAGCACCAGCCGCCGCGGCGACAGCCCGGCAAGCACCGCCCGCGCCGACGTGCGCGAGCCGAGCGAGAAGCCGACGAGATCGTAGGTTTCGAGCCCCAATTCTTCGACCACCGCAAACAAGTCGCGCACCAGCACGTCGCGCGGATAGGCAGCGGGGTCATGCGGCTTGGCGCTCGCGCCATGCGCGCGGAGATCAGGCATGATCGCCTCGAACCCCGCGTCCGCGAGGCGCTGGGCGTGCCCGAACTTGATCCAGTTGGTGTTCGCTTCGGAAAACAGCCCGTGCAGCAGGAGCACCGGACGTCCCGCGCCGACCCGATGCACTGCGAGCGGCTGCCCGTCGAAACCCGGCACCATCTGCTGAGTCGCGCTCATGCAGGCGGCTCCGCGCCGGCTTCGCGCCACCGCTTCATAATCACCTCGTGCTCGCCGGTGCGGGTGCGCGGCAGGGCACTGGTATCGACCCACGCTTCAATCACGCTCTCCGCACCGAAGTGCGTCTTCGGCACGAAATCCCACGGCTCGTCGAAGCTGCCGACCGTGAAGTCCATGTTCTCCGATCCTTCGCGGAAGCGAAAGCCGATCGGGGTGCCGCAGTGCGGACAAAACGGCCGCTGGGCGATCGGAGAGCTATCGTACCACGCGGGCTCTCCGTCCCAGACAACGTCGGACTGCTTGACGCTCACCAGCGCCGCCGCAACTCCGCCGGTTGCGCGCTGACACATGCGGCAGTGACAAAGTCCAGCGTCATTCGGATCGACCTGGACGGTGTAGCGAACGCGGCGGCATTGGCAGCCGCCGCTCTTCTCAATCTTGGCCATGGCCAAGCTTTTATCGCCCGAAACGGAATACGAAAGGCGTTTGCGGCGTTTGAGCATGATTGCATTTCGCAACCGATTGCGCTTTGGGAAACTCATGACGACCGGCTTCAAGCGGCGCGCGCCTCATGGCTGAGGCGGACCCCAGCTCCATCGAAACCAGCGAGGCCGAACCGGTCGAGCAGGTGATCGAAACCACCGACAAGCCCAAACGCCGTTGGGGCCGATTGGCCCTGATGGCGGCCCTGCCGCTCGCGCTACTGATCGGAGGCGTGCTCTATTGGCTGAGCCTCGAGGGCAAGGTTTCGACCGACAATGCCTACGTCCAGCAGGACAAGGTTTCCGTCAGCCCCGAAGTGGGCGGCAAGATTGTCCAGGTCGCGGTCAGGGACGGCCAGATCGTCCACAAGGGCGACCTGCTGTTCGTTATCGACCCGGAGCCGTTCCGCCTCCAAATTCAGCAGGCTGATGCGCAGATCGCCTTGGCCCAGGCAAATGTCGTCGCGCTTGAGAATTCGTCGGACCTGTCCGGCGCGGATATCGCCGGAGCCCGTGAGGATATCGCTTTTGCGCAAGCGACTCTGAGCCGCCAGCAAGCGCTGTGGAACCGCGGTTTCACGACCAAGGCGGATTACCAGGCGGCGCAGCACGCGGTTGCGCAGGCCCGGGAGGAACTGCGCGCGGCCGAGGCGCGTGCGCAAGCCGCGCGGGCGAAACTTGCTACCGGTGCGCAAGTGCCGGGTGAAAATCCGCAAGTTGCCGCGGCCAAGGCGCAGCGCGCGGTGGCCGAACTCAACCTGAGCCGCACCACTGTGCGCGCGCCGATGGACGGCCGCATTGCGCAGGCCGATCGGCTTCAGGTCGGCAGCCAGATCGTGCAAGGTTTGCCGGTGGTCACGCTGGTGGCGACCGGGACTACGTACGTCGAGGCGAACTTCAAAGAGACTGATCTCGACGAGATGAAGGTCGGCCAGCCCGCGGAAATCCGCTTCGACGCCTATCCCGAGCTGCGAGTGAAAGGCCATGTTGCCTCGATTGGCGCAGGCACCGGATCGGAGTTCTCGGTGCTGCCGGCCCAAAACGCGACCGGCAACTGGGTCAAGGTGACCCAGCGTGTACCAGTTCGCGTGGCGATCGACGGAACCCCGCCCCGGCAGATGATTGCCGGCATTTCCAGCGACGTCACCGTCTTTACCGACGGCCGCAGCCGCTAGGCCAGCATGGCATCCGCCGCGCTACCCCGGCGACCGACGGCGGACCCGGACCCCGTCGTCAAGGACGAGCCGCGTCTGCCGGTCGGCAACCAGCCGCTGCTGCTGGTCGGCATCATGGCGGCTTCCCTGCTGCAGATCCTCGACACCACGATCGCCAATGTGGCGATCCCGCATATGCAAAGTTCGCTCGGCGCCACCGCCGACAGCATCACCTGGGTCCTGACGAGTTATATCGTCGCGAGCGCGGTGGCGATGCCGATCACCGGCTGGCTCTCCGATCGCATCGGCGGGCGCCGGCTCTTCATCGGCTCCGTCGCCGGGTTCATCATTGCCTCGATGCTGTGCGGATTGGCGCAGAACCTCGAATCGATGGTCGTCTTTCGCGCGCTGCAGGGTGTCGCGGGCGCATTTATTCCCCCGCTCAGCCAAAGCTTCATGCTCGATACCAATCGGCCGAGCCGGCACGCCCAGGTCATGGCCATCTGGGGCATGGGCATCATGATCGGTCCGATCCTGGGTCCGATCCTAGGCGGGTGGCTGACGGAAAGCGCCAACTGGCGGTGGGTATTCTACGTCAATCTACCGGTCGGCATCCTGTCGCTCGCTATTTTGCTGGCGGAGCTGCCCGGTCGCGATGCCGCGAAACGCAGGTTCGATATCGTGGGCTTCGCGCTGCTCGGCCTATCGCTGTCGGGGCTGCAACTGATGCTCGACCGCGGCAATCACGTGGACTGGTTCGACGCTGGAGAAATCTGGCTCTACGCCTTCGTGACCTTGAGCGCCGGGTGGATGGCAGTGATCCACCTCGCCACTGCAAAGCAGCCGCTGTTCGCGCGATCGCTATTTGCCGACCGCAACTTCGCCATCGCCCTCGGCTTCATGATCGTGATCGGCGTGGTCATGTTCGCCAACATGGCGCTGATGCCGCCGATGTTGCAGCGCCTGTTCGGCTACAGTGTGATCGATACCGGCATCGTGCTGATGCCCCGTGGCGTCGGCGTCCTCATCTCCATGCAGCTCTCGGGCCTGCTGATCCGGCGCGGAGCCGACGCGCGCTTTGTTGTCGGCACCGGATTCCTGATCGCGGCATATTCGCAGCTCATGATGGCGCATTGGTCGCTCGCGGCCGACACCTGGCATTTCGTCAGCGCCGGCTTGATCCAGGGGCTAGGCCTGGGCCTGGTGTTCATTCCCCTGAACACGATGGCCTTCTCCACCCTGCCCCCTCACCTGCGCACTGACGGATCGAGCCTTCTGAACCTGGCGCGGTCGGTGGGCGCATCGGTGGGCATCTCGATCACAACCATTGCGCTCGCGGCTAACATCCAGCGCGGCCACGAGGAGATCGGCTCGCGGCTCGATCCATCGGGTGTCGTGAACATCGATCTGTCTTCGATCGACCGTTACCAATCGGCCGCGGACGTTGCGCTGCAGATGATGGACAATGAGGTCAATCGCCAGGCCGCGATGGTCGCTTACGTGGACGACTTCTACCTGATGATGTGGCTGGCTCTTGCCGCGGTGCCGCTGGTCTTGCTGATGCGCCGCGGCCGGCCCCAAGGGCCCGGGCCTGCCCCGGCGATGGATCACTGACGAGGCTGTAAGCCCTTCTGCTCCATGCGCCACTTGGCCATGGCGATGCGGTCCTGGCCGAAAAACGGCTCGCCATCGAATACCAGTGTCGGCACGCCCCAGTGGCCTGCATCCTCCAGCGCTTGCTGGTTCGCGCCGATTTCGGCGTCGAGCGCTTCGGCATCGCGGTCCACTTCGGCGTCGAGCTCGGTGAGATGCAGCCCTGCGCTGCTGGCCGCACCGGCGAGATGGTCGCCCTGGTGCCAGTTCTCCGCTCCGCCCCAGATCAGCCGCGCCGCTTCGGCGGCAAACGCCAGCCCTTTTCCGCGCCGGGCCGCTGCCTGACCCAGCCGGGTGATCCGGCGGATATAAGGCTGTTCCGCAGCGATCTTGCGGGTGGCTACGTCCTGCACGATTGGATCGGGGCGCGGCGGGCCGAACGGAATGCCCTCGAACTGCGCCACACGGAACATGTCGAGCATCGTGTAGCGCAGCCAGTTCGGGTGATTCCGCTCGAAGAAATCCGGCTCCCGAATCGCCAGCGGATAAACCGGCCGCAGCGCGATATCGACCGCGTAGTCTTCGGCCAGCTGGCGATAGCGGCCGACCGCGAGATAGCTGTACGGACTGCGAAAGCTGAAGAACAAGTCGGCCGTCAGCGCCATCGCATTACCCCTGTCAGCGAAAGAAGCAATTCGTCCCTGCGTATAGGCTGGCGATCTTCGCGTCACGCCCCTTGCCCTTCGCGAAGCCGCCGATCGGGTGGCCGTCCGCGGCGAGATAGTCGAACTCGCCCTCGAGCGTGCTGTCCACCACCATCCGAACGCTGCGAGTGACCTTGAGATCGCGCATGAAAGTGCCGGGCTTCACGCCGTCGGTCGTGACGACCTGCACCCCTTCGTTTGCCAGCCAGCCGACCAGCTTATCGTGCTGGTAGTTGAGCGTGAGCGGACCGTAGCGGGTGAATTCCATCGGTCCTGCGCCGCACTCGCCGTTGGCGGAGCGGTCGCCCTCACCGAACAAGCGGTTCGCGACCGCCTCAACCTCGGTACGGCTGGCACCGAAGTTGTACTCGAACGTCCTTCCCGCCGGCGAGTCGAACGTCACACCTTCATGGTCGAGGACCGCGCGGTTGATCGGCTTCGGCTTGGCGGCGGTCGAAGCAGTGGGCTTGGGAGGAGCGGGGGCGCGATCATGGCAGCCCGCCGCGAGCAACGCGGCGGCGAGCACGCCCATCGTCAGCCGCACGCTCAGCCCTTTTTGAGGTGCCGCCGACCGAGCAGCTCGGCGATCTGCACCGCGTTGAGCGCGGCACCCTTGCGCAGGTTGTCCGACACGCACCAGATGTTGAGGCCGTTCTCGATCGTCGAGTCTTCACGCACGCGGGAAACGAAAGTCGCGGCATCGCCCACGCTCTCGATGGGGGTGATGTAGCCGCCGTCCTCGCGCTTATCGATCAGCATCACCCCGGGCGCCTCGCGCAAAATCTCCATCGCCTGCTCGGCCGAAATCTCGCGCTCGAATTCGAGGTTGATCGCTTCCGAATGGCCGACGAACACCGGCACCCGGACGCACGTCGCGGTGACCTTGATCTTGGGATCGAGGATCTTCTTGGTCTCGACCACCATCTTCCACTCTTCCTTGGTCGAACCATCGTCGAGGAAGCTGTCGATGTGCGGGATCACGTTGAAGGCGATCTGCTTGGTGAACTTCTTGGGCTCGGCCTGGTCGCCGACGAAGATCGCGCGGCTCTGCTCGAACAGCTCGTCCATGCCCTGCTTGCCCGCGCCCGAGACCGACTGGTAGGTCGAGACGACCACGCGCTTGATCCCGGCCGCATCGTGCAGCGGCTTCAGCGCAACGACCATCTGCGCGGTCGAGCAGTTGGGGTTCGCGATGATGTTGCGCTTCTTGTATTCGTCGATCGCGTCGGGGTTCACCTCGGGCACGATCAAGGGCACGTCCGGGTCCATGCGGTAGAGCGACGAGTTGTCGATCACCACGCAGCCGGCCGCTGCCGCCTTGGGCGCGTATTCGGCCGAGGGGCCGCTGCCCGCGGCGAACAGGGCGATGTCCCAGCCGGTAAAATCGAAATGCTCGATGTTCTTGCACTTGAGCATGCGGCCGGTGTCGCCGAATTCGACCTCAGTCCCGGTCGAGCGCGAGCTTGCGACCGCGGCGATCTCGTCGCAGGGGAATTCGCGCTCGGCCAGAACGGCGAGCATTTCACGTCCAACATTGCCGGTCGCGCCGACCACGGCCACCCGGTAACCCACGGGCACACTCCTTCGCACATGCAAAAAACGGACGGTCCCTCTACGCTCATCGACGCAAAGCGCAACGCCCGGACGGCCAAGCGATCTCTCGCCATGGTTAAATTCGGGTTGACCGCAATTCTTGAGATTTGCCTAACAGCCGCTCCTCCAAGCTGCCGGGGCCGGCACCGGGGGCTCGTCTCGCCCCACCAACACGGGGCCGGCGTGCAAAGGACACGACGGCGTGCACGCGCGCCGGCCCGCGACGCTGCGGGAGGGGGATCCACAGCGTTCGCGCTGCGGCGTCTCCTGGATCAGTCTTACGCCCTCGATTGGCGGGGCGGCACCATCGGCCCCCCGGCGCCGCCCCGCCATTTTTCTTCACGCGCAAACGAAAAGGGCGCCCCGGTCTCCCGGAGCGCCCTTCGATTTCGTTTGGCTGAAAGCCTTATTGGCTGACGGTCTGCTTGCGCTCGGCGATGCGGGCGCGCTTGCCGGTGCGGCCGCGCAGGTAGTAAAGCTTGGCGCGACGCACGACACCGCGGCGGACCACAGTAACGCTCTCGATGTTCGGCGAGTAGAGCGGGAAGACGCGCTCGACGCCCTCGCCGAAGCTCATCTTGCGCACGGTGAAATTGCTGTTGATGCCGCGGTTCGAGCGCGCGATGCACACGCCTTCGAAGTTCTGGGTACGGGTACGCGTGCCTTCGACGACGCGCACGCCCACGCGCAGCGTATCGCCGGCGCGGAAAGCGGGGATTTCCTTGCCCTGGGTCAGGGCCTCGACGGCTTCCGCCTCGAGCTGCTGGATCAGGTTCACTGGTCCGATTCCTTCGTTTCTCGCCGCGCACCAGAGGCAGGCTGGCCCCGAGCGCCACTGTAGCGCTCCCAAAGGTCCGGCCTGCGTAGCCGTGTGTCGGTCTCGGCCTGTGACTTGCGCCACGCCGCGATCCTCGCATGATCCCCCGATCGCAGCACTTCGGGGATCGTGCGCCCTTCCCATTCGAATGGTCGGGTGTACTGCGGATATTCGAGCAATCCTTCCTCGAAGGACTCCTCGGCTCCGCTAAGCGGGGCGCCCATTACGCCGGGAAGCAGGCGAATGCAAGCGTCGAGGATGGCCAGCGCAGCGGGCTCTCCGCCCGAGAGAATAACGTCGCCGAGGCTGACCTGCTCGATCTCTGGGCGCGCCTCGAACAGACGTTCGTCGAACCCTTCGAACCGTCCGCAAAGAATGGTCACGCCCCGCCCCGCGACAAGCTCGCGGATGCGGTCCTGCGCGATAGGCTTGCCGCGCGGCGTCATCGCCAGGACCGGCCGGTCGCTCGCAACACTATCAAACGCGGCGGCCAGCACATCGGCCTTAAGCACCATCCCCGCGCCGCCGCCCGCGGGGGTGTCATCGACGGTGCGGTGTTTGTCGCGCGCGAAGTCGCGGATCTGGACGGTCTCAAGCGTCCAATCGCCCCGCTCGAGCGCGCGCCCGGCGAGCGAAATGCCGAGCGGGCCGGGAAACATCTCCGGATAGAGCGTTAAGACGGTGGCGGCGAAGGTCATCGGGCTCGCCATGCGCAAGGCTGGAGGGCAAGGCAACAGTGACCGACGAGGTAGCGCCCGACGACTGCATCATCATCGGCGCCGGACCAGCGGGCCTGACGGCGGCGATCTACCTCGCGCGCTACCATCTTTCGATCCGGCTGTTCGACAGCGGCACCAGCCGCGCGGCGTGGATTCCGTGCACGCACAATCACGCGGGTTATCCCGACGGGATCGAGGGGAAGGAACTGCTTCGTCGGATGCGCGAGCAGGCGCGCAAGTACGGCGCGATACGCGAAGAAAAGCAGGTCGATCACCTCGCCAAGGTCGAGGATCATTTCGTCGTCGGGACCGACAGCGGTACCTATCGCGCCCGTTCGGTCCTGCTGGCTACCGGGGTGATCAACCGGCGGCCCGATGCGCTCGCCGATGACGTGCATGACGAGGCTCTCGCCCGCGGCCTGCTGCGCTATTGTCCGGTATGCGATGGCTACGAAGTCACCGACAAACGCATCGCGGTGATCGGATCGGGCGATCACGGGACCGCAGAAGCGCTGTTCCTGCGCGGATTCACCAAAGACATCACGCTCGTTTGCCCGCAGGGCAAGCATGACCTCGACGAGGAATGCGCGTCGCAATTGTCGGAGGCCGGGATCGTCGTCGAAGACGGCCCGTGCGGCGGGTATAAGATCGAGGGCGATCAGCTTGCGTTCGATACGGGCGACAAGCGGCTATCGTTCGACAGTGTCTATCCCGCGCTCGGCAGTCATGTGCGGTCGGAGCTAATCGGCTTGATCGGAGCCAGGACCACCGAGGACGGGTGCGTGATTACCGACGATCACTACGAGACCTCGATCCCCGGCCTCTTCGCCGCCGGAGATGTGGTGAAAGGGCTCGACCAGATCAGCAACGCGATGGGTCAGGCGGGCGTCGCGGCGACCACGATCCGCAACCACCTGGCGCGGGAAAAGCCGATCCGGCGCTAACCCTTCTTTTCGGCTTTGCGCTTCTTCATCGTGTCGTGGAAGCGATCAGCCCAGCCCGGCTTCACCAGCTGCTCGGCGCGGACCATGCGTAGCTCGCCGTCCGCCACATCGCGACTGACGGCGCTGCCCGCCGCAACGATCGCGTCGGCGCCTATCCGCACCGGTGCAATCAACGAACTGTTAGAGCCGATGAAGGCGCGCGGGCCGATGACGGTCTTGTACTTGAAGTACCCATCATAATTGCAGGTGATCGTGCCCGCGCCGATGTTGGCGCCCGCGCCAATTTCTGCATCGCCGAGGTAGGTCAGGTGGCTGGCCTTGGCGCCCTCGCCCAGCACGGCCTTCTTCATCTCGACGAAGTTGCCGACCTTGGACTTGGCTTCCATCACCGCACCGGGCCGCAACCGGGCGAATGGACCGACTTCACAGCCCGTGCCCACGGTCGCGCCTTCAAGGTGTGAAAAGGCCTTGATGATCGCACCATCCGCGATCGAAACGCCGGGGCCGAAAATAACATTCGGTTCCACTGTGACGTCGCGGCCGAGCGCCGTGTCCCAGCTGAAGAAAACCGTCTCCGGCGCGCGCAACGAGGCGCCGTTCGCCATCGCCTCTTCGCGTTTGAAATCCTGCCACTGCGCCTCGGCAGCGGCGAGCTCGCCGCGCGAGTTGATGCCGGCGACCTCGTTCGGATCGTCGGTCACCACCACGGCGCTCTTGCGGCCATCGGCCCGCGCGACGTTGACGACATCGACGAGGTAAAACTCACCCGCCGCGTTGTCGTTGCCGACCCGCCCGAGCAGCGCGAACAGGTCTTCGCCGCGCGCCGCCATCAGGCCCGAATTGCACAGCCGGCACGCGCGTTCGGCCTCGTTCGCGTCCTTGTGCTCGACCATCTTCTCGATCGTGCCGTCGGCCCCCGCGATCACCCGGCCGTATTGCAGCGTATCGTCGGGTTCGAAGCCGAGCACGACCACCGCCGGCGCGTCGTCGGCGTGCAGGCGGTCGAGCATCTTGCGCATCGTCTCGGTCCGCACGAACGGCACGTCGCCGTAGAGGATCAGCACATCGCCCGGGAACCCGGCGAGGCTGGCCTCCGCCTGCTGCACCGCGTGGCCGGTGCCGAGCTGCGGCTCCTGCAAGGCGGTGGTCGCGCGGCCGGACACCGCGCTTTCGATCTGCTCGCGCCCGCTGCCGACGACCACCACCGTGTGGCTGGGCCCGAGTGCGTCGACGCTCGCCATCAGGTGGTGCAGCATCGGTCGCCCCCCGATCGGATGGAGCACCTTGTGCAGGTCGCTCTTCATGCGGGTGCCCTTGCCCGCGGCGAGGATGACGGCGGCGAAATCTCTCATTTGGGCGCCAATGGCACCAATTGGTTGCGGTTGGAAGAATGGAGGGTATCGCCGCCCGCGATGGCCGATTTTCCCTTCGACATCGTCGGGTTCGATCTCGACGGCACGCTCCTCGAAACCCACCGCGACCTGGGCGCCGCGGTCAACCACGCGCTGGTCGTCGGCGGGCAGGAGCCGGTCCCGGTCGACAGCATCGAGGACCTGATCGGCGGCGGCGCCAAGATGATGCTGAAGCGCGTCATCGACAGCCGCGGCGGATTGCCGGAGGATGAGTTCCGCGTGCTCTACAAGGCGCTGCTGGCGTTCTACGCGGAGAACAATTGCGTCCACACGCGGCCCTATCCGGGCGTCAATGAAGCGCTCGATCAGCTTGCCGAACAGGGTGTTCGGCTGGCGCTGATCACCAACAAGTTCGAAAGCTTCGCGCGAAACATCCTCGAGACACTCGATCTGGCCCGCTACTTCGAAACGATCCTCGGCGGCGACACCCTCGGCAAGGGCCGCTCCAAGCCGGCGCCCGATCCGCTGATCGAAGCCCGCGCCCGGCTCGGCGGCGGGCGCTTCGCCTATGTCGGCGACAGCAGCTACGATGTGCTGTCGGCACGCGCCGCCGGGGTGCCGGTGGTAGTCGCCGGCTTCGGCTACTGCGACAAGCCGCCGGCCGAACTCGGCGGCGATGCGGTGATCATGTCGTACGACGAGCTGATACCCGCGCTGGAAAGCATCTGACCCGGTTGCATCGCGCCGCGGTTGGTGCCAACGCCGCGGCCTACTTTACGGGCGCGTAAACCCAAGCGCCGCCATTCTGGAGGAATACGCCATGACCATTTCGTTCAAGGACAAGGTCGCCATCGTCACCGGCGCTGGCGGTGGCCTGGGCCGCGAATACGCGCTTGAGCTGGCGCGGCGCGGAGCGAAGGTGGTGGTCAACGATCTCGGCGGCGCGCGCGACGGGACCGGCCATTCGGACATGGCGCTGCAGGTGGTCGAGGAAATCGAGCGCGCCGGCGGCGAGGCGATCTCCAACGGCGCCTCGGTCACCGAGTTCGAGCAGATGCAGAAGATGGTCGCCGACGCCAAGCAGAAGTGGGGCGGCGTGCACATTCTGATCAACAACGCGGGCGTGTTGCGCGACAAGACCTTCGCCAAGATGGAGCCGAAGGACTTCGAATTCGTGGTCGACGTGCACCTCAACGGCTCGGCCTTCGCGTCGAAGGCGGTGTGGGAGTTGATGCGCGAGCAGGCCTATGGCCGCATCCTGATGACCGCGTCCTCGACCGGCCTGTTCGGCAACTTCGGCCAGGCCAATTACGGCGCCGCCAAGCTCGGCCTCGCGGGCCTCACCAAGACGCTGCAGCTCGAAGGCGCGAAGTACGGGATCAAGGTCAATACGCTGGCGCCGGTCGCCGGCACTCGCATGACCGAGGACCTGTTCCCCGAGCAGGCATACAAGCTGTTCGCGCCCGAGAACGTGGTCCCGGCCGCGCTATACCTCGTTAGCGAGGATGCGCCGACCAATGCCATCGTCGGCGCCGGCGGCGGCGGCTACCACTCGGCGTGGGTGATGATGAACGACGCGGTGTGGCTTCACGATGGCGAGCGCACCGTCGAAGGCTTCGCGGCGCACTGGGACGAGATCAGCGCGCAGACCAACCTGCGCTCGCCCAACTCGGGCAGCGAGCAGTCGGCCGCGATCATGACCGCGATGCAGAAGGTCACCGGCGGCAGCGGTCCGACCTCCGCGCGCGGCTAGTCCCGCCGTATTGACACACTAATACACCACGGCGTATTCTCCTCCGACTAACGGGGAGAGTACGCCATGTATTCAGACGACGACCTGCAATCGGCGGTCAGCTCGGGCGCGTTGAGCGCCGAGGCGGCCGACGCGCTGCGTGCGCACGTGGCCACGCGCCACGCCATGCCGCTGGGCGACGAAGAGCACTTCCGCCTCATCACCGGCTTCAACGACATTTTCGTCACCATCGCGGTGGCGATGATCCTGGTCGCGATGGCGGGCATCGGCCAGGTGTTCACCCCCAATCTCGACGGTCCGCCGCCGTTCTCCGGCCTGCTGATCGCCGGCGCGTCGTGGACGATGGCCGAATTCTTCACCCGCAAGCGGCGCATGGCGCTGCCCAGCATCGTGCTGCTGCTCGCGTTTGTGGGCGGAGTGATGGAGAGCTTGCTCGGCTTCATGGTGCTGGCGTTCGACGGTCAGGATCCGAACGAGCGACTGGCTGCCGGACTTGTCGCAGGCTCGGCCCTGCTCACCGCGGGCGCGGCGTGGCTGCACTGGCGGCGCTTCATGGTTCCGATCACCGTCGCTGCCGGCGCGGCCGCGGTCGCTGCCACCGTCATCGCACTGATCCTCGCGGCGATCGGACCCGAGAACCTCGAGCCCGAGAGCACGCTGATGCCGCTGGTGTTCGCCGCCGGCATTGCGATCTTCGCGTTCGCGATGCGTTGGGACATGAGCGACCGCACCCGCACCACGCGCCGCAGCGACGTCGCCTTCTGGCTGCACCTGCTGGCCGCGCCGATGATCGCGCACCCGCTGTTCTACTGGCTCGGCATCACCCGCGGCGACACTGTCGGAGTCGGCGGGGTGGTCGGCGTGCTGCTGGTCTATGTCGCGCTCGGCCTCGTCGCGCTCGCGATCGACCGCCGTGCGCTGCTGGTCTCGGCGCTGGCCTATGTGCTGGCGGCGCTGACCTGGCTGTTCGACCGCTTCGGCGCGGTGGAGCTCAACATCGCGCTGACCGCGCTGGTGATCGGCTCGGCCCTGCTGACGCTGAGTGCATTCTGGACTCCGATCCGCCGCAGCGTGGTGGCGATGCTGCCCGGCAACCTGCAGGCACGCCTGCCGGTCACCGGCGTCGCGTTGGCTTCGGCCTGAGGCATCGACAACGAAAGAGGCCGACGCCCTTTGGGGTGCCGGCCTTTTTTGCGACTACAGTCCGGCGAGCCTACGCTCGACCGCTGACTAATCCTCGACTGCCTTGACTAGACGACGCTCGACCGGGGCCAGCACCCCGGCGAGTTCGTGGCCGCGTTTCAGGACCTGCCCGTGCTCCCCAAACAAGGTCCACATGCCTTGCCGGCCACGTAGTGCGGGGCGCTTCTCGATCCGCGCCTGGGGCCGCTCGGCGGCGCGGCGGAAGGCGGCGAAGGCGGCGAAGTCGCGGGTGAAGTCCATCGCGTAGTCGCGCCACTCACCGGCCGCGACCATCCGGCCGTAGAGGTCGAGGATGCGCATCAGCTCGGTGCGCTCGAAGCCGATCTGGTTCGGGACGCGGCCGGGAAATAGGACAACCGAGCCGCTGCCCGGAAGGAAGCTCATCCGCGCTTGGCCCCACTGCGCTTGGCGGTCACGGGAGTCGGCGTCGGCATGGCAGCTTTCAACTCGGCCATCTCGGCACGCAGGGAGGCGAGCTCGGTCTCCAGCTTCTCGACGCAATCGCGGCTGGGCGCGCAGTTCTCCTCGCAGGGCGTACCATAGGGGATAAAATCCTTGATCCACTCCTCGGCCGGCACCAGCGTGCTGCGCGCCTTGAGGCCAATCATCGTTGCGCCTTCGGGCACGTCGTCGGTCACCACTGCGTTGGCACCGACGCGCGCGCGGCTGCCGAGCGTGATCGGGCCGATGATCTGCGCGCCCGAGCCGATGATGACGTTGTCGCGCACGGTCGGGTGACGCTTGCCGCCGACGCCGTTGGTCGGGTTGGTGCCGCCCAGCGTCACGCACTGGTAAATGGTCACGTTGTCGCCCACTTCGGCCGTCTCGCCGATCACGACGAAGCCGTGGTCGATGAACAGGTTGCGACCGATCGTGGCGCCGGGGTGGATGTCGATCGCGGTCAGGAACCGGCTGACGTGGTTGATAAGCCGCGCCAGGAAATAGAGCCGCGCTTCGTAGAGCCAGTGCGCCACCCTGTGCAGGCCGAGCGCGATCACTCCGGGGTAGAGGAGGATCTCCCACCGCGAGTGCGGCGCGGGGTCGCGGGCGCGGACGGAATCCAGGTACTCGGTCAAACGATCCAGCATCGCGGGCGAGACTCCCACCAAAAGCGCCTCAAAGCAAGCGCGGCTGCTCCGCACCCTGCACCGCTTCGAGCGCGTCGCGCCAGACCGACAGCGTCGGCGGCGCCATGCGTTCGAGGCTCAACCGGTCGATCGTGGCGACCACCGCCTCGATCCCGGCAAAGCTGCGTTCGAGCCGCGGCACGAGATAGGTAAGCGCGCCATCGCCGAGGACAAGGGAGCGCGCCTCCGCATGCGCTTCGATCAGCGCGGCGATCATCTCGTCGTCGGGGATGCCGATCATAAGGTGGAGCGCGGCGCCGAGGCGGCTGCGCAAGTCGGGCAGCGCGATCTCCCACGGGTCGCGATTGGTGACGAGGAGCAGCGGTTGGCCGCTTTCCTGCGCGCGGTTCCAGCGGTGGAACAGCTCGGTCTCGTCGGCGCTGTCTGCGTCGTCGATCGCCTCGACCGCGCCCTGCCCTTCGGCCCAGCGGGCCAGCAAGGTCTTGCCGCTACGCGAAGGTCCGGCGAGGATCGCCGCGCCGTAGGGCCAACCCGAGGGATCGGCGAGCGCGTCGATCGCCGCGCGGTTGGCGTTGCCGACCACGATCCGCGCCGGGTCGTCCGCCCGCCGCGTGGTCAGCGGCAGCGCGATCTGGCTCATGCGAACCCGCTCACCTGCTGATCGAGAACTGGTTGCCCGACTGGCGCACGGTGTAACCGCGGGTCCGCAGCGCTGCGGCAAATCCCGCCGCGTCGCCGGCAAAGCTCACCGTCATCAGTGAGGTGCCGCCGATCGCGGTGCTGGTGACCGCCGCGCTGCGCACGCCGATCGCCGCGCGCACCGAGGCGACGGTGCCCTCGAACGCGCTCGCGGTGGGCGACGGGAATTGCACGGTGAAGCTGTTGATCACCGCAGGCGTGGCCGTCTCGGTGGGTGTCGGGGTCGGCACGGCTGCGGACTGAGCGGCGGCGCGCGCCTGCGCCTCGGCCGCGCGGCCGAGCTCGATCAACTGCTGGATCGCCGGATCGATCTGCGGCGCGCCCAGGTTGAGCGTGGGATCGGGCTTGAGTTTCCCGTCGGCGAGCGCCTGCTCGTACACAGCGTTCATGCGCTGCACCGCCTGGTCGAGCATCTTGGGCAGCGAGGCCTGGTTGGGCGCGGTGAGCGTGAAGCTTTCGAGAAAAGTGTCGTCCGGGCCGTAGCGCGCGGTGAAAGTGCCCTGCACCGGCCCGCCGGGGTATTGGTATTTGAGGTCGGCGATAGCGATCAGCACGTCGCTCGCGCCGAACTGGTCGAGCACGTTGCGCCACCAGGTGCGGCTGCGGCGGGTGGTCTGACCGTAGGTGACGAGCAGCGAATCGCTGCCGGCGCCGGTGGGCCTAACGTAATCGATCCGGCTTGCGCCCGGCTGGTATTCGGCCCAGGCGCGCTGCCACGGGTTGCGGATCTCGTAGACCGTCTGCGCGCCGCCGCTGAACGTCACCGGCACCAGCAGCATCGGCGCCGAATGCGCGATCGCCTCGCCCCGGCCGAGCAGGCCGCCCGCGCGGGTGCGGTCGAACACGATGCCGAGCCGGCCGATGTAGCGATGCGGCCCGAGTTCCTCGCTCTCGATCACCACCGAAGAGACCAGTGAATAAAGCTGGCCGTCAGGGATCGCGGGCCCGCCGATCTTCTTCCACGCGAGCTTCATCGCCTCGCGCCAGCCCTGCTCGCGCGCTTCCTCGGGCGTCTTCGCCGTGACGTCGACCTCGATCCCGCCGACCTGGATATCGCCCGAGGCGGCCACCGCGGCGATGCCGCGATCGCCGGCGATCTGCGCCCACAGCGCCTTGCCGCCGAGCAGCGCCAGCACCGCTACGGCGAGCGCGGCGACACCGATCAGGACGGCGCGGCGCGGGTCGCGCGGGAGGGTGGGTGCGGAAGCCATGGGGAAACTCGCGGCCTTTTGCCGAAAGGCCCATGGAAATCCAAGAGCGAAAGCGTTACGCGCCCGGCCATGAACACGCCCGGCCGCAACAGTCCTTACACCTATGCGGAAGCGGGGGTCTCGATCGACGCCGGCAACGCGCTCGTGCGGGCGATTGCGCCGCTCGCCAAGGCGACCGCGCGGCCCGGCGCGACCAGCGAGCTGGGCGGCTTTGGCGGGTTCTTCGACCCGAAGGCGGCGGGCTACAGCGATCCGCTGCTGGTGGCAGCGAACGATGGGGTCGGCACGAAGCTCAAGCTCGCAATCGAGCATGACCGGCACGACACGGTCGGCATCGATCTCGTCGCGATGTGCGTCAACGACCTGATCGTCCAGGGCGCCGAGCCCCTGTTCTTTCTCGACTATTTCGCCACCGGGAAGCTTGAGAACGGCATCGCCGAGCGGGTGATCGCCGGAATCGCCGATGGGTGCAAGCAGGCCGGCTGCGCGCTGATCGGCGGCGAGACCGCCGAGATGCCGGGGATGTACGCCGCGGGCGACTACGACCTCGCCGGTTTCTGTGTCGGCGCGGTCGAGCGCGGTGAGCAGCTTACGGGCGACAAGGTGGCGCCGGGGCACGTCCTGCTCGGCATCGCGAGCAGCGGGGTGCATTCGAACGGCTTCTCGCTGGTGCGGCGGCTCGCGGCGGACAAGGGCTGGCGGCTCGACCGCCCCGCCCTGTTCGATCCCGAGACGCTGCTAATCGACGCGCTCATCGCACCGACGCGCATCTATGTCGCCGCGCTGCTGCCGCTCGTCCGTGCCGGCAAGATCGACGCGCTGGCGCACATCACCGGCGGCGGCCTGCTGGAGAACATCCCGCGCGTGCTGCCCGAGGGCGCGCATGCGGTGATCGACGCCGATGCGTGGGAGCAGCCGCGGCTGATGGCATTTCTGCAGGCTCAAGGCGCGATCGAGCCGGGCGAAATGGCGCGCACCTTCAACTGCGGGACCGGCATGGTGCTCGCCGTGACGCCGGAGCTGGCGCGCGAGGTTGCGGCCGATCTCGAAGCAAACGGGGAGACCGTCACGCGCATCGGCGAAGTGATCGAAGGTCCGCGCGGCTGCACCGTGCGCGGCAGCGCCGACGCGTGGAGCGCGCGCGAGGCGTGGGAGGCACGCCATCTCGCGTGAGCCTGCCAAGGTCGCCGTGCTCATTTCGGGCGCCGGCACCAACATGGCCGCGCTGCTCTATGCGAGCCGGTTCGAAGATGCCGGCTACGAGATCGTGCTGGTCGCCAGCAACAATCCCGATGCGGCGGGCCTCAAGTTGGCTGAGGCCGAGGAAGTGCCGACTTTCGCGCTGAGCCACAAAGGAATGGACCGATCGGCGCACGATGCGGCAATGGACCAAGCCATCCGTGCCAGCGGCGCGCAATATATCGCGCTGGCCGGTTACATGCGCGTGCTTGGAACGGAGTTCGTCGCAGGGTGGAGCGGGCGGATGCTCAACGTCCACCCCTCCCTGCTGCCCAAGTATCCGGGGCTTCGCACCCATGGTGCCGCGCTCGATGCTGGCGATGCCAAGGCCGGGTGTTCGGTGCATCTGGTGACCGACGACCTCGATTCCGGCGAGGTGCTTGGCCAGGCCGAGGTCGCGGTGATGCCCGGCGATACCCCGGAGACGCTCGCCGCGCGGGTGCTGATCGCGGAGCACCAACTCTATCCGCGGGTGCTGTCGGACTACGTCTCGCGGCCCTTCGACGCCGATTGGCTGGTCGCGCAAGTGCGCGCGCTGGCGCTGGCGCAGCCGCAGGCGGAAGAGACCACCAGCCATGGCATGCCGTGCTTCGGCATCGTCAAGGGCAAGAAGTTCGCCTGGGTCTCGGTGGATCACCACGGCGACGGCAAGACCGCCCTGCTTGCCAAGATCAGCGGGCCGGATGAGCAAGCGCAACTGATCGACCTCGATCCCGAGCGCTACTACCGCCCCGCCTATTTCGGCGGCGACTGGATCGGTATCCGTCTCGACCTCGGCGACACCGATTGGAACGCCATCGACGGCTGGCTGCAGCGCAGCTGGCGCGCGGTTGCACCGAAGAAGCTCACCGCGCTGATGGACGCGGCGGACGAGTTCTAGGTTCGCCGCCCCACGCCGGGGATCACCGCGCCGACGCGCTTGCGATAATCGGTGTAATGCTCGCCGAAGGTTCCGATCAGGTCGCGCTCCTCATGCGCGATGCCGATGAAGATGTAGACCGAGAAGCCGATCGCCAGCAGCAGGTGGCCATAGGTCATCTCGGGCGTCGCCCAGAACGCCAGTAGGAAGCCACTGTAGATCGGGTGCCGCACCCAGTTGTAGAGAAACGGCGTGCGAAACGGCTGCGCGGGCGCCTCAGTCCCACGGAAGTGACGCCAAGCCTGCGCCAGGCCGAACAGCTCCCAGTGGCTGATGAGCCAGGTGGCGATGAACAGGATCGTCCAGCCGAGCAGGAACAGGCCCCAGATCGCCATCCGCAGCGCGGGCATCTCGATCGACCAGACCGTGCCTTCGATCGGGTGCCAGAAGGCGAAAAGCGCGATCAGACAAAGCGCGGCAGCGAGACAGTAGATCGAACGCTCGATTGCAGGTGAGACCACACGCGTCCAGGCCGCCTTGAACGCGGGCCGCGCCATGACGGAGTGCTGGACGCCGAACAGCGCAATCAGCGCGATGTCGATCAGCGCGGCGGTGGCCGGCGGCGCGATCAGCCCCTTGTCGACATGGACCGGCAACAGATCGATTCCGGCTACGAACCCGACCAGGTAGACGAATGAAGCGAAAAACGCGGCGTAGCACAGCACCGCGGTGAGCATGGCGAGCGAACGGCTCATGGCATCCCTCCCCCAGAAGGAGGCGACCCTCGGAACCAGGATATCACAGCCGCGCGCCGCGCCCAAACCAGCGCGGTGCATAACCTGTCAGGGCGTGCCGGGAGTCTCCGGCGCGCGGTCGGACATGTCGATCGTTGCCTCAGGCGAGAACGTCCGGTTGAGCCGCGGCGGCGCGCCTTCGGCCCAGGCTTGCCACTCCGCGATCCGCGTGCCTTCGCAGCGCGCGCGCCACACCGCACGGCGGCGGCCGACTTCGGGGTTCGAGCTGTTCACCCAGCCCCGCATCAGCGCGAACGGCTCGCTGTAGCTGATCGATTCAACCTCGATCCCGAAGTCCGGATCGCTCGCGAACAGCATGCGCGATCCCTCCATCACCCGCTCGCGGCCGGTGACGCCCTCGCGCCAGCTATCGATGTAGGTGAAATCTTCGGTGACCAGCGCGCTCAAGGCGTCGGTATCGTGCGCGTTCAGCGCCGCGACGAATCGCCCGGCGAGCGCCTTGCACTTCTGTCCCCGTCCCCACAGCATTCACGCGCCGTAGCACGGAATGCCCGGGAACGAGTCTCTCATTTGTTATCGGCAGGCGAAGCGAGACTACCTCGCTTCGCCGGGGTCAAATCAGCCGACGATTTCTTCGGGCTTAAAGAAGTAATCGATCTCGATTTTGGCGTTCTCGTCGCTGTCGGAACCGTGGACCGTGTTGGCCTCGATGCTCTCGGCGAGCGTCTTGCGGATGGTGCCCTCGTCCGCATTTGCCGGATTGGTCGCGCCCATCACGTCGCGGTTGCGCTTCACGGCGTCCTCGCCCTCGAGCACCTGCACCACCACCGGGCCGCTGGTCATGAAATCGCACAGCTCGCCGAAGAAGGGACGCTCGCTGTGCACCGCGTAGAAGCCCTCGGCCTGCTCGCGGGTCATATGGATGCGCTTCGAGGCGACGACGCGCAGGCCGGCTTCCTCGAGCATCTTGGTGACCGCGCCGGTCAGATTGCGGCGGGTGGCGTCGGGCTTGATGATCGAAAAGGTGCGGGTGACCGCCATGGGAAATGTCCTTGCGAAACGAATGGTGGGGAGATTTGCGCGCGCCCCTAGCGAGGGGCCGCACTCGGCGCAAGGCTCACAGACGCTTGACCCACTTCCCCGCCTCTTGCGCGAAGTAGCCGCGGGTTACGTCCTCTCGCCCATCGCACTGCCGCCAGACTGCGCGCGCCGGTTCAGCTTGGCTCTCGCCGAACAGCAGGATCACCCGGTCGAACGACGGACCGGGTTCACGCCACTCGCCATCGGCCAACACCACCACCTTGGCGCCGTTGGCCGGTTCGCACTCGCTCGACAGCAGGATCGGCTGACGCGCGGCATGGGGCTCGGACGCATCACCATTGGCGAGAAATCGTTCCGGCTTCGCCTCCCACAGCGCTTTGCTGGTCGAAGCGCGACGGTCGCCATCGGCATCGACCACCAGCAAGCGGTCGCCCCCAGCCAGCACCCGCTCGGCGATCAGCGCGACGATGCGCTCGATCGGCCCTTGCGAGTACTGCCAGAAATCCAGTTGCATCGATTGCGCGCCGAGATCAGCTCTCCAAGACGTCGCGCACGTAGCGGTCGATCAGGCGCACGCCGTAGCCGGTCGCGCCCTTGTCCCAGGTCGCACCGGGCTTGGCCGCCCACACCATCCCCGCGATGTCGCAGTGCGCCCAAGGCCGCCCCTTGTCGATGAACCGCTGGAGGAACTGCGCCGCGGTGATCGAGCCGCCTTCGCGCGGACCGATGTTCTGCATGTCGGCGATCGGGGAATCGATCAACTTGTCGTACGCCGGGCCGAGCGGCATCCGCCACAGTTTGTCCCCGCACGCAGTACCCGCTTTGGCAAGCGCGTCGGCAAGCTCGTTGTCGTTTGAGAACATGCCGCCGTACTCGAAGCCGAGGCTGATGATCATCGCTCCGGTGAGGGTGGCGAAGTCGACGATGGCCACCGGATCGTGCTCCTTCTGCACCCAGGTCAGCGCGTCGCACAGTACCAGGCGCCCTTCGGCGTCGGTGTTGAGCACCTCGACCGTTTGCCCGCTCATGGTGGTAAGCACGTCACCCGGACGCATCGCCTTGCCGTCGGGCATGTTCTCGACCAGTCCCATCACACCGACCACGTTGGCCTTCGCCTTGCGTAGCGCAAGCGTGAGCATCGCGCCCGCGACCGCGCCGGCGCCGCCCATGTCCCACTTCATGTCGCCCATGCCGGGTCCCGGCTTGATCGAGATGCCGCCGGTATCGAACGTGACGCCCTTGCCGACAAACGCCATCGGCCGCTCGCCCGCCGCTCCGCCGTTCCACTTGACGCACAGCAGCCGGGAAGGCTGCTCAGAGCCCTGCCCCACGCCGAGCAGCGCGCCCATGCCGAGCTTGGTCATCTCCTCGACGCCGAGCACGGTAATCTCCAGGCCGGTGCCCTCGTAGCGCTCGCGGCAACGCTGCACGAAACTCTCGGGATAGATGATATTCGCCGGTTCGGTGACCAGCTCGCGGGTGAATTCGACGCCCTCGGCCAGCGCGGTCGCTTCGGTCCAGGCCTGCTCGCCGCCCTCGGGCGCGCCGATCACGACGGCCTTTGCGAGCGTGACCTTCTGCTCATCCTTGATGCGCGTGCGGTAGCGATCGTAGCGCCATGCCCGCAGCCGCAGGCCGGTAAGCACCGCCGCGAGCTCCTCGGCAGTCAGGCCATCCGCCTCGATGGCGATCGAATCGGAGCCCGAGGTCGCATACTTGGCGGCCAGCGCCGCGCCGGCCTTCTCGAGGTTCGCGATCCGCCCCTCATCACCCGGCTCGCCCGCACCCGCGAGGGCCACGCGCACGATCTGCCCGTCCCGCTCCGCCGAACCGTCGAACACCTGCCCCGCCTTGCCCTTGAAGCGCGCCGCCTGCGCGCCGTGCGCCAGCGTCGGCTCCAGACCGTTGGGCAGCGAATCCTGCGCGACGATGCGGGCCACGATCTGAGTGCCGGCGGGTACGGCGGAGGCGAATTCGATCTTCATGGAAACTCCGGGAAATATCATGGCTGCGACCGTCCGCCGCGGTGAAACGACAGGGGGCGGCGTTGGCGATTGCGATTAGGCGGCAGTGCTGCGATAGGCAAGGCATGCTCCCCGCTTCGACCGGTTTGCAGCAAGCTCGTTCTCGCCGCTTGCGCGGATGGGCTGCGAGCGTGCTCGCCATGGGCCTCGCGCTCGCTGCCGCACCCGCGTTCGCGCAGGATGGCGCGGGTCAGGCGATGGGCACCCCCGAGCAACCGGAAGGCACTCCGCCTCCGCTGTCCACGCCGATGCCGCCGATCGACCCGGCGACCCTGCCCGCCGCGCCGACCAGCGACCGTCAGATCAACTTCGAGGCGAACTCGGTCGCCTACGACCAGAACGCCGACACGGTCACCGCGTCGGGTGACGTCGTCTTGCGCAGCGAGGACAAGTCGGTCCGCGCCGACGAGGTCACCTGGAACCGCAAGACCGGCCAAATCGTCGGCAGCGGCAACGTCCGCTTCGTCGATGAGGACGGCAACCAGCTCTACACCAGCCGGATCGAACTGACCGACGAGTTCGAGGCGGGCGCGATGGAGGACCTTCTCCTCGCCTTGCGTGAAGGCGGACGACTCGCTGCGGCCAGCGGCACCCGCCAGGCCGATGGCACGATCGAACTCACTCGCGCCGCCTATACCGGCTGCGAAGTGGTCACCGCCACCGGTTGCCCGCGCGAACCGAGCTGGCGCATCACCGCCGATCGGGTGGTCTATTCGCCCGCCGACAAGCGGGTGCGGTTCAATGGCGCATTTCTGGAGCTGTTCGGCGCGCGGCTGATCCCGCTACCGGGCCTTGCCATCCGCACCGATGGCCGGCCGGTGTCGGGGTTCCTCGTTCCCGACGTGCAGTTCTCGCGCAACAATGGGTTCGAGGTCAGCGGAAGCTACTATCTCAACCTCGCGCCCAACAAGGACCTGACGCTCAGCGCCTACGCCTTCACCGATGCCCCGCCCATGGCGAGCGCGCAGTGGCGGCACTTGATGGACAAGGGCGCGTATCAGGTGACCGGCTACGGCACCGTCAGCCAGCGCGTGGGCATGAACGGCATCGCCGAAGACGATTTCCGCGGCTATCTGTTCGCCAACGGCCGCTACCAGTTCAACCCGAACTGGAGCCTCAACTTCTCCGCCCGCCGGGCGACCGACCGCACGTTCCTGCGCCGCTACGACATCAGCCGGGACGACCGGCTGCGCTCGATGTTCGAGCTCGAGCGGATCGACCTCGATTCCTACCTCGCCATCTCGGGCTTTGCGACGCAGACGCTCCGGCTCGGCGCGCCGCAAGGACAAGTGCCGGTGGCGCTGCCGCTGATCGATTTCCGCAAACGGCTCGACGCGCCCATCGTCGGCGGCAAGGTGGAGCTGTTCGCCAACACCCTGTCACTTTACCGCACCGAAGGGCAGGATACGCAGCGCGCAATCGGCGGAGCGCGGTGGGACCTCAAGCGCGTGACCAGCTGGGGCCAGCTGATCACGCTGACCGCCCTCGCCCGCGGCGATGTCTATCATTCGGACGAGAACGGCCTCACCGCCACGGCCATCTATCGCGGCAATCCGGGGTGGGAGACACGCGCCGTGGCCCTCGCCGCGGCCGATGTCGAATGGCCCTTCGTGGGCTCGTTCCTTGGCGGCACCCAGGTCCTCACACCGCGCGTGCAACTGGTGCTGTCGCCCAAGATCAAGAACCTTGCCGTGCCCAACGAAGACGCACGCGCGATCGACCTCGAAGATTCGAACCTCTTCGCGCTCAACCGCTTTCCCGGCTACGACCGGGTCGAGGACCGTCCGCGCGTTACCTATGGCTTCGATTGGGAGTACACTCGTCCCAACTGGCGCATCAGCACCACGATCGGCCAATCGTACCGCCTCAACAACGGCGGTTCGATCCTGCCTGACGGAACGGGTCTGTCGGAGCGCGTATCGGATTTCGTCGGCCGAACCGACGTCCGCTACAAAGACTTCGTCAAGCTGACTCACCGCTTCCGGCTCGATAAGGACAACTTCGCCGTTCGCCGGAACGAGATCGATGCCACGGTCGGCTCCAGCCGCACCTATGCCGAGATCGGCTACCTGCGCCTCAACCGGGACATCGCGCCGACGATCGAAGACTTGCGCGATCGCGAGGAGCTGCGCGTCGCGGCCCGCGTCGCCTTCGCGAACTACTGGTCGGTGTTCGGCGCCGGGGTGTTCAACCTGACCGACCGCGCCGAGGATCCGACCTTTAATTCCGACGGCTTCGACCCGATCCGCACGCGCCTCGGCATCGCCTATAACGACGACTGCCTGGAGATGGGCGTGACCTGGCGCCGCGACTACCTCGACCAAGGCGATGCCAGGCGGGGCAACACCTTCCAGTTCTATTTCGCGCTGCGCAATCTCGGCTTCCGGTGAGAGCCGCCTCGGGGGCGTTGGCAGGGCGCGGCAAACACGCTATCCGCCGCGCGCACTCAGCTTGGGTTAAGCCGCTCGGCGGCAGTTGCCCGGCTGACGAGGGGGCGCGGAGCGCGCTCTGCCGAGAACGGAAAAAAGCGTGATTCTACCGACCGTATCCAGACTGCTGTGCGGCCTTGCCGCGGTATCGCTCGTGACGACCCCCGTCGCGGTCGCGGCGCAAGCCGCGGGCGGCGCGCCATCAACCGGGCTCGACATTCCCGACAACATCTCGATCCTCGGCAAGAGCGATCCCAACGTCCGCAAGCCGACGGCGGTGGTCAACGGGCAGATCATCACCGGCACCGACGTCGACCAGCGGGTCGCGTTGCTTGTCGCCGCCTCCAAGGGCCAGATCGCACCCGAAGAGATGGAGCGCCTGCGCACCCAGGTGCTGCGCAACCTGATCGACGAGACGCTGCAGATCCAGGAAGCCAAGGCGCAGGAGATCGATGTCCCACAGGCCGACGTCGACCAGACTTACGCGCGCGTGGCGGCGCAGAACTTCGGCCAGGACGTGGGCGCGATGGACGCCTACCTCACCAAGATCGGTTCCTCGCCCGCCTCGCTCAAGCGGCAGATCCTCGGCGAAACCGCGTGGCAACTTCTGCTGCGGCGGAACGTGACGCCGTTCGTCAACGTCTCGGCCGAAGAGGTCAACGAGATGATGGCCCGCCTCGAGGCAAGCCGCGGGACCGAAGAGTATCGCCTCGGCGAAATCTGGCTCGCCTCGACGCCGGAGACGCGCGATCAGGTGCTCGCCAACCTCGGCAAGATCGTTGAGCAGCTCAAGCAGGGCGGCAGCTTCCTCGGCTATGCGCGCCAGTATTCGGAATCCTCGACCGCGGCTGCGGGCGGCGACCTCGGCTTCGTGCGACTGGAAATGCTGCCGAGCGAATTGGCGGTCGCGGCGCGCCAGATGCAGCCCGGCCAACTGGTCGGCCCGATCGAGAATTCGGGCGGCTTTTCGATCCTGTTGTTGATCGACAAGAAGGCGATCCTGACCGCTGACCCGCGCGACGCGGTGCTCAGCCTCAAGCAGATCTCGCTCAAGTTCGCCCCCGGAATCACCGAGGCGGATGCGCAGGCGAAGCTCGCGACCTTCACCAACGCGGTCCAGGCGATGAAGGGCTGCGGCGATGCCGAAGCCGGCGCTGCCGCGATCGGCGCCGAAGTCGCCGCCAACGACGGCATCGTTCTGCGCACTCTGCCCGAGCAGCTCCAGCCGCTGCTGGCGGACCTGCAAATCGGCCAGGCTACGCCGCCGTTCGGCTCCGCGCAGGAGGGCGTCAGCGTGCTCATGCTGTGCGGCCGCGACGATCCGCAAACCGCCGACACCCCGAGCTTCGACGACCTGATGTCGCAACTCGAGGACGACCGCGTGAACAAGCGCGCGCAGCGCTACCTGCGCGACCTGCGCAACGACGCGGTCATCGAATACAATTGACATCATTCGCTTCGCTCGCCTGTGAGAACGGGATGAGCGAAGCGAACTCTCCCCCTCCGGCGCCGCTGGTCGCCTCGCTCGGCGATCCTGCCGGCGTGGGGCCTGAGCTGCTGGCGGCCGCGTGGGCGGAGCGCGAGCGGGCGGGCCTGCAGCCGTTCGCGGTTGTGGGCGGGGTGCGATTGCTCGCCGCCGCAGCGGCATCGCGCGGGATCGAACTGCCGATCGAACCGATCGCGTCGCTGGCGGAAGCCGCCGCTGTCTTTCCCCGCGCCCTTCCCATCCTCGGCACCCTTGACGGCCCGTGGCGCCCAGGCGAACCCGATGCTGACGGGGCGGCGTTGGCGCTCGCGTCCCTCGAGCGCGCCACCGAGCTGGCAGTTGCCTGCGAAGCGGGTGGGCTCGTCACCGGTCCGATCGCCAAGTCCCGGCTAGCCGATGTCGGCTTTCACTACCCCGGCCAGACCGAGTTCGTCGCCCACGCCTGCGGGATCGCGGCGCAGGACGCGGTGATGATGCTCGCGGGGCCCCAGCTCCGCACCATTCCACTCACCGTGCACGTAGCGCTGGCGAATGTGCCCGGCGCGATCTCGGTCGACCTGATCCGCCGCCGCGCACGCATCGCGGCGGAGGCGCTGCGGCGCGACTTCGGCATTACTCGGCCGCGTATCGCGGTCGCCGCGCTCAACCCGCACGCGGGCGAGGATGGGCGGATGGGCGATGAGGAAGCGCGCATCGTCGGTCCGGCGATCGCGGCGCTTCAGGCCGAGGGAATCGACGCGACCGGTCCGCATCCCGCCGACGCGCTGTTCGCTCCGCACGCCCGCGCGGATTACGACGTAGCGCTGTGCATGTACCACGACCAGGCGCTGATTCCGCTCAAGGCGCTCGACTTCGACAGCGGCGTGAACGTCACGCTGGGCCTCCCGATCGTGCGCACCAGTCCGGACCACGGAACCGCGTTCGGCATCGCGGGCACCGGGCGCGCGAGCGCGGGCGCGACGATCGCTGCGCTCAGAATGGCCGGCGAATGCGCGGCCCGGCGGGCATCGGCGTGACGCTGCCCCCATTGCGCGAAGTGATCGCGCGTCACGGTCTCAGTGCGTCGAAGGCGCTGGGGCAGAACTTCCTGTTCGACGAGCAACTACTAGACCGGATCGCCGCGATCCCTGGCGATCTAGCAAACAAGGCGGTGCTCGAAATCGGTCCAGGCCCCGGCGGCCTGACCCGCGCCCTGTTGCGGGCCGGCGCGAGGGTCACGGCGATCGAGATGGACCGCCGCTGCCTCCCCGCGCTCGCCGAGCTGGAGGAGGCTTTCCCCGGCCAGCTCCGCGTGATCGAGGGCGACGCGATGAAGCTCGATCACGACAAGCTGATGTGTGAGCCCTACGCAGTGGTGGCCAACCTACCGTACAACGTCGGCACTGCGCTGCTGGTGCGCTGGCTGAGCGGACAGCAGTGGCCGCCCCGTTGGACCAGCCTGACACTGATGTTTCAGCTCGAGGTCGCCCAGCGGATCGTCGCTCAGGCCGGGACGGACGCCTACGGCCGCCTCGCGGTGCTCGCCCAATGGCGCAGCAGCGCGAGGCTGGCGATGAAGGTCCACCGGAGTGCCTTTACGCCTCCCCCCAAGGTGATGAGCGCGGTGGTCCACCTCGAACCGACGGCAATGGCCGACGGCGTCTCTGCCCGTACCCTGGAACGCCTGACCGAGGCTGCCTTCGGCCAACGCCGCAAGATGCTCCGCCAAAGCCTCAAGGGCATGCCGGGCGCACTGGACGCGTTGGAGACAGTCGGCATCGATCCGCAGCGGCGCGCAGAAACGTTGAGCGTGACCGAATTCGTGTGCGTCGCGCGGGCGCTCGTCGCAACGAGGCGCTAGGCGGGCTCGGTCGGAAAACCGGCTTCGGCCGCATCCTTGAAAGCGCCGAGGTTGTGCACGTCGGTGTAACCCAAAGCTTGCAGCGCCCGGCCCGACAATGCGCTGCGCCCACCTGAGGCGCAGTAGAGGACGATCGGCCGGTCGGTCCGGAATTCGGAATTGTGGTAAGGAGTTGCGCTGTCCGCGCGAAACTCCAGCATACCGCGCGAGACATTGGTGGCCCCCGCCAGCTTGCCCGTTCCCGCCAGTTCCGACGCATCCCGCACATCGACGAGCAGTGCGCCCTCTTCTGTCATCAACCGCCGCGCCTCATCGGCCGAAATCTTCGGCACGGTTTCGTTGGCGGCAGCGATCTGGTCCTTGATTGATCCGGGCATGACGGTTTCTCCGAGCGACCCGCTCGTAACCATTTCTTCGGCGATGGCGCGCTAGTCTACTTATGTTCTAGCGCCCGACCTAGCGCGCCCCGAACGAGCTGTTGGTTTCCACGTCACGCGCCGAAGCCGACAGCTCACTCGGACTTGCCAAGCCGATGTTGGAGATCGGCCTGACGAGTCAGACGGGGCAATCTACCCCGTCTGTCGCGCTTGAATAGCGCAAAATTGACGCGTCGCTTCGATCACCCCTTAGCGCGCTGCCGCCAGCCATGGAGCAGAGGCTCGGTGTAACCGCTCGGCTGCTCAACTCCCTTGAACACAAGATCGAGCGCTGCCCGGAATGCCGGTCCGTCTTCGTTGCCCACCAACGGCACGTATTCTGGGTCACCGGCGTTCTGCGCATCGACCTTGGCCGCCATGCGCCGTAGCGAGTCCATCACCTGCTCGCGGGTGCAGACGCCGTGGAGCAGCCAGTTGGCCATGTGCTGCGAACTGATGCGCAGCGTCGCGCGGTCCTCCATCAAGCCGACGTCATGAATATCGGGCACCTTGGAACACCCGACCCCGGCGTCGATCCAGCGCACGACATAGCCGAGCAGCCCCTGCGCGTTGTTGTCGAGCTCCTCGCGCACCTCGTCGTCCGACCAGTTGGTGCCTTGGGCGAGCGGGATTTGCAGCAGCTTGTCGAGCCCGGGTGCCTCGCCCAGCTCCTTCTGCCGGGCGAACACGTCGAGCTTGTGATAATGCAGCGCGTGCAGCGTCGCGGCGGTGGGCGACGGCACCCACGCGGTGTTGGCACCCGCCTGCAGGTGGCCGATCTTCTGCGCCATCATGTCGCGCATCATGTCCGGCGCAGCCCACATGCCCTTGCCGATCTGGGCGCGGCCCGAGAGGCCGTGCCTTAGGCCGATCGCAACGTTGCGCGCCTCGTAGGCCTGCAGCCAGACACTGCTCTTCATCTCCGCCTTGCGGATCATGGGCCCCGCTTGCATCGAGGTGTGGATCTCATCGCCGGTGCGATCGAGGAAGCCGGTGTTGATGAACACGATGCGGTCCTTCACCGCCGCAATGCAGGCGCCCAGGTTGGCGCTGGTGCGGCGTTCCTCATCCATAACGCCGACCTTGATCGTGTGCCGCGGCAGTTCGAGCAGATCCTCAACCGCGCCGAACAAGTCATTGGTAAAGGAGCATTCTTCAGGCCCATGTTGCTTGGGCTTGACGATGTAGATCGAGCCGGTGCGGCTGTTCTTCCACTGCCCCAGCCCGCGCACGTCATGCGCGCCGATCGCGCTGGTGATGACCGCGTCCATGATCCCCTCCGGAATCTCCGAGCCATCGGGCAGGCGGATCGCCGGATTGGTCATCAGATGGCCGACGTTGCGGACGAACAACAGGCTGCGGCCGGGCAGCGTCCTCTCGCCCACACGGACGTCGTCGTTGAGACGCCGGGTCATCTGGCGCCCGCCCTTGTCGAATGTGTCCTCCAGATCGCCGCGGATCACGCCCAGCCAGTTGCGATAGGCGGCGAGCTTGTCCGCCGCATCGATCGCGGCGACCGAATCCTCGAGATCGACGATCGTAGTCAGCGCGCTTTCGAGCACCACGTCGGAGATACCCGCCGGATCGTCGCGGCCCACCGGGCTCGCGGGATCGAACAGGACCTCGACATGCAGGCCGTTGTTGACGAACATCCGGCCGCGAGTGGTCTCGCCGACATATTGGGCCGGATCGGCGAGCGCGATGTCATCCGGCCCCGTCAGTCCGTTCCAGCTCCTGCCGTCGGCCAGGGGCAGCGCTTCGTCGAGGAAGGCCCGCGCCGCCGCGATGACGGCCGCACCGCGCTGGCGGTCGTAGCCGCCGGGGCGGGCCGCGGGCGCGTCGAGCGCATCGGTGCCGTAGAACGCATCGTAGAGGCTGCCCCACCGCGCATTCGCCGCGTTGAGGAGAAAGCGCGCGTTGAGCACCGGCACCACCAGCTGCGGACCCGCCATCGTCGCGATCTCCGCGTCGACGTTCTCGGTTGCGATGGTGAATTCGCCCGGCTCCGGCACGAGGTAGCCGATGTCCTCCAGGAAACGGCAATAGGCGTCGGCATCGTGCCGCTGGCCACGCCGCTCGCGGTGCCAGTCGTCGATCTGCCGCTGGAGGTCGTCGCGCTTGGCGAGGAGCGCACGGTTGACCGGGACAAAGCGCTCGAGCAGCCCCGCGAAGTTACGCCAGAACGCCTCGGCCGCAATCCCGAGCGGCGCCAGTACTTCGCCTTCGACGAACGCCGCCAACGCACCGTCGACCTGCAACCCGGCCTTGTCCTGATACTCGCTCATCGTCCCTCGCGCGTCATGCGGCCGCGCCCGAGAATCGGCGCGCGCCTTGGTTAGCCTGTCGTCCGGGGAGGAAGCGAGCGGCGCCTATGGCCAAGCGCGCACCGCAATGCAACATGGGTTACCGGGGTTGGACGGCGGCGGCGGGGCGGCTAGGAGCGGTTGCAGATGAAACGACTGGCCGACCATCTCGCCGCTTCGATCGATGCCGAGGCAATGCTCGAACAGGCCACCGCGTGGAGCGCGATCAACACCGGGACGGGCAATCTCGACGGGCTTGCCGAGCAGGCGAACCGTCTTGCGAACGCGTTCTCCTCGCTGCCCGGGGAAGTCGCGCTGGTGGAGGCAGCCTCGGTCACCGCCGTCGATGCCGCTGGCCGGGAAGTCGAGAAGGAGCACGGTCAACATCTGGTCCTGCGCGTGCGGCCCGATGCGGATCGACGGGTTCTGCTGACCGGCCACATGGATACGGTCTTTCCTGCCGATCACCCGTTTCAACAGCAACGACAGGTCGACGCCGACACTCTCAACGGCCCCGGCCTCGCGGACATGAAGGGCGGCATCGCGGTGATCCTGCACGCCCTCCAAGCGTTCGAGGAGAGCGAAGGCGCGGGTGCGATCGGCTATGACGTCATGATCAACTCGGACGAGGAGACTGGTTCGCTTTCCTCCGCCGCGCTGATCGCCGAACTGGCGCAGGGCAAGCACGCCGCTTTGACGTACGAGCCGTCCGCCCTGCCCGACGGCACCCTCGCCTACGCGCGAGGCGGGAGCGGCAACTACAGCGTGGTCGTCAGCGGGCGGTCCGCACACGCCGGCCGCAATCCCGATGAGGGGCGCAATTCGATCGTCGCGGCGGCGGATCTGGCGGTGCGGCTGAAGGCGCTCGGGCACGCCGCTCTGTCGGTGAACCCGGCCAGGATCGAGGGCGGATCGGCCAACAACGTGGTGCCCGATCACGCGGTGCTGCGCTTCAACATTCGCCCCAAGAGCACCGAAGCCGCGCTTCAATTCGAGCGCGATCTCAACGCTTTGCTTGCCGACGTTGAGACGCGCCACGACCTTGCGCTGGCATTGCATGGCGGCATTACCCGTCCTCCCAAGCCGGTCGACGAACAAGCGCAGAGGCTGTTCGACCTCGTGCGCGATTGCGGCCGAGCGCTTGGCCAGGAGATTGGCTGGCAGCCTTCGGGCGGGGTGTGCGACGGCAACAACATCGCCGCCTGCGGCGTCCCCGTGGTCGACACGATGGGTGTGCGCGGCGGCGCGATCCATTCGCCCGACGAATTCATGATCATTTCCAGCTTAGCCGAGCGCGCGGCGCTGTCGGCGCTGGTTCTCAACCGCCTTGCTTCCGGAGACCTTGCTTGAGCTTCCGCCTGCGCGCCGCGCACCCACGCGACCTGGAACCGATGTACGAGATGGCCAAGCTCACCGGCGGCGGGTTCACCAACCTGCCCGCCGACCGCAAGGCGCTCGCGGCCAAGCTGGAGCGGGCCGAAGCGGCCTTCGAGCGCAGCGAGGACAGCATCGCTGATGAGCAATTCGTGCTGGTGCTGGAAAATGCCGAGACCGGCGACGTGCGCGGGACCTGCCAGCTCATGAGCCAGGTCGGCCAGCGCTGGCCGTTCTACTCCTACCGGTTGAACACGCTGACTCAGCATTCGCAGGAGTTGGAGCGGACGGTCCGCGCCGATCTCCTGAGCCTGGTGACCGACCTCGAAGGCTCGAGCGAAGTGGGCGGCCTGTTCCTGCACCCCAACGAGCGCGCCGGCGGCCTTGGGCTGCTGCTGGCGCGCAGCCGCTACCTGTTCATCGCGATGCACCGCGAACGCTTCGCCGATCGCATCCTGGCGGAGCTGCGCGGGATCATCGACGCGCGCGGCGGATCGCCGTTCTGGGACGGGGTCGCCGGACGCTTCTTCGGGATGACCTTTCAGGAGGCGGACTATTTCAACGCCATCAACGGCAACCAGTTCATCGCCGACCTGATGCCCAAGCACCCGGTCTATGTCGCGATGCTCGACGACGAGGCGCGCAGCGCGATCGGCATGCCGCATCCGACCGGCCGCGCGGCCATGCGAATGCTGGAGGACGAAGGGTTCCGGCATGACGGCTACGTCGACATCTTCGATGGCGGCCCGACCATGACCGCGCGGACCGACGACGTGCGCTCGGTGCGCGAGGCGCGCCCCGGGACGGTCACCAGCGTGAACCTCGACATCGGCGACCGCGCGCTGCTCGCGACCGGCACGCTGGGCAACTTCCGAGCGGCCTTCGGGATGCGCGACACCCTGCCCGACGGCTCGGTCGAAATCGACCATCGCTCCGCAGCGCTCCTGGGAGTGAGCGTGGGCGACGAGGTCTGGAGCGTCTTGCGCTGAGCTCGCCATGCTGACCGAAATCAACTTCGACGGCATCGTTGGGCCGAGTCACAACTACGCCGGGCTCAGCCTCGGCAACCTCGCCGCGACGGCGCATTCGGGCGATGTCAGCTACCCGCGTGCTGCAGCCCTCCAAGGCCTCGCGAAGATGCGTCACAACCTGGCGCTGGGGTTGCCGCAAGGGTTCTTCGTGCCGCTGCCGCGGCCCAATCCGAATTACCTCGCGCGGCTCGGTGCGGACGCCCACACCGAACGAGCACTGACCGCCGCGGCATGGTCCGCGTCGTCGATGTGGACCGCCAACGCCGCGACCGTCAGCCCCGCGCCCGATACGCTCGATGGGCGCTGCCACCTCACCCCGGCCAATCTGGTGACGATGCCGCACCGCGCGCAGGAATGGCCCGACACCGCGCGCCAGCTGGCGCTCGCGTTCGCCGACAGTGCCCACTTCGCCCTGCACGAGCCGGTGCCGTCCAGCTTCGGCGATGAGGGCGCGGCCAACCACATGCGCCTGTGCGAAGAGCACGGCGGTCCGGGCGTCGAGGTGTTCGTTTACGGGCGCCCCGGCGGCCCTTTCCCCGCCCGCCAGCACGAGCAGGCGAGTCGGGCGGTGGCGCGGCTTCACGGACTCGACCCTGCACGCACCGTCTTTATCGAACAAAATCCCGCCGCGATCGCCGCCGGCGCGTTTCATAACGATGTCGTCGCAGTGGCAAACGGCCGCGTCCTGTTCACGCACGCGGAGGCGTTCGCCGACCAGGCGCAGGCCCACGACGCAATCCGCGCGGCTTTTCCACAGTTGGAAGTGGTCGAGGTCCCGTCGTCGGCCGTGACCTTGGCCGAGGCAGTAAGAACGTACCTGTTCAACGCTCAGTTGGTCACCCTCCCAGAGGGCGAAATGGCGCTCATCGTCCCCTCCGAGTGCACCGAGAGCCCGGCGGTCTCATCCTGGCTTGACGCAATGCTTGCGGGCAACGGACCCATTCGGCGGGTGCTCCCGGTCGACGTGCGGCAGTCGATGGCGAACGGCGGCGGCCCGGCCTGCCTGCGCCTGCGCGTGGTTGCCGATCCGGCGACGGTCGATCCGCGGTTCCTGCTCGACGAGGTGCACGCCGACCGCCTCGAGCAGCTGATCGCAAGGGCTTGGCCGGAGCAGATCGATCCTGTGGATTTGGGCCGCGACACGCTCGCGCAGAGCGTTGTCACCGCACGCCAAGCACTGCTCGACGTGCTGGAGCTCGAAGAACTCGGTTAACGCGCTGGACCGCGCGTCGCGCTCGTTTACACTCGCCGTATCGTTAACCTTCGCGAGGCGCACAAGACCGTGGCTGGCACGGCATTTGCTCCTCGTGACGTTAAGAATGTCCGCGAGAACCATGCTGCAAAAGATCAAGCGCCTCTTCGTCATCAAGACCAAGTTCGAGGCGTGCCTGATCATCTACGCCCTGGCATTGGGCGCAATCGAGCGCGGCTCGGTCTATCTCCACCAGTTTCCGGGTTGGAGCGGCAAGATGCTGTTCCTTGCCGCGACCGGTTCGGTCTTCCTGGCCGGCGCCAAGATCTTCGATTGCCTGCGCTTCGAACGGGAGCGGCGCGACGCTGAGAGGGCGCTAGTGACCGCCGACGCCTGACCGCGTTCGTATCGTCAACAACCGCGTAACCTTGTCGCCGAACCAAGCGTTAGGCGCGCGCGGCGTAGAGCGCCTGTTCGTCAATCGCAGGACATTCCCCAATGACCGTCAGGTTTGCCCCGGCCCGCACCCCCGCCCGGTCGCCTCTAGTGCGCGCGTTCGTGAAGCCGGCGATTTCAACTGCCGCAAACGATGACGGCAATGATGACAGCCAGCTGCTGCGGGCAGCGCTCCAGCATTTTGCCAATCACGGCCTGAACGCCGCACGCGCCGCGCGGGACGAGGCAGAGCGCGCGTTGGCCACCGGAGACCGCTCCGGTGCGGAAGCTTGGATAGATATCTGCAGCGCATTCGACCGGCGGCAGGGCGCAAGGCTCAAGCGCGAAATGAGCGCACAAGACATTCAACCTGCCACGTATTCTAGGTAACCATCGCGTTAACCGTCCGGTGACCTGTCCGATCTAGGACGGGCTTATGGCAATGAGCTATGCGATCCGCCGGTTGCGCCTGATCGGAAGAAAATTCGGCCGGCGTGATCCGCTGGACGAACGCGTGCGCCGCACGCTTGTGCAATCGCTCTACACGCAGCCGGTCAGCATGGCGATTGGACTGCTGGTCGGGGTGGTCTCCTCGGGTATCGCCGCGCTGGTGACCGGCGTGGTTATCCTTGACTACGCCTGCGTCATTCTTGCCATGATTGCGGCAGGACGGGTGTGGCTGTCAGTCTCGGTGTCCCCGGACGATCCGCGGTTCAGCACGCACAACCTCGAACGGTTGTACGCCCTCGGCGCAGTATCATACGCGCTGACGCTCGGCCTGTTCGCCGCGCTTGCCATCGTGTTCGAGTCTCCACCGGGCGTCCAAGCGCTCACGCTCGTCAACGCGATCGCCTACGGGGTTGGCGTATGCGCTCGGAACGCGGGGCGACCGGCGATTGCGCTTGGCCAGTTGTCGGTGTCCGCCCTCCCGCTCACGGCAGCGGGCCTCTGGGTCGGGACGATCGCTCACGTGAGCCTGGCGATCTCGATACTTCTGCTAGTCGGTGCGATGGCGTCGATCGTGCAACACCTCTTCGCGACCCTGCGCGGCGCGATCGGCGCGGCTGAGACGAGCGCTCAGCTGGCCGAGAAGATGCAGCTGCTAGCCCGGACCGACGTCGTCACCGGACTGTTCAACCGCGCCGGCCTCAACCATGCAATGGGCGAGAAGCTGCTCGTCCCGCCCAAGGGAAAACTGCTCGCGCTGTTCTGGCTCGATCTCGACCGGTTCAAGGAGGTCAACGACATCCTGGGGCACCCAGTCGGCGACCGCGTGCTGGCCGAAGTCGCCCGCCGCCTGCGCGAAAGCGCACCCGAGGGCGCGACCATGGCGCGTTTTGGCGGCGACGAGTTCATCATGTTTTGCCACGTCGCCAGCCGGCCCGAGTGCGAGCGGCTCGCGGGACGCGTGCTGGATCACGTCACACGCCCGCTGCGGATCGACGACGAGCGGCTCGAGGTACCCTGCTCGATGGGTATCGCCATCCTGCCCGAGGATGGCGCCGACGCGGATTCGCTGATGCAGGCGGCGGACCTGGCGCTCTATCACGCTAAGATCGGCGGCAAGAACCACAGCCGGTTCTTCGAGCATTCGATGAGCCGCAACCTGATGCGCCGCCGCGAGATCGAGGCGGAACTGCGCGCGGCCATCCAGCGCGACGAGCTGTCGATCTTCTTCCAGCCGATCGTCGACCTGGAAAGCGGGCGCATCCGCACGTTCGAGGCGCTGGTCCGCTGGTTCCATCCCGAAAAAGGCGAGCTCAAGCCCGACGAGTTCATTCCGGTGGCGGAAGAGACGGGCGTGATCGTCACGCTCGGCAACTGGATCACCGCGCAGGCGGCGCGCACCGCGGTGCACTGGCCCGACGACGTGACGCTGGCGGTCAACCTCTCGCCGCTGCAGATCAAGGCGCCCGGCGCCGCGCTCGGCATTCTGTCGGCACTGCGCGAGGCGGGCCTCGATCCCTCACGGCTCGAGCTCGAAGTCACCGAACGGCTGTTTCTCGACGACGACCAGGCGACCGCCAATTTCATCAACGAGCTGTCGGGCGCGGGCGTGCAATTCGCGCTCGACGATTTCGGCACGGGCTATTCGTCGCTCGGCTCGATCAACAAATTCCCGTTCAGCAAGATCAAGGTCGACCGCAGCTTCGTCTCGGGCCCTAACGTCGGCCGGAAGAGCGAAGCAATCATCCGCGCGGTGGCCGAGATGGGCGCCCGCCTCGACATGGAGATCGTCGCCGAGGGCTTGGAGACGGTCGACCAGGTCCGCGCCGTACGCGCGAGCGGCTGCACGCTCGGTCAGGGATACTATTTCAGCCGCGCGGTTCCGGATTACCTGGCGGCGATGTTGCTGGCCCAGGAACGCTCTCCAGTCGGCATGCGCGCCAGCGGATAAGGAACTATTGCCAGCAAAACCTGGCAATCGACCCGCGTCTTTGCAATTGCGAACTAATTGCAAAGATAGTTGAAGGTCCACACCGGTTTGCCGGTTGCAATCGTCCTTCCCCGCGCCTAGGTCCGCCTCGAATTCGGGCCGCCCCCGCCCGCGGGACGGGGTTGCACGCCTTCACGGCCGTTCCCGCGCGACGGAAGGATCAGTTCCTAGATGGCTCGCAAGAAGATCGCGCTCGTCGGCGCCGGGATGATCGGCGGCACCCTCGCCCACCTCGCCGCAAAGAAGGAACTGGGCGACATCGTCCTGTTCGACATCGCCGAGGGCATTCCCCAGGGCAAAGCGCTCGACCTGTCGCAGTGCGGCCCGATCGAGGGCTTCGACGCGAAGATCACCGGCACCAACGATTACGCTGACCTCGCCGGTTCGGACGTGGTGATCGTCACCGCGGGCGTCCCGCGCAAGCCGGGCATGAGCCGTGACGACCTCCTCGGCATCAACCTCAAGGTGATGAAGGCGGTCGGCGAAGGCATCAAGGCCAACTGCCCCGATGCGTTCGTGATCTGCATCACCAACCCGCTCGACGCGATGGTCTGGGCGCTGCGCGAATTCTCCGGCCTGCCGCACAACAAGGTTGTCGGTATGGCGGGCGTGCTCGACAGCGCGCGTTTCGCGACCTTCCTGGCATGGGAATTCGGCGTGTCGGTGAAGGACGTCAACGCGTTCGTGCTCGGCGGCCACGGCGACACGATGGTGCCGGTCACCAGCTACACCACCATCAGCGGCATCCCGGTCGACGACCTCGTCGCGATGGGCAAGTCATCGAAAGAGAAGATGGACGAGATCGTCAAGCGCACCCGCGGCGGCGGCGGCGAGATCGTCGGCCTGCTCAAGACCGGTAGCGCCTATTACGCACCGGCTACCAGCGCCATCGCGATGGCCGAAGCCTACCTCGGCGACCAGAAGCGCATCCTCCCGGTCGCCGCTTACGTCGATGGCAAGTACGGCCTCAACGGCCTCTACGTCGGCGTTCCCGCGGTGATCGGCGCGAACGGCATCGAGGAAGTCGTCGAGATCAAGCTCAACGACGAGGAAACGGCCAACCTCAAGACCTCGACCGACGCGGTCGAGGAGCTGCTGGTGGCGTGCAAAAACCTCGACGGAGACCTCGCGTGAGCATCCTCGTCGACAAGAGCACCAAGGTCATCACGCAAGGAATGACCGGCGATACCGGCACGTTCCACACGCAGCAGGCGCTCGACTACGGCACCCAGATGGTCGCCGGCGTCACCCCGGGCAAAGGCGGGACCACGCACATCGGGCTGCCGGTGTACGACACGGTGATCGAAGCCAAGAAAGCGACCGGCGCGACCGCCAGTTGCATCTACGTGCCGCCGCCGTTCGCCGCGGACTCGATCCTCGAGGCGATCGATGCCGAGATGGAGCTGATCGTCTGCATCACCGAGGGCATTCCGGTGCTCGACATGGTTCGGGTGAAGCGCGCGCTCAGCGGTAGCAAGTCGCGGTTGATCGGCCCGAACTGCCCCGGCGTGCTGACGCCCGGCGAGTGCAAGATAGGCATCATGCCGGGCTCGATCTTCAAGAAGGGCTCGGTCGGCGTCGTCAGCCGCTCGGGCACGTTAACCTATGAAGCAGTGCACCAGACGACGATGGTTGGCCTCGGCCAGACCACCGCGGTCGGCATCGGCGGCGATCCGGTCAACGGGACCAACTTCATCGACGTGCTCGAGCTGTTTCTCAAGGACGACGAGACCAAGTCGATCATCATGATCGGCGAGATCGGCGGCAGCGCGGAAGAGGAAGCCGCACAGTTCCTCGCCGACGAGGCCAAGCGCGGGTGGAAGAAGCCGGTGGTCGGTTTCATCGCCGGGCGCACCGCCCCTCCGGGCCGCCGCATGGGCCACGCCGGCGCGATCGTCTCGGGCGGCAAGGGCGGCGCGGAAGACAAGATCGCGGCGATGGAAGCGGCCGGGATCAAGGTCTCGCCCTCCCCCGCCGAGCTCGGCACCACGCTCGACGCGTTGCTGAAGGAACTCGCCTGAGCTGAGCCTCGGCGCGTCTCCTCCCCGGGAGCGCCGGGCCAGTTGGGGCATTACCTGACCAAGGTAGGCAGACCCGATGGGTAACGAAGCACACGATTTCCTCCCCGACGATCCGCAGCCGGGACCGTCCTGGGCCAACGCGCGCTGGCCGCTGGTCGGCGGCGAGAGCGAGGACGAGCTCACCCAGGCGCTCGATCCCACGGCGATGACGCTGGCTGTGAAGGCCGCCGCCGCGAAGGCCGGCAAGGCGATGGACGCGGCGTCGATCGAGCAGGCCGCCGGGGACTCGATCCGGGCGATGATGCTGGTGCGCACCTACCGAGTGCGCGGGCACCTGGCGTCGGAGCTCGACCCGCTCGGCCTCAGCCACCGCGAGTTGCCCGCCGATCTGACGCCCGAGTACCACGGCTTCACCGGCGCGGCGCTCGAACGCCCGCTCTACGTCGGCGGCACGCTGGGCCTCGAATGGACCACGATGTCGGAGCTCGTGCGCATCCTGCGCAAGAACTATTGCGGCCACGTCGGCTTCGAATACATGCACATCGCGGACGTGGAGGAGCGGCGCTTCATCCAGGATCGCATCGAGGGGCCGGACAAGGTCATCACCTTCACCCCCGAAGGCAAGCGCGCGATCCTCTCGGCGGTCATCCGCGGCGAGCAGTACGAGGCGTTCCTCGGCAAGAAATACGTCGGCACGAAGCGCTTCGGCCTCGACGGCGGCGAGGCGATGATCCCGGCGCTCGAGGGCGTGATCAAGTACGGCGGCGCGCTCGGTGTGCGCGAGATCGTTTACGGCATGGCCCACCGCGGCCGCCTCAACGTGCTCGCGAATGTGATGGCCAAGCCGTACCGCGTGATCTTCCACGAGTTCTCCGGCGGCAGTGCCAACCCCGAGGATGTCGGCGGCTCGGGCGACGTGAAATACCACCTCGGCACCAGCACCGACCGCGAGTTCGACGGCATCAAAGTGCACATGAGCCTTGTGCCGAACCCCAGCCACCTCGAGGCGGCGGACCCGGTCGTACTCGGCAAGACCCGCGCGCAGCAGGCGGTGCGCGGCGACCTCGACAAGCACGAGCAGGTGCTGCCCGTGCTGATCCACGGCGACGCGGCGTTCGCGGGCCAGGGCATCGTGTGGGAGTGCTTCGGCTTTTCCGGTGTGCGCGGGTACAACGTCGGCGGTTGCATCCACTTCGTAATCAATAACCAGATCGGCTTCACCACCAGCCCGCAGTTCGCGCGTTCCTCGCCCTACCCATCGGACGTCGCCAAGGGCGTCCAGGCGCCGATCCTCCACGTTAACGGCGATGATCCCGAAGCGGTGACCTTTGCCTGCAAGCTGGCGATCGAGTTCCGCCAGCAGTTCAAGCGCGACATCGTCATCGACATGTGGTGCTACCGCCGCTTCGGCCACAATGAGGGCGACGAGCCGAGCTTCACCCAGCCGCTGATGTATGCCGCGATTCGGCAACACCCCAAGGTCAGCGTGCTCTACGACACCCGCCTGCAGCGCGAAGGCGTGACCAAGCCGGGCGATACCGATGCGATGGCGGCTGAGTTCAACGCTCACCTCGACGAGGAATTCGCCGGCGCGGCCGACTATCGCGCCAACGAGGCCGACTGGTTCGGCGGCCGCTGGGCCGGCCTCAGCAAGCCCGCCGAGGACGAGGAAGCGCGCCGCAACGTCGACACCGCGATCCCCAAGAAGCTGTTCGACAGCCTCGGCCGCACGCTCACCACCGTCCCCGATGGGCTGACGATCCACAAGACGCTCGGCCGCGTGCTCGACGCCAAGCGCGAGATGTTCGTCAGCGGCGAAGGTTTCGACTGGGCCACCGCCGAAGCGCTCGCGTTCGGCAGCCTGGTGACCGAAGGCCACGGCGTGCGCCTGTCGGGCCAGGACTCCGGCCGCGGTACCTTCAGCCAGCGGCACGCGGTGTGGATCGACCAGAAGGACGAGCACAAGTACATCCCGCTGTGCCAGCTGCCGCACGGCAAGTTCGAGGTCTACGACAGCCCGCTGTCAGAATACGGCGTGCTCGGCTTCGAGTACGGGTTCGCGATGGCCGATCCCAAGAGCTTAGTGCTGTGGGAAGCCCAGTTCGGCGACTTCGCCAACGGCGCACAGATCATCATCGACCAGTTCATCGCCGCGGGCGAAGCAAAGTGGCTGCGCGCCAACGGACTCGTGATGCTGCTGCCGCATGGCTACGAGGGCCAGGGGCCCGAGCACTCGAGCGCGCGGCTCGAGCGCTTCCTGCAGCTCTGCGCGGACGACAACCTGCAGGTGTGCAACATCACCTCGCCGGCGAACTACTTCCACGTCCTGCGCCGGCAAATGCTGCGGCCGTTCCGCAAGCCTCTGGTGATCATGACGCCGAAGTCGCTGCTGCGGCATCCGATGGCCAAGAGCAGCGCCGACGAGTTCATCTCCGCGAGCCACTTCAAGCGCATCCTGTCCGACCGGATGGAAATCGCCGACGAGAAGGTGCGCCGCCTGGTGCTGTGCAGCGGCAAGGTCGCCTACGACCTGATGACCAAGCGCGAGGAAGGGGGAGTGGACAACGTGTCGATCCTGCGGATCGAGCAGCTCTACCCCTTCCCCAGCGAACCGCTCGCGATCCGCCTGGAACGCATGACCGGGCTCGAGGAAGTGATCTGGTGCCAGGAAGAGCCCAAGAACAACGGCGCGTGGTTCTTCGTCGAGAGCAGGATCGAGGAAGCGCTCGCTGCCGCCGGGCACAAAGGTATGCGCCCTCGCTATGCCGGACGTGACGCCGCCGCCTCGCCTGCCACCGGGTTCGCCAAGCGGCACGAGAAACAGCAGGCGGCGCTGGTCGCCGATGCGCTCGGTATCGCGGTCGCCCCGCCCTCCCCGCCCAAAACCGCTGCCGCCAAGAAGCTGGCCTGAGGAAGATCGATGTCCAAGGAAGTCAAAGTCCCCACGCTAGGTGAATCGGTCACCGAAGCGACGATCGGCGAATGGCTCAAGCAGCCCGGCGACCCGGTGAAGGTCGACGAGCCGATTGCCAGCCTCGAAACCGACAAGGTCGCGGTCGAGGTGCCGAGCCCTGTCGCGGGCGTGATGGGCGCGCACTCGGTCGAGGTCGGCGCCACGGTCGAGGTCGGCGCGGTGATCGCGACGATCGAAGACGATGTCGCGCCGGGCGAGACGACACAAGTCGCCCCGCGCGAGGAAGCGCAGCCGGCCGAGCAGGCTGCTCCCGCTCCCGCGCCGACGGCTGCACCATCTCCCGCCGCTCCGCGCTCGGACGACAACACGCTGGAAGATGCCGCTCCGGCCCAAGCCAAGCTGCACGACCCTGAAGCGACCCAGACGCTGTCGCCCGCGGTGCGCCGTGCGGTGCTGGAGCATGGTGTCGACCCGACCCAGATCAAGGGCAGCGGCAAGGACGGCCGGCTGACCAAGGAAGACGTGCTGGCAGCCGCCAGTTCGAAGAAGCCGGACGCCGCCGCTCCCAGCCCCGCCCCGGCACCGGCTCAGGCAGCACCTGCCTCGAATGGCGAACGGCGTGAAGAACGGGTCAAGATGACCCGCATGCGGCAGACGATCGCCAAGCGGCTCAAGGGCGCGCAGGAAACCGCCGCGCTACTCACCACGTTCAACGACGTCGACATGACCGCGGTCATGGAAGCGCGCGAGAAGTTCAAGGACACCTTCGCCAAGAAGCACGACATCAAATTGGGCTTCATGAGCTTCTTCGCCAAGGCCGCGTGCCTGGCGCTGAAGGACATCCCCAGCGTCAATGCGCAGATCGACGGCGATGAGATCGTCTATTTCGACTATGTCGACATCTCGGTCGCGGTCAGCGCGCCCAACGGGCTGGTCGTGCCGGTCGTGCGCGATGCGGACAGCAAGTCGTTCGCCCAGATCGAGAAGGACATCGCCGACTTCGGCAAGCGCGCCAAGGACGGTACGCTGACGATGGACGACATGAAGGGCGGCACCTTCACCATCTCCAACGGCGGCGTGTTCGGTGGGCTCATGTCCACCCCGATCATCAACCCGCCGCAAAGCGCGGTGCTCGGCCTCCACCGGATCGAGGATCGTCCGGTCGTGCGCGACGGCGAGATCGTTATCCGCCCGATGATGTACATCGCTCTGTCTTACGACCATCGCCTGATCGACGGCCGCGAGGCGGTAACCGCGCTCAAGACGATCAAGGAGGCGATCGAGGATCCCATGCGGATGCTGATCGACCTGTGATCGCATGAGGCAGGGCCTGTCCGACCGGTTCCGCTCGCGCCGCGATGCGACGTTGCGCCAAGTGCTGACGCAATGCCCGCGGCAAGGCGAAACGCTGCGCATCCTCGATGTCGGCGGCCGGGTCGCGTACTGGGAGCGGTTCGGGCTCGATTACCTGCGTTCGATCGGGGCACGGGTCACGCTCCTCAACATGAGCGAGCTCGAGTTCGACCTCGGCCGCGATGGCGGCGAGCACGATGGGCTGTTCGAGATGGCGATCGGCAACGGGTGTGCGCTGGATTACGCGGACGGCCATTTCGACCTGTGTCACTCGAACTCGGTGATCGAACACGTCGGTCTGTGGCGTGACATGCAGGCCTTCGCGCATGAAACTCGGCGCGTCGCACGCAGCTATTTCGTGCAGACGCCGAACTACTGGTTTCCCGTCGATCCGCACTTCTGGCGCCTGCCGCTGTTCCATTGGCTTCCGCGCCCCGTGCGCGCGGGCCTGGTGCGCGCCTTGCCGCTGGCGGCCGGCGGCCGGGCGGAGGACCTGTCGAAAGCCTATGAAATGGTCGACAGCGCGCGCCTCCTGACGCGCGGCCAGATGCGTTTCCTGTTCCCCGATGGGCACCTGCAGGCCGAGCGCCTGATGATGTTGCCCAAGTCCTACATGGCGGTCGCCGCGAACGGCGCGCCCCACCCTGCGATTGAAGAAGCGAACCCGATCCATGCCTGATACCTACGACTACGATGTCCTCGTCATCGGCGCCGGCCCCGGTGGCTACGTCGCCGCAATCCGCGCTGCGCAACTGGGCCTCAAGACCGCATGCGCGGAGAGCCGCGAAACGCTGGGCGGAACCTGCCTGAACGTCGGTTGCATCCCTTCTAAAGCGATGCTGCACGCCAGCGAGTACTTCGATGCCGCCGCCAACGGCACGATGGCCAAGATGGGCATCGTGGTCGAGCCCAAGCTCGATCTCGAAACCATGCACGCTCAGCGACGCGAGGCGGTCACGCAGCTCACGGGCGGGATCGAGTTCCTGTTCAAGAAGAACAAGGTCGACTGGAAGAAGGGCCTCGCGACCTTCGTCAATCCGCATACCGTGACTGTCGGCGGCGAGACCGTGACCGCGAAGAACGTGATCATCGCTACCGGTTCTTCGGTCACCCCGCTCAAGGGCGTCGAGGTCGACAACGCCAAACAGGTGGTAGTCGACAGTACCGGCGCGCTCGAACTCGCCAGCGTGCCGAAGCGCATGGTCGTGATCGGCGGCGGCGTGATCGGGCTGGAGCTCGGCTCGGTCTGGCGGCGCCTCGGCGCCGAGGTGACGGTGGTCGAGTTCCTCGACCAGCTGCTCCCGGGGATGGACATGGACGTGCGCAAGGAAGCGGCGAAGATCTTCAAGAAGCAGGGCATGAAGCTCATGCTCTCGACCAAGGTCACCGGCTGCAACGTCAAGGGCAAGAGCGCGAGCCTGACGGTCGAGCCCGCCGCTGGCGGCGAGGCGCAGACGCTGGAAGCCGACTGCGTGCTGGTGTCGATCGGCCGGCGGCCGAATACCGATGGCCTCGGCCTCGACAAAATCGGACTCGAGCTGAACCAGCGCGGCCAGATCGAGACGGATCACGACTTCCGCACCAAGGTCGATGGCGTGTGGGCGATCGGCGACGTGATCCCCGGCCCGATGCTGGCGCACAAGGCCGAGGACGAAGGCATCGCCTGCGCGGAGAACATCGCCGGACAAACCGGCATCGTGAACCACGCGGTCATCCCGGGCGTCGTCTACACCTGGCCCGAGATCGCCGGCGTTGGCCTCACTGAAGAGCAGGCGAAGGAACAGGGCGAGGTCAAGATCGGCAAGTTCCCGATGCTCGCCAACAGCCGCGCCAAGACCAATCACGAGCCCGACGGCTTCGTGAAAGTGATCGCCGACGCCGCAACCGACCGCGTGCTCGGCGTGTGGTGCATTGCCAGCGTCGCCGGGACCATGATCGCGGAAGCCGCGCAGGCGATGGAGTTCGGCGCGACCAGCGAGGACATCGCCTACACTTGCCATGCGCACCCGACCCACTCGGAGGCGATCAAGGAAGCGGCGATGGCGGTCCAAGGCAAGCCGATCCATATTTGACGCTTGAGGGTGCCGTTTTCCGATGGAAACGGCTTTCCTACTTCGGCGTGCGGCGGCTAGATTTCGGTGATGCCGATCGCTGTCCGTTCCTCACATGCTTCCGGGATCAGGCCGCGCGTGGCACAGCGGTTTTCGTACTCAGGACTGTGTGACAAGTGTGACATGGCTCAGCTTTCGTCGGCGATTCCTGAACGAACGAATGGGAGGATGCGCGCATGACTCGCCTGAAACTGACCGATGAACCTGGTGCGATTGAGACCGCCGCGCAGATCCGTTCGGGTGCGCTGTCCCCGATCGAAGCTGTCGATGCTGCGATCGCGCGGATCGAGGCGCTCGACGGGCCGCTGAACGCCGTCGTCGTGCGCGACTTCGACCGCGCGCGCGAGGCGGCCAGGGCGATGGATGGTGCGAACCACGAGGACCGGCCGCTGTTCGGTGTGCCGATGACGGTCAAGGAAAGCTTCAACGTCGCCGGGCTGCCGACCACCTTCGGGCACCTGCAGTTCAAGGACTACGTCGTGAACAGCGACGCCCGCGTGGTCGAACTGCTCAAGGATGCCGGCGCGATCATCCTCGGCAAGACCAACGTCCCGCCCGATCTCGCCGACCTGCAAAGCAACAATCCGGTTTACGGACGGACCAATAACCCGTTCGATAATTCGCGCGTCTCGGGCGGATCGTCGGGCGGGTCGGCGGTCGCGGTGGCGAGCGGGATGGTGCCGGCCGAATACGGCAGCGACATCGGCAGCTCGATCCGCAACCCGGCGCATTTCAACGGCATCTATGGGCACAAGACCACCTTCGGCCTCGTCAGCCGACGTGGTCATGCGCATCCGATGGCGGGTGGGCGCGAGGTTCACGACGGGCCGCTGTCGGTCGTGGGGCCGCTGGCGCGCTCGGCTGAGGACCTCGCGCTGCTGCTTGAAGTGACCGCGGACAAGCCGATGCTCCGGCGCGAGAAGCCGCTTCGAGAGATGCGCTTTCTCGCGATCCTCGACCACCCGGCGAGCGAGATCGACGCCAGTGTGCGCGGTCCGATCGAAGGAGCGATCGGTGCAATCGAAAGCGCTGGCGCCAAGGTCGCGCGAAGTAGCAACCTGCTCCCTGACCTCGCCGAGCAACACGCGAACTACATGCGCCTGCTCAACGCGGCGATGGCACGCGGGCGGCCGGGACCGGACGGACAGTCGATCAGCCTCGCCGATTACTACCTGCTGCTCGATACCCAGGCCCGCAATCGCTACGCCTGGGCCGATCTGTTCGAAGAGTTCGACTTCGTTCTCGCGCCGCCGCTGCCCTTCGTCGCGTACCAGCACGACGATACGCCCATTCGCGACCGGCGGATCACTATCAACGGCAAGGACAGCGCCTTTGCCGATGCGCTAGCCTGGGCGGGCCTGGCTACCTTCCCCAACTTGCCCTCGACAGTCGTCCCGGTCGGCGAGAGCGGCGGGTTGCCGTGCGGAATGCAGGTCATGGGCCGCGAGTGGAGCGATCTTGACTGCATCGCCGCCGCGGGCGTGATCGGAGAGCTGGTGAGCGCCTGATCATGGCGACGCCTCGCTGGATGGCGCGGTTCGCGCGCTGGCACATCTGGCTCGGCTGGCTGGTCGCGGTGCCGCTGTTACTGTGGACACTCAGCGGGGTGGCGATGGTCGCGCGCCCGATCGAGGAAGTGCGCGGCGAGCACTTGCGGATAGCAGACAAACCGCAGCCGCTACCGGGCGATCCGCAAGTCACTCAGGTGCGCACCTTCGTCCAGCGGGGCCGCACCGTATCGGTGGTTACGAGCGTTGATGGCACGATGAGCCGCTATGCGGAGAGTGGCGCGCCCTTGCCCGCAGTCGACGCGGTGGAGGCGCGCGCTATCGTTGCAGGCGCAATCCGAGGCGGCGACCACGTCGCCTCCGTGCGCGCCTTTTCCGCCAAGGCTCCGCCGCTCGACCTGCGCAAGCCGGTACCAAGCTGGCAGGTCGCGCTGGCCGATGGCACTCATGTGTACGTCAACCGGGACAGCGGCGAGATCGAGGCGGTGCGGACGCGCTGGTGGCGGATTTACGACTTCATGTGGGGCTTGCACATCATGGACCTGCAGACGCGGGAGGACAGCCACAATCCGTTTGTGATCGTGTTCGGGTCGCTGGCCTTGCTCGGAGCGCTGCTCGGCACCGCCCTGCTGTTTCGCCGCCGCAAGGTTCGGGCAAGCGCGTGACGCCTGCCGTCCTCCCACCCGCCCTCGACCTCGCCGGTGTCGCGGTGTTCGCGCTGACCGGAGCGTTGCTCGCGGCGCGGCTTCAGCAGACCTTCGTCACGATGGCGTTCTTCGCGCTGATCACCGGGGTCGGTGGGGGGAGCTTGCGCGACATGCTGCTGGGCGCGCCGGCGTTCTGGCTGCACGATCCATGGGTCGCGCCAGTCATCTTCGCGACCGCGCTAATCGCCTGGTTCACGCCCCGGCGCTGGTGGGAAAACGAGTTGCTCGAATGGGCCGATGCGCTTGGTCTGGCTGCTTTCGCCGTGCTCGGAACCGCCAAGGCGCTGGCGTACGGCGTTGCCCCCGTACCAGCCGCCGTCCTGGGGGTGGTGACCGGATGCGTCGGCGGCGTCGCGCGCGACATCGTGGCCGGCGTGCCTTCGATAATCATGCGGCCAGAGTTGTACGTCACCGCCGCCGCCCTCGCCGCGATGCTCACGGTAGCCGGCGCCGTTATCGGCCTGCCCGACGCTGCCACGTGGGCGATCGCGTGGACGGCAGGCTTCAGTCTGCGCGCCGCAGCGATCCGCTTTCGGCTCGCCCTCCCCGCTTATCGCGAGGGAAGCGAGCCTTAGGCGTCAGCCCTCGGTGTCCGGGGCCTGCGCAGTGTCGTAGCGCCCATCGTCGGCTTCACCCGGAAGCGGGCCACCCGGATAGGCCGGCGCTGCTGCGCCATCCTGCGCCTGGCGCGCGGCGGCGTAGCGCTCATCGCCCCACTGCCGGTCCTCGACCGCGCCAATCCGGCCGGTGTCGACGCCCTCGATCCGCCCATCATTGCCGATCGAGCAGTTGAACGGCGATCCACCCTGCATCCGTCCGGCGACGCGCCAGCCGGAGCCGGTACGCTCGACCGTGTCGACGGTGTCGATCGCGCCGTTGCGCTCCACTTCGCGCGCGCACATGTCGACCGCGCGGTCGATCCCGGCGCCGTCGCCGTAGCGCGAGTCGGTGGGCGCGCGGTAGTCGTAGGGACGATCGGGATAGGGGTAGCCCTCGGTCCGCGCCCGGTCCCGCTTGCTCTGCTTGCTGACGGCGCTGGCCAAGGCGGCAAGGACACCGACCACGGCAACGCCGGCGACCACGTCGCCCGCATCGACCCGGTCGCGGTGGCGCCAGCGGCGATGACCGGAGGCGTTGACGCTGTCAGCCTCAAAGACGCCGGGCGTGGCAATCGCGGAGTGCGCGTACAAGCGCGGCAGCTCGGCAGCGGCGAGCGGCGCGGCGAGCATCGAAGCGGTGGCGGCCAGGGCCGCGGCGGAAGCGAAACGGAAGAACATGACCTGCAATCCCTCAACACAGATCACGCGGCGTGATGCCGCATAATGCTGGAAACGACTAGGCGGCCCAGGCTTGCATAAGCCTGAACCGCCCTGTGTATCAGCCGATGGCCGTTGTCAGGCCTTACCAGCCGCGACCGTAGTTGCCGCGCAGGCCGCTGTAGTCGAGGTCCACGACCCGCCCGTACTGGACGTCGCAAGAGAACCTGCCCTGGTCGTAGTTGCGGCCGCTGTAGCGGTAGTTGTAGTCACGGCCCCAGCCGCCGCCACGCTCGTTCACCACCACGGTGCCCTTGATCCGGTAGCCGTCGCGCTTGCGATCGATGCTGCGGATGTCGGTCACCCGGGCGCCGTAGGCACCACGCTGAGCGGCGGAAACGCACTGCTCGACCGCCTGGCGCGAGTTGCCGTAGCGGTTGTAGTTGTAACCGTAATTGCCGTAGCGGCTGTCATAACGGCCGTTGTAGTCGCCGTAGTATGGCCCGCCGTAGGTGCCGTTGTAGCCGCGATCCTTGCCGATCGAGCTCGCAACCGCGGCAATGCCGCCGATGACCAGCGCGCCGGCAATAATGTCGCCGGCGTCGATGCCGTCGTCATGACGGTCGCGCGCAGCAGCAGGGCTGGCAGCCAGAGCCATCGCGCCAGCCGCGACGGTTCCGATCAGCGCCTTGGAAATGGTCTTCATGGCTCACCTCACAAAATCCGGCGAGAGGAATTCCCCGCCTTGTGCAAACCTTCTAGGTGATTCGCGGTGAGATGAGCCTGAATTAGCGTGACAGCATCCGTTCAGCAAAATCCCGGTGAAACTGAACGCTACGGCGTGTCCATGATCAAGGGTGCGTCGCCCGGAGTGGGCGGGACTTTGAGGCCAGTCCACTGGCCGAGGAACGCCAGCACGTCCGCCCCTTCCTCGATCGCCTTGTCGGTTGGCTTGCCGCTGCCGTGGCCCGCGCGGGTTTCGATCCGGATCAGGTGCGGCTTGTCGCCGACGTCAGCAGCCTGGAGTGCCGCCGCGTACTTGAAGCTATGTCCGGGCACCACGCGGTCGTCGGTGTCGGCCGTAGTGACCAGTATCGCGGGATACTCAACGCCCGAGCGGATGTTGTGATACGGTGAATAGGCATGCAGCACTTTAAAGTCGGCCTCCACGCTCGGCTTGCCGTAGTCATCGACCCAATAACGACCCGCGGTCCAGCGGTCGAAGCGTAGCATGTCCATTACACCGACCGCGGCATGCGCTGCGTCGATCAGGTCGGGACGCTGGTTCGTGACAGCGCCCACCAGCAAGCCACCATTGGACCCGCCTTCGATTGCCAGACCGTTGGAGGTAGTGACACCGTTCGCCTTCAGCCAATCGCCGGCCGCCGCGAAATCATCGAATACGTTCTGCTTCTTTGCGAGCCGACCGGCATCGTGCCATTCCTTGCCATATTCGCCGCCGCCGCGAATATTGGCGAGGGCGAACACGCCGCCCGCCTCCATCCACGCCATGCGAGTGGAAGAGAAACTGGGCGTGAGCGACACGTCAAAGCCGCCGTAGCCATACAGAAGCGTGGGCGCGGGACCGGTTACATCCTTGCGCTTGGCGATGAACATCGGAATCTTGGTTCCGTCCTTCGACGGATAGAACACCTGTTCGACCACGTAGCGGTCGGGATCGAACGTCAGCTTCGGGGTAACGAATGGACTGCTTTCGCCGGTAGTGAGGTCGAGGCGGTAAATTGTGCTCGGCCGGTTGAAGCTGGAAAATGCGTAGAACGTCTCTGGATCGCCCGGCCGGCCGCCGAAGCCGCTCGCGCTGCCGATGCCGTTGAGCTCGATCGCCTTGCCCGGCTTGCCATCGAGCGAATAGATCACCGCCCGGCTCGCGGCGTCCTTCAGATAGCTGACGATCAGCCGGTCGCCGACGATCGATGCGCCGTCGATCGGCTCGGCCTTTTCGGGCACCACCGTGGTCCACATCGGGTTGTCGACCGAAAGATCGACCTTAACGATCCTGTAGCGCGGCGCGTCGGCATTGGTCAGGAAGTAGGCGGTCGTGCCGATCGTTTCGATCGGGTTCCACGCATTGTCGAAACCATCGATAAGCGGCTTTGACGCCCACCCCAGCTTGTCTCGCTGGGAGAGGTCAATCACCTGCACTTCATTGCGGTTGTCAGTCCCGATCGTGCTCGTGACAAAAGCCCAGCGGCCATCGTCGGACACGCTGACGCCGTGCCCATAGTCACGATGGTCGGGCGTCGAAAAAACCTGCTGGTCCTCGGACTGCGGAGTGCCGAGCTTGTGATAATAGACGGCCTGATTGTAGTTCAGGGCCTGAAAGTCCTTGCCCTGTTCCGGTTCCGGAAAGCGCGAGTAGAGGAATCCTCCCTCGCCCACCCATGCCAGGCCGGTGAACTTCGCCCAGCGGATTTCGTCACTGGTCTGCTGACCGCTGTCGACGTCGAGTACGCGCAGGATGCGCCAGTCCGTCCCGCCGTCTTGCACGCTGTAGAGCAAGTGCCTGCCCTGCGGCGAAGGCGCCCAGTCGCTGAGTGCGGTCGCGCCGTCCTTGGCCCAGCCGTTCGGATCGAGCAGCAGACGGCGCTCGCCGTCCAGCCCGTCCTGCACATAGAGCGGGCTCTGGTTCTGGAGGCCCGAGTTGCCGGTGTAGAAGTATCGCGCGCCGCGCTTCACCGGTAGGCCGAAGCGCTGGTAGTCCATCAACTCGCCGATGCGCCGCTTGAACCACGCTCGTCCGGTCAGGGTGCCGAGATACCGCTCGGTGACAGCATTCTCTTCGGCGACCCATTCCGCGACCTTGGGATCGGTGCGGACATCGTTTTCCAGCCAGCGATAAGGGTCGGCGATCTGCTCCCCAAAAAGGGTATCGACCACCTGGTCGGTGCGGGTTGCGGGATATTCGATCTTGGTCATGTCATCGGCCAAGATGGGTGTGGACAGGGGGGCGACAAGCAGGCCAGCGGCCGCGAGAAGAACGTGTTTCATGCCAATGGGATGTGCGTGATCGGCGGACAAAAGAAAAGGGCCGGAAGGCATCAGCCCCCGGCCCTGTTCTTTTCGCGGTAACGCGCTCAGGCGGCTTCGAGCTCGTCCTCGTCGGCGTTCATCACCGGGCCCGAATCCTGGCCCTTGGCGGCGACATCGCGGTCGACCAGCTCGATGATCGCCATCGGGGCGGCGTCGCTGGCGCGGATGCCGGCCTTGATCACGCGGGTGTAGCCGCCGTCACGGCCGGCGTAACGCTCGGCGAGAACCTCGAACAGCTTCTTGAGCTGGGCCTCGTCGCCGATGCGGCTCATCGCCAGGCGGCGGTTCGACAGGCCGCCACGCTTCGCCAGCGTGATCAGCTTCTCGACATAGGGACGCAGTTCCTTCGCCTTGGGCGTGGTGGTGAGGATCTGCTCGTGCTTCACCAGCGAGGCGGCGAGGTTGCGCAGCAGCGCGGCGCGGTGCCCGCTCTTGCGCTGCAGCTTGCGGCCGGAATGACCGTGGCGCATATTCAGTTCTCCGTTCGTCCGGCAGCCGTCTGAGGTACTGCCGGTCAGGCGGTGCAATTGGCCACCGCCCACAACCAGTCACTTTCGTCAGTGAGCGCGGCCCCAAAGCCTATGGGCGCCAGATTGTCAAGGCTTGCCCGATGGACAGGCTTTCGCGCCTCTGCAATACAAGTGCGAGAGAGGGGATTTTCCATGCGTTATGCGATGCTTGCCGCGCTTTTAAGCGGCGTGGCCGTCAGTCCGGTTTCCGCCCAGTCTACCTCGCCCGATGCGGACGCGGTTGCCGCCGCGTGCGGGGGTGAAGTGCAACACGACGAGTTCGCCAAGCTGCCGAAGTCGGTCCAGTTCGAGAAGCTGAGCTGCTTCACGCGGGAGGCCGCCGTGCGCTTCAATCGCTCGTTACCGAATAAGGTCGATGAAGCGACGACGCTCGAGCGAGTCAACGCCAACGGCGTTACGCTGAGCTATGTCTACAAGGTCAATATCGCAGCCTCCGAACTGCGTCCGGGGGCGCTCGAGGCGTTCAAGCCGAGCGTAATCGAGAAGGTATGCACGGCGGCTGACATGCGCAGCATCATCTCGGTCGGCGGCCGCTACGAATACCTGTGGTTCGACAAGAACGGAGATGCGATCGGCTCGTTGATGGTCGATCACTGCGCCTGATTCAGAGTCGGCAGCGCCAACAAGAAAGGGCCGCCCAATCGGGCGGCCCTTTGCTTTTAAACATCAGAAAGCGGCTTATTAGCCGAGCAGTTCCTGCTCGAGCTTCTTCGCCATTTCCTCAATGTTCTCCGGCGGCCAGCCGGGGATGTCCATGCCGAGGCGCAGGCCCATCGAGCTCAGGACTTCCTTGATCTCGTTGAGGCTCTTGCGGCCGAAGTTCGGCGTGCGGAGCATCTCGGCCTCGGTCTTCTGGACCAGGTCGCCGATGTAGATGATGTTGTCGTTCTTGAGGCAGTTGGCCGAACGCACCGACAGCTCCAGCTCGTCGACCTTCTTGAGAAGGTAACGGTTGAGCTGGTTGGCGTCGCTCTCTTCGGGCTGCGCGGCGAGGCCGATCATCGGGCTCGACGACTGCGGGATGCCGTCCTCGAAGTGGACGAACAGCGCCAGCTGGTCCTGCAGGATGCGCGCGGCATAGGCCACCGCATCTTCCGGAGTGACGGTGCCGTCGGTCTCGACGGTGAGGCTCAGCTTGTCGAAGTCGAGCTCCTGCCCGACGCGGGCGTTCTCGACCTTGTAGCTGACCTGGCGGACCGGCGAGTACAGGCTGTCGATCGGGATCAGGCCGATCGGCGCATCGACCGGGCGGTTGCCCACGGCGGGGACATAGCCCTTACCGGTGTCGGCGGTCAGCTCCATGTTGAGGTTCGCGCCCTCGTCGAGGTGGCAGATGACGAGGTTCTTGTTCATCACCTCGATGTCGCCCGACACGGCGATGTCGCCGGCGGTGACTTCGCCCGGGCCGGTGGCCGAAAGCTGCAGCCGCTTGGGGCCTTCGCCTTCCATCTTGAGCGCGATCTGCTTCACATTGAGGACGATGTCGGTCACGTCCTCGCGCACGCCGGCGAGCGACGAAAACTCGTGCAGCACGTTCTCGATCTTGATCGAGGTGATCGCCGCGCCCTGGAGGCTCGAGAGAAGCACGCGGCGCAGCGCGTTGCCGAGAGTGAGGCCGAACCCGCGCTCGAGCGGCTCGGCGACGAACGTCGCGCGGCGGCCCTTGGCGGCGTCCTTCACTTCGAGGCTGTTGGGCTTCTTGAGTTCCTGCCAGTTCTTGGTGTTGACGGCCATGGATATCCCCTGGGGTTCAAATGCGTATGGGATCGGCGCTGGCGGAGCGTCCGATCCCTGGAAAAACGGCGGCGGGGAGCGACCCTGCCGCCGGGCAGGTACGATCAGACGCGGCGGCGCTTCGACGGCCGGACGCCGTTGTGCGGGATCGGCGTGACGTCACGGATCGAGGTGATCGTGAAGCCGACCGCCTGGAGCGCACGCAGCGCGCTCTCGCGGCCCGAGCCGGGGCCCTTCACTTCGACTTCCAGCGTGCGGACGCCGTGTTCGGCGGCCTTCTTGCCGGCATCGTCGGCAGCGACCTGGGCGGCATAGGGGGTCGACTTGCGGCTGCCCTTGAAGCCCATCATGCCGGCCGAAGACCAGCTGATCGCGTTGCCTTGTGCGTCGGTGATGGTGATCATCGTGTTGTTGAAGCTGGCGTTCACGTGAGCGACGCCGCTGGTGATGTTCTTGCGCTCCCGCCTGCGGATGCGCTGTGGTTCACGAGCCATGTGGGTATTCCTGTCCTAAATCCAAGAGAGCAGCGGCGGCCGAACGAAACGGCCGCGCGGCTTACTTCTTCTTGCCGGCGATCGGCTTGGCCTTGCCCTTGCGGGTGCGGGCGTTGGTGTGAGTGCGCTGGCCGCGGACCGGCAGGCCCTTGCGGTGGCGCAGGCCGCGATAGCTGGCGAGGTCCATCAAACGCTTGATGTTCATCGCGGTGTCGCGGCGAAGGTCACCCTCGACCGAGTGATCGGCGTCGATGGTCTCACGGATCTGCAGCACTTCGGCGTCCGACAGGTCCGACACGCGGCGGCGGTGATCGATGCCCAACTTGTCGGCAATCTTGACTGCGGTGGTCGGGCCGATCCCGTGGATGTAGGTGAGCGCGATGATCACGCGCTTGTTGGTGGGGAGGTTTACCCCGGCAATACGAGCCACTTAATTCTCCATGCTCCACAGAGGCCGCGGTGACCGCGCCCCTATCTCATCGCTCTATCCAGCAAGCGCGGCGCCGTTACGGCAAAAGGTCCGGAGGGGGCGCACACGGAAGTGAACGCCTGCCGGACTCATCCGTCTTGTCGAATAGGCGGCGCGCTTACGGCGATTCGCCGGTCCAGTCAACCGGCTGCGCGCACGAACAGCGGCGGACGCCAGACGGCTCCGCTGCTCGACTTGGTTCGGCGATTCTACACTCATTTGGCGGGAGGTCAAACCCCGGCGCGCAGGATCATTCGTCGCCCTTGTCGTCCTTCTTGTCGCCCATGGCGTCGAGCGCGGCCCCGACGTCGTCGGTGGTGGCAGCGGGCTTGGCGGGCGCAGGCTTGGGAGCGGCGGGCCTTGGTGCGGCCGGCTTCGGCGTGGGCGACTGGCTAGCTGCCGCCGCCGCCGCGGGTTTGGCCGGCGCTGCCGCGGGCTTGGCGGACGCCGCTTCTTCCACTCGCCCGAGCTTATCGGCGAGGTGCCCCAGCTGCTGGCTCATGACCCCATCGACCGCCGCCGAGATCTTGTCGACCGGATAGCGCAGGTGCCCCGCGACGACGTATTCCCACACCAGCTTGGTGTCGCCGCCCGCAGCCGGCTGCATCGTTACCGTCAGGACGCCATCGACCGGCTCGCTCTGCAGTGGGCCGAGGGCGCCGCGCATGCGCAGAACCTTCGCCGGTTCGGCCATGACTACGGTCATGTGCTGCGCGCTCCCGGCGAGACCGGTATCCGCCGCGGCGTCCTTTTCCGGAATGCGCTCGCAGAAGCATCCCCCGCCCTGCGGGACCAGCGACAGGTTTGCCGCCGAGCCCGACCAGGTGTGGGTATCGTCCCACCATCCGGCAGGCTCGATCAGAGCGAGCCACGCCGCCTTGGGTGCGGCCTTCACGGTGACGCTGTCGCGGGTGACGAAGTGATCGGCCGACTTGTCGACCACCTCGGCCGCGGCGGGCGCCGATAGCGCACACAACGCCGCGCCGATTGCGCTCACCCGGAGCGAATTCCTGAACATCGAGAAGCCTCCCATCCCTCGCCCATCTATTCCACGCGGGCGCGCCGGGGAAAAGGCCTAACCGGCCAGGATGCCCTCGATCGCGCCGCTCACGGCGTCGATATCGGCCATGCCGTCGATCCGGCGGACGATCCCGCGCCCCTCGTAGATCGGCAGGATCGGCGCGGTCTTCGCGCGATATTCCGCCATCCGAGTGCGCACGGTCTCTTCGTTGTCGTCGGGCCGCCGCTTGAACTCGGTGCTACCGCAACGATCGCATACGCCGAGCTGCGCCGGACGCTTGAAGTCGTCGTTGTAGCCCTCGCCGCAGTTGGCGCAGGTGAAGCGGCCGGTGATGCGCGCGACCAGTGCGTCCTCGTTCACCTCAAGCTCGATCACATGGTCGAGCTTGCGGCCGTGCGCGGCGAGGATCACGTCGAGCGCCTCGGCCTGCGCGCCGGTGCGGGGATAGCCGTCGAAGATGGCGCCCGTCTCGGGCCCCATCTCGGTCAATTCGGCATCGATCAGGCGCGAGACGATGTCGTCCGAAACGAGCTCGCCCCGCTCCATCACCGCCTTGGCTTCGAGCCCCACGGGTGTGCCCGCCTTGACCGCCGCGCGCAGCATGTCGCCGGTCGAGAGCTGGCGCATCCCGTGCCCATCGACGAGCCGCTGGGCCTGGGTGCCCTTGCCCGCTCCGGGCGGTCCGAGAAGGATGATATTCACCTGGGAAATCCCCCTTGGAAAGCGCGGCGAGCTTAGCGCAGCCGCCCCTTCAATTTCGCCTTCTTGATCAGATTACCGTACTGGTGCGCCAGCAGGTGCGACTGAATCTGGCTAATCGTATCCACCGTCACGTTGACCACGATCAGCAGGCTGGTGCCGCCGAGGAACAGCGGAATGCCGGTCTGCGCGATCGCCCATTCGGGAAGCACGCAGACGAGCGTCAGGTAGAGCGCCCCGATCACGGTGATACGCGTGAGCACGTAATCGAGAAAGTCCTGCGTGCGCTTGCCGGGCCGGATGCCGGGGATGAAGCCGCCGTTCTTCTTCAAGTTCTCGGCGGTCTCTTCCGGGTTGAAGACGACCGCGGTGTAGAAGAACGTGAAGAAGATGATCCCGGCGGCATAGAGCGCGAGGTACAGCGGCTTGCCGTGCTGGAGATAGAAGTTCAGCGAATTGATGATCCCGCCGGTAGTGCCTTCGGGGTCGATCGCTTGGCCGGCGAACTGCGTGATCGTCAGCGGCAACAGCAGCAGCGAGCTCGCGAAGATCGGCGGAATCACGCCCGAGGTATTGAGCTTGAGCGGCAGGTGGCTGCGATCGGCCTGCATCATCCCGCGCTGGCTGGCGCGCTTGGGATACTGGATCAGCAACTGCCGCTGCGCCCGCTCCATGAACGAGATGAACACGATCAGGCCGACGATCATCGCGACGAAGAAGACGATCACGAAGGGGCTGATCGAACCCGAACGGCCCCCTTCGAACAGATTGGCGCCGAAGCTCGGGAAGCGGCTGACGATGCCCGCCATGATGATCAGCGAGACGCCGTTGCCGATCCCGCGGCTGGTGATCTGCTCGCCCAGCCAGAGGAGGAACATCGATCCGCCGACGAGGCTGATGACCGCGGTGATGCGGAAGGTCAGGCCGGGGAAGACCACCGCCTGGAGCCCGCTCGACGCACCGTAGGCCTCGAGGCCCGAGGCCAAGAACCACCCCTGGATCGCGCACAGGAACACCGTGCCGTAACGGGTGTACTGGTTGAGCTTCTGCCGGCCGCTGGCGCCTTCCTTCTTCATCGCCGCGAGCGCGGGATGGAGCGAGGCGGCGAGCTGCACCACGATCGACGCGGTGATGTACGGCATGATGCCGAGCGCGATGAGGCTCATGCGCTCGAGGCTACCGCCAGAGAAGGTGTTGAAGAGGTCGAGGATACCGCCCTGCGTCTGCGCATAGAGTTGCTCCAGCACCAGCGGGTTCACACCCGGCAGCGGCACGAAGCTCAGGAAGCGGAAGACGATGAGCGCGGCGATCGTGAACCAGATACGGTTCTTGAGCTCGGTGGCCTTGGAAAAGTTCGCGAGGCTCAGCGAGCTCGCGATATTGTCGGCGCGTGATGCCATGGGATTACTCGAAATCCTGTTTTGGCGCCGGTCCCTCCCGGCACAGGGAGGCTACATAGGAAGCGCGGGGTCCGATGTCGAACCCCGCGCCACCGATTGTTCGCTTACTTCGCAGCCTTGTCGGCGCGGGCAGCCTTGTTGGCCTCCGCACGGGCGGCCTTCTTCTCGTGCTCGGGCTGCGCCTTGGCGATTACCTCGACCGAGCCGCCGGCCTTCTCGACCGCCTCGATCGCGCCCTTGCTGGCGCCGGCGACCTTGAAGCTGACCTTCGAAGTCAGCACGCCCTTGCCGAGCAGGCGCACGCCGTGCTTGGCGCTGCGGCCAAGGCCCGCGGCCTTGAGCGCGTCGTGGTCGATTGTGCCCTTGGCGTCGAGCTTGCCGGCGTCGATGAACTTCTGGACCATGCCCAGGTTCACCTCGGCGTAGTCCTTCGGGTTCAGCGCGTTGAAGCCGCGCTTCGGGATCCGCATGTGGAGCGGCATCTGACCGCCTTCGAACCCGGCGATGGACACGCCCGAGCGCGCCTTGGCGCCCTTCTGGCCGCGGCCAGCGGTCTTGCCCTTGCCCGAGCCGATGCCGCGGCCGACGCGCATCTTGCGATGGCGGGCCCCGGCGTTGTCGCGGATGTCGTTCAGTTTCATATCAGTGCACTCGCTTTCGCTTTTGTCGCGCTATGCCTGCCCGGCCGCAGCCGGGCACGGCGGGATGTCAGTCGACGATCTCGACCATGTGCGGCAGCTTGGCGATCGCCCCGCGGACTTCGGCCGAATCCTCGACCTCCACTACGCGGTGCATCTTGCCGAGGCCGAGGCCGATCAGGACCTTCTTCTGGCTTTCGGGACGGCGGATCGGGCTGCCGATCTGCTTGAGCTTGATCTTGGGCATTGGAATTACTCCACCATCGCCGCGGCGTCGGCTTCGGCCTCCGCCTCGCTCGCGCCGCCGCGACCCAGGAGGTCGGCGACCTTCTTGCCGCGACGCTGCGCAACCGACTTCGGCGAAGTCTGGTCCTGCAGCGCGGCGAAGGTGGCGCGGATCATGTTGTAGGGGTTGGACGTGCCGACCGACTTGGTCACCACGTCGGCCACGCCAAGGCTTTCGAACACGGCGCGCATCGGGCCGCCGGCGATGATGCCGGTACCCGCAGGTGCGCTGCGGACGTTGACCTTGCCGGCGCCGAAACGGCCCTTGCCGTCGTGGTGCAGGGTGCGGCCTTCCTTGAGCGGAACGCGGATCATCTTCTTCTTGGCCGAGGCGGTCGCCTTGGTGATGGCTTCCGGCACTTCGCGCGCCTTACCATGACCGAAGCCGACCCGGCCCGAACCGTCGCCCACGACGACCAGCGCCGCGAAGCCGAAGCGCTTGCCGCCCTTCACCGTCTTCGAGACGCGGTTGATATGGACCAGCTTTTCGATGATGCCGTCGTCTTCTTCCTCGCGTCCGCCGCGACGATCGTCGCGCCGGCCACCACGGCCGCCCTGACCGCCACGGCCACCCTGGCCGCCGCGACCGCCACGGTCGCCGCCGCCACGGCCACCACGACCGCGGGGCTGCTCGTGCGCGCCCTGGTCCGCGCTCTGCGTGTCAGCCGCTTCCGACGAAGTGTCGGCGATCGCCGGTTCGGCGTTCACGACCGCGTTCTCGGTCTCGGCAGTGTTTTCGTTGTCAGCCATCATCAGAACTCCAGCCCGCCTTCGCGGGCGGCGTCGGCCAGCGCTTTCACGCGGCCATGGAAAAGGAACCCGCCGCGGTCGAACACGACCGTGCTCACGCCGGCCTTCTTGGCGGCTTCGGCGATGGTTTTGCCGACCTGCACGGCGGCATCGACGTTCGCGCCCGAGGACTTGACGCCCAAGGTGCTCGCAGCGGCCAGCGTGCGGCCCTGCGCGTCGTCGATGACCTGCGCATAGATGTGCCGGCCGGTGCGGTGGATCGACAGGCGTGGACGGTCGCCCGCACGAGCCTTGATCGCGGTGCGCACGCGACGGCGGCGGCGCTCGAAGAGGGAAAGCTTGGCCATCTTACTTCTTCTTCCCTTCCTTGCGGAAGATGTACTCGCCGCGATAGGCGATGCCCTTGCCCTTGTAGGGCTCCGGCTTGCGCCAACGGCGGATTTCGGCAGCGAACTGGCCCACGGCCTGCTTGTCGATGCCCGACACCTCGACCGTGGTCTGGTCGGGGGTCTTCACCTCGAGGCCTTCCGGCACTTCGAGATCGACGTCATGGCTGTAGCCGAGCTGCAGCTTGAGCTTCTTGCCCTGCGCCGATGCGCGGTAGCCGACGCCCTTGATGTCGAGCGTCTTGGTGAAGCCGCTCGTCACGCCTTCGACCAGGTTCGACACCAGCGTGCGCTGCATGCCCCAGAAGGCACGCGCCTGCTTGCTGTCGTTCGCCGGCATCACCGAGATGCCGCCGTCCTCAACCGTGTAGTTGATCAGGTCCGACATGCCGAGCGAGAGGGTGCCCTTGGGCCCCTTCACCGACAGGACGTTGCCGTTGATGTCGGCAGTAACCCCGCTGGGGATCGCCACCGGCCGTTTACCGATGCGGCTCATCAGAACACCTCCGCCAGCACTTCGCCGCCGACGTTCTGGCTGCGCGCTTCGGCATCCGAGAGCACGCCGCGCGGCGTCGAGACGATGGTGATGCCAAGGCCATTGCGGATCGTCGGCAGTTCCTTGGAACCCGAGTAGACGCGGCGGCCCGGCTTGGAGACGCGGGCCACGTGCTTGATCGCGGGCTCGCCTTCGAAATACTTGAGTTCGATCCGCAGCGCGGGGTGCGCGCCCGAAGCGTCTTCGCTGAAACCACGGATGTAGCCTTCGCGCTTGAGCACTTCGAGAACGTTTGCACGCAGCTTGCTGGCGGGCGTGAGGACGCTGTCCTTCTTCGCCTGCTGGCCGTTGCGGATGCGGGTGAGCATATCACCCAGGGGATCGGTCATAGCCATCTTCTAAACCCTCACCAGCTCGACTTGGTCAGGCCCGGAATCAGGCCCTTGTTGCCGAGGTCGCGCAGTTCGATGCGGTTGAGGCCGAACTTGCGGTAGTAGCCGCGCGGGCGGCCGGTGGTGGAACAGCGGTTGCGCACCCGGGTCGGGTTCGCATTGCGCGGGATTTCCGCCAGCTTCAGGCGCGCGATCAGGCGCTCGCCATCGTCGAGCGACTTGTCGTCGGCAATCGCCTTCAGCCGGGCGTACTTGCCGGCATACTTCTTCACCAGCTTCTTGCGCCGCTCGTTCTTGTTGATGGAACTCAGTTTCGCCATGGACTTAAGCTCTCTTCCTTAAACGGTGATCACGCGGCAGCCTGCTGCTCTTCAGCAGCGGCTTCTTCACGCGGGAACGGGAAGCCGAACAGGCGCAGCAGCTCGCGCGCCTCGTCGTCGGTCTTCGCGGTGGTGGTCACGATGATGTCCATCCCCCGGACCTTCTCGATCTTGTCGTACGAGATTTCCGGGAAGATGATCTGTTCCTTCAGGCCCATCGCATAGTTGCCGCGCCCGTCGAAGCTCTTCGGGTTCAGCCCGCGGAAGTCGCGGATGCGGGGCATGGCGACGGTCACGAGACGGTCGAGGAACTCGTACATGCGTTCGCGGCGGAGGGTCACCTTCGCACCGATCGGCATGCCTTCACGCAGCTTGAACTGCGCGATCGACTTCTTGGCCTTGGTGATGACCGGCTTCTGGCCAGCGATCAGCGCCATTTCCTCGGCCGCGGTCTGGACCTTCTTCTTGTCCTGGCTCGCCTCGCCCACGCCCATGTTGAGCGTGATCTTCTCGAGCTTGGGCACTTCCATCGCGTTCTTGTAACCGAACTTCTCGGTCATCGCCTTCGCGATCTCGGCCTCGTACTTCGCCTTCAGGCGCGGAGTGTAGCTGGCATCAGCCATCGATGGTCTCCCCGGACTTGACGGCGACACGGACCTTGCGGCCGTCCTTGTTCGTTTCGAACCGGACGCGGGTCGGCTTGCCGTCCTTGGGATCGGCCAGCGCCACCTTCGAGATGTGCATCGGGGCCGGCTTGCGGTCGATGCCACCCTGCGGGTTCTGCTGGCTCGGCTTGCGGTGACGGGCGGTGACGTTGATCCCGTCGACGACAACCTTGCCGTCCTTGGGGCTCACGGCCTGAACGGTACCGGTACGGCCCTTGTCCTTGCCCGACAAGACGACAACGTTGTCGCCCTTCTTGATCTTAGCGGCGGCCATCACAAAACCTCCGGAGCGAGGCTGATGATCTTCATGAAGCCGCGGCCGCGCAGTTCGCGCACCACAGGCCCGAAGATACGGGTGCCGATCGGCTCCTCGTTCTTGTTGACCAGCACCGCGGCGTTGCTGTCGAAGCGGATCACGCTGCCGTCGGCGCGGCGCACGTCCTTGCGAGTGCGCACGATCACCGCGCGGTGAACGTCACCCTTTTTCACGCGGGTGCGTGGCTGCGCTTCCTTGACGGAGACGACGATCACGTCGCCCACGCCGGCAGTGCGGCGCTTCGATCCGCCCAGCACCTTGATGCACTGGACGCGCTTGGCGCCGCTGTTGTCGGCGACGTCGAGCGTGGATTGCATCTGGATCATAGATCCGGTTCCTTCTCGTTCGGCTTGCCGGAACCAGTCCGGCAGTTCCTAAAAAATCTGGCTCAGTTGCCGGCTTCGGCGACGTCGAGGTCGGCTTCCACCGCCTGCACACCACCGGCCACGACGCGGTCCTTGACGGCCCAGGTCTTGGTCTTCGAAATCGGGCGGGTCTCTTCGATCCGCACGACGTCGCCCGGGTGGTACTCGTTGCCCTCGTCGTGGGCGTGGTACTTCTTCGAGCGCCGGATGATCTTGCCGTAGAGCGGGTGCTTCACCTTGCGCTCGACCAGCACGGTCACGGTCTTGTCGGTCTTGTCGGAGACGACGGTCCCGGTGAGAATACGCTTGGGCATCGTGCCTTCCTTACTTCGCTTCGGCAGCGCGAGTACGCTCGCCCTGCAGCGTCTTGATGCGCGCGATGTCGCGGCGAACTTCCTTGATGCGCGCGGGGCGCTCCAGCTGGTTCGTGGCGGCCTGGAAGCGCAGGTTGAACGCTTCACGCTTCAGGTCGACGAGCTGCTCGCCGAGCTGATCGTCGGTCTTGGTGCGCATGTCCTCGACCTTGCTGCCGGTCGCGGCGGCGGGTTTCTTGGCCATTATTCGGCTCCCAGGTGGCTGGTGTCGCCCAGACGAGCGATAACCTTGGTCTTGATCGGCAGCTTCATCGCCGCGCGGCTGAACGCTTCGGCCGCGAGCGGACCCGGAACGCCGTCGAGCTCGAACAACACGCGGCCCGGCTTCACGCGGGCGGCCCAGTATTCAATCGAGCCCTTGCCCTTGCCCTGGCGGACTTCGGCCGGCTTCTTCGACACCGGCACGTCCGGGAACACGCGGATCCACAGGCGTCCCTGACGCTTGATGTGACGCGTGATCGCACGGCGAGCCGCCTCGATCTGGCGCGCGGTGACCCGCTCGGGCTCAAGCGCCTTGAGGCCGTACGAGCCGAAGTTGAGGCTCGTGCCGCCCTTGGCGTCACCCTTGATCCGGCCCTTGAAGGCCTTGCGGAACTTGGTCTTTTTCGGTTGCAGCATGTCTCTTGCTCTACCTTAGCGCCGGTCGGAAGCCGGACGGACGCCCGAAGTCTGGGCCTCCATCATCAGGCGGTCCTGCGCGGTCGGATCATGGCCGAGGATCTCGCCCTTGAAGATCCACACCTTGATGCCGATGATGCCGTACGCGGTCAGCGCCTCGGCATCGGCATAGTCGACGTTCGCGCGCAGAGTATGCAGCGGAACGCGGCCTTCGCGGTACTGTTCGACACGGGCGATCTCGGCGCCGCCGAGACGGCCGCCGCACATCACCTTGATGCCTTCGGCACCCAGGCGCATGGCCGACTGCATCGCGCGCTTCATCGCCCGGCGGAACGCCACGCGGCGGACCAGCTGGTCGGCGATGCCCTGGGCGACGAGCTTGGCGTCGATCTCGGGCTTGCGGATCTCGACGATGTTCAGCTTCACGTCGCTCGCGGTCATGGTCGCGAGCTTGGCGCGCAGCTTCTCGATGTCCGCGCCCTTCTTGCCGATGATGACGCCCGGGCGGGCGGCATAGATCGACACGCGGCACAGCTTGGCCGGACGCTCGATCACGACCTTGCTGATCGCGGCCTGCGGCATGTTGTCGACGATGTACTTGCGGATCTCGATGTCTTCGCTGAGCAGCTTCGCGTAGTCGCGCCCTTCGGCGTACCAGCGGCTGTCCCAGGTCCGGTTGATCTGCAGGCGCAGGCCGACGGGGTTCGATTTATGACCCATGGATCAGGCCTCCTCGCTTTCACGCACCACGATCCGGAGCCGGCTGAACGGCTTCAGGATGCGGGTCGACTTGCCGCGACCACGGGTGTGGAAGCGCTTCATTGTGACCGACTTGCCGACCGACGCCTCGGCGACGACGAGCGCGTCGACATCGAGGTTGTGGTTGTTCTCGGCGTTGGCGATCGCGCTCGCGAGCACCTTCGATGCGTCGCGGGCCATCGCTTTCTTGGAGAAGGTCAGGATGTTCATCGCCTCTTCGGCCTTGCGGCCGCGGATCAGCGCAGCGACGAGGTTCAGCTTCTGCGCCGAACCACGGATCGTGGTGCCGACGGCCAGAGCCTCGTTGTCGCCGACGCGGCGGGGGGCTTTCTGCTTGCCCATCAGCGCTTGCCCTTCTTGTCGGCGGCGTGGCCGGGGAAGTTCCGCGTGGGCGAGAACTCACCGAGCTTGTGGCCGACCATGTCTTCGTTGACGGAGACCGGAATGAACTTCTGGCCGTTGTAGACGCTGAAGGTCAGGCCCACGAACTGCGGCAGGATCGTGCTGCGACGCGACCAGGTCTTGATCGCACCGCGCGCGTTCTTCTCCTGCGCGTCCTCGGCCTTCTTCAGCAGGTGGAGGTCGACGAACGGACCTTTCCAGACGGAACGAGCCATCTCGATTACCTCTTCTTCTTGGCGTGACGCGAACGGATGATCATCTTGTCCGTCGCCTTGTTGTGGCGGGTGCGGGCACCCTTGGTCGGCTTGCCCCACGGGGTGACCGGGTGACGGCCGCCCGAGGTCCGGCCTTCGCCACCGCCGTGCGGGTGATCGACCGGGTTCTTCGCAACGCCGCGGGTCAGCGGACGCTTGCCCATCCAGCGGCTGCGGCCGGCCTTGGCGAAGTTCTGGTTCTGGTTGTCGGGGTTCGAGACCGCGCCAACCGTGCCCATGCAATCCGAACGCAGGTAGCGCTGCTCGCCGCTGTTCAGGCGAACGATCACCATCCCGCGGTCACGGCCGACGACCTGCACGTAAGTGCCGGCCGAACGGGCGATCTGACCGCCCTTGCCCGGCTTCATCTCCACGTTGTGGCAGATGGTGCCGACCGGCATGGTGCCCAGCAGCATCGCGTTGCCCGGCTTGGTATCGGTCTTCTCGCCCGCGACGACCGTGTCGCCGACGGCGAGACGCTGCGGCGCGAGGATGTAGGCGAGCTCGCCGTCCTCGTACTTCACCAGCGCGATGAAGGCCGTGCGGTTGGGGTCGTACTCGAGCCGCTCGACGGTGGCCGGCATGTCCCACTTGCGCCGCTTGAAGTCGACGTAGCGGTACTTCTGCTTGTGGCCGCCGGCGATGCCGCGCGAGGTCACATGGCCCTTGTTGTTACGGCCGCCGGTCTTGCGCTTGCCTTCGACAAGCGCCTTGACCGGCTTGCCCTTCCACAGGCCGGACTTGTCGACCAAGATCAGGCCGCGACGGGCCGGGCTGGTCGGCTTGTAGTTCTTGAGTGCCATCGCCTCAGATCCCGCTCGTGATGTCGATCGAGTCCTGGCCGGCGGCCAGCGTCACGATCGCCTTCTTCATGTCGGAGCGCGAGTAGGGCTTGCCCTTCCAGCGCTTGGTCTTGCCCTTGACGACAATGGTATTCACCTTCGCCACCTTGCGATCGTAGATGGCCTCGACGGCCTCCTTGATCTGCGACTTTGTGGCGTCGCCCGCGACCTTGAAAACGATCGCGTTGAATTCCGAAGCCAGGGTCGACTTTTCGGTGATGTGCGGGGCGACGATCACGTCGTAGTGACGCGCGTCGACCGCCTTTGCAGACTTAGCCATTGAAGCGCGCCTCCAGCTTCTCGACCGCGGCCTTGGTCAGGACCAGCGTGTCGTGCTTCAGGATGTCGTAGACGTTGGCGCCCACGGCCGGCAGGACGTTGACGCCCGGCAAGTTGCCCGCGGCCCGCGCGAACGAGCTTTCGACCGCGTCGCCGTCGATCACCAGGACCTTGCCGCTCCAGCCGTTCTTGTCGAACTGCCCCTTGAGCGCCTTGGTCTTGGCGTCCTTCAGCTCCAGGCTGTCGACGATCACGAGACCGTCCTTCGCCTTGCTCGAGAGCGCCATGCGGAGCCCCAGAGCGCGGATCTTCTTGTTAAGCGAGATGTTGAAATCGCGCTTGCGGGCGCCGTGCGCCTTGCCGCCGCCGATGAACACCGGAGCCGCACGATCACCGTGACGAGCCGTGCCGCCACCCTTCTGGCGACCGAACTTCTTGCCGGTGCGCGACACCTCGCTGCGCTCGCGGGTCGGACGCGCGGTCGCGCGCCGGTTCCACAGCTGCCAGGTGACGACGCGGTGCAGGATGTCCTGCCGCGGCTCGACACCGAAGACGTCGTCGTTCAGCTCAAGGCCGCCCTTGACCTCGGTGCCGTCGAGTTTCTGGACCTTCACCTTCACGGGATCAGCCCTCCTTGCCTTCGTCCGAGCCGGCGTTGTCGCCGCTCTCGGGGGTTTCTTCGCCGACCGCCGGGGTGGTTTCGTCACCCGCGCCAGCCTGCTGCTCCTGCGCCAGCACTTCCTGCTGTTCCGGAGTGACCTGCTCGATCACTTCGTGCTCGGCAGCAGCCTCGACCATGCCGGCCGGTGCTTCTTCGTGCTCGGGAGCGGTGCTCTTCTTCTCGACGATCGCGCCGGGGAACGGCAGACCTTCGGGCGCCGAAAGCTTGACCGCGTCGCGGATCAGCATCCAGCTGTTCTTCGAGCCAGGGACCGAACCCTTGACGAAGATCAAGCCGCGGGTTGCGTCGGTACGGACGACTTCCAGGTTCTGCTGGGTGCGCTGCTTGTCACCCATGTGGCCGGCCATCTTCTTGTTCTTGAAGACCTTGCCCGGATCCTGGCGCTGACCGGTCGAACCGTGCGCACGGTGGCTGATCGAGACGCCGTGCGTCGCGCGCATGCCGCCGAAGCCCCAGCGCTTCATCGCGCCCTGGAAGCCCTTGCCCTGGGTGTGACCGGTGATGTCGACCTTCTGGCCGGCAATGAAATGTTCGGCCGAGATCGTCGAACCGACGGGGATGAGACCATCCTCACCATCGACGCGGAATTCGGCGACGCGCATCTTGAGGCCAACCTGCGCCTTCGCGAAAGCTTCGCGCTGCGGCTTGTTGACGTTCTTCTGCTTGGCTTCGCCCGCTCCCAGCTGGACGGCGAAGTAGCCGTCACGGTCGGCGGTGCGGTGCGAGACCACCTGGCAATCTTCCAGCGCCAGGACGGTGACGGGCACGTGGCGGCCGTCCTCCTGGAACAGGCGGGTCATCCCGACTTTCTTAGCGATCACGCCTGAGCGCATGATCCGTTCTCCTTACAGAGGCACACGGGACCATCCCGCGTGCTTGCTCGGCCCTGGAATTCATGCGTCGCCCCGTCCGGGCCAAAGTGCTTCTCGTGAGAGAAGCGAGACGGGGGACGCTAACCCGGCCGAAACCGGAGGTATCCCTTGTCCGCAGGGCCTCGCGGCCCCGCTCGTCAAATCAAGCCAGCTTGATCTCGACGTTCACGCCCGCGGCGAGGTCGAGCTTCATCAGCGCGTCCACGGTCTGGGCGTTGGGCTGCACGATATCGAGCAGCCGCTTGTAGGTGCGCACCTCGAACTGCTCACGCGACTTCTTGTCGATGTGCGGGCCGCGAAGCACGGTGAACTTCTCGCAGCGCGTCGGCATGGGAATGGGGCCCCGGATCAGCGCGCCCGTGCGACGGGCGGTTTCCGCGATCTCGCCAGTGGCCTGGTCGAGCACGCGGTGGTCAAACGCCTTCAGGCGAATGCGGATATTCTGAGCTTCCATGTCCCTACCGATGCGAAAGAGCCTGAGCGAACTGTTGGCGTTTCCGTTGTCAGCCCGCAAAAAAGAAAGGCACGCCCCGCTTCAACCCGGTTTCCCGGAACGGGCGGCCTTCCCTGAATTTCGTTGGACAGGGACGAATCCCCGGCCGGTGGCGCGCCTATACGGATGAGGCCCGCCGGTGGCAACCCCCGATTTGCCGGGAAATCACCGAGAGCTGCCTGGGCCGTGCCGGAACGCGGCAGGAGCTCTCATTAAACGGCAAGGGCCCGCCTCTCCCGCAGGAGAGACGGGCCCCAAACCTGACGATCAGAAGCTTACTTCGTGATCTTCGAGACGACGCCCGAGCCGACGGTGCGGCCACCTTCGCGGATCGCGAAGCGCAGGCCCTCGTCCATCGCGATCGGCGCGATCAGCTTGACGCCGATCGTGACGTTGTCGCCCGGCATGACCATCTCGGTGCCCTCGGGGAGGACGACCTCACCGGTCACGTCGGTGGTGCGGAAGTAGAACTGCGGGCGGTAGTTGGCGAAGAACGGCGTATGACGGCCGCCTTCGTCCTTCGACAGCACGTAGACTTCGGCTTCGAAATCGGTGTGCGGGTTGACCGAACCGGGCTTGGCCAGAACCTGGCCGCGCTCGACGGCTTCACGCGCCACGCCGCGGATCAGCGCACCGATGTTGTCGCCCGCTTCGCCGCGATCGAGCAGCTTGCGGAACATCTCGACGCCGGTGACGGTCGTCTTGGTGGTGTCCTTGATACCGACGATCTCGCATTCGTCGCCGACGTTCACGACGCCCGACTCAACGCGGCCGGTGACCACGGTGCCGCGGCCCGAGATCGAGAACACGTCTTCGATCGGCATCAGGAACGGCTTGTCGACCGGACGCTCCGGCTGCGGGATCGCTTCGTCGACCGCCTTCATCAGGGCAACGACCGATTCCTTGCCGATGTTCTCATCGCGGCCTTCGAGGGCGGCGAGAGCCGAACCCTTGACGATCGGAATGTTGTCGCCGTCGAAGTCGTACGAGCTCAGCAGCTCGCGCACTTCCAGCTCGACCAGCTCGAGGATTTCCTCGTCGTCGACCTGATCGACCTTGTTCATGTACACGACCAGTGCCGGCACGCCGACCTGACGGGCGAGCAGGATGTGCTCGCGGGTCTGCGGCATCGGGCCGTCGGCGGCGTTCACGACCAGGATCGCGCCGTCCATCTGGGCGGCACCGGTGATCATGTTCTTCACGTAGTCGGCGTGGCCCGGGCAATCGACGTGCGCATAGTGACGCGCGTCGGTCTCGTACTCGACGTGCGCGGTCGAGATGGTGATGCCGCGCTCACGCTCTTCGGGAGCCTTGTCGATGTTCGCGAAATCCACCGCGGCGCCGCCGTGCAGCTCAGCCATCACCTTGGTGATCGCGGCCGTCAGCGTGGTCTTGCCGTGGTCGACGTGACCGATGGTGCCGATGTTGCAGTGCGGCTTGTTCCGCTGGAATTTTTCCTTAGCCATTTTGACTCTAACCTCTGTCTGGAAATGAATTTCACCAAGTCAGGCTGCGGCACCCGGTGAATCGGGTGCCGCCCCTAGACGCTCGCCCTACCTTAGGCAAGCTTCTCCTTGACCTCGGCCGCCACGTTCGCGGGCACTTCGTCGTAGTGCGAGAACTGCATCGAGTACTGGGCGCGGCCCTGGGTAAACGAGCGCAGTTCGTTGACGTAACCGAACATGTTGGCGAGCGGCACCATCGCTTCGACCGCCTGCGCGTTGCCGCGGGTGTCGGTGCCCTGGATCTGCCCACGCCGGCTGTTGATGTCGCCAATGACGTCGCCGAGGTAATCCTCGGGGGTCACGACCTCCACCTTCATGATCGGCTCGAGCAGCTTGATGCCCGACTTCTGCGCGACTTCGCGCATCGCACCGCGGCCAGCGATTTCGAACGCGATCGCGCTCGAGTCGACGTCGTGGTACGCACCGTCATACAGCGTGACGGTGAAATCGATGATCGGGAAGCCCACGAGGTAGCCGCTTTCGCCCTGCTCGCGAAAACCCTTTTCGATCGCCGGGATGTACTCCTTGGGGATGTTGCCGCCCTTGATCTCGTCCTTGAAGACGAAACCCTGACCGCGCTCGCCCGGCTCGACCTTGACCTTGACGCGGCCGAACTGGCCCGAGCCGCCCGACTGCTTCTTGTGGGTGTAGTCGACGTCGACCGGCTTCGCGAGGTACTCGCGGTACGCCACCTGCGGCGCGCCGACGTTGGCTTCGACCTTGAACTCGCGCTTCATGCGGTCGACGATGATGTCGAGGTGGAGTTCGCCCATTCCCTTGATGATCGTCTGGCCACTTTCGTGGTCGGTCGACACACGGAAGCTCGGGTCCTCTTGCGCCAGGCGATTGAGGGCAACGCCCATCTTCTCCTGGTCGGCCTTGGTCTTCGGCTCCACCGACAGCTCGATCACCGGCTCGGGGAATTCCATCCGCTCGAGAATGATCGGTTTGGCCGGATCGCACAGCGTGTCGCCGGTGGTAGTGTCCTTCATGCCGGCGAGCGCGACGATGTCGCCCGCGAACGCCTCATCGATGTCCTCCCGGTTGTTGGAGTGCATCAGCAGCATGCGGCCGATCTTTTCCTTCTTGTCCTTCACCGAGTTCAGGACCTGGCCCTTGACCAGCTTGCCCGAGTAGATGCGGGTGAAGGTCAGCGAACCGACGAACGGGTCGTTCATGATCTTGAACGCCAGCGCGGCGAACGGCGCGTCGTCGCTCGAGGGGCGCTCGGCTTCTTCGTCGCTGTCGGGCAGGACGCCCTTGATCGCCGGCACGTCGAGCGGGCTCGGCATGTAGTCGACCACCGCGTCGAGCAGGGGCTGGACGCCCTTGTTCTTGAACGCGGAGCCGCACACCACCGGAACGAACGCGCGCGCCATGGTGCCCTTGCGGATCAGCTTCTTGAGCGTCGCCACGTCGGGCTCGTTGCCCTCGAGGTACTGCTCCATCACGTCGTCGTCCTGTTCAACGACGAGCTCGATCAACTGGTTGCGATAGTCGGCCGCCTTGTCAGCGAGATCATCGGGGATCGCGACGTATTCGAACTCAGCGCCGAGGCTCTCGTCCTTCCAGACGATGCCGCGGTTGTTGACGAGGTCTACCACGCCCTTGAGCTGGCTCTCCGCGCCGATCGGGAGATACAGCACCAGCGGCTTGGCGCCGAGGCGGTCGATAATCGACTGGACGCAATAGTAGAAGTCGGCACCAGTGCGGTCCAACTTATTCACGAAGCACATTCTCGGCACGCCGTACTTGTCGGCCTGGCGCCACACGGTTTCCGACTGCGGTTCCACGCCGGCGACGCCGTCGAACACCGCGACCGCACCGTCGAGGACGCGCAGCGAGCGCTCGACTTCGATGGTGAAGTCGACGTGCCCGGGGGTGTCGATGATGTTGATGCGGTGCTTGGGGCCCTGACCATCCTCAGCCTGCCAGAACGTGGTCGTGGCGGCCGAGGTGATGGTGATCCCGCGCTCCTGCTCCTGCTCCATCCAGTCCATGGTCGCGGCGCCGTCGTGGACTTCGCCGATCTTGTAGGACTTGCCGGTGTAATAGAGAATGCGCTCGGTCGTGGTGGTCTTGCCGGCATCAATGTGCGCCATGATGCCGATATTGCGGTAGCGCTCCAGCGGGTATTCGCGGGCCATGTGTAGTTCCTCGGGGGTTTGGGAGCCGCCTCGCTAGCGAGGAGCGGCCCCCATGTAGTGATTACCAGCGATAATGCGAGAAGGCGCGGTTCGCGTCCGCCATGCGGTGCGTGTCTTCGCGCTTCTTGACCGCGTTGCCGCGGTTGTTGGCGGCATCCATCAGCTCGCCCGAGAGACGGGCGGCCATGGTGGTCTCCGCACGGCCGCGGGCGGCGGTGATGAGCCAGCGGATGGCGAGCGCCTGGGCGCGCTCCGGACGGACCTCGACCGGCACCTGGTAGGTGGCACCGCCGACGCGGCGCGAACGCACCTCGATCTGCGGGGCGACGTTCTGCAGGGCGGAGTGGAACACGCCCAGCGGATCGGCCTTGGCGCGGGTTTCGACGGTATCGAGCGCACCATAGACGATGCTCTCGGCAACCGACTTCTTCCCGTCGTACATGAGGTTGTTCATGAACTTCGACAGGATCTGATCACCGAACTTCGGGTCAGGCAGGATTTCCCGCTTCTCGGGACGACGACGACGAGACATTCTCGTTATTCCTTATGCAAGGCCGCAGCGAACGAAGGCGCGCGGCCGGAAACCTCGAAAAAGCGGGGCGCTTACTTCGGACGCTTGGCGCCGTACTTCGAGCGGCTCTGCTTGCGGTCCTTGACGCCCTGGGTGTCGAGCACGCCGCGCAGCACGTGGTAGCGCACGCCCGGAAGGTCGCGCACGCGGCCGCCGCGGATGAGCACCACCGAGTGCTCCTGCAGGTTGTGGCCTTCACCCGGGATGTAGGTGATGACCTCGCGCTGGTTGGTGAGGCGCACCTTGGCCACCTTGCGCAGCGCCGAGTTCGGCTTCTTCGGGGTCGTCGTGTAGACGCGGGTACAAACGCCGCGCTTCTGCGGGTTCGCTTCCATCGCAGGGACCTTCGACTTGGCCTTCTGCGGTTCGCGGCCCTTGCGGACCAGCTGGTTGATCGTCGGCATTAAGACTTTCTCTCACTTCACCGGGTGATGGCATCACTGGCAGGATGAAGGGAGAAAGGACCGTGCGATCGAGCCGTCGCCTGCGGAGCAAGTCCGAAGGCACGGCTGAGGCGCAACGAGCCTGAAACACTCCACCCGTGTCACGGACACCGGGTTACTTTGACGGCCGCCCCGAGAGCGTCCGGATGAGGACCGCTCCAATAGAAAAGAGCCCCATGTGCAACCGCACCAGGCCCCGGAACTCAACCGCCAATGTTCAGCTCTATCTGCCCGAAGCGAGCCCCCGATCACTCACGGGCCGGCCTTGGATGGGCGCGCCCTTAGGGGGTTTAGGGTGGGGGGTCAAGCGTGGCGGCGGTCTGACGGCTTGGCTAAGTCTGGTCTCGCGCTCCCGCAGGTTTAGGCGATGTGTCCGATATTGGGTGGAAAGCGAACGATTCGCGCGTCGACTGCTACTCGCCTGCAAGGCAGCCGGCTTTCAGGCTAGCGATTTGAAAGCAGAACGCGGAACTAAGCGACCGCGTTCGACTTAGGAGCGCATGGAAACTCGCCTCGTCTTCGCATACCTCATCATCGCCTTCATGGTCATCGCGGCCGGCTCGCTGATCGGTTATGCGCGCTACAACCAGCACGATCGGAAGATTGCCCGGCAGCGGGCACGCGAGCGGGACGCGAGGGTGAAGCGGATTCAGGATATCGCGGATCGCACCTCGTCCTAGCGCGAGCCCCTCGCTCACCTTGTATCCGGCGGGCCCGCTCCCCAAATAAGCCCAATCGCAGTGGCTTCCTTTTCCGTGAGCGCCCGCGACTGAGAGACTTTGGGCTCCCGCTTGCAGCAGGAGCATATCGATGTCTCATCCCTCTACTGGCAGCGCCGATATTTTCAGGACTGAGTCCTGGGAAAACGAAGGCGGCAGCATCCCTGCTGTTGAGCTTGCCGAGCGGCTCGGGGTCATCCGTCATGTGACGGAGACCTACTCTGTGGGCGGCTTCCGCTACACCAGCCTGACCGACGCGATCGCGCAGGCGCGCCGGATGACCAAGCTGGAGCGCGAGCTGATATGACCGCACGCCAAAAATCGAGGCCCGATTACATGGGCGTTTTCCTGCCGCTTGGTGCGATGGCGACCATCATTTGGTGTTTGGTCAGTTGAGCGCCCCCGCGAACCTGCCGCCGGAAACATCTGACTCCGAAGACCGACAAACGTCCCCGGCAGCGCACTGGCGTAGACGGAAAAGGGCCGTGCCAATGCCTGCCGACGAGGCGGCGAGGCAAGGCGACATTGCAAGCCTGGCATTCAGAATCCTTGGCAAGGACGCCGCCATCGTCTTCCTGAACACCGAACACGACGCGCTGGGCGGACGCCCGATCGCGCTAGCGACGCAAAGCAAAGCTGGTGAGGCGATTGTGCGAGCGGAGCTGGCGCGGCTTGCACCAGCCCCCTCAGACAACATCATGCTGAATGGCCGCCCCGACGGCGGCTGACATCAAGGAGGAAAGACATGGCCAAGGGCCAACGAAAATCGAACAGAGAGATCCGCAAACCCAAGGCGGAAAAGCCCAAGACCAATGCTTCGCAGCCCAGCCAGAAACCGGGCGCGGTAAAGGGCCTTGAGACCATCCGCAACAGGTAGGCCTAGCGGCCCCAACCCCGACATCTAGAGTGCCGAATGGCTATTCGAACGACCCGTACACAAGTGACATTTTGTTCTCCATTCTCCTTGCCCGAGCTTGATGGCGACCAACCAGCAGGAACTTATGAGATCGAGACTGATGAAGAGGCCGTCGAAGGCAACGAGCGCACCGTGTATGTGCGTGTTGCAACACTGCTCCACATTCACTCGCCGGGTTCGACGCGAACAGTGACGATCGACCCCGCCGGTCTTGCAGCAGCACTAGAGCGCGATGCTGCAATCGGCACCTCGGTGATCGGCCCGTGACGAATTTCGTATGACCAACTTCGGCAAGATTCAAAGCTACGATGCTCGAACCGGGTCAGGGATCATCATGCCCGAACAGGGCGACCAGCCAATTCCATTCGATAGCCGAGACGCGGCTAGCGATGATCCCCGTCCGAAGATTCATCAGCGCTATGCCTACAACACACTCCTGCCCGCTCAGGGCGGTGAGCTTCGGGCGGTAAACCTTCGGCTGCAGCAGACACACCGCGAGCAGGCGGAAAGCCAAGCGCGCTGACTCACCGAGCTCGCGGCTCGCGAGGCTTCCCGACTTGTCTGAAAGGAGAGCAACTATGGACCTCAATGAACTACTCGGCGCCCACCAGGTTGAGGTAATGAAGGCCAAGGCATCAGGAGAAGGCGAAGCTCGTGAGAGCCACTTTCAGAACGTCGCCGAATATGCCGAACGTGTCCGCGCACTGAGAAATATCTCTCCAGCGGATGCGGCGGTAGACCCCGCCGCATCGCGAGAAACGATCATCTACGGAACATATGCTGGCGGGCCGACCACAATCCGACACGACTCTTTGAATGACGCCAAGGGGCAGGGTGGGAACCGCGAACTCAGCGGCAAGCTAGATTGGACATATTCAAATGACTGATTTGAATGCACTTCGGCGGGCCAGCACTCACGATGAGCGTCAGGTGATGGCGCTCGAAATGATTGCGGACCAATTATGTCTGATCTCAGAGGCGTTGGCACAGCCGCAAAAGCCTGTGCACGAAGCATCTCCTGACAAACTTGGCATAACGTCCTCGAACGGCGATTCTTGAATACTTGGGCTTTGACGTCCCTAGCTAGCGCCTCATCGGACGGCCACTGACTGTAAATGTCCGCAATGGGTCGTTCGCAGACAGGCAGCTTTGGTTTGAGACATCGCTAAAGCGGAAGTCTGAAACCGGGTGTCTTATGTTGCCTTCGCCTCCACCGCCGGCGCATAACACCTCGGTGCCCCCACCCCATCCGCCAGCTCCAGCTCCGGAAACGCAGCGACGCACGCCTGCGCGTCCTCCAGGTTGTGGAAGTAGATCGCCATCGCCTGCCGGCCCACGCTCCACCCGCCCGAGTGGATTGCGTGGCGGCGCGGGCCCAGTTCCTTGAGCCAGGCGTGGAGGCGGTCCTGCAGGCCCCACCAGCGGCTGCGGTCGTGGAACGGGATCACGAACTTCACGCGGACCGGATAGGCCTGGTCGTCAGTCTTGTGCTGCGATTGGGTGCGTCGAACCATGCGCCCTGAAAGCACGCCGGCGGGCGATTCGGGAAGCGGTTTGTTCGCGAAATGTTCTCGAAAGCGTTTTCCTACACGCGGGCGATCTGCAATGTGCTCGCGGGTCATGGATGAAATGCCCGATGCGCCCGCTCCTCCGCCCCGCCCCAACCGCGCGATCGCGCGCCAGGCGACCAGCGTGGCGGCCTATTCCGCCGGGCCGGTGCCCGATGCGGAGGACCCGCTGCTCGGCTTCGCGCCGTTTTTCCACCCGCAGCCCCGGCGCAACTCGATCACGCCCGAGCTGCAGCGCCGGTTCGTCGCCACGCTCGCCGCCACGGGGATCGTCAACCAGGCGGCGCGCTCGATCGGCAAGTCGATGGAGGCGCTCTACAAGCTGCGCGCGCGCCCGGGCGCGGAGGGCTTCGCGGGCGCGTGGGATGCGGCGCTGGAGCGCGGGCTGACCCGGCTGGAGGACTGCGCGCTCGAACGCCCGCTCCAGGGCACCGCGACGCCGATCGTATCGGGCGGCGAGATCCTCGGCTGGTGGGAGAAGCCCGACAACAACCTGCTGCGCTTCCTCCTCCAGCAGCGGCTGCCCGCGCGCTATGGCCTGAAGGCGGTCGGGCCGGGGCATCCGCTGTGGGACACGGTGCGCGCCGCGGTGCTGGCGGACCCTGCGGTGCGCGAGCGGGAGGAACGGATGCGCGAGGCGATGGTCAAGGCGCAGGCGGAGGTACGCGACCTCGAGCACGCGCTCGCCGACGCGGAGCTTGAGATCGAGCGGCTGCGCGGCGAGGCCAAGGCGGCGGGCCAGCAGCGCGATTACTTCGAGGAGCTGGTCCACCGCGCCCGCGCCGAAGTGTGAGAGCGGAGCCGAACGCGCGGGTCGGCGTTCCTCCCATGCCATGTACGGTGAGCACGACCATGCCGGCCGGCGGCGGCTGGCCGCGGGGGCCGCGACGCTGGCGATCCATGCGGGCCTCGCGGCGATCCTGATCTGGGGCCTGGCGGAGCGCGGGCGCCCGGGCAAGCCCGACAGCGCGCTTGTGACGGTCGCGATCGAGCAACCCAAGCCGCCGCCTCCTCCGACCGAGCCCGCGCCGAAGCAGGCAGCG
>NZ_RSEL01000006.1 GCF_003958625.1 Tsuneonella rigui | reverse complement strand
GGCGAGACCCGCTCCCGCATGAGCGCCATCGCCGGAAAGCGGCGCGCCCGCAGCAGCGGCGGCGCGGCGAAGATCAAGGCGACCAGCAAACCGTCGGCGAGAGCGATCGCCAGCGCCCCGGGCGCGAAGACGATCCCGGTCCCGACCGGCAGAAGGCCCGACAGCGCCTGCGCCAGCAGCGGCGTGAGAGCCACGCCCGCGGCAATGCCCGCCAGGCTGCCGACCAGCGCCGCGGTGCCGATCTGCAGCGCGTAGATGCGCGCGATATCGGCGCTCGTCGCCCCGAGCACCTTGAGCGTTGCGATCGCCGCCCGCCGCACATCGAGATAGGACGACACACCGCCGCCGATGCCGATCCCCGCGATCACCAGCGCCGCGAGACCGACGAGAGTGAGGAACTCGCCCATCCGTCCCACGAACCGGTCGGCCCCGGGCGCGCCATTGTCGCGCGTGCGAATCTCGAAGCCCGACGCGGGAAAACGCGCTTTCAGCGCAGATTCGGCCGCCTGCGCGTCCTTCGCGCCGGCAAACGCGACATTGGTCTTGGAGCGGTACATCGCGCCCGGCGCGGTCAAGCCCGCTGCGGCTGGCACGTCGGCGCGAACGATTACCGTTGGTCCGAGCTGGAAGCCTTCTCCGAGCCGGTCCGGCTCCTGGTCGAGGATGCCCCCGACGATCAGCCGCGCGGTGCCGACGGTGAAGCCGTCGCCGACGCCGACACCCAGCCGATCAGCCGCCCCTTGGGCAACCCACGCCTGTCCTTGAGGCGGAGCGCCGACGACGCGCCCACCGGCGAGCGTCGCCTGCCCGTAGAGCGGCCACTTGTCGTCGACCGCCTTCAGCTCCACGGGTGCGGCCGCATCGACCGTGCTCGCCATCGCCTGCATGCGCGATCCGAGCGACACGGTGCCGAGTTCGCCGAGAGCGGTAAGCTCCTGGGGGGAGGGGGCCCGTTGCCACAGCGAGACCTGCAGGTCGGCGCCGAGGAACTCGCGTCCGCGCTCTGACAGCTGGCGCTCGATGGTGCCGGTGAGCGTGCCGATCGCGGCGAGCGCGCCCGTGCCGAGGAACAGGCACACCAGCAGCAACCGCAGCCCGCGGAACCGCGCGCTGAGGTCGCGCCGGGCGATGGTCCACGCAGCGGCCCAGGTCACGCGGTCACGTCGCTGACGATACGCCCGTCCGCCAGGGTCACCACACGATCGCAACGGGCGGCGAGCTCGGCGTCGTGGGTGATCACCAGCAGCGTCGCGCCGGTCTCCGCGCGCCGGGCGAGCAGCAGGTCGACGATCGTGTGCCCGGTCGCGGCGTCGAGGTTGCCGGTCGGCTCGTCGGCGAAGATCAGCGCCGGACGCGGCGCGGTCGCGCGGGCGATCGCCACGCGCTGCTGCTCCCCACCCGAAAGCTGCTGAGGATAATGATCGAGCCGATGGCCGAGGCCGACTGCGGTGAGCTCGGCGCGGGCGCGATCACGCGCATCGGCCATTCCGGCAAGCTCCATCGGGGTCGCCACGTTCTCTTCAGCGGTCATTGTCGGCAGCAGGTGGAACGCCTGCAGGACGATCCCGATGCGCCCTCGGCGCGCGCGGGCCAGTTCGTCCTCGCCCATCGCGGCGAAGTCGGCGCCGGCCACCTCGAGCGTACCCGAGGTTGCGCGTTCGAGCCCGGTCAGCACCGCCATAAGGCTGCTCTTGCCCGAGCCCGAGGGGCCCAGCAGCGCGACGACCTCGCCCGCGGCGATATCGAGGTCGATCCCCTTGAGAATTTCGACCGGGGCCGCGCTGCTGCCGAGGGTGAGGGTGAGATTGCGGGCGCGGATCGCGCTGGTAAGGCTTGTCACTGGCATGCGATGGCATAGCTGGGGTGAGGCGGCAACAATGCGAAGGATTTGGTCGATGAGGGTAGCGTGCTGGTCGATGCTTGCGGCCTCGCTGGCGCTGGCGGGATGCAAGGACGAAGCGCCCGCGCCAGCCGTGACGGCCACCGCCAGCGCTACCGCTGCTCCCGCCGACGTGACTGGCCCGGAGGTGCGCGTGCTCGCGTTCGGGGATTCGCTGTTCGCCGGGTACGGCCTCGCCGATCCCAATACGCAAAGCTATCCGGCGCAGCTCGAGCATGCGCTACGGGAAGCCGGACGCAATGTGCGCATTGCCAACGCCGGCGTATCGGGCGACACGACCGCCGCCGGACGCCAGCGCCTCGCGTTCACGCTCGACAACCAGCCTGCCAAGCCGGACCTCGTGCTGCTCGAACTGGGCGGCAATGACCTCCTCCGCGGCCTTCCGCCGGAGCAGACCCGCGCAAATCTCGATGCGATGCTCACCGAACTGGGGAAGCGCAAGATACCGGTCGTGCTGATGAGCCTGCAGGCGCCGCCCAACGCGGGCCCGCAATTCCAGCAGCAGTTCGACCGCATCTACGCGGACCTGGCCAAGCAGCACGGCGCCACGCTGGTGCCGTTCGTGACCGCGCAAGTGTTCACCGATCCCAAGCTAATCCAGGCCGACCATGTTCACCCTACGGCCGAAGGCGTAGCGAAGCTGGTCGACGCGACCGAGGAGGCGATCGCCAAGACCCTGCCGGCTCCGGCGGCTGCGGGCGGCTGAGTGCAGCTCAGCGCTTCGGCCATCGTCGTCGCGGCGCGCGCCCACGGCGAGACTGCGTCGATCGCGCGGGTGCTGACCGAGGAGTTCGGGCTGGTCGCGGGCTACGTCGCCGGCGGGCGCGGGCGCCAGCTTCGGCCTGTGCTCATTCCCGGCAACCGGGTGGCGGCGGAGCTTTCGGCCCGCAGCGACAGCCAGCTGCCCTTTCTCAAGCTGGAACTGGTTGAAAGCCGCGGGCCGTGGCTCGCGGAGCCGCTGCCTGCCGCCGCGATCGCCTGGGTGACCACGCTGGCCGCCGCCGTGCTCCCCGAGCGCAATCCATATCCCACCATATACAATGCCTTGTCGGCGACTCTTGATGCAATCTGTCACGCACCCTCCGCGCGCGGCTGGCTGCGCGCAGTGCTGGGGTACGAGGCGCTGGTTCTTCGTGAACTCGGCTATGGTGGCGCGGCGCCACCCGAAGCGGATCTTGCGGCGCTCCTCGAATTGTTTGCTAGGCAGGCGGCGCCGCTCGAGCGCTACCTGCTTGCCGACCGGAAGGGCGATGCTATGGCCGCGCGCGCCATGCTGGGCGAGCGACTGGAGAAGCTGAAGCCATGAAAGTCGCGGTGATGCCCGGCGACGGGATCGGGCCCGAAGTGACCCGCGAAGCGGTGCGGGTACTCGAAGCACTCGACCTGCCGGGGCTGACGCTGCTCGAAGGCGATGTCGGCGGCATTGCCTACCAGCGGCACGGCCATCCGCTGCCAGCCGAGACCCTCGAAATCGCGCGCGCTGCCGATGCGATCCTGTTCGGCGCGGTGGGCGATCCGGCGTGCGATGCGCTGGAGCGCTCGCTCCGGCCCGAGCAGGCGATCCTCGGCCTGCGCAGCGAGCTGGGCCTGTTCGCCAACCTGCGCCCGGCGACAATGTTTCCGGGCCTCGAGGCGCTGAGCGCGCTCAAGTCCGAGATCGCCGCGCGGATCGACCTCCTGATCGTCCGCGAGCTCAACGGCGACGTCTATTTCGGCGAGAAGGCGATCGAGACCTTGCCCGATGGCCGCCGCCGCGGGCGCGACCTGATGAGCTACGCCGAGGACGAGGTCCGCCGCATCGCGCACGTCGCCTTCCGCGCCGCACAAGGCCGCAGGAAGCGCCTGTGCTCCGTCGACAAGGCGAACGTGCTCGAAACCAGTCAGCTCTGGCGCGACGTGGTGGTCGAGGTCGCCGCGGAATACCCCGACGTCGCGCTCGAGCACATGTATGTCGACAACGCAGCAATGCAGCTGGTGCGCGATCCGGGCCGGTTCGATGTGGTGGTCACCGGCAACCTGTTCGGCGACATCCTGTCCGACCAGGCGAGCATGTGCGTCGGCTCCATCGGGCTGCTCGCAAGCGCGGCGCTCGGCGAGCGGCAGACCGCGCACGGCACTTTCGGGCTCTACGAACCGATCCACGGCAGCGCGCCCGACATCGCCGGCAAGGGGCTCGCCAATCCGATGGCGACGATCCTGTCGGCAGCGATGATGCTGCGCCATTCGTTCGGGCGCGAGGACGAAGCGGCCCGGATCGAGACCGCAGTCAGCCGCGCGCTGGCCGATGGTGTGCGCGGGCACGATCTCGGCGGTGCGGCGGGAACGGCGACGATCGGCGAGGCGGTCCTTGAGCGCCTCTGACACGCCGCTCGAACTGGCGGTCGTCCTGCCGACCTATAACGAGCGCGGCAATATTGCGCCGATGGTAGCGCGGCTGGACGCGGCGCTCGGCGATACCGCGTGGGAAGCGATCTTCGTCGACGACGACAGCGCCGACGGGACCGCCGACGAAGTGCGCGAAATCGCCCGGACCGACCCCCGCGTTCGCGTCATCCAGCGCATCGGCCGCCGCGGGCTTGCGAGCGCTGCCATCGAGGGCATGTGCGCGACCGCCGCGCCGATCGTCGCGGTGATGGACGCCGACCACCAGCACGATCCCGCGCTGCTGCCGCAGATGCTGGCCGCAATTCGCTCGGGCGATTACGACCTCGCCTACGCCAGCCGCTTCGCCAAGGGCGCGAGCGCCGCAGGCCTGTCGAGCGAGGCGCGGGAGAAGGGCTCGCGCATCGCCAACGCGGTCGCGCGCAAGGTGACTGGCGTCGAACTGACAGACCCGATGAGCGGCTACTTCATGCTGCGCGCCGATGCGCTGCGAAAGGATGCGCATCGCCTGTCCGGGGTCGGCTTCAAGATCCTGCTCGACATCCTCGCCACCGCCGAACGGCCGATGCGAGTGAAGGAACTACCTCTCCAGTTCGCCGCGCGGGCGCAGGGCGAAAGCAAACTCGATCGGACGGTGGTGTTCGAATTTCTCGTCGGTCTCTACGACAAGTGGCTGGGCCGCTTCATTCCCACGCGCTTCGCGCTGTTCGGCACCATCGGCGCCGCCGGCGTAATTGTGCATATGGCGGTGCTCAGCGCCTTCCTCGCAGCGACCGGCAATGCCTTCGCCGGGTACTCGTTCACCGAGTTCGAGATCGGCCAGACGCTCGCCGCGCTGGTCGCGATGACCTTCAACTTCGTGCTCAACAACGCGCTGACGTACGCCGACCAGCGGCTGCGGGGCTTTGGCGCGTTGGCGAAGGGCTGGCTGCGGTTCGCGCTCACCTGCTCGGTCGGCCTGCTCGCCAACGTCGGCGTGGCGGCGGTGCTGGTCCGCTTCGGCATGCACGCCTACCCGGCCGCGCTGGCCGGCATCGTCATCGGTTCGGTGTGGAACTACGCGCTGTCGAGCCGCTTCGTGTGGGGCAAGTACTAGCGCCAGCTCTTGAGCCACATCCAGTGTTCAAACGCGCGCGGACCATCGAGCGGGGCGGCGTCGAGGATCGGGTGGAACCACACGAACACCGCGACCGATCCCGCAAGCACGGTCCACGCCAGCCAGCCCCAGCCGCGGTTGCGCAAAGCGTCGAGCGCCAGGGCGAGGCCCGCAAGCAGCGCCATGCTCGGCAGGAAGTAGTGGTAATAGAACTGGATCGGCTTGGCGGCGACGATCCACATGCCGAGGCTGGCGGCGTAGATCACCACCACCGCAAGCGCATCGACGCGCTTCTTCACCCACGCCGCCCACGCACACCACAGCATCGCCGGTAGGCCGAGCAGCATGGTCAGCGGATTGCCGATCAGCAGCACCCCGCGCTGCGCGCCGTCGGCCGGTTCGTAGAGGTACCAGATCGCCCGCCGGTCGATAATCCAGTCGGTCCAGGTGCTCTGGTAGGGATGCGGCTTGATCACGCTCTCCTGCATCCGCAGCATCATCTCGTGCAGCCCGATGAAGCCGCGCCCGCCGAGTTCGGCGGGCTCGATCAAATAAGCAGGAAGATACGTGAGCGCATAGACCGCGAGCGGCAGCAGGCCGAGCCAGATCGCGGCCTCGCCCAGCCGGATGCCCGGCACCGGCGGGCCGCGGTGGCCGATCAGCCCGCTCCACCCGTTCGCGCGCAGCCGCACGGCAAGGAATGCGAGCCCCGGCAGCGGCGCGACCGAGATCGCGTTCCACTTCGTCCCCAACGCGAGGCCCAACGCGACGCCGGCAATCACCAGACTCCGCCGGCCATGCTCGGGCTCGCGCACCGCGGCGGCGCATTGCCAGAATACGACCGAGAGTAACGCGATCATGAACCCGTCGAGCATCGCGATCCGCGCGTGGACGAAAAGGATAAATCCGGTCGCCAGCAGCACCCCGTAGGCCAGCGTCGCGAAGCGCCTGAGTGAGGCGAACCACAGCGCCCGCATGCTCGCCCACAGCGCCAGTGCGCCGGCGAGCGCGCTCGGCAGGCGCCACGACCACGCGTGATCGCCGAACAGGCCGATGCCCGCCGCGATCACCTCCTTGCCGAACATCGGATGCTCGCGGTTAAGCCAGTCGCTCCCGGCGAGCAGCGCGCGCGCGGCGGGGAGATAATGGATCTCGTCGAAATAGGGCTTCGACGGGATGCCCAGCCGGAAACAGACGAGCGCTAGGAAGCCGAGCGCGATCGCGGCGCACCAGCCGACGGGGTCGCGGGAATGGTGCGGCGGCAAGGACATGCGAAGCCGGCGCATAGCCGCGCGGCGGGTCAAGGGGAAGGGCCCGCGGCGAAGCGAGGCAGGGTTACGATAAACCGGAACGTTAGGTACTTTTCCTAACGGAACTCAAGTACTTAAGATGGTTATAGATCGCGTAGACTTTGATTCGAGGGGTATTTCATGACCATCCGCAAACTGCCTGCCGCCATTGTCGCGGCCACGCTCGCCATCGCTCCGGTCGCGGTTCAGGCCGCGCCGGTCGCACGCGCCGCCGCGCCAGCCGCGGAGGAGAACGAGCTCGGCGGCACCCTGCTGTGGATTGCGATTGTCATCGGCGTGATCATCGGGGCGGTCCTCCTTCTGGACGACAAGAACGATCCGGTCAGCCCCTGACGCAAAACCGGCGCTTTCTTGCGCCGGTGCCTTTTTTGCATTGAAGCGGGTCCGCTCGCGCTCCTAGAGCGCGCCTTGCGATGAAGAAGACCACCGGTATGGACCGCGCCGCCACGCGCAACTGGCGCCCCGCTACCCGCGCGGTGCGCGGCGGCACGTGGCGCTCCGAGCACGGCGAGACGAGCGAGGCATTGTTCCTCTCGTCGGGCTTCACCTACGATAACGCCGCCAGCGTCGCCGCGCGGTTCAGCGGCGACGAAGAGGGCATGACCTATTCGCGGCTTCAGAACCCTACGGTCGCGATGCTGGAGGAACGCATCGCGCTGATGGAGGGCGCCGAGGCGTGCCGCACCCAGGCGAGCGGGATGGCCGCGATGACCGCCGCGCTGCTGTGCCAGCTGTCGGCGGGCGATCACGTGGTCGCCGCACGCGCCGCTTTCGGCTCGTGCCGCTGGCTGGTCGATCATCTTTGCCCCCGCTTCGGGATCGAGGCGACCGTGATCGACGCCGCGGTGAACGAAGAATGGGACCGGGCGATCCGGCCGAACACCAAGGTGTTCTTCTTCGAAACCCCGGCCAATCCCACGCTCGACGTGGTGGACCTTCAGTACGTCTGCGATCTCGCCCGCGCGCATGGCATCGTCACGGTGGTCGACAACGCCTTCGCCTCGCCGGTGCTGCAGCGCCCGCTCGAATTCGGTGCGGACGTGGTAGCCTACTCCGCGACCAAGCTGATGGACGGGCAGGGCCGCGTGCTCGCCGGGGCGGTGTGCGGGTCGCAGGACTTCATCGATAACGTGCTGCTGCCGTTCCAGCGCAACACCGGGCCGAACCTCAGCCCGTTCAGCGCATGGGTCGTGCACAAGGGGCTGGAGACGCTCGACCTGCGCGCGCGGGCGCAGAGCGTGTCCTCCGCTGAGCTCGGCCGGTTCATCGAGCCGCGCGTCGCGCGCATGCTCCACCCCGGCCTGCCGAGCCATCCGCGGAACGAACTCGCCACCCGCCAGATGCCCAATGGCACCGGCCCGATCTTCGCCTTCGAAGTGCCGGGCGGGCGCGAGCAGGCGTTCGCCCTGCTCGATGCGCTGGGGCTGATCGATATCTCGAACAACATCGGCGACACCCGTAGCCTGCTCTGCCATCCCGCCAGCACCACCCACGCCAGCATGAGCGAAGAGGCGCGTGAGGCGATGGGCGTGACCGAGGGCCTCCTGCGCATCAACGTCGGGCTCGAGGACATCGACGACCTGAAGGAAGACATCGACCGGGCACTGGCGAAGGCCGGCCTCTAGCGTGCCGGTCGGGTCGGTCCTGCTGGTCCTGCTGGCAGCGGTCACCCACGCAACCTGGAACCTCCTCGCGAAGCGCGCCGCGCATGCCGGTGCCGCATTCCTGTTCTGGTCGGGCCTGTTCGCGTGCCTGTTCTACGCGCCGTGGGCCGGATGGCTGATCGCGGTCGGCGGGATCGACTGGCAATGGCCGATGGTCGCCTGCATCGCGGTCAGCGCATTGATCCACCTGCTCTACAGCTTCGCGTTGCAGAAGGGCTACCGTGTCGCGGACCTTTCGGTGGTCTATCCGATCGCACGCGGTTCCGGGCCGCTACTGTCGTCGCTCGCCGCCTTCACCCTGTTTGCCGAGAGCCCGGGCGCGCTAAGGCTCGCCGGCCTCGTCGCGGTCGTCGGCGGCATCCTGCTGATCGCGACCGACGGCCACGTCGCGCGCCTCGCCCGCAGCGATGCGCGTGCCGGGGTGGTGTGGGGCGGGGCGACCGGCAGCCTGATCGCCAGTTACACGCTGGTCGACGGCTACGGAGTCAAGCGGCTGGGTATCGACGCGGTGCTGCTCGACTGGTTCGCCAACCTGCTGCGGCTGCTGATCCTCGCGGTGGCCATCGCACCTCAGTGGCGCGCAAGCCTCGGCAAGATGAGCGGCCACTGGTGCGGTGCGATCGGCGTCGGCTTCCTTTCGCCGCTCGGTTACATCCTCGTGCTCAAGGCCATGGCCGCGGGCGCCCCGGTCAGCATCGTCGCGCCGATGCGCGAGCTGTCGATGATGCTCGTCGCGGTGCTGGGCATGCTCCTGCTGGGCGAGAAGGTCAGCGCGGCGCGCCTTGCCGGCTGCGCGACGATGGTCGGCGGCGTGGTGCTGCTCGGCCTCTCCTGACCGCGCGCGATGGAGGAAGAACCGGGCGGGGGTCTTGCGCCTCGCCCCTCGAACGCTACGTGTGAAGAACGATGAAGCAACTGTTCCAGCACGCCGCGATCACCGATGGGATCACCGTTCGCGTCGCGGTCAACTTCCTGCCCGAACAATCGCGTCCGCAGGACGGCAAGTGGTTCTGGGTCTATCACATCCGGATCGAGAACGGCTCGAACGACCGGGTGCAACTGGTCAGCCGCCACTGGCGCATCACCGACGCGCGCGGAATGGTCAACATCGTCGATGGTGAAGGCGTGGTGGGCGAAAAGCCGGTGCTCGAACCCGGCGAAAGCCACGACTACGTTTCGGGCTGCCCGCTGACCACGCCGCACGGGACGATGGAAGGCTTCTACACCTTCCACCGCGCCAACCGCGAGCCGCTCGAAGTGCGCATCCCGTTTTTCCCGCTCGCCGCGCCGGCCGAGGCGGGTTGAACCGATTGGCAAGATAGCCGCCCGTCGCTAGAGGCGCATCCGCCATGAAGCGCACGCACCTGCCTTTGAACGCCTTGCGCGTGTTCGACGCCGCCGCGCGGCACCTGTCGTTCACCCGTGCGGCGGACGAGCTGGCGGTGACTCCGGCAGCGGTCGGGCAGCAGATTCGCGCACTTGAGGATCACCTCGGTACGGTCCTGTTCCGCCGCACCAGCAAGGGGCTGGAACTGACCGACGAGGCCAGTGCCGGCCTCGATGCGCTTCGCGAAGGCTTCCTGAAGTTCGAGGAAGCGGTCCAGGCGATGCAGGCCGGCCAAGCGAGCGACCGCTATACGATCGCTGCTCCGCGCGAATTCTACGCGCAGTGGCTTAGCCACCGGCTGGCGGCGTTCCGCGAGAGCAATCCCGGCATTCGCCTGCAGCTCATCGCAGACGAGAACGCCGATTTCACCGAGACCAATCTCGACGTGGCGATCCGGCTGGTCGACGGCCCGGGCGACCTTGAAGGCGTCGAACTGGCGCCTGCCCAGCGGGTAGTCGTGGCCGCGCCCGGCGCGCCCGATCAATGGATCGCCTGGCCCGGCGCGCCGCTGCCCGAAGGGGCGGAAGGCATGGTGCTCGTCGCCAATCCCGGCCAGGCGCTGTCGAGCGCGGTCGCGGGTCTCGGCAAGGCGATGCTGCCGGCGCTCCTGGTCGAGGAAGCCGTCGGCCGGGGTACGCTCGAAATCCTCGAAGGTCCTGACGAGGGCCGCCGCGCCTATTGGCTGGTCGCGCCGCTGCCGCAGTGGCGGCAGAAGAAGGTCAAGGCGCTGGTCGCGTTCCTGACCCAAGCCTGACCGAAATAGCCCTCCTTAACCTGCATCAACCCGGAAACGCGCGCCCCTGATCGTCGTTCAGCGGATGAACCGACGATGGAGGCACTATGTCCGACAAGCAGGAAGCCAAGGCCGCGCGGCTCGGGGTGCTGGGCAAGTATTCCTACGCCTGGCTGACGCTGGCGTTTTTTTTCGTCTCGCTCGCGCTCCACTGGTATTTCGGCTGGCGAGCGTTCGTCGACGACGCGCAGACGCACCACCAGGCGCCCCAACTCGCGGAATACCTCAACGAGATGGGTCGCGACACGTTCGAGAACTGGCAGTCGGAATTCCTCCAGCTGTTGTGGCAAGTCGTCGGTCTCGCGTACTTCCTCTACCTCGGCTCGCCGTCCTCGAAAGAAGGGGACGACCGCATGGAGGCTAAGCTCGACGCGCTGATCCGCCTGAAGGCGGGTGACAAGGGCGAGTCGATCATTCGCGAGATCGACGACCGCTTCCTGCGCCACCACGGCCACGCCAAGCCGTTGAATTACGAGCAGGAAATGCGGTCATGACAGCGCTGTCGCTGGCGGTGCGCGAAGCCGGGGACGCGTTCGACCGCGGCGCGGCGTTCGCCAAGGCCCGCCACGGCGGCATCGTACTCAACGCCCGGAAGGTCGGCGCGGACCTGTGGGTCTCGTTCGAGCGCAAAGGGGAGCAGGGCGGGCTCGCTTTGCGCGTGGCGCTCCTCAGCGATGACGTGGAACTAACCCGCGCCGATGGCGATGCGCTGATTGCGTTCGAAGTGACCAGCGCGCTCGGCCGGCATCGGATCACGGTGGAAGCGGACGACTCCGAGGAGGCGATGTTCGTCCTCACCGCCAGCTTTCGGCCCCGGGACACGCTACACATCCCCTTCCTGCCGCGGGACCTGATTGCCATCGGCCCGAACGGTCGGCCCGACAAGCCCAAGGGCAAGATCGAGGCGAAGCAGCGGCGGCTCAATACCGGCTTCTGCTATTTTACGCTCGCCGAGCCCGACTTCGGCAAGGTTCTCTATTGGCAGGACCTGACCGCGCTCAACGACTACTTCCTGGCGACCGGCACCAAGCCCGAAAACGCCGTCGGCGGAGAATGGCCCGAGGTGGGCTATCGCCCGCCGACCAATCCCGACGATCCGAACAGCGCGCTGCCAGCCGGGCGCGAAACCGTGATCAACCGCGCGTACCTGCTCGTCCGCCGCTTCCCCGAGGAAAAGGAGACGACCTCTGCGTGGCAGTTCCTCGACATGATGGCCGCGGTCTATCGCCGGCTCGACCTGCCCGGCTGGGAATATCGCGACTGGATCGAACGGTCGAACCGCACCCTGCGCGACCTTGCGACTAGCCCCAAGGCGCGCGTGCGGCACGGCAAGAACGTGTACTACCACCCTTATACGGCGACCGAGTATCCGGACTCGATGGTCCAGCTCTCGCTCGGCGGGGCGATCCATGAGTGGGGCCGGTGGGAAGGGCGCAAGAGCCCACTCGAGCGCGAGGTCATCAAGGGCCTGCGCGGGTTCTACGATCCGGAGCTCAAGACCCTGCGCCGCTACCTGCCCAATGTCGGCGACGACAAGGACGCCGATGCGGTCGACAGCTGGTACCTCTACCACCCGTTGCGGAACCTCGCCGAGCTGGCGATCGACGGTGATGGGGATGCCAAGGCGCTGTTCTTCGACTGCATCGATTACGGCATCAAGGCCGCGCATCACTTCAAGTACAAATGGCCAATCCAGTATAAGATTGACACTTTCGAGGTGATCACCGCGGTCGCCGCTGACGATCGCGGCCAGACTGATGTCGGCGGGATGTACGCCTGGGTCATGCTGCTCGCTTTCGAGCTGTCGCACGACCAGCGCTTCCTCGACGAAGCGCGCGCCGCGATCGACGCAGCCGAGGGTATGCGGTTCAACTTGAACTACCAGGCCAACCTCACCGCCTGGGGCGCGACGGCGTGCATCAAGCTGTGGCGCATCACCGGCGACATGCACTACCTGGCGCAGAGCTACGTCTATCTCGCCAGCTTCTTCCACAATTGTCAGATCTGGGACAGCGAGATCGGAATCGCCAAGAACTACCACAACTTCCTCGGCGTCACCTGCCTGCAGGACGCGCCGTACATGGCGGTCTACGAGTGCTTCGACAGCTACGCGGCGTTCGAACGTTATCTCGATTTCGCCGGACCCGACCTGATCCCGTCGGTCAAGTTGCTGGTCGACGAATACTGCCGCTACGCGCTCGACCGGGCGTGGTTCTTCTACCCCGACGCGCTGCCGAAGGACGGGCTGGCGACCGAGAACCGCAACGGGCATATCGACCGCGCGCTGTCGTTCCCGGTGGAGGACCTCTACCCGGACGGCCAGCCCGCGGGGCAGGTCGGGCAGGAGATCTACGGCGCGGGCGCAGCGATGGTCTTCGCGACCCGAGCATTCCACCAGATCGAGGGCGCGCCGATCATGCTCCACTGCGACCGTTTCATCCGGGCGCTCACCCGGATCGACGAGCACTCGGTCAGCTTTGCGCTCGACGGGCCCGCCGGCCTGAGCACAAAAGTCTCGCTCATCGCGACCAAGGACCGCAAGAAAATCGTCGCCCGGATACGCGACGCGAACGGCGGGGTCCTCGCCCCCGCGCGTGACGCGCCGGGCGTGCTGTGCCGCTTCGAAGTGCCCGCGCAAGGGGTCTACACCCTGAGTTGGTAATTGCTCGCAAGTTCTCGGAATCGGGCGCTTTTCGCCGGATTCGCTCGCTCCCGGATTCTGATGTATGTGAGGGTTAGTCCGCAGCGGTTGGGATAGTCCCCATGCCAGACTCGAACCTGTCGCTGGTGGGCAATCTGATCCTGAACCTCGAGCGCTACGTCCGGTTGTCCGCCGATGATCGCAGCGCACTGGAAAATCTGAAGAGCTCGCCGCTGTGCGAGGCGAAGGCACGCAGCGACATCGTGCGCGAGGGGCAAAAACCCACTGTCGTCCGCCTGGTCACCTCCGGCTGGGCGTGCCGCTACAAGGACTTGCCGGACGGCCGCCGCCAGATTGTGGGGTTCTTCATTCCCGGCGATTTCTGCGACCTCAACGTCTATATCCTGCAGCAGATGGATCATTCGATCGGCGCGATCACGCCGGTGACGTATCTCGCCATCCCGCCAGACGTGATGGAAAAGCTGACCACCACCCGGCCGCGGGTTGGGCAGGCGCTGTTGTGGCATCAACTCGTCGAGTCCTCGGTTCAGCGCGAATGGCTGCTCAACATCGGCCAGCGCAGCGCGCTCGAGCGCCTCGGCCACCTGTTCGTCGAGCTGTACCTGCGGTGCCGCGCGGTCGGCATGGCAAGGGGAATGACGCTCGATTTCCCGCTCACGCAGAACGACCTGGCGGAAGCGACCGGCGTCACCCCGGTTCACCTCAACCGCACGTTGCAGGAAGTCCGACGTCAGGGGTTGATTGAACTCAGAGGCAAGAAGCTCACCATCCTCGACCTCGAGCAGCTGAAGCAAATGTCGCTATTCAACGAGAACTACCTGCACCTTGACCACGAAGGACGACAACTCGACGCCAACGACTGACGGTCAGTCGTTCAACGCGTTCGAAGCGGGCAGGCAGGGCACCGCCGAACGCGACCGCGCCGAAGCCAAGATCGAGGGCGTGCGCGAATTGGGCGGGGTGTTCGTCCAGGCGGTGCGGGCGACCCGCCTGCCGATGGTGCTGACCGATCCAGCGCTTCCCGGCGAACCGATCGTGTTCGCGAACCAAGCCTTCCTCGACCTCAGCGGTTACGCGATGCACGAAGTGCTGGGCCAACATCCGCACTTCATGAACGGTCCCGAGGCTGACGGCGCGGATGCCGGGCGCTTTCTCGATATCCTTAGGAGCGACCGCGACGGTCTGGTCGAAACCGTGCAGTATGCCAAGGGCGGCCGCCGCTTCGTCGCCACCGTGCTCCTGAGCGCGTTCAAGGACGAAGCAGGCGAAACGCTTCACCACTTCCTGTCGTGGACGGATGTGACGCGGCGGGTGGACGCCGAGGACGACAACGCCAGCTTACGTGCAACCCAAGCGGCGCTGCGCGAAAGCAAGGCCGACCTTCAGGCCGAGCCTCGCCTCGCCACGCTGCTGCGCGACCTATCCGCGCGTCTGGTCACCGAGGAGAGCCTGCAGGCGATCTACGAGGAGATCCTCACCGCAGCGATCGAGATCACCGGCGCGAGGGCGGGCACAGTGCAGATGTTCGACGAGGAAAACGAGGGACTCGTCGTGCTGGCCACGCGCGGCTTCAGCCGCGAAACGGACGATTACTTCCACCGCGTCGATGCCGGGTCGCAGACCTCGTGCGGCTTGGCGCTGCGCACCGGGACCCGCTCGTACTTCGATTTCGATCCTGCCGACGACGACCCTTCCGCCCGACTCTATGTGCAGGACGGCGTGCTGTCGGCGCAGTCGACGCCGCTTCTCTCCCGCTCCGGGGTACCGATCGGGATGGTCTCGACTCATTGGGGCGAGCCGGGGCACCGCATGTCGGAGCGGGAGCTGCGCTTCATCGACCTTCTCGCGCGCCAGGCCGCCGACCTGATCGAGCAACGCAATGCCAGTGCGATTCTGCGCGAAAGCGGGGAGCGGCTCCAGTTGATCGTCGAAAACGCCCGGGACTATGCCATCTTCACCATCGATCCGGACGGGCTCGTGACCGGCTGGCACGAAGGGGCGGAAGCGGTGTTCGGCTACTCGCGCGAGGAGATCGTCGGACAGGACGGCAACTTGCTGTTCACGCCCGAGGACCGCGCCGCGGGCGCGTTCGAAGAGGAGCGCGCCGTCGCCGCCGAGCGCGGCAAGGCTCCCGACGTTCGCTGGCACCTGCGCAAGGACGGCAGCCGCGTGTTCATCGACGGTGTCTCGACCGCATTGCGGTCCGCCGAGGGAAAACTGACCGGCTTTCTCAAGGTCGGCCGCGACGCCACCGATCGCCATCAGGCCGAGCGGCGCCAGCAACTGCTGCTCGAGGAACTGCAGCACCGGGTCCGCAATATCCTCGCGATGGTCCGCTCGCTTGTCCGTCAGTCGAACGGCGAGGGGTACCGAGACCTCGACGACTTCGTCGCGCACCTGGTCGGCCGGCTCGACGCGATTGCCCGCACCCAGGTGATCCTGACCCGCGCCGCCGACGCCAAGGTCGATCTGGAAATGCTCGTGCGGGACGAGCTGCGCACGCAGATCGTCGACGAGTTGCGGCTGCAGATCGCGGGTCCGGCCGTGAGCCTCGCGCCCAAGGCGGCCGAGGTGCTCACGCTCGCGCTGCACGAACTGGCGACCAACTCGCTCAAGTATGGCGCGCTGTCCGACCCCTTCGGCCGGCTGGCCGTGACGTGGGCGGTCACTGCGCGCGGCGCGGAGCCCTGGTTGCAGATCACGTGGGACGAACGGTCCCGCCACGATGCGCACCGGCCGACCGCGCCCGGATTTGGAACCGAACTGATCGAAGAGCGTGTTCCCTACGAATTGAAAGGAGAAGCGAGCCTGCTGGTTACCGATGACGGGGTGATAGCGGAAATCGCTTTCCCCCTCGTCGAAGGAGCCAGCATCCTCGAAACGGGCGCTGTTGCCGGAGCTTGACGATGACCGACAAGGCACTGGATGGCCGCAAAATCCTCGTCGTGGAGGACGAGTACTTTCAGGCGCGTGAAATGAAGGCGCTGCTCGAGCGGCAGGGGGCGACCGTCGTGGGGCCCGTGTCGCGCGCCAGCGAAGCGGAGGCTTTGCTGATCGAGCAGCCGGTCGATGCGGCGGTGCTCGACATCAACCTGGGCGGCGGGCCGAACTTCGCGACCGCCAACCTGCTGCAGCGCGAGGGCGTGCCGTTTGCGATCGTGACCGGCTACGACAAGAGCGCGATTCCCGCCGAGCTCAGCGCCGTGCCGCGGCTAGACAAACCGGCGAGCGAGAAGGCGCTGATCGCGCAGCTTGCGCAGCTCGTCTGAGGGCGGACTCCCGGATGCGGGACGCGTGCGTGCTGCCGGTGGCGGAACGCTTCTCCCAGGGTGGCGTTACAAGGCCGGACGAGAGGGCGTCGCAAAGCGACGAACATTGGTTCCGACACAAAAAAGGGGACACGCAATGAAGTACTCTCTCGTATTGCTCGCCGCCGCCGCATTGCCGCTCGCTGGCTGCGCTTCCTACAATGACGACAACACCGTCGCCAGCGCCGGCACCGGCGCCGCGATCGGTGCTGCCACCGGCGTCGGCGTTTCCGCCGTTGCTGGGACCGACCTCCTGACCAGCGCCGCCGTCGGTGCCGCGGTCGGGACGCTCGCGGGCGCTGTCTGGGCCGACCGCAACCGTGACGGCCGGGCCGATGGCTACGTCTACCAAAACCAGTACTATGCCGGCACGCCGGACACCTATCAGGCCGGAATGGGCGATGCGTCCTATTGCCCAAGCATCGGCGGCACCGCCCTGCGCACCGGCGCGGCCGGCGCTGCGGTGGGTGCTGGCGCGGGCGCGCTGATCAAGGGCGTGAGCGTCCTCGAAGGCGCGGCGATCGGCGCGGTTGTCGCCGGCGTCGGCGGCGCGATCTGGGCCGACCAGAACCGCGACGGTTGCATCGACGGCTATGTCCGCGAAGGCCAGTACTACGCCGGTGCGCCGGTGGTGGAACCGGTGCAGACCGCCTACACCGGCGAGCGGGGCTGATCTGCCGATGACCGGCATCGCCAAGGCCAGGCTGGCCCTGACAACCCGTGCGATGCTGGCCCTGAGTGTGGGCGCGCTGATTGCGGTCGGCGCGCCCACGCCTGCGTTCGCGGCGCCCCTCGGCAGCACCGACAAGGTGCGCGCCGAGGTCGCCGATCACGCGGGCGATTTGCGCAAATTCTACGCCGCGCGCGAGAACCGGCCGCTGTGGATCTCCGCCACCGGCGAAGTCTTCCCCGCGGTCGACCGGCTGCTCGAGCGGCTAGACAGCGCGCAGTTCGATGCGCTCGATCCCAAGACCCTGAAGCGGCTGCGGACCGGCGAGGTCCGCCGCGATCTCGACCGCGCGCTGCGCGGCAAACCGAGCGATATCGCCGAGGCGGACGTGGCGATGTCGCGCCTGTTCGTCGACTACGTCCGCGCGATGCGCGCCGCCCCGCGCGCGCAGATGATCTACGAAAGCCAGGCGCTCGCCCCCGCCATTCCCACCGCCGAGGCGGTGCTGCAGGCGGCCGCCAAGGCGCCGTCGCTGGAGGAGCACGTCGCCCAGATGGGCTGGATGCACCCGCTCTACGCGCCGCTGCGCGATGCGATGGCGACGCCCGGCTTCACCGAACAGCGCCGCGCGACGATCTGGGACAACCTCCAGCGCGTCCGCGCGCTGCCGGCGACCCCGGCGGACCGCTACGTCCTGGTCGATGCCGCCGCCGCGCGGCTGACTATGTACGAGCACGGCAAGCCGGTCGACAGCATGAAGGTCGTCGTCGGCCGCCCCGACGCGGCGACCCCGCAGATGGCGGGCTTCATCCGCTACGCCATCGTCAACCCGTACTGGAACGTCCCGCCCGACCTGGTCCAGAAGACCATCGCCAAGGGCTATCTCAAGGGCGGCGCCAAGTGGCTCAAGGCCAACGGTTACGAGGTCCTCTCCGACTACGGCGACGACGCCAAGCTGATCGATCCCAAGTCGGTCGACTGGAAAGCCGTCGCCGCCGGCGCGCCCGGGCCCTATGTCCGCCAGCGGCCGGGCGGCCCGAACTTCATGGGCAAGGTGAAGTACGAATTCCCCAACGCCCAGGGCATCTACCTGCACGACACGCCCGAGCGCGCGCTGCTCGCGAGGGACCAGCGCCAGCTCTCCAACGGCTGCGTGCGGCTGGAGGATGCCGACCGCCTCGGCCGCTGGCTGCTCGGCCGCTCGGTCGCCAGGATCCCCGCCGGCAAGGAGCAGCGGCTCGACCTGCCGACGCTCGTGCCGGTGTACATCACCTACCTCACCGCCGCGCCCGATGCGAAGGGCACGATCGCCTTCCGCAGCGACGTCTACGGCCGTGACAACATGACCCGGCTCGCCGCGCGCGACGGGGTCAGCGGCGCCGCCGGGTCCCCCAGGTAAAGCTCGTCGAGAGCGTGCTCTCGATCGGCTGGCCCGCGCCATTGATCGCCGGGCGGAAGCGGAAGCGCTGGGTGAACAGCCGGCAGGTGAGCCCGTCGAGCAACTCCGACCCGCTCGAGCGCGTCACCGCGCAGCGATCGACCGCGCCGTCCGTCCGCACCCGGAAGCTGATCCCGACCGTGCCCGCCAGCCCCTCCGCCTCCGCCCCGCGCGGGTAGTCG
>NZ_RSEL01000005.1 GCF_003958625.1 Tsuneonella rigui | reverse complement strand
GAGCGCGCTCGCGGCCTCGTCGCGCGCGGCCTGCAGGGTCTCCTTGCGCGATCGCTTGGCGTCGAGCGCCTCACGCGCCCGCGCTGTGGCGGCGGCAGTGACTTCGACCTGCTTTCGAGCCGCATCCAAGCCCGATTGGAGATCACCCCCCTGCGACAAGGCCGCACGCGCTTCGTCGAGGCGCCGCGTTTCGCCATCGAGCCGCGCCAACCGAGCGGCGGCCTGGGCGACCTCCGCTTCGGCGACCCGCCACTCCGCCTCGACCCCGGCGTGCTCCGCGGTGGCGCGGGCGAGCGCCAGTTCGGCGGCGCGGCTGGCGCGGTCGGCATCCTCCAGCTTCGCAGCGAGTGCGGGGCGGCGCGCTTCGTCGTTGGCCAGCGCGGCGCTGTTGGCGGCCAGTTCCTTCTCCAGCCGCGCGAGTGCTTCGGCGGCGTCGCGGGTCAGGCGGTCGGCGTCGCCTCGATCCTCCTCCAGCCGGGTGCGCTGGCGGTCAAGGTCGGCGAGGCGCTGCTCAGCGGCTTCGAGCTGGCTGGTGAGAGCCGCCATCCGGTGACCGTGGGCGCTGGCATCGTCGCGCCGGTCGGCGAGCTCCTCGCGCGCTTCGGCGAGGGCATGCGCGGCGGCCGCCTGCGCTTTCTGTGCCTCGGCAGTCGCAGCCTGCGCGGCGGCCACGCGCTCGTCCGCAGTCTTGGCTTCTGCCCGGGCGGCTTCGGCGGCAGCGGCTGCATCGCGCCAGCGTGCGAACAGCAGCCGTGCTTCGGCGATGCGAATCTGGTCGGACAGGGCGGTGTAGCGCTCGGCCTGCTTGGCCTGCCGGCGCAGCGTGGCGATCTGGCTGTCGAGCCCCGCCATCAGGTCTTCGAGCCGCGCCAGGTTGGCCTCGGTCTGCCTGAGCTTGCCCTCGGCGTCGCGGCGGCGGACGTGGAGGCCCGCAATGCCGGCGGCTTCTTCCAGCATCATGCGCCGCTCGGCGGGCTTGGCGGCGATCACTTGGGCGATCTTGCCCTGGCTCACCAGCGCGGGCGAGTGCGCTCCGGTCGCCGCATCGGCGAAAGTCAGCGCCACGTCCTTCGCACGCACGTCGCGGCCGTTGACCCTGTAGGCGCTCCCCGCGCCGCGCTCGATCCGGCGGACGACCTCGAGCGGTTCGCCCTCCTCGGTATCGCCCGCCAGCACGACCTCGGCGAAATCGCGCTGTGGGCGGCTAGCGGTGCCGGCGAAGATGACGTCGTCCATCCCGCCCGAGCGCATGGACTTGGGCGAGTTCTCGCCCATCACCCACCGGATCGCTTCCAAGAGGTTGGACTTGCCGCAGCCGTTGGGGCCGACGACCCCGGTCAGGCCAGGCTCGATGCGCAGCTCGGACGGCTCGACGAAGCTCTTGAACCCGCTGAGCTTGAGCCGCCGGATGCGCATCGGCGCGTTCGTGTTACCTGGCGCCGGCGCGCTGGAGCAGCGGCTCCAGCGACTGCCAGTTCTGGGTGCCGATGTTCTCGCCGTTGAGCAGGAACGTCGGCGTGCCTTCGACCCCCAGCGCCTGGGCTGCCTCGACCATCGTGCCAAGCCGGTCGAGCGCGGCCTGATCCTTCGCGCACGCGTGCGCCCGCGCGGCCGGCACGCCGTAGCGGCCCGCCACCTCGATCAGCCCGGCAATCTCCGCGATGCGGTCGAGGCGGTCGCCTTCCGGCAGCGCCTTGAGCTTGTCTTTCTCGGCCGCCGGCATTGCGGTGACCTTCCCAATCCATGCGGGCTGCGTGGAATAGAGGGTTTCGGCCATCCCGAAGAAGCCCTTTGGCCCCGCGCAGCGCGCGAGCAGGCTGGCGGTGACATCGATGCCGTTGAGTACGTAGTTGCGGTACTCGTAGCTGACTTTGCCGGTCTTCACGTAGTTCCCGATCAACGGCGGCACGCCGTCCCGCGCGAAGTCGGCGCAATGCGAGCAGGTGAGCGAACCGTACTCGACCAGCTTCACCGGCGCAGCGGCCTTGCCCATGCGGAAGCCGCCCTCGGGCGTGGCGGCGACGACCTTGGACCAGTCGGGAGCGATGCTGACCGGCTTCGACGCGGGGTTCGCCGCCGGCCGCGCGTCGGCGACCGCGGTGCTGGCCCCAAGCACGAGGGCCATGACCACGAGGATCGGACGAAGCGCCCGCATCGCCTAGCGCGCGCCGGCGCGCTGGAGCATCGGCTCCAGCGTTTCCCAGGTCTGGGTGCCGACGTTGTTGCCGTTGATGAAGAACGTCGGCGTGCCGGTCACGTTCAGTTCCTGCGACTGCGTGTCCGAATTGGCCGCGATCTGGGTCGCGGTGTCGGTCTTGGCGAGGCACGTCTTCGCCTGGTCGCGCGAAACGCCGCGCTGGGCGAAGAAATCATACAGGCCGGCGGACTGGGCAATCCCGTCGAAGCGCGCGGCGCCCTGCTGCTGCATCGCCGCATCCAGACCCGCCTTGTTGGCGTTGAACGTCTCGAACATCGGCGCGAGGTTGGCCCAGCCCTGCTCGGCGAAGGCATGGAAGGCTTCGGGTCCGGAGCAGCGGGCCATGACCGCGAAGGTCAGGTCGATCGGGTCGTGGATCTGGTTGCGCAGCTCGTAGCTGACCTTGCCGCTGTCGACATACTTTGTCCGGAGCGCGTCGCTGCCTTGCTCCGAGAACTCGGCGCAGTGGCTGCAAGTGTGGCTGGCATATTCGACCAGCTTGATCGGCGCGTTGGGGTTGCCCTGGACCACGCCGCCTTCGGGCGTGAACGAGGCGACGTCCGACCAGCTCTGCCCTGTGGGCGCGGGGACCGCGGCAACCGGCTTGCCTTCGGCGATCTCACCGCCGGTGCCGGCGTCTTTCGAGTTGCACGCCGCCAGGGCGAGGGTGGCGGCAAGGGCGAGCGAGGCGGTGCGAAGCGTGATCATGCGGGTTCCCGTAGGTTGGCTGGCGAGGGTAGACGATGGCGGGGCAGGGGTGAAGCGCGTGGGCGCGCTGTCCACAGGCTTACAGGCGGGCGTCGAGTTGCGGCTGGAGCAGGCCCCAGGTCCAGGTACCGGCGAGCTTCACGCCGTCGAGCATGAAGGTGGGCGTGCTGGTCACATTCCACTTCGCGTCGTCGGCGGCGGATTGATCGGCCAGGCGCTTGGCGAGGGCTTCGTCGGACAGGCACCGGTCGAGCGTCGGGCGGTCGTACCCTCGCGGTGCCATGATGTCGTAGAAGCCCAGGTCGTTGGCGATCGCGCGGCGGCGGGCGGCACCCGACCCGGAATTCCACCGCGCCTTTTGGCCCGCGGTAGCTTTCTCGGCGATCGGCAGCCACTTGGGCTGGCTGAGCATCATCACGGCGTGGTTGCGCGGGAATTTTGCCGCGGGGCCGCAGTTCGTCGCCATCGCGGCGGTGAGATCGACCACGTCGCGCACGACGTGGCGCACGTCGGCCTGGACCTTGCCGCTCGCGACGTAGAGATCGACCGCGTTCGAACCCTGCTTGGCGAACTCGCCGCAGTGCGGGCAGGTGTAACTGACGAACTCGGTCAGCTTGACCTTGGCTTGGGGGTTACCGATGCGGTGGCCGCCGCCGGTGGTGTCGACCGTCGTCAGCCAATTGGTCGCCGGGAGCGCCGCGCTGGCGGTCAGGGCAGCGGCGAGCATCAGCGCCGCGGACACGAACTTCACTTCACTTTCTCCTGTCCCCCGAGCGAACGGGCGAGCGATTCGAGCACCGCGCGCAGCTCCGGGTCGCCGATGTCACGCAAGCTATCGCCCAGCTCGAGCGGGATCGGCTTGAGCGAGGGCGGACCGCCTGCGGCGGCTTCTGCACGCGGCGGATTAACCGCCCCTTGCCGCAGCTTGACCTTGGCGACCGCCTTGTAGCCGAAGAAGCGGTTCACCCGTTCCATGATTTCGGGGATCACGTGCTGGATCAGCGGCGCGTGCGCGGGCAACACGACGAGTTGGAGGATGCCTTCCGACTTCTCGCCCGGCGCGAAGCGGATCGCCTCTGGGGCACAAACCTTGGCGTGATGCTCGCCGACAATCTCGGGCCAGCGGGTGACCACGCTCGACTGGACGAAGCCGAAGCGGCGGAAGGCAGTGCGGCCGACTTGCGGGGTCAGCTCCGCGATCGAGCGCGCGGGGCCACCGCGCGGCCGTTCGTAGCTGCGCGCTGGCGCTTTCGCTTTCGGCTTGGCGTCCCGTTCCATCGTCGCGCGCGCCATGCCATAGGCGCGGCGTGAGCGCCAGCGAGGACACTGTCGGAGCCAGGCTGCTCGCGTGGTACGACCGGCACGCGCGAACTCTGCCGTGGCGCAGCCCGCCGGGCACGCCGCCGCCGGAACCGTATCGGGTGTGGCTGTCGGAGGTCATGCTCCAGCAGACCACCACCGCGGCCGTCGCGCCGTATTTCCTGCGCTTCGTCGAGCGCTGGCCGACGGTCGAGGCGCTGGCCGCAGCCGAGGACGCGGAGGTCATGGCCGCCTGGGCCGGGCTTGGATATTATTCCCGCGCCCGCAACCTGATCGCCGCCGCGCGTGCGGTGGCCGAGCGCGGCGGGTTTCCTGATACCGAGGCGGGCTTGCGCGAGTTGCCGGGGGTGGGCGCCTACATCGCCGCCGCAGTGGCCGCGATCGCGTTTGGCCGGCGGGCGGTGGTGGTCGATGCGAACGTAGAGCGGGTCGTCGCGCGGCTGTTCGCGATTGCGGAGCCGGTGCCGCAAGCGCGGAAGTCTATCCGCGAGCGAACGGACGCGATCACACCCGACACCCGCGCGGGCGATTTCGCGCAGGCGATGATGGACCTCGGCGCGACCGTGTGCACGCCGCGTGCTCCGCGGTGCTTGGTCTGCCCGCTGAGCGACGCCTGCCTTGCCCGGGCGAGCGGCGAGCCGGAGCGCTACCCGGTCAAGCCAACGAAGAAGGCAAAGCCGCTGCGCCGCGGTGTCGCGCTGTGGATCGAGCGTGAAGGGAACGTCTGGCTGGTTCGGCGCGAGGGGAGGGGGATGCTCGGCGGAATGCGCGCGCTGCCCGACGATGGTTGGTCGGCGCGCGCCGACGGGTCAGGCGCGCCCGCCGGCGAATGGCGCCAGGCGGGCATGGTGCGTCACGGCTTCACGCACTTCGATCTGGAGCTCCGCGTGCTCGCGACGACCGCAGCGGAAGAGCCGCTCGGACCTGGCGAGTGGTGGCCGATCGACAGGCTGGACGAGGCCGGCCTGCCGACCGTGTTCGCCAAGGCGGCCGCGCGAGCGCTCGGCTAGATAAACCCGCCGGTCAGCATCAGCCGCAGGATCGCGACCACCAGCACGACGAGGCACAGGTTCCGGCCCGCATTCGAGCGGGACATCGCTCCGAGGCCGGCGCCGACTAGCGCGATCGGCACGACGAACCAGTTGCCCCACCCGAGCAGGGGAAGAAACGACGGGATCGCCAGCAGCAGCGCCACGAGCCCGATGATGATCGAAACGATGTTCAGCATGTGTCTTATATGAGCAGCACACCAGCCGCTTGCAAGGCCGATTGACCACGCTTGCGGCTTGCCGCACATCCTGATTTGCAACCGATCGCGGGAGAAGGTCATGGCATTCAGGGATTTCGAGACGCCACAACTGTCGCGGCGCTCGCTGCTGCAGGCGGGCGCGTGGCTGGGGGCGGGCGCGGCGCTCGGCGGCCTGCCATTCGGGCGCGCCGCGTTCGCCCAGAACGCCACCAACTGGGCCAATATCTCCAAGCTCGCGAACGATTACGTTTCCGCCCGCAAGGTCGCCAACATCGTCGCCGCGCTCGGCTGGAACCAGGCCGACCCCGAGGTCGTGGCCGCCGGCACGCTGGCGCTGGGCCAGCCGGCACCCGCGACGATCGACAGCCTCTATCGCATCTATTCGATGACCAAGCCGATCAGCGGCATGGCGACGATGATCCTGATCGACGAGGGCAAGCTCGGGCTCGACCAGCCCCTCGCCGATGTCATCCCCGCGTTCGCGAAGATGCAGGTGCAGAAGACGTACGACGGGTCGATCACCGATCTCGAGCCCGCCGTGCGACCGATCACTATCCGCCACCTGCTCACCCACACCGCGGGCCTCGGCTACTCGATCATTCAGAAGGGTCCGATCAAGACCGCCTACGAGGATGCGGGGCTGGTCCCGGGCCAGGTCACCAAGCTGCCGCTCGCCGCCGCTTTCGGCCGCGGGGACACCGTGCGCAGCCTGGAGAAATTCGCCGCCGGCCTCGCCACCATGCCGCTGGTCGCGCAACCGGGCACGCGCTGGTCCTATTCGGTCGGGCTCGACCTGATGGGCCGGGTGATCGAAGTCGTCTCTGGCCAGACCTTCGACACATTCCTGAAGCAGCGCATCTTCGAGCCGACGGGCATGACCAGCACGTTCTTCACCGTGCCGCAGAGCGAGCTCGGCCGGTTGACGACAAATTACGGCGTGCTCAACGGGCAGCTTCTGCCGATCGATCCGCCGACGCAGTCGGTCTATGCCGATGCGCCGGCGTTCCCATTCGGCGGCGCCGGGCTGGTGTCTTCGGCGCGCGACTATGACCGCTTCCTGCGCATGCTGCTCGGCTACGGCAAGATCGACGGCACGCGGGTGATGAGCGAGCTCGCGGTGCGGGTCGGCACCTCCAACTTGCTGCCCGAGAGCGTCGATACCAAGGGCACGTTCGCGGACGGCGCCGGTTTTGGCGCGGGCGGCCGGGTCGGACTGGGCGAGACCGCCGGCACGTACGGCTGGGGCGGCGCGGCGGGCACGGTGGGGTTCGTCGACTTCAAGCGCGGCCTGCGCGCGACGATGATGACCCAGTACATGCCGGGCGAAAGCTACCCGCTGACCAACGAGTTCAACCAGGCCGTCCGGGCCGATCTAGTGGCGATGGCCGATCACGGCGAAGTGCACCGGACCGCTTCATGATTGCTTTTGCCGGGTCGCCGCTCGACCGCGCCGACCATATCCGTAGCGATCCCGACGCTCTCGCGGGGCTGATGAATTGGAAGGCGCGGCTGTTGCGCCTGGATGGCCTGCTGCCGTCCTATGACGCCGCGACCGGCGAAATCGGCTGGGGCACGCTGGCGGAGGTGGCGGAGGACGGCGAGCTGGTGTTCCTCGGCCTGCTCGACGGCAAGGCGTGCTTCGCCGCGGTGCCGGGGGAGGGGGCCGACGGCCCAGCCTACGCGCAGCCGCAGGTGTGGCAGGCGATGCAGGTGCTCTCGCCGAGCGACCTCGCATTATACGGCGGGGCGCGCAGCCTGGTCGATTGGCACGCGCGGCATCGCTTTTGCGCGCGGTGCGGATCGGGCACCAGGCTCGCCAAGGGCGGCTGGCAGCGCGATTGCATCCAGTGCGGCGCGCAGCATTTCCCGCGTACCGATCCGGTCACCATCATGCTGGTCGAGCACGGCGACCGCCTGCTGCTCGGCCGCCAGCCGCGCTTTCCGCCGCGCATTTTCTCCGCGCTCGCCGGCTTCGTCGAGCCGGGCGAGACGATCGAGGAAGCGGTCGCGCGCGAAGTGTTCGAGGAGGCCGGAGTGCGCGTGCGCGACGTGCAGTACATCGCCAGCCAGCCGTGGCCCTTTCCCAGCCAGTTGATGATCGGTTGTCACTCGGTTGCGGAGGATGACGCGATCACCATCGACACCACCGAACTCGAAGAAGCGCGCTGGTTCACCCGGGCCGAGCTGGAGGCTGCTCGCGCGGCGGGGGCGGAGGGGAACGGGGACCTGATCTTCCCGCGCTCTTATGCTATCGCGTCGCACCTCGTGAACTGGTGGCTCGACCGATGACCGCACCGCTGACGATCGACATTTGGTCCGATGTCATGTGCCCCTGGTGCGTGATCGGTTATCAGAACCTCACCGCTGCGCTGAGCGAACTCGGCGGTGAGGTCGAAGCACAGATCCGCTGGCTGCCGTTCGAGCTCAACCCCGACATGCCGCCCGAAGGCGAGGAAAGCGTCGCGCACATCGCGCGCAAATATGGCCGCACGCTTGAACAGGCGGAGGCAGGCCGCACGATGATGAGCGAACGCGCGCGGGCGGTTGGCTTTCCGTTCGACTACACCGGCGAGGGCGCGCCGCCGCCGTCGATGCTGTGGAACACCTTCGATGCACACAAGCTGCTGCGCTGGGCGCTCGCGACCGAGGGGGCAGAGGCGCAGACGCGGCTCAAGCTGGCGCTGTTTGCGGCGCACTTCCAGCAGCGCCGCCGGATCAGCGAGAGATCCGTCTTGCTGGATATCGTGGTGGAAGCCGGCTTGGATCGTGCGGCGGCGGAGACGGCGCTCGACGATCCCGCATTGGGCGAAGCGATCCGCGCCGAGGAACGCCAGGCGTGGGAGCACAATATCTCGGGCGTCCCCGCGATGGTGTTCGACGGCCAGTTCCTCGTGCCAGGCGCGCAGGAGCCGGAGACTTACGCCAATGTGATCCGCAAGGTGGTCGCGCGGCGCGCCTAGCTGTCGCCGCCGGTGGTCGGCATCGCGGCAATCGTCTTGTCGCCCTTCAGCTCGTCGCGCGCCGGGTCGTCGGAACCCTTGACCCGGTCGACTTCGTCGCCCTCCAGGTGATCCTCGGCGGTGCGCTGTTCGGCGCGGGTGCCGACATCGCGCGCAAGATCGCCGCCCGAGCGGTCGTTCTGCTGGGTCGAGCCCCCGGCGTTCTCTTGCATCGAGTCGATCAGGTCGTTGTCGGCGTGGGGGTCGCGTTCGGGCATCGTCTGTCTCCTTGAAAGACCAACGGACCGTGCGCGCTAAGCGTTCCTCACTGCATCAGGAGGCGAACGCCCGAGACCATTAAGATCGCCGCCAGCGCGTACTGCACTAACCGCTCGGGCGAGCGTGACGACAGCAGGCTGCCGATGATCACGCCCGGGATCGACCCCGCCAGCAGGTTGACCAGCAGCCCAAGGTCCACGTTGCCGATGAACCAGTGCCCCGCACCCGCCAGCAACGCCAGCGGCACCGCGTGAGCGATATCGGTCCCGACGATCCGCGCCACCGGCACCCGGCGGTAGATCAGCAGCAGGAGGGTCGCGCCGATCGCGCCGGCGCCGACCGAGGTGATGGTCACCAGCACTCCGAGGACGGCGCCGAGTGCCACCGTCGGCCAGAAGGTCTGCTCCGAATGGACGATCGTATGCGTTGCGCCGTAGGCGAGCAGGCGCCGCTGAAACAGCAGGCTCACCGAGGTGAGCACCAACAACACGCCCAGCGCGATCAGGATCGCATGCTCGGTCTTGTTGCCGATGTGCAGGACGGTGTTGAGCGCGATAAGGGTCAGGATCGCTGCCGGCATGCTGCCGGTCGCGAGGCGGCGCACGATCATCCAGTCGACCGTCTGGTGCCCGTGGTGGACCCCGGTGCCTACGATCTTGGTGATGGCCGCGAACAGCAGGTCGGTACCGACCGCGGTCTGCACCTTGGTATGGAAGATCAGCACCAGCAGCGGGGTCATCAGCGACCCGCCGCCGACCCCGGTCAGCCCGACCGCGACCCCTACGAGCAGCCCCGCCAGCGCGTGCGGCAGGTCGAAGGAGGCGAACAGGTCCATCGCCGCGATTGTGGCGTCCGCGTCGGCGGCTCGCAACCGTGGTTATGCCACGCTCAGATAAGGCCCAGCTTGGTCAGCCGGCCGTGCAACCGCCCGGGAATCGCGTCGCCCGCCTGCTCCCCCTCGGCGAGGTCGCGTGGCGCGTTCTTGTCTTCGAGGTAGCGCCAGCCCTGGTGTGCGCGCTTGTGGCGCGGCTCGACCGGAATCAGCTTTCCTTCCAGTCGAATGGTCCAGTGCCCGTCGGGCCGCTGCTCGAAGCCCAGGATTTCGCACCGGGCGATGATCGTGTGGTCCATGATCCAGTAGAGCGAGCCGCCGATCATCTCCGCATGCCGCTTGGGCAGATAGCGGGTGCGCATCAGCGCCTCGGGGCCGGCCTCGACCCACTGCCGCAGCACCTCGAATGTCTTCGAGGTGTAGGCGATCTTGGTCATGTGCAGCGGCATCGCGCTATCCGACCAGCCCGCTCCAAACCGCCAGGCCGAGGAACGCGAGGAAGCCCATCGAGTCGGTGATCATCGTCACGAAAACGCTGCTTGCCACCGCCGGGTCCTGCTCCAGGCGGTCGAAGCCGACGGGCACGAGCACGCCGGCCAACCCCGCGATAAGGATGTTGATCATCACCGCCGCCGCGATGACCGCGCCGAGCGAGGGGGTAAAGATCAGCCCGGTCGCAAGGCCGAGGAGGATCGCGATAGTCGACCCGTTCATCAGCGCAACGCGGACCTCGCGCCAGAGTATGCGCCGCGTGTTCGCCTCGGTAAGCTGATTGGTGGCGATCGCGCGCACGGTGACCGCCATCGTCTGGGTGCCCGCGTTACCGCCAATGCTGGCGACGATCGGCATCAGCACCGCGAGCGCCACGAGTTGCTCGATCGCTGCGCCGAACAATGAGATGATCGTGCTCGCGACCACCGCCGTGCCGAGATTGGAAATGAGCCAGCGCACGCGCGAGAAATACGCCTCGCGGATCGGCTCGTTGATGTCGCCGTCGCCCGCGCCGGACAGCAGCAGCACGTCCTCGCCCGCCTCCTCGGAGATGATGTGGACCACGTCGTCGACCGTCATCTGGCCGACCAGGCGCCCGTTCTCGTCCACCACCGCGGCCGAGATCAGGGCGTATTTCTGGAACATGTTGCCGACCTCTTCCTGATCCATCGTGACCGGGATGAGGGTCTGGTCGCGCTTCATCACGTCGCCCAGCGCGACGTTGCGCGGGGTGCGCAGGACCCAGCTCAGGAGGCAGGTGCCGACCGGCTTATGCGCCGGATCGACCACGAACACTTCCCAGAACTCGGTGGGAAGCTGGCCCGCATTCGCGTCGCGCAGGTAGTCGATGAGGTCGCCGACGGTGAGATGCTCGGGCACCGCGACGAACTCGCGGCTCATCAGGCGGCCGGCGGTTTCTTCCGGATAGGCCAGCGCGCTCTCGATCGCGGCGCGGTCTTCCGGCTCCATCTCGGCGAGCACCGCGGCCTGGTCGGCCGGCTCCATGTCCTCGATCAGCTGGACCGCATCGTCAGTGTCGAGCTGCTCGGCGATCTCGGCGACCGCTTCGGGCCCGAGCGCGTCGATCATGTCCTCGCGGACGTGATCGTTGAGCTCGGCGATCACGTCGCCGCTCAGGAGATCGGTGATCGCCGCGGCGAGCAGGAGCCGGTCGTCGGCGGGGATCAGCTCGATGAGGTCGGCGACGTCGGCCGGGTGGAGCGGCTCGACGAGGTCGTAGACGCGGCCCTTGTCGCCTACTTCCAGCGCCTCGGTGACGCTGCGCACGTAGGCGGGCTTGAGGCGGTTTTCCTCGTCGTGGCGTTCGTCGTCGGTGCGGTCGTCGGGGCGGCCGGTGTCCTCGACCGGGCGCAGTTCCTCAGCCGTGATCTGCTCGTCCGCCATCCTCCGCCGCTCTAGGCGGGAGGGCACGAAACGCAAGGTGACAACGCGTCCGTGGCGGGTATAGCGGCGCCACGTTTAGACAGGAGATACCCGATGGCCGCCGAAACGCTCACCTTCACCCTCGACACCGGCAACGGGGAGGGCGGCGACGTCGTCATTCGCCTGCGGCCCGATCTCGCGCCCGGCCACGTCGAGCGGATCACCGAGCTCGCCAACGAAGGGTTCTACGACGGCGTGGTGTTCCACCGCGTGATCCCGGGCTTCATGGCCCAGGGCGGCGACCCCACCGGCACCGGCATGAGCGGGTCGAGCAAGCCCGACCTCAAACAGGAATTCAACGCCGAGCCGCACGTGCGCGGCACCTGCTCGATGGCGCGGACCAACGATCCCAACAGCGCCAACAGCCAGTTCTTCATCTGCTTCGACGATGCGCGCTTCCTCGACCGGCAGTACACCGTCTGGGGCAACGTGGAGAGCGGCATGGAGCACGTCGATGCGCTGCCCAAGGGCGAGCCGCCGCGCAATCCGGGCAAGATCGTCAAAGCCACCGTCGGCTAGATCGCTACGGGTCGCGCATGACATCAACGGGGGCACCGTCCAATTCCGCAGCGTTGGCGCTGCCGCCGGACCCGCGCATGCGATACTGGCGGCCGGCGCCGGCGCTCGCCCCGTTGGTGAGCGGCTACCACCTCTACGCGATCGATCCCGGGCCGGGGGCACGCCAGCGCGACGTGTTCCAGCCCGCCTGGCCGAGCTTGCGCTTCACCTTCGGCGCCGGGAACTGGTGCGTCCGCCAGCTTGGCGACCCGTGGCAACCGGTCGGGGCCACTTCGGTGTTCGGGCCGAGCTGCCGGGTGACGTGGTCGGAGTCGGGGCCGGGCATCACCATCGGTATCGGCTTGCGCCCCCGGGGATGGGCACACTGGGCGCGCCCAATGGCGTCCGAATGGGCCGACCGGGTGGGCGATCCTGGGGGCGTGTTCACCTTCGACGTCGAAGCGCTGCGGCAGGAGGTCGCGCGCATCGACGACGATGCCGCGATCCCCGCGCTATTCGACCGCTTCCTGCAGACGCATCCGGTGCCGGTTGACGATAGCGAGGCGGTCATCAGCAAGGTCGAGGCCGCGCTGCTCGATCCCGAGGCGCACACGGTCGCCGAGCTGGCCCGCCGCATCGGCATCTCGGCGCGCTCGCTCGAGAGGCTGAGCCTGCGCGCGTTCGGCTTCACTCCGAAGCGGTTGATGCGGCGCGCACGATTCCTCCGCTCGCTCCACGCGGTGGCCGAGGCGCCGGTGGCGGCGCGCGCCACCGCGATCGATCCGCACTACACAGACTACTCGCACTTCGTGCGCGATGCGCAGCACTTCCTCGGCATGAGCCCGCAGGCTTTCCTCAAGCTCGATACGCCGCTGCTCAAGCAATCGCTGGCGTTGCGGCGGCAAGTGTTGGGGGCGCCGGCCCAGGCGCTGGCCACTTCGCCGGACACGTCCGGCAAATGACCGCAACCTCACCTGTCGACTGGCCCTGCGGACTGCCGCGCGACGAGCGGCTGGTGATGTGGACGGTTCCAGAGGACCTCCAGCCTTATGTCAGCGGTTACAGCCTCTACGTCGTCGGCGAGACCGGGGGCGAGCCGCATCGCGGCGCCTTCGAGCCGGCCGGCCCCAGCTTGCGGATTTCGATCCAGGGCGGGGCGGGCTGGCGCGTGCGGTTCGCCTCGGGGGACTGGCTGGTCCCGCCGCAAGTGGCGTTGTTCGGTCCCAACAGCGAGATCATCTGGTCCGAGTCCGGACCGGGCTACCTCGTCGGCGTCGGCATCAGGCCGCGCGGCTGGCGCCGACTGTTCCGCGATACCGCGAAGGACTGGGCCGACCGGATCGGCAGCCCGCCATTTGTGCACCCGGACGCGATCGATCGACTCACCGAGCGGTTCAGCGCGCTAGGCTCCGATGAAGACGTTGCCAGCGCCTTCACCGACGTGCTGCGCGAAAGCCTATCCCCGCGCGATGAAGATGAGCAGACGGTCGCGTCAATCGAGGCCGCGCTGGTCGATCCCGCGATCACCACGGTGGCCGAACTGACCGAGCGCACCGCACTCGGCGTGCGCACATTGCAGCGCCTGTCCGACCGCGTGTTCGGCTTCTCACCCAAAGTCCTGCTGCGCCGCGCCCGGTTCCTACGCTCGCTGCACGCGATCCGCGCAGCGCCGCCCCGTGCGTGGGGGACCGCGATCGATCCGAGCTACACCGACTACTCGCACTTCATCCGCGACGCGCAGTACTTCCTCGGGATGTCGCCGCAGGCGTTCCTCGAGCACGACATGCCGCTGCTGCGGCGCTCGCTCCTCCTGAGGGAAACGGTGCTTGGTACTCCGGCGCAGGCGCTCGACCCGCCGCCGGAAGCGGCGGAAGCGCGCTAGAGCCCCGCGCCCACCAGCCAGTCGTGGAACAGGCGCACCGGGCGCTGGTCGAGCGCGCGGGGGCGGCAGACGAACCAGTACGAATAGGGGCTGGGCACGTCGATATCGAACAGGCTGGTGAGCCGCTTGTCCCCGGCGCGCTTGTAATGATCGTCGTGCATGATCGCGATACCGAGGCCCTGCGCGGCGGCTTCGAGGATCAACTGCCCTGAATCGTAGTGGTCGACCGCCGCCGGCTCGAACGCCTTGAGGCCGAGCGCCTCGCGCCAGGCGATGAAGCTGTCGGGCAGTTCGTTGTGCACCAGAAACGTCTGCTTCGAGAGCTTGGCCGGATCGGGCGTGTCGCCAAGCTCCGCCGCCAACTCGCGCGAGGCGATCGCGAACACGCTGTTGTGATCGAGCCGCACCGAGTGAAACGATGGGTCGGGATCAACCATCAGCACGATCGCCGCGTCCAACGTATCGCCCACCCGGTCGAGCAAGTGCGGGCCGGTGTCGATGTCGATGTGCAGGCGCGGGTGGAGCTTGCGCAGCTCGGGCAGGCGCGGGAACAGCCGCTGACCGCCGAACAGAGGCAGCACGCCCAAGTGCAGGCGCATGACGCCAAGATTGTCGGACTGCGCCTCGACCGCGCCCGCTAGCGCCTCGATATGTGGCGCGACCGCGTCGTAGAACGAACGCCCTTCGTCGGTCAGCTGCATCGTCTGGTGCGCGCGGGTGAACAACTTGCGGCCGACGAACTCTTCGAGCGTCAGGATCCGCCGCGACAACGCCGAAGGACTGAGCCCCAGCTCGGCGGCCGCCGCGCGCGCGGAGCCGAGCCGCACAACACGCAGGAAAGCCTCGAGGGCGCGCAGGGGTGGCAGGCGGCGGCTCATGATGGAGGCGACGATGCGGGGGGCGGGGCGGGTTGTCGAGCCGCTTTTCGCGGTTGCGAACAGCTTGCCCGCTATTCCTCGGCTTCGTTCGCCGCTTCGGGCGGGTGCAGGCGCAGGCGCTTGACGTGGGTATCGTCGGCGTCGGTCACTTCCATCCGCCAGCCGCTCGGGTGCGTCACCACCGTGCCGATGGGCGGCATCGATTCGGCGAGGATGAAGGCGAGGCCGCCGAGGGTATCGACCGCTTCCTCCACTTCGGCGAGGCGCGGGTCGATCTTCTCGGCCACATCGTCGAGCTCGGCGCGGGCGTCGGCTTCCCACATCCCGTCGCCGAGCGGGATGATCCACTCCTCCGCCGCGTCGTCGTGCTCGTCCTCGATCTCGCCGACGATCTCCTCGACCAGGTCCTCGATCGTGATGAGGCCGTCGGTGCCCGAGTATTCGTCGAGCACCACCGCGATGTGGACGCGCTGCTGGCGCATATCGGCGAGCACGTCGAGCGCGTTGCGGGCCTGCGGCACGAACAGCGGCTGGCGCATCAGCGCGGTCCAGTCGGCCGGCGGCTGGGCGCCGGTGGCGATGATCGGGAACACATCCTTGATGTGCATCATGCCGATCACTTCATCGAGCGTCTCGCGATAGACCAGCAGGCGCGAATGGCCGTGCTCGGCGAAGGCGGCGACCACCTCATCCCAGCTCGCGGCGGCATTGAGCGCGACGATCTCGCCGCGCGGAATCGCGACGTCGTCGGCATCGTGCTCACTGAAGTGGAGCAGGTTCTTGACCATCTGCAGCTCGACCGAAGACAGGTCGCCGTTGGCCGGCGCCGCGTCGTCTTCCTCGCTGCGGGAGGCGGAGTGTTCATCGATCGCGTCTTCGAGCTGCTCGCGCAGCGAACGCTCGCCGTCGGTATCGAAGAAGCGGCGGATTGCGAGCCAGAGGCTGCGGTTACTGTCCGCCTCTCCGGTTTGAGTGTCACTGTCGGGCATGGCCCTGCTTGAATTCCCTGTTGGTTCAGTGCGCGTATGGGTCGGCGATGCCCATCAGCGCAAGCGCCTTGACCTCCAGCGCCTCCATCGTCTCCGCTTCGCCATCGGCCTGGTGGTCGTGACCGGCAAGGTGGAGCAGGCCATGGACGAGCAGGTGCGCGGCGTGGTTTTCGAGACCGATGCGCTTGTCCTCCGCTTCCCGGCAGCACGTTTCATAGGCGAGCGCGATGTCGCCCAGCATCTCGGGGCCGCCGTCCTTGCTCATCGCCAGCAGCTCGGGTCGGGTGATCATCGGAAACGACAGCACGTTGGTGGCAGCGTCCTTCATCCGCCACTCGCGGTTGAGCGCCTGCACTTCCTCGTCGACCGTGAACAGGACATCGGCGGTGAGCCGCTGGTTGTCGAGCTCGGGCGCGATCTGCAGCACGGCTTCGAGCGCCCGCTCGGCCAGATCCGGCCAATCGGTGGTGCTCGGCCAGCCGTCGATCTCGATATCGAGCGCCATCATCAGGCGTCCGGCCCCTCATAGGCCTCGACGATCCGTCCGACGATCGGGTGGCGGACCACATCGGAGGCTTTGAAGCGGCTGACCGCGATGCCCTCCAGCCCCTCGAGCTTGTCGACCGCGTCGGCGAGGCCGCTCATGCGGTCGCCGCCGGGAATGTCGACCTGCCGCGGGTCGCCGCACACGACCATGCGGCTGTTCTCGCCGAAGCGGGTGAGGAACATCTTCATCTGTTCCCGCGTGGTGTTCTGCGCCTCGTCGAGGATGACGAAGGCATCGGCCAGCGTCCGCCCGCGCATGAAGGCGATCGGCGCGACCTCGATCACCCCACTGGCGATGTGCCGCTCGACCTGTTCGGGCGGCAGGCAATCGTAGAGCGCATCGTAGAGCGGGCGAAGATAGGGATCGACCTTCTCCTTCATGTCGCCGGGAAGGAAGCCGAGCTTCTCGCCCGCCTCGACCGCCGGGCGGCTGAGGATGAGGCGCTGGACACTGCCGGTGATGAGCTGGCTGACCGCCTGCGCCACCGCGAGATAGGTCTTGCCGGTGCCCGCCGGGCCGAGCGCGAAGATGATGTCCGCCGACGCCAGCTGGTGCATGTAGGGGATCTGCCCCGCGCTGCGCGGGACGATCGTCTTGCGCCGGGTGCGGATCATCACGCCGGGATTGTCGCCGCCGCCGCGGACGATGCCTTCGAGCGTCGGCTCGACCGACATCGCGATCATGCCCTCGATCGCGCCGGCTTCCAGTTCCTGTCCCGCTGCAAGCCGGTCGTACATCGCCTGCAAGGTGTCGCGGGCGCGGGCGACGGCGTCCTCGCTGCCCTCGATCTGCACCCGGTCGCCGCGGGCGGAGATGAACACGTCGAGCCGATTCTCAACCTGCACCAGGTTGGCGTCGAACTGTCCGAAGAGCGGCCCGAGCAGGCGCTGGTCCTGGAAAGTGATCTCGCTCCGCGCGCGGCGGCTGGCCACCGCCGGCATCGGAATTGCGCCATCGGCGCGGGCAGGTTTGCGGGCCATGCGCTCCTTTCGGGTCCAAGCGGCGAATCTAGGCGATGAGCGCTCGGTGGCAAGCTGGGGAAACGCGAAGTCGGTGCAAAAAGATCCGTGCTTAGCGGGCGTAGCGCAGCGTCACCAACGTCCGCGCATCGCCGTGCGCCGCCGGGTGGACGATGGTGCGGTAGTGCGCGGCGGCGAGGGTGAAGCGGTCATCGATCGCGAAGGCGACACCCGGACCGGCCTCGATCATCGAGGGGCCAAAGGCGTCGCCGCTGCGGCCGTTCACCTCTCCGCCCACGGACCAACGGTCGCCAAGCGCGCGGCTTACGACGAGCCCGCCGAAGCCGTAGTCGCCGCCGTCTTTCGGCGAGGCCAACATGATGCCACCGCCGCCGTAGATCGACCACTCGCCCCGGGTCACTCCCGCAAACAACGGCAGGGCAAGGCCCGCTTTGGTGCGCATGCGATCGTTGAACGGCACGACGATCGAGGGTTCGAACACCAGTCCGAGGCGTTTGCCCTGCTGGGGCACGAGCGCAATCTTGGCGTGGGCGGCCAGTTCGTCGACAGCGAATCGATCCGCGCCTCGCGACAAGGCGGCAACCGGCGCGGCGAAGCCGAGCTGCAGCCGATCGGTCACACCAAAGTCTGCGCTTGCTCCCGCCAGTACATGGTCGCCGCCCCGCTGCGTGATCGCGTCAAAGGTCACTGCGATCTCGAGGTGGCCCGGCTCGATCAGCCCCGGGTCGTCGGTAGTGAAGGGCACGTCTGCCAAGGAAGGCGCGGCCCAGAGACAAAATGTCCCGGCAACCAGAGGCCGCCAGCCGATCAAGCGGCGACGGCCATCTTTTTCCGGCCCTCGAGCGAATTGGGGCCGGCTTCGATCAGTTCGACCTCGACCATATCGCCGATCGCGTGATCGCCGTCGAACCAGACCGATTGCAGCCACGGCGATTTGCCGAGCCATTGGCCCGGCAGCTTGCCGCGTCGTTCGATCAGCACCGGAACGGTCTTGCCGACGCTCGCCTGGTTGAACGCGAGCTGGTCGCGATTGATCGCGGCCTGCAGGCGCTGGAGGCGAGGTTGCATCACTTGTGCGCTGAGGTGATTGTCCATCGACGCCGCCGGCGTGCCGGGGCGGGGCGAGTAGTTGAAGCTGAACGCCTGCGCATAACCGACCGTATCGACCAGCTGCAGCGTCTCCTCGAACTCCGCCTCGGTCTCGCCGGGAAAACCGACGATGAAATCGCCCGACACCGCGATGCCGGGGCGAGCGGCACGGAACCGCTCGATCAGCTTGAGGTAGCTGTCGGCGGTGTGGCTCCGGTTCATCGCCTTGAGGACGCGGTCCGATCCGCTCTGCACCGGGAGGTGCAGGAACGGCATTAACTTGTCGATCTCGCCGTGCGCGGCGATGAGGCCGTCGGTGACATCGGTCGGATGACTGGTCATGTAGCGAATTCGCTGCAAATCCGGTAGCTTGGCGATCGCTCTTATGAGTCCGTCGAGACCAATCGCGCGGCCGGCTTGATCCTCGCCCGACCATGCATTGACGTTCTGTCCGAGCAGCGTGATCTCGCACGCGCCGGCCTCGACCAGTTTCTCCGCTTCGGTCACCAGGTCCTTGAACGGGCGGGAAATTTCCGCACCGCGTGTATAGGGCACCACGCAATAGGTGCAGAACTTGTCGCACCCTTCCTGCACCGTCAGGAAGGCGCTCGGGCCGCTGCGGCGGCGGGCGGGCAGGGCATCGAACTTCGCGATGGGCGGCATGTCGGTGTCGCTTGCCCGCTCTCCGCGCAGCGCCTGCTCGAGCATCGCCGGCAAGCGGTGATAGGCTTGCGGGCCGACGACCATGCTCACCGCCGGTGCCCGGCTCATGATCTCTTCGCCCTCGGCCTGCGCGACACAACCGGCGACGGCGATCAGCGGCCGGCGTCCGGCCTCATCACCGGCCTTCACCAAGCGGCCGATGTCAGAGTAAACCTTCTCCGCGGCCTTCTCGCGGATGTGGCAGGTATTGAGGACGACTAGCTCGGCATTCTCACCCTCGGGCGCGGGCGCAATACCTTGGGCGCTGAGCAGATCGGCCATCCGCTCGCCGTCGTAGGCGTTCATCTGGCAGCCGAAGCTTTTGACCCGAAAGGTCTTGGGTGGCGTCACGGGAGGCATGGGCCGCGCCGGTATCCGAAAACGCCGCGCGAGGCTAGGCGCCCATCGCCGCGAGGATCTGCATGCGGGCAGCGGCGGAGATCGCCTTGCGGTCCGCCAGCGCACCGTCTGCCAGCGGCGACAGGAAGATCAGCGTGAGCCGCACCGGACGCAGCCGCGCGAGGATTCGCTTGAAGTTGTCGAGGCCATGCTCCTCGCCCACCCACGCGATCCGGGCGGCATCTTCGTAGGCCAGCAGCACCGGCTGGACCACAGCGCCGGGCGGCAGCGGATCGAGCGCCGAAAGCAGCGAGGATTTGAACGGCAGCAACCCAGTCCCGTCGCTGGTCGTGCCCTCGGGAAACAAGGTCAACGCGCCGCGCTCGGCCATCGCCGCGCGCACCTGCTGCACCTGCTGGGTAATGCTCGCGCGGTCGTGGCGGGCGATGAACACCGTGTCGTTCATCTCGCACAGCCACTTGAGGAACGGGAAGGCCGCCAGCCCGTCGTGCGCCACGAATGCGCTGCCGGTGGCGTGGGCCAACGCGGGGATGTCGAGCCAACTTACGTGGTTGGCCAGCAGCAGCGCGCCCCTTTCCGGGCGCCCATCGACTCGCAGGTGAAGCCCCGCGATCATGCCGATGCCGGAGAGGAACACCCGCGGCCACCAGCGGCCGAGCCGGAGCGTGCGCCAGATCAGGTGCAGCGGCGTGCACACCACCAGCAGCAGGATCATCAAAAGCAGGCGAAAAACGATTAGCCCCCAGCCGAGCGGACGAATGCGCGGGACGGGCAGCGCGTGCGCCATCACTCCTCGCGGTCGAGCCGGACCCCGTAGAGCTCCATCCGGTGATCGACGAGGCGGTAGCCGAGCTTGGCGGCGATCTGGCGCTGCAGCGCTTCGAGCTCGGGATCGACGAATTCGATGACCTTGCCGGTTTCGACGTCGATCAAGTGATCGTGATGCGCTTCCGGCGCCGCTTCGTAGCGTGCGCGCCCGTCGCCGAAATCATGGCGGTCGAGGATCCCTGCCTCTTCGAACAGGCGCACCGTGCGATAAACCGTCGCGATCGAGATCTTGGGATCGATATCGGCGGCGCGGCGGTGGAGCTGCTCGACGTCAGGATGATCGTCGCTCTCCGACAGCACGCGCGCGATCACGCGCCGCTGTTCGGTGATACGCAGGCCGCGCTCGGCGCATAGCTGTTCGAGATCGATAGGTTGGTGCAACGGTGCTTCCGGCAAGGACAATGTCCCGGAGCCTATCGCCCCGGGACATTGTTCTCAAGCCTGCGCTTGGCCTGGCGTTAGGCCTTTTTCTTGCGGCCGCGCTTCTGACCGGGCTTGCGGCCGAGGCCGATCTTCACCGCCAGATCGCGCCGGGTCTCGGCGTAATCGGGCGCGACCATCGGGTAGTCCGCGGCAAGACCCCAGCGCTGGCGATAATCGTCCGGCGTCATGCCATGCTCGGTCATCAAGTGACGCTTGAGCATCTTCATCTTCTTGCCGTCTTCCAGGCAGACCAGATGGTCGCGCTTGACCGAAGCGCGGACGGAAACCGCCGGTTCGGGACGCGCCTCTTCGACCGGTGCCGAACCACCGAGCCCGGCGAGCGCGCCGTACACGGTCGAGATCAGGGTCGGCACTTCGTCTACCGAGAGCGTGTTGTTGCTAACGTGGGCGGCGACGATGTCGGATGTGAGCGTTATCAGCATCTCCGACATGTCGGTTTCGATGGTTTCCATTTGTAAAAAGCCTCTTGCGATCGATACTTTTGTGCGGGCGACCCACTCATACCTTCCGCAGTTGTTGCGTGGAGGAATTCCGTTGGGAATACAAGGGGAGTATCGAGCTATACTGCGCTCTTTTCTATCCCGTGCAGTTACGGGTCACAATGCGCAGGCAAATGTAATCGCATCGATTTTGGTGCCGTCGGGCAGTCCATAATAATCGCGCCGTCGGCCGATAGGTTCGAAACCAATCGAACGATAAAGCGGCGCGGCGGGATTATTGTAGCGCATTTCGAGGAACACGCGCTCGGCTCCGCGCTCGCGGGCGTCGTCGAGGACTTGTTCGAGCAGGCGCCGTCCGATGCCGCGATTCCGGCTTTCGGGGGCGACGCCGATCAGCAGCAGTTCCTCCTCACCGGGGGCCGCACGGACGAGGGTAAAGCCGGCCGCCGGAGCTCCGATATCTGGTGGCTGCCCATCCGCGGCGAGCAGACGGAAATGGGTGTGCGGAAAGGCAAGCGAGTCGCTCACTTGCCGACGGTTCCAGGCCTCGCCCCAGGCCGGGTCGAACGCGGCGTCCATCACCGCCATGATCCGGTCGAGGTCGTCGCTCATCCCGGCAACCGCGCGTCGGGACCGCGCCCGTAGATTGGCGCCACCGCTGGCGTCAGGGTGTCCGGTGGCAGGAGATTGGCGCGAGAGGCGTCGGGCAGCAGGAAGTGCCCGTCGCGGTTCCCGATGAGCGCCGTGAATTCCGGAGCTTGGGAGCCGGCAAGCGGCAGTCCGCGATCTTGAGCGACCGCCGCGTACGGCGACAACGAAACTGCCGGACCCGCAGCGCTATCGCCAGCGAAGTGCTGCACGAACCATTCGCCGTGGCCTCCGGTCATGCACACCGTTACCGCGGGCCAGTCGAAATCGGCGCGCGCCATCGCCGCGACGAGCGACAGCGTGGGATAGCCGAGCACTTCGGCGCTCCAAGCGAACCCCAGCGCCTTAGCGGTGGCGACGCCGATGCGAACGCCGGTGAAACTGCCGGGCCCGAGCGAAACCAGGATGCGCTGCGCTCGGCCGCGAGCGGGCAGGGCCGCAATCATCGGCACGAGCTTCTCGGCATGACCGCGCCCGAGCACCTTGTGCGCGGCATCGATGACGGTCTCGCCGTCAAACAGCGCGACCGAACAGGCCTCGGTCGCGCATTCGATCGCCAGGGTCCGCATCGTCCGCGCCGATGCACGGAGCGCGCCGCCGGGTCAAATAATGCGGTTGAACTTGTCGAAATCGGGACGCGGGCTCCGCTCGAAGATCGAGGCGGGATCGCCATAGCCGACCGAGCAGATGAAGTTTGAGCGCACGCGCGGTTGATCTGCGAAGAACTCGGCATCGACGCCCGCGTTGTTGAACCCCGACATCGGACCGGTATCGAACCCGAGCGCCCGGCAGGCGATGATGAAATAGGCGCCTTGCAGCGACGAATTGCGGAACGCGCCTTCGGTGCGCAGCGGCTCATTGCCCTCGAACCAGCTCTTGGCGTCGGTGTGCGGGAACAGCCACGGCAATTGCTCATGGAAATCGATATCGTAGCCGATGATCGCGGTCACCGGCGCTTGCCGGATCTTGTCGGGGTTGGTTCCGCCGGCGAGGCTAGCCAGCTTCTCCTTCGCTTCGGCGGACTTCACCCACACGATCCGGGCCGGAAGCATGTTGGCGGAGGTCGGGCCGAATTTCAGCAGGTCCCAGATCGCGCGGAGCTGCTCGTCGCTGACGGGCTTGTCGAGCCACCCGTTGTAGGTACGCGCTTCGCGAAAAATCTGGTCGAGCGCCGCGTCGCCCAGCGGCTCGTGAAACTGCCTGGTCATGCTTCAGGCCGCGCGAACTTCGGTGACCTCGGGAATGTAGTGCTTCAGCAGCCCCTCGATCCCGTGCTTGAGCGTGGCGGTCGAGGAAGGGCATCCGGAGCAGGCGCCCTGCATCTGCAGGTGTACGATTCCGTCGCGGTAGCCGCGATAGACGATGTCGCCGCCGTCGTTGGCGACCGCGGGACGAATGCGGCTCTCGAGCAGCTCGTGAATCTGCGCCACGATGTCTGCGTCGGCCGGGTCTTCTTCGACCGTCAGTGATTCTTCGGCCGGCACCGCGATGCCGCTCGCCCCGCCGCCGACGAACAGCGGCGCGCCCGACACGAAGTGGTCGAGCAGGACCGAGACGACCTGCGGCTTGAGCTGGCTCCAGTCCGTGCCCGGTGCGGCGGTTACCGATACGAAGTCGCCACCCAAAAATACGTTCGTGACCTCGCCGGTATCGAACAGCGCCTGCGCCAGCGGGCTCGCCTCGGCGGCTTCCGGATCGGTGAATTCGCGAGTGCCGGCGGGCATGACCTGACGACCCGGCAGGAACTTGAGCGCGGCCGGATTGGGGGTGGTTTCGGTCTCGATGAACATGCCGCGCATGTAGGGCGAGGGGGGCAGGAGAACAAGTTGGTCGGACGGTCACGGTTTCTTGTCGGGCATTCACTATCCCTTCACTTGGCGGCCCCCTATAGCCGCCCCATGACCTTGCTTCCGCGTGCCGTCCGGCACCTCGCGCCGCTGCTCCCTCTAATCCTGCTGGCTTCGCCGATCCCGGCGCAGGACAAGACCGCCGCGCCCGAGCCCAAGTCGCTGCAGACAGGCAACGTCACGCCCTGGATCTACAAGGGCAGCGACGTTCCGCGCGACAAGGAATGGCTGTTCGGCGAAATGTCCAACGGCCTGCGCTATGCGGTGCGCAAGAACGGCGTGCCGCCGGGCCAAGTCTCGATCCGGGTGCGCATTGATGCCGGCTCGATCCACGAGACCGACGCCGAGCAGGGCTTCGCGCACCTGATCGAGCACATGACCTTCCGCGAGAGCAAGTACCTCGCCGATGGCGCCGCGATCCCCACTTTCCAGCGCCTGGGCGCCACCTTCGGCAGCGACACCAACGCCGAGACCTCGCCGACCCAAACGGTATACAAGCTCGACGTGCCCGACGCGACGCCGGCGAAGTTGGAAGAGGTGTTCAAGCTCCTGTCCGGCATGATCGAGGCGCCCACGCTATCGGCCAAGGGCTTGTCGGAAGACCGCCCGATCGTGCTCGCCGAGAAGCGAGAGCGCGGCGCCGCGGCGCAGCGCGTGGCGGAGGAAAGTCGCAAGACCCTGTTCGCCGGCCAGCGACTCGCGAACCGCCTGCCGATCGGCACCGAGGAAACGCTCAACGCGGCGACCGCCGAGTCCGTCCAGGCGTTCCACAAGCGCTGGTATCGCCCTGAAAACGCCGTCGTGGTCGTCGCAGGCGACACAGACGCGCGCACGCTGGCTTCGCTCGTCGAAAAGTACTTCGGCGACTGGAAGGGCGTCGGCAAGCACGTCCCCGCGCCCGACTTCGGCGATCCGAAAGCGCCGGTGGGCGCCGACCCGGCGAACCCGGTGGGCGAAACGCAGGTGCTGGTCGAGCCCGACCTGCCGCGCAACCTGACCTACGCAGTCATGCGTCCGTGGCGGCCGGTCAACGACACGATCGTCTATAACGAGGGTCTGCTGCTGGATTCGCTCGCGCAGTCGATCATCAACCGCCGGCTGGAAGCGCGTGCACGGGCGGGTGCTTCGTACCTCTACGCGCAGGTGAACCAGGAGGATGTCAGCCGCACTTCGGACGGCACCTTCGTCACCTTCGCGCCGCTCACCGACGACTGGAAATCGGCGCTGACCGATGTGCGCGCGGTGATCGCCGATGCGCTGGCCGAGCCGCCGACGCAGGAGGAAATCGACCGCGAGATGGCCGAATTCGACGTGGCGTTCGCCAGCTCGGTGGAGCAGCGCGCGGTCATGGCGGGGTCGAAGCTGGCGGACGACGTGGTGCAGGCGGTCGACATCCGCGAGACCGTCGCCGCGCCGGAAACGGTGCTCACCGTGTTCCGCGGGATGAAGGACCAGTTCACCCCTGCCAATGTGCTGAAGCACACTCGCTCGCTGTTTTCGGGGCCGGTGATCCGCTCCGTTTATGTGACGCCGAATGCGTCCGAAGCGACCGCCGCTGATCTGCGCGCGGCGCTGCTTGCCCCCGTCACCGCGGACAGCAGCGCACGCCTCACCGCCAAGTCAATTTCGTTCGCAGATCTGCCGGCGATCGGCACCCCGCAGCAGCCGTCTTCGGTCGCGCCGCTGGGCGTGCTCGACATCCAACGGGTGGTCTTCCCCAACGGTACCACCGCCTTGTTGTGGGCCAATAATGGCGAGCCTGGCCGCGTGACGGTCAAGGCGCGCTTTGGATCGGGCTGGCGCGCGTTCAGGCCCGAGGATGCGGTCTACGCGAAGCTCGGCGAGGCCGCGCTCGTGGGATCGGGTGTCGGCGAACTCGGCCAGGAAGAGCTCGACCGCATCAGCACCGGCCGCAAGATGGGCTTCGACTTCGCGATCGACGACGGCGTTTTCACCCTGACGGCGCAGACCCGCGCCGCTGACCTCGCCGACCAGCTCTACCTGTTCGCGGCCAAGCTCGCGATGCCGCGGTGGGATGCCAATCCGGTCATCCGCGCCAAGGCGGCGGCGAAGCTCGCCTACGAGAGCTACGCCGCGAGCCCTAGCGGCGTCCTCGAACGCGACCTGCAGTATCAGCTCTACGCCCGCGACCCGCGCTTCGCGACGGCCGACCCGGCGCAGCTCGACGCGGCGACGCCCGAGGGCTTCCGCCGGGTGTGGGAACCGCTGTTGAAGCAGGGTCCGGTCGAAGTGCTCGTGTTCGGCGACTTCAAGATGGCCGATGCGCTCGACGCGATGAGCAAGTCGTTCGGTGCCTTGCCCGAGCGCGAGCCGATCCCCGCCGCTGCCTTGGCACGGCAGGTCACGGTGGCCGGACCGGGCGAGCCGACGGTGCTCTACCATCGCGGCGACGCCAACCAGGCCGCGGCGGTGGTTGCCTGGCCGAGCGGGGCCGGGGTCCCGGGGCTGCCGGAATCGCGTCAGCTGCAGATCCTCACCGACCTGTTCAACAACCGCCTGCTCGACGAGATGCGCGAGCGAACCGGGGCCAGCTATGCGCCGCAAGTCGGGAGCGATTGGCCGGAAGATATCTCCAGCGGCGGTTCGATCTCGGCGATCGCGACGGTGCGCCCCGAGGACGTGCCGGCGTTCTTCGCGGCGACCGAGAAGATCGCGCACGAGCTCGCGACCACGCCGCCCACCGCCGACGAACTCGCGCGCGTGACCGAGCCGCTCAAACAGTCGATCAGCCGCGCCTCGACCGGCAACACTTTCTGGCTGTGGCAACTGGAGGGCGCGAGCACCGATCCGCAGCGGGTCAGCCTGCTGCGCTCGCTGCTGACCGACTACACGCGGACCACTCCGCAAGCGATGCAGGCCCTGGCGGCGAAATACCTTGCCGCGCGGCCGCCGTTCCGGTTGGCGGTGATCCCGCAAGGGCAGCAGCTGGCGACGCGGGTGCCAGCGACAACCGCCGGGGCCTCGCGCTAAGCGAGCTTGCGCTGCGCCAAGTTTAACCCGCTTTGCGCTGCAGGTGCGAAGCGACTAGGACTCGGGAGTGGCACAGGAATGGACCCCCGATAGCTGGCAGGCGTGCGAAGCGCGCCACCTGCCCGAATACCTCGACCGCGCGGCGCTTGCCGATGCGGAGGCGACATTGTCGCACTATCCGCCGCTGGTGTTCGCCGGCGAAGCGCGCGCGCTGAAGGCCGATCTCGCGGAGGTGGCCGATGGGCGCGGGTTCCTGCTGCAGGGCGGCGACTGCGCCGAAAGCTTCGCCGAGTTCCATCCCAACAACATCCGCGACACCTTCCGCGTGCTGCTGCAGATGGCCGTCGTCCTGACCTTCGCCAGCAAACGGCCGGTGGTGAAGGTGGGCCGGATGGCCGGCCAGTTCGCCAAGCCCCGCAGCGCGCCGACCGAGACGCAAGGCGAGGTCACACTGCCGAGCTACCTCGGCGACAATATCAACGGGATCGAGTTCACGCCCGAGAGCCGCGCCAACGATCCGGCGCGCATGGTCCGCGCCTATTCGCAGGCGGCGGCCACCCTCAACCTGCTGCGCGCGTTTGCCGGCGGCGGGTACGCGAACCTGCGCCAGGTGCACCGCTGGACGCTCGATTTCATGGGCCGCACGCCGTGGGCGGACAAGTTCAAGGACGTGGCGGACCGGATTGGGGAATCGCTCGATTTCATGGAAGCGTGCGGGGTCAATCCCGAGACCTTGCCGCAGCTTGAGCGGACCAGCTTCTACACCAGTCACGAAGCGCTGCTGCTACCCTACGAGCAGGCGCTGACCCGGCGCGACAGCCTGACCGGCGATTGGTACGACTGCTCCGCCCACATGGTGTGGATCGGCGACCGCACCCGTTTCCCCGGCAGCGCGCACATCGAATTTTGCCGCGGGATCGGCAACCCGCTCGGCATGAAGTGCGGGCCGAGCCTCGCGCCTGACGACCTTATCCGCCTGCTCGACGTGCTCAATCCGGGCCGCGAGCCGGGCCGGATGACGCTGATCAGCCGCTTCGGCGACGACAAGGTCGAGAGCGGCCTGCCGCCGCTGGTCCGCGCGGTCGCGCGCGAGGGACACCCGGTGGTGTGGAGCTGCGACCCGATGCACGGCAACGTCATCAAGTCGAACAGCGGCTACAAAACGCGCCCATTCGACCGCATTCTGCGCGAGGTGAAGGGCTTCTTCGCAGTGCACCGCGCCGAAGGCACGCATGCGGGCGGCATCCACATCGAGATGACCGGGCAGGACGTGACCGAATGCGTCGGCGGCGCGGTGGCGATCAGCCACGAGGCGCTCGGCGACCGCTATCATACGCACTGCGACCCGCGTTTGAATGCCGCACAATCGATTGAACTTGCCTTCCTGCTCGCCGAAATGCTGAACCTAGAGGCGAGCGCGGGGCAGACCGCGGCCGCCTAAGGCAAAAGCAGCGTCGAACCGACTGTCTTGCGCGCCTCCAGATCGCGGTGCGCCTGCTCGGCCTGGTCGAGCGGGTAGGTCTGGCCGATCTCGACCTTGACCTTGCCGCTGCCGAGCATGTCCCACAGCTTCGCCGCACCCTCGGCGCGTTCGGCGGGTTCGCGGTAATAGTCGAACAGGGTCGGTCGGGAGACGAACAGCGATCCGGCTGACGCTAGCGACCCCAGGTTCACGCCGGTGACGGGGCCGCTCGCGTTGCCGAAGCTGGCGATGATCCCGCGCCGTCCGGTGGCTTTGAGCGAGGCTTCCCAGGTTGCCTTGCCCACGCCGTCGTAGCTCGCGCGAACGCCGCGGCCCTCGGTGATCGCGCGGACTTGCTCGGCTAGGTCAGTCGCTCCCGCATCGACCGCATGCTCGGCTCCGAGCGAGCGGGCGAGGTCGCACTTCCCTTCGCTGCCGGCAGTGGCGATAACCCGCACTCCGCGCGCGACTAGCCACTGGACGAGCAGCTGTCCCACCCCGCCGGCCGCCGCGTGGACCAGGGCCCACTGGCCCTCGGCGAGAGGAGCGACCCTCTCGGCCAGCATCTCGGTGGTCAGACCCTTGAGCAGCACTGCGGCCGCGGTCCGGAGGTCGATGTCCGCAGGCACCGCGAACAGTTCTGCGGCCGATACAATCTGCGCGTCGGCATAGGCGGCCCGGCTGGGGCCGAACGTCGCCACCCGATCGCCGGCCGCCACGCCCTCGACGCCATCGCCGATTGCCTCGACAACGCCCGCGGCCTCGAGCCCCAGGGTCGCCGGCATCGCAAGCGGGTAAAGGCCGGAGCGGTGATAGGTATCGATGAAATTGAGCCCGATCGCCTCATGCCGCAGCAGCGCCTGGCCCGGCCCCGGCGCAGGCAGCTCCACCTCGCGCCAGCGGATCGCCTCGGGGCCGCCAGGGGCGTCGATATAGGCCTGCCGTGTGCGCATCGCGGATCTCCTTCGCGCCGGAGCTAGGCGTTCTCGCAGGCCAGACAAGCGCGATTAGTCTTTCACCGGCAACCTAAGTTAGACATGTTCGTTGTGGACTGACGCGACCGGGAGAACATTCGTGCCCCAGCCCAGCAAGCGCGCAGCGGCGCGGACCGGCGACCTGCGGGATGCCTTCCGCGCGACCCGCGCGCTGAGCGAGGCTCTCGTCGCCCCGCTGAGCGAGGCCGATGCGACGATCCAGTCGATGCCCGACGCCAGCCCGGCCAAGTGGCACCTCGCGCACACGACGTGGTTCTGGGAGACCTTCCTGCTGCGCGACCACCGGGCGAACTACCGGCTGTGGCGCGAGGATTGGCCGTACCTGTTCAATTCCTACTACGAAGGCGAGGGCGAGCGGATTGCGCGCGACCGGCGCGGGATGCTGTCGCGGCCTGCACTCGACGAGATCGTAGCGTGGCGGCGTCATGTGAGCGAGGCGATGGAGCCGCTCCTCGACCGGCCCGAGCTCGCCGCACTGATCGAGCTCGGCATCGCGCACGAGCAGCAGCATCAGGAACTGCTGCTGACCGACATCAAGCACGCGCTGTTTCAGAATCCCCTCGGGCCGGCGATGTGGCACGCCACCCCTGCACGCGCTACGCAGCAACCTGAGGAATCTTGGTACGAACATCCCGGCGGGATCGCGCTGATCGGCCACGACGGCGGCGGCTTCGCCTTTGACAACGAAGGCCCGCGCCACCGCGTGCTGCTCGAACCGTTTGCGCTGGCCGGGCGGCTGGTGACCAACGCAGAGTGGCAAGCGTTCATCGACGACGGCGGCTATCGCGCTGCGAGCCTGTGGCTGTCGGACGGTTGGGCCTGGGTCCAATCCGAAGGGATCACGGCGCCGCTCTATTGGCGTGACGGCGAGAGTTTCACTCACTCCGGCTGGCAGGCGCGCGACCCAAACGCTCCGGTGTCACACCTCTCCTACTTTGAAGTCGATGCCTTCGCGACCTGGGCCGGAGCGCGGTTGCCGACCGAGTTCGAGTGGGAAGCGATCGCCCAGGGGCACGATCCCGAAGCGGGCAATCAACTCGACGATGCATCACCGCCGCTGCCTATCGGCGGCACCGAGCTGTTCGGCGACTGCTGGCAATTCACCCGCTCGGCTTATCTCCCCTATCCACGCTTCCGCGCCGCCGACGGCGCGGTTGGCGAATACAACGGCAAGTTCATGAGCGGCCAGGTCGTACTCAAGGGCGCGAGCTGCGCCACGGTGCGCGGCCAATCCCGCGCCTGCTACCGCAATTTCTTCTACCCCCACCAGCGCTGGCAGTTCACTGGCCTTCGTCTGGCGAAGGACCTCTGATGGCGGCGGAGCAGGGCCTCAGCCTGGTCGATCTCGACGAAGACGGCGTCGACACCAAGTTTCGCGCCGACGTCCTCCAGGGACTATCGGAACCGCAGAAGGCGATCCCCGCGCGCTGGTTCTACGACGATGCCGGGTCGCAGCTGTTCGAGGACATCACCCAGCTTCCCGAATACTACCCGACCCGCGCCGAGACCGAGATCCTGACCGACCGCTGCGCCGAATTCCGCGAACTGATCGGTACACGCCGCGCGGTGGTGGAATTCGGCTCCGGCAGCTCGGTCAAGACGCCGCTACTACTGGGGTGCATCGACCCTGCAGCATATGTGCCGCTGGATATCTCGGGCGATTTCCTGCGCGCATCGGCCGAGGCGCTTTCGACGCAGTTCCCGGGCCTGCCGGTCTATCCCGTCGAGGCCGACTTCATGCGCCGGGTCGAGCTGCCCTCCGAAGTCGCCACGCTGCCCAAGCTCGGTTTCTTCCCCGGCTCGACCATCGGCAACATGGTGGCACGCACCGCGGTCGACCTGTTGCGCACGATGCGGGCGACATTGGGCGAGAGCAGTCAGCTCCTCATCGGCATGGACCTGATCAAGGACCCGGCGGTGCTGAAAGCGGCTTACGACGATGCCCAGGGCGTAACCGCCGCGTTCAACCTCAACCTCGCCGAGCGGATCAATCGCGAGCTTGGCGGCACTATCCCGGTCGATGCCCTCCGTCATGTCGCCCGCTGGAACGACGACTACGCGCGGATCGAGATGCACCTCGAGGCCATCCGGCCGATCGCGTTCGAGGTCTCCGGACGCCGGTTCACGATGGCCGCGGGCGAAACCATTCACACCGAAAACAGCCACAAGTTCTCCCGGCGCAGCAGTAACACCCTGTTGCTCGCGGGCGGATGGACTCCCCGACGTCGCTGGCTCGACAGCGCGGAGCGATTTTCGCTGATCCTTGCCGATGCGACCGTGCCGCGCAGCGCGCCCTGATCGCGGTCATGGCGGGTAAAGGCGCGATGGGTTAGAGCGGTGGTCATGGACCTGCATGCTATCTGGCAAGGGATCAGCAACCTCATCGGAGAGGTTCCGCAGTCGAACCTGCTGATTATCACGGTAGCCGCGGTTGCCGGGAGCATGATCGGCACCGCCCTTGCACGCCGGAACGTCGTGTTCGGACGCTTCCTCGCGACAACCAGTACGCTCGCGCTCGCGGGCATCCTGGTGCTCGTCGTGCTGCAGGTGGCGCGTTTCAATCCTCGCGTGGATGTCGCCGTTCCGGAGTTCGGATTGCCCGAGCAGACTGTCGCCGGGGACGAGACGCGGGTGAAGATGGCGGCGGACGGGCATTACTGGATCAAGGCGTCGATCAATGGCACCACCGCGCCGTTCCTGGTCGATACCGGCGCGACGCTCACCGCGGTCTCCGTCGCGACGGCCGACCGCGCCGGGCTCAAGCCGCGTGCGGGCGGGGTGCCGGTGCGCATCTCCACCGCGAACGGGACGGTCTCGGCTGACCTGACGACGATCGACACGCTCAAGTTCGGCAATGTGAAGGCGAGCGGCCTCGATGCGGTGATCGCGCCCAACATCGGCCCGACGAATGTGATCGGCATGAACCTGCTGTCGCGGCTCGCGTCGGTGCGGATCGAGGGGGAGACGCTGATCTTGGTGCCGCATCACCCGCAGCCGGTTGCTTCGCAGTAACGCGGCTGGCAGGGGCGGGCCGATGACCAGCCCGTTCCATCCCCCGCTCACCGGCGTCCACAACTTCCGCGACTACGGTGGCTATCAGGCCGATGGCGGCATGGTGCCGAAGGGGCTGCTCTATCGCTCCGGCCATCACGTGAAGGCGACCGACGAAGACCTCGAAGCGCTGCGCGCGCTCGACATCCGCACGGTGATCGACCTGCGCGGCATCACCGAGCGCGAGGCCAACCCTTGTCGGCGGCACGAGGGGTGGGAAGGCGAAGTCATCGGCTACGAGGGCGAGACCACCAGCAGCCCGCCGCACATGGACATCGGCCCGGAAGTGACTTTCGTCGACTTCGCGCGCGACCGGATGCTGGCGGTCTACACCCGCATGCCCGAGAACCCCGCGATGCACACGATGTTCGGTCGCTACCTCAACGCGCTCGCCGAACGCGACGGGGCGAGCCTGGTTCATTGCTTTGCGGGCAAGGACCGGACCGGGATCGCGGCGATGCTGCTGTTCCATATCCTCGGCGTGTCGGAGGAAGACCAGCGCGCCGAATACCTCCTCACCAACGCCGCGCCGACGCTGGCTGTGCTGCGCGCGCAATCAGTGCCGAAGATGGAAGCCAGCATCGGCCGCAAGATGGATGAAGCCTCGATCCGCGCCTATCTCGAAGTGCACGAGGATTATCTCGAGCGGTTCCACGAGACGGTGCGCGCCAAGAGCGGCTCGCTCGATGCCTGGTTGGCCTACGTGATCGGTGTGGACGACGCCTTGCGCCAGCGCCTGCGCGCCAAATACATCGTCTGACGGGGATAGCCGAGCGGTCCGACTCGATTATCGGGCGCCGCGCACCTATCTCGCGCCTCTGACGGAGGAATACATGGCTACCCATAAGACGCGCATGCTCATCATCGGCTCGGGCCCCGCGGGGCTCTCGGCGGCGATCTACGGCGCGCGCGCGATGATGGAGCCGATCGTGGTGCAGGGGCTGCAGCCCGGCGGGCAGCTGACGATCACCACCGATGTCGAGAACTATCCCGGTTTCCGCGACGTGATCCAGGGCCCGTGGCTGATGCAGGAGATGCAGGCCCAGGCCGAGCATGTCGGCACGCGGATGATGTGGGACACGATCGTCCGCGTCGATCTCGCGAACGGCTCACCGTTCCGCGCCTACGGCGACAGCGGCGACGTGTACGAAGGCGATACGCTGGTGATCGCCACCGGTGCACAGGCGAAGTGGCTCGGCGTGCCGGGCGAAATGGATCTGGGCGGCAAGGGCGTCAGCGCCTGCGCGACCTGCGACGGGTTCTTCTACCGCGGCAAGAAAGTCGCTGTGATCGGCGGCGGCAACACCGCCGTCGAGGAAGCGCTCTACCTCACCAACCACTCCGACGACGTGACCCTGATCCACCGCCGCGGGGACCTGCGCGCGGAGAAAATCCTGCAGGACCGCCTGTTCAAGCACCCGAAGATCAAGGTGCTGTGGAACCAGGTCGTCGAGCGGTTCGAGGGCGACCCTGCGGCGGGCGGCCTCACCCACCTCGTACTCAAGGATGCGCAGACCGGGGCGCTCAGCGATTTCCATTGCGACGGCGCGTTCGTCGCCATTGGACACGCGCCCTCGACCGAGCTGTTCAAGGGCCAGCTCGAAACCGACGCCAGCGGCTACCTGATCGTCGAGCCGGGCACTCCCAAGACCGCGATCCCGGGCGTGTTCGCGTGCGGCGACGTGATGGACCACACCTACCGCCAGGCGGTCACCGCCGCCGGCACCGGCTGCATGGCCGCGCTCGATGCGGAGCGGTTCGTGGCCGGCCTGTCGATCGACTTGGCCGGCCACGCCGAGAAGGCCGAAGCCGCGGCCTAGGCCAGGTCGAACACCGTCATCGCCGCGTGCACGATCAACATGATCAGCGCGAGGCTCGACAGCGAGAACAGCAGGAAGCGGACCATCACCTTGTTGACGGTCGCCTGCCAGAGCGAGTGGAGCACCCGTAGCGCGACGTAGACCCACGCGATCGTTGCGTTGAGGCCGTCGCCCTGGCCGACTATCGCCAGCACCAGCGCCACCGCGTAGAACACCGTCGGCGCTTCGTGCAGGTGATTGTAATTGTGCGCCTTCCACTGCGTGCGCGGCTCGATCAGGTCGTCGAGCTTGGCGCCGGTCCAGCCGACATCGGCATTGGGACCGCCGTCCTTGGGCAGCTTGTTGATCGCGGGAATCCGAGTCGCGTACATCCAGATCCACATCAGCATCGTCCACGCCAGCAGCGCGACGACGGGCTTCAGGATTTCCATGCCAATCATTGGATCACCATCGGGTCAGCAAACAGGGTGAGCGAAAGCGCGCGGATGGTGAGCACCACCAGCGCTATCGTGTAGAGCGAGAACAGCACGAAGCGGATCGACACCACATTGACCAGCGCCTGCCACAGCGAGTGGACGATGCGCAGCGCGACGTAGATCCACGCCACCAGCACGCTCGTTGGATCGGGGCCCAGCAGCGCGATGATCAGGCACACCGCGTAGAACAGCGTCGGCTGCTCCACGAGGTGCGAGTAGTTGTGCGACTTCCAGTTGATCCGGTCGTCGATCACGCCTTCCAAATCCTGGCCGCGGCCGCCCGGCTTGGCGTTCTTGAGCCCGCCCAACTTGCTGAGCGCGGGCAGGCGAGAGCCTGCGGTCCACGCCAGCATCACCAGCGTCCACGCCACCAGCACGGCGGCGGGCGCGAGCATTTGTGCCTGCATCGATTATCCCCCTCAATCGACCCGGCGAGAAACTGCGCCGAGGAGGGGTGGATGTCAAACCGGCGTCAGTCGGTGCTGGTGATGACTTTCGCGAAGGATTCGGCGTCGGTGTTGCCGCCGGTGAGCATGATCACGGTATGCTCATCGAGCGCGACCTTGCCCGCGAGCGCGGCGGCGAGCGCGGCGGCCCCGCCGGGTTCGACCACCAGCTTGAGGTTGGCAAAGGCGAAACGCTGGGCGTCGCGGACCTCGGCATCGGTAACGGTCACGCCCGGCTCGGAGCGGCCCGCGAGGACATCGAGGTTGATCTGCTTGGTCGCGAGCGGCTGCAAGGCGTCGCACACGGTGACAGGCCCGTCGGTGATGGCGCGAATCTCGCCCGCAGCGACCGACTGGCCGACCGTGTCCCAGCCCTCGGGCTCGACCGGAATAATGGCGCTGTCGGGGCAAGCGAGCGATAGGCCGGCGGCCAGCCCACCGCCGCCGGCCGGTGCAGCAATCCGGCTGGGCTGGCGGCCGAGTTGTTCAGCGATTTCGATCCCCGCGCTGCCCTGGCCCTCGATCACCCACGGATCGCCGAAGGCGTGGGCCAGGACCGCGCCGCGCTCCTCGATCAACCGCGCGGCAACGGCATCGCGGTCCTCGCGGGGTCGTTCGTAGATCACCACTTCGGCGCCGAGCGCGCGGGTGGCGTCGAGCTTCACCTGCGGCGCGTTGTGCGGCATCACGATGGTGGCGCGAATGCCCAGCTTCCGCGCGGCCCACGCGATCCCTTGCGCGTGGTTGCCGCTCGACACCGCGACCACCCCGCGCGCCCGTTCCTCGGGCGTCATGTCACTCAGTCGGTGCCACCCGCCGCGAATCTTGAACGAGCCGATCGGCTGCAGGTTCTCCGCCTTGGCCCACAGCCGCACGTCACCGATCTGGAGCGGCAACAGCGGCGTCCGCGACAGGATCGCCGCGATCTTCTCGGCGGCGCGGAGCACGCCCTCGCGGGTGGGCTGGCGGGCCGTGTCAGTGGGGGTTTCGCGAAACATTCGCTCCGACTAGTGCGTTCGGCATTCAGCGCCAATGGCGCTTCGCAAAAGTTCTCGGAGTCAGCATGTCGACAGTTCTGGTAATCGGTGCGGGCGGGGTCAGCTCGGTCTGCGTTCACAAGATGGCGATGAACGCGGAGATTTTCTCCGACATACATCTCGCCAGCCGCACCAAGTCGAAGTGCGACGCGATCGCCGCGAGCGTCAAGCAGCGCACCGGTCAGGTCGTGCAGACTTATTCGATCGACGCCGAGGAAGTGCCGGCGATGGTCAACCTGATCCGCCAGGTGCAGCCCAGCCTCGTGGTCAACCTCGCGCTGCCGTACCAGGACCTGCCGATCATGGACGCGTGCCTGGAGGCGGGCGTAAACTACCTCGACACCGCGAACTACGAGCCCAAGGACGAGGCGAAGTTCGAATACAAGTGGCAATGGGCCTACCACGACCGCTTCAAGGAGAAGGGCCTGATGGCACTGCTCGGCTCGGGCTTCGATCCGGGCGTGACATCCGTGTTCACGATGTGGCTCAAGAAGCACAAGCTGAAAACCATCCGCCAGCTCGACATCCTCGACTGCAACGGCGGCGACCACGGTCAGCACTTTGCCACCAACTTCAATCCCGAGATCAACATCCGCGAAGTCACCGCGCCCGCCCGCCATTGGGAAAACGGCGAGTGGGTTGAGACGCCGGCGATGCAGGTGAAGACGGAGTTCGACTTCGAAGCGGTCGGCAAGAAGAACGCCTATCTGATGTATCACGAGGAACTGGAGAGCCTCGCGAAGTTCGTGCCCGAGCTGGAGCGCGCCCGGTTCTGGATGACGTTCGGAGATGCTTACATCACGCACCTCACCGTGCTGCAGAATGTGGGCATGACCTCGATCGAGCCGATCCGCTACCAAGGCAAGGAGATCATCCCGCTGCAGTTCCTCGCCGCCGTGCTGCCCAAGCCCGAGACGCTGGGCGAGACGACCAAGGGCAACACCAACATCGGGGTAATCGCCACCGGCGAGGCGCTCGACGGGTCGGGCGAGAAGACGTTCTACATCAAGAACATCTGCAGCCACGAAGCCGCCTACGAGGAGACCGGCAACCAGGCGGTCAGCTACACCACCGGCGTGCCGGCGATGATCGGCAGCGCGATGCTGGTGACCGGCAAGTGGGCGAGTGACGGCGTGTTCAACATGGAGCAGATGGACCCCGATCCGTTCATGGACATGCTGAACTCGGAGGGCTTGCCGTGGACGCTGGAGGAACTGAGCGGACCGGTCGACTTCTGATGGACCCGCGCCTGGCCGCGATCGCGCCGATCGGGCTGCTTGCCTTGTCGGCGACGGTGATGAACGTGGCGTGGTATTGGCACCTCAAGACGCCGAGCCGTCCGCTGCTGGCCGCCGTCGCGCTGAGCTGGCTGATTGCGCTGGGTGAGTATGCGCTGATGGTGCCGGCCAACCGGATTGGCGCGCAGACCTACTCGCTGGCGCAGCTCAAGACGATTGCCGAGGTGTGCTCGCTGATCGGCTTCGTCTTCGTCGCCTGGGTAGTGTTCGGCCAGAAGCCGGTGCCGAGCCAGCTCGCCGGGTTCGCCCTGATCGCCACGGGCGCGATCCTTGTCTTTCGCGGAGCATCGATCTGATGGAAACCAGAGCCGGCGATCCGGGGGCCTTCGCCCACTTCGACCTCGAACGCGTCGATAGCCCGGCGTTTGTTGTCGACGCGGCGAAGCTGCGTTCCAATCTGCAGATCCTTGCCGACCTACGCGATGCGGCGGAGGTGAAGGTCCTCGCCGCGCTCAAGGCGTTCAGCATGTGGTCGGTCGCGCCGATCATCGGCGAGTATCTCGACGGCGTGTGCACCAGCGGGCTGTGGGAAGCGCGGCTGGCGAGCGAGTTCTACGACGGCGAGATCGCGACTTACTGCGCGGCGTACAAGCCCGAAGAGCTCGCCGAGGTATGCCGCCTCTCCGACCACGTGATCTTCAATTCGCCCGGCCAACTCGGACGCTACCGCCCGATCCTCGATGCGGCGCGCGCGGCGGGGCAGGATTTTGACGTCGGCCTGCGCATCAATCCGCTATGCCCGTGCGGCGAGGTTCCGCGCTACGACCCGTCCAGCCCTGGCAGCCGGCTCGGCTTCCCGATGGACCAATTGACGCCCGAGATCATGGAGCAGGTCGACGGGATTCACTTCCACAACTTGTGCGAGCAGGACTTCGAACCGCTGCGCCGCACCTGGGACAGCGTGTTCGACACGATCGAGCCGTGGTTCGGCGAATTGAAATGGATAAACATGGGCGGCGGCCACCACATCACTCGCGCCGATTATCAGCGCGAGGAGCTGGTCGAGTTCCTCAAGGACGCCAAGGAGGATACCGGCGCCGAGATCTACCTCGAGCCGGGCGAGGCGGTTGCGCTCGACGCCGGCATCCTCGTCGGCACGATCCTCGATTCGCACTGGAACGGGCTGCCGGTGGCGATCACCGACATTTCCGCCACCTGTCACATGCCCGACGTGATCGAGGCGCCCTATCGCCCCGCCATGCTGAACGAGGCGGGGGAGGGCGAGCCGATCCGCCTCGGCGGGCCGTCTTGCCTCGCCGGCGATGTGATCGGTGATTACCGCCTAGCCGTGCCCAACGAGCAGGGGGAGCGCTTCGCGTTCCTCGATCAGGCGCACTATTCGATGGTGAAAACCAATACTTTCAATGGCGTACAGCTACCCTCCATCTGGCTGTGGGACAGCGAAAGCGATTCGCTCGAGCAGGTGAAGGCGTTCGGCTACGAGGACTTCCGCGACCGGCTCAGCTGACCCCGCCGTGCGCCCGGTCCGTCCGCCCCAGGGTTGTATCCACAGGGTCCGTTTTTCACTTGCGGTTCACGCGCTGGGTTTTATAGGCGCACCCCGCAGCCCCAAGGGGACTTCCTAAACCGCAAGGCTGCCTCGTTCAAACTTACCGTTTGGGGGTCCCTTGAGTTGCACCATCATCCTGACGCCCGGTCTGTAGTTCGCGCCCTCGCGCCGGACGAACCGGTCATCCTCAATCGCCCGCACGCTGCTGCGCGCGCTGCCCGCTTCTTCACCGAGAAGTTTCCGGGCAAGTCGCTCTATGCGGTGAAAGCCAACCCCTCGCCTGAGCTGTTGCAGGTGCTGTGGGATGCCGGGGTGACGCACTTCGATGTCGCCTCGATCGCCGAAGTGCGCCTGGTACGCGGCACGCTGCCGCAAGCCGAGTTGTGCTTCATGCACCCGGTGAAGACCGCCAAGGCGATCCGCGAGGCCTATTTCGATCACAGCGTAAAGACCTTCAGCCTCGATACCATCGAGGAGCTGGAGAAGATCGTCGAGGCGACGACGGCTGAAGACGGCACCGCAGCTTCCGACCTGCGCCTGCTGGTCCGCCTGCGCGTGTCGTCCGAATATTCCGAGCTGAGCCTCGCCGCCAAGTTTGGCTGCGACCTCGCCGATGCCGCCGAGCTGTTGCAGGCGACCCGCCAGCATTGCGACTGGCTGGGCGTGTGCTTCCACGTCGGCAGTCAGGCGATGACGCCGTTCGCTTACGTCCAGGCGCTCGAGCGCGTGCGCGCCGCGGTGGCCGAGGCTTCGGTGGTGATCGACGTGGTCGATGTCGGCGGAGGCTTCCCGAGCGACTACCCCGGCATGGAGCCGCCGCCGCTCGAGGATTATTTCGCGATCATCCACCGCCACTTCGAAGCGCTGCCGATCGCCTACAACGCGGAGCTGTGGTGCGAGCCCGGCCGCGCGCTTTGCGCCGAGTATTCCTCGTTGATCGTGCGCGTCGAGAAGCGCCGCGGCGAAGAACTCTACATCAACGACGGCGCCTACGGCGCGCTGTTCGACGCCGCGCACATCGACTGGCGCTTCCCGGTTTCGGCGCTGGAGGACGACCTCACCCAGCCGCTCGCCGAATTCTCGTTCTACGGCCCAACCTGCGACGATGCCGACTACATGAAGGGGCCCTTCATGCTGCCGGCCGACATCCAGGCCGGCGACTATATCGAGATCGGCATGCTCGGCGCCTATGGCGCGGCGATGAAGACCGGCTTCAACGGCTTCGGCAACGCCGAGCAGATCGTGGTCGAGGACGAGCCGATGGCGAGCCTCTACCGCGGCGACCGCGTCGACCCGCGCGCCAGCGACAACGTCGTCAGCCTGCGCTGATCAATCCATGGGCGGCCGGTAGAACGGCCGGTCGCCCGCGATGGTCACTCGCTCCATCACCCGCCGGGCGGGAAAATAATCGCTCGCCGCGAAGTGCTGGCACAGCCGGTTGTCCCAGAACGCGATCGAACCCGGCTGCCAGCGGAAGCGGCACTGTATTTCCGGATCGGCAGCGGTCGCGAACAGGTGGTCGAGGAGCCAGCGGCTTTCCTTCTCGCTCGGCCCCTCGATGTGGCTGGTGAAGGCGGTGTTGACGTAGATCACCGGCAACCCGCTCTCGGGATGCGTGCGGACCACCGGATGACGCATCGGCGGATATTGCTCGTGCAGCTCTTCGGGGCGCTTGTTCAGCCGTTTGGCGAACACTCGGGCGATGTCATGCACCGCTGTTCGGTCCTCGATGAAGCGCTTCATTGACACGCTCAGGCGCTCGTAGGCGAGGTGCATGTTGGCAAATAGCGTGTCGCCGCCGACCTCCGGCACCTCCACCGCGCGCAGGATCGAGCCGAGCGACGGCTTCTCCCGCCAGGTCACATCCGAGTGCCACGCATTCTCCTGCCCCCGGCTGTCGGGCCCGTGCGCAATGCGCAGGATCTCACGGTTGAGCTGGTCTTTCGGCGTCGCGGGATGGATCTCAAGCTCGCCGAACTCTCGCGCAAATGCGATGTGCTGTTCGGCAGTAAGGTGCTGATCGCGAAAGAAGATCACACCGTATTTCAGCAATGCCGCGCGGATTTCCGGGATGCGGTCGGCGATGTCGGGCGCGCCCAGATCGATGCCCAGGATCTCGGCGCCGATGGCGGGCGTCATCGGGCGGATGTTGAGCGACGACGCTTCCTGCGGACGCTCCGGAGCGGTGGTGGCCATCGGATATTCTCCTTCGGCCACAGGTTGCGCTCACCGAGCGCGCCGCGTCAATGGCGCAGGAAGGAAGCCCCGCGACGCCGTTGCCGCGGGGCCGGCTTGTTTTACTTGGGCTTCTTGCTCGTCGGCGGATTGGTGTGGGCCGTAGTCTTGTGATCGACGGTCGTAGTGTGCATCCCGTCGGCCGCGGTGGTGCGGGTGACCGTATTGGTGTTGCCGCTGGGCGTCGTCACCGACTGCGTCCGCTCCACGCTGGTGTCGACCGACGTCGTGCCGTCGGCGAGCGGCGTAGTGGTCGTCGTCGTGGTCGTGGACCGGGTGACATCGGCGCCGTTGCCGTTGGCGGTGGGCGTCGTGGTCGTGACGGTGGTGTCGGTCGTCGGCGCCGGCACGTCTTGCGCAAAGGCGCCCGCGCTAAGCATGAGAGCGCCAAAGGCGGCAGCAGCGAAAATCGGCTTCATCGGGTCTCTCTCCATTGCGCCGGCGTCCTGCCGGCGGTGGAGGGGCCGCGTCTGGCCGCGCGCCTGTCGCCCGGATGAACGGCGGTTCAACCCGACTTACCCGGCGAACGGCTGGCGGTTCGGCGGTTGCTGCCGAGCCGCGAAGCGAAAGGGGCGATCAGGTGTCGAAGCCGACGAAGCGCACGGCTTCTTCCAGCGCCTTGCGGTGCGAAACCACGGCATTCGCGGGAAAGGTCTCGTCAGGCCAGCCCAACGCCACTGCCTTCATGATCACCTGGTCGTCGGGAATCCCGGCGTATTGCCGTACGACCGGGCTCTGCATGATGCCTTGGCTGTTGATCACGCAGCCGAGCCCGCGGCTCCACGCCGCGTTGACCAGCGCAGTGGTGACCGCGCCGCAGTCGAACTTGCTGTCATCGCCATCGTCGAGCTCGCGGTCGTAAGTGATGATAACGCACACCGGGGCATCGAATTGGCGGAAGCCACGCAAGACCCAATCCTGCCTGCCGTCCTTGTCGTCGCGGGCGATGCCCATGGCTTCGAACAATTGCTTGGCGACGCCGATCTGCCGTTCGCGGTGGACGCCGGCAAAGGCGCTGCCGCGGCGGAATTCGCGGCTGTCGGGGACGCCGGCGAGGATGTTTTCGGTGTTGCCGCGGCGGATGCGGTCGAGCGGTTCGCCGGTGATGACGTGGAAATGCCACGGCTGCGTGTTCATCGACGACGGCGAGCGCATCGCCAGTCCGATCACCTCCTCGATCAGTTCGCGCGGGACTGGCTTGTCGAGATAGCCGCGAATCGAGCGGCGGCCGAGGACGACTTCGTCGTAGGTGGGCGGTGATGCGTTGCTCATGGCAACCGGATTAACCGGTCGCCGCGCGCTGTAAAGGTTCAGCCGCCGCTGCCGACCTGGACCTGCATGAACTGCGGCGCGCTGGCCGAGGCGCTGAGCGCAGCGGGACCGGCGCCGGGTGCCGCTGCGACCGGCAAGCTGGCGGCCGCAAGAGCGTAAGGGCTGACGCGGTGGCGCGTGCACAGGCCGCCGGCGCCGTCGTTGACCAGATGGGTTTCGAACTCGACCCCGATCTGCGCGCCTTCCGACCGCATGACCTGGCACACCACGAGCTGCCCGCTGCCCAGATCGAGCACCAGCGCGGTGCCGAGCGGGACGCCGACAAGCCCTTCGATGAAGGCGCCGGTCTTGCTGAGATCGCGGATGACCGCCTCATAGCGATGATCGCCGTGGATGATGCCGATCCGGCGGAACATCGATCGGCGATCGGGCCGGTGCTTGTCGGGCCCGCTCGGCTCGATCTTGAACTCGCCGGACTGGATGTGCTGCAGCACGTGGGCCTGCGGCATGGCTTTAGCGTAGAGCCAGCCCTGGATCAGCTCCGCGCCGCGCGATTTGACCACCTCGAGCTGGTCGAACGCCTCGACGCCCTCGACCGTCGTCTCCATGCCCAGCGCCTTCGAAAGACCGATGATCGCGGTGATGATCTTGGCGCTGTTCTGGTCTTTCTGGGTGCAGGAGTCGACGAAGCTCTTGTCGACCTTGAGCTTGTCGAACGGTGCCGAGCGCAAGTAGCTGAGCGACGAATATCCAGTCCCGAAATCGTCGAGCGCGAGCCGCACGCCCAGCTTCTTGAGCGCGCGGAAAGTCTCGTCGGTGGCGTCGCTATCGCCCATGAAGACGCTCTCGGTCAGCTCGAGCTCGAGCCGATCGGGATCGAGGCCGCTCGACTGCAGCGCATCGGCGACGATGTCGACGAAGCCCGCGGCGGTGAATTGGCGCGCGGAGACGTTCACGGCCACCCGGACGCTTTCCGGCCAGGTGGTGGCGTCGGCGCAGGCGCGCTGCAGCGCCCAATCGCCCAGGGGCCCGATCAGGCTCGATTCCTCGGCCGCGGAGATGAAGGTGCCCGGCGGCACCCAGCCGCGTTCCTCGTGCTCCCAGCGCATCAGCGCTTCGAGGCCGACGACGTGGTTGTCCTTGATCCGGACGACCGGCTGATAGTGGAGCTGGAGCTCGTCTGCAGCGAGGGCCTCGCGCAAGTCGTCGAGCAGAAGCTGGCGCTCCTCCTCTTCGTCCTTGAGGTCGGCCGAGTAGAACCGGAACTGGCCGCGGCCGCCGTTCTTGGCGGAATACAGGGCCAAGTCCGACGCGCGGACAAGTTCCTCGGTCTCCATCCCGTCGTACGGCGCAATCGCGATGCCGACCGAGGTGCCGATGATCGCGCGCTTGTCGTCGATCGGATAGGGCTGTGAGACGATCTGGATGACCTTGTCGGCCAGTTCGCCCAGCTTGCCGCGGTCGTCGACGTCGGGGATGATGACCTGGAACTCGTCACCGCCGAGCCGGCCGATCTCGCCGCGGTCGCCGATGATGTTGCGCAAGCGCTCCGCCACCTGGCGCAACAGCTCGTCGCCCGCCTGGTGACCCATCGTGTCGTTGACCTGTTTGAAGCGGTCGAGATCGAGCATCATCAGCGCGCAGCTGCGTTTGGCCGCCTTGAACGCCGCCAGCATGCCTTCGAGCCGGCGGGCCATCCGGTGCCGGTTGTAGAGTCCGGTCAGCGAATCGAATTCCGCGAGGCGCGAATCCTCGATCTTGCGCTGGTATTCGACCGAGATGTCCTTGGCCCAGCCGCGGTAACCGTGGAACTTGCCGGTCGAATCGACCTTCGGGTGGCCCGAGAGCGATAGCCACACCGGGCGGCCGGTGCGTGCTTCGGGCAGGGCACAACGAACGGTCACGTCCGCGATCCGGTTGTGCGCCTTGAGCTGGAAGCCGAGCGGGCGGCCCGAGCGGTTTTCGGGATCGTCCGGGTCGGTTTCGAACAGCGTGGCGAGCGGCTTGCCGAGGAGCGTCGGGAGCGGCAGGTCGAGCACCTCCGCGGCGCCGGGAGAAAGGTAGTTCAGCGACCCATCGGCATCGGACGACCAGATCCACGCCAGGCCCGTGTGCTCGAAATCGTCGAGCACGGTAAAGCGCAAGCCATCGCTGGTGAGATCGTCACCCGCGGCCGTGGCGGCTTTCCAGAAGTTCCTAACTGCCATTTCAGTCCGCTGCGCTCGGTGGCCCCCATGCGAGGAAATCGAAGCGATACCTACGCTTGAATGCTTTACACCGTCCTAAGGCGAGACACTTAGGGCAACGGACCAGCGCCAGGAGGAGGCGAAATTTCGCCCGCTTGCGCGGAAACTCAAAAGACCTTGCGCAGCTCGATCATGACAGTGCGGCCTACCGCGTCGCGACGGACCGGCTGGTAAGCTTGCGGAGTGGCTCCGGAAAGATTGGTGACCCGCTGACGGTCGTTGTTGAGATTGTCGAAAGCGAGGGTCACGCGCGTCTTCTTGAGCGCCCTTTCCGACGGGAACAGTTCGCCCAGGTCGGTGAACAGCTTCAGATCCACGGTCGTGAATCCTTCGAACGTAAGCAGATCGGGGGCGGCCGTTGTGCCGGTGACCACATAGCTTTCGCCGCGGCGCCGTGCGGTAAGCCGCGCACCCGACCCGCCGCGGGTGAGAGCGAGCGAAAGGTCGGTGCTGTTGCGCGGCCGACTGCCCCCCAGTCCGATCGCTCCGCCGTCGAGCAGGTCGACGACCGGCAAACCCGTGCGGATGACCGAGGTACTCTCCAGTACGATCGTCTGCGAGGCGCTGACTTGCAGCCGCAGCGGCGGAATGCGCTTGCGATCCCGCGCCGGCGTGCCCGGCGCGGCCGGGGCGATTCCGCCCGCAATCAGCGGAATCATGAAGTTGGTGCCGAGCCTCAGTTGTTCGGTGTGCTGGCGAGCGAAATTGACCGCGCTGCTGTCGACCAGAACCAAGGTCCCCGAAGCGTCGCGAACGAAGCGATCGGGGAAGGCCGCGACGACAGCCGTGCTCGGTGGAGGAAGGGTGCCGATCTGGTTGTCGAGATCGTTAACCTCGTAATCGGCGGTCAGTCGCAGGTTGTATTTCTGATAGGGCGTCAGCGTCACCGATATCGCGCGCGTCCTCAAGCTCTCGGGCAGCAGCCCGGGCGTCCCGCCAGAAATCGAGGTGACGTCGACCGATTGCCCGGTGAGCGGGTCGAAGTACGGGTAGTTCGGGATGACCACCGTCGGGGCGGCCAACAACTCCGGAACGATCGCGTGCTCATCACGCGATTGGCTGGCGACCACCCGCAGCCACTTGGTCGGCTGCAGATTGAGCGCGACCGAATAACTGTCGAGCTTTCCGTACTTGCCGAGATCGGTGACGCCGATGTCGAGCGCGAGTTCGCTCTCGCCGAGCGCGGGTAGGAACTCCCGCTCGCCGCCGGTCAGAGGAATGGTGACGCCTGCGCTTGAGGTGTATTCGTGACGCTGTAACCGGCGTTCGCCGGACGGGTCGAAGCCCTTGAGCGAAAGCCACGTGCCGCCGGCCGCGATCCGGCCGAACACGGGACCCGCCCACAGGTCGAACAGCGGACCCTCCGCTTGGGCCTTGAGCGAGTAGCTGGAGAAGCTGCTCTCGCTTGGGCGATCGATCACCGGGATCAGCGAAGCGAGCGAACCGTCGAACGGGTTTCGGCCTGGCGTGACTGTCGCCAGGGCGCCGAGCGATCCGCTCGTGGAAGAGACGCTGTTGCGATCTCGCAGGTCGTAGCTTGCGTCGAGCGAGCCGTGCCAACGTCCGACCACCGCGTTGAGGGTGCTCGAAAGCGATCCGGTGGTGCTCTCGCTGACGCTGCGCAGCGGGCGCGATGGATCGTTGAGGGCAAGCGCTACGGTTGTGCCGAAGGGGGTGAAAGGGTTGCTCGCCGGAATTGTGAAGCGACCGGAGGGCAAGCCGCTGTAATTTACACTGCGAGAGAGATTCATCCGCCCGTTGAATGACAGCGAGAGCCACTCGTTGATCTGCTTGTTGCCCGCGATTGCGAACTCCAGGGGACGGCTCGACCCGCGCAGCGAGCGGTATGACGACAGGTTACTCGGATTAGTCTGCCCGGCACCGCCGGCGAGCGAGGACAGCGTGGGCTTGCCTGTAATCGGCCCGGCCAGCGCCAGCACCGAGACCGGCTTGCCGACGAGCAGGTCGAGCGCGGGGTCTATTTGGTTGCCCGAAGAGGGTACGATATTGCCGAGCGCCGAGAACGGGGTCGTCTCCACCAGCGGTATGAAGTCGCGCTCAGATTCGAACAAGGTGCCCGATTGCGCGCCGCGCAACGTGACGTTGATGCGGTCCTGGTCCTTGATGCTGGTGAAAATGGCCTCACCGCGGTTGTTCGCCCATCCACCCTCGGTCGCCATCTCGCGGCTGGCGGTAAGCGTGGCGATGTTGAGCGAGGGCTTGAGGACGATGTTGTAAGCGCGTTGACCAGCCGCACCGCCGACGCGCTGCGCGGCCCCGCGCGGGAGTGCCTCGACCCGCTGGATCGCCTCTACCGGCAGGTCGGCAACGTCGCCGACATCCTGCACCGGCACGCCGTTGACGAGATAGGCGGCCTGGTCGTCGCCGTTCTCGCTGCGGATCTCGTCGAGCATCTCGCCCAGGGTGCTGACGCCGTAGGAATCGGCGGCGTCCTCGTCGTACACCTGCTCGGGCTCAAGGTCCTGCAGCGAGGCGATGATCGCCCTGTTCCCGATGACGACAATCTGGTCGCGTTCGGCCTTGGATTCAGGGGAGGGCGTTGGGGTGGGTTGAGCAGGCTGCTCGGGCGACGCTGGCGCATCCTGGGCTTCCGATGCCGTCACCGGAACCAGACATAGGATCAGCGTCGAGCACGACAGCCACCAGCGGCTGCGCGCCTTCGCGCGCGTTGAGCGACCACCGTCCATCATCACTTCCCCGTCCGTCGGCAAGAAAAGGCCTCGCCGAGTTACCCCGGCGAGGCCATTTTCACTTCGCTTAATTAATAACCTCAGATGGCCGGCACGGTGATGCCACTGGCCCGATCCGGGTTAAGATTGATCACGCCCACAGTGGCGCCGCCATTGAACCAGGCTGTCGTGCACTTGTCGCCGGTGTAGCCGTTCTGCTGCTTCCACTCGCCGGGCAGCTTCTTGCCGGTCGAGCTGGGCGAGATGCAGACGACCACCGTCCCGAGGACCTTCTCACCAGTGAGCTGTACGCTCGCACCGTGATCTTCGAAGGAGTTCAGGTTGTCGGTCTGAGTTTGCGAGACGGCAATGCCCGGCTCATTCACTACGAAGGTGAGCGGGCCGTAGCTCGGATCGGTGTAGTCATCCTCGACCGCATCGCCGGTCTTGGTGAACTTGCAATTCCCGAGGTCCTCACCCCAGTGCGGATTGGCCGGACTGAGCCCCTGGCAGCTGCCTTCACCTCCGGACGGGTTGGTCCCGTTGTTGGTGTAGAAGCCTTCGACCGGATGTCCCGGGATTAGGACCGGCGCGATGTACGCTTCCTTTGAAATGTCGCAGCTGAATGCGTGCAGATACGTCGAGTCGTAGTCGGCGGTGAAATTGTAGGTCGTGTAGCCGTAGTAGCCGGCAGTCGCGATCTGGAGGCCGAACATGTTGACGCTGCCGCCGTTCCGCTTCGGGTCGCCCTCGATCTTCGTCACGCTAGGATGGAAATCGAACGGCAGCACGGAGCTCTCGTCGATGTCGAAATTGGGGGTGGCGTTGAGAGTGGGGCCACTCACGTAGGTGACGTCGCCTTCGACGACTTCGGCGCTCCAGAGATCCTGATTGCCTACTGCATGGGCGGCGGCGAGCGCTGAGCACTGCGATTCCATTGCGGCGATCGTGGTGGCGTCGGCATCGACAGGTGTTACCGCTTCGACGACGCTCTGAGCGGCAAACGCCGGGCTGCTAGTGGCCACGATAACCGCCATGGCCGAAACAGCCGAGACAAGCTTACGCATGATTAACTCCCGTAAAAAAATCCAGATGGTTCGCCCCGGCGACTCACTTTGGTTTTTACGGGTGCTGAGACAGCTATGAGCCTCTCCAGCAGGAGGTTAAATTTACCTTAAGGACGAATCTGAAACTAACTAAAGTTTAGTATGCGCAAACGTTGTTAGCTAACGAGTTGGCAGGTTGTCGCGCGCAAGCAGTGCCAGCGCGGTGCGGTTTTCCACGCCAACCTTTTGATAAATCCCGTGGAGATACACCTTTACGGTGCCCTCGCTCATCGACAGACGCTCGGCGATTTCGCGGTTGCGCATGCCCTGGGCCACCAGCTCCGAAATCTGGCGTTCGCGCGGAGCGAGCTTGGAGAGTGGATCGTGCGCCCCGCCGCTCATCGACAGGTCGAGTGCGCGCTCCAGCAGTTCCTGGTCGATCGAGCGGCTGCCGCCGAGAACGTTCTCCAGGCACTCGATCAGCGCATCCTCGGCGCCGTTCTTGAGCACGATGCCGTTCACTCCGGCACGCACCGCTGCGTAGAGTGCGCGGTCATCGAGTTCGGCGGTGAGCAGGACCACAGGACGGGTGTCCCCGCGCGCGCGCATCGCCTCGAGCACCTCGACCCCGGTCTTGCCGGGCATGCGCACGTCGAAGATGCACACCGCCGGGTCGAGCCGCGCGACCGCTTCCAGCGCTTCGTTACCGTCATTGACGGTGGCGATCAGCTCATAGCGGGAATGGCGCAGGATCGCCTCGATCCCGGCGCGGATAAAGGAATGGTCGTCAGCAAGCAGTACCGAAATCAAGCGGCTTCTCCCATCGGCAGGCCGATCTTCAACTGGGTTCCGGAGGTCCCCGTTTGCACCGCGAAGGTGCCCCCATGCCGCGCGACCCGCTCACGGATCGAGCGCGGTGCTTCCGCCCCTGTTCCAGTCGAAAATCCCGACCCGTTGTCGTTGATCGCGATAGTGATCCAGTCGGTCTCACGGCGCAAGCCAACCCTGATCGCTTGCGCACTGCCGTGACGCACGGCGTTGGCCACAGCCTCACGGACGAGGTTGGACACCTCGTAGGCCAAGGTCGCGGGCAGCTCGATGGCACCTTCCGGCTCGAAATCGATGGTGACACCCCAGTTGACCGACAACTCCGTCACCAACCGCGTGATGCTGGCGGGCAGATTGATGACGGGGATCACCTGCTCGCTGTACCGCAAGCGGTCGATCATGCCGCGCACTTCCTTCTGCTCGGCGCGCAAGGCTTCCTTGAGCTGGAGGATTTCGGCGTCTGGATCGTTCCCGGCGCGGATCGACTTGCGCAGGCCTTCGAGCCGCAGCGCGGCACCGGCGAGTGACTGCGCCACATTGTCGTGCAGATCGCGCGCCAGCGCATCGCGCGAGCGGGCCAGTGCGGTCTCGTGAGTGAGGACCATTGCCGCATGCCGGTCGAACGCGGCTTGCACTTCGCGTGCGACGAGTTGGCCGATCATGACGTGATCGGCGCACATGCCCGCGATGCCCGAGATGATGATCTCCCCGCGCCCCGCGCCGCCCGTGAAGGGCAGCGCGAGAGCCTCGCCGATGCCGAGCCGATCGGCGAGCGGCTCTTTCAACTCCTGGCCGCTCGCGATCGGCCGCCCGCGGCTGCTTGCGCGCAGGCTGCGGCACCGGTCAGCGGAAAACAGCCGCACCTTATCGCCCAATGCGCGGTCGGAATTCAGGACCGAAGGATCGAGCGATCCTCCCGGTGAACGGATCGCCATCGTTCTGAGCTCGATGCCCGGCTCCTCGCTGTCGCTCCAGGCGAGCGCACCGGCACTCGCCCCGCATTGCTCGATCGCGAACGCCAGAGCGCCCTCCAGCGGCGGAAGCAGACCCGCAGAAGGGTCAGGCGCATCGCTGAACCGCTCGATATGTTGCTCGCGCCGCTGAAGGCCGAACCACACCAGGATCAGCAGCAGCAGCAGCATGTAAGCGAACCGGCGTCCAAGCCGGAAAACGTCGAAGTCGGCGGCTGCGAGTGAGATGCCGAACCCGACCAGCAAGTACAACATGGTCACGAGTAGGCCGGCAGCCGCCGTGACGCGCCAATCCCAGCGAATGGTGGCGGTCAGCATGACGAAGCTGAAAAAGGCGAGGAATGGGCTGGTGAAATCGCTGTTCACGCTCTCGGTGACGAACACCGCGGCGAGAAACGCGAGGATATCCAGGCCCAGCACGGGCCACGCGAGGCGGTGATCCCACCACCAGCTCTTCATCGCGATGACCATGAGGATGATCGAGAACAGCAGATACGTCGCGATCGGAACGTAGCCCCAAGCGCTCCCGCGGGTTGGCTGGCCCGGGTCCGCCCACAGCGCGATCAGGAACACGGAGGCCAGGATCAACCGCCCCAGCGCGATGATGCGGCCGGAACGGTGCTCGAACAGCGATTTCATAAAACGCGCGTCCCCTCGCTGCGCGCGGAAGGACCTACGCTGCCTGGGCAAGCTGCAAGTCGAGCCGGTCCCAGATTTCCACCAGGGCGTGCGTCAGCGCACGCATCATCGACTCGTCGTGCGCGGGGCCGGGCGTGAAACGCAGCCGCTCGGTGCCGCGCGGCACGGTCGGATAATTGATCGGCTGCACGTACACACCGTACTCGGTGAGCAGGATGTCGCTGATCTTTTTGGCGCGCACCGGGTCGCCGACCATCAGCGGGACGATGTGGGTGACCGAGTTCATCACCGGCAGGCCGGCATCGCGGAACATCGTCTTGAGCTGCGCGGCCGCCGCCTGCTGGCCGTCGCGCTCCTCGCTCGACTGCTTGAGGTGGCGCACCGCCGCAAGCACGCCCGCGACCAGCACCGGCGAGAGCGAGGTGGTGAAGATGAAGCCCGGCGCGTAGCTGCGGATGCAGTCGACGATCTTGCGGTCCGCGGCGATGTAGCCGCCCATCACGCCGAACGCCTTGCCCAGCGTGCCTTCGATGATGTCGATCCGGTGCGCGGCTTCGTCGCGTTCCGAGATGCCGCCGCCGTGCGCGCCGTACATGCCAACGGCGTGGACCTCGTCGATGTAGGTGAGCGCGTTGTACTTCTCGGCCAGGTCGCAGATGGCATGGATGGGAGCGATGTCGCCGTCCATCGAATAGACGCTCTCGAACGCGATCAGCTTGGGGGTGTCCGGGTCTTCCGCCGCCAGCAGCTCTTCGAGATGCGCGACGTCGTTGTGCCGGAACACGCGCTTCTCGCACCCGGCGTTGCGGATGCCGGCGATCATGCTGGCGTGGTTGAGTTCGTCGGAGAAGATCACGCAGCCCGGCAGCAGCTTGGCCAGCGTGGAGAGCGTCGCGTCGTTGGACACATAGCCGCTGGTGAACAGCAGAGCGGCTTCCTTGCCGTGCAACTGGGCGAGTTCCGCTTCAAGCTCGATGTGGTAGTGCGAATTGCCGCCGATGTTGCGGGTGCCGCCCGATCCGGCGCCCACGTCATGCAGCGCCTCTTCCATCGCCGCGATCACCTTGGGGTGCTGGCCCATCGCGAGATAGTCGTTCGAGCACCACACGGTGATCGGCTGCGGGCCGTTGTGGCCGGCGAAGCAACGTGCGTTGGGGAAAGCGCCCTTGTTGCGCAGGATGTCGATGAAGACGCGATAGCGCCCCTCCCCATGAAGCCGGTCGATCGCCTGGTCGAAAATGTGATCGTAGTTCACTGGCCCATGCCCGTCGCGTGTCCGCTGGTCCCGTCCTGCGGCTCGAGGCGCGCGATACGCCTTCGGAGGCGGATTTGCCACCGCGATCTTTGCGAATCGTTCGCGATTACAGGCGCTCAACGCGCTCCAGCCCGTAGTGCGATAGAACCTTCGCGAACGAAGGTCGGCTGTCAGGTTCGCTCGTAAAGACTGCGAGGTCGGGTGCCTGCCGAGCCATCGGCTGACCTTCAACGAGCGTGGCGATGCGCCGGGCAATCCCCGCGGCCCCGTCGATCAGCTTCACGTCGGGTCCGAGCACCTCCTGAAGCTCATCGTTGAGCAGTGGGAAGTGAGTGCACGCGAGAACGACCGTGTCGATATCCTCGCCACCTGGCTGGCCGCGCAATCCGGCAACCGCATGTCCGATTTCATTGTAGTCGACGGGGTCGCCGCGCAGCTTGGCCTCGGCTGCTTCGACCAAGCCCGGCGCCGGGAAGCGGATCAGGCGTTTGCCGGCGGCAAACTCGCTTTCCAGGTTATCGACATATCGCTGGCGGATCGTCGCCGCGGTTCCGAGGAGGCCGATGACGCCGGTCTTGGTCATTTCGGCCGCCGGCTTGATCGCGGGCACGGTGCCGACGATCGGTATTCGCAATACCTCACGCACCATGCCGAGCGCGATGGTGCTCGCAGTGTTGCAGGCGATCGTCGCGAGACGCGGGCGGTAGCGTTCGCTGAGCACACCAAGCAGCCCGGATACGCGAGCCGCGATCTCCGCCTCGGTCTTAGTGCCGTAGGGCAGGCCGGCGCTGTCGGCCGCGTAGATCACCGGCATGTCCGGCAGCAGCTTGCGCAATTCCGCCAGCACGGAGAGGCCACCCACCCCGGAATCGAACAGGAGCACGGGGGAGGCCGGATCAATCACTCACGAGGCTCCTAGTGCGGGCCGCCAGACCCGTCCTTGCAATTATCGTGTCGCTAGAAGAAAACGGCCGCCTTGGACAAGTTCGGAGCGAGCGAAATACCGTGACACAAATGGATTGGTTGTTCGCGGTAGTGGCCGGTTACCTCCTCGGTTCGATCCCCTTTGGCCTATTGTTGACCCGCGCCGCCGGGCTCGGCGATGTGCGCGACATCGGGAGCGGCGCGACCGGGGCTACTAACGTGCTGCGCACCGGCAACAAGTCGGTCGCCGCCGCAACTCTGATCCTAGACCTGCTGAAAGGGCTGGGGGCTGTATTACTGGCGAAATTTCTGTGGCCTGGTGCCGAAGGCGCGGCGGGTGTTGCGGCCGTGGTCGGCCATTGCTGCCCGGTCTGGCTCGGGTTCAAGGGCGGCAAAGGGGTTGCGACGAACGCCGGTGTGAGCTTCGGCCTCGCGTGGCCGATCGGCGTGGCATACGCTGTTGTGTGGCTGCTCGTGTTGGCGCTCGGCCGGATTAGTTCGGTGGCTGGCATGGCGGCGGTAGTGGGTGCGGCTGTCGCTTCAGCCTTGCTCGGGTACGGCGAATACATCTGGGCACTGGCGGTGATCGCGGTGTTCATCATCTGGATGCACCGGAGCAATATCGGCCGGCTGATGCGCGGCAAGGAACCGCGGGTGGGCGCCTCCAAGTGAGCCTTTCGCAGGAAGAAGCTTTCGCGCGCATCCGCTTGCTACGCTCGCCCAATGTCGGGCCGGTCAGCTTCCGCCAGCTTCTGCGCCGGTTCGGCTCAGCGGAGGCGGCGGTTGAAGCACTGCCCGATCTCGCTCAGCGGGGAGGGGCGGCTTACCGCGCGGCTGCACCGGAGACCATCGCCGAAGAAATCTCGCAGGTCCGGCGTGCCCGTGCGAAATACCTGTTCCACGATCAGCCCGATTTCCCTCGGCTATTGGCGGAGCTCGACAGCGCGCCGCCGGTGCTCACCTGGCGCGGCGACATATCGCTCGCTGCCAAGCCGTGCGTCGCGATCGTCGGTGCGCGCAATGCTTCAGCGGCGGCGGTCAAGCTGGCGCGCGACTTCGGCGCCGCGCTGGCCGAGGCGGGCTTTGCGATCGCTTCGGGTTTGGCACGCGGCATTGACGGTGCGGCGCACCGCGGGGCGATGCCCGCGACCATCGGCGTGATCGCGAGCGGGATCGACGTGGTCTATCCGCCCGAGCACAAGGACTTGCAGGAAGAGGTTGCGATGCGCGGACTACTGCTCGCTGAGCAGGTCCCCGGCACCGAACCGCGCGGTCGCCACTTCCCCAGCCGCAACCGCATCATCGCCGGGCTCGCGAGCGGCACGGTCGTGGTGGAAGCCGCGCCCAAGTCGGGCTCCCTGATCACCGCGCGCCTCGCTGCCGAGGCGGGTCGCGAGGTGATGGCGATCCCCGGCAACCCGCTCGATGGCCGAGCCACCGGTTGCAACCAGCTCATCCGCGATGGCGCCGTACTGGTGCAATCGCCTGAGGACGTGATCGAACTCCTGAGTGGCTTCGACGGCAACCCGCGCTCGACTTTTCGCGAGGCCGCGCCGGCCTACGTGTTTGCGGACGACGAACTGTCCGAAGCCGAACCGGCCGATGTCACCAGCCTGCTCACCACGGCGCCGGTCGCGGTCGATGAGCTGATCCGTCAATCGGGCGAGCCCGCCGCATCGGTCCAACTCGCTCTGCTCGAATTGGAGATCGCGGGCCGGGTCGTGCGGCACGCGGGCGGGAGGGTGAGCCTTGCCGCCTGAAGTCCGCTTCGCCGCGCGGGTCTATCGCTGGGCGGCGATCTACGGGATCGTCGTGCTAGCGCTCGCCTATTTTCAGCCGGTGCCGGACCCGTGGCACCTCACGCATCTGGGCTTCGTGGGAACGGCGCTGGTGTTTCAAGGCGTGTTCCTCGTCATCGCCCGCGACCCGCTGCGATTCGCACCGCTGATGCCCGTGACGCTGTTCGAGAAGCTGTGCTTCGGCGTTCCCGCAATCGCGTTCTGGGCGCGCGGACAAGCCGATGAATTGACTGCCACGTTTGGCGCGATCGACCTGTTGCTGGGCGCGCTGTTCCTTGTCGCATGGGTGCGCCTGCGGGCATCTTCGGCGAGCAACGGCGCCTAGCCAAGCATTCGAGACATTGGGGGAGCGTCCATGGAAATTAGTACGAACGAAATCCTCAGCGAAGGCAATCGCCTGATTGGCCGCACCTGGTTGGTGGCGGCGCTGTACGTCATCGGCAGCACGACCGCGTCGACCATCTCCGACTTGCCCGGCTGGGAGCGGGGAGGCTCACTCGCGTCGACCGCCGTGGGGCTGGCCCTGGGCTACATGCTTGTGACCACGATGGTCGAAAAGGGCGAATTGGGCCGCGGCAACCTCGCGGGGTTCTGGGCCTATTTCGGACTGGGCATCGTAAGCACTCTCGGCATCGGGCTCGGCGTGCTTGCGCTGATCATCCCGGGGGTCTTCTTGTGGGTCCGCTGGTCCGCCGCATACGGCTTCCTCTGCGTGGAGGGCGTGGGCGTCATGGAGTCGCTGCGTTCGAGCTTTGAACTCACGAGGGGTTCGTTCTGGCAGATCCTTGTCGCGCTCCTGATTCCGACCGTCCTCGCGCTGGGCGCGGTCGTCGCACTGGCCGTCTGGACCGAGGCCAATGGCTCGATTGGCCTGCCCGCCAGCGTCGGGACCAATTTGACGATATCCGTGGCGGGGCTGCTCACCACCGCGATCGGCCTGGCGGTGTACACCCTCAAGAAACAACCCAGCGCGCAGCTCGACGCCGTGTTTGCCTGACCGCTTGACGAACCGTCTTTGACCGCACCACCCTCGTGCGTACGTATACGCGTAGGGACACCGCTTCACTCACATGCAACTCGTCATCGTTGAATCGCCGGCCAAGGCGAAGACCATCGAGAAATACCTCGGCAAGGACTACAAGGTTCTGGCCTCCTACGGCCACGTCCGCGACCTGCCGCCCAAGGATGGCAGCGTGCGGCCGGACGAAGGGTTCGCGATGGATTGGGAGGTTTACCGCGACAAGCAGGGCCGGGTGAAGGACATTGCCGACCTCGCCAAGAAGGCCGATCGCCTGATCCTGGCAACCGACCCCGACCGCGAGGGCGAGGCGATCAGTTGGCACGTGCGCGACCTGCTCGCGAAGAAGAAGGCTCTGCCCAAGGAGGTCGAGCGGGTTACCTTCAACGCCATCACCAAGGCGACCGTGACCGAGGCGATGCAGCGCCCGCGCGAGCTCGACCAGGACCTGATCGACGCTTACCTCGCCCGCCGCGCGCTCGATTACCTCTACGGCTTCACCCTCTCGCCCGTGCTGTGGCGGCGCCTCCCAGGGGCCAAGAGCGCGGGCCGGGTGCAGTCGGTGGCGCTGCGGCTGATCGTCGAGCGTGAGCGCGAGATCGAAGCCTTCGTCGCGCAGGAATACTGGAGCGTGATCGCGCACCTGCAGCACGACGGCACCGCATTCGACGCGCGGCTCGTCACCTACGACGGCAAGAAGCTCGACCGGCTGAGCATCGGCGAGGAGGGCACCGCGCTCGCCGCGAAGCAGGCGGTCGAGGAGGGTCGCTTCACGGTCGAGGAGGTTGAGACCAAGCCGCTCAAGCGCAACCCCGCGCCGCCGTTCACCACCTCGACCCTGCAGCAGGAGGCGGCGCGCAAACTCGGCTACTCGGCGAGCCATACGATGCGGCTGGCGCAGACGCTCTACGAGCAGGGCGCGATCACCTACATGCGCACCGACGGCGTGCAGATGGATGGCAGCGCGATCAGCGCGGCGCGCAAGGCGATCAGCGACCGCTTTTCCGGCCACTACCTCCCGGAAAAGCCGCGCATCTACCAGACCAAGGCCAAGAACGCGCAGGAAGCGCACGAGGCGATCCGGCCGACCGACTTCACCCGCGACCGCGCCGGGGTGGGCGACGAGGCGAAGCTCTACGATCTCATCTTCAAGCGCGCGATGGCGAGCCAGATGGCGGCCGCCAGCCTCGAGCGTACGACGGTCACCCTGCGCGATGCGACCGGCCGGCACGAGCTTCGCGCCACCGGCCAGGTGGTGAAGTTCCCCGGCTTCCTCGCGGTGTACGAGGAAAGCTTCGACCAGAAGGGCGAGGATGACGACGAGGGCCTGCTCCCGTTGATGCGCAAGGGCGACAGTCCGGCGAAAACCGGCGTCGACGCCAACCAGCACTTCACCCAGCCGCCGCCGCGGTTCTCCGAAGCGAGCCTGGTCAAGCGGCTGGAGGAGCTCGGCATCGGCCGGCCGTCCACTTACGCCTCGACCATCCAGACGCTGCGCGACCGCGAATACGTGCGGATGGAGAAGAACCGCTTCTTCGCCGAGGAAAGCGGGCGGCTGCTGACCGCATTCCTCGAACGGTTCTTCGACCGCTATGTCGGCTACGATTTCACCGCCGGAATGGAGGAGGAGCTCGACACCGTCTCCGACGGGCGCGAGGACTGGAAGACGCTGCTCGAAGCATTCTGGCGCGACTTCAAGCCCAAGACCGACGAGGTGATGGAGCGCAAGCCGTCCGAAGTAACCGAGGCGCTCGACGAATACCTCGGCGACTACCTGTTCCCGCCGCGCGCCGACGGGCATGATCCGCGCGAATGCCAGGTGTGCGTGACCGAAGGACGCGAAGGCGGCCGGCTGGCGCTGCGCGGCGGCAAGTTCGGCGCGTTCATCGCCTGCTCGAATTACCCCGAGTGCAAGTATACCCGCCAGTTTGCCTCGCCCGGCGGCAGCGGCGGCGAGGGCGGCGAAAACGCCGTGCTCGGTAATGACCCCGACACGGGCCTGCCGGTCGAGCGCAAGACCGGCCGCTTCGGCCCGTATGTGCAGCTCGGCGAGGGCAAGGAGGCGAAGCGCGCCTCGATTCCCAAGGACCTCGACGATTTCGACTTCGAGTGGGCGCTCAAGCTCCTGAGCCTGCCGCGCATCGTCGGCGCGCATCCGGAGACGGGCTTGGAGATCGAGGCAGCGATCGGCAAGTACGGCCCGTACCTCCGTCACGATGGCAAGTACGGCAAGCTGACTAGCACCCGCGAGGTGTTCGAGGTCGGCATGAACCGCGCGGTCGATATCCTGGCGCAGGGCGCCAACCGCGGGGCGGGCCGCGCGAAGGCAGAACCGATCCAGACCTTCGGCGCGCACCCGACCAGTGGGGGCGAGATGAAGGTGATGGCCGGCCGCTTTGGCCCCTACGTCAGCGACGGCACCACCAACGCGACACTACCCCGCGACATGAAGCCCGAGGACATGACCGAAGCGCAGGCGATCGAGCTGATCGATGCCCGCGCCGCCAAGGGCCCGGCGAAGAAGAAGGGCCGCAAGGCGCCGGCCAAGAAGAAAGCGGCGCCGAAGAAGAAGGCGAAGGCAAGCTGATGGGCAAGGAGAACTTCGAACGCCACAAGCAGCCGTGGAAGGCCGACGAGGCGGGCACGCTGCGCATGCTCGCGGGTAAGGGCAAGGGCCTCAGGGAAATCGCCAAGGCGATCAACCGAAGCGAGGAATCGACCAAGGACTTCGCCAAGAAGAACGGCATCGAGATCGCCAAAAAGCGCTAGCTCCGGCTCTTGCCCGACGGCGCCAGCGCGGCAATCGCGGCGCCATGCACGATCGCCCGCGCACGAAGCACGCTGTCGAGATAGGGCGTGCCGATCTTGAGGAACCGCGTCGGGGTCATGCCGAGGAAGCGGTGCGCGTCGCGGATGAAGTGCGGCTGATCGTGATAGGCGGGATCGATCACGGACAAGTCGTAAGGCGGCCCGGCCAGCTTGAGCGCGACGATCGAGCGCAGGAAGCGCGCCCGCCGCAGCAGCAGCTTGGGCGGAAAGCCGAAGAACCGGCTCGATAGTCGCTCCAGGCGGCGCGGCGACATGCCGAGCGCCACCGCCTCGTCGGCAAGGTTGACCACCCCCGGACGCAGCAAGAGATCGGCGATCCGCTGGATCTCGGCTTCGAGCGGGTGCGGGTTGCTAAACAGTTGCGGCAGGGCGCGATCGAGGATGCCTTTGACCGCGGGGCCGCGGTCGCTTTCCCGCAGCCGGCTGAGAACTGTGCGCAACCATTCGGGGTCGACCAGGTCCTCCAGTGGCACGACCCGGTCGCGCAGCTTGGTGGCGTTGGCGCCGAACAGGCGGGCAAAGCCGACTGCGGTCAGGTTGAAGCCGATGGTGACGCCGCCCCCGCCGTGAAGCATCTCCGCCGCGCGGCTGGTGGTTCCGTATAGCGCCACGCGCGGAATCGTCTCCGGATCATTGGCGCCGAGGGTCAGCGCCATCGAATGATCAGCGAGGATGAAGCGCACTGCGGGTGAGTTGGGCAGCATCCATTCGCTGGGTCCGGTTTCCGGCGAAATCTCCGAATCGAGAACGTGGTAGTCGGCGACAAACGGCCTCAGCGCCGCGCAGGGAATCTCGTATCGCAGTGCCGTATGGGGCAGCAATGCGAAGTCTGCCGGATCAACGCCCGGTACCTGCGACCCACTTTCAATCAGCATTGGCTCAGCGGCCGAAATCCAGCCCGATCTCCTCATAGATTTCGCGGTTTTCGGCCCAGTTCTCCTCCACCTTCACGTGGAGGAACAGGTGGACCTTGCGGCCTAGCAGGTCGCTCAGTTCCTTGCGCGCCGCCTCGCCGATCTGCTTGATCCGGCTGCCGCCCTTGCCGAGCACGATTGCGCGCTGGTTGTCGCGGCCGACGACGATCTGCTGGTGAATCTCGACGCTCCCGTCCTTGCGCTCGACGTACTGCTCGGGCCGCACGGCGCTGTCGTAGGGAAGCTCCTCGTGGAGCTGGCGGTAGAGCTGCTCGCGGGTGATTTCGGCCGCCATCAGACGTTCGCTGGCATCGGAGACCTGGTCCTCAGGGTAGATCCACTCGCCCGCCGGCATCATCGCTGCAAGCGCCGCTTTCATCTCCGGCACGCCGTCGCCGGTCTGGGCCGAGACGAAGAAGATTTCGGCAAAATCGGCCTTGGCGCCGAACTCCTGCGCCAGCGCGAGCAGGGGCTCCTTCTTCGCGATGTCGACCTTGTTGAGCACCAGGATCTTGCGCTCCGGACGGTGACCGAGCGCCTCGATCAGCGGGTCGAGCTCATGCCGCCGCTGCTTGATCGGATCGACCACCAGCAGCACCGCGTCGGCCGCCTGGGTGCCTTCCCACGCGGCGGTGACCATTGCGCGGTCGAGCCGGCGCTTGGGGCTGAAGATGCCGGGCGTATCGACCAGCACCATCTGCGTGTTGCCCTCAAGCGCAATGCCCATCAGGCGCGCGCGGGTGGTCTGCGCCTTGGCGGAAACGATCGCCACCTTCTGGCCGACCAGCGCGTTGACCAGCGTGGACTTGCCCGCATTGGGCGCGCCGATCACCGCGACGAAGCCGCAGCGGGTGGTGTCTGAGCCGGTCATGCGAACCTCTTCATGAATGCGTCCGCAGCGGCGGTTTCAGCCTGCTGCTTGCTCGCCGCGGTCGCCTCGACCTCGCCGACGTTGAGCACCTTTACCCGGACGGTGAAGCGCGCCGCGTGGTCGGGGCCCGAGCGGTCGACCAGCTCGTACTCGGGCGGCTTGCGGCGATTGCCCGCGGCCCACTCCTGCAGCGCGGACTTGGGATGTTTGGAGCGGCCGCGGCGCCCGTCGACCGCATCGCGCCACAAGTGGTGGACGAGGTCGCGGGTCGGGTCGAAGCCCGCTTCGAGATAGTTGGCGCCCAGCAGCGCTTCCATCACGTCGCCGAGCACGTTGTCGCTATCGTGCGCACCGTCGTCGCGCGCCTGCTTGCCGAGCCGGGCATGCGCGGGCACGCCAATCTCGCGCGCGATGCACGCGCAAGTGTCGCGGCTGACCAGCGCGTTGAGCCGCTGGGCAAGCTGGCCCTCCGCCGCGTCCGACCGGTCGAACAGCCAGTGCGAGATCGACAGGCCCAGCACCCGGTCGCCGAGCCATTCGAGCCGCTCGTAATTGACCGCCTCGCCGGTGCTGCCGTGCGTCAATGCGGCGTACCACACGCTCTCGTCGCGCACGGTGAAGCCGGTCGCGGTGAGCCACTCGCGCGTTTCGTTCGGCAGGGCGCTCAAATGCCCTCTCCAAAGCGATTCCAGCGCGCGGCGGTGAACCAGGACCATGGCTTGAGCCAACTGGCCGAGCCGTCGGTCGACCACACCATCGCGCTGGCTCGCGCGACCAGCAGCTCTTCGGGCACCAATCCCACGCCGCCCTCCGGTTTGGCGGGGAAGCGGCTATCCATCGAATTATCGCGGTTGTCGCCCATCACAAACACGGTGTCTTCGGGCACGATGATGGGGCCGAAGTTGTCCTGCAGCGTCGGTCCGAAATCGAGCGTGTCGTAGGATTTGCCCGAGGGCAGGGTCTCCCTGAATCGCAGGTAGTCGCAGGCGCGCTGGCCGGTGGCGGCTGCGTTTCTCGCGCCCCACGCGCAGCTGGTGTTGGGCGATACCGGGAGGATGAAATCGCCGACCTGCACTCGCTTCACCGGCACGCCGTTGAGCACCACCTGCCCGCCGCGCATGGCGACGCTGTCGCCCGGAAGGCCGATCACACGCTTGATGTAATCGACATGATCGACCGGGTGCTTGAACACCACCACGTCACCGCGCTCGGGCAGCGAGCCGAGGATGTGGCCGGGGATCAGCGGCAGGTCGAACGGCATCGACCATTTCGAATAGCCGTAGGGCCACTTGGCGGCGATGAAGTAATCGCCGTTCCACAGCCGCGGCAGCATCGACTCGCTGGGGATCGAGTAGAACGAGAAGAAGAACGCGCGGAACACGAACACCGCGAGCGCCAGCTTGACCACGAACCACGCGAAGCTGCCGAGCGTTTCCTTGTCCTCGGGCTCCGTCACGGCGGTCGCGGCGGGGGCGCTGTCAGCGGTCATCACCGCGCCTCGCTGTTGGACTTGTCACACTTGTCACACTGTCCTGGAGAGGAAGAACCGGGCGCGGCGACAAGGGGGAACGGGGCGCCGGGACGGACGGTTGGAGCGCTTGCAAACATCGCCGTAGTCCCTAGTCGGGAGCCCGCGTCGTAGGAAAGGGATTTTGCGAGTGGGCCAGCCTTGGGACAACGCGTGGGATCGCATCAAGGCGTGCGAGCGCCGCACGCTCACCGAACTGTTCGCTGCCGACGGTGACCGCGTCGGCAAGCTGTCCGCGCGGCTGGAGTGGGGCGATGAGGACGAGCCGATCGGCGCGCTGTTCGACTGGTCGAAGACGCACCTCGACGATGCGCTGCTCGATGCGTTCGAGGCGCTGGCGGAGGCGCGCGACTTCGCCGGCAAGCGGGCGGCGCTGCTCGCGGGCGAACGGGTCAACGTCACCGAGGACCGCGCCGCAGAGCACACCGCGCAGCGCGGCACCGGCGCCGATGCCTCGGTGGAAGAAGCCGATGCGCTGCACCAGCGGATGCACATCCTCGTCGACGCGATCCATCGCGGGACTTTCGGCGAGATCCGCCACCTGATCCACATCGGCATCGGCGGCTCGGCGCTGGGGCCAAAGCTGGCGATCGACGCATTGCGGCGCGAAGGTTCTCTGGTCGACGTGCACGTGGTGTCGAACATCGACGGCCTCGCGCTGGAGGACGCCTTCGAACGGTGCAACCCGGCCGAAACGCTGATCGCGGTGGCCAGCAAGACCTTCACCACCATCGAGACAATGACCAACGCGGCGAGCGCGCTCGACTGGCTCAAGCAGCACGGCATCGCCGATCCCTACGGACGGGTGGTCGCGCTGACCGCCAACCCCGACAAGGCGGTCGAGTGGGGTGTCGACGAGACGCGGGTGCTGCCGTTCCCGGAGACCGTCGGCGGCCGCTATTCGCTGTGGTCGAGCATCGGCTTTCCGATCGCGCTCGGCCTCGGCTGGCACGTGTTCGAAGACATGCTTCGCGGCGCGCGCGCGGTCGACGCGCATTTCGCGGGCACTGAGGGCCGCGCGAACCTGCCGCTGCGCGCGGCGTTCGCCGATCGCTATTACGCCAACGTTGGCGGGTGCCAGACGCGCGGGGTATTTGCCTACGATGAGCGGTTGAGGCTGTTTCCCGACTACCTTCAGCAGCTCGAGATGGAATCGAACGGCAAGCGGGTGACTGCCGACGGCGCTCCGGTTTCGGGCTCGACCGCGCCGATCACCTGGGGCGGGGTGGGGACGGACGCGCAGCACGCGGTGTTCCAGCTTCTGCACCAGGGCACGGTCGAAGCGCCGCTCGATTTCATCGCCAGCGTCACGTCGGGCGATACGCTCGATCCCGCGCATCACCGCATCCTGCTGATGAATTGCTTCGCGCAAGGCGCGGCGCTGATGGCGGGACAGAAGAGCGAGGACCCCGCACGCGCCTATCCCGGCGACCGGCCGAGCGCGACCATCCTCTGCGACGACATCAATGCCGCCACGCTCGGCGCGCTGATCGCGTTCCACGAGCACCGTACGTTTGCGAACGCGGTGCTGATGGGCATCAACCCCTTTGACCAGTTCGGGGTCGAACTCGGTAAGGCGATCGCCAACAAGATCGACGCGGGCGGAGCGCGGTTCGACGCGAGCACCGAGGCGCTGATCGCTGCGGCGGATTTGTCACAGTCGTAACCTTACCGATGGTTAGGTTCGGAACGCTTTGCGGCAGCACCCGTTAGGCGCGCACTAGCCAAAGGGGGGCTCATTCAGCATCGGACGCATGGCGGATTCGACGTTTAGTCAGAGCAAAGCGGACCTCCTCGTCCAGAGCGTTACCGATTACGCGATCTACATGCTCGATCCGCAGGGAATCGTGCGCAGCTGGAATCCGGGCGCCGAACGGCTGAAGGGCTACAGCGCCGACGAGATCATCGGTCAGCATTTCTCGCGCTTCTACACCGAAGAGGAACGCGCAGCCGGCGTGCCCGACCGTGCACTCGACAAGGCGCTCAACGAAGGACGCTACGAGGCCGAAGGCTGGCGCATGCGCAAGGACGGCAGCCGCTTCTGGGCCAACGTGGTGGTCGATCCGATCCGCGACGAGAACGGCGAGCACGTCGGCTTCGCCAAAATCACCCGCGACCTGACCGAACGACGCGAGGCGGAGCAAGCGCTGCGGCGGAGCGAAGAGCGCTTCCGCCTGCTGGTCCAGGGCGTCACCGACTACGCGATCTACATGCTCGATCCGCTGGGCTACGTGTCGAGCTGGAACGCGGGTGCGCAGCGCTTCAAGGGCTACACCGCCGAAGAGATCATCGGAAAGCACTTCTCCAACTTCTACCAGCCCGAAGACCGCGATGCGGGGGTCCCCGAACGCGCGCTCAAGACCGCCGAGACCGAAGGCCGGTTCGAGGCCGAAGGCTGGCGGATGCGCAAGGACGGCACGCGCTTCTGGGCGAGCGTGGTCATCGATCCGATCCGGGACGACGACGGTCATCTGCTCGGCTTTACCAAGATCACCCGCGACCTGACCGAGCGCAAGCATGCGCAGGACGCGCTCGAGCTGTCGCGCGAGCAGGTCTACCAGGCGCAGAAGATGGAAGCGATCGGTCAGCTCACCGGCGGGGTGGCGCACGATTTCAACAATATCCTCGCTGCCATTTCGGGCAGCATCGAGATCGCCCTGCGGCGGATCGACGCGGGCCAGGATCCGCGCCAGTTCCTGCAGAACGCGATGCACGGCGCCAAGCGGGGCGCGACGCTGACCCAGCGGCTGCTGTCGTTCGCGCGCAAGCAGGAACTGGAGCTGGCGCCGGTCGATCTGGTGGCGAGCATACGCGACACGGCGGGACTGCTGGAGCGGACGATCGGCCCCAACGTCTCACTCGAAACGCGTTTTCCGATGAGGCTCCCGCGGGTGCTGGCGGATCGCGCGCAGTTCGAGCTCGCGCTGATGAACCTGATCGTCAACGCGCGCGATGCGATGCCCGACGGCGGCTCGATCGTGCTCGCGATCGATTGCCCGCCCACCGCGCCGGGTGACGGCCGCTTCGTCCGCCTCAAGGTGATCGACGAGGGCGAGGGGATGGACGACGAAACCCTGTCGCGCGCGATCGAGCCGTTCTTCACCACCAAGGGCATCGGCAAGGGCACCGGACTTGGCCTGTCAATGGTGCAGGGAATGGCCGAGCAATGCGGCGGGCGCTTCGTCATCAGCAGCGAGCCCGGCAGGGGCACCACCGCGGAAATCTGGCTTCAGGTCGCGGAGGAGGAGCAGCAGGAGGACGAGCAACAGCTGGCCGCACCCGCGAACGACGTCACGCCGAGGCCAGCGGCCCCGTCATTGCGCGTGCTGGCGGTGGACGACGACGCGATCGTCTTGCTCAACACGGTGACCATGCTCGAAGACCTCGGGCACGCGGTGACCGAGCGTCATTCGGGCGCCGAGGCATTGGCGGCGTTGGAGGGCGAGGAATTCGACCTGCTGCTGTCAGACTACGCGATGCCGGGCATGAACGGCGGCGAACTGGTGCGCCGCGCACGCGAAATCCAGCCCTCTATCAACGCCGCGATCGTGTCGGGCTATGCCGATCTGCCCGAGGGCACCGCGCTCGATGTGCCCCGGCTTGCCAAGCCCTTCACGGAGGATGATCTGGCGCAGCTCATCGCGCGCCTGACCGCGCAGCGCGCTGCTGCCTGATCGGTGCAGCATTGACATTTCGCACCTGCACAATTATGTGAGCGCGCATCGAGACGCCTACGCAGCGTGAACAGGCGATCAAAAATCGCCCCGGCCGCGTCTCGGTCCATTTTACCTGACAGCCCATTTCACGCGGGTCGTTGACGAGGGTCTTCGGAGCCTCACCACCCCGCTGCACGCCCGGACTCCGTCCGCGCGTTGCCGCATGGCATTGAGATTTACTATGTCTTTTGAAAACCTTGGGCTGTCGCAGCCCGTGCTCCAGGCGCTGGAGCAGAAGAACTACACCGTCGCCACCCCGATCCAGACGCAGGCGATCCCGCTGGTGCTGGCGGGCCGCGACCTCCTCGGTATCGCCCAGACCGGCACCGGCAAGACCGCCGCGTTCATGCTCCCGAGCATCGATCGTCTGCGTGAGGCTGACCGGCAGACGCCGTTCAAGTCCGCGCGCATGCTGGTGCTGGCGCCGACGCGCGAGCTCGCCGGCCAGATCGCCAAGAGCGCCGAGGATTACGGCGGTTTCACCGGCCTCAAGGTCGACGTCGTCGTCGGCGGCACCTCGGTGGGCCGCGACCGCAACAAACTGCACCGCGGCACCGACATCCTCGTCGCCACGCCCGGCCGCCTGCTCGACCTCGTCGACCAGAAGGCGTTCCGTTTGGACGGCATCGAAATCCTCGTCCTCGACGAGGCGGACCAGATGCTCGACCTCGGCTTCATCCACGCGCTGCGCAAGCTCGTCGCGCTGATGCCGAAGGAGCGCCAGACGCTGCTGTTCAGCGCCACCATGCCGGGCTCGATCAAGGATCTGTCGAAGCAGTACCTGACCAATCCCGCGCACGTCTCGGTCGCCCCCGCTGCAACCACGGCAGAGCGGGTCGAGCAGTTCGTCACCCTGGTCAGCCAGTCGGAAAAGCAGGCCCTGCTCGAGCTGATGCTCAAGCAGCGCTACCCGCAGACCGAGGGCATGGACCGCGTGCTTATTTTCACCCGCACCAAGCACGGCGCGGACCGCGTGGTGAAGAAACTGGCGCAGGCGAGCATCCAGTCCGACGCGATCCACGGCAACAAGAGCCAGCCGCAGCGTGAGCGGGCGCTGGCGAACTTCAAGTCGGGCCGGGTCAAGATCCTGGTCGCGACCGACATCGCCGCGCGCGGGATCGACATCCCGGGCGTCAGCCACGTGATCAACTTCGAGCTGCCCAACGTCGCCGAGCAGTACGTCCACCGCATCGGCCGCACCGCGCGTGCCGGGGCGGACGGCATCGCGCTGACGCTGTGCGCCGAGGACGAGCGCGCTTACCTGCGCGACATCCAGAAGCTGACCGGCGTCACCTGCACGCGCCTGCCGCTGCCCGACAACTTCCGCGCCTTCATCGAAGACGCGCCGATCGTTCGGCCCAAGGGCAACCCCGGTCAGGTGCAAAACGCGCCGCGCCAGAAAGTGCAGCCCAAGCCGATCGGCGACCGCCGCAACGACCGCGGCCCGCGCCAGGACCAGCGCCAGGGCGAGCGGACTGGCGAGCGCCAGGGTGACCGGGCCGGCAAGCCTGCCGGCGGTGGCCAGAACCGGCGCCGTCGCTTCGGCAAGGGCCCGGGCGGCGGCGGCAACGGCGGCGGCAATTTCCAGCGCCGCTCGCGCGGCTAAAGCACAAGCGCGCCGCCCGGCCGCGCCAGCTTGCGTTCAGGTGCGCTGCTCATTTTTCCCGTTCGGGATCAATGAGGGAGATCACCGAATGAGGGCTGGAATCGGTCTGGCGGCGTGCCTTGCGCTGGCCGGATGCACGCAGGCGCAAATCCGCATGCCGGAGGCGTTGACCGGGATGACCTGGTTCAATGAATTCACCGGCATCGGCGGCGCGCCGTCGGGCACGTTCGAAGTGGGCCCCTACAGCGGCCACTTCGCGCGCGGGCTTGAGCGCGCCGCGTTCACCGACGGGTCGATCGAACGCTCGGGCGCCAGCCGTTTCACGATCGCCGGGCCGGAGATCAGCTCCACCATCGAAGCGGACTGCGGCATGCGCGAGCACGCGCTCGACCTTGGCCTTGCCGAGGTGACGACCCGTCCGCTTGCCTATCGCTGCGCCTTCACCGCCGAGGGCCGCGCGATCCCCGCACGATTCGAGCTGCAGGAAGTCGTCGGCGGCGGCACCGCAATCACCCGCTACGAACGCGCGGGCGAAATCGCGCTCGGGGGCGAGACCATCCGGTTCCACTCGCTCCACCATATCGCCGGCACCTCGCTGCCCAGCCTGACCCCGATCGGTTACACGTTCGAGCGCAACGGGCAGACGATCGGCGCCTTGTCGCTGACCGGCCGCCCCGCGCTGACTGGCGACCCCGATCTCGATCCCGGCACCATCCGCACCATGACCATCGCCGCGGTCGCGCTGGCCACCTTCTGGGACCCGGCGATCCACGATCTCGAGTGAGGTTGGCAACGCGCCAGCCGCCCGCCATATGCGCCCTCGCTGACAGGAGGCACATGATGGCGGACGATACCTACGACTACGATCTGTTCGTCATCGGCGCGGGCTCGGGCGGGGTGCGCGCGAGCCGCATCGCGGCGGGGTACGGCGCACGGGTCGCGGTCGCCGAGGAGCACCGGGTCGGCGGCACCTGCGTGATCCGCGGCTGCGTGCCCAAGAAGATGCTCGTCTACGGTGCGCACTTCGCCGAGGACCTCGAGGACGCGAAGAACTTCGGCTGGACCATCGACAACCCGAAGTTCGACTGGTCGGTGCTGCGCGACAACGTGCTGAAGGACGTCGACCGGTTGAACGGCGCCTACACCGACACACTGAAGAACAACGAGGTCGAGATCATCCTCGACCGCGCGGTGCTGACCGGCCCGCATGAGATCACGCTCGGCAGCGGCAAGGTCGTCACCGCCAAGCACATCCTCATCGCCACCGGCGCGCGGCCGCATGTGCCGCAATGCCCGGGGAACGAACTGGGCATCACCAGCAATGAGGCGTTCCACCTCGAAGCCCTGCCGCCGCGCATCCTGATCGCCGGCGGCGGCTACATCGCCAACGAGTTCGCCGGCATCTTCAACGAATTCGGCAGCAAGGTGACGATCATCAACCGCTCAGACCAGCTGCTGCGCGGCTACGACGAGAGCCTGCGGGACCGGCTGCTGCAGATCAGCGTGATGAAGGGCATCGACTTCCGCTTCAACGCCGAATTCAAGGCGATCGAGCAGACCGAGGACGGCTGCCTCAAGGTCTCGATGACCAATCACGAGGACCTGGTGGTCGATTGCGTGCTGTTCGCCACCGGTCGCGTGCCGAACACCGAGGGGCTGGGACTGGACAAGGCGGGCGTCGAGCTCGGCCAGCACGGCGAGATCGTGGTCGACCGGTTCAGCAAGACCAGCGTCGATCACATCTATGCCGTGGGCGACGTCACCGGCCGCGTGCAGCTCACTCCGGTCGCGATCCGCGAGGGGCAGGCGTTCGCCGACACCCTGTTCGGCGGCAAGCCGACCGCGGTCGACCATTCGTGCATCCCGAGCGCGGTATTCAGTCACCCGCCCCTCGCCGGCGTCGGCATGACCGAGGGTCAGGCGCGAAACAAGTTCGGCAGCATCAAGGTCTACGAAAGCGACTTCCGGCCGATGAAGAACGTCCTCGCCGGCCGCAACGAACGGTCCTTGTACAAGATGGTGTGCGCGGAAGGATCGGGGAAGATCCTCGGCATTCATATGATTGGGCCGGAGAGCGCTGAGATCATGCAGGCCGCCGCGGTGGCGGTTAAGGCGGGGCTGACCAAGGAACAGTTCGACCAGACCGTCGCCATCCACCCGACGATGGCCGAGGAGCTGGTGCTGCTGCGCTGATTGCCCGCGCCGCCCATTGCGCGTAGCCTGCGCGCGAGGGGAGACAGGCATATGGCAGGGACCGTTCTCGTCACCGGCGGCACCGGATACATCGCCGGCGAAGTCATCGACCAGTTGCTGGACAAAGGCTGGTGTGTGCGCACCACCGTCCGCAGCAAGGCCAAGAGCGAGGCGCGGCTGCGCGGGCGCTGGCCGGGCGCGGGCGACCAGCTCTACGTGTTCGAAGCTGACCTGATGAGCGATGCTGGGTGGGACCTCGCCAACGAGGGCTGCACCCACGTCGCACACGTCGCCTCGCCGTTCCCGGTCGGCGTGCCGCGCGACGAGAACGAGCTGATCGTCCCGGCGCGCGAGGGCACCTTGCGCGCGCTGCGGTTCGCGCAGGCGGCCGGCGTGCAGCATTTCGTGCAGACGAGCAGCTCGGCCGCGATCGCCTATGGCCATCCAGCCTCCAAGACCGCGTTCGACGAAGCCGACTGGACCAACCTCAGCGCGCCCGAGGTGCAGCCTTACGTCAAGTCCAAGACCATCGCCGAGCGCGCCGCGCGCGACTGGGTCGCCGAGAACGCGCCCGAGATGGCGTTCTGCAGCGTCAACCCCGTCGCGGTGCTGGGGCCGGTGGTAAACGACGACCTATCCGCGTCGATCGAATTCGTCCGCCGCTTTCTGACCGGCGAGATTCCCGCGATCCCGCGTGTCGGATTCACCGTGGTCGACGTGCGCGATGTCGCCAGTCTCCACGTGCTCGCGCTCGAGGCGCCCGCCGACAAAATCCGAGACGAGCGCTTCGCCTGCGCGGCAGAGTTCATGTGGATGGAGGACATCGCACAGGTCCTGCGCCAGCACATGGGCGAAGACGCGCGCAAGGTGCCGAGCCGCCGAATGCCGACGCTCGTGCTCAAGCTGACGGCGCTGTTCAGTCGCGACATCCGCCAGATCGCGGGCGAGGTCGGCAAGCGCAAGGTCGTCTCGGGCCAGCACGCAAAGGACCTGCTGGGCTGGACCACGCTGCCGGTCGAGCAGACGGTCCTCGACACCGCGCGCAGCCTGATCGCGCAGGGGGTGGTGAGGCTTTAAGTCCTCTGGGAGAGGGGTCGCGAGCGTCAGCTCGCGCCGCGGCCCCCTCTCAACTCCGACTAGCGAGCGAGCTCGCAAGTCTCCGTATCTCTCCCTCGAGGGGAGAGAGCTGGGCTCGCCCCGCTTGACGGTTTCGTTACACCCGGCCTACCGCTCGCGCTCCATTCCCCGGGAGAGCGCATGTCCGCCAATATCGCCGAGCTCGAACGCCGCCGCGCCGCTGCGCGCCAGGGTGGGGGCGAGAAGCGCATCGCCACCCAGCATGCCAAGGGAAAGCTGACCGCGCGTGAGCGACTCGATGTGCTGCTCGACCAGGGCAGCTTCGAGGAGCTCGACATGTACGTCGAGCACGACTGCGTCGACTTCGGCATGCAGGAACAGAAGTTTCCTGGCGACGGCGTGGTCACCGGATCGGGCACGATCAACGGCCGGTTGGTGTTCGTGTTCAGCCAGGATTTCACCGTGTTCGGCGGCTCGCTCTCCAAGCGCCACGCGGAGAAGATCTGCAAGGTGATGGACATGGCGATGAAGGTCGGCGCGCCGGTCATCGGCCTCAACGACAGCGGCGGCGCACGCATCCAGGAAGGGGTCGCCAGCCTCGGCGGCTATGCCGAGGTGTTCCAGCGCAACGTGCTGGCGAGCGGCGTGGTGCCGCAGATCAGCCTGATCATGGGCCCGTGCGCGGGCGGAGCGGTCTATTCGCCGGCGATGACCGACTTCATCTTCATGGTGAAGGACAGCTCCTACATGTTCGTCACCGGTCCCGACGTGGTGAAGACGGTGACCAACGAGGTCGTGACCCAGGAGGAGCTCGGCGGCGCGATCACTCACACCACCAAGACCTCGGTCGCCGATCTCGCCTACGAGAACGACATCGAGGCGCTGCTCGCGACCCGCGCGTTCTTCGATTACCTGCCGCTTTCGAACCGCGAGCCGGTGCCCGAGCGCCCGACCGCCGACCCGTGGGACCGCGTCGAGGACAGCCTCGACACGCTGATCCCGGCGAACGCCAACCAGCCCTAACGATATGCACGAAGTGATCCGAAAGGTGCTCGACGAGGGCGACTTCTTCGAGATCCAGCCGGCCCACGCGGGCAACATCCTCACCGGGTTCGGCCGGGTCGAAGGGCGCACGGTGGGCGTGGTCGCCAACCAGCCGATGGTGCTCGCGGGCGTGCTCGACATCAACTCGAGCAAGAAGGCCGCGCGTTTCGTCCGCTTCTGCGATGCGTTCGAGATCCCGATCCTCACCTTCGTGGATGTGCCCGGCTTCCTCCCGGGCACGGCGCAGGAAATGGGCGGAATCATCAAGCACGGCGCCAAGCTGCTGTTCGCCTATGCCGAGGCGACCGTGCCCAAGATCACCGTGATCACCCGCAAAGCGTATGGCGGGGCCTACGACGTCATGGCGTCCAAGCACCTGCGCGGCGACCTCAACTACGCCTGGCCCACCGCCGAGATCGCCGTGATGGGCGCCAAGGGCGCGGTCGAGATCATCTTCCGCGGCCTCCCGGCCGAGCAGCAGGCGGAGAAGACCCGCGAATACGAAGAACGCTTCGCCAACCCGTTCGTCGCGGCGCAGCGGGGGTACATCGACGAGGTGATCTATCCGCACTCGACCCGGCGGCGGATCGCGCTGGGGCTGAGGAAGCTACGCGGGAAGGTGCTTGAGAACCCGTGGAAGAAGCATGACAATATTCCGCTGTGAAGACCTGCAATGAGGGACGCAACTGAACTTCGCACAGCCTTATTGAAAGCTATGCGCCGTCCGGATTCTGATTACGGCGGAAACGTCCTTCCGGCGGCTCGAATCTACTCGTCGCTTTCCTCATCTGAAGAGGTTCGGGCGTTCGAGAGTGCCGTGTCGCAGCTTTTGGAGGATGAACTAGCCGAGGTTCGATCATGGATGGTCAATGTCTGCATTGGCTTTATCGTTTTTCGTGAAGCGATCGACTGGCCTAAAATTGCTGATGAAGGAGCAGCAAGATGAAACTCGGCCGTCTCAATCATATCGGCGTCGCGACGCCTTCGATCGCGGATAGCGTGGGCTATTACCGCGAGGTGATGGGCGCGACGCAGATCACCGAGCCGTTCGACATGCCCGAGCAGGGGGTGAAGGTCTGCTTCGTCGATACGCCGACGGATTCCGGCATCAACGGCACGCAGATCGAGCTGATCGAGCCGCTGGGCGAGGGCTCGACTATCCGCGGGTTCCTCGAGAAGAACCCGCTCGGGGGTCAGCACCACCTCTGCTACGAGGTGCCTGATATCGACGAGGCGCGTAGCTGGTTCGAGGGGCTCGGCAAGCGCATCCTCGGCCCCACCCGCATCGGCGCGCACGGGACACCGATCTTTTTCCTCCATCCCAAGGACATGATGGGCCAGCTCACCGAGATCATGGAGACGCCGCGGGGTGGGGCCGCGAACTAACCTCTCGTCGGCCCGGACCTGATCCGAGCCAGTGCTTTTCTGCGAGCGCGGCGCTGGAAGGAAGCACCACCCCGGATCAAGTCCGGGGTGACGGTTGTGTGGTGTTTTAGGCGCTTCCGCGTCGCCCCAGCGAAGGCTGGGGCCTCGTGCGGCGTGGCGCTACCCAGCACGAGACCCCAGCCTGCGCTGGGGTGACGATGAGGCTTGTGTCGGTCCTAATCCCACGCCACACCGGTTGCGAAGCGAAACGCAAACGGGAGAGCGCGCGTGGCCGATTACGAAATCATCCTGACCGAACGCTTGGGCGGCGTCCTCAAGATCACGCTCAATCGGCCCGAGCGCCTCAACGCCGCCTCCATCGAGCTGGCCGAGGACCTGACGCACGCGTTCTACGACCTCGGCGATGCGCGCGCGGTGCTGATTACCGGCGCGGGGAAAGGGTTCTGCTCGGGCGCCGATCTCGCCGCGCGGGGCGGGGGTGACGAGCGGCGCGCAAAGGGCGGCAGCCACTTTGCGCTGCAGAACTACTACAACCCGCTGCTCAACCAGATCCTGCGCTGTCCGGTGCCGGTAGTGACCGCGGTCAACGGTCCGGCCGCCGGCGTGGGCTGCTCGATCGCGCTGGCGGGCGATTTCGTGCTTGCCGGCCAGAGCGCCTATTTCCTGCAAGCGTTCGTCAACATCGGGCTGGTGCCGGACGGCGGCTCGACCTGGCTGCTCGCCCGCGCCATCGGCCGCGCGCGCGCCACGCGGATGATGATGCTGGGCGAGAAGATCGGTGCGCAACAGGCCGAGGACTGGGGCCTGATCTACAAGGCGGTCGACGATGCCGCGCTGATGGACGAGGCGACCGCGCTCGCCACGCAGCTCTCCGAAGGGCCGACGCTCGCCTACCGCACGATGAAGGCCAACATCCAGACCGCGCTCGACGGCACGCTGCCGCAGGTGTTCCTCGCCGAAGCGGAAGGCCAGCGCGTCGCCGGCGGCAGCGAAGATGCCATGGAAGGCGGCATGGCCTTCCTCCAGAAGCGCAAAGCCGCGTTCAAGGGGCGCTGAGGATGCTGTTCTACGATAGTCCGAACCCCGCGCCCAATCCGCGCAGGGTGCGCATCTTCGCCGCCGAGAAAGGCATTTCGCTGCCCTCGAAGGAAGTCTCGATCCCCGCGCGCGAGCACAAGGCGCCCGAGTTCCTCGCGATCAACCCGCGCGGGCAGACCCCGGCGCTCGAGCTCGACGACGGCACGGTGATCGCCGAGAGCGTCGCGATCTGCCGGTTCCTCGAGGCGCTGCACCCCGATCCGCCGATGTTCGGTCGCACACCGACCGAGATCGGGCGGGTTGAGATGTGGAACCGGCGGGTCGAGATGATCGCGATGAACCCGGTCGGGCAGGTGTGGGTCCACACCCACCGCTTCACCGCTGCGCTGCCGGGCCGGAATGCCGAGTGGGGCGAAAGCAACCGGCCGCGGGTGGCCGATGCCTTCGCGTTTTTCGACCGCAGCCTCGAGAATTCGGAATTCCTGGCGGGTGACCGCTACTCGATGGCCGACATCCTGCTGCTTACGACGGTGGACTTCGCGACCTTCGTCGGCTGCGGGCCGGGGCCGGAGAATGCGGCGCTGCTGCGTTGGCACGAAGCTGTCAGCGCGCGGCCGAGTGCTGCGGCTTAAAACGCAATCCCCTCGTCGGCCCGGACTTGATCCGGGCCTCGTGCTTATTCTTCGCCGCCGCGAGAAGAACAGCACCACCCCCGGATCAAGTCCGGGGTGACGATGTGGGGGGGAAGGGGGCGGTCAGCGGGTCGCTCTTCCGCTGGCATGACGAGTGTGCTTAGGGGACTCGCATGACCGAGAAGCCGACCCGCGCCGACTGGCAAACGCTTGCCGACAAGGAAGTGAAGGGCAAGGACCTCGCCTGGCACACGCCGGAAGGGTTCGCGATCCAGCCGCTCTACACCGCTGACGACGCGCCGGCCGACCCGGGCCTCCCCGGCTTCGCGCCGTTCACCCGCGGGGTGAAGGCGAGCATGTACGCCGGGCGCCCGTGGACCATCCGCCAATACGCCGGCTTCTCGACCGCTGAAGAGTCCAACGCCTTCTACCGCCGCAATCTGGCGATGGGGCAAAAGGGCCTGTCGGTCGCCTTCGACCTCGCCACCCACCGCGGCTACGACAGCGATCACCCGCGCGTGGTCGGCGATGTCGGCAAGGCGGGCGTGGCGATCGATACCGTCAAGGACATGGAAATCCTGTTCGACGGCATCCCGCTCGATCAGATGTCGGTCTCGATGACCATGAATGGCGCGGTGATCCCGGTGCTGGCGTTCTTCATCGTCGCGGCGGAGCGGCAGGGCGTCTGCCAGGAGAAGCTCGACGGGACCATCCAGAACGACATCCTCAAAGAGTTCATGGTCCGCAACACCTACATCTATCCGCCCGAGCCGAGCATGCGGATCGTCTCCGACATCATCGCATATACCTCGACCAACATGCCGAAATTCAACAGCATTTCGATCTCGGGCTATCACATGCACGAGGCCGGCGCGACCGCAGTGCAGGAGCTCGCTTTCACCATTGCCGACGGCAAGGAATACGCCACCCGCGCGATGGCGGCGGGGCTCGACATCGACGCCTTCGCCGGCCGGCTGTCTTTCTTCTTCGGCATCGGGATGAACTTCTTCATGGAGGTCGCCAAGCTGCGCGCCGCGCGCACGCTGTGGTACCGGGTGATGGACGGCCTCGGGGCGAAGAGCGAGCGCTCGAAGATGCTGCGCACCCACTGCCAGACCAGCGGCGTCAGCCTGCAGGAGCAGGACCCCTACAACAATGTCATCCGCACCACGGTGGAGGCGATGGCCGCGGTGCTGGGCGGTACGCAGAGCCTGCACACCAACGCGCTCGACGAAGCGATCGCGCTGCCGACCGATTTCTCCGCCCGCATCGCCCGCAACACCCAGCTCGTGCTGCAGGAAGAGAGCGGGATCACCAACGTCGTCGATCCGCTCGGCGGGTCATACTACATCGAAGCTTTGACCGCCAAGCTGGTGGAAGAAGCGGAGAAATTGATCGCCGAGGCCGATGCGGCGGGCGGCATGACCGCTTACGTTGCGACCGGTAAGCCCAAGGCGGCGATCGAGGAAGCAGCGGCCGCCAAGCAAGCGAGCATCGACCGCGGCGAGACCGTGATCGTCGGGGTCAACAAGTACCGCAAGGCGGAGGAAGAGCACCTCGACACGCTCGAGGTCGACAACCACGCCGTGCGCGAGGCGCAGATCGCGCGGCTTAAGACGGTGCGTGCGGGGCGCGACGAGGCGGCATGCCAGGCCGCGCTGGCCGAACTCACTAAGGGAGCGACGACCGGCGGTAATCTCCTCGCTCTCGCCGTCGAAGCAGCACGCCACGACGCAACGCTGGGCGAAATCTCTGCCGCGATGGAAGAGGCATTCGGCCGCTACGGCACCAACCCGACGCCGGTGACCGGCATCTACTCCGCCGCCTACGAAGGCGACAGCCGCTACGCGCAGGTGGTCGACGGCGTGCAGGCCGTTGCCCGCCGCCTAGGCCGCGCGCCCAAGGTGATGGTCGCCAAGATGGGCCAAGACGGCCACGACCGCGGCGCCAACGTGATCGCGTCCGCCTTCGCCGACATGGGCTTCGACATCGTCAGCGGCCCGCTGTTCCAGACCCCGAGCGAAACCCGCGACATGGCGCTGGCTGAGAACGTCGACGCGATCGGCGCCAGCAGCCTCGCCGCCGGTCACAAGACGCTGATCCCCGAACTGATCCAGCTTCTCAAGGAAGCGGGCCGGACTGACATCAAGGTCGTCGCCGGCGGTGTGATCCCGCCGCAGGACTACGATTTCCTGCGCGAGGCAGGGGTGCAGGGCATCTACGGCCCCGGCTCGAACGTAGTTGAGTGCGCAGCGGACCTGCTCCGCCTGCTCGGCCACAACATGCCGCCCGTGGGCAGCGAATTGGAAGCGGCCGAGTGAAGCCGGATTGCCGCCACTGCGGGCATCCCCTTGGCACGCACCACGCGGGCGCGCACGACGAGCGGCTGTGCGCGGTGAAGGGCTGTGACTGCTACGGCTACGCGCCGTTGCTGAAGGACGCGACCAAGTGAGCGCCGCGCCGTCCAACGCCTTTCTCCCGATCGCGGCGATGATGTTCGCAGCGGGTATCGGAATTCCGATCTTCGCGGCGTTCAATTCTGGGCTCAGCAAGCAGCTCGGCGGGCCCTTCGCAGCCACCGCGGTGACCTTCGGAGTCGGGCTGATCATCGCCCTCGCTCTGGTCGCGCTCACCGGCGCGCCTCAGCGCTCGGCCTTCACCTTCGAGACGCCGTACATCTGGTTCGGCGCGGTGTTCATGCTGTTCTACGCCACCTCGGTCGCCTACGCGGCGCCGCGGATAGGGCTGGGCAACGCGATCTTCTTCGTCCTGCTCGGCCAGATCGTGGCGGCGGCAGCGATCGACCACTTCGGCTGGCTCGGCGCGATCCAGAGTGCGTTGACGCCGAAACGCATGCTCGGCATCGCGGTGATGGCGGTCGGGCTCTACCTGGCGCGCAAGCCGGCATGAGTACGCAGCCGCCCGCAGAGCACAAGGTGCCGGTCGATTTCCGCGCCAAGGTCTCGCCCGAGGCGCTCGAATACGATTTCTACAAGTGGACCGGGATGGTCAGCCTGGTGATCCTCGGCGGCCTGCTGACGATCGCTGCGTCGCCTGCGGTCGATCACCTGCCGCACTGGCCGCTGGTCGCCGCGAGCGTGCTTACCGCGGTTGGTGCGACGGTCAGCTTCGCCGCGCAATCGGAGATCATCCGCCTCGCGACCGGCGATCGAACCGTCCGCCGCTGGACCGGCTTCGGCCAGCGCGTGCTCGGCGCGCTGTTCGTGGTCGGGATGGTGCTGTTCGTCGCGATCATCTGGATGGCGCTGTGAGCTTGCGCACGCTCCTCCTCGCCTGCGCGGCGCTTGCCTCGTCCGCGGCGGCAGAGCCGGCTCCGCAGCCGATCACGCTGGGCGAGAGCTACACCGTCCCCTCCCAGGTCATGAGCACCGAGCGGACGATCAACGTCTACCTCCCCGCCGACTACGCGAAGGACACGAAGAGCTACCCGGTGCTCTACCTGATCGACGGCGGGGTGGATCAGGACTTCGTCCACGTCGTGGGCGCCAGCGTGATCGGCGCGGCGTCGGGCCGGCAGCAGGACGCGATCATCGTCGGCATCGCAACAAAGGACCGGCGCGACGAGCTGACCAGGCCGACCGCCGACCCCGCGCTGCTCGCCAAGTACCCGACCGCCGGCCACTCCGAGCGCTTCCGCCGCTTCATCCGCGACGAGGTCAAGCCGCTGATCGCCGCGCGCTATCGCACCAACGGCACCGATGGGGTGATCGGCGAATCGCTCGCGGGGCTGTTCATCGCCGAGACCTGGCTGCGCGAGCCCGACCTGTTCGGCAGCTACGCCGCGATCAGCCCGAGCCTGTGGTGGGACAACGCCGCGCTTTCCGCCGCCGCTTCTGCGTTGGCGGGCAAGGCACAGGACGGCCACCGCCTGATGATCGCCACAGCGGAAGAAGGCGCCGAGGAGGCCGGGTTCGATGCCAGCTTCCTTACCGCGCTCGGCCCGCGCCGCGAGGTGTGTGCGGTGCCGCACCCCGAATACACCCACGCGACGATCTACCACGCTGTCGTGCCGGCGGCGCTCCAGTTCCTCTTCCCCACGCCCGAGAAGCTCGACCCGCAGTACGGCTTCACCACCGGCTGCCCGGAGCCGGCGGCGCCCGGCGAAGGTGGCTGAGACAGTGACCGACGACGAGGAACCGGTATCGGCCTCCGAGCGCGACGGGCTTGCGCGCGTGTACGATTTCTTCAAGTTCCTGACGACTCTGTCGCTGATCTCAATCGGCGGCGTATTCGGGCTTATTAACGGGCATAACGGCACGAACATCGGCAAATGGATGATCCTGCTGACCGTCGCGCTGCTCGGCCTGGCGGCGATCACCAGCTTTGCCGCGCTGACCACGATCACCACCGCGGAGATGAAAGCGAAGGCTGCCGACCCGCCGCTGCTGAAGCAATTGCTGATGTCCCAGCATATCGCCAGCGGGCTGCTTTCGGTCGGCGTCGGCGCGTTTCTCTATGCATTCCTGAAGGTCCTGCCATGACGATGATCCGCACCGACTGGACGCGCGAGGAGATCGCCGCGCTGTTCGACCTGCCGTTCACCGAGCTGCTGTTCCAGGCGGCGAGCGTGCACCGCGCGAACCATCCGCCCGAACAGGTCCAGCTTTGCACCCTGCTCAGCATCAAGACCGGCGGCTGCCCGGAGGATTGCGGATACTGCTCGCAGTCGGTGAAGGCCGACAGCGGCGTCGCGGCGACCAAGCTGATGGACGTGCAGGCAGTGCTGCAATCCGCCGCGCAGGCGAAGGACCACGGTAGCCAGCGCTTCTGCATGGGCGCCGCCTGGCGCAATCCCAAGGACCGCGACATGCCCGCGATCGTCGAGATCGTGAGGGGCGTGCGCGCGATGGGGCTCGAAACCTGCATGACGCTCGGCATGCTGACGCCGAAACAGGCGGACATGCTCGCCGAGGCTGGGCTCGACTACTACAACCACAATATCGACAGCAGCCCCGAATACTACGAGCGGGTGATCACCACCCGCACGATGGGCGAGCGGCTCGACACGCTCGCCAACGTGCGCGCTTCCGGCATCAACGTGTGCAGCGGCGGGATCGTCGGCATGGGCGAGACGCGCGATGACCGGGTCGGCTTCATCCACACGCTCGCCACCCTGTCGCAGCATCCCGAAAGCGTGCCGGTCAACGCGCTGGTGCCGGTCAAGGGCACCGTGTTGGGCGACATGCTGGCGGACACCCCGCTCGCCAAGATCGACGACATCGAGTTCGTCCGCACCGTGGCGGTGGCGCGCACTACGATGCCGCTGTCGATGGTGCGCCTCTCCGCGGGTCGCGAGAGCATGAGCGAGGCGACCCAGGCGCTGTGCTTCCTCGCCGGCGCGAACTCGATCTTCACCGGCGACAAACTGCTCACCGCGCCCAATGCGGGCGACGACAGCGACGCGGCGCTGTTCGCCAAGTTGGGGCTGACGGCGCTAAAGGGCGATGAGCCGCTGCGGGCGGCGAACTGCGGCGCGATGGAGCCGGCCGCGTGACCAACATCCACCTACCTCGTCGCCCCGGACTTGATCCGGGGAGGTGCTTCTCTTTTCGCGCTGCGACCGAAGGAAGCACTATGCCCGATCAAGTCCGGCATGATGGACTAGGGCTGCCGCGATGAGGCCTCTCGGATTCCTGGCTGTAAGTATTGCCTACGCCGCGGCCGCGACGTTCGTCTGGATGCAAATTCTTTTGCAGTGCGGATTGGGGCCGGACAGTCCCGTTGCTTGCAACCAGCGAGCGGATGATCAGGCGTTCTGGTTTTTACTTGGCGCGGTCGCTCTCTACGTAGTCTTTTCAATCTACATCTGGCGCCGCAAGCGCGCAAAGGACTGACAATGTTCTCCAAAATCCTCATCGCCAACCGCGGCGAGATCGCGTGCCGGATCATGCGGACGGCAAAGCGCATGGGTATCGCGACGGTCGCGGTCTATTCGGACGCCGACGCGCGCGCGCCGTTCGTGCGGATGGCGGACGAGGCGGTGCACATCGGCCCGGCGCCGGCGGCGGAGAGCTATCTCGTCGCCGACAAGATCATCGCCGCGTGCAAGCAGACGGGCGCAGAGGCGGTGCATCCGGGCTACGGCTTCCTGTCGGAACGGACCAGCTTCGCCGAGGCGCTCGCCGCCGAGGGGATCGCCTTCATCGGACCGCCGGTGAACGCGATCGCGGCGATGGGGGACAAGATCGAATCCAAGAAGCTCGCCAAGGAAGCCGGCGTCAACGTCGTCCCCGGCTTCGTCGGCGAGATCGAGGATACCGAGCACGCGGTGCGCATCTCGGCCGAGATCGGCTACCCGGTGATGATGAAGGCCAGCGCCGGCGGCGGCGGCAAGGGCATGCGGCTCGCCTACAACGAGACCGACGTGCGCGAGGGCTTCGAGAGCGTGAAGCGCGAGGGGCTGAACTCGTTCGGTGACGACCGCGTGTTCATCGAGAAGTTCATTCTCAACCCGCGCCACATCGAGATCCAGGTGCTCGGGGACAAGCACGGCAACATCGTCTATCTCAACGAGCGCGAGTGCAGCATCCAGCGCCGCCACCAGAAGGTGGTCGAGGAAGCGCCGAGCCCGTTCGTCACCCCCAAGATGCGCAAGGCGATGGGCGAGCAGTGCGTCGCGTTGGCCAAGGCCGTGGGATATTACAGCGCGGGCACGGTCGAGCTGATCGTCAGCGGCGCGGACCCGACGGGGGAGAGCTTCTACTTCCTCGAGATGAACACCCGGCTGCAGGTCGAGCATCCGGTGACCGAGGCGATCACCGGCGTCGACCTGGTCGAGCAGATGATCCGCGTGGCGGCGGGCGAGAAGCTGCCGTTCGCACAGAAGGACATCGGCATCGACGGCTGGGCGATCGAGAACCGCGTCTATGCCGAAGACCCCTATCGCGGGTTCCTGCCGAGCACGGGGAGGCTGATCCGCTATCGGCCGCCGGAGGCGCGGTACCGTCAGGCACCGTTCCCCTCTCCCCTTGAGGGAGAGGGAGGAGCGCCGTCAGGCGCGGAGGGAGAGGGGTTCGCCGCGCAAGCGGCGGCTGGCGCCGCCGACCCCTCTCCCAAACCTCTCCCTCAAGGGGAGAGGGCTAAGTCCGCATACATCCGCGTCGATGACGGAGTCGCCGAAGGCGGCGAGGTCAGCATGTTCTACGACCCCATGATCGCCAAGCTGGTGACCTGGGCGCCGACCCGCGACGAGGCGGCCGACCTGCAGGTCCAGGCGCTCGACAACTTCCGCATCGACGGGCTGGGGCACAACGTCGACTTCCTCTCGGCGATCATGCAGCACCCGCGCTTCCGCTCGGGCGAGCTCACCACCGGGTTCATTGCCGAGGAGTATCCCGAAGGCTTCCACGGCGCTGCCACCAGCGAGGAGGTGCGCCGAACGCTCGCCGCGGTCGCCGGCGCGCTCGCCACCGCCGACGCCGACCGGGCGCGTAGGATCGACGGGCAGCTCGCCGAGGACGATGACGTCAACGGCGAGTGGGTGGTGCGCATCGACGGTCACGATCACGCAGTGAGCCTGGAAGACGACGCGATTACCGTCGATGGGCAGCCGGTCGCGATCGCGCTCGAATACACGCCGGGCGACCGGCTGGTCGAGGTCGAGCTCTACGGCGAGGACGCCGACGACGACGAGGCGGAGCCGGTCGCCAGCTACGGCATCCAGCTCGCCCCGCGGCGCTGGGGTTACCGGATGACCACGCGCGGCGCGCAGCACGAGGTGCGGGTGCTGCCCGCGCACATCGGCCACCTGGCCCAGCACATGATCGAGAAGGTGCCGCCGGACCTCTCCAAGTTCCTCATCTGCCCGATGCCCGGCCTGCTGGTCGCGCTCCACGTGGGCGAGGGCGACACCGTCCAGCCCGGCCAGCCGCTCGCCACCGTCGAGGCGATGAAGATGGAGAATATCCTGCGCGCCGAGAAGACCGGCACGGTCGCCAAGGTCAACGCCAAGCAAGGCGACAGCCTCGCGGTCGACGAGGTGATTCTGGAGCTGGAGTGATGCACGTCGCCCACGCCGCTGATGCGCCGGCCGCTGAGGAGATCGCGTTCGACGATTTCCTCAAGGTCGATATCCGCATCGGGACCATCGTCGAGGCGGAAGAGTTTCCCCAAGCGCGCAAGCCGTCGTACCGGCTGAAGATCGATTTCGGCCCGGCGATCGGGGTGAAGAAGAGCTCGGCGCAGATTGCGACCAACTATGCGCTCGGCGAACTGCCGGGGCGGCAGGTGGCGGCCGTGGTCAACTTTCCGCCGCGCCAGATCGGACCGGTGATGTCCGAAGTGCTGACGCTCGGCTTTGCCGATGCAGCGGGCGAGGTCGTCCTGTTCGCCCCCGACGTGCACGTGCCCAACGGATCGCGGCTGTTCTGATGCCGACGATCTACACCATGGGTTATGAGGGCGTGACCCAAGCCGCGGTGATCGACGCGCTGAAGGACGCAGGTGTCGAGCTGCTCGCCGACATCCGCTTCCTGCCCCTATCGCGCCGACCGGGATTCTCGAAGTCGAGCCTCAAGGCGGCCGCCGAGGAAGCGGGCATCGCCTACCGCCACTTCAAGCAGCTCGGCACACCCGCCGAAGGGCGTGAGGCGGCGCGGCGGGGCGATCACGCGGGACTGGCGCGAGTCTATGCCGGCCAGCTCGAACTGCCCGAGGCGATGGCGCAGATGGGCGAACTGCGCGAGATCGCCGAGGGCCAGCGGGTCGCTCTGCTCTGCTACGAACGCGATGCGGCCGAATGCCATCGGTCGTTGCTGTTCGACGCGTTGTTCGAAGGCTTCGGACGCGTCGATCTGGAGCCGGAAACGCTTGTGAAGTGAACCGTTCCGCCGCGGGGCGGGTTGCGCGAATCGTGGTAAATCCGCTGGCGCGCGGCGCGGCTTCGCGAGACTCTCCGCTGTCCGGGTCCATCACGGACCCGCGAGGAGAGCGACGATGGCTCACAAGGGAACCGGCTTCTTCGACGGCCGCGGTCACTTCTTCAAGACGCCCGACGAGGCGACGATCAGCGATCTCGCGGCCTTGCTGGGCCGCATCGGCGACGGCGACAGCCTGGCACCCGGGATTGCGCAGATCCTGCTCAGCCGCCGGGATGAACTCGACCGCCTGTTCGCAGAACATGACGAGATGATGCGCGACGCGGCCGCCAACGTGGCGCCGATCCGCTCGCGCCCAGCGGCCTAGTCCTCGATCAGCGCGACCGCCCGGATCCACCCGGCGCTGGCGCGCTCGATCTTGACCGGGAAGCAGCTCAGCGTGAACCCGTACGCCGGCAAGGCGGCGAGGTTGGTCAGCTTCTCGATCTGGTAATACGGGCGGATGCGTCCGGCCTTGTGGCCCTCCCAGATGATCGACGGGTCGCGGGTTTCGGCCCAGCGCTTGGCGGTGTGGCTGAACGGCGCGTCCCAGCTCCACGCATCGGTGCCGACCACTTCGACTCCGCGTTCGGTCAAGAACAGCGTCGCTTCCCCGCCAAGGCCGACGCCCTGATCGGTAAAGTTGTCGGTGCCGTAGACCGCGCCCGACTGCACCAGCACGATGTCTAGCGGCTTGAGTTCATACTCGATCCGCTCGAAGGCATGTTGAACCTCTTGTGCGGTCACGACATGCCCATGCGACAGGTGGCTGAAGTCAAGCTTCACCCCTGGTCGGAAGAACCGATCGAGCGGCGCTTCGTCGATGCTCGGGGCAGGGCTGGCGCCGGAATCGGTGGTCGAATGAAAATGCCACGGCGCATCCATGTGCGTGCCGTTGTGCGTGCTGAGCGTCAGTTGCTCGACCGCCCAGCCTTCGCCATCGGGCAGATCGCCCTTGGTAAGCCCCGGAAAGAACATGGCAATCTGCTTCCAGGTATCCTCGTGCGTCATGTAGGTGATCCGCGGGCGCATGATCTCGGGATCGGACACGACATCATTGGTGATCGGGATCGACAGGTCGACGAAGCGGGTCATCGGGCGAGTTCCTCGTGCAGGAACGCCGCCACATCTGCCAGATCGACATCGCGGGCCAGGAACGCCTCCCCGATCCCGCGCAGCAGGACGAAGGGCAGGGCGCCGGCGTCCATCTTCTTGTCGTGCAGCATGTGCTCGACGAGCGTGGCGCCGTCGCAGTTCAAACCCAGGGACGCGACTTCTGCCGGCAGGCCGGCGTCGCTCACAGCCGCTGCGACCTTGCTGGCGTCGCTGGCGTCCATCAGTGCCGCGCGGGCCGAAAAACGAGCCGCCAGAACCATGCCGAGCGCGACCGCCTCGCCATGCAACAGACGCTCGCCGAAGCCGGTCTGAGCTTCCAGCGCGTGACCGAAAGTGTGACCGAGGTTGAGCAACGCGCGGCGCCCCGTAGTCTCGCGCTCGTCCTCCGCGACGATGGCGGCCTTCATCGCCACGCTGGTGGCCACGGCGTGTTCGAGCGGTCCGTCGGCGAACGACAGGACTTCGCTCCCATGAACGCCCAACCAGTCGAAAAACGCGCGATCACCAAGCACCCCGTACTTGAGCACTTCGGCATATCCCGCGCCCAACTCACGTTCGGGCAACGTCCCGAGTGTCGCGAGATCGGCCAGCACAAGTGATGGCTGGTGGAATGCACCAACCAGGTTCTTGCCGGCCGAGGTGTTGATCGCGGTCTTACCGCCGACCGAGCTGTCGACTTGCGCAAGCAGCGTGGTGGGCACTTGTACGAAGCCGCACCCGCGCTTGAGGATGGCGCACGCGAAGCCGGTCAGGTCGCCAACAACACCGCCGCCGAACGCAATCACGTGGTCGCCGCGCTCGACTCCCTCAGCAAGGAGCCAATCCGTCAATGCGGCAAGCCCCGTCCAGCTTTTCGACCCCTCACCGGATTCGACGATATAGACCGAGGCAGAGCGATCGGTCTCCGCCAGACCCGCCTCCAGCCGCGCGCCATGCAGCGCCCACGCGTTTCGATCCGCCACCACCGGCACCGAAGCTTTCCGCAGGAACGGCGCCGCCAACTCACCCGCGCGTTCGAGCAGGCTGTGCCCGACCTCGACGGAGTAACTTCGCCCGGCGAGCGCGACGGGAATTACAGCCATCGGTCGATCGCCTCCAGGATGTGCAGCGCGGTATCGTATTGCGGGCCGTCGGCGCTGGTCACATGGATCGGCGCTTCGGCGTAGAACGGCTCGCGCTCGCGGCGCAGGCGGTCGAGGATTTCGGCCGGATCGCCATTGCGCAGCAGCGGTCGATCATCGCGCCGGCCGGTGCGCTGGACGAGCGTGGCGGTGTCGCAATCGATCCACACGGCGATCGCGCGCTCGAGGATCAGGGCACGCGTCTGCGGATTCACGAACGCGCCGCCGCCGGTGGCGATCACGCCGTGATGCTCTTCGATCAGCCGAGCAATTACGCGCCGCTCGCCATCCCGGAAATAGGGCTCGCCGAAGCGCTCGAAGATCTCCGCGATCGACATCGCCGCGGCATCGACGATCGCCTCGTCGGCGTCCACGAAATCAGCGTGCAACAATCCCGCGAGTTTACGCCCGACGGTCGACTTGCCCACCCCCATCAGGCCCACGAGCACCACCGAACGGTCGATCCGGCGCGCGATCGCGCCGATTTCGGCGGGGGTGAGGGCGGCGGTCGCAGAGCGCATTGCCGCCTCGCCTATAGATGGGCTAGGGCCTGCGCAACCGTGCGCGGGTACCCGCGCGGCGGCTGTGCTGATCGGTCGGAAGAGGGTCGCGTTCTTGGCAATGACGGGTAAGCGAATGGGATGGATCGCAGGCGCGCTGGTCGTGCTGCTGCTGGTCTACGCCTGGATCGACGGCGGCGAAGAAGCGCTGCATCCGATCAGCGAGCCGGTTGTAGTCCCGGAACACGCGCAGTGAAGCGTCTCGGCTTCCTCGCAGCGGGCGCGGCCTCGCTGGCGGTTGTGTCCGGCCTGGCGCTCGCGCAGAGCGCACCGCAGTCGATCCTGCCGCCGGGCTTCGACGAGCCTAAGCCCGCGCCGACACCGAGCCCGACCCCGCGCGCGACCGCGACCTCCTCGCAAACACCCGCGGCTGGACCGACGGGCGGCGCGACCTCGGTCCCGGTGATTCAGCCTGTTCCGGGCGGAGCATCGGCGCCCGTTCCAGCGTTGCCCAGCTTCGCCGGCAAGCTGCCGACGCTCGACCAGCTCGAGCGCATGTCGACCGACGAGCTCGACGAACTGCTGGGCTTGAAACCCAAGGTCGACATTCCCGCCGGGGCGCGGCGTTCGCTTGCCGAAGTCGGCGTACTCGCGCCGTCCGAAGGCGGATTGCCGACGTTCTCGCTTGCCAACCAGCCTGAGCCGCTCGTCCGCGCGGCACTCGCCGGTACCAAAGGTCCGCTGGTTTCGCGCTGGGGGCACATCCTGCTGCGTCGAGCGCTTGCCAGCCGGCTTGAGGCACCCGCCGGCATGGACCCGGTGGACTTCGCAGCATTGCGTGTGCGTGCGCTCAACGCGATGGGCGAATTCAGCGCGGCGAGGGCGCTGGCGCAGGACGTCGACACCTCGAACTGGAACCCCGCGCTGACCGCCGCCGCGCTCGATGCCTATATCGGCACTGCGGACCTCGTCGGAGCCTGCCCGGCGGTGCGCTTGCAGGGCGGCGTGCGCGAGGATGCGAACTGGCGCCTGCTGCAGGGCATTTGCGGCGCGTTCGCGGGCGAGGCCGCGCGGGCCAAGGCCGATATCAGCCGCGTGCGCTACCGCGGCCAGGCGGCCTCGATCGATGCGCTCCTCGCGCTGCGATACGCTGGTGCAGCGGGCGAGGGCCGCGGGGCGGTCACGATCGAGTGGACCGACGTCAACGAGCTGACCCCCATGCGCTTCGCACTGGCGAACGCGGTGGGCGAGCCGATCCCCGATCCGCTGCTCGACGGCGCTGGACCCTACTACAGCCGTGCTGCCGCCACGGCGCCCATGCTCGGCCTGCCGCGCCGGATCGCCGCATCGGAGCTGGCAGCGCGGGAGGGCATTCTGTCCTCAGCGGCGTTGGTCGATCTCTATTCCCAGGCCTATACCGAGGAAGACCTCGAAGGGCCCGCCGCGGCGCTCGCGATCCAGCTGCGCCAGGCATACGTCGGCGCGGACGCAGCCGCGCGGATGGCTGCGATCCGCGATATCTGGCGCGGGCAGGGCGGTGGGGTCATTGACTACGCCCGGCTTGTCCTGACCGCATTCGCCGCTGCCCGGCTGGAGCCGAGCGAAGACTTTGCCGACGACGCAGGCCCTCTGCTCGCATCAATGTTGGCGGCAGGCTTCGAGCGTGACGCGCTTCGCTGGGCGAACGTGGTGCCGCAGGGGAGCGCAGGCTGGGCACAGCTCGTGTTTGCCAATCCGGCTCCCGCAGGGTCAGTCTCGACCGGCGCAATCGATGATTTCGTCGACGACGATTCGAGTGACGACAAGCGCAAGTCCCAGTTCTTGGTCGCGGGTCTCGCTGGTCTCGGCCGGATCAATCAGGGCGATGTGTCGAGCTACTCGAGCGACCTCAAGATGGGCCTCGGCAGCGCAACCCGCTGGACCCGCGCGATCGACTCCGCTGCGGCAGTCGACAACCAGGCGCTGGTGACGTTCCTTGCGGGGCTGGGAATGCAGGGCACCGACTGGAAGCAGATGACCCCGCGCCACCTCTACCACATCGTCAGCGCGCTCAATCGGGTCGGGCTGTCGGCCGAGGCGCGGATGATCGCGGCGGAGGCGGTCGCGCGCGGGTGATCGCGCGGCGCGCGGCATGAGTGCGATCGACGATTTCCTCGCCATGCTCGCCGCCGAGCGGGGAGCGGCGTTGAACACCCTGGCCGCCTATCGCCGTGATCTGCAAAATGCCGAGGAGCACTTGGGCGATCTGTCCAAGGCCGATCGGGCGGCGCTGACGAAACTTGGCAACGCCTGGGCCGACCTCGCTCCGTCGAGCGTCGCGCGCAAGGCGTCCGCGTTGCGGCAGTTCTACGCCTTCCTGGCCGACGAAGGCGTGCGCGAGGACGATCCCAGCAGCGCGCTCCCGCGCCCCGCCACCCGCCGGCCCCTGCCGCGCATCCTCAGCCATGCGGAGGTGGAGGCGCTGTTCGCGAGGGCCGAGTTGGAAGCGTTCACCGACAGCCCCGCGGCCTTGCGCATGCTTGCTCTTCTGGAGCTGCTGTACGGTTCAGGACTACGCGCCACGGAGCTCGTTTCGCTCCCGCTGTCCGCAGTTCCGCGCGATGCGCCACTGATCACGGTCACGGGGAAGGGTGGGACCACCCGCATCGTGCCCATGAGCAGCGCTGCGCGGGCGGCCTTGTCGCGCTGGCTGGTGGTCCGTCCGCAGGGAAAGCACCTGTTTCCTTCGCGAAACGGCAAGCACCTCACGCGGGTCCGGCTTTTTCAGCTTCTGAAAGAGCTTGCTGCCCGCGCCGACATCGAACCCGAAAAGGTCAGCCCCCACGTACTGCGCCACGCCTTCGCGACCCACCTTCTCGAAGGGGGAGCGGACTTGCGGGTGCTGCAGACGCTGCTGGGGCACGCCGATATCGCGACCACGCAGATCTACACCCATGTGGATTCCGCGCGGCTGGTCGCGCTGGTCAACGAGCGGCATCCGCTTGCGCGCGCGCGCCGGGGGGACTAGCTGCCTTGCCGATGCAGTCCTACCTCGAATTCGAGAAGCCGGTCGCCCAGCTCGACCAGCGCATTGCCGAGCTTCGCGCCGCGTCCGAGGGGGACGAGGTGGATATCTCTGCCGAGCTCGCGCGGCTCGAGGCGAAGAGTGCGGAGTTGCTCGCGACGACTTACGCGGCGCTGACGCCCTGGCAGAAGACGCAGGTCGCGCGTCATCCTTCCCGGCCGCACTTTCGCGATTACGTCGCGCACGCTTTCGAAGAGTTTGTGCCGCTCGGCGGGGATCGCCTGTATGGGGACGATCAGTCGATCATCGGCGGTCTCGCGAAGCTGGGCGAGCGCAAGGTGGTTCTGATCGGCCACGAGAAGGGCCACGACACCGAGACCCGTATCCGCCACAACTTCGGCATGGGTAAGCCCGAGGGCTATCGCAAGGCGATCCGCCTGATGGAACTCGCGGGCAGGTTCAACATCCCGGTGGTGACGCTGGTGGACACTTCTGGCGCGTTCCCTGGCATCGAGGCGGAAGAGCGCGGTCAGGCCGAAGCCATCGCGCGGTCGACCGAAGCGTGCCTCGCGCTGCCGGTACCAATGGTGGCGGTGATCGTGGGCGAGGGCGGCTCCGGCGGCGCGGTCGCGCTGGCGAGCGCCGAGCGGGTGCTGATGATGGAGCACGCGGTCTATTCGGTGATCAGCCCGGAAGGATGCGCCTCGATCCTCTGGCGCACCGCGGAGAAGGCACCTGAAGCGGCCGAGGCGATGAAGGTGACTGCGCAGCATCTCGAACGGCTCGGCGTGATTGACCGGATCGTGCCCGAGCCGATCGGCGGCGCGCATCGGGATCCCGCGGCGGCCGCACGAGCACTCGGCACGGCGATCGGAGACGAGCTCGACACGCTCGCCCAGATCGCTCCCGAGCAGCTCCGGCGCATGCGCGAAGATCGTTTCCTGGCGATCGGCGCCAACTGACGCCCGCCCTCCTTGCGAGGGAACCAAGCTCGCGGCGAGCGGGTTTCCATGGCCACAGAACGAAAACCGCGGCGGGCGGTGGGTCGCCGCGCATGCCTAGGAAAAGGGGCCAGACATGAACCATTCCCGCTTTGGTGTGCGGAGCGCTCTGCTTGCCACCGCCGCCGCTGCCGTCTTCGTCACCGGCTGCGCCACCACGGCCGATGCCGCGTCCACTCGTTCCACCGCGATCACCGCGGCGGAGGCCAAGTCGGGTGCCGAGCAGCATCCGCAACTGCTGCAGGAATTCGGCGGCGCGATGACCGGTCCGCAGGCGCAGTATGTCGAGCAGGTCGGCAAGAACATCGCGGTCCAGTCGAGCCTGTCGAACGCGCGCGACGCGTTCACCGTTTCTTTGCTCAACAGCTCGGTCAACAATGCGTTCGCGATCCCGGGTGGCTATATTTACACCACGCGGCAGCTCGTCGGGCTGATGAACAACGAGGCTGAGCTGGCCGGCGTTCTGGGGCACGAGGTCGGCCACGTCGCGGCGCGCCACTCGCAACGTAGGCAGAAGGCTGCGACCAAGAACTCGATCCTCGGCGCGCTCGGCTCGATCCTCGCGGGCGCGGTGCTCGGCAACAGCCAGATCGGGCAGGCGATAAGCGGCTACATCCAGCAGGGCTCGCAACTGCTGACCCTGAAGTTCTCGCGCAGCCAGGAGCTCGAGGCCGACAAGCTCGGCATCCAGTATCTGCGCAGCGCGGGCTACGATCCGCACGCGATGGCGACTGTGCTGCAGAGCCTGGCACTGCAGAACGCGCTCGACGCGTCGCTGCAGGGTCGCAATGACGCGACGATCCCGGAATGGGCTTCGACTCACCCCGATCCCGCCAGCCGCGTGAAGAGCGCGCTCAGCATGGCGGGCAACGCCACCGGTGTGACCAACCGCGACACGTTCCTGACCCGGATCGACGGCCTGACCTACGGCGACGATCCCGCGCAGGGCGTGATCGAGGGCAACCAGTTCATCCATCCGAACTATAGACTGGCGTTCACTGCGCCGAGCGGGTTCTACATGGTCAACGGCACGCAGGCCGTGTCGATCAACGGGCAGAGCGGGCAGGCGCAGCTCACCACGGCGCCGTTCAACGGCAACCTTGAGACTTACGTCCGGCAAGCCTTCGCGTCGCTCAGCCAGAACCAACAGATCGCTCCGCAGTCGCTCCAGCGCACGACCGTGAACGGGATTCCGGCGATGTACGGCACCGCGCGCGTCAATTCGGGCGGCAGCCAGGTCGACGTTGTGATCTTCGCCTATGAATTTTCGAACAGTCAGGCGTTCCACTTCATGACCATCAGCCAGGCTGGCCGGTCGTCGGTGTTCTCGCCGATGTTTAACTCGATGCGGCGGATCAGCGCCAATGAGGCGGCCCAGGTGATTCCGCGGGTGATCGACGTGGTCACGGTCGGCGCGCGCGATACCGTGCAATCGCTGGCGGCGCGCATGGCCTACTCCGATGCGCAGGAGCAGCGCTTCCGCGTGCTCAACGGACTGACCTCGAGCCAGGCCGTCACGCCGGGGCAGAAGGTCAAGTTGGTCGTCCGCGGCCGCTGAGGCGGCGGACAAAGAAAAAGGGCGACGGGATTTCTCCCGCCGCCCTTTTCGTTTTCGCGTTAGCGAAGAGGCTTACTTGTTGCCGTTGGCCATCTTCGTCGAAACGGTCGTGAAGGTGCTGCTCAGCTGGTTGCCGAGGCCCTGCATCGCGGCGATCGCGGCAACCGCGATCAGAGCGGCGATCAGGCCGTATTCGATGGCCGTGGCGCCCGCTTCGTCGCGAACGAGATTCTTGATGAACTGCATTTGACGTCTCCTGGTTCAGTCTTCGCTACCCGGCCCAGTCCGAAACCCTTTTCACGGTCTGGGCATTGCGTGGATTACGGTCAGGTGGTTGAAAAACTCCTAACCGAGCCACTACTGCTTGCCGGCTTTGTCCATCTTGCCCGCGACGTTGGTCCACATCGAGATCGTCTCGTTCCCGAAGTTCTGGATCGCCGCGATCATGGCAAGAAAGATCATCGCCAGGATCAGGCCGTATTCGACGGCGGTGGCCCCCGAAATGTCGCTGGCAAGCCGCTTGATGAGGTTGCGCATCGGCATTTTGTTTGTTCCGTCGAATACTGCCTGACTTTCGCCGTTTTGCAGTTCGACCCGTTAAGAAAGTGTTTCCGGGAGCCGCGACCTTGACAAGAAACCCGACAATCATGGCGGTGGTTGCGGGTGCGATGTGCGACTCGAGCGGGCGCTGGCTGCTGCAGAAACGCCCCGCCGGGAAGCGCCATGCCGGGCTTTGGGAATTTCCCGGCGGCAAGGTCGAGGCGGGCGAAACCCCGCTCCAGGCGCTGGTTCGCGAACTTAACGAGGAATTGACCATAGCGGTGACCCCGCGCGGCCTTGAGCCTATCGGTGAGGCTGCGGCTGACCCGGGCGAGGGGGAGCCGGCGATTGTCATCACGCTTTACAAAATCGACAAATGGCACGGGACGCCGCAGCCCGAACCGGGCGCTGAACTGGGCTGGTTCACGCCCGAAGAGATTGCCGCGCTACCCCTGCCGCAGCTCGATTCGCAGCTGGCGGCCCAGTTATTCGGGAGTGCGGGATAGGGGATTGCCAAGCTGGAATGGCGACCCTATGTGCCGCCCCCTAGCGCGCGCCCGTAGCTCAGCTGGATAGAGCATCAGACTACGAATCTGAGGGTCGGACGTTCGAATCGTTCCGGGCGCGCCAACTTTTAAGGCCGTCTCCCCACCGGGAGGCGGCCTTAAAAGTTTGCACGTCCCATCACGCTTTGGACCGGTTCGGAGTCGGAGCGCCGCAAGCGCGGAGACGGCGCAGCCGCGCAGCGGCGAAGCGATCATTCCGGGCGCGCCGCCCCACAGCGGTACTTGCCGCAACCGCTCCATCCTGACAGTGAGCCAAGCATGGGAGAGGGGCCGCAAACCACACACACGCCGGCGGACGAAAACATCGACCAGCCCGCCGCCCCCGGCGTCTGGCGCTATGCCAAAGTGGACCGCGCTAGCGTGATCATCGACGCCGAAGACTACTTCGCCGCCATGCAACAGGCGATGCTCAAGGCTCGACGGCGGATCATGCTGGTCGGGTGGGACTTCGACACCCGCATCCACCTCGCCATTGGCCGCCGCTGGTTCAGCCGTCCGTTCCGCCGCCGCTATCCGCGCCGGCTGGGAAGCTTCCTGATGTGGTGCGCCCGGCATCGCGAGGGCCTTGAGATCCGCATCCTCAAGTGGGGCTTCGCTTTCGTCCCCTTCCTGCTGCGCGGCTACATGATCGTCGATGTCCTGCGCATGGCACAGTACAAAAGCATCACCTTCAAGTTCGACAACCATCATCCGATCGGCTGCTCGCATCACCAGAAGATCGCCGTGCTGGACGACAAGCTGGCGGTCTGCGGCGGGATCGACATGACTCAGGACCGGTGGGACACCCGCGAGCACGAGGAAAACGATCGCCGCCGTCATCGCCCGCACGGGCGGCGCTACGGGCCATGGCACGACGCGACGATGATGTTCGAAGGCGAAGCGGCTCGCCAGCTCGGAAAGCTCAGCCGTGACCGCTGGCACCGGGCCGGAGGTGAACGAATCGAGGAACTGACGGTGCCGGACGACAGTCTATGGCCTGAAAGCCTGCCGGTTCAGTTCGAAGACGTAGAGATCGGCATCGCACGTACCCGTGCGCGCTACGAGGATTGCGATGAGGTTCGCGAGATCGAGGAGCTGCTGTTGGTGCAGATCGCTGCGGCGAAGAGCTTCATCTACAGCGAGAACCAGTACCTCACCTCGCCCAAGATCGCCGAGGCCATCGGCGAACGGCTGAAGGAAGCCGATCCCCCGGAGATCGTACTCGTCCAGCCGTTGGTCGCGGACGGCTGGCTGGAGCAGCAGGCAATGGATCACGCGCGTGCCCTTCTGGTGCGCGGACTGGAGGAGCTCGATCACAAGGGGCGTTTCGGGCTGTTCAACCCATTCACGGGCAAGACGCCGATCTACGTCCACGCCAAGTTGACGATCTTCGACGACGAGGTGCTGCGGATCGGCTCGGCGAACTTCAACAACCGTTCGCTCGGCCTCGACAGCGAGTGCGACGTGTTCATCGATTGCACCCGGCCGGGCAACGCGCACGCGTGCGATCCCATTCGCGCCATTCGCCACTCGCTGCTCGCCGAGCATTGCGGACTGAAGGAAGACGAGGTTGCCCGGCTGCTCGAGAGCGATGGTTCAATGCTGAACCTGATCCGCGAGCATGGCCAGCGCAATAGCCGGACGCTACGGCCATTCCTCGCGCCCGAGGTGAGCGAAATCCAGGAGGCGGTCGCCGGATCGCAAGTGCTCGACCCGGAGAAACCCGAGGACATGTTCGAACCGTTTGCCAAGGGCGGCCTGTTGAAGCAGGGCAGCATGATCAAGCGCGCCTACGATCGCGCGAAGCGAGGAGTGGGCAGATGAGTAGCCTGGTCGGTCCCGACGAAGACGTCGAAGACGGCAAGCCGCCGGTTCCCGACGACGTGCAGGAGGCCATTCGCACGCTGATCCGCTGGGCGGGGGACGATCCGACGCGTGAAGGCCTGCTCGATACCCCAAAGCGTGTTGCCCGCGCGTGGAAGGAATATTGCCTCGGTTACGGTGAGGAGCCCGGGCACCACCTCAGCCGCACGTTCGAGGAAGTTGGCGGCTACAACGAGCTGATCCTGCTCAAGGAAATCCCCTTCCAGTCGCATTGCGAGCATCACATGGCGCCGATTATCGGTACTGCGTCGATCGCCTATTTGCCGACCGACCGCGTGGTCGGCATTTCCAAGCTCGCGCGGGTACTGAACGGCTTCGCGCGCCGGCTGCAGGTGCAGGAGCGCCTGACTGCTGAGGTCGCGCAGTGCATCTGGGATCACCTCAAGCCGCAAGGCGTGGCGGTCGTCATCTGTGCAAGCCACAGCTGCATGACCGCGCGGGGGGTCCGCACCCCGGGGGTCCGCATGATGACCAGCCGGATGATGGGGGCATTCCTCGACGACCACCGCAGCCGCGAGGAAGTGCTCAAGCTGATGGGCTACTAGCCACCGCTCGCCGCGCGATCGCCGCGGCAGCGAGCCAGATGACGAAGCCTCCGGCAAGATCGACGACATAATGGCCACCCATCGGGATGGCCGCGAGGATGATGCCCGCCGTCCAGACGAGCGCCAGCGGCCAGAGACGGGTCGTTCCCAGCGCCTGGGTTATCAACAGCGCCAGCACGGTGTGGAACGAGGGAAACGCGACGACGCCGCCCATGTCCGCCAAGCGCAGAACGGGGTCGGTTCCGGCGTAGAAATTGGCGAAGGCTGGCCACTGGTAGACCCCGGCCCCCACGGGCAAGCCATGGCCCTGCAATCCCTCGAGCCCGAAATGCCGCATGGCGCCCCAGGCTGGGAAGGCCGGTGAGGCGATCGCCACGAGTTGCATCGAGATGATGGCGGTCGCGACCAGCTCCCACGCGCGCGCGACTTTCTTGCGGACAAGCGACCATCCGATCAACGCGATCACTGCCACGCCCGAGGAATTGTAGAAAAGGGACAGGACTTCGGTTAGCCACGGACGGCGTGCGACAGCGCGGATGACCTCTCCCGCGTTGAGCCCGACCAGCGCGTCCGCGGCGGCGAGCCGGGCATCGGCCAGTGGAGCACCCAAGCGCAGTCCGGCGTTGGACACGATCCCGCAGATGACCAGCGAAAGCGTTGCGGCACCGACGATCGAAGCCGCGGCCCCCATGCGTGGATCGAGCCTGCGCGACCCGCACCAGAACGTGAGGGCGAACATGACACCGGCGAGAGCGAGGAAGCGGGAAAAGCCGGCAATCTCGAGAGTGAGGCCTGTGGCCACGATGATAGCAGCACCAGCCGCTGCCGACACCGTCAGGACGCCTGCGAGGCAAAGCGCCAACGCACTCGGCATCCGCACGCCAAGGATATTCGCCGACAAGCGGGCATTGGTGAGGGAAACGGCGGTCACGCCGCCGCAATAGGCGCCAATGCTTTCGATCCGGTCACCGGACGCCAAACGCAAAAGGGCCGCGGCGCACCGATGCGCGCCGCGGCCCTTTTTTGGGTTCGCTGCTCCTAGAGCTGGCCGAGCATGTGCTCCGCGCTCGAGACAGAGAAGTCGCCCGGTTGCTCGACATTGAGCTCGGTGACGACCCCGTCGTCGACGATCATCGAGAATCGCTGGCCGCGCTTACCAAGGCCGAAGCCCGAGCCGTCCATCGTCAAGCCGAGAGCCTCGGCGAAATCGCCGTTGCCATCGGCGAGCATGGTGATGTCGTCGCTGCCGGCCGACTTGTTCCACGCGCTCATCACGAAGGCATCGTTGACCGCGGTCGCCGCGATCTCGTCGACGCCCTTGGCCTTCAGCTCAGCGGCCTTGTCGACGTAGCCCGGCAGGTGGCGCGCCGAGCAGGTCGGAGTGAATGCGCCCGGGACCGAGAACAGCGCAACCTTCTTGCCGGCGAAGAAGTCGGCGCTCTGCACGGCTTCGGGCCCCTTCTCGGTCGCCTTGGTCAGCTTCACGTCGGGCAGCTTGTCGCCCACCTTGATCGTCATCGCGCTTATCCTTTCATAAGGTTGCCTTGGCTCGCGAGATAGCGCGCGAGCGGGCCGGTGCAAGCGGGCGCGGCTGGTAAATTTCGCTTCACCTTCTGTCTTTAAAACTGGGTAAACGGCCGCGCGCATTCTCATCCCCAGGCGGACAGGGGTGTCCGCCTACAACGGGGCGGGGGGGGGTGGGACCCCCCAACAGGGGAAGCAACATGGGGAAATATCACAAGATGGCGGCCGTGCTGGCCGCGGTGTCGTCGCTTGCGCTCAGTGTGCCAGCGCAGGCGCAAACTCCGGCGGGCGAAGCGGCTAGCCTGCGCAAACTGGACATCATGCTGATGGTCAGTTCGCTGCGGTGCCGGTTTGGGGCGGACAACTTCCAGGCCGACTACGCGCGGTTCTCGACCAATCAGTATTCGACGATGCAGGGGGCGTACAACACGCTGAACGCCGACTACTCGGCGCGGATGGGCGCGGCGGGCGCGAAGAAGGCACTCGACACGATCAGCGTTTCGATGGCGAACCAGTACGGCCAAGGGCACCCTTGGCTCGGCTGCGGGCAGCTCAAGGGACTGACGCATGATCTCGCCGGCACGGCCGACCGCGGGCACCTGCTGGCGGTGGCGGACGAAGTGCTGCGTGACAGCCCGCCGGTCCAGGTCGCCGCACGGTAATCGGGCGGTGCACGGATCACATATAAAGGAAGCTTTATATTTGCTTTTGGCGCGGGCGGGAGCTAGGCGCGCGGGAATTCCCCCATTGGAGATTCCCACGTGGCCACTTCCGCCCAGACGCTGACCCGCGACTACGTCGTCCAGGACATCAACCTCGCCGATTACGGCCGCGCCGAGATCGCGATCGCCGAAACCGAGATGCCCGGCCTGATGGCGCTGCGCGAGGAATACGGCGCCTCGCAGCCCCTGAAGGGCGCGCGCATCACCGGCTCGCTGCACATGACGATCCAGACCGCGGTGCTCATTGAGACGCTGACCGCGCTCGGCGCCGAGGTCCGCTGGGCGACCTGCAACATCTTCTCGACCCAAGACCACGCCGCCGCCGCGATCGCCGCGCAGGGCATCCCGGTGTTCGCGATCAAGGGCGAGAGCCTCGCCGATTACTGGGACTACGTCGGCCGCATCTTCGACTGGGGCGATACCCCCTGCAACCTGATCCTCGACGACGGCGGCGACGCCACCATGTTCGCGCTGTGGGGCGCGCGGGTCGAGGCGGGCGAAGACCTGCCCGAGCCGGGCAATGCCGAGGAGATCGAGTTCCAGCGCGCGCTCAAGGCGTTCCTCAAGGCCAAGCCCGGCTACCTCACCGAAACGGTGAAGAGCATCAAGGGCGTTTCCGAAGAGACCACCACTGGCGTCCACCGCCTCTATCACCTCGCCAAGCAGGGCAAGCTGCCGTTCCCCGCGATCAACGTGAACGACAGCGTCACCAAGTCGAAGTTCGACAACCTCTATGGCTGCAAGGAATCGCTGGTCGACGCGATCCGCCGCGCGACCGACGTGATGCTGGCCGGCAAGGTCGCCTGCGTCGCCGGCTTCGGTGACGTCGGCAAGGGCAGCGCTGACTCGCTCCGCAACGGCGGCGCGCGCGTGATGGTGACCGAGATCGACCCGATCTGCGCGCTTCAGGCGGCGATGGAAGGGTTCGAGGTCGTGACGATGGAAGAGGCGGTCAAGCGCTGCGACATCTTCGTCACCACCACCGGCAACGAGGACGTCATCACCGCCGAGCACATGAAGGCGATGAAGCCGATGAGCATCGTCTGCAACATCGGCCACTTCGACAGCGAGATCCAGATCTCGGCGCTCGACAACTACGACTGGCAGGAAGTGAAGCCGGGGACAGACATCGTCACTTTCCCCGACGGCAAGAAGATCATCATCCTCGCCAAGGGCCGGCTGGTAAACCTCGGCTGCGCCACCGGCCACCCGAGCTTCGTAATGAGCTGCAGCTTCACCAACCAGACGCTCGCCCAGATCGAGCTGTTCACCAAGGGCGGGGAGTACAAGAACGACGTCTACGTCCTGCCCAAGCACCTCGACGAGAAGGTCGCCGCGCTGCACCTCGAGAAGCTCGGCGTGCAGCTTACGAAGCTGAGCCAGCGGCAGGCCGACTACATCGGCGTGCCGGTGAACGGACCGTTCAAGGCGGATCACTACCGCTACTAAGTTGCTTTGCGCGGCGGGCGCGAATAGCGCTCGCCCCGCATGCAATTCTCCCCGTCCGCGCTGGTACTGATCGGGCTGCTGCTCGCCGCGTGGGTGGCGGGCGCGGCATGGCTGATGATCGCCGCCAGCGCCAAGGCCAAGGCCGCCGAGGGCGCTCGCAAGGCCTCCCGCCGCATGGCGCGGATGATCGACGAAGCGCCGGCCATTCCCCTGCTGGTCCGCGCCGACGGCCGGATCGAGGGTAGCGAGCGGCTTGCCGGCTGGTTCGGCCTGCCCAAGCTGCCGCAATATCTGAGTGACCTCGGCGGCGGAGAGAGCGGCAAGGGCCTGTCCGCCGAACAACTCGCCGAACTCTCCAACCTGGTATCGCGCACGCAAAAGACTGCGGCCCCGTTTCGCATCGCGCTAACCCCGCCGGGATCGCGCCGTAGCCTGGCGGTACGCGGGTCGCTCGCCGATCCGCAGGTTTCGCCTGGCGGCGCGGCAATGTTATGGATATTCGACTTTTCCGAGAGCGAGAGCGAGCTCGCGCGGCTACGGTCCGATGCCTCGCGCGCCAAGGGCGATTTTGCGGCGCTGGTGGGCCTGATCGAGGCCGCTCCGCTGCCGATGTGGTTTCGGGGACCGGACGCGCGGCTTAAACTGGTCAATCGCGCCTATGTCTCCGCAGTCGGCGGCGAGAATGCCGATGCGGTGGTCGAAGCGCAGACCGAGTTGATCGAGGCGGTCGACGGCTTAAGTGCCGCGCAGATCGCGGAGCAAGCCGCGCAACAGAAGCGGCCGATCGAGCGGATCGTCGCAGCTACAGTCAACGGCCAGCGTCGGTCCATGCGGGTGAGCGATCTACCGCTCGGTGACGAAGGCGTCGCGGGTTACGCCGTCGACATTGAGGAGATGGAAGAGCAGGCGCGCACGCTTCGCGCGTTCCGCGACGCTCAGCGCCAGATGCTCGATCAACTGTCAGTTGGCGTCGCGCAGTTCGGTGCCGACCGCAAGCTGGTGTCGGCGAACCAGCCATTCCGCCGCGCCTTCGCCATGCGTCCCGGCGCGGCCGAAGGAATCGAGTTCGAACGCTTCCTGCGCGAGGCGCGCGAGGCCGGCCGCACGCCCGAAGTGCGCGACTTCCCGGCGTGGCGCGCGGAGCGGGTCGAGTGGTTCGCGAGCGGTGAGCCTGCCGAGGAAGCCTGGCCGCTGAGCGATGGGACCCATTTGCGCGTCGTCGCCCAACCGATGCCCGACGGCGGGCTGGTCCTCATCGCCGAGGACCGGACCGAGAGCCTGGCGCTTTCGGCAACCCGTGACACCCTGCTCCGGACCCGCACGGCGACGTTCGACAGCCTGTTCGAGGCGCTTGCGGTGTTCGCGCCCGATGGGCACATGCAGCTTTGGAACCGCCGTTTCGCCGGTGCGTGGGGTCTGGAACCTGAGGCGCTCGACGGACACCCCACTGCCGACCAGCTTGTGGCGAAGTTAACCCCGCTGCTGGCAAAGCCCAAGCAGGCGAAGGCGGTCGGTGAGATGGTTCGCGGGGCGACTCTGGACCGCAAGCAGACGGGCGGCCGTGTGTCGCTCTCGGACGGTCGTACGCTGGAGATCGCAGGCGTGCCATTGCCCGATGGCAACGGCCTCCTGACCGTCCTCGACATCACCGATTCGCAGAACGCCGAGGATGCGCTGCGCGAACGCAACGAGGCGCTGGAAGCGGCCGATGAAGTCAAAACCCGCTTCCTCGCCAACATGAGTTATGAATTCCGTGTGCCGCTCACCTCGATCAGCGGTTTCGCCGAACTGCTCGAAGCGGGCGTCGCCGGTGAGCTCACTCCGCAAGGGCACGAGTACGTTGCGGCGATCATCGAATCGGTGCAACGCCTGACCGAGCAGGTCGAGAACGTGCTCGACCTGTCGCAAAGCGAGGCGGGCCTGCTGCCGCTGGCGCCGGAGAGGATCGAGTTGCTGCCCTTCGTCACGCGGATCGTAAGGGACCGCGAGGCCGCGATTGTCGGCGCGGGGCTCAGTCTCAATCTGCGCGGCGGCCAGACCGTCAAGGTGGAGGCTGATCCGCGCCAGATTTACCGCGCGCTGGGCCAATTGCTCGACAACGCGATCGCGGCGACACCGTCGGGCGGCAAAATCCTCGTCGATTTGTCGCGCAAGGCCGACGGTGTGCGGATCGTCGTGTCCGACAACGGCAAGGGCATGAGCCGCGACGAGTTGCGCCGTGCGCTCGAAGGGCTGCGGACCGGCGCCCACGGCCGGCCGGAACGTCGCCAGGGCCTGGGCATCCCGCTCGCGCGGCAATTGGTCGAGGCGCACGGCGGCGCGCTCGAGATCGTCTCACGCCGCGGGGAAGGGACCACCGCGACGATCCTCCTGCCGTGACCGTCGATCTGCCCGACCTGGCTGCGATGGAAGACTTCGGTCGCCGGATTGCCGCGCGCGTCCGCCCCGGCGACGTGGTCGCGTTGTCAGGCGGGCTCGGGGTGGGCAAGACCACGCTCGCCCGCGCGATCATCGCCGCGCTCGGTCATGCGGGGGAAGTGCCATCCCCAACCTTCACCATCCTCGAGACTTACGACCAGCTCGATCCGCCGCTGGTGCACGCCGATTTCTATCGTCTCGAAACTACCGGCGAAGCCGACGAACTCGGTCTCGGCGATTACCGTGAAGGTGCCGTCCTGCTCGCCGAATGGCCCGACCACGCGGGCGGCTTCGCGCATGAGCCGGGCTGCCTCTCCATCGCGTTGGAATCGGCGGGAAACGGGCGGCGAGCGATTGTCGAACCGGGGGCCGATTGGCTAGGGCGCCTGCCATGATCCCGCTTCCCGAAGGCCTGCATCCGTTTCTCAGCCAAGCGGGCTGGGGGGATGCCGAAGTCGATCCGATCCCGGGCGACGCTTCCTTCCGTCGCTACTTCCGCATCCGCGACGGCAGCCGCAAGGCGATGCTGATGCACGCCCCGCCGCCGCAGGAAGACCCGCAGCCGTTCCTCGATGTCGCCGCCTGGCTCAGTGCCAACGGCCAGCGCGCGCCCGAGGTCTATGCTGCCGACGCTGAGAAGGGCTGGGCGCTGCTCGAGGACTTCGGCGACGATCGGATGCGCGACTGGCTCGAGTTGAACCCGGACGGCGAGGATGCGGCCTATGCGACTGCGATCGACGCGCTGGTCGAGCTCCACCAGCGTCCGGCGGGTCCGTTCGGCGCGTATGACCTGGCCGCCTACCTGCGCGAGACGGCGCTGTTCACCGAGTGGTATTGCCCCGCGGCGGGCCTCGAAGTGGACGAGAGCGGGTACGAGCAGGGGTGGGAGGCGGTGTTGGCGCCGCTGCTCGCGCGGCAGGCACCGGGCGTCACCGTGCTGCGCGATTACCACGCTGAAAACATCATGCTGCTCGAGCCCGAAAAGGCGGGCGGCGGCGCGCAGGGCTTGATCGATTTCCAGGATGCGCTGGTCGGGCACCCCGCTTACGATCTCGTCAGCCTGCTGCAGGACGCCCGGCGCGACGTGCCGGAAGAGCTCGAGCGGCGCATGCTTGATCGTTACCTCGAGCGCGCTGGTGCTGGGGGCGAGTTCGAAGCCGACTACGCCCGGCTCGGCGCGCAGCGGAACGCCAAGATCGTCGGCATCTTCGTCCGCCTGTGGAAACGCGACGGCAAGCCGAACTACCTGTCGCTCATTCCGCGCGTGTGGCGCGCGATGGAACGCGACCTCGCGCACCCGGCGCTTGCTCCGGTCGCCGAGTGGTTCGACCGCAACATCCCGCGCGAAGTGCGCGAACACCTGGGCGGCCGGCTGGCGTGACCGGCCTAGCCAGCGACACCGCAATGGTCATGGCCGCGGGGCTGGGCAAGCGCATGCGTCCGCTGACCGCGACTCAGCCCAAGCCGATGGTGCGCGTCGCGGGGAAGCCGCTGATAGACCACGCGCTCGATCGGCTCGCTGAGGCAGGCGTGGCGAAGGCGGTGGTCAACGTTCATTACCTCGGCGATGCGGTCGAGGCCCACGTTGGGAAGCGCCCGCTGCCCAAGGTCGTGATCTCGGACGAACGGGGAGCGTTGCTCGAAACCGGCGGCGGGATGACCAAGGCTCTTCGCGCCGGCCTGCTGCCCGATCCGTTCTTCTGCCTTAACGCCGACAATATCTGGCTCGACGGTCCGCGCGATGCCTTCGCCGATCTGTCGGCGGGGTGGGATTCGGAGCGGATGGACGCGCTGCTGCTGGTCGTCCCGCATTCGCGCGCGGCGAACTTCCGCGGTGACGGGGATTTTCACATGGACCCGCTCGGCCGGCTATCGCGCCGCAAGCCGGGCCGCATCGCGCCCTATATCTACACGGGCATCCAACTCGTCAGCCACAGGCTGCTGCGCGATGCGCCCGAGGGTGCATTTAGCACGATGATGCTGTGGGAACGCGCGATCGCCGAGGGGCGGCTTTACGGCACCAACTTCACCGGCCGTTGGTTTGAGGTTGGCACGCCCGACGCGATCAAGCCGACCGAGGAGGCGCTCAGGAGTGGCTGAGCGGCCCGGGCCCAAGGTTTATTCGATCGCGGCTCACCGCGGATTCGCCGATGCGCTCGTTTCGGGGCTGATCCCGCGCTATTCGCAGCCCGACATCGGTCTTGCCCGGCTGACGCTGTTGCTGCCTTCCAACCGCGCGGCGCGAACACTGCAGGAAGCATTCGTGCGGGCGAGCGAAGGCGGCTTGCTCATGCCGCGTATGGCGGTGGTCGGCGACCTTGATCTCGACGAGACCCTTGGCGCGCTGCTCGATCCGCTGGGCGCGGCGGACATTCCGCCCGCGGTTGAGCCGACCCGCCGCTGGCTGCGGATCGCCGAATTGCTGCGCGAGGAGATGGGCCGCGATGCGCCGCGCGGTTCGGCGCTGCTGCGCCTCGCGCGAGAGGTCGCGCGGACGATGGACCGGCTGCTGGTCGAGGATATCGGCCCTGAGGAATTGCTCGATCAGCGCGTGATCGAAATCGTCGGCGATATGGCCGAGCACTGGCAGCGGTCGGTGCGCCTGTTCGCCCGCATTCAGGCGCGCTGGCTGGAGGAGCTCTCGGTGATGGGCGCGCTCGATGCGTCGGCTCGCCGCAATCGATTGTTTGAGCACGCCGCTAAAGCGTGGAAGCTGCGTTCACCGGAGACGCCCGTCGTCGCGGCAGGCGTCACCAGCGCGTCTCCGGCGCTAGCTGGCTTGCTTCGGGTAGTGAGCGAGTTGCCCCAGGGCGCTGTCATCCTCCCCGACCTCGATCTCGCCATGCCCGCCGAGGTGTGGGACGAACTCGGCGCGGCCGGAGCAGGCGCCAATCCGGGCGACCCGCCGTTCGCGGAAGGCGATGCGGTCACTCACCCGCAATATCACCTCAAATTGCTGCTCAATCGGATGGGGATCAACCGCGCCGAGATGCAGCAGTGGCACCGCCGCGGGATGACTGCCGCCGAACCCGAGCGCAGTCACGCGATCTCCAACCTGTTCCTGCCGCCCGAAGCGAGCAAGGCGTGGGTGGGGCTGGCGCCCGAGAAGCGCCGTCTCGCGGGCGTTCGGGTGATGGAAAACGCCAATCCGGAAGCGGAGGCACAAGCGATCGCGCTGCTCATCCGGCAGGCTGTCGCGGAGCCGGAAAAGCGCGTGACGCTGGTCACGCCAGACCGCGCGTTGGCGCGGCGGGTGGTCCAGCACTTGCGCCGGTGGAACATCACCGCGGACGATTCCGCGGGCCAGCCGTTGAGCATGACCACGGCCGGCCGGTTGTTTCTGCAGCTGGCCGAACTCGCGTCGGACAATGCAGCGCCCGTCGCGCTGATCGCCGCACTGTCGAACCCGCTCGTCCGTATCGGCGAGCAACGCGGAGATTGGCTCGACGCGGTGCGCGCGCTCGATCGCAAGCTGCGTGGCCCGCGACCGGAGCCGGGGCTGCATGCCGTGCGGCCGATAGCAGCTGCGGCTCGGCTCACGGCTTGGTGGGCTGACGTCGAAGCCGTTCTGGGCCCATTGCTGATGGACGATGCGCTCCCGCTCGCCGACTGGCTCGATCGGCTCTCGGCAGCGGGTGAGGCGCTGGCCGGAGAGGCGCTATGGAGCCGCGAGGACGGCCGCGCGCTCTCGGAGTTCGTCGAGGACTTGCGCTTGCACGCGCGCGAGACCGGCACCGTTATCGAAATCGGCGACCTGCACGCCGCCCTCGGCGACGCAATGGAGCAGATCGCGGTGCGCCCGCCCTACGGCGGACACCCTCGCATCGCGATCTATGGCCTTATCGAATCGCGCATGGCGCGCGCGGACCTGGTGATCGCGGCCGGGCTCAACGAGGGTACGTGGCCCGCCAAACCGGCGACCGATCCGCTGCTTGCCCCGGCGGTACTGCGCGCCCTCGGTGTGCCCGGAGCCGACTTCCGCATTGGCCTCAACGCACACGACCTTGCGGCGGCAATGGGTGCGCCCGAGGTCGTCCTCAGCCGCTCGCGGCGGGACGAGGGCGGTCCGGCGATTGCCTCGCGCTTCCTCCTGCGGGTCCAGGCGCTGCTGGGCGAATTGGGCGACTCGCACCGTGAGAAGACGTCTCCATCGTTCGCGCAGGCAATCGATCACACCTCGCCGACCGAGCCCTATCCGCGTCCGCGACCCATGCCATCGGCGGAGCAGCGCCGGGTGCCGGTGAGCGTGACCGGGCTCGATCGCCTCCGTGCCGATCCGTACCAGTTCTACGCTTCGTCGATCCTGTCCCTGCGTGAACTCGATCTGCTCGATGCCGATCCGACGCCCGCTTGGCAGGGGACGGTGGCGCACGCGATCCTGGAGGAGTGGCACAAGACCGGCCGCCCGCTCGCGGACATCGCCGAGGAAGAGCTACGCGCGATGCAGGCGCATCCCCTCACGCGGGCGCTGTGGCGGCCGCGTTTGCTCAAGGCGCTCGAGTGGGTGGCGGCGGAAGTCGCGGCCAATCCCAATCGCAGGCCGGCGCTGTGGGAGGCGAAGGGATCGCTCGACTGGCGCGGTGTGACGCTGCACGGGCGGATCGACCGGCTCGACCGCCTCGACGACGGAAGTTTCGCGGTGGTCGACTACAAAACCGGCAAGCCTCCAACTGGGGCGCAGGTGGAGGCGGGTTATGCGCTGCAGCTCGGCACGCTCGGTCTGATGGTCGAGGGCGGGGCATTCTCCGGGGCGCACGGGCCGGCGACGCGCTTCGAATATTGGTCGCTCGGCAAGAGCAAGGACAGCGAGACCGGATTCGGATACGTCACAACGCCGCTGCTGGAGGGCAACAAGCGCAGCGGCATCGCCCCCGGTGAGTTCCTGCCGCAGGCGCGCCGCTATCTCGACGAAGCGCTCGACTACTGGATCCTCGGCAGCGAGCCGTTCACCGCGCGGCTCAATCCCGATGCGCCGGGCTATGCGACGTACGACCAGCTCATGCGGCTCGATGAATGGATGGGGCGCGAGGAATGAGCGGTGCGGTGCATCCCCTGCACGGCAATCAAGCGCTTGCTGTGACCCCTGAACAGAGCGTTTGGCTGTCTGCTTCGGCCGGAACAGGCAAGACACAGGTGCTGTCTGCCCGTGTGCTGCGGTTGCTGCTGCGGAGAGAGGCCAAGCCAGGGCAGATCCTCTGTCTTACGTTCACCAAGGCCGGCGCAGCGGAAATGGCCGAGCGCGTCAATGCGGTGCTGGCGCGGTGGGTGCGCCTGAAGCCTGAGGCGCTCGGCAAGGAACTGCTAGCAATCGGCGCGCCGGTCGATCCGGAGACTCTCGATCGCGCGCGCACACGCTTTGCCGCGGTGCTGGATTGCCCTGGCGGGGGCCTGCGCATCGATACCATCCACGCGTTCTCGCAGTGGCTCCTGGCAGCCTTTCCGGACGAGGCGGGGCTTGTGCCCGGCACGCGGCCGATGGAGGACCGCGACCGCGAGTTGCTTGCGCACCAGGTCCTTGCGGCGATGGTGGTCGAGGCTGAGGAAGCGGGCGACGACTCGGTTCTGTGCCCCCTTGCGATGCTCAGCGAGCGGATGGGGCCCGACGGAGTGCGCAGCTGGTTGATGCGCTGCGCCGAAGCGCGGGAGGTGTGGCAAGGCACCGGTGCATGGAAGCCTCCGATGCGCGAGCGGGTGCTTGGCTTGATCGGGCTGCCCGCCGATGCGGATGAAACCAGTCTGGTCGAACTGTGCGCGGAAGGGGTGTTCGACTGCGACGCGCTGCACCGCGTCCTCGTCGCCAACCAGGCGTGGGGCACCGCGACGGCCGACAAGTCGGTCGCCGCGATTGGCGATTTCCTCGCTGCGAGTGGCCTCGGGCGAGTGAGCGCGGCGCGGCCGCTCGAAGCCGCGCTGTTCACGCAGAAGGGCGAAGTCCGCTCGCTCAAAAGTCTCGAGAAGTTCGATCCAAGCTATGCCGATGACGCCGCCGCGGTCGCCGCCTCGCTGCTCGCCTTGCGGGAGCGGGAGGCGCTGCTGGCGCTGGCCGATTTCCTCGCGCCCGCGCTCGATCTCGGCCGCCGCTTCGCGCTCGCGTGGGAGGACGCGAAGGAACGGGAGGGGCTGATCGACTTCGACGATCAGATTCGCCGCGCCGCCGCATTGCTGACCCGTTCCGACATCGCCGACTGGATCCGCTACAAGCTCGACCGCCGGTTCGATCACATCCTGATCGACGAGGCGCAGGACACCAACCAGGCGCAGTGGGATATCATCCGCGCGCTGACCGGGGACTTCTTCGCCGGCGAAGGTGCGCGCGGTGAGGCGATGCGGACGATCTTCGTGGTCGGCGATTACAAGCAGGCGATCTTCCGCTTCCAAGGCACCAGCCCGGAGAATTTTGCGATCGCGCGGCGGCACTACGCCGAACTGATCGACGCGCTGGCCGAGGGCGATCCCGACCGCGAACTGCTCAACATCGGGCTTGGCCGCAGCTATCGCACCGCGCAACCGGTGCTCGATTTCGTCGACCGCGCGATCGAGGCGATCGAGCCGGCCAAGTTCGGGCTCGACACCCCGCCCGAGCCGCATATCGGCGACGACCGTCCAGGTCTCGTGACGCTGTGGCAACCGGTTGCCAGGCGCGACGACGATCCCGACGACGAGGGGCCGGAGGATTGGTTGTCCGAACCCGAGCGCGCGATGGCGACGCGGATCGCGGACCAGGTGAAGCACTGGCTCAATGCAGGCTTCCCGCTGGTCAAGGGCGAGCGGCGCAATGCTGGTCCCGGCGACGTGATGGTGCTGGTGCGCAAGCGGCGCGAACTCGCCGGGCTGATCGTCGCGCGGCTGCACGCGGCGGGCGTGCCGGTGGCGGGGGTGGACCGGTTGCGGCTCGGTGCGCCGCTGGGGGTCAAGGACCTGCTCGCCGCGCTGCGCTTCGCCGCGCAGCCGCTCGACGATCTCAGCCTCGCCAACCTGCTGGTCAGCCCGCTCATCGGCTGGTCGCAAGAGGACCTCCTCGAGTACGGCTATCGCCCCGATCGCGTACGCCTGTGGGATCACATCCGCCTCGGCCTGCACTCGCGCCAGCGCGAGACGGCAGACCGCCTGCGCGATCTCCTCCGTCTCGCCGATTTCGAGCCACCCCAGGCGCTGCTGCATTGGCTGCTGGTGGGCCCTTGGCAGGCCCGCAAGGCGCTGGTCGCGCGGCTTGGGCGCGAGGTGAACGATCCGATCGACGAGCTACTCAATGCCGCGAATGCCTACGCTTCGACGCAGACTCCGAGCCTGGTCGGCTTCCTCGCCTGGTTCGACGCGGGCGAGGGCGAACTGAAGCGCGAAGCGGACGGCGGCGGCGGCCTGGTGCGGGTGATGACTGTGCACGGCTCGAAGGGTCTGCAGGCGCCCATCGTCATCCTCGCCGATGCGACCGGCAATCCCGATTCCTCACCGACCCGTGGACTGACGCTGGCGGAGAACCTGCCCGGCGGGGGCGGACGGACGGTGCCGATCCCCTCGCTGCGGAAGGATGAGAAGGCGGGACCGGTGGCGACTGCCGAAGCCGCGGCCCGCGCTGCGGAACGCGAGGAGCATTGGCGGTTGCTCTACGTTGCGATGACCCGCGCAGAGGAGGCGCTGTTCATCGGCGGGGCGCTCGGCAAGCGCGAAAAAGAACCGGCGCCCGACTCGTGGTACGCACGCCTCAAGCCACTGTTCGAAGCGGAGGAACTCGCCGATCCGATTTGGGGTGCGCGGACCGAGTGGGGGCGGGCAGCCGAGCCTGTTCCCGTCTCGCGACGCGCGGAGACCGCGCCCACACCCGATTTGCCCGCCTGGGCAACGACCCCGGTCGGTCCGGAACCGCGTCCCCCGCGTCCGCTCGCGCCGTCGGCGGCGGGTAACGAGCGCGCAGCCGATCCGCCGCTGCCCCCCGAAGCGGCGCGCGTGGCGGCGCGGCGCGGCGTGTTGATCCACCGCCTGCTCGAACGCTTGCCCGACGTTGCCCCCGATCGTCGCATCGACGCGGGGCGAGCCTGGCTCGCGCGGCAAGGCGCCGATCTTGACCAGGCCGAGAGGGACGCCATGCTCGACAGCGCGCTGGCGGTCCTGGCGGAGCCGGCGTTCGCGCAAGTCTTCTCGCCAGCCGCACTTGCCGAAGTGCCGCTCGCTGCCACAGTCGGCGGAATCGTAATTGCGGGCACCGCCGACCGCCTGCTGATCGAGCCCAATCGGATAACCGTGATCGATTTCAAGACCGCGCGCCGCCCGCCCGCGTCGCTGGCGGAAGTTCCGGAGAGCACTCTGCGTCAGATGGCCGCCTACGCCGCCACGCTCGAGGTGATCTATCCGGGCCGCGAAATCTGCGCCGCCGTCCTCTACACGCACGCTCCGCGCCTGATCGCGATCCCCGGCGCAGAGCTGGCCGCGCGCAAGGGCCTCTTGTCCACAGACGCGGAAAGCTTTCCGCCGACACCCGTTGAGTGAGCGCGCTGAGCGCCTAGATTGAGCGCAACAGCAGGAGATACCCCATGCCGACCATCGCCGTCACCGACGCCAGCTTCCAGTCCGACGTGCTCGATTCCGACAAGCCCGTGCTCGTCGATTTCTGGGCCGAGTGGTGCGGCCCGTGCAAGATGATCGGCCCCTCGCTCGAGGAAATCGCCGACGAACTGTCCGACAAGGTGACCATCGCCAAGATGGACATCATGGAGAACACCGGCGTCCCCGGCTCGATCGGTGTACAGTCGATCCCGCTGATGGTGCTGTTCAAGGACGGCAAGCCGGTCGCGCAGAAGCTCGGCGCGGCGCCCAAGATGCAGCTCAAGAGCTGGCTCGAAAGCGAGCTCTAGGCGCTACTTGCCGGGCGCGTAGCCGGCGGCGTCGAGCCGCGCGGTGAAATCGTCCCAAAGCCGGGCGTTCGCAGCGGCAATCATGCCCTTGCGGCCGCTGTCGACCCGGTAGGGCGTTCCGTCCTGCCGGGCGCAGCGACCGCCCGCTTCGTTGAGGAACAGGTAGCCCGCGGCGTGATCCCATGGCAGCACGCGCTCGTAGATCGCGATGTCGTGTTCGCCGAACGCGACCAGCGGGTACTGCTCGGCGGCGCAGCCAGGCGCGTCGACCAATGTGAAGTGCGGCGCGACCTTGGTCTCGAACACCACGCGCCGTTCGGGCGCCATGTAGCGCGTCATGGCGGCCAGGCGCGGCGGCTCGGCACCGCTCGACCGCGTGGTGATGCGCTGATCGTCGACGAACGCGCCTTCGCCCTTGCGCGCGCGGCACATCCGGCCGCGTTGGGGATCGTAGATCCACGCCGCGATCGCCTCGCCAGCGTCGGCTAGCGCGACCATCGTCGCGAAATGGCCGGTTCCGTTGGCGAAGTTGCTGGTGCCGTCGATCGGGTCGATGATCCAGCAGGCGCCGGACAGGCGGTCGAGCACGGATGCGTCCGCGTGCGCGGCCTCTTCGCCGACTACCGCCAACCCCGGCGCAAGGCGTGTGAGCGCGTCACTCAGGAACTCTTCGACCTCGCGGTCGGCGATCGTCACCGGATCGTCGATATCCTTGTCTTCGACATCGCCCGCGGCGAGGTTGCGCCAGCGCGGCATGATCGAGCGCTCCGCGGCAAAGCGCAGCAGCGCGAGCATTTCCTCGTCGAGGGCGCTCATTACGACCGATAGTCGGCGTTGATCGCGATGTAGCCGTGGGTGAGGTCGCAGGTCCACACGGTCGCGCGGCCTTCGCCGAGGCCCAGATCGACCTGGATCATGATCTCGCGGCCTTTCAGATGCTCGGCGACGGGCGCCTCGTCATAATCCGTTAGCGGCTGGCCATCGCGCGCCGCCCAGGTCCCGCCGAACCCGATCGAGAGCCTGTCGCGGTCTGCCGGCTCGCCCGCCTTGCCGACCGCCATCACCACGCGGCCCCAGTTCGCATCCTCGCCGGCGATCGCGGTCTTCACCAACGGCGAGTTCGCTACCGCGAGCCCGATCTTGCGCGCGCTTTCGTCGGATTGCGCGCCGGTGACGGCCACTTCGATGAATTTCTGCGCACCTTCGCCATCGCGCACGACCAGGTGGGCAAGCTGTCTGCATACATCGTGCAGTGCGGCTGCAAATGCGTCGGAACCCGCGTCGTCGACCGAGGCGAGGGGGACATTGCCCGCCTTGCCGGTGGCGAACGCCAACACGGTGTCGCTGGTCGAGGTGTCGCTGTCGACCGTGATGCAGTTGAACGTCGCGTCGCTCGCGGCAGAGAGCATTGCCTGCAGGAACGCCGGTTCGACTGCGGCATCGGTGAAGATGTAGCCGAGCATGGTCGCCATGTCGGGGGCGATCATTCCGCTGCCCTTTACGATGCCGACGAGCGAGACGGTCTTGTCGCCGATCACCGCCGTGGCCACTGCGCCTTTCGTGAAAGTGTCGGTGGTTCCGATAGTTGCGGCGGCTTCCTCCCACGAGCACTCAGGTGCATTGAAGGCGGCAGCGAGTCCCTCGCGCGCCTTGTCCTGCGGCAGCGGGACGCCGATCACGCCGGTCGACGAGACGAACACTTCGCTCGGCGCGCAGCCTAGATGATCGGCGACTTGGGCCATGATCACTTCGACCGCCTCGCGCCCGCGATAGCCGGTGAAGGCGTTCGAGTTGCCCGCATTGACAATCAGCGCGCGCGCCTTGCCGAGCCGCGCTTGCTCGCGGCCCAACTCCACCTCGCTCGAACAGCACACGTTGCGGGTGAACACGCCTGAGACGGCGGTGCCTTCATCCAGTTCGACGAAGGTCAGGTCGCAGCGGCCCCAATCCTTGTACCCGGCGCGCGCCACGCGGGCCGTGACGCCGGCGATTTTCGGCATTGCCGGGAAAGCGCGGGCGAGGGGGGAGCGGTGCAGGTCCATCGCGGCTGCGCATAAGCTTGCGCGAAAGCCCCTGCAACTGGGGGGCAGCCCTTTACGGACGGCGCGAGTTATTGCACCAATATGCTATGCGAATCCAAAGCCTTGCAGCCTCAGCGCTGCTTCTCAGCACCGCGCCCGCGGTCGCAGCCGAGCCGGCGGCGCCGCGGCCCACGGGGAATCCGGGCACATGGGTCACCGCAAACGACTATCCCGCTGCGGCTTTGCGCGAGGAGGCTCAGGGGGTAGTTCGCTTCGTACTGGGTGTGGCTGCAGACGGCAGCGTGACCGACTGCACCGTTCAGGAGAGCAGCGGGAACGCACATCTCGACACGGCCACTTGCGAACTCATCCGCGCCCGCGCCCGCTTCACTCCCGCCAAGGATTCGGCTGGCCAAGCCATCGCCGGTACTTGGTCGAGCTCGGTCCGGTGGCAAATCCCCGACACGGCGCGTACGCTTCCACCGATCATGCTGGTCTCATATCGCTTCGTGGTGGAAAAAGACGGCTCCGTTTCGTCTTGCGAGGTTCTGTCGGATTCCGAGCCTGTGTCCGGGCCCGGGGGGAAGATGGTCAGCCCGGGCGCGGCAGCTTGCGCAAACATTCCCAAGTCCGCCATCAGCCCGATGACCGACAAGGACGGCCAACCGGTCCGCAGCGTCACGACAATGACCTTCAAAACCGAGCGGACCCAGCTTTCCGACTGATTTTTTTCGCTTATCGGCCCAATAAGGGCCTTGCGTTCAAGTTTCGTTCAGCGCGCGCCGCTAAGGCAGTGCACAGTTCGATGTAATGTAACCGCGTTTCACTGGGGGGTGGACGAGATGGCCGCCAAAGCTTATCTGACCCGCGCTATGTTGCGTCGCATCCTCGCTTGTCTTGCGCTCATCACCGGGCTTGCCGCCACCGGCACGCCGGCGCATGCGCGCATGATGCTCGATTTCGGCCACCAGGTTGAAAACAGCACGACCGCGCCGCAGGGCTCGCAGCAGGCCGCCTGCAGCGCGCTGCCCCAGCGGGTGAATGCCCAGGGCAAGACGATCACGCAGCCCGGCTGTGCGCCGCGCAAGCCGATCGTCATCTACATCCCGACGGTACAATTCGGTCCCGACCGCGCGTTCGAGTAACGCCGCCTTCCATCGCGCCGTAATCTGACGCTCCGCACCTGCGCTCGCGCGCGGGCGGGGCGCGCATCCGTACCTCCAGCCGTCAGGCCACTCCCATGATTCAGAACCTCGCCAAGGCCCTGTTCGGGTCTTCGAACGACCGTTACGTCAAGTCGCTCGACAAGATTGTCCGCCAGATCAACGCGCTCGAACCGCAGATCCAGGCGCTCTCCGATGCCGAGCTCACCGCGCAGACGCAGAAGTTCCGCGACCAGCTCGCCGCCGGCAGCACCCTCGACGACATCCTGCCCGAAGCCTTCGCCACCGTGCGCGAAGCGTCGGTTCGCGTGCTCGGCATGCGGCACTTCGACGTGCAGATGGTCGGCGGTATTGTGCTCCACCGGGGCGAGATTGCCGAGATGCGCACGGGTGAGGGCAAGACGCTGGTCGCAACGCTCGGCACTTATCTCAACGCCATCGAGGGCAAGGGCGTCCACGTCGTCACCGTGAACGACTACCTCGCCCGCCGCGACGCCGACTGGATGGGCCGCATCCACAAGTTCCTCGGCCTGACGGTCGGGGTGATCGTGCCCAATCTCAACGAGTTCGAGCGACGCGAAGCCTACGGCGCGGACATCACCTACGGCACGAACAACGAATTCGGCTTCGATTACCTGCGCGACAACATGAAGCACGAGCGCGCACAAATGGTTCAACGTGCCTTCAATTTCGCGATCGTCGACGAGGTCGACTCGATCCTGATCGACGAAGCGCGCACGCCGCTGATCATCTCCGGCCCGACTGAGGACAAGCAGGACCTCTACATCGCGATCGACGGGATCGTGAAGTCGATCGACCCGAGCTTCTACGAAGCGGACGAGAAGGCCAAGAGCATCTCGTGGACCGAGGAGGGCGCCGAGAAGATCGAGGCGATGCTCGCGGAGTCCGGCTTGCTGACCACGCCCAACCTCTACGACGTCGAGAACACCCAGGTCGTCCACCATCTCGACCAGGCGCTGCGCGCGAATGTGATGTTCAAGCGTGACATCGATTACATCGTGAAGGACGACAAGATCGTCATCATCGACGAGTTCACCGGCCGCATGATGGACGGGCGGCGCTGGTCCAACGGCCTGCACCAGGCGGTCGAAGCCAAGGAGGGCGTCAAGATCGAGCCCGAGAACCAGACGATGGCCTCGATCACCTTCCAGAACTATTTTCGCATGTATCCCAAGCTCAGCGGCATGACCGGCACCGCCGCCACCGAGGCGAGTGAGTTCTGGGACATCTACAAGATGAACGTGGTCGAGATCCCGACCAACGTGCCGGTCCAGCGGATCGACGAGGAAGACGAGTTCTACAAGAACACGCAGGACAAGTTTCAGGCCATCGCCAAGGCGATCGCCGAGAAGCAGCAGATCGGCCAGCCGGTGCTGGTCGGCACCGTCTCGATCGAGAAGTCGGAGCTGCTGAGCGAATTCCTCGAGAAGGAGGGCGTCAAGCACTCGGTCCTGAACGCCCGCTTCCACGAGATGGAGGCGCACATCGTCGCCCAGGCCGGACGGCTCGGTGCGGTGACCATCGCCACCAACATGGCCGGCCGCGGAACCGACATTCAGCTCGGCGGTAACGTCGAGTTCCGGATCGAGGACGAGCTCAAGGACCTGGCCGAGGACGACCCCAAGCGTCCGTTGGAGATCGACCGCATCAAGGCCGAGGTCGCCGCCGAGCGCGCCAAGGTGCTGGAAGCGGGCGGTCTGTTCGTGCTCGCCACCGAACGCCACGAATCGCGCCGCATCGACAACCAGCTGCGCGGCCGCTCGGGCCGCCAGGGCGACCCCGGCCTCAGCCGCTTCTACCTGTGCCTGGAGGATGACCTCCTGCGCATCTTCGGGCCGGACACGCTGTTCGCCCGGATGATGAACTCGAACCTCGCCGATGGCGAGGCGATCGGCAGCAAGTGGCTGTCGAAGGCGATCGAGACCGCGCAGAAGAAGGTCGAGGCGCGCAACTACGATATCCGCAAGCAGGTCGTCGAATACGACGACGTGATGAACGACCAACGCAAGGTCATCTACGAGCAGCGCGCCGACATCATGGACGCCGACGCGGTGGACGAGGTGGTCGCCGACATGCGCCACGACACGGTCAACACGCTGGTGGGCGAGGCGTGCCCTCCGGGCTCCTATCCCGAGCAGTGGGACATCGCGGGCCTCAAGCAGCGCGCGATGGACGTGCTCGGGGTCGAAGCGCCGTTCGAGGAATGGGTCGAGGAAGACCACGTCGAGCCCGAGATGCTCGAGGAACGGCTGCAGGCGATGACCGACGAGGTCATGGAGCGCAAGATCGCCGACGCCGATCCCGACATGTGGAAGCGGATCGAGAAGCAGATCCTGCTCGAACGGCTCGACCACCACTGGAAGGAGCACCTCTCGACGCTGGATGCGCTGCGCCAGGTGATCTTCCTGCGCGCCTATGCGCAGAAGCAGCCGATCAACGAGTACAAGCGCGAGGCGTTCATGCTGTTCGAGCGCATGCTCGAAACACTGCGCGAGGACGTGACCACGATCCTGATGCGGAGCGAATTCCGCTTCAGCGCTCCGCAGGCGCCGCTGGCGCTGCCCGATCTGCCGGAGTTCCTGACCGGGCACATCGAGCCGCTGCTGGGGATCGAGGATTCGAACGACGGCGACGGATCGCGCACGCGCGAGGCGCTGTTCGGCTCGCTCGCCGGATCGCCGATGGCCGAGGCCGGACCCGGAGGAGTGGCGGACAATCCGTGGGCGGGCGAGGACATCAGCCGCAACGCGCCGTGCCCGTGCGGTTCGGGTAACAAGTACAAGCACTGCCACGGAGCGGTTGGGGCGAAGGCTCCGGCGTAAGCTAACGTCTGCCCCAATCATGCCCGTCACCCCCGCGAAAGCGGGTGCCCATCACCGAGGCTGCGTTTCACGCTTCGGCGGGAGATGGGTCCCCGCTTTCGCGGGGATGACGAGCATTTTCGCGTTACCGCGGCTGCCTTAGCATCGCCTCCAACGGCGGCGCGTCCGGCATGACCTCGATCATCGCCTGCCGCTCGAACCCGCAACTGCCGTAGAACCCGCAGTTCGCCGGGTTCGAGTTTTCGAGATAGGCCGGCAGGCCCGCCGCGTCGCATGCGTCGAGCACCGGCTGGATCAGCCTCCGCCCGTGGCCCTGGCCGCGCGCCTGCGGCCGCACACCGATCGTGAACAGGTAGGCGTGGGGGAAGGTCGGGTGGTGCCGGTTCATGCCCGCAACCGCGGCATCGGTCCGCTTGAGCGCACCGCTGGTGCTGTGGAGGAGGACGGCACGATAGAGCGCCGGCATCGCCATCCAGGGCGGCTCAAGATCGCCTCCCGGCAACATCCACATCGCCGCGCCCTGATCGCCCAGCCGGTAGCAGAACCCGCGCCGGGTATAGACGTGCCGCGCAAGCGCCGCGAACACGCCTGCCATCCCGCGATAGCTGCCGAACAGCCACCGGTTGAACGGATCGTCGCGAAAGGCGTCGGCGGTGATCTGCGCGATGACGCCAGCCTCTCCGAGGCCCGCACGCACCAGGTCGCCGCCCAACTCGATGTCCGGAAACTCCATCGCCCGCGCCTCCAGTTCGCGGGGCTAGCATGCCGCATGCCGTATGGTAGTGCCAGCGACGATGCCGTTGCTCGCCGCCGCCTTCGCGCTCACCGCGTTGCTCTATGCGTCGGTCGGTTTCGGCGGCGGGTCCACATACAGCGCGCTGCTGGCGCTCTCTGGCTTCGACTATCAGCTGCTGCCGGTACTCTCGCTCGCGTGCAATATCGTCGTGGTGGGCGGCAGCACAGTGCGCTTCGCGCGCGCCGGATTGACCCCATGGCGCGGCGCGGCGCTGCTCACCGCGATCGCGGCGCCGGCGGCGTTCCTGGGCGGACTGACCCCGATCAAGGAGGCTGCGTTCCTGACGCTGCTCGGCGTGAGCCTCGTCCTCACCGGATTGACCTTGCTGGTTCCGCAGGCACCGACGCCGGAAGGTACGCCGACCCGTGTCGCGCGCTGGATGCCGCTGGCGGCGGCGCCGATCGGCTATCTCGCGGGGCTGGTCGGCATCGGCGGAGGCATCTTCCTCGCCCCGCTACTGCACCTCACGCGCTGGAACAGCGCTCGCGCGGTCGCGGCGACAGCGGCGCTGTTCATTCTGGTCAATTCGCTGTTCGGGCTGGGCGGCCAGCTGATCAAGAACGGCCCCGAGCGGATGGGCGAGGCGATTTCGCTAGGTCTGCCGCTGGTGATCGCAGTGGCGATTGGCGGCCAGGTCGGCAGCCTGCTGGCGGTCCGCTTCCTGCCGCAGACCGCCATCCGCTGGCTGACTGCCGCGCTGACCATCTGGGTCGGCGGGCGCCTGCTGATCGGTGGCTAAGCGACCGGTCCTTCGCCCGCGTGCACAAGCTGCGCGCTGCCGCTGAGCGGGCCGCCTGCGAGATCGACACCCTGGTCGCCCTCGCTGCTGTCGGTGGAAGCGCTCGACGAAGTTGTACCCGAGCTTCCGCCCTGTGTGAGCCGGCGCAGGGTGCCGTCCACCTGCTCGCGGTTCTTGGTGTAATAGTTATACGCAGCGTAACCGAGCGCGCCGAGCGTGGCCAATCTGAGAAGCATATCGCGATCCTTTCCGTGAGCAGCCTTAACGACAGGCTCTGGCAAAGGGTCCAAGTCTGACCGATGTTAGCCAGGCAGCGGCGCGTGCGCCGGGGTCTCGTGGTGGATGACATCGCCCAATCTCCTCCGGTCTACCTGCTGGCCACAGGCCGGGCAGACGTGGAAATGAGAGCGCTCCGGCAGAGCCGGCGCCGTTACGCGAAGACGGTTGGCGCGCTCGCGCAAAAGAGGAGGGAGCGGGGCCATGGCGGACTCAACCGCCGCTCCTGATCAGCGTTCCGATTCGTCCTGGCGCGAATCCGATTCGGTTCGACGCTAGCGGTGGAACGCCGCGATTCGCTCGCGCGCTAAGTGGTCATGCCGGTTCAGGAAATGCGCGCTTCATCAGCGATCGAGCGAGTGGCGTACAACCCTGCCACGCGCGAGCTGAGCATCTGGTTCGCGGGACGCCGCCGTTACGTCTATTCGGACGTGCCGGCGGAGCTCTACCACGCGCTGTGCGACGCCGAGTCAGCCGGCAGCTTCGTCAATGCGCAAGTCAAAGGCCGCTTCGAATGCCGCTGCGATCCACCGCGACGGCGCTATCCCGACTAACGGGCAGGCGGCGATGAAATGATGGCTCCCCGAGTTGGATTCGAACCAACGACCAAGTGATTAACAGCAAGCAGAAGTGATCGAAGAAAGACATTAAAAAACAGGTATTTGAGAGAGTTAGGCTGTGTCAAAGCGGCATGGAGGGGCGTTGGGGGCCGTTCGCGCCCTAGGGAGAAGCCACAGTGGGAAGCCACGGCGAAATCGTCCCAGTCACCGGTGCCCACAACTGGATCAGAACAGCGGAATCTGTTTTGGCGGGGGCGCTACTCCGTGCACCTCCACGACCTTGTAGCTTGGCCTGCCGATCACCATCCCGTCGGGATCAAGCTCCACGGTTTCCACCATGGTGACGTCAAGGACGCTGTTTGGCGGCGCATAGATGTCGTTCTGCTGGAACGCAGCGACCCATTCGACGGCGCTATCGATCATCTCCGCACTGATAGCCCTGCCGTTCCACAGGAACGCCCATTGCGCGTTCCCTTCATATTGGGCCGATTTGATTCTCACTTGGCCACGGATGGTCGAGACGCTTTCTACCGGGATGTCACTGAGAGGCTGGTTGGGCAGATCGCCAATAGCTTTCGCCTCGGACTGAGAAATCTCCACAACCGGTCGATCATCCTCAAGGAACGATAGGCTCTCGTATCCTTTTCGCTCCAACGGCTTCATGACAGCCTTGGCCTTTTCGACCGCCCGTGGCTCTTGCGCCAAAGCTGCCACCTCGCGGCGAACGGTTATCGTGTTGCCGTTGCCGCTAATGATGACATTGCCATCTCCGACGTCCTTAATCTCTAGATGCCCGCCGCCCTTTTGTTTTTTGACAGAAATCTTAGCGTAGCGAACAGGCCCATCCCGCCACTGCTTAGGATGCCGACCCATTCGGCAATCTCCTTCGCCGTTTTGACATCCTCGATGCCTAGGAAGGTCTTGGCTTGATCGAAGAAGGTCTGGACCAAGCTAATGTCCAGCATGAAACATCGCTGATCGACATCAGCGTTGACCAAGACCTTGATGGACGCGTGCGACCCGTTGAACTTCTTATTCGCAATCTGAATCAGGTCAGCCAAAGAAAGCAGGGCAGGGGCCAGCTCCTGGATGTCCATTTCGTGGCCGTCCAAGGCAGGTCCGTCGTAGCGGATGGTCGATCGCACATGGGTAGCTGATTCATCGATCACTACTCTGCCCCCGATCCAAGACCACCGATGAAACGACTAGAAAACAAACGCTTGCGAGCTTCCCTGATGTTGAGAGGCCACAGTCGAGGCAAGCTGTCCAGTCGTGTGCGCTATATAGCTGAAATCACTTAGAAAATTGAAGCTCGCAGGCGACGACTAAGTGATCTTAGGGCATCAACAAGCCACAGTGAAGCCACAGTAGCCGAGAAAATTTCGGCATTTTTCTGGGCTAAGTGCTTGATTTTATGGCTCCCCGAGTTGGATTCGAACCAACGACCAAGTGATTAACAGTCACCTACTCTACCGCTGAGCTATCGGGGAGCAGCCGGATCGGCAGGAGCGCGCCTATATGGGCGGGTCTTTGCCTTGGCAAGTCCCCGAATTGGGCGAGGCGCCTTAAACCGCGAACTGTTCCGCGACGATCCGCTCGTCGAGTGCGTGACCGGGATCGAACAGCAGGGTCAGCTGGCTTTCGCGCGCGATCTCGAGGTGCACCTCGGCGACATCGCGGAATTCCTTCTGGTCGGCCACCACGGAGACCGGCCGCTTGCCGGGCTCGTTGACCTTGAAGGTGACCTGGCTCCGCTCGGGCAGCACCGCGCCCGACCAGCGGCGCGGACGGAAGGGGCTGATCGGGGTGAGCGCGAGCAGCTGCGAATCGAGCGGCAGAATCGGCCCGTTGGCGGACAGGTTGTACGCGGTCGAGCCGGCCGGCGTTGCCAGCAGCACGCCGTCGCACACCAGCTCCTTCAGCCGCGTGCGCCCGTTGAGGACGATCTCGATCTTCGCGGTCTGGCGGGTTTCGCGCAGCAACGACACCTCATTGATCGCGCAGGCCACATGGCGCGATCCGTCCTGCTGGATTGCCTCCATTCGCAAGGGCGCAATCTGGAACGCCTTGGCCTTGTTCAGCCGCTCCGCCACCTTTGCGGGGCTGCGGTAGCGGTTCATCAGGAAGCCGACCGTGCCGCAGTTCATCCCGTACGCCGGGATCACGCGTCCCTTGTCGAGCATACGGTGCAAGGTGTGCAGCATGAAGCCGTCGCCGCCGAGGACAATCACCGCCTGGGCCCGGTCGAGCGACACGAAATCGAAGTGCTGGCGCAGTTCGGCGGCCGCCTCGGTCGCGCGCTCTGTGCGCGAGGCCAGCAGGGCGAGCCGCTTCCCATCGATCTCCCCGGTCACGCGCTCGCCCTCTGCCGCGCCCCGCATTCACCAGGGCCATTCACCAAGGCTAAGACCCGCTGTCCCATTTGGCAACGCGCCCTTTGGCGGGCGCGCGGCGGGGCGTTCGCTGGGCTAGAGCACGGGCCGATGGCCACTCTCCCCGACTTCGCCGATTGCCGCCGCGACACGCGTTCCCGGCCAGACGATATCGAAGCGGACCTCGTTGCCGCGCTTGCTCGGGGTGAAATTGGAATCGTCCTCCAGCCCCAGTTCGACCTGGTGAGCGACGAACTGGTCGGCGCGGAAGCGCTCGCGCGGTGGAAGCACCCCCGCGTCGGCACGATCGGGGCAGACGCGCTCTTCACCGTCGCCGAGCGCGCGGGACAAGCGGCGCAGCTCTCGCGCCACATTGCAGTCTCGGCTCTCGCGGCGGCGCGGGTCTGGCCGAAGCACTTGCGCCTCTCGCTCAACGTAACTCCGGCTGAGTTGGCCGAACCGGGGTGCGTGATGGATCTGCTCGGCCTGTTGGCTGAGGCTGAGTTTGCAGCTGATCGCCTGACGCTCGAGATTACCGAGCAGGTCTTGATCGATGATCTGGACGGCAGCGCAGGGACATTGGCCGCGCTGAAGCGGGCCGGGATGAGCATTGCGCTCGACGACTTCGGCGCGGGCTTCTGCAACTTCCGCTACCTCAAAGTACTGCCACTCGACACGCTCAAGCTGGATCGTTCGATGATCGTCGGGATCGAGCACGACGACCGCGATCTCGCGGTGCTGCGCGCGATCGTCGCGCTTGCTCGGGCACTCGACATGAGCGTGGTGGCCGAGGGCATCGAGACCGAAGGGCAGCGCCTAGTCGCGTCGCGCGAGGGTTGCGCAACCTATCAAGGGTTTCTGCGCGCTGTCCCGCTCAGCCCCGCGGCATTTCTCGCACTGGCCGGGGAGGATACGCGCCTGCCCGCGTGACGCGCGGAAACGCATCAGCTAGAGGTCGGGGCGCATGCTGACGCGCCTCACCATCCGCAACATCGTGCTGATCGAGGCGCTCGACCTGGATTTCCGCGGCGGCCTGGGCGTGCTGACCGGCGAGACGGGGGCGGGCAAGTCGATCCTGCTCGACGCGCTCGGGCTGGTGCTGGGCAATCGCGCCGAAAGCGGCCTCGTGCGCGCGGGCGAGGACAAGGCCAGCGTCTCCGCGACCTTCGAATTCGCCGCGCTGCCGGCAGCCATCGCCGAGACGCTGAGCGACGCCGATATCGAACTGGAGGCGGGCGAACCGCTGATCCTGCGCCGCACGCTCAAGGCCGACGGCGGCAGCAAGGCGTTCGTCAACGACCAGCCGGTCGGCGTAGCGCTGCTGCGCGAAATCGCGCCCTCGCTGGTCGAATTGCACGGACAGCATGACGATCGGGGCCTGGTCAATCCGCGCGGGCACCGGGCGCTGCTCGACCGGTTTGCCGGCGTGGAGCGCGCGAACATGGCGAGCGTTTGGAATGCCTGGCGGGCGGCGGAGGACCGGCTCGCCGTCGCGCGCGAGCGCGTCGAGACCGCGCAGGCCGATCAGGACTTGCTGCTGGCGTACCTTGCCGAGCTGGCCGCGATCGAACCGCAGGCGGGTGAGGAGGCGCGCCTGGCTGAAACTCGCGCCTCGATGCAGAAGGGCGAACGTCTGTCGGGCGATCTCGAGATACTGCGCCAATTGTGGGAGGGTTCGGACTCGCCGCTCGCTAGCTTGCGAGTAGCGGCGCGGCGGCTCGACCGGATCGCTGGCGAGCACCCGCTGCTGGCCGAGGCGTTGTCCGCGCTCGACCGGGCGGTGATCGAAGCAGGCGAGGCGGAGGACAAGCTCTCCGCCGCCGCCGACGCGCTGGTGCACGACCCCCTGGCGCTCGAACGCGCCGAGACCCGACTATTCGATTTGCGTGCGATCGCCCGCAAGCACCGGTGCGAGGTCGATGAGCTGGCCGACAAGATGCGCGAGTTCCGCGGTCAGCTTGACGCGATCGAGGGCGGCGAGGCGGAGCTAGACGCGCTGGCCATTGCCGCGAAGGTAGCGGGCGATGCCTACCGCGAGCGGGCGCGCGCGCTTCATTCGGTGCGGGTTGCTGCGGCCGAGCGGCTGGACGCGGCGGTGGCGGGCGAATTGGCGCCGCTCAAGCTCGATGCGGCGCGGTTCCGCACATCTGTGGTCGAGCTGCCCGAGGAGCGTTGGGGCCCGGACGGGATGGACGCGGTCGAGTTCCTCATCGCAACCAACCCCGGTGCCGATTTCGCGCCGCTCAACAAGATCGCCAGCGGCGGCGAACTCAGCCGCTTCATCCTCGCGCTCAAGGTCGCGCTGGCGGAAAAGGGCGGCGCGGCGACGATGATCTTCGACGAGATCGACCGCGGCGTCGGCGGCGCCGTAGCAAGCGCGATCGGCGAGCGGCTGTCGCGCCTCGCCGAGGGCGGGCAGGTGCTGGTCGTCACCCACAGTCCGCAAGTCGCCGCCCGCGGACGCACGCACTACGTGATCCACAAGAGCAGTGAGGGCACGGTCACACGCACCTCGGTCACGCTGCTCGATGCGGCAGCGCGGCAAGAGGAGATCGCGCGCATGCTCTCCGGCGCGGAGGTGACGCCCGAGGCCCGCGCCCAGGCCGATCGGTTGCTGGAGGGAGTGTGAGTGCGCTTTCCCGGCTCGCGTTGGCTGCAATGGCCGCAATGCTGGCGGGGTGCGCCGTGAACCCGGCAGACCCACCTGCTGCCGCGGCTCCGCTCGGAATGTATGGAACCGATGCGCATCTGGCCCCGTCGAAACCCGATCGCACGCTGCGCTATGCCAATCATCCCCGCGGGTTTGCCGATTTGCGAGTGCCGGCGGGGAAGGGCCCGTTTCCGCTCGCGGTGATCTTCCACGGTGGTTGCTGGAAGACCGGCATCGCCGATCGCAACTACATGGCGCCGCTCGCCACGCGGTGGCAGCACCTGGATATAGCGACGCTCAACGTCGATTACCGCGAGGTGGGTGACGGCGGCGGTTGGCCCGGTAGTTTCGCCGATTGGGCTGCGGTCGAGGACCTCCTGCGCGATCTGGTCGATGATCGGCGAATCGACATGACGCGGCTGACCTTCGTCGGCCACTCGGCGGGCGCCTTGCCCGCGCAGTGGCTGGCGGCGAGCCAGGGACCGGACGGCCCGGTCGCCGCGCGGGTGGGGGCGTTTCGCGCCAACGCGATCGTGTTCGATGGCCCCGCCGACCTCGCGCGCGATCAGGCGCCGTTCGATGCCTTGTGCGAGTTCTCCTCGGTCGCGCCGTTCATGGGCGGGACCGTTGCCGAGGTGCCTGACCGCTACGCGGCAATCTCGCCGCTTGGGCATCCCGCGCAGTTGCGCCGCCTCGAATTTGTTCAGGCGAGGCTGCCATCCCCGGACGCCGACGCGCTGGCGGCCTTGCGGGCGGCCGGGGTGCAGGTCGGCGTCACGCTCAAGCCCGACGCGTCGCACTTCGACGTGATCACGCCGGGCGCCGAGGCCTATCAGGCGGTCGAGCCGCAATTGCTGGCGATCCTGCGGCAACAATGAGCGATTTGCTCGATCGGCCGGTCTGGCATGCATTGACCGGGCGGCAGGCGCACCTCGCCGTGGCGCAGGGCGCGGCGGTGCGGATCGATCCCGGCTACGGCGTGTTCGCCGCCCTGCGCGAACCGAGCGCAGAGTGCTGGGACGCGCTTGCCGCAACTCTCGAGGGGCCCGACGACGCGGTAGGCTTGGTCGAGACCGACCTTCCGCAACCATCTGCCGCTTTCCAGGTCCTGCGCGAGGCGGAACTCGTGCAGATGGTGTGGTATGGCGGCGAGGTGCCCTTTGAGCACGATCCGCGCATTGCACTACTGGGCCAGGCCGACGCGGCCGAGATGGCCGAGCTCGCGCACGCCACCGAGCCGGGCCCGTGGAGCACGCGCACGCACGAGTACGGCGCGTTCTACGGTATCCGTGTGGACGGCCGGCTCGCCGCGATGGCGGGCGAGCGGCTGCTGCTGCCAGGGCTTGCCGAGGTGTCGGGTGTGTGCACCTGGCCGGAGTTTCGCGGCCAAGGCATGGCTGCGGCGCTGGTGCGCAAGGTGATGCACGGGTTCCAGAAACGCGGCGATCGGCCGTTCCTGCATTGCTACGGCGACAACATCGGCGCGATCCGGCTCTATGAGAAGATGGGGTTCCGCCTCCGTCGCCGGCTCTCGCTTTTGGTGCTGGCGCTGGCCTGAGTGCGCGCTAGGAACGCGGGCGATGGAGGACATGACCGAAGCCCAGGCCGCCAACGAACTGATGCGGCTCGCGAAGGCAATCGCGCACCACAACCGGCTCTACCACGCGGAAGATGCACCCGAGATCAGCGACGCCGAATACGACGCGCTGGTGCGGCGCAATGCCGATCTGGAAGCGGCGTTTCCGCACCTGATCCGGCCGGACTCGCCATCGCGCGATGTGGGGCACGAAGTCGCCGCGTCGCCGCTCAGCAAGGTGCGGCACGAGGTTCGCATGATGAGCCTCGACAACGCCTTCTCCGACGAGGAAGTGGCCGACTTCGTCGCGCGGGTCCGACGCTTCCTCAACCTTGCCGCGGACGCCCCGCTTGCCTTCACGGCTGAGGACAAGATCGACGGGCTGTCATGCTCACTGCGCTACGAGCAGGGCCGCCTGGTGCGCGCCGCCACGCGTGGCGACGGGGAGGTCGGTGAGGACGTGACCGCGAACGTCGCGCACATCCCCGATATCCCGCAAATGCTGCGCGGCGAAGTGCCGGACGTGTTCGAAGTGCGCGGCGAAGTCTACATGGCGAAACAGGACTTTACCGCGCTCAATGCTGCGCAGCAGGAAGCGGGCGGGCGGCTGTTTGCGACCCCGCGAAATGCTGCGGCCGGTTCGCTGCGGCAAAAGGACGCGAACGTCACCGCGCAGCGCAAGCTGCGGTTCTGGGCGCACGGCTGGGGCGCGGCGTCGGAGGTGCCCGAGGGCAGCCAATTCGCCATGCTCAAGCGCATGGAATCGTGGGGTTTGCCGGTCAGCGCGGACTTGATCCTGTGCCAATCGATCGAGGACATGCTGCAGCACTATCGCAGCATCGGCGAGCGGCGCGCGGGCCTGCCGTATGACATCGACGGCGTGGTCTACAAAGTCGACGACCTCGCGCTACAGGCGCGCCTGGGCGCAATCGGCAAGGCGCCGCGCTGGGCTCTGGCGCACAAGTTTCCCGCCGAACGCGCGGAGACCGTGCTCGAGAAGATCGACATCCAGGTTGGCCGCACTGGCAAGCTAACCCCGGTCGGCCGCCTGCAGCCGGTGTTGGTGGGCGGGGTGACAGTGGTCAACGTCACGCTCCACAATCGCGACGAGATTGCGCGGCTCGGCCTGCGCGAGGGCGACCGCATCGTCATCCAGCGCGCGGGCGATGTGATCCCGCAGGTGGTCGACAACCTCACGCGCGAAGAACCGCGCGCGCCCTACGCGTTTCCCGACCACTGCCCGGTCTGCGGCAGCGAAGCGGTCGCCGAGGAGGGCGAGGTCGATGTCCGCTGCACCGGAGGCCTCGTCTGCCGCGCGCAGCAGTTCGAGCGGCTGCGTCACTTCGTCAGCCGCGCCGCGCTCGACATTGAAGGGCTGGGCGAGAAGACCATCGCCGAGTTCATCGAGCTCGGCTGGCTGAACCGCGGCCCGCCCGATATCTTCCGCTTCAAGCACCATCGCGACGAACTGATCGGCCGCGAGGGCTGGCAGGAAAGGTCAGTCTCGGCGCTGCTCGCCGCAATCGAGGCCAAGCGCGCGCCCGATGCTGCCAGGCTGCTGTTCGGCCTCGGCATTCGTCACGTGGGCGCGGTCACCGCGCGCGACCTGATGAAGCGCTTTCACGAATTGCCCGCGCTGCGTGCCGCAGCCGAGGCGGCGCACGCAGGCGATGCGGAAGCGTCCAGCGAACTCACCTCGATTGAGGGCGTGGGCCCGGTCGTGGTCGAGGCGCTCGGCGACTTTTTCCACGAGGAGCACAATCGCGCGGTGTGGGACGACCTGCTGCGCGAGGTGTCGCCGCCGCGCTACGAGGTCGAAACCACCGCGAGCGCGGTCAGCGGCAAGACGGTGGTGTTCACCGGCAAGCTCGAAACCATGAGCCGCGACGAGGCCAAGGCGCAGGCCGAGCGGCTCGGGGCCAAGGCAGCGGGCTCGGTCAGCGCCAAGACCGACCTGATCGTCGCCGGGCCCGGCGCGGGCAGCAAGCTCAAGAAGGCCGCCGAGCTCGGCATCGAGGTGATCGACGAGGCGGGCTGGGCGGAGATCGTCGCCAAGGCAGGCTAGCGGAACCGGGCGATCGGCTCTGCGGTTCTGGCTCCATGGCGCGCAAGCTCAAGGTGTTTCGCACGGCGGCGGGGTTTCACGATGCCTATGTCGCCGCGCCGAGCCGCAAGGCGGCGTTGGCGGCGTGGGGGACCGATGCGAACCTGTTCGCACGCGGAGCGGCCGAGGAGGTCACCGACGAGACGCTGATGGCCGAGCCGCTCAAGCGGCCGGGCGAAGTGATCATGAAATCGCGCGGGGCTGGCGGATAATCTGAAGGCGCTCGGCCCGCGCAAGAAGAAGGCGAAGGCGACAGCGGATGAACCCGAGCCAAAACCGCGCAAGCGGTCGAAACCGCCTTCGCGCGACCGGCTCGACAAGGCCGAGGCTGCACTCGAGGAAGCAACCAAACGCCACACCGCCGCCCTGAAGAAGCTCGAAGCCGAGCGCGATGCGATCGACCGCAAGATCAAGGCGCTGCAAACCCGCCAGGATAAGGAGGCGAGCAAGCTGGAGCGGCGCGAGCGTGAGGCGCGCGAGGCTTATCGCGATGCGCTGGCGCGGTGGAGCGGCTGACGCGTTCGCTTGCGCAGCCACAGGATCGACCAGTCGCCGTTGACCATGCGCGCGGCGAGTCGGAAGCCGGCGCGCACATAAGCGGCGCGAACCGCGCGCTCCTGCGTTTCGAGCAAGCCGGCGAGGAGCACGCTGCCGCCGGGCACGACCGCGCTGCTGAAGTCTGCCGCCAGTTCCTCCAGCGGTCCCGCGAGGATGTTGGCGATGAGCAGGTCGTAGGGCCCACGCGCACGCAACAGCGGATCGGCCATTCCGTCGGCGACAACCATCGTCAGTTCGCCGCGCTGTGCGCCCAATGTGACGTTGTTGGTCGCTGCGTTGGCTTCGACGACTCCGGTGCAGACGGGATCGATGTCGCTGGCGGTCGCGAGGGCGCGTGGCCACAGCGCGAGCGCGGCGAACGCGAGCAAACCGGTGCCGGTGCCGATGTCGACGAGATTGCGCACCGCGATGCCGCGGCGCTTCATCGCCGCCAGCATCGCGAGGCAGCCCGCGGTGGTCGCGTGGTGTCCGGTGCCGAACGCCTGGCTCGCGGGAATGACGAAATCGATCGTCCCCAGCACTGGCGGGAAGTCCGGCGTGCGGACATAGAACGGCCCGGCGACGATGGGTTCGAGCCCGCTCTGGCTGACCGTCACCCAGTCTTCATCGGGGAGCTTGGTCACCGTGAAATTGGGTGAAGACCCGGCGAACAGCGCGGCAACTCGCTTGCGATCAGCCGCCGTTGGCTTCTTCGGAAGATAGACCTCGACGAACCAGTCTTCGGGCCGGTCGTCGGCGATCTCCATGCCGGTCAGGACCCAGTCGTAGGGCCAGTCCACTGCCTCCTCGTGCGCCAGGAGCGCAGCTTGCGCGACGCTGCGCGGAACCTCGGTCCGGATGGTCCAGCAATCAGCCACCGGCGGCTTCGTCCGCCAGCCGCTTGTCGAGACGTCCGGCCGCCACCGCAGCGTAGGCGCGGCAGCCACTCTGGTCGATCAGCGGCTTGTCGCCGAGCAGCCGCGCGCGCATCGCCGCAGCGACGGGATGAGGCGCGAGCACGATATCGCATGGCGCGGCGGCGACCTTGGCGATCCCGGCGCGCATCCCCGCGACAAGGTCGGGGTGATCGGCGAAGCGATAGCCGTCCGAGCTGATCGGATTGAGGCTGTCGGCATAGACGAAGTTCACGCAGGTCGGCTCGCCGCAATCGCGCCAGCTCCAGCTCATCGCACCGGGGGTGTGCCCGGGAGTGCGCATGGGGTGGAAGGTGGTGTCGCCGATCAACTGGTCGTGCACGCCATCCAGCTCGATGATCTTGCCGAGCACCGGCGGAAATGACGGGTGGCCGGAGTTCGACTGCGGATCGTCGTGCCCGGGCAATCCGGTGCGAAGGACTATCGCCGCCTCGGCGGTGGTCAGGATCGGCGCGCCGGTCGCGGCCTGCAGCTTCGCCATCCCGCCGACGTGGTCGAAGTGCTCGTGCGTCATCAGCAGCATCTTCACGTCGCGCGGGTCGAACCCGAGCGCCTTGATGTTGGCGAGGACGATGTCGGCGCCCTTGTCGGTTCCGCTATCGATCAGCGCATGCCCGTCGGGGCTCACGACCAGAATCGAGGAGATGCCGCAGGTGCCCACGTAATAGGTATTGCCGTGGATGCGGAGCGGCGCGCCGGGCTTGTCCCACTCGTCGTTGTCCTCGCACGCGGCGGCCCAGGCGCGCTGGGCGGGGGCGGGATCGGCCAAGGCAACGGGCTTGGGCGTGGCACAGGCGGACAGCAGGCCCAGCAGGGCGAGCGCGGCAATTCTAGCGGACATAGCTGGCTCCGTTGGCGTCGAGCGTTGCGCCCGTCATGCTGGGCGGCGCGTCGAGCGCGCAGAATACGATCATCGTCGCGATCTCGTCGGGCGTGGCCACGCGGCCGAGCGGGATGTCCGCCAGCAAACCGGCACCGCCCCGGCTGGCAAGGTAGTCGCCCGCCATGTCGGTATCGGTAAAGCCCGGCGCGATCGCGTAGCTCAAGATGCCCTCGGCCGCGTATTGCCGTGCGATCGTCTTGTGCAGCGCCAACATCCCGCCTTTGGCCGCGGCGTAATGCCAATGGGCCGGCGAATCGCCGCGATGACCGGCGCGGCTGGCGACGTGCACGATCCGGCCGCCGGTGCCGCGCTCTTGCCAGTGCCGCGCCGCGAACCGGCTGAGCTGCGCCGCGGCGGTGAGGTTGATGCGCAGCGTGTCCTCCCAGCCATCGAGCCAGGCGATGTCCGAGCTTTCGAGCGGATTGGCGGCAAACAGGCCCGCGTTGTTCACCAGCACATCAATCGTGCCGCCCGCTTCCTCCAGCGCACCTTCCCACAGCAGTTGCGGCGACTGCGGATCGGTGAAGTCAGCCGCAAGGAGATCGCCGGCAGCGCGGGTCGCTTGGCCGATTACCCGGCACCCGCGCGTTTCGAGCGCGGCCTTGGCGGCAGCGCCGATTCCGCGCGATGCGCCGGTCAGGAGTATGGTCGTCATCCGTCCCCTTTCCTGCATCAGGCGTTGCGTGTCGAGCGCTTGCGCCTCGGGGCCAAGGCGTTAAGGGGAAGGCGCAATTCAACCGGGACCCGTTCATGGCCAATCGCCCGCTCTCGCCGCACCTGCAGATCTGGAGTTGGGGGCCGCATATGGCGGTCTCGATCCTCCATCGCATCACTGGCGACGGGATGGCGCTGGTCGGCCTGCCGATCCTGGTGTGGTGGCTGGCAGCGCTTGCGGGTGGTCCGGAGACCTACGCGACGTTCCAGACTGTGGCCGGCTCGCTGATCGGCCGGGTCGTGTTGATCGGCCTGTCGTGGGCCTATTTCAGCCATCTCGCGAGCGGCATCCGCCACTTCGTGCTCGATGCCGGGGCGGGGTACGAGCTCGGCACCAACAAGACCTGGTCGGTGCTCGCGCCCGTGATCGGGATCGTTCTCACCGTGGCCTTCTGGGCCGTGATCCTGACGCGCTGAGGGGACGAAGACGATGGGTGACGGTACCGAACTCGGCCGGGTCCGCGGACTGGGCTCCGCGCGCCACGGCGCGCATCACTGGATGCTTCAGCGCTTCACCGCGGTGGGCAACATTCTCGGCGGGCTGTTCCTCGCGTTCAGTTTCGCGCTGCAGCCGACGCACGATTTCGCCGCGATGAAGGATTGGGTGGCGAGCCCGGTGCCCGCGCTGGTGCTGGCGTTGTGGCTGCCCAACGTGTTCTGGCACGCGCGGCACGGCCTGCAGATCCTGGTCGACGACTATGTCCACGACGCGGGCAATCATCTCGCGCTCACCATCGTGCTCAACATCCTGGCGATCGCCGGCGCCGGACTCGGCGTGCTGAGCGTCCTCCGCCTCGCCCTTGCAGGAGCCGCCTGATGGCGACCGAAGCTTACAAGATTATCGACCACACCTATGACGTTGTCGTCGTCGGTGCCGGCGGCTCGGGCCTCCGCGCGACGATGGGCGCGGCCGAGGCGGGCCTGCGCACGGCGAACATCACCAAGGTGTTCCCGACCCGCAGCCACACAGTCGCGGCGCAGGGCGGCATCGCCGCGAGCCTGGGCAACAATTCGCCCGACCACTGGCAGTGGCACATGTACGATACCGTCAAGGGATCGGACTGGCTCGGCGACCAGGACGCGATCGAGTACATGGTGCGCGAGGCGCCCGCCGCGGTGTACGAGCTCGAGCACGCGGGCGTACCGTTCAGCCGCAACGACAACGGGACGATCTACCAGCGCCCGTTTGGCGGCCACATGCAGAACATGGGCGAAGGCCCACCGGTCCAGCGCACCGCCGCCGCCGCGGACCGCACCGGCCACGCCATGCTCCATGCGCTCTACCAGCAGAGCCTGAAGTACGACGCGGACTTTTTTATCGAATACTTCGCGATCGACCTGATCATGAAGGATGGCGCCTGCGTCGGCGTGGTCGCGCTGTGCATGGACGATGGCTCGATCCATCGCTTTCGCGCGAAATCGGTCGTGCTCGCGACCGGCGGTTACGGCCGGTGCTACTTCACCGCCACCAGCGCGCATACCTGCACTGGTGACGGCGGCGGCATGGTCCTGCGCGCCGGGCTGCCGCTGCAGGACATGGAGTTCGTCCAGTTTCACCCGACCGGCATCTACGGCGCCGGCGTGCTGATCACCGAGGGCGCGCGGGGCGAGGGCGGGTACCTCACCAACTCTGAGGGTGAGCGCTTCATGGAGCGCTATGCGCCAAGCGCGAAGGACCTCGCTTCACGCGACGTGGTCAGCCGCTCGATGGCGTTGGAGATCCGCGAAGGGCGCGGCGTGGGCCCGAACAAGGACCACATCTACCTTCACCTCGACCACATCGATCCCAAGATCCTTGCCGAGCGGCTCCCGGGCATTACCGAGAGCGGCAAGATCTTCGCCGGGGTCGACCTGACCCGCCAGCCGCTGCCCGTGGTGCCGACGGTGCACTATAACATGGGCGGCATCCCGACGAACTATCACGGCGAGGTCGTCACCATCGGTGCCGATGGCAACCCTGAGACCGTGGTCCCTGGACTGTTCGCGGTCGGCGAGGCCGCGTGCGTCTCGGTCCACGGCGCGAACCGCTTGGGCTCCAACTCGCTGATCGATCTCGTGGTGTTCGGACGCGCGACCGGGCACCGGCTCAAGCAGCTGATCACTCCTGGCACCGCGCACGACGAGCTGCCCAAGGACAGTGCTGAGCTGGCGCTCACCCGCCTCGACCACTTCCGCAACGCCAAGGGCAGCCAGCCGACCGCCGCGATCCGCAAGGCGATGCAGCAGTCGATGAGCAAGCACGCCGCGGTCTTCCGCACCGAAGAGCTGATGAAGGAAGGCGTCGACCAGATCGGCCAGATCTACCGCTCGATGCAGGACATCTCGGTCGCCGACCGTTCGCTGATCTGGAACAGTGACCTCGTCGAAACGCTCGAGCTCGACAACCTGATCGCGCAGGCGAGCGTGACCATCGCCGGGGCGCACAACCGCCAGGAAAGCCGCGGCGCGCACGCCAACGAGGACTTCCCCGAGCGCGATGACGCCAACTGGATGAAGCACACCGTCACCTGGTTCGACGGCTGGGGCGGCCAAGGCGGCGCGGTGCGCCTCGATTACCGCCCGGTCCACGAATACACGCTCACCGACGACGTCGAGTACATCAAACCGAAGAAGCGCGTGTACTGACGGGCAGCGCAATGGCGCCGCCACTTCGGGCCGCTTTCCTTGTCATGCTAGCGTCCGCGATTGCTGGCTGCGCGAGTGTGCGGCCGAGCGGCATAACGCCGGAGCTCGACCCGTTTTACGCGCAGCGACGCGAGGCATCGGGCATTCCGGTGGTGAGTTCCGCGAAGGTGCCGCCGAACGCTTTGGAACGGGCCGCCGGTCTTATCCGCCAGATGCTTGTCCACCGGCCCGATCTCGCGCGCTGGCTGGCCACCAATGGCTACCGCGTCGCCATCATGGCCGAGAGCGAGGCGACCACCGACCTCCCTGAGCAGGCGCATTGGACGCGGCCCGACCGCTCGGACCCGCGCCTCACGCGTTGCGAGCGCAAGCACTACGACGAGCGGATCGGTGCGATGACCGATCGGGAGTACTGGAACGCGCGGGCGCGGGGGATGGCGGGGCCGCTCACCAGCGGCGCCGCGGAGGACGTGCTCGGACTGCGCTCGAGCCGGTATTATGGCGAGACCATCCTGGTGCATGAATTCAGCCACGATGTGCTCACGGCAATCCGCGCGGTTGATGCGCGCCTCTCGCGCGAGATCGATGCGGCCTACGCGAGCGCGCTTAAGTCTGGCCGCTGGAAGGATGAGTACGCCTCGACCAGCGTCGACGAATACTGGGCCGAGGGCACCCAGTTCTGGTTCAACTCGAACAAGCTCGCCGCGTTCAACGGCCGGCGCATCCTCAACCATGAGGATCTCGCCGACTACGATCCGGCGCTCTACGCGGCGCTCGGCAAGGCATATGGCGATACGCACCACCTCGCCGGCGACCCCTTTTGGATGTCGCCGGCGCGGGTTCCTCCGGGGCCAATCCCGGAGAATACCGCGGAGGTCTGCTAGGCTGCTTCGCTCTGCCGCGCGGCGAGTGCGAACAGGCGCGAGGACAGGACCCACAGCGCCGTGAAGAACAGGTCGATGATCGCCGTCATGTGGCCGTCGATCATGTGCAGGGCGAAGAAGAACACCTGCAGACCGGCCATCACGGCCATACCGCGTGAGAGCATCCGGGTGTTGCCGACCGCCGCGGCGGCGATGCACAGCGCGGTGAGCACGACGGCGATGTAAGTCCAGTTGGCGGGGTTGTTCTCACTGCCGATAATGCCGACCGCGAGCGTGATCCACAGTTGGAGGAAGCCGCTGGCAACCGCGATCACCACCGCGGCGCGGTAGGAGATATTACGGCTGGCGCGCGCGGCGAGCTCGAACAGCCCGCCGACGATGGCGAACACGATGCCCGCAAAGATAAAGTCGCTGGCGGTCCACAGCACGCCCTCGACCCCCGCCTGCATGGCGATGGCCGGCAAGGCGAGCAGGGCGGCGGCGAGCGACCAACCGGCGATCCGCAAATTGCGGGTCGAGCGATCGCTCATCTGGTGGGTCTGGGACATGACGAACTCCGTGATTGCAATGGAGCGTCGCTTGTCGTCTCGCCCGTCGTGAGCGTCATGAGCGGCGGGTGAGGACTTGCTGAAAGCGTTCCTCAGGCGCGCGGCACGCGGCGGGCGACGGTGATCGCGAGCACCACGCCGCCGGCGAACAGTGCGCACTCGAGCGCGGTGGCGATCGCAAGCGCCCAAGGACCGAACCCGTGCGCTCCCAGCATCGGCCCCATGCCGAGGCGCGAGTTGGGGAAGCGCTCCGCAAGTTGCGCGAGGCTTCCCGCCATCAATCGTCCGCCCGCAGCCGCCATCGCCAGCCCGGCAAGACCGCCGCAGAACGCGCCCGCGCCGACTTGCAGCCATGGCCGCGAGCCCGCCGCGCCCTGCGCAAGCACATGCCCACAGCCGACGGCTAGGCCGACCAGCAGCCCTTCACCCGCGCCGGTGATCGCGCCGGGCGCCTGGCCGAACAGCAGTTCGAACAAGTCGTTGCCGACCATCCGCCCGATCGCCCCGACGACCAGTCCTCCAAGCGCAGCGCCCACGATTGGCCGCCAGGCACCTCGCCCGCTCGCTTCCATCGCGGTCAGCCCGAGCCCGACCGCAGCTCCTGCAACGAGGCCGAGCAGCAGGTTGATGCTCACCAGCACCATCAACGTCGAAGCCGTTCCCATCGCCGGCGTGACCAGCCCGGCAGTCAGGTAGAGTAGCCCGGCGACGATGCCGGCCAGGCCTCCGCCCAGCGCCGCGGCGGTGACATCGCGCGCGATCGGCGCGAAGGCGATCGATGACGGACGTGCTGCAACGCCGGATTCTGCAACTGCAGCTCCGCTCACCGGTGCAATGAATCGGTACCCATGCCTCGGCACCGTCTCGATATAGCGGGGCGCAGCGGCGTCATCGTCGAGCGCGCGGCGGAGCGAGCGAATGCACTGGGTCAGCGCCTCGTCGGTCACCGGGATGCCGCGCCACACTTCGTCCATGAAGCGATCCTTTGTCACCAGTCGCCCGCTCTCGGCGGCGAGCAGCGTGAGCGCGTCGAAGTAGCGGCCCGACACCTCGATCGGCTCGCCGTCGCGCAGCAGCCGCCGGTCACTCGCGTCGAGCACGAACGGTCCAAAGGCGAGGGCAGCTTCGCGCATCGACCGCTCGATTAGGACAAAATCGCGCTCCTGCCACCATTTGCGCCTGTCGGCGTTGTGGATGCATGGCGACCACCACCGAGCATCGCGCGGCCAAAGCGCAGGAGAAGTTGGCCGACAGCGCCGAAACGCTGGTCGACAGCGCGGAAACACAGGAAGACAGCGCCACCCGGCGCACCAAGCTCGCCGCCGACCGGACGCTGCTCGCGGCCGAGCGGACCTACGCCGCGTGGATGCGCACCGGTCTCGCCAGCCTGGCGGCGGGTATCGGCGCGCAGGCGCTGCTCGACAAATTGGTGCCCGGGTGGATGGTGCTCGCGACCTCGATCGTGTTGATCGCCTTCGCGGAGTTCTGCTTCGTCGCGGGCATCTGGCGCGAGCTGACCGGCAAGGCGCTGCGGCCCGATCCCGATACCGCCAAGCTGCCGGCGTGGCTGTTGGTGGTGTTCAACGGCTTCCTGCTGGTGCTCGGCGCGGCCGTGCTTGTCGGGATCGTCAGCCGCTAGCGCTGGCGCAGCATCGTGCGGTCGAGTTGATCGACTGACGTGACGCCCATCAACCGCATCCCGCGTTCGATCTCGGCTTTCAGCAGGCCGATCGCGCGCTCGACCCCCGGCTGTCCCGCCGCTGCGAGCGCATAGAGGTACAGTCGACCTCCGCTCGCCGCGGTCGCGCCTTGTGCCAGCGCCTTCAGCACGTGCGTGCCGCGCCGCACGCCGCCGTCGCAGATCACTTCGATCTCGCCTCCGATCGCATCGACGATCTCGGCGAGCTGGTCGAAGGGCGCACGGCTGCCGTCGAGTTGGCGCCCACCGTGGTTGGAGACCATGATCGCATCCGCCCCGATCTGCACCGCGCGACGCGCGTCGGCGACGCTCATGACGCCTTTGAGGCAGAAGGTACCGCCCCAATCCTGCCGAATGCGCGCCGCGGCGTCCCAGTCCATCGCCGGGTCGAGCATGGTGTTGACGTATTCCGCGATCGACACCGCCTTGCCGGTCCCTTCGCTGACGTGGCTGTCGAGATTGGCCAGCCGGAGTTTCTCGCGAAACACGTAGTCGAGCGCCCAGCGCGGGCGCGTGGCGTAGGACCAGAGCGAGCTCGGGGTGAAGCGGGGCGGGGTGGTGAAGCCCGATCGCAGGCAGCGTTCCCGGTTGCCCGCAACGATCGTGTCAACGGTCAGGGCGATCGCGTCGAAGCCGGCGGCCTTACATCGCTCGATCAGCGAGGTGTTGAGGCCGCGATCCTTGTGGACGTAAAGCTGAAAGAGCTTCGGAGTGGAGACGAGGGCGGCGATATCTTCGATGCTGACCGTCGCCAGGCTGGAGACGCCGAACCATAGGCCGAACTTCTCGGCCGCCCGCGCGACCGCGCGTTCGCCCTGCCAATGGAACGCGCGCTGCAGGCCGGTCGGGCTGAGCACGAGCGGCAGCGCGCTGCGCCGGCCCATGATGGTGCACGAGGTGTCGATCTCGGCCACGCCGCCGAGCACATTGGGCACCAGGTCGACATCGTCGAACGCAGCGGTGTTGCGCGCCTTGGTCAGTTCATCGTCCGCCGCGCCGTCGATGTAATCGAACACCGGCCACGGCAGCGTGGCGCGTGCCAGACGGCGGAAATCCTCGATATTGTGGCAATCGGACAAACGCATGACTGGGGTCTACCAACCGCACACTGCCTTGCAATCATTCATCCACGCTTCATGTTTACAAACGTAGTCGAAAGGTGTTCAAAGGTCCTGGGGAGGATACCCGATGAGCGACGAAAACGACCTCAAGTCAGAGCGCATCAGCGAAGCCGAGCACGCCGTGATGGAGGCGCTGTGGGAGCAGAGTCCGCTGTCCGCTGCCGAAGTGTGCGACCGCGTCTGCAAGGAGCGCGACTGGTCGATGCCGACGGTCAAGACCCTGCTTGGGCGCCTGGTCGCCAAGGGCGCCGTGGAGACCGAGCCCGACGGCCGCCGCTTCCTCTATTCGCCGCTGATCGAACGCGCCGCTTATGTCGGCAGTGAATCGAAGCGCCTCGTCGAACGGCTGTTCGGCGGCCGCGCGGCCCCGCTGATCGCGCACCTTGCGGAGAACGAGACGCTCACCGACCAGGATCTCGCCGAGATCGAAGCGCTCCTGAAGGAGCTGCGGCGATGAGCTGGCTGTTTGACACGCTCGTGTGGACCGGCGCTCTGATCGCGCTGGTGCTCGTCGCCCGGCGACCGGTTGCGCGGCACCTCGGCCCCAAGGCCGCGTATGCCCTGTGGGTGCTACCGTTGCTGCGTCTGATCTTGCCGCCGATCGTCCTGCCGGCGTGGCTCGCGCCGAGCGTGGATGCCACCGCGACGGCCGATGCGGCAATCCTCGTCCTGCCGGTTGATGAGGTGGCGACCCCAGCCGCGGCAGCGGCGCCCTCGTTGGATTGGCTCGCACTGCTGGTGGCAATCTGGGCCGCCGGCGCGGTGGTCTACATCGTCTTGCGCCTCGTTTCCTACGCTTGCCTCCGGCGCGATCTGTTGGCCGATGCCTACCCGGTCGGTGTGCACGGCAAAGTCCGCTTGCTCGAGACGCCTGCCACCGCATCGCCGCTCGCGTTCGGGGTGTTCGACAAAGTCGTTGCGCTCCCGCCCGGCTTCATGGCCTGGACCGACCGGCGGGCGCGTGATCTCGCTCTCTCGCACGAGCTGGCGCATCACCGCGCGCACGACCTCGCGTTCAACTTCGTCGCGCTGCCGCTGTTCGCGCTGCACTGGTTCAATCCGCTCTCGTTGTTCGGCTGGCGCGCGATGCGCCGCGACCAGGAGGCCGCTTGCGACGCCCGCGTGGTCGAGCACTGCGACCGGGTCGAGCGCGCGGCCTACGCCCAGCTCATCGCCTCCGCCGTTGCCGGCCCGCGCGGCGCCCTGGCGGCACCGATGGCCTGCCCCGTGCTGGGCGACAAATCGATCGTTCACCGTTTGAGGAACCTGACCATGACCACTCCTTCCATTCGTCGCCGGCGCGCCGGTGCGCTGCTGGTCGGCGCCAGCGTGCTGCTGGTGCCGCTGACCGCCTCGATCAGCTATGCGCAGGACGACAGCATCGAGGCGCCGCTGCCCCCGACGCCGCCCGCGCCGCCGCCCGCTCCGATGGCTCCGCCGGAAGCGCCGCTCGCGCCCGTGGAGCCGGTCGATGTGATCGCGCCCGGTGCGGAGGATCACACCTACGTGTTCCACGACGATGGCGACGGCGCGCACCGCGAGCGGCGGGTGGTGGTCGTCCGCACCGACAAGGACGGGAAGCACCACGGCAAGCTCGCCCGCGGCCAGCGCTACCGCGTGGTGACGGCCGACGGCGAGTTCGACGAGAAGGCCTTCGAGAAGCAGATGAAGGAACTCCATGAGCGGCTCGGTCAAGTCGACGCCGACATGGCCAAGCGGGTGGTGGTCATCGACCGCGAGCGCCTCGCTCCGCTCGCACGGGAGTCGGCGCTCGCCGGTGAGCATGCCCGGCTCGCCATCGCCCGCGCCCCGCGCGTGGTGATGAACTGCGACGGCGCGGAGGATGTCAGCGAGACGACCTCGCCCGACGGCAAGCGGGTGATCAAGATCTGCCGCCAGCGCATCAACGGCCACGCCCTCAGCGGCATCCGCGCCGCCCGCGATCAGGTCGCGCGCAGCAACGAGATGAGCGAGAGCGTCAGGAAGGAAGTGCTGGAATCGCTCGACCGCGAGATCGCGCGGATCGAAGCGGAGAAATAGCCACCGGGTAACTTGTCCCCAACACGCCCCGGACGGCGGCGGGGGCGGCGCTAGCCGTCCCCGTTCGCGTATCTAGCGGCGGCGGGGGACCGGCTGCACGACTTCGCCTTCGACGAAGGTTACCGTTTGCAGCTCCTGTTTGCCGCCCTTGTCGCCCTTGCGCGGCTTCGCGGCGGGCGGCGGGGAGGGGATGACCGCGACCCGGGTGAACGCAGGACGCGCCGGATAGGCGCAGCCTTTCTGCTGCCCAAGGCCCTTCAAGAACCCGCGCCGCACCGCGCCCGCGTAGATCGCCGATTGCAGCGCGCGCTCTTGCCCGGCAGCGCCGGTAATTTCGCGCAGGATGCCCCGGAAGGGGATGAACGAGGCGACCACGCTCTTCGCCATCCGCCCGGTGCTCAGCCGGTCGGTCTCGCCAGTCGCGACATCCATGTCCGGACCGAGCGCGGCATCGAGATCTGCGATCGCCGCCTGGATCGCCGGGCATCCGTTAAGGCCGTCGCTCGAATAGGGATCGGTCGCGGCGGTGATCAGGACCGCGGGGATTTCGTCCTTCGACAGGTTGAGATCGTTGAGCGGGGTCATCGCCACGTCCTGCGCGTCGGGCTCGCGCCCGGCGACGGGCTGGTCCTGGTTGCGCGCGGCTGCGGGGCTCGCGACGAGCGCGATCGTCACGGCGACGAGCGATGCGCGCAGCATGTCAGCGGACCTGGACATAGCGATCGCACACCGCGTCATTGGCGCTCTCCATGCCGGCCCGCAGCGCTTCCATCCGCTGGGCGCTGGTGCCGTGGGTGAAGTTCTCCGAGCTCACCCGGCCGCCGGTCAGCCGGTCGTCGCCGATCGCGCTGGCGGCGGTCATGCCCTCCTCGAAATCGCCCGGCTCGATCAAATTGCGGTTCTTGCCCGCCCACACGCCGGCGTAGCAATCGGCTTGGAGCTCCATGCGCACTTGCAGCTGGTTCGCGCTGCGGGGATCCTGGCTCTGCGCACTCCGGACCGCATCGGCGACGCCAGTAAGAGTCTGGATGTGATGCCCGTATTCGTGCGCGACGACGTAATAGCGTGCAAAGTCGCCGCGCGCGCCGAGCTGCCGGTCGAGCTGGTCGTAGAAGCTCGTGTCGATGTAGATCTTCTGGTCGGCCGGGCAGTAAAACGGGCCCGCCGCACTCGACGCCGCGCCGCAGCCCGAATTTACGCCGCCCGAATAGAACTTCAGCGTGGGCTGAGCGAACTGGATACCAGCTCGCTGGAACTCAGGTGCCCAGGTTTCATCGAGCGATTGCAAGGTGTTGCAGGCTTCGGTCGCGTAGGCGTTTGCGGTGCAGAGCTCCTCAACCGATTGCTGCGAGCCATTACCCTGGACTTGGGTCGGCGCACCGCTTTGCATCCCCCCTAGCATCGACGAGGGATCGACGCCGAACACCAGCGCCGCGATCAATGCAATCACGACCGAGCCGCAGCCCACGCCGCCACCCATCCCGCCGGGGAAGCCGCCGCCCCCGCCGCCTTCAACTCGAATGCGTGACGGATCGAACCTGTTGAGCCGCATTGCGCTCCCCCATTATCTTTTTGCCGACCCTGCGCGGCGTAATCACTGGACAGCCGCCACGCGCTTGGCAAGGAGCAGGCCAACGGCTGTTCGCCGATCAATTCCTGGAAGGGTGCAAATGTTCCTGAACGGCAAGCGCGCGCTGGTCACCGGCTCCACCTCGGGCATCGGGCTCGCGATCGCCCGTGCGCTCAGGGCTGAAGGCGCCGAAGTGGTGCTCAACGGCTTCGGTGATGCGGACGAGATCGCCAAGCTGCGTGAGGAGCTCGGCGCCGCGCACGTCAACGCCGATCTCACCACCCGCGAGGGCTGCGAGGCGTTGATGGCGGAGGCCGGACCGGTCGATATCCTGGTCAACAATGCCGGCATGCAGCACGTCTCCCCGGTCGAGGAGTTTCCGGTCGACAAGTGGGACCTGATCGTCGCGCTTAACCTGACCGCGGCGTTCCACACCACCCGCCTCGCGGTGCCGCACATGAAGGCGCAAGGCTGGGGGCGGATCATCAACACCGCGAGCGCCCACTCCAAGGTCGCCTCGCCGTTCAAGTCCGCCTACAACGCCGCCAAGCACGGGCTCGACGGGCTGACCAAGACGGTTGCGCTGGAAGTCGCTCCCTATGGTGTGACCGCCAACTGCATCAGCCCCGGCTACGTGTGGACCTCGCTGGTCGAGAACCAGATCCCCGACACGATGGAAGCGCGCGGGCTGACTCGCGACCAGGTGATCAACGATGTGTTGCTGGTGAAGCAGGCGACCAAGAAGTTCGTCCAGCCGGCCGAGATCGGCGCGATCGCGGTGTTCCTGTGCCGCGACGAGGCGCAGAACGTCACCGGCGCCAACTGGAGCGTCGACGGCGGCTGGACGACCGAGTAGCTTGCCGCAGCAGGGACTTCTCCGGGGACATCCGATGCGCTTGGCGTGGATTGCCGCACTCGCGATGCTCGGCGGCTGCGCGACCGTGCCGGCGGCCCCGGTTGCGCGTGATCGGAGCGCGATAGAAGCGGCGCTGGCGCGCCATATCGGGGTGCTGGCGAGCGACGATTTCGGCGGCCGCCAGCCGGGCACCGAAGGCGAGACCAAGACGCTGCGCTACCTCGCGCGCGAGTGGCAGGCTGCCGGGCTGGAGTCGGGCACCAATGACCCCGCCAACCCGTGGTTCGCGCCGGTCGCGCTGTCGCAAAGCCTGCCCGACAAGAGCGTCGCGCGCTTCTATCGCGATGGCCGGTCCATCGCGCTGCCCGACCCGGGCGTCGCGGTGTTCACGCAAGGAACCCGCGGGCTGGTCCAACGCGCGCCGATGGTGTTCGTCGGGCTGGCGGGGCAGGGGCTCGACCGCTCCGAAGTGGCCGGCCGCGTCGCGGTCATGCTGTGGGATCACGCCGGGCAGACCGAACAGCACGACGCGCTGCTGCAGGCGGGTGCTTCCGCGGTGCTGGCGATCGTCGAGGACGAAAGCGAACTGGCGCACCTGACCTCCACCCGCCGTCGCGGGAGCTACCGGATCGCCGGGGGCGAGGACGGCGCGGCGATCGACGGCTTCATCTCGCGGCCCGCGATGGCGGCGATGATCGGCGAGCAGAAGCTGGCGGCGCTCACCGCCGGCGCGCGCGAGGCTGAGTTCAAGCCGGTGCCGCTCGATATCACCGCGACCATCGAGGCGACCTCCTCGCCGGGCTCGGTGCGCACCTTCAACCTGATCGCGCGCCTGCCCGGCCGACGCGAAGGAGCGGGCGCGGTGTTGCTGCTGGCTCACTGGGATCACTTCGGCCGCTGCGCCGAACCGCCGGCGACCGACCTCATCTGCAACGGCGCGGTCGACAACGCGAGCGGGCTGGCGGTGCTCACCGAACTTGCCAAGCGGCTGAGCGCTGGGCCCAAGCTCGATCGCGACGTCTATTTCCTCGCCACTACGGCGGAGGAATGGGGCCTGCTCGGCGCGCAGGCGTTTACCGAGAACCCGCCGATCCCGCTCGATTCGATCGTCGCTGCGTTCAACCTCGATACCGTGGCGGTGGCGCCAACCGGCAGCCCGGTGGCGATCGTGGGCAAGGGCCTGACGCCGCTCGACCCGGGCATCCAGCAGGTGATGTCCGATTTGCGCCGCAAGGAAGGCGACGAGCATCTCGCGCAGGACTATGTCCGCCGGCAGGACGGCTGGGCGCTGCTGCAGCGTGACGTGCCGGCGGTCTCGGTCACCAGCGCGTTCGGGCAGCCGGGACCGCTCGAGCGCTACACCCGCGAACGCTACCACCAGCCAAGCGACGAGGCGGCGGGCATCGAACTGGGCGGGGCGGCGGACGACCTCCTGCTCACCCAGGCGCTGGTACGCTATTTCGCCGATGTGCAGCGCTGGCCGGGCGCCAAAGGAAAAAGCGCCGCTGCCCCTAGCGGCTGACAGAGTGTCTCGTTAGATGGGCCGCCACGATTCTCCCGGCGAAAGCGCGCACCTGTGGCCCACGACGACATCCCCCTCGGCCTGACCTTCGACGACGTCCTGCTGCGTCCGGGGGAGAGCGACATCGTCCCCGCGATGGCCGATACCCGCACCATGCTGACGCGCGGGATTGCGCTCAACATCCCGGTGATCTCGGCCGCGATGGACACCGTGACCGAGGCCGACATGGCGATCGTCATGGCGCAATTGGGCGGCATCGGCGTGCTTCACCGCAACCTCGATATCGACGAACAGGTCGCCGCCGTCCGCGCGGTCAAGCGCTTCGAAAGCGGGATGGTGGTGAACCCGATCACCATCGGTCCCGACGCCACGCTGGGCGAGGCGCAGGCGCTGATGACCGCCAACCGCATCAGCGGCATTCCGGTCACCGACGGCAATGGCAAGCTGTGCGGCATCCTCACGAACCGCGACGTGCGCTTCGCCGAGAACCCCGGGCAGCCAGTCAAGGAACTGATGACGCGCGAAAACCTCGCGACCGTGCCGCTTGGGACCGGCCAGGAAGATGCTCGGCGGCTGCTGCACCAGCGGCGGATCGAGAAGCTGCTGGTAGTCGATGCCGACTACAAGTGCGTCGGCCTGATCACGGTCAAGGACATCGAGAAGGCGGTCAACTATCCCGACGCCACCAAGGACGAAGCGGGCCGCCTGCGCGTCGCCGCCGCGACTACGGTGGGCGATAAGGGCTTTGCCCGCACCGAAGCTCTGATCGCAGCCGAATGCGACGTCGTGATCATCGACACCGCGCACGGGCACAACAAGGATGTTGCGCGGGCGGTTGAGCGGGCCAAGACGCTGTCGAATTCGGTCCATGTCATCGCCGGCAACGTCGCGACCGCCGAGGCAACCCGAGCGCTGATCGACGCGGGCGCGGATGCGGTGAAGGTCGGCATCGGGCCGGGCTCGATCTGCACTACCCGCGTGGTCGCGGGCGTGGGGGTGCCGCAGCTCACCGCGGTGCTCGAATGCGCGGCCGAGGGCGCGAAGTCGGGTGTGCCGGTAATCGCCGACGGTGGTCTGCGGACCAGCGGTGACGCTGCCAAGGCGCTGGCGGCCGGTGCTTCCAGCATCATGATCGGCTCGATGCTGGCGGGCACCGCCGAGAGCCCGGGCGAGACCTTCCTCTATCAAGGCCGCAGCTACAAATCGTACCGCGGGATGGGCAGCGTCGGCGCGATGGCGCGCGGCTCGGCCGATCGGTACTTCCAGCAGGACGTTTCGGCGTTGAAGCTGGTGCCCGAGGGGATCGAGGGGCAGGTGCCGTACAAGGGCCCAGCCAAGGACGTGGTCCATCAGCTGGTCGGCGGGATCAAGGCGGCGATGGGCTATACCGGCTCGGCCACGCTCGAGGAGCTGCGCGAGAAGGCGCGCTTCGTGCGCATCACCGGCGCGGGCCTCGCCGAGAGCCACGTGCACGACGTCGCGATCACCCGCGAGGCGCCGAACTACCCGACTCGATGACACCCGCCGCGCGGGTCCAGGCGGCGATCGAGCTGCTCGACGCGGTGATCGCCGCGGCGCAGGCCGATGGCGCGCCGGCGGACCGGTTAGTGTCCGACTACTTCCGCACCCGCCGATATGCCGGGTCCAAGGACCGTCGCGCGGTGCGCGAGCTGGTGTATCGCGCCATACGGGCCTGTGGGCCGTTGCCGCCGAGTGGGCGCGCGGCGATGTTGCGGCTGGTGGCGGACGACCCTTCGCTTGCTCCGCTGTTCGACGGCTCCACTCACGGCCCTGCGCCGGTCGCACCCGCGGAAGTGGCCGCTGAGGGCGGCATCGCTCCCGAATGGCTGCTTGCCGAACTCGCCGCATCGGGCATCGCGGATAAGGAGGCTGCCGCGCTACTCGACAGGGCGCCGCTGGACCTGAGGGTTAACACGCTCAAGGCCGATCGGTCGACGATGGAGCTGCCGGTGCCCGCCCAGCCAACCGACGCGCCGCAAGGCCTGCGGGTCGAACCTGCTTCGCCGGTCGAGACTTGGGACGGATTCCGCGATGGCCGCATCGAGGTGCAGGACACCGGCTCGCAGCTCGCCTGCCTCGCGGTCGGCGCGCAGCCGGGCGAAACCGTAATCGACCTGTGCGCCGGCGCCGGCGGCAAGACGCTCGCCCTGGCCGCCGCGATGAACAACAGCGGCACCCTGATCGCCGCCGATACCGACCGCAACCGCCTCTCGCGGCTCGCGCCGCGCGCCGAGCGGGCGGGGGCGGGGATGATCGAGACGCGTCTCATCAATCCCCGACAAGAGCTTGAAATGCTGGCCGACTTGCGCGGTGCGGCGGACGCGGTGCTGGTCGATGCGCCGTGCTCGGGGACCGGCACCTGGCGCCGCAACCCAGAGGCGCGGTGGCGGCTCACGCCCGAACGGCTGGGGCGGTTTGCGGACACGCAGGCGCGTCTGCTCGATATCGCCGCAGAGCTCGTCAAGCCGGGCGGCAGGCTCACCTTCGTCACCTGCTCGCTGCTCGATGCCGAGGGCGCCGACCAGGTCGAAATCTTCCTCGCCCGCCACCCCGGATGGTCGGCCGATCTGGTCGATCTCCCGCTTGGCCGCGCGCGCGGGAAAGGATGGCGCCTGTCGCCGTTTCACGACGGCACGGACGGATTTTTCATCGCGCGTCTATCTCGCCCGTGTTAATCACGCGCATTATGGCCGAGCCCGTAAAAACCCGGACGTCGCGCCCGAAGGAGTTGCTGATGCGTTTCGCCGCCCCCGCCGCCGCTTTGGCGATCGTTTTCGCGATGACCGCGAGCGTCGGGCAGAGCGACGACCACGTGACCGACCCGCGCGCCGCCGCGCTGGTGGCGCAGGGCCACGCGGCGATTGCGGCCGGCCAGCCCGAAAAGGCGGTCGACGCCTACGAAGCGGCGCTGGCGGTGGACCCGGCGGCGACGGGGATCTTCCTCGATCTTGCCGAAGCGGCGCGGCTCAACGGGCTGCAGGGCAAGGCGATCCGCTACTACCGCCTCGCGCTCGAGCGTGAGCCGGACAATCTCGCCGCGCTCTCGGGCGAAGGCGCCGCGCTGGTCGAGAAGGGCGCGGTCGAGAAGGCGCGCCGTAACCTCGCCAAGCTACAATCGATGTGCGGCGACAAGTGCCCCGAGACCTCGCAGCTCGCCGCCGCGATCGCCAAGGGCCCGCAGCAGCGCGTGCTCACCGCCGAGGCAGTTCTGCCTGACGCTGTCGTCACGCAGAAGAACTAAGTCAGACCAGCTCCCGAAACCCTTCGACGACAGCGCGGTACACGCGCTTCTTGAAGGGCACGATCAGCTCGGGCAGCTCCTCCGGATCGACCCAGCGGTACTCGCAGAACTCCGGCGTATCGTGCGCTTCGAGGTCGAGATCATCGTCGTTGCCGGCAAAGCGGGCGAGGAACCAGACCTGCTCCTGCCCGCGGTACTGCCCGTTCCACAGCGTGCCGATCAGTTCCTCGGGCAGGTCGTAGCGCATCGCTTCCGGCAAGCGGCCGATCAGTGAGACCTGGTCGGCCGTAATCCCGGTCTCTTCGGCCAGCTCGCGCAGCGCGGCATCGGCGAGGTCCTCGCCCGGATCGACGCCGCCTTGCGGCATCTGCCACCAGTCGCCTTCCTTGTTGTCGATCCGCTTGCCGACGAAGGCCTTGCCCTCGGCGTTAACCAGCATCACGCCCACGCAGGGGCGGTATTCGGTCGGCATCATGCCGAATGCCGCTCCAGCATCAGCTTCACCGCGTCAATGAAGGTCTCGACATCGCCCTGCGCGCTCGGCACCGCCTTGCGAATGGTGATGAAGCCGTGGACGTTGCCCTTCGCCTCCAGATAGATCACGTCGACCCCGTGCTGGATCAGGTGCGCGGCGTATTCGCGTCCCGAATCACGCAAGGGGTCGAGGCCCGCGGTGATCAGCACGGTGGGCGGGCTCGCCGCGTGATTGTCGTGGAGGATCGGGTAGTTGCGCTTGTCGTTCGGATCGGCGGCGTAGCTGTCGGAGAAGAAGCCCATCGTCCGCGCAGTGAGCAAGAAGCCCTCGGCGAAACTCTTGTAGCTGGTCGTTTCCTCGACCGGGCTGGCGATCGGGTAGATCGGCGCCTGCAGGATCACCGGCACCGCCGCCGCCTTGTCCGAGAGCGCCTGCGCGATGACGATCGAGAGGTTGCCGCCCGCGCTGTCGCCGGTGGTGATGAGACCCGTCGCCTGACGACCCAGTTCCTGCGGATTGCCGGCCACCCAGCGGGTCGCGGCTTCACAGTCTTCCGGCGCGGCGGGGAAGGGGTGTTCGGGCGCGAGGCGATAATGCACTGCCACCACCGGCAGATTGAGCCCGGCGGCGAGCTCGGTACAGAACGCATCGTGGGTATCGAGATCGCCGATGGTGAACCCGCCGCCGTGGTAAAACATCACCACCGGGCCGGGAGCGCGATGCTCCTGCGCATCGTAGAGCCGTAGGGGAATGTCGCCCGCCGGACCCGGACAGGTGAGGTCGCGCACTACGGCCAGCGGCTTCGGGTCGACCTCGGCCAGCGACTTCATCGCCACGTACCCGGCGCGCGCTTGGTCGATGGGGATTTCGTCCATCTGTGGCCCGCCGAGCTGCTCGAGCATCGCGAGGAAGCCGCGCACGTCGTCGCGCACATAGTGTTCGTTATCGGCCATCCTCGGTCCCTTTTCGCGATCGGTTGCGTTTCAAGATGATTAGCGCCGCTCCAGAGCTTTTCCACTCGACATTTTCGTGCGCGGGGAGAAAAACTTGGTTGTGGGAGAGTTGGCCGCTGCCTAGCTGCCAGCCGACAAGAGCGCCCCGTCGGCGCCGCGACAAGGACAACTGATGGCTACCCAGGCCGCCGAACGCCCCCTCAATTCCGCTGCGAGCGAAAATCCCGAAGCCGTAGTCGTTCGCTTCGCCGGCGACTCCGGCGATGGCATGCAGCTCACCGGCGGGCAGTTTACCCTGTCGACCGCGCTCGCCGGCAACGATCTCGCCACGTTCCCCGACTTCCCGGCCGAAATCCGCGCGCCGCAGGGCACGCTGTTCGGTGTCTCGGCGTTCCAGATCAATTTCGGCTCGACCGCAATTGAGACCGCCGGCGACGCGCCCGACGTGCTAGTCGCGATGAATCCGGCCGCGCTGAAGACCAACCTTCAGGCGCTCAAGCCCGGCGGACTAATTATCGCCGACACCGGCGAGTTCACCAAGCGCAACCTCGAGAAGGCGAAGTACGCCGCCAATCCGCTGGACGACGGCAGCCTCGCCAAGTGGCAGGTGCTGGCGTTCGACATCAGCGCGCAGACGGTCGAGGCGGTGAAGCCGTTCGGCCTCGGCAACAAGGACGCGCTGCGCTGCAAGAACATGTGGACCCTCGGCCTCGCGCTGTGGATGTTCGACCGTCCGCGCGGGCCGATCCACGATTGGCTGAACGCGAAGTTCAAGGGCAAGCCTGAGCTCGCGGGGGCCAACATCGCCGCGCTCGACGCCGGGCATGCCTATGGCGAGACCGCCGAGCTATCCGGGCCCCTCAAGCAGCTTCATGTCGAGCCGGTCGAGAGCGCTCCGGGTCTTTACCGCACGATCACCGGCGCCGAAGCAATCAGTCTCGGTCTCGTCGCGGGCGCGCAGCTCGCCGAACTGCCGATGTTCTTCGGCGGCTATCCGATCACGCCCGCATCGGCGATCCTGCATCACCTCGCGCGGCTCAAGGAATTCGGCGTCACCACCTTCCAGGCGGAAGACGAGATCGCCGCGATCTGCGCGGCGATCGGTGCGAGTTATGCTGGGCAACTCGGCGTCACCTCCTCGTCGGGCCCGGGCATCGCGCTGAAGGGCGAGGCGATGGGCCTTGCGATCATGACCGAGCTCCCGCTGGTGATCGTCAACTCGCAGCGCGGCGGTCCCTCGACGGGCCTCCCGACCAAGACCGAACAGAGCGACCTCTACCAGGCGGTCTATGGCCGCAACGGCGACGCTCCGATGCCGGTGGTCTCCGCGCGCAGCCCCGGCGACGCGTTCGAATGCGCGATCGAGGCGTGCCGCATCGCGGTCCAGTACATGACTCCGGTCATGCTGCTGACCGACGGCTACATCGCCAATGCCGCCGAGCCATGGAAGGTGCCCGATCCGGCAAGGTTCGAGCCGTTCCCGGTGACCTTCCTCGATGCGCCGAACGACGGCGACAACCTGTTGCCCTATGCTCGCGACTTCAAGGGCGCGCGGCCCTGGATCAAGCCCGGCACCCCGGGCCTGATGCATCGTATCGGAGGGATCGAGAAGGCGGTTGACACCGGTCACATCGACTATTCGCCCAGCAACCACCAGGCGATGACCGACGCGCGCGTCGGCAAGATCGCCGGGGTCTCCGTGCCCGATCAGGACGTTTGCCTCGGCGAGACCTCAGGCACGCTCGCGGTGGTAGGCTGGGGCAGCACTTTCGGCCCCATCCACCAAGCGGTGCGCCGCGCGCGCAATCGCGGCATCGACGTCAGCCACATCCACGTGCGCCATATCTGGCCGCTACCCGCCAACCTCGGCGAGCTTCTGCACGGGTTCGACCACGTGCTGGTGCCAGAAATGAACACCGGCCAGTTCAAGACCGTGCTGCGCGATCAGTTCCTCGTCGATGCCAGGCCGCTGACCAAGACCAGCGGCCAGCCATTCCAGATCGCCGAGCTGGAAGAAGCGATCGGCAAGTTCTTCGACGGGATTCCCGGCAACGAGGGCGGGGAAGTCGACGCCAACCTCCAGCAGCTTCCCACGCCCGAAAGCGGTCACGACGACGGCACGCTGCCGCGCGACCTGCGCCTGCACCACGACAGGGACAATTGAGATGAACGACATGACTCCCTTCGCGACGACGCTGAAGGACTGGGAGACCGACCAGGAGGTCCGCTGGTGCCCCGGGTGCGGCGACTATGCGATCCTCAAGGCGGTGCAGCGTACGCTGCCGCAGATCGGCGCCAACCCGGCGACCACGGTGTTCATCAGCGGCATCGGCTGCTCGAGCCGCTTTCCGTACTACATGGAGAGCTATGGCTTCCACACCATCCACGGCCGCGCGCCGGCGGTGGCGACGGGGGTGAAGCTCGCCAATCCCGATCTCGACATCTGGCTAGTCACGGGTGACGGCGACGGCCTCAGCATCGGCGGCAACCACCTGATGCACGTGCTCCGGCGCAACGTGAACATGCAGATCATGCTGTTCAACAACGAGATCTACGGCCTCACCAAGGGCCAGTACTCGCCGACTAGCCGCGAAGGGACCAAGAGCCCCTCGACCCCGCTCGGCAGCTACGACCACCCGGCGCGGCCGGCGGCGTTCGCGCTTGGCGCGGGGGCGCGGTTCGTCGGGCGCGGGTTCGACGTGTCGAAGAACCTGCCCGAGGTGCTCAAGGCAGCGCACGCGCACCAGGGCGCGGCGTTCATCGAGATCTTCCAGAACTGCGTCGTCTACAACAAGGACGTGTTCGACGACTTCGCCCAGCCGAAGGGCGCCGAGGACCGCCAGCTCTGGCTTGAGCACGGGCAGCCGATGCTGTTCGCCGGCGGCACGCAGGGCATCGCGCTCGACCGCGAGGCGCTGCGGTTGAAGGTCGTGCCGGTCACCGACGGCGACTGGCAGTCGGCCGATGTCATCGTCCACGACGTCACCAACCGCTCGATCGCGCACATGCTGGTCGAGATGCCGTTCGGGCCGTTCCCGATGGCCCTCGGCGTGCTCTACGACGATCCGCGCCCGACCTTCGAGGCCGCGGTCGCCGAGGAACGCGTCAAGTCGAGCGCGGGCAAGGACACCAACCTCGCCAAGCTACTCGGCAAGGGACAGAGTTGGACGGTGGGCGACAACGCCGCCGATCCGGTCAGCACCCGCCCGCCGGGGCAGGGCGAACCGGGGGCTGCCGACCCACGCTGACGGGCTGAAACTGCTGTCCTACAAGCGGCACGCCGTGGCATGCCTTGACGGATGAACCACGCCGCGCGATCCGTTCTGTCAAACTCGAGGCGACATGTTGCCGTGCAAGGCGACACTTCGGTGCGCAAGGCGACGCTTTTCCAGCCAAGGCGACTTAATGCTCTGGACTGTGTGACAAGTGTGACAAGTCCAACAGGCTCCCGGGGCGCTGATGGATAACCTGACCCACAGCCTGGTCGGCTGGGCGCTCGGCCAGACCGGCCTGAAGCGCAAGACGCGCAAGGGCCTCGCCGCGCTGATCATGGGCGCCAACGCGCCCGATATCGACGTGTTCTTCGGCTGGGTGCCGTGGGAGCCGCTGGCGACCCATCGTGGGATCACGCACAGCTTGGTGGTCGGCCTGTGGATCATGCCGCTGCTCACCGCCGGATTCCTGTGGCTGCTCGACCGCTGGCAGGTGCGGCGCCGGGCGAGCTTCGCCAGCGGGCTGGAGATGCGCTTCGGGTGGCTGCTGGCGCTGGCCTTCATCGGCTGCCTGACGCACCCGCTGCTCGATTGGCAGACGGTCTATGCGGTGCAGCTGTTCTCGCCGTTCGACTTGCGCTGGTATCACAACGACGCGCTGTTCATCATCGACGTATGGGTGATCCTGGCGCTCGGCCTGGCGATTTCGCTCTCGCGGCGGCGCGAGCGGCGGGGCGATGCGGGGTGGGGCAGGCCGGCCCAAACCGCGCTGGTCGGAGTGGCCGCATACATTGCGCTCAACGGCGTGCTCGGTGCCCTGGCACGCGAGGCGCCAACCGTGGAAGTGCCCTACGCCTCGCCCGATACGATCGTCGCAAGCCCGCCACCGGTGCTGTTCTGGCGGCGGGATGTGGTGTGGCGACAGGAGGGCGAGATCGGGCAAGGGGACTACGATCCGTTCGCGTCGTTGCTAACCCTGGCGGAATACAGCGGGCTGAAACCAGACGGCATGAACGACCCACGTGTGCTTCGCCCAGCCCAAGACCCTGTTGCCCGCCAATACCTCGCCTGGTCGATCATGCCGGTGGCGACCATTACCGAAACGACTTGCGGCACGATGGTCCGCTTCGGCGATGCGCGCTTTCGCGGATTCAGCGCGAACAGCCTCAGCCGCACGGTGTTCATGCCGACCGGCGGTGTCGGAAGCGTCGGTTAGGAGTTGGCCGGATCAAGCTCCTTCGCAACTTCGCTGTCGGCCGCCGCCCTGGCGGGCCGGTACAGCAGCGCCGCCGCGAGGAACGCCCAACCGGCCCCGCCGAGCCAGCCCGCGGTCACGTCGCTCGGGAAGTGCACGCCGAGCATCACCCGGCTCCACGCGATCATCGCCGACAGCAGCATGGCACTGCCGACGATGGTATAACGCACCGAATGCCGCGCGCTCATCGAAGCGAAGGCGAGCGCCATCGCGACATAGACCACCGCCGAGTTGAAGCTGTGCCCGCTCGGAAAGCTCGCCCCGCCAGCCTCGGTCAAGCGCGGCACGATTGTCGGGCGCGGGCGGCCGACCAGCGCCTTGATGCCGCTGTTTACCAGCCAGCCCAAGGCCACTGTGGCCGCGAACAGCACCGCCTCGCGCCGCAGCCGCAGGAACAGCAGCGCCACCACCGCGCCGATCGCGAACAGGTTGCGCAGGAACACCCCGCCGAGCGAGGTCACGTCGCGTACCGTCTCGGTCAGAAGGCTCGGCCCGCGCAGCCCCATCGTGTCGGCAGTGCGTCCGACCAGCAGCCCCCAGCGGTCGAACCCGCCGCTGCGGCCGCTCGTCACCAGCCACACCGTCAGCGCGAATCCGGCCCACAGCACCGCCGCGGCGAGCAGCGCCTTGCCTCGGTCGATGGTGAATCCGCGCTGCGGCAGGCGCACCGTCTCCGGCGCGATCGGCGGCTCTTCGGGATCGACGGTTTCGCGGGGTGTCATGGGCTGATGAACAGCCGTGCAAACCATCCGGTTCCGGTGCGCCCGGTCGCTTGCTCCGCGCCGGTAACCGGTTCATAGAATTGGCCATGCGAGCAGAGGGGCTGGGCAGGGGAAGCTCCCTAATCACGTCGGGCGCGCGGTTCGAGCGCAGCCCCGGCTGGCTCGCGCGCGCGATCGCGCCGGGCTTCCACAAGGTGCTCGACCGGATCGATACGGGGCTGGTGACGGGCTCGATCCGTGGCCGACTGCCCGACGGCAGCACGCGGTTGCTCGGTGGCCGCGCTCCGGGCTTCGAGGCCGAAGTGAATCTGCGCGACTGGCGTGCGCTGGTGCGGCTCGCCACCAACGGCTCAATCGGTTGGTACCAGGCGTGGGAAGCGGGGGAGTGGACGAGTCCCGATCCCGTTCCACTGTTCGCCCTGTTCATGGCCAACGGCGATGCGCTGGGCGATACCGGGCGGGCGCATGGTCCCTTCCGGTTGGCGGCGAAGTTCGCGCACTGGCTCAACCGCAACACGCCGGCGGGCGCGCAGCGCAATATCCACGCGCATTATGACCTCGGCAACGATTTCTACGCCGCCTGGCTCGGCCAATCGATGTGTTATTCAAGCGCTTTGTTCGGCGCCGAACAGGGCCCTTCGCGCGCCGAACAGCACCTGAACACGCTCGACTATGCGCAGCTGACCAAGGTCACCGCGATGCTCAACAGGGTGCACGCGCACGAAGCGAATTCGCTGCTCGAGATCGGCTGCGGGTGGGGCATGCTCGCCCACGCGGCGGCGGGAACGGGCGCTCAGGTCGATGCGATCAGCCTGTCTGATGCACAGCTCGCGTATTGCCGCGCCAAGAACACACCGGGCCAGCCGAAACCCAATTTCCTGAAGCAGGATTATCGCGACACGCGCGGGGCCTATGACGCGATCGTCAGCGTCGAAATGGTCGAGGCGCTGGGCCGCGAATACTGGCCGACGTTCATGGACTGCATCGCGCGCAACCTTAACTCGGGTGGCCGCGCCGCGATCCAGTTCATCTCGATGAAGGATTCGCTGTTCGATGCCTATGCGGCGAGCGCGGACTTCATCCAGGCCTACATCTTCCCCGGCGGCCTGTTGATCCGCACGTCCGAGTTCCGCCGCCTCGCCGAAGAGCGCGGCCTCGAATGGACCGACCAGGCCGATTTCGGACAGGATTACGCCGAGACGCTGCGTCTGTGGCGCGAGAACTTCGATGCCGCGGTCGCCGAGAACCGCCTGCCGGAGGGTTTCGATGCGCGCTTCGTGCGGCTGTGGCGATACTACCTGATGTACTGCGAGGGCGGGTTCCGCGGCGGCGGGATCGACGTCCACCAGGTCACGCTAGTGAAGGAATGACGATGCGCCGTTTAATCTCCCTGCTGGCCGGGCTCGCGCTGGGTGCTTGCGCCACCGTGCCGACCGTCGAGCCGGTGCGCGTTTCGCAGCCCAAGACGCAGATTTCGCTGCAGGACCAGAGCGTGTTGTTCTGGGCCGACGCGACGCGCGCGGACCGGTTCCGCAAGATGGAGGATTTCTTCGCCGGGCACGAGGTGGCGGCGGCACCGGTCGTCCGGAAGCTTCCCGCCGGCACCGCGTACGACGCGGCGACGGTCGCAGCGCTCGATGCCTACCTCGCCAGCTCGAACGCGGCCGGGATCATGATCCTGCAGGACGGGCGCGTCCGGTACGAGAAGTACGGCCTCGGCTTCGGGCCGGGGGGGCGGTGGACCAGCTTTTCGGTCGCCAAGAGCTTCACCTCGACGCTGCTCGGCGCGGCGGTGAAGGACGGCTTCATCGCCAGCATGGACGATCCGATCACCAAGTATCTGCCGAAGCTGGCGGGCACCGCATACGACGGCGTGAGTGTCGAACAGCTCGCGACGATGACCTCGGGCGTGAAGTGGAACGAGGACTACACCGACCCCGACAGCGACGTCGCCAAGATGCTGCAGATCGCGCCGGTCGCGGGCGAATCGCAGGCGATCACCTACGCGCGCAAGCTGACTCGTGAGGCGCCCGCTGGGCAGAAGTGGGTATACAAGACGCTCGAAACCAACCTGCTCGGCGATCTGGTTGCAGCGGCGACCGGGCGTTCGCTCGCCGCCTACGCCAAGACCAAGATCGTCGATCCCGCCGGTTTCGCCGGACCGCTGTTCTGGATGACCGACCTCACCGGCGGTAACATCGGCGGCTGCTGCCTTTCGATCCGCCTGTCCGACTATGCCCGCATGGGCCAGTTCGCGCTCGAAGGCGGGCAGCCGTCGGTCCCGGCGGGCTGGTTCGCCAGCGCCGGCGCACCGCAAGTCGATTTCGGCAACGGCTACGGTTACGGCTACCAGTGGTGGACCTACCCCGGCGCCAGCTACGGCGCGCAGGGAATCTTTGGTCAGTCGATCACCATCGTGCCCGACAAGCGGCTGGTGATCGCGGTCGTTTCCAGCTGGCCGGCCGCGACGGGCAAGCCGCTCTCGGCCGCCCGGCGCACGTTGCTCGATACGGTGATCGCCGCCAGCGGGCGTTAGGCGACCGGGCGAAACACTCCGCCGCTCGAATAGCGGGCGAGGATGTTGTCGTGCACGATCGGGCTCAACAGTTCGGCGAAGGCGCAGCCGGCGATGCAGTTGTCCCACCAGACCACTTCGGCCTGCAGCGATTCGAGGCCGGGGAGGGTCAGCCAGCACAGCTGGCCAAGGTGCATGCGATTGATCGCCGCGGCCGAGAAGCCGGAGATCGACAGGTCGTGCACCACCGTGCGGAACGGCCGTCCGCCCGAGGCGCGCAGTTGCGCCGGGATGGTCAGCTTGGTGCGCGGGGCGCAGCGGTCTTCCTGCGCTGCCAGCGAATAGCGATCGTGCGTATGGATCATGCCGGACTACCTGTGCGTTCGCGTGCTCGTACGCCTTGCCGCAAACTTTCCGGCGAGGCTTTGCAAGCTGTGCCTCAGGCTGCTTTCCGCTTTGCTTGCGGAAATGGTTAACGCGATTGGCCGATCCGCTCACGATGACGGGTCGGCCAGTCCTCCTGCACCAGCGCCACGATCCGCGCCGCGACATCCTCGGGCGGCTTGACGCTCGCCGGGTCCTCGCCGGGATAGGCCTTTGCGCGCATCGCGGTGCGCGTGGCGCCCGGATCGACGATAGCGACACGGGTGCCGCCGAGCTTCTCGACCTCCGATGCATAGCAATCGAGCAGCACCTCGAAAGCAGCCTTGCTGGCGCCGTAGGCCGCCCAGAACGGGCGCGGGTTTGCGCCGACCCAGCTCGTGATCCCAATCACCCGCGCGCTACCGGCGCGTTTCATCAGCGGATCGAACGCGGCGAGCAGCGCCTGGGTGGCGAGGACGTTGACCGTCAGTGCCTGCCCGAACTGCTTGGGCTCCATCTGGGTCACCGGCGTCAGCGAGGGAAGATACGCGGCGTTGATCACCAGGATGTCCAGCTTGTCCCACCGCTGTGACAATGCGGCGGCGAGCCGGGACACGCCGTCGGGCTCTTGCAAGTCGAGCGGCGCGATCGTCGCGGTGCCGACGGCGGCGTGGATCGCGTCTTCGACCGCCTCGAGCGACTTCACGTCGCGTGCGGTGAGCACCACATGCGCCCCTGCTGCGGCAAGGGCCGTCGCGGTGGCGGCGCCGATGCCCTTGCTGGCACCGGTCACGAGCGCAACGCGCCCGGAAAGCGGCTTTTCGAGAGTCACTTAGGCGACCTTGTTGACAGGAAACGAGAGCTGCGCGTCGCGCGCTTCGCGCTGGCCGAGATCGGTCAGGGCGGTGGGGTAGTCGCCGGTGAAACAGGCGTCGCAATATTGCGGGCGCGCATTGTCGCGCACCTGCTCGCCGACCGCGCGGTAGAGCCCATCTATCGAGACGAACGCGAGGCTGTCGGCCTTGATGAAGTCGCGCATCGGCTCCACGTCCATCCGCGCGGCGAGCAGCTTCGAGCGTTCCGGCGTATCGACGCCATAGAAGCACGAATGCGCGGTCGGGGGGCTGGCGACGCGGAAGTGTACTTCGGTCGCCCCGGCATCGCGCATCATCTCGACGATCTTCATCGAGGTGGTGCCGCGCACGATCGAATCGTCGATCAGCACGATGCGCTTGCCCTCGACGAGGCCGCGGTTGGCGTTGTGCTTGCGCTTGACGCTCGAATGGCGCGCGCTGTCGCCCGGCTGGATGAAGGTCCGCCCGACGTAGTGCGACCGGATGATGCCGAGCTCGAACGGGATGCCCGACTGCTGGGCGTAGCCGATCGCAGCGGGCACGCCGCTGTCGGGCACCGGCACCACCAGGTCGGCCTCGACCGGCGCCTCGATCGCCAGCTCACGGCCGATCGACTTCCTCGCTTCGTACACGCTGCGGCCGTCGAAGATCGAATCGGGGCGGCTGAAATAGACGTGCTCGAAGATGCACGGGCGCGGCCGGACCTGGCCGAACGGGCGCATCGACGTGACCTTGCCATCGAGATCGACGCGGACGATCTCGCCCGGCTCGATCTGGCGTTCGAAGTCCGCGCCGATGACGTCGAACGCGACCGTCTCGCTGGCGAACACCGTCGCGTCACCCAGCTTGCCCATGACGAGTGGACGGATGCCGAGCGGATCGCGGCAGGCGATCATGCCTTCGGGCGTCATCACGATCAGCGAATAGGCGCCCTCGACCAGCCGCAGCGCGTCGATCAGCCGGTCGATGGTGGTCGGATAGCGGCTGGTGGCGACGAGATGGATGATCACCTCGGTGTCGGAGGTCGACTGGAAGATCGCACCCTTGCGCACCAGCTCCTCGCGCAAGGTGCGCGCGTTGGAGATGTTGCCGTTGTGCGCCACCGCGAAGCCACCCGCGGCGAGATCGGCATAGAGCGGCTGGACGTTACGAAGACCAGAGCCACCGGTGGTCGAATAGCGCACATGACCCGCCGCCATCATCCCCGGCAACTCGGCGATCGCGTGCGAGGTGGAGAAATTCTCCGCCACGTGGCCGAGCCCGCGGCGGGAGTAGAATTCCTGCCCGTCGAAGCTGGTAATGCCGGCGGCTTCCTGTCCGCGGTGCTGGAGAGCGTGGAGGCCCAACGCGGTAACTGCAGAGGCATCCTGCGCGCCGATCGCGCCGAATACGCCGCATTCTTCGCGGAGCTTGTCGCTATCCGCGGCGTGAAACGGGTTGGTCAAGATCATCGGCTGGGCGGGCCTTCGCTGCTCGCGGCGCTCAATGGCGATTGCGCGGCGGTATGACAAGTGCGCAGCTCACGGCATCACCCGTTGCGCGGCGCGCGACCGGCCCCTACACGGCCAGCCGAAACTTCCGCTGAACGGCACCCGCACCCCTTGATCCTCTCCCCTTTCGAATGGACCGTGGCCAAGCGCTACATGCTGCCTGGCAAGGGCGAGGGTTTCATCGCGCTCGTCGCCGGAATCAGCGTCGGCGTGGTGATGCTGTCGGTCGCGCTGCTCGTCGTGGTGATGAGCGTGATGAACGGCTTTCGCGGCGAGCTGCTCGACAAGATCGTCGGTCTCAATGGCCACGCGATCATCCAGGCCTACGGCGGGCGGCTCGATAACTGGCAGAACATCCTGCAGGACGTGCGGAAGACGCCGGGAGTGGTCCGTGCGAGCCCCCTGATCGAGCAGCCGCTGTTGGTCACCTTCAACGGCCGGGTCGAGGGCGTGCTGGTGCGCGGCAACACGCAGGACGATATTCAGCGGATCAGGCCCAACGTCGTGCAGGGCAATCTCGACGCGCTGAAGCCGGACGCCGGCGAGGTCGCGATCGGCGTGCGACTCGCGGAGAACATCGGCGCGCAGGTGGGCGACACCATCACGGTGATCAATCCTGCTGGCCGCTCGACCCCCTTCGGCACCGTGCCGCGTCAAGTTGGCTATCGCGTGGCAGCGATCTTTGAGATCGGGGTGTACGATTACGACGAGAAGTTCGTCGTCATGCCGATCGCGGATGCGCAGACGCTGCTGCTGACCGGCGACACGATCGGCATGATCGAGGTCAAGACCGACGACGCCGACAAGGTGGACGAGTATCTCGCGCCCCTCACCAAGAGGCTGGCCGGTCGAGCGGTGGTGTCCAACTGGAAGCAGATCAATGCCTCGCTTTTCGAGGCGCTCGAGGTCGAGCGGGTGGCGATGTTCTTCGCGCTGTCGATGATCGTGCTGGTGGCGGCGTTCAACATTCTCTCCAGCCTCGTCATGCTGGTGCGCGCCAAGACGCGCGACATCGCGATCATGCGCACGATGGGCGCTACGCGGCGTTCGCTGCTCAAGATTTTCGTGACCACCGGCTTCACCATCGGCGCGGTCGGCACTGCCGCGGGCCTGCTGCTGGGCTTCCTGATCCTCTACTTCCGCCAGGGGATCGTCGAGGTCATCCAGAAGCTGACCGGGCAGAACCTGTGGGACCCCTCGGTCCGCTTCCTCTCGACGCTGCCGGCGCGGGCCGATCCGTTCGAGATCGTCGGCATCGCGGCGCTAGCGCTGATCCTCAGCTTCCTCGCCACCCTCTATCCGTCGTTCAAGGCGTCGAGCACCGATCCGGTGCAGGTGTTGCGTTATGAGTAGCCCGGTCGTCCGCCTAACCAACCTGACCCGCTCGTTCGAGCAGGGCGGGGTGCGCATCGACGTGCTGCGCGGAGTCAACCTGTCGATCGGCCCGGGCGAGATCGTCGCGCTGCTCGGCCCGTCGGGCTCGGGCAAGTCGACCATGTTGCAGGCGGTCGGCCTGCTCGAAGGCGGCTTCGGCGGCAAGATCGAGATCGCCGGCACCGACGCGAGCGCGCTGCCGACCGACGGTCGCACCAAGCTGCGCCGCGAGCATCTCGGCTTCGTGTATCAATTTCACCACCTGCTGCCCGATTTCAACGCGATCGAGAACGTGGTCATGCCGCAGCTCGTCGCGGGCACCGACAAGCTGGCGGCGGAGGAGCGAGCTAAGCAGGTGCTGACCTCGCTCGGCCTGGGCCACCGCTTGACCCACCGACCGAGCCAGCTTTCGGGTGGTGAACAGCAGCGCGTCGCCGTCGCCCGCGCACTCGCCAATCGTCCCAACCTGGTGCTGGCCGACGAGCCTACCGGCAACCTCGACGAGACCACCGCCGACAAGGTGTTCGCCGAGTTCCTCGAACTTGTCCGGGGCGAGGGCAGCGCCGCGCTCGTCGCCACGCATAACGAACGGCTGGCGGGCAAGATGGACCGTGTGGTACGCTTGCACGAGGGAGTGCTCGAGTAGGACGCTTGCGTTCCCCCGCGGCTTGCGGTTCACTGCGCGGCGAGGGGAACGACATATGCCCGTTTTCGCCGCCGCGTTGCTCATCGCCCAAGCCGCCGGAGCGAGCGCGCGCCCGCCATCGCCGCCCAAGTGCGACACGCCCGAATACGCCGCGCTCGATTTCTGGGTCGGCGAATGGGACGTATTCCCCGCCGGCAGCGACACGCAAGTCGCGCGCAGCCGGATCGAGAAGCTCTACAACGGCTGCGCGATCCGCGAGAACTGGATGCCGGCCAAGGGCGTGAACGGTGGCAGCTTGTCGGGCTACGATCCGCGCACCAAGCACTGGCACCAGACCTGGATCGGCTCGGCGCCGGGCGTCGTTCAGTTCGACGGCGGGCCCGCCGATGGCGCGATGGTGCTGACGGGCTCGTGGCCAGGCTCCGGCCCCAAGGGCGAGGACGGCCTCACCCGCATGACCTACTCGCCCCTGCCACAAGGCGCGGTGCGCCAGCACGGCGAGTTTTCCGCCGATGGCGGCGCGTCATGGGTCACCACCTTCGATTTCACCTATCGCCCGCACCAGGGAGGCGCCCAATGACCACGATCGCCGATTTCACCGTCGAGAAGCCCGACGGGACGCCGCTCGACCTGTCGGACAAGCTCGGCAAGGTCCTGCTGGTGGTCAACGTCGCCAGTAAGTGCGGCTTCACCCCGCAATATGAAGGGCTCGAAGCGCTGCAGCGCAAGTTCGCCGATAAGGATTTCGAGGTGCTCGGCTTCCCCTGCAACCAGTTCGGTGCACAGGAACCGGGCAACGCGGAGGAGATCGCGAGCTTCTGCAAGCTGACCTACGACGTCACCTTCCCGGTGCTCAAGAAAGTCGAGGTCAACGGTGCCGGCGCGAGCCCGCTCTACGACTGGATGAAGGGCCAGGCGCCCGGGCTGATGGGCTCGAAATCGATCAAGTGGAACTTCACCAAGTTCCTGATCGATCGCGAGGGCAAGGTGGTGCGCCGCTACGGCCCGACCGATGCGCCCGCGAGCATCGAGAAGGACATCGCGAAGCTGCTGTAGCGCGATGGGCTTCGATCCGGGCCGCGTCGACCTCGCCTGGCTGCGGGCCTGGCTGGAAGCACGTTCGATCGCGCGCGGCTTTCCGGCGCCGATCGCCGACCGCGGCGGCTGGCGGATCGAGACCGGCAGCGCCACCGAGATCCGCCGCTGGATCTTTCCGCAAATTACGCCGGAGCTGCGGGCGCTGGGTGATGCCATCGACGATCCGCGGATGATCATCCGCGCTGCCGTGAAACCCGAAGCATTGGCGGCGGCGCTCGGCCCCCGCTGGACCGTGCCCGAGCAGACCTTTGTCATGCACCGCAGCGACCGTAACGCTGTCACCCAACCGCTGGCGCCAGGTTATCGGCTCGAATCCCGGCGCGATGGGGCTGTCGCGCATGCGTTCGTGCTCGACGCCGACGGTCACCTCGCCGCCAGCGGCCATGCGGGACGCGGATCGCAGGCAATCGCTTACGATCAAATCGCCACTGATGCGGCGCATCGCCGCAAGGGCTTGGGGCGAGTCCTCATGCTGGCCCTGGGAGACTTGCTGGGCGAGCAGGACGTGCCCGAAGTTCTGGTCGCAACGGTCGCCGGACGGGCGCTCTACGAGACGATCGGTTGGCAAGTGGTCGCACCGTACGCTCAGGCGACGCTGACCGCGCCCTAGCTGTCCAAAAACCGCGCGGCGAGCATTGCCTATGCGGGCGTAGCTGCGCATCTAGCAGGCATGGCTTTCGCTCCTTTCGTCCCCTTGCGCGTCATGTCGAGCTACTCATTGCTCGAAGGCGCGGTCGATCCCAAGGCGATCGCCCGGATCGCCAAGGAGCGCGGCTTTCCAGCGACCGCGATCTGCGACCGTAACGGTCTCTATGGCGCGGTGCCGTTCGCGGCGGCGTGCTTCGAAAAGGGCATTCAGCCGATTGTCGGCGCGCTGCTCGGCGTGTCGCGCGAACCAGGCAGCGAGACCATCGATTATCTGCCGCTCTTCGCGCAGGACGAGGCGGGATACGAGAACCTGTGCCACCTCGTCAGCCGCGCGCACCTGGAGCGGCCGGTCGAGCTACCCGCGCACGTCCACCTCGATGACCTGCAGGGCCGCACGGACGGCCTGATCGCGCTCACCGGGGCTGCCGAGGGTGCGCTGACCCGCCTCCTCGCCGATCGCCGTCAGGACGACGCGAATGCCTTGTGCGATCGCCTGCAAACGCTGTTCCCCGATCGCCTGTACGTCGAACTCGCGCGGCGCAGCCATCCGGTGTGTGACGACGCGGAAGATGCACTGATCGAGCTCGCTTACGCGCGCTACCTGCCGCTGGTCGCGACCAATCCCGCGCAATTCGGCGACCCGCACTTCCACGCCGCGCACGACGCGATGCTGTGCATCGCCGGCGGCACGCACATCGACGCCGCCGAGCGCCCGCGCTCAAGCCCGGAAGCCTTCATCAAGTCGGCGCCGATGATGGAGGAGCTGTTCGGCGACCTGCCCGAAGCGCTCGCCAACACGCTCGTGATCGCGCAGCGGTGTGCCTACGCGCCGCCCAAGCGCAACCCGATTCTACCGAGCCTGGCGGGTGACATCGAAGGCGAGAAGCGCCTGCTGGCCGAGGATTCGCGCCTTGGCCTCGCCGCACGGCTGGAGAAGTACGGCGAGCTCTCGGACGAGGAACTCAAGGTCTATCTCGACCGGCTCGAATTCGAGATCCAGGTCATCAACCAGATGGGGTTCCCCGGCTACTTCCTGATTGTGGCCGATTTCATCAAGTGGGCGAAGGAGCAGGGCATCCCGGTGGGCCCCGGCCGCGGCTCGGGCGCGGGCAGCCTCGTCGCCTGGTCACTGACGATCACCGACCTCGATCCGATCCGCCTCGGCCTGCTGTTCGAACGCTTCCTCAACCCGGAGCGCGTGTCGATGCCGGACTTCGACATCGACTTCTGCGAAACCCGGCGCGGTGAGGTGATCCGCTACGTCCAGGCGAAGTACAGCTCCGACCACGTCGCGCAGATCATCACCTTCGGCAAGCTCAAGGCCCGCGCGGTGCTGCGCGATTGCGGGCGCATCCTGCAGATGAGCTACGGCCACGTCGATCGCCTCTGCAAGATGGTGCCCAACCACCCGACCGATCCGTGGACTCTGCCGCGCGCGCTCAACGGGGTGGGCGAGTTCAAGCGCGAGTACGACACCAACGACGAGGTGCGGCGCCTGCTCGACCTCGCGATGCAGCTCGAAGGCCTGCCGCGCAACAGCTCGACTCACGCCGCGGGCGTGGTGATCGGCGACCGGCCGCTGGCGCAACTGGTGCCGCTCTACCGCGATCCGCGCTCGGACATGCCGGTCACGCAGTTCGACATGAAGCACGTCGAGAGCGCGGGGCTGGTCAAGTTCGACTTCCTTGGCCTCAAGACCCTGTCGGTGCTGCAGAAGGCGATCGAGTTGCTGGCAAAGCGCGGAATCGAGATCGACCTCGGCGCGCTCGAGTGGGACGATCCGGCCGTCTATGCACTGCTCCAGAAGGGCGACACGGTCGGCGTGTTCCAGCTGGAATCGGAGGGCATGCGCCGTGCGCTGTCGGCGGTGAAGCCGAGCAACTTCGGCGACATCATCGCCATCGGCGCGCTCTACCGTCCGGGCCCGATGGACAACATCCCGCTGTTCGGGCGGCGGAAGAACGGGCTCGAGACGATCGAGTACCCGCATCCGAAGCTCGAGGCGATCCTCGCCGAGACCTACGGCATCATCGTCTACCAGGAACAGGTGATGCAGGCCGCGCAGATCCTTGCCGGCTATTCGCTCGGCGACGCGGACCTGCTGCGGCGCGCGATGGGCAAGAAGGTCCAGGCCGAGATGGATGCGCAGCGCCAGCGTTTCGTCGAAGGCTGCGGGACGACCTCGGGCATCGATCCGCGCAAGGCCAACGAACTGTTCGATTTGATCGACAAGTTCGCGGGCTACGGCTTCAACAAGAGCCACGCCGCCGCCTACGCGCTGCTGTCATACCAGACCGCGTGGCTCAAGGCGCACTACCCGGAAGAATTCTACGCCGCGTCGATGTGCTTCGACATGCACCAGTCGGAAAAGCTGGCGGTGTTTGTGGACGACGCTCGGCGCTCAGGCATCGTCATCGCGCCGCCCGATGTGAACCGGTCCGAGGCCGAGTTCACCGTCGAGCGGACTGATGACGGCTACGCGGTCCGCTACGCACTCGCGGGCATCCGCAACGTCGGCGAGAAGGCGATGGAAGCGCTCGTAGCGGAGCGCGAGACGAACGGCTGGTTCGAATCGGTCGAGGATTTATTCGCGCGCCTGCCCAAGGGATCGATGAATTCGCGCCAGCTCGAAGGGCTGATCGCCGCCGGGGCGCTCGACACGCTCGAGCCCAACCGGGGCAAGCTCTACGCCAACATCGACCTGCTGCTGGCGGTGACCGAAGCCGCCAACCGCGAACGCGAGAGCGGGCAGGGCGGACTGTTCGGCGGCGAGGCGCAGCCCGACAGCACGCTGCGGCTGAAGGAGGCCGAGGAATGGCCGCGCGCCGAGCGCATGGCCAAGGAGCGCGACAATTTCGGGTTCTACTTCTCCGCCCATCCGGTCGAGCAGTACCGCGCGGTCGCGTCGGCCAACGGCGCGCGCAGCTATGCGTCGCTGATGAGCGGCGGCGCGCCCGCGGGAGGCCGCGCCAATGCCGTCATGGCGGCGATGGTCGAAAAGGTCAGCCGCGGGCGCACCAAGCGCGGCAAGGACTTCGTGCGCGCCGATTTCTCCGACAGTAGCGGGCAGTTCTCCGCCGCGTGCTTCGAGGAGACGCTGGTCTCGAACTTCATGAAGTGGGCCGAGGACGGGACTTCGATCCTGCTCAACGTCGAGCTCGACAGCCCGAGCCCCGACGAGCCGCCGCGGATCACGGTGCGCGGCGCGCGGCCGTTGAGCGACGTGAAGGCGGGAGCGCGGATGGTGCTGACGCTCGATGTGACCTCGCCCGACGGTATTGCCGTGCTGCGAGACACGCTTCAGCCGGGACCGGCGGGCCACGGCCAGGTGCGCGTCCGTTTGCGCACCGGCGGCGAGAGCGAGCCTGAGATGATCCTCGGCCGCAGCTACCAGCTCGACGGCGACCTTGCCGAGCGGCTGACCGGGATCGAGGGCCTCGCCAACGTGCAACTCAGCACCCAGCGCGCACCGAACTTGCGGTTGGTGGCCTAAACCCTTTCCAAGCTTCGCTAGCTTGCCCCGCAAGCAAGCTCCGCTATCCTCGCCTGAAAGGGGAGAGGAATCAGCAGCCCGCTCCTCCCCTGCGGGAGCTTGGGAGAACAATGATGCTGGGAGCGATGCAGGATTGGGACCTGGTGGTCACCCATCTGCTCGACCACGCCGCCCGTGAATATGCCGCGCGCGAGCATGTCACCCATTGGGCTGACGGCAGCCGCACCCGCACCACCTGGGGCCAGGTGAAGCGCGATGCGCTCAAGATGACCCAGGCGCTGCGCGCGGCGGGCGTCGGGAAGGGCGACCGGGTCGCGACGCTGGCGATGAACCACGCGCGCCACCTTGTCAGCTGGTACGGCGCGGTGGGCGTCGGCGGGGTGCTTCACACGATCAACCCGCGTTTGTTCGACGAGCAGCTCGATTACATCGTCAATCACGCCGAAGACCGCGTGCTGCTGTACGATGCGCAGTTCCAGCCGATCATCGACCGCCTGCGCGATCGCTGGCCGACCGTCACGACTTACGTCTGCTTCGATCCGCCCGCCGGCTCCGACGTGCTCGGCTTCGAGGAATGGATCGGCGCCCACGACGGCGACACCGAGTGGACCGAGGTCGACGAGCGCGACCCGTGCATGCTGTGTTACACCAGCGGCACCACCGGCAATCCCAAGGGCGTGTTGTACGAGCACCGCTCGACCGTGCTCCACGCGATGGCGGGCGTGCAGCCCAACCTGTTCGACTTCGACAGCCGCTCGGTCATGCTGCCGATCGTGCCGATGTTCCACGCGGCGAGCTGGGGCCTGCCGTGGGCGGGGACGATCCCGGGGGTCAAGTTCGTCTATTCGGCGGTAAACGATCCGGCCGTCCTGTGCGAGCTGTTCGAGCAGGAGGGCGTCACCCACTCGGCGGGCGTGCCGACCGTGTGGCTGGGCATGTTCCAGCACCTCGATTCGATCGGCAAGGACGTGCGCGACATCGGCAAGCTGGGCACCGCGGTGATCGGCGGTTCGGCCTGTCCGCGCTTCATGATCGAGCGGCTGATGAAGAACGGCGTGCGCGTTGCGCACCTTTGGGGGATGACCGAGACCTCGCCGATTGGAACGGCGGGCGCCTACCCGTGGAACTGGGACGACATGAGCTTCGAGGACAAGATCGAGCTCGTCTCCAAGCAAGGCCGTTCGGCGTTCGGGGTGGAACTGCGCTGCGTCGATCTCGACGATCCGAGCAAGGAGCTGCCGCGCGACGGGCAGACCGCCGGCGCGCTGCAGATCCGCGGGCCGTGGGTCATCAAGCGCTACTTCAAGGCGGACGAGGACGCGACGGTCGAAGGGCAGTGGTTCGACACCGGCGACGTCGCGTTGATCTATCCCGACGGCACGCTGCAATTGACCGACCGCACGAAAGACGTGATCAAGTCGGGCGGCGAATGGATCAGCTCGGTCGAGCTGGAGAACGCAGCGGTCGGCCATCCCTCGATTGCCGAGGCGGCCGCGATCGGGATCTACCACCCCAAGTGGGATGAGCGGCCGATCCTCGTGTGCGTCGCCAAGCAGGGCTGCAATGTGACCGGTGACGACGTGATCGCGCATCTCAGGGACAAGGTTGCCAAGTGGTGGCTGCCCGATGCGGTCGAGTTCGTCGACGAACTGCCACATACCGGCACCGGCAAGATCAGCAAGAAGGACCTGCGCGACCTGTTCCGCGATTACCGCCTGGTCAGCGAGGACGCCGCTTGAATTCCACCTGTCCAAAGTGCGGCCGGCGGATGGAGGAAGGCTTCGCGGTGGATACCGGCGATTCGAGCATGCCGACGGTCGGCCATTGGCATCCGGGCAAGCCGGTGCGGAAATGGTGGGGCCTCAAGATCGACAAGCACGCCAAGCGCGCGATCACCGCGATGCGCTGCAGCTCGTGCGGGTTTCTCGAGTACTACGCGCCGTAGGCCGACCTAGCCGAGTATTTCGTCGAACAGCGAGTGCATCGCCGCCCAGCTCTGGCGGTCGGCGCTGGCGTTGTACGCTGGATTGGCCGCGCCATCGAGCATCGTCGGGTTGGTGAAACCGTGCGCCACGCCCGAGTAGCTGTGGAAGTGCCAGTCGGCGCCGACAGCGTCCATTTCTTCCCAGAATGCGAGCACCTGCGTGCGCGGGACGAGCGTGTCCGCGTCGCCGTGGCAGACCAGGATGCGCGGGGTGATCGGCTGCGAGGCGGGTTGGGCGGTGTCGAGCAGTCCGTGGAAGCTTGCCACCGCCGCGAGGTCTGCGCCGCCGCGCGCCAGCTCCAAAACTGCTTGGCCGCCCATGCAGAAGCCGATCGCCAGCAGCGGCAGATCGCCGGCGAGACCAGCGACAGTCGTCAGCCCAGCGCGCAGCCGTGCACGATAGACCGCTGTATCGACGCGCAGTTCACCCGCCTTGGCGAAGGCATCCGCCATATCGCTGGGCGCGGTGCCGTAGAAGTCGCACACCACCGCAAGGTACCCAGCTGCTGCGAGCGCATTTGCCTTCGCCATCACCCCCGGCGTGGGGTTGAAGATCGTCGGGAATACCGCGACCGCTGCACGTGGTGATTCCGATGGACGCACCACGAGCGCGGTCAGGTCGGTGTCGCCGTCCTGGTAAGCAACCTTCTCCACGCCTACGCTTCGGGCAGGAAGTCCGGAACCGAGAGGTAACGCTCGCCCGTATCGTAATTGAACCCGAGCACCCGCGCGCCGGGATCGAGATCGGGCAGCTTCTGCGCAATCGCGGCGAGCGCGGCGCCGCTCGAGATGCCGACCAGCAGCCCTTCCTCGCGCGCGCAGCGGCGGGCCATTTCCTTGGCGTCGGCGGCATCGACCTGGATCGCCCCGTCGATCGCCTGGGTATGGAGGTTGCCCGGAATGAAGCCGGCGCCGAGCCCCTGGATCGGATGCGGGCCCGGCTGGCCGCCGCTGATGACGGGCGACAGCGCCGGCTCGACCGCGTAGGCCTTCAGGTTCGGCCAGCTACGCTTGAGCACTTCGGCGCAGGCGGTCAGGTGGCCGCCGGTGCCGACGCCGGTAATCAGCGCGTCGATCGGCTTGTCGGCGAAGTCGTTGAGAATCTCCTGCGCGGTCGTGCGCGCGTGGACCGCGACGTTGGCGGGGTTGTCGAACTGCTGCGGAATCCAGCCGCCCGGGGTTTGCGACAGCAGCTCCTGCGAGCGCGCGATCGCGGCCTTCATCCCGCCTTCCTTCGGCGTGAGGTCGAACTGCGCGCCATAGGCGAGCATCAGGCGCCGCCTCTCGACGCTCATGCTCTCGGGCATGACGAGGATCAGCTTGTAACCCTTGACCGCGGCGACCATCGCCAGGCCGATGCCGGTGTTGCCGCTGGTCGGCTCGATGATCGTGCCGCCGGGGGTGAGCGCGCCCGACTTCTCGGCATCCTCGATCATGGCGAGCGCAATGCGGTCCTTGATCGATCCGCCGGGGTTCGACCGCTCGCTTTTCACCCACACTTCGCGCTCGGGGAACATGCGCGAGAGGCGGATGTGCGGCGTGTTGCCGATCGTGGCGAGGACGCTGTCGGCTATCATGATCGTACTCTCCTGCTGGGGGACTGTTATTGTGAAGGCGGGTCGAAGGTCTTGGCAAGCCTGAGTTCGGGATAGAGGCGCGACCATGCAAGGGTAATCGCGATCGCCGCGACCCCGCCGAACACCACTGCGCCGACGGGGCCGAGCAGTGATGCCATCAAGCCGCTCTCTGCTTCGCCCAGCTCGTTGGAGGCGGAAATCGTGAGCGCGGAGACCGCCCCCACGCGCCCTCGCATCTCGTCGGGCGTGTGCAGCTGGATGAGCGACTGGCGCACATAGACCGAGACCATGTCGGCCGCGCCGGCGACGATCAGCGCGGTCAGGCTGAGCCAGAACGACTGCGACAAGCCGAAGGTCAGAATGGCGAGCGCGAACACGAGGACCGAGCCGAGCATCTTGGTGCCGACATTGGTCTTCATCGGCCGGAACGAGAACCACAGCGAACCGGCGGTCGCGCCGATGCCCATGCCGGCAGCGAGTACGCCGAAACCGTCCGCACCCACGTGCAGGATGTCGCGCGCGAATACGGGTAGCAGCGCGGTCGCGCCTGCCAGCAGCACCACAAACAGGTCGAGGGTGATCGCGGCCATCACCAACCGATTGTTGCGGACGTAGTTGAACCCGTCGATCACGCGGTGGATCGGGCGCCTGTCCTTTTGCACTGGGGGCTGCGGCACCTTGCTGACGAGAAAGACCGAGATCGTGGCGATCACGAGCAGCCCCGCGATCGTGGCATACGCGAAATCCGGATGGATCGCGTAGAGCACCCCGCCGAGGCTCGGCCCCGCGATCGTGCCGAGCTGCCAGGCGGTGGCGCTGACCGCGATCGCGGTCGGCAGGCTCTCGCGCGGGACAAGGTTGGGCGCGAGCGCAGAGAACGCCGGACCGGAGAAGGCCCGCGCGATGCCGATGAACACCGCTGCGCCGAACAGGAACGGCAGGCTGAGCTGGCCGCTCCAGGTCAGGTAGCCGAGCACCGCGGCATTGACCGTCAACAACGCGTTCGTGCCGCGCACGATCCAGCGCCGGTCGTAGGTATCCGCCACCAGTCCTACGACCGGGGTCAGCAGGAACAGCGGCACGAACTGCACCAGCCCGATCATGCCGAGCAGGAACGCCGAATCCTTGATCCCCATCGTCTCGCGCGCGAGGCCGTAGACCTGCCAGCCGATGACCATCGCCTGCGCGCTGATCGCGATGGTCGCGAACAGGCGGGATACGAAATAGGCGCGGAAATTGGGGAGGGTGAGGGGGTGCGGGGTGTCGCTCACGCCCGGCCCATGACAGCCGCCCGCGCGCTTGCCAAGCAAGCGCTGCGATTCAGCGTGTCAGCAATTCTTGGCGCTTAGCGCGCGCGGCGCAGGCGCGGATTGGGCTGCAGCGCCTCGATGATGCGCATGAAGTCGTCGAGCCGGATGATCCGCTCGAACTGGAAGCCGGCACGGTCGTCGCGGGTCCAGATGACGTAAGCCTCGATCCGGCCGATTTCAGGCAGGCGGATGATCACCCGGTCGCCGCGCTCGATCCCCTCTGCGCCGTCGACCATGAAGCCGTGGGCGGAGATATTGGCGATGTGCAGCTTCAGGTCGCCGCGCTGATGATGCTCGGCGATCACAGGGAAATCGACCGGATGCCGCGCCGCACGACGCAGATCGGTAACCGACAGCTGAGCTCCGACAGTCACGGTTCCACAGACCTCCCGTATTGCGTGGAAAGCCCGGGCTAGCGGCTAATCGCTGATTTTAGGTTAAGCGAGGATGCCGTGCCGCTTCTTGCCGAGGCTGATGCGGCCAGGACGCGCCGGTGCCGCGGCATCGGCCACCGTCTCTCCGTCGAGCTTCACCGCGCCCTCGGCGACCTTGCGCTTTGCCTCGCCATTGGATGCCGTGAAGCCGAGCGCGGTGAGCGCCGCGGCGAAGGTCATGCCCGGTTCCAGCGTCACCGTCGGCAGATCCTCGCCAGCACCGCCCGCGAATGTGGTCGAGGCGGTGGCCTCGGCCGTGCGTGCCGCTTCGTCCCCGCGCACCAGGCTCGTCACCTCGTTGGCGAGCACCACCTTGGCCGCGTTGATCTCCGCGCCGCCGAGCTTTTCGAGCCGCGCTATCTCGTCGAGCGGCAGGTCGGTGAACAGCTTCAGGAAGCGGCCCACGTCGCGGTCGTCGACGTTGCGCCAGTACTGCCAGAAATCATAGCTCGGCAGCTGCGCTTCGTTCAGCCACACCGCACCCGCGGCGGTCTTGCCCATCTTCGCGCCGTCGGCGGTGGTCAGCAGCGGGGTGGTGAGGCCGAACAGCTCCGCCCCGTCCATCCGCCGGCCGAGTTCGACCCCGTTGACGATGTTGCCCCACTGATCGCTGCCGCCCATCTGCAGCCGCACGCCCATCTCCTTCGACAGGTGGCGGAAGTCGTAACCCTGCAGGATCATGTAGTTGAATTCGAGGAAGGTCATCGGCTGCTCGCGCTCAAGGCGCAGGCGCACCGAATCGAACGTCAACATGCGGTTGACGGTGAAGTGCGTGCCGACTTCCTGCAGCAGCTCGATGTAGCCGAGCTGGCCGAGCCAATCCTGGTTGTCGACCATCACCGCGTCGGTCGGCCCGTTGCCGAACGTGAGCAGCTTGTCGAACACGGTGAAGATGCCGGCGATGTTGTCCGCGATCGCCTGGTCGGTCAGCATCTTGCGGCTTTCGTCGCGTCCGGTGGGATCGCCGATGCGGGTGGTGCCGCCGCCCATCACCACGATCGGCTTGTGGCCCGTCTGCTGCAAGCGCCGCAGCATCATGATCTGCACCAGGCTGCCGATGTGCAAGCTCGGCGCGGTGGCGTCGAAGCCGATATAGCCGGGCACGATCTGGCGCGCGGCGAGGGCGTCCAGCCCCGCGGCGTCGGTCATTTGGTGGACATAGCCCCTCTCTTGGAGCAGGCGCAGCAGATCGGATTTGGTCTCGCTCATGGCGGGCGGGCGGTTAGCACGGGGGCGGTCACATGCAAACGCATCAACTGGTCGCGCACCCGGCGCATCCGCCGGCGCGGGTAACCGGCGTGGAGGCCAAGGTGATCGGCTTCGATGCCGACTGGCTGCGCGTTCGCTGGCGGATCGACGGGGCGCAGGACCTCGTCATCCCGCCCTTCGCCGGGCGCGGGCGCGCCGACGAGTTGTGGCAAACCACCTGCTTCGAGCTGTTCCTGCGGCCGGAAGGCGGCGAGGCGTACGTCGAACTCAACCTCTCGCCGTCCGAGCGCTGGGCGGCATACGATTTCAGCAGTTATCGCGACGGCATGGCCGAACGCCCAGCCTCGCGCGAACCCGACTGCACGATGCGCCAGGGCAGCACCTTCGCGATCTTCGACGCGGCGATCCCGCGCGACGTGTTGCCGGGCCTGCCCGCCGCGGCGAACTTCACCGCGGTGATCGAAGAGGCGGGCGGAGTGAAAAGCTTCTGGGCGCTCGCGCAGCCCGTCGCCAAGCCCGACTTCCACGACCAGGCTTGCTTCACGGCCGAGCTTGAGCCACCGGCGGGCACATGAAATTCGGCATCGACCGGCTGCTCAGCGAGCCGGAGCTTCTGGGTCAGCTCAAGGGCCGCCGCGTCGCGCTGGTCGCGCACCCGGCGTCGGTCACGGCGGACCTCACGCACAGCCTCGACGCGCTGATCGCCGCAGGGGTCAACGTGACCAGCGCGTTTGGTCCGCAGCATGGGCTGAAAGGCGACAAGCAGGACAACATGGTCGAAACGGCGGACGAGACCGATCCCGCCTACGGCATTCCGGTGTTCAGCCTCTACGGCGAGGTCCGCCGCCCGAGCGGGCAGATGATGAGCACCGCCGACGTGTTCCTGTTCGACCTGCAGGACCTGGGCTGCCGGATCTACACCTTCGTCACCACGCTGCTCTATCTGCTGCAGGCGGCGAGCAAGACCGGCAAAAGCGTGTGGGTGCTCGACCGGCCAAACCCCGCCGGGCGTCCGATCGAGGGGACGCTGCTGGTCCCGGGCGAGGAGAGCTTCGTCGGCGCGGCGCCGATGCCGATGCGGCACGGGCTGACCATGGGCGAGATGGGCCACTGGTTCATCCGCCACTTCAAGCTCGACGTCGATTACCGGGTGATCGACATGCACCATTGGCTCCCTGAGGCTGGGCCCGGTTTCGGTTGGCCGGAGGACCGCGTGTGGATCAACCCGAGCCCTAACGCGGCGAGCCTCAACATGGCGCGCGCCTATGCCGGGACAGTGATGCTGGAGGGCACGAACCTCAGCGAAGCGCGCGGCACTACGCGGCCGCTCGAGGTGTTGTTCGGCGCGCCTGACCTCGACGCTGCCGAAGTGCTGGCCGAGATGCGCCGCGTCGCGCCGACCTGGATGCAGGGCTGCGCGCTTCGGCCGTGCTTTTTCGAGCCGACCTTCCACAAGCACGCCAAGCAGCTCAACGCCGGCCTGATGATCCACGCCGAGAAGGGCTTCTACGACCACGAGGCGTTCCAGCCGTGGCGGCTGCAGGCGCTGGCGTTCAAGGCGATCCGGCGGCTACGGCCCGACTACGACTTGTGGCGCGACTTCGCTTACGAGTACGAGTTCAACCGCCTCGCGATCGACGTGATCAACGGCGGGCCCGCCTTGCGCGAATGGGTCGACGACGAATGCGCCGAGCCGCTCGATCTCGACACCCGCGCGGGCTCCGACGAAGCGCGCTGGCGCGAGGAAATCGCCGACCTCCTGCTGTACTAAGCGCTTGACCTGACCGGCCTGCTCCCCGACGCTACGGGGCAGACGGCGCTCAAGCGTCGCGGTCGAGAGGATATACAGGAATGGCAAGCGCGCCGGCAGCCGAAGCCGGGCGGCGCGGGGTCTCAGCGACGCTGTGGATCCTGCTGATCGTCTACATCTTCAACTTCATCGATCGGCAGATCGTCAATATCCTTGCCGAGCCGATCGCGAAGGATCTGCACCTCAGCGATACGCAGATCGGGCTGATGACGGGCATCGCGTTCGCGCTGTTCTACACCGTGCTGGGCCTGCCGATCGCACGATATGCGGACAAGCCCAGCACCAACCGGCCACGGCTGATCGCCGCCGCGCTGGCGATCTGGAGCGGAATGACCGCGCTGTGCGGGCTGGCGCAGAACTTCACCCACCTGCTGCTCGCCCGCATCGGCGTTGGCGTCGGCGAGGCGGGCTGCACTCCCGCGGCGCACTCGCTGATCAGCGACCTCGTGCCCAAGGAGAAGCGCGCGTCGGCCCTGGGGTTCTACGCGCTTGGGATTCCGATCGGGACGGTGCTCGGCATGATCATCGGGGGGCTGCTGGTCGACGCATTGGGCTGGCGGCACGCGTTCATGATCGTCGGCCTGCCGGGGCTGGCGATGGCGGTGGTTGTCATGTTGGTTCTCAAGGATCCGCGGCACCGTATCGAGGCGGCAGCGCCCGTGGCACGGGTCGACACCGGCGCGGCGCTGCAGGCGATCTTCAGCAGCAGGGCGATGGTGCTGCTGCTCGCGGCCGCTTCGTTCGCGGCGTTCCTCAGTTATGGCAAGGCTACCTGGGCGACGATCTTCTTCCAGCGGACCTACGGCCTGTCGCCGGGTGAGGTCGGGCTCTACTTCGGCATCGTCAACGGCGCGGGCGGCATTCTGGGCACGTGGATGAGCGGCAAGATCGCCGACCGCTTCGGGCACACCAACCGCAAGCACGTGCTGACCGCCGCCGCGTGGGGCATGCTGCTGGTCGCGCCGACTGCGATCCTCGGCTACTCGATGGCCGACTGGCGCGCCGCGCTGTTCCTGCTGTTCGTGCCGACGTTCCTGGGCTCGCTTTATTACGGCCCGACTTATTCGAGCGTGCAGGGGCTCACTTCGCCACAATCGCGCGCGATGGCGTCGGCGGTGCTGCTGTTCTTCCAGAACCTGATCGGCCTCGGCCTCGGGCCGCTCGCGTTCGGCATGCTGTCGGACGCGATCAAGCCCAGCTTCGGCGAGGACAGCGTGCGCTACGTGCTCTATGCCGCCAGCCTGATGAGCCTCATCCCGGCGTTCTTTTTCTGGCGCTGCAGCCTGCGGCTAAACGAAGAGCTGGACCAGAAGACTTAGGGGCAGAAAACCTAAGCGTGCACCGCGATCCACGCGACCAGCGCGGCGGCGGGGACGAAGAAGGCCTGCGCGATCAACGTGCCCACCAGGCGGCTGAAGCTGATCCACACGATCGTGCGGCGGAACAGCGGCTCGTCGATGCGGCCTTCGACCACGTCATCGGTCATCACCGATAGCTGCGGGTCGATCAGCGCAAACAGCAGGATGGTGGCAAAGCCGTTGATGACCGCCGAAAGCTGGCTCGCGGTCACCCGGAACTCGGGCGCGAGATAGCCGGCGTAGAGTGAGGCGACCACGCCGACGGTCAGCAGCGCCTGCGCCATCGCGTTGCCGGCGAGCACGGTCCACGACACGCCGAGCGGCTTCCTCAGCGCCTTCAGGTGACCGCGCGCCGGCAGCGAGACTTCCTCTCGCACGGTGCGCAGGCCCGACGGGGTGGCCGAGCGCAGGATCAGCTTGCCGGTCGAACGGTGGCGCTGGAAATGTCCAATCGCCCGCGCGAACAGCCGCTGGCCGGTCGGCACCAGCAGGATGCCGATGAACACTGCGAGCGACGCGCTGCCCAGCACCATGCGGAAATCGTCCGCCAGTTGGTGGCCGCCGCCGGTGATGAGCCGGCTCTCGATCCGCTTGGCAAGGAACGGCCCCAGGAAGCCGTTGGCGGTGCGGCTGACCAGCACCAGCACGTTGAACAGCGCAAAGCTCATCGCGATCCGCCGCGTACGCACCCCAGCGATACGCGCCGCGTAGGCGAGCGTGCCGATCAGATTGATCCCGAACGTCAGGATGCAGATGATTGCTAGCTGGGTGTCCATCGCGGGAGCGCCTTTAGGACCGCCGGGCGTGTGGCGCTATGGGTAAGTCGACGCGATCCGTATTCCGCCACTTGTGTACCAGCGCATGCCCGAGGCTGCGCTCCCCGCTCTCCACAACTCAACGTCACCCCGGCCTTGAGCCGGGGTCAGGCTGCCTTGCCGATGTCGCAACAAGAAAAGCACGATCCCGGGTCAAGCCCGGGATGACGGTGTCTGAGTGTTGCTCAGCGCGCCGGCTGCAACCGCGCCGGACCCTCGGTCACCGGCAGCGGGCGCAGGTCGTTTACGTTGCCCTTCATCTGCATCACCGCGCAGCCGTCGACCCGCATGTCGACTGCGTTGATCAGATAGCCTTCGCCCGCAGTCGCCGGCGTTTTGTCTAGCACCGGCTGCCCCGACGCATCGCGCACCTGCTGGATTCGATCGCGGCAGTTCTGCGGGGCAAGCGCCTCATCCACGCTGGTCCAGCGCTGCGGCGGCACGGTGTAGGCCGGCATTATCGCCGATTTGCCTTGTGAAACCTCCGGCGCGGGCACCGCGCCGGTCAGCGCGACGAAGCAAAGGGGCAGGATAATCAACCGCATGGCACCGACTCCTCTGCGCCGAACTTACCTCAACCCTGCTTGCGGCTCAACTCGCGCATTGCGTCGTCGAGGCCGTCGAGGGTCAGCGGGTACATGCGGTCGTTGACCAGCTGCTTGATCAGCTTGGTCGACTGCGAATAGCCCCACTGCTGTTCCGGCACCGGGTTCAGCCACACGGTCGCGGGATAGGTGTTGGTCACGCGGTGCAGCCAGGTCGCGCCGGCTTCCTCGTTCATGTGCTCGACGCTGCCGCCGGGATGGGTGATCTCGTACGGGCTCATCGCCGCGTCGCCGACGAACACGATCTTGTAGTCGTGGCCGTACTTGTGGAGCACATCCCAGGTCTTGGTCCGCTCGGCCCAGCGGCGGCGGTTGTCCTTCCAAACGCCTTCGTAGAGGCAGTTGTGGAAGTAGAAGAACTCGAGGTTCTTGAACTCCGCAGTGGCGGCGCTGAACAGCTCCTCGACCAGCTTGATGAACGGGTCCATCGAGCCGCCGACGTCGAGGAACAGGAGCAGTTTCACCGCATTGTGCCGCTCGGCGCGCATGTGGATGTCGAGCCAGCCCTGCTTGGCGGTGCCCTCGATCGTCGCGTCGATGTCGAGCTCGTCCTGCGCGCCCTCGCGGGCGAAGCGGCGCAGGCGGCGCAGCGCCATCTTGATGTTGCGGGTGCCGAGCTCGCGGGTGTTGTCGAGGTTCTTGAACTCGCGCTTTTCCCAGACCTTGAGCGCGCGCTTGTGCTTGCTCTCGCCGCCGATGCGCACGCCTTCGGGGTTGTAGCCGCCGTTGCCGAAGGGGCTGGTGCCGCCGGTGCCGATCCACTTGTTGCCGCCCTGATGGCGCTTTTCCTGCTCCTCGAGGCGCTTCTTGAGCGTCTCCATGATCTCGTCCCACGATCCGAGGGACTTGATCGCCTCCATCTCCTCGGGCGTGAGGAACTTCTCGGCGACCGCCTTCAACCAATCTTCCGGGATATCGACCTTCTGCTGGCCGTAGTCGGTCAGGATTCCCTTGAACACCTTCTGGAACACCTGGTCGAACCGGTCGATCAACCCTTCGTCCTTCACGAAGGTCGCGCGGGACAGGTAGTAGAACGCCTCGGGGGTCTGCTCGATGACATCCTTTTCGAGCGCCTCAAGCAGCGTGAGGTGTTCCTTGAAGCTGGCCGGAATGCCGGCGCTGCGGAGCTCGTCGACGAAGTTGAAGAACATGGCCGGAGCATACTCCTATTTCGAAAGCGGCGCCAGCGGGTCGCTAGCGGCCGGTTCAGGAGGTGCGCGCTCCGGCTTCTCGGCCGCCGGTAGCCACAGCAGGTTGAATCATTTGTGCGCCGAGATGAGCCACCGCCGCGACCTTAAACCTTCGCTAACCATCCGCCGCCTATTCCGGCGTGCAAGATAAACGGGGGCTCTCGCAGCAAGCATGGAACACGCAGCAATCGACGTCGCGGCCGGTCGGGGGATCGACCGCATCTCCGCCTCGTGCGGAGAGGTTACGGTCGGTTGCACCGACGTTGCCGGCATCATCCACGCGGTGATGGTGTCGAGCGAGAAGCTGCGCGCGGAGCACTCGGCGCTGCAGGAAACCGTCGCCGGGCTCGAGACCGACCAGATGAAGGTCGCGCAGGCGAGCGACGAGGCGCGCTTGCTGTCCGAACGCGCGATCGAGCGGCTCGGCGAAGGGTCCAGCCTGATCCAGTCCTCGCTCGACCAGATCACCGGCCTGCTCGAGCTCGTCGAGACGCTGACCAGCCACGTCACCGGCTTCGCCGCGGCGATGGCGCAGGTGCGCCGCAGCGCGCAGGAGATCGACCAGATCGCCGAGACGACCAACATCCTCGCCCTCAACGCCACCATCGAAGCGATGCGGGCAGGGGACGCGGGCCGCACCTTTGCGGTCGTCGCGAGCGAGGTGAAGAGCCTCGCCAACGACACCCGCCGCGCGACCGAGGAAATCGGGCGTACGATCGATACGCTGGGCCAGGAAGCCGACGAAGTGATCGCCAAGATCGAGCGCGGCGCGCGCGAGAGCGGCGCGGCCAAGGCCTCGGTCGGGCAGATCCATCACACCATGCGCACGGTCAACGAGCTGATCGTCGAGGTCGACGGCCAGAACGACCAGATCACGCGCGCGACCGCCACCATCAGCAACCATGTCCACGCGGTGCAGACGGTGCTCGATTCGTTCGACCGTGCTGCGATCGAGAACGAGAGCAAGCTGTCGGCGGCGCACAGCCGGATCGAGCAGCTCGAACTCACCGCCAGCGCGATGTTCGACGAGATCGTCAAGGCCGGCCTCTCGCCCGCTGACAGCGCGATGGTCGACAAGGCGCAAGGCTTCGCCCGCGAGATCGTCGAGCGCGCCGAGAGCGCGCTCCGCGAAGGCAAGCTGACGCCATCAGCGCTGTTCGACACTGCCTACCGCGAAGTGCCGGGCAGCAACCCCAAGCGCTTCCGCACGTCGCTCAGCGACTGGGCGGACGGCAACTGGCGCCCGGTCAACGACCGCGTCGTGGCCGAGGGCGGGGCGGTCAAGATGTGCTCGCAAGCCGACATGCAGGGCTTCCTGCCGACCCACATCACCGATCGCTCGCGCGCCCCGACCGGCGACCTCGCGCACGATACCAAGTACTGCCGCAACGGCCGCATCTTGCTCGACGCGATCGACCGCAAGGCCAAGGCCAGCAGCGATCCCTACATGATGGCGGTCTATCGCCAGGAGGGCGACGGGCGGACCTACGAGATCGTGCGCAACGTCTACGTTCCGCTGGTCATCGACGGCCGCCGCTGGGGCGACTTCGAACTCGCCTACGTCCTGTAAACTAGAGGCGCGAGGCGCCGCTGAGGCGCTGGACGATGTGGTCGAACATCGGGCCGTACAGGCGATGCTGGAACTCGACCCCGACATAGCCGCCGTCCTGCCACCGCACGGTGGCGGGGAAGGGCCCTAGCGTTTCGATCCTGAGCGTGATCTCGGCACCCGGCATCAGGCTGGAGAACTTGTCGTAAAACCGGCAGCCCGTCTCCGACAGGTCCTTGATAGGCACGTCACGCTTGCCGCCCGACGAAGTGCGGTAGTGTCCCCACACCTCGATCGGCTGGCGGCTGTCCTTGCGCCCGTCCCCCATCGGCAATTTCTCCCTGCGACCGGGGCCTTAGTGACCCTCTACCGAGGACAGCTAGCACGGTTTTCGTAGCGGCACATCCACCTATGCTAGGCGTCGCTCGCGCCAGGCCTGCCAAGCGGCGAACGCAAGCATCACCACCCAGGCGATGAAGATCGTAAAAATCGCCGCCTCTCCGTAGCGATAGGGCGCGGCTGCTCCCACCCAGATCGCCACCGCGGGCGGAAACACCAGGATCGCCGGCAGCCAAGCGCGCTGGCGCACCATCGCCCACGCCGCGAATCCGCAGGCGATCGCCAGTGCGATGAACTTGATCCAGACGAAGTAGGGCAGGGCCGCGAGCTCCGGTTCCGGCGAGGCCATGTCCGCGTTGATCGACAGCAGCAGCGCATTCTCGATCGCATCCGATACCGCAGCCAGCGGGCCGAGCCATCCGGCCCACCACCAGCGCGGATCGCCTGTTGCCTTCGCGCTCGCGCCGAAAAACGCGAGCACGAACGACCCGTAGACGACCATGAACAGGTAATCGAACACGTTGCCCTGGAACATGCCAGCAATGCGTCCGGCACGCAGCGGGTCACCGGGCAGGCCGAACACGGCGTCGAGATGCGCGGGCGTGCGGGCGAACTCGAACGCGAGGACCGGATTGGTGATCGAGGCGCCCGGGATCGGGTGCGCCAGCTCGGCGGGCATGAAGAAGGCAAAGCTCTGCGAGACGATCGCGGTCGCGATGCCCCACAGCAGGCATGCGCGCCAGCTTCCCCAGCCAGCGCGCAGCACCGGGCGTCAGGCCCCGGGGCGCCGCGCCATGAAGGCGAGGCGTTCAAACAGCATCACGTCCTGCTCGTTCTTGAGCAGTGCGCCGTGGAGCGGCGGGATCGCCTTGGTCGGGTCGCGGTCCTGCAGCACATCGAGCGGCATGTCCTCGTTGAGCAGCAGCTTGAGCCAGTCGAGCAGCTCGCTGGTCGAGGGTTTTTTCTTGAGGCCCGGCACTTCGCGGATCTCGTAGAACACGTCCATCGCCTTGGTGACGAGCACCTTCTGGATGCCGGGGTAGTGCACCTCGATGATGTCGCGCATCGTGTCGCGGTCGGGGAACTTGATGTAGTGGAAGAAGCAGCGGCGCAGGAAGGCGTCGGGCAGCTCCTTCTCGTTGTTCGAGGTGATCACCACGATCGGGCGTTCCTGCGCGGCGATCGTCTCCTGCGTCTCGTACACGTCGAACCGCATGCGATCGAGTTCCTGCAGCAGGTCGTTGGGAAACTCGATGTCCGCCTTGTCGATCTCGTCGATCAGCAGGACGGGCAGCCGTTCCGAGGTGAATGCATCCCACAGCTTGCCACGCTTGATATAGTTGCGAATGTCGTGGACCCGCTCGTCGCCCAGCTGGCCGTCGCGCAGCCGCGCGACCGCATCGTATTCGTAAAGGCCCTGGTGCGCCTTGGTGGTCGACTTCACGTTCCACTCGATCAACGGCGCATCGATCGCCTTGGCGATTTCGTAGGCGAGCACGGTCTTGCCGGTCCCCGGCTCCCCCTTAACCAACAACGGCCGCCGCAAAGTAACCGCCGCGTTCACGGCGACCTTCAAATCCTCGGTCGCGATGTAGTTGCTGGTGCCCTCGAAACGATCGACCATACCCGGTTTTCCTTTAGCGCTTTACGTAAGCGTAAGCGGGTTGCCGGGTCAGGGCAAGGCCAGGATTCGTTGGGCGAGGATTTCGAGCGGTGCGCTGTCGACCAGCTTAGCTGGATCGTTCCAGCTGATCGCCAGAACCCACCAGGCGCCGTCGGGCTTCTGCAGCAGCCAGGTGAGGTTGAGCACGCCCGGCTCCGATCCGCCCTTGTAGCCTGCGTACGCCCAGTCCTTGCGCCGCGCCGCGGGGATCGACGGGCTGACCGCGAGGATGTTGCGCGCGGTCGGGTCCTTCAGCTGAGCGATCTGGCGCAGGACTTTGCGCAGATCCTCGGCGCTCGCGAACCACTCAACGCCGTCGATCAGGGTCGGGCTGGTAAACGCCGGTGCGGTGATCGCTGACGGGTCCGCGGTGATCTCCTGCGCCAGCGCTTCGAGCGCAACGTGCTGCTGCGCTTCCGGCGCGGCAGCATAGGCAGACCCTCGCCCGGCATCGGCCTTGAGCGCGAACATCTCGCGGGTGGTCAGCAGCGGCAGCATCCGGTCGGGTGCGGAGTGGCCGCTGTCACGCACTTCCTCGGCAAGGGTCTCGCGGCCGAGCAGGTGGATGAGCTGGTCGGTCGCGGTGTTGTCGCTGATCGAGATCATCATCGTCGCGAGCGTCTGCAGCGTGACTGGCGCGTTCTTCGGCCAGTCCTGCATCTGTCCGCTGGGGAGCGAACGCACGTCATCGATGCGCACGACGTCCTCCCAACGGCGCATGCCCGCTTCGACCTGTCGGGCGAGCATGGCCAGCACGTAGAGCTTGAACGTCGAGCCGATCGCGAACTGCTGATCTGCGTTGACCGCGATGCGCGGCGTGCCGCCGTCGAGCGGCGCATAAAGGACACTGACCTTGCCCGGCAGCGCGGCGAGATCGCGCTCGATTGCCGTGCTGTCGTCGCCCAGCGGTTTGTAATCATTGAGTAGAAGCCCGCCGACCTTTCCGTCTGGTTGGACGGCGAATGGACCGCTATAGATCGCCTTCTCAAAGCGCAGCGCAATCGTCCCGCGGTCCGGGGCGGCGGCCGTAACCTTCTCCAGCCCCTCGAAGGGGCCGAACTGTGCCGCGATCTGATCAACCAGCGCCTTGAGCTGTGTGGGCGATACCGCGGCGAGAAACTGCGGCGCAAACACCTCCTCCGCCGGCGTCGTGCCCTTCAGCACCGCTGCCACGCCTTCGCCCGCTTTCTCAAGCGCGGGGGACGGCGCGGGCGCCTCGGTCGGGGCTGGAGCAACGGGCTCCGCTGCCAGAGGAGCCGCGAGCAGGGCCAGCGGCATAGCGAAACGGTACAGCATTCAGGTCGGTCTCCTCGCGGGCACTCACGTGGCCGCACGATTTGTGGCACGGCACCGGACGATGTCCAGCGAGTCGATCCGCATTACGCGCGCTGACGGTCCCGCGCTCGCCGCCACGCTCGAATCGCCTGTTGGAGAGCGGCGTGGCGCGGCTTTGTTCGCGCATTGCTTCACCTGCACCCGCCAGAGCAAAGCGGCAGTCGCGGTCAGTCGCGAACTGGCGGATCGGGGCGTCGCGTGCCTGCGGTTCGACTTTCGCGGCTTGGGCGAGAGCGAGGGTGATTTCGGCGCCGACAGCTTTCCGGCCGACGTCGCCGACGTCACCGCCGCGGCCCACTGGTTGATCGGTCGCTTCGGTCCCGGCGTGCTGCTCGTCGGGCACAGCCTGGGCGGCGCGGCGGTGCTCGCCGCAGCGGGCGAGATCGCCGAGGTGGCCGCGGTGGCGACCATCGGCGCGCCCGCCAGCGTGGAGCATGTGTTGCGCCAGGTGCACGGCGACCTCGCCGCGATTGAGCGCGGCGGGCGCGGCCCGGTCACTGTTGGCGGGCGCTCATTCGAGATCACGCGGGAATTCGTGGCGCACCTGCGCGATGTCGACCTGGCCGCTGAAGTCGGAGACTTGGGTCGCCCGCTGATGATCCTGCACTCGCCGACCGACGAGTTGGTGGGAATCGAAAACGCCGCCCGCCTGTTCGAGGCGGCCAAGCATCCCAAGAGCTTCATCAGCCTGGCCGGCGCCGATCACCTGCTGTTGCAGCAGGCCGACGCTGATTTCGCCGCGTCGGTGATCGCCGCGTGGGCGGAGCGTTACCTAGCCGAGGGCGCCTAGCGCCCGCTCTTTACACTGAGGCGCAACGCGGTGCCGCCGGCTTTGTCCATCACCTGAACTTTCGTCCCCAGGCTGCGCGCAATGGCATCGACGATGCGTGTGCCGAGACCCGTGCCGACGGGTGCATCTTCGGTGTCGAAGCCGCTGCCATTGTCCTCGACGGTCACCGCAAATCCGCCGGCCGGCTCGGACTCGAGGCGCACCGTGATCTGGCCGCGCTGGCCCGGGCCGAAGGCATACTTCGCGGCGTTGCTGACCAACTCGTTGACGATCACCCCGACCGACACCGCGGTATCGGGCGAAACCATAACCGCCTCGGATGCCAGTTCGATCGTCACCGCCTCGGGCAGACTCTCGCGCAAGTCCTCGACCAGGTTGCCGAGATAGGCGTCGAGGTCGATCGTCGTCAGGTCATCGCGTGTATAGAGCCGCTGGTGAACCTTGCTGATCGCCTTGATGCGGTTCTGGATGTCGTCGAGCGCGGCGCGCACTTCGGGCGCATCGGATTGCTTGGCCTGCATGGCGACGAAGCTGAGCACCATCTGCAAGCTGTTCGAAACCCGGTGGTGCACCTCGCGCACCAGTAGCTCGAGGCGCTCGTTAGCGAGCCGCAGTTCCGCCTCGGCCGCGCGCTTGTCGCGCTCCAGCTTGTCGCGTGACAAGGCCTGCCGGAAACGCCCGTCGAGCACATCGAAGAAGGTGTCGCCGACCGTTTTGACCACGAAATCGAGCGCACCAGCATGGAGCGCCTTGACCGCCACGGCAGTGTCGTCGTTGCCGGTCACGAACACGACCGGGGGATGCTCTTCGAGCGCAACGATTTCGGCGAGCAGGTCGAGTCCGCTCTTGCCCGGCATGTAGTGATCGATGGCGACCAGATCGAACTGCTCGTCGCGCAGTCGCGCCAAGCCCGTGTCGGCGCTCTCAGCGACCTCGACCTCGAAGCCGCGCCGGCCGAGGGCGCGCTGAGTCAGACGGCGCAGTGCGTCGTCATCGTCGACATAGAGGATCCGCGGCGCGGTTATTGGGCGTCGACCTCAGGCACCTGGATGACCGCCAGGAACAGGCCCAGCTGGCGGATCGCATCGGCGAAGCTTTCGTAGTTCACCGGCTTGGTGATGTAGACGTTGCAGCCGAGGTCGTAGCAGCGCTGGATCTCGACCTTGTCGTCGGTGGTGGTGAGCACCACGACCGGGGTGCGGTGAAGGTGAGCGTTACCCTTGATCTTCTCGAGGATCGAGGTGCCGCTCATGTCCGGCAGGTTGAGGTCGAGCAGCACCAGCACCGGGCCGCCATGAGTCGGGCCGGCGGGGTCGTTCATCAGGTAATCGAGCGCAGTCGTGCCATCCGCGAAATGCCGGATCTCGTTGTGGATGCCGGCGCGGCGAATGTTCTTCTCGATCAGGCGCGCGTGGCCCTCGTCGTCCTCGATCATGACGATGCCGACGGTCTGGGAGGCGTTCATGTGTTTGTTTCCACTGCGATTGATCGTTCGGGCAACGAAAGCGTGAATGTTGCGCCTTCGTCAAGTTTGGAGTCGAGCGAGATCGTCCCGCCGAGCCGATAGGCCAGCGCGCGGACGTTGGCGAGGCCGATCCCTTCGCCGGGTTGATCCTGCGTCCCTGCGCGCCGGAAGAGGTCGAACACCCGTTGGTGATCGGCCGGATCGATCCCGCGGCCGTTGTCGCGCACGGCGATCTCGATCATTTGCCCGGCGCGCTGGCCGCTGACGGTCACTTTCCCGGAGCGTTTGGGACTCAAATATTTCAGCGCATTCTCAACCAGGTTCGACAGGATCTGCTCAACCGCAATGCGGTCGCTTTCGAGCGACGGGATCGGTTCCACGATGACCTCGGCGCCGGCATCGATTGCGCGCTGATGGAGCGAGGCGACAACCCCATCGGCCAGCGCGTTCATGTCGAGCTTCTCGGGGCTGAGGGCACGGCGCCCCTGTCGCGACAGTTCGAGGATCGAGTTGATCAGCCGGTCCATCTTTTCGGTCGACTTGCGGATGAAGTCGAGCGCCTCGGGCAGGTCTTCGTCCGCTGCCAGCCACGCCGCCTCGTTCTTCAGCGCCGGATGTTTCTCGAACAGGGTTTCGAGGAATGCGCGAATAGTCTTGCGCGATTCATCGAGTTCGGAGGTGAAGCCGAGGACATTGACCAGCGGCGATCGCAGATCGTGGCTGACGATATAGGCGAACCGCTGAATCTCCTGGTTGGCGCGCGTCAGTTCGGAAGTGCGCGCCTCGACTGCGTCTTCCAGCCCCTCGTTCGCCCGCTTCAGCCGCGCCTGGGCGATCGTGAGTTCACGATTGAAGCGCAGGACGAGGACGATGACCGTGAGCAGCGTGAGCAACAGCATCATCGTCGCCGCGCCGCCGATCGCGTAGAACCGGCTTTGCGAGGCAGTTTGTGCGCGATTGCGCTGGAACAGCAGGTCGTTCTCGACCTCGACCATCTGGTTGCTGACCCTGCGGATGGCCCGCGTGATCAGCACGCCGCGCTCTGAACTGAACCCGTTTTCCTGCACGCTCGCGGTCACGGTCGCTGGGGTCAGGATTGTGTCCGAGATCACCGGGTCGCGTTGCGCAGCCAGGGTCTTGATCTGGCCCATGCGCGAAATCTGACCGGGATTGTCATCGATCAGATTTTCCACGTCCGTAAGCGCGCCCTCGAAGTCCTTTTGCGCTTCCTGGACCGTCTTCACGAATGCAGCTTGCGGCGCGATCAGATAGCCCCGTCGCGCCGTTTCGATCCGTTCGTTGTAGGTGATCAGGCGATTGAGCGAGGAGATCACCCGCAGGCTGTGCTCCACCCGCTCGCTGGTATGCGTCAACGAGTTAAGCGCCAGCACCGCGGCAGTGATCGCGATCACCAGCAGGCCGCCGCTGAGCGCGAGCAGCCAGACGACCGGGCGGTTGCCCTCGAACCGCAGCAATCCGCGTGCGCCCAGCCTCCGCTCAGGCATCGATCAGCTCGCGGTCGAACTCGGCGGCGTTGTTCTGGATGAAGTTGAAACGGTGCTCCGGGTTGCGGCCCATCAGCTGGTCCACAAGTTCCTGGATCGCGAAGCGCTGCTCGTGCTCGGGCGGCAGGGTGATGCGGATCAGGCTGCGGCTCGCCGGGTTCATCGTCGTTTCGCGCAGCTGCTGCGGGTTCATCTCGCCGAGGCCCTTGAATCGGGCGACTTCGACCTTCTTGCCCTTGAACTGCGTCGCTTCGAGCTCAGCGCGGTGCGCGTCGTCGCGGGCATAAGCGCTCTCCTTGCCCGCGGTCAGGCGGTAGAGCGGGGGCTGGGCGAGGAACAGGTGCCCGCGCTTCACCACGTCGGGCATTTCCTGGAAGAAAAACGTCATCAGCAGCGTGGCGATGTGCGCGCCGTCGACATCGGCGTCGGTCATGATGACGATCCGGTCGTACCGCAGTTGATCGGCGTTGCAGTCCTTGCGGGTGCCGCAGCCCATCGCCAGCGTCAGGTCGGCGATCTCGGTGTTAGCGCGGATTTTGTCGGCGGTGGCGCTGGCGACATTGAGGATCTTGCCGCGGATTGGGAGGATCGCCTGCGTCTTGCGGTCGCGCGCCTGCTTGGCGCTGCCGCCGGCGCTGTCGCCTTCGACGATGAACAGCTCGGTCTCGCCGCCGCCCTCGCCGGTGCAGTCGGTGAGCTTGCCCGGCAGGCGGACCTTCTTGGCGTTGGTCGCGGTCTTGCGCTTGATCTCGCGCTCGGCCTTGCGCTTCAGGCGCTCGTCCATCCGCTCCATGACCGAGCCGAGCAGCGCGCGGCCGCGCTCCATGTTGTCGGTCAGGAAATGGTCGAAGTGGTCGCGGACCGCGTTCTCGACCAGACGCGCAGCCTCGGGCGAAGTGAGGCGGTCCTTGGTCTGGCTCTGGAACTGCGGGTCGCGGATGAACACGCTGAGCATGATCTCCGATCCGGTGATCACATCGTCGGCGGAAAGGTCTTTGGCCTTCTTCTGCCCAATCAGCTCGGCGAACGCGCGCAGGCCCTTGGTCAGCGCCGCGCGCAGGCCCTGTTCGTGCGTGCCGCCGTCGGGGGTGGGCACGGTGTTGCAATACCACGAGTACGATCCGTCGGACCACAGCGGCCAGGCGATCGCCCACTCCACGCGGCCCTGATCGTCGGAAAAGTCCTGCGTGCCGGCAAAGGGCTGGGCGGTGACGCATTCGCGTCCGCCGATCTGTTCGGCGAGGTGATCGGACAGGCCGCCGGGGAACTTGAACACCGCCTCTGCCGGAACGTCGTCGGTCGCGAGCGAAGCCGCGCACTTCCAGCGGATTTCGACCCCGGCGTAGAGGTAGGCCTTCGATCGGGCGAGCTTGAACAGCCGCTTGGCGCTGAACTCGCGGTCGCCGAAGATCTCGACATCGGGCGTGAAGCTGACAGTAGTGCCGCGCCGGTTGGGCGTCGGGCCGAGCTCCTGCAGCGGGCCGAGGGTCACCCCGCGCGCAAACTCTTGCGCATAGAGCTGGCGGTCTCGCGCGACTTCCACCCGCGTATGGCTGGAGAGGGCGTTGACCACGCTCACGCCCACGCCGTGGAGGCCGCCGCTGGTGGCGTAGGCTTTCCCTGAGAACTTGCCGCCCGAGTGCAGCATCGAGAGGATCACCTCGAGGGTCGACTTGCCGGGGAACTTGGGGTGCTCGGCCACCGGCATGCCGCGGCCGTTGTCGGCGATGGTCAGCCGGTTGCCTTCATCGAGCGCGACCTCGATCCGGGTCGCATGGCCGGCGACCGCCTCGTCCATCGCGTTGTCGAGCACTTCGGCGGCAAGGTGATGCAGCGCGCGGTCGTCGGTGCCGCCGATGTACATGCCGGGCCGGCGGCGCACGGGCTCAAGGCCTTCGAGCACCTCGATCGAGGAGGCATCGTAATCGCCGCTCGAGGCGGGGGTATTGGCGAACAGATCGTCGTCGGACATGGCTCGGCTATAGGCAGCGCACGCCGCGCTTCAAGCAGCGCGGCGGGTTATCGTCAGTTGGCGAAGGTGGCCGGCGCGGCGTCGACGATCACCACCTGCCCGTTGCGCACCTCGCGCACTTCCATCGTCCGCTGAACCACGCCGTTGCGCCCGAACCGAAACGCGCCGTCGAGGCCCAGGAAGCCGCCTTCGTCGCGCAGCTTGCTGGCCGGGAAGCTCTTGCCGGGTTTCCAGTCGCGGGCGATCCGCAAGGCCAGCAGGACCCCGTCGTAGCCGAGCGTCGAAACTCGGTAAGGCTGCGCTCCGAAGCGCGTCTTGTAGCTGTCGGAGAAGCGCTTGAAGCGACCGTCCGACATCGCCGAGAACCATGCTCCGCGCAGGCCCGCGGAGCGGGTCACGTCGCTCTCGCCGCTCCACAGCTCGGTGCCCAGCAACTGCACCGCGCCGGCACCGCGCGGCTTGAGCGCGGCTGCCGCCTGCGCGGCAAGTCGCGAGCCCTCTGCGATAAGCACGGTGTCATATCCGCCCTTGGCCGCGAGCCGCGTCGCCGCGCTCACGATCGAGGTGTTGCCGCGCGCATACGTCTCGACGTCGCCCACCGTGCCCCCCGCGGTGACCACCGATGCGCGGAAAGCGGCCGCCGCGCGCTGGCCGTATTCGCCTTCGGGCACGATCGCGGCGAACCGCGTCGAGCCATGCGCACGGGCATAATCGACAGTGCGCTGGATCGATTGTTCGGGTGCCTGGCCCATCACGAACACGTCGGGACCGGCGACAGCGCTGTCGTTGGAAAAGGTAATCAGCGGTACGTTGGCGGGACGCGCCTCGGCAAGCACCTGGCCGACTTCTTCCGACATCAGCGGGCCGAGGATGAGCTTGTTGCCTTCCGCCACCGCTCGCTGCGCGGCCGCGCGGGCACCGCCGGTGGTGTCGTAGGTGGTGATGCGCAGGTTGTCGGCATTGGTATCGAGCAGCGCCATGGTGGTCGCATTGGCGATCGACTGGCCGACCGCACCGTTCGCGCCCGACATCGGCACCAGCAACGCGACGCGGTGGCGCGCAGTGTCGGTCGGCAGCCCTGTCTCGACCGCGCTAGGGGTAGGAGTGGGTGTAGGCTCCGGCCCGGTCGAGGCCGCGCCGCCGCCCGGGATCAGCTTACAGCCCGCCAGCAGCATCGCGCCGCCGACCGCGATCAGCTTGCGGCGGTCGAAGTTTCCAAGGTTCATGCTTGCCGCTCCCCGCGTCGCTGGTTCATGAGGCCGGCCGTGTCCCACCAAACGCCTGCAACTCTAAAGCCCGGCCTCTACATCGTGGCGACGCCGATTGGCAATCTCGGCGACATCACGCTGAGAGCTGCTGAGGTCTTGCGGGCCTGCGATGCGGTCGCGTGCGAGGACACCCGCGTCACCGGCAAGCTGATGAAGCACCTCGGCGCGTCCAAGCCGCTGTGGCGCTACGATGACCACGCGAGTGACAAGGACCGCGCGCGCCTTGTAGCGTCGATGCATGATCGCGCGGTGGCCCTGGTTAGCGATGCCGGGACGCCGCTCGTATCCGATCCGGGATATCGGCTGGTTCGCGAAGCGCGCGAGGCTGGCGTCACGGTCACTACGATTCCGGGGCCGTGTGCGGCGGTGGCGGGACTGACTCTCTCAGGGCTGCCCAATGACCGCTTTCTGTTCGCGGGGTTCTTGCCGGTGAAAGACAAGGCGCGGCTCGAGGCTCTGACCGAACTCGCCCCGGTGCCCGCCACGCTCGTGTTCTACGAAACCGCGCCCCGCCTCACCAAGGCGCTCGCGGCGATCGGAGAGGCGCTGCCGGACCGCGAAGTGGCAGTCGCGCGCGAGTTGACCAAGCTCTACGAGGAATGCCGCACCGGCTCGCCTGCGGAACTGATCGCGCACTACGAGGCGCATCCGCCCAAAGGCGAGATCGTCCTGCTGGTAGCGCCACCGGCCGAGCGCGTCGCCGACGCCGCCGACGCCGACCAACTGCTGGCAGAAGCGCTGCAGACTATGAAAGCGTCGCAGGCCGCGGCGCAGGTCGCCAAGGTGACCGGGCTCGACCGCAAAGACCTCTACGCCCGCGCGCTCGAAATGCGCGCATGAAGCGCCAGCGGGCTGAACAGGCGGGCCGCAAGGGCGAACTGGCCGCCGAATTGTTCCTGCGCGCCAAGGGGTGGTTCATCCTCGCGCGCCGCCGCAAGACTCCGCTCGGCGAGATTGATCTGATTGCCCGGCGCAGCGGCACGATTGCGTTCGTCGAGGTGAAGTGGCGCAAGCGGGCCGAGGAACTCGGCCTCGCGGTCGACGAATACCGACTGCGACGGGTTGCGGCGGCGGTGGAGGCGGTCGCTCATGAATACGCGACCGACGGTGAGGACATGCGGATCGACGTGATCCTGCTTGCGCCCGGCCGCCTGCCGCAGCACATCGTCAACGCCTGGCAGCCCTAGAAGGAACAAGCATGAGCCTGCGCGTCGCGGTCCAGATGGACCCGCTCGAAAGCATCAACATCGTGGGCGATTCCAGCTTCGCCCTGATGCTGAGCGCGCAGGCGCGCGGCCATGAGCTGTTCCACTACGACGTGGGCGATCTGACCCTTGATGCGGACGATCGCCTGATCGCCCACGCGCGGCCAGTGCGAGTACAGCCAGTCTCCGGCGATCACTTCAGCGTCGGCGAACCTCGCCGTCTCGATCTGGGCCGCGACATCGACGTGGTGCTCATGCGGCAGGACCCGCCGTTCCACATGGGCTACATCACCGCGACCCACCTGCTCGAGCGGATCGCCGACGAGACGCTGGTGGTGAACAACCCGGTCAGCGTCCGCAATGCGCCCGAAAAGGTGATGGTGCTCGATTACCGGCAGTTCATGCCGCCGACGTTGGTCACGCGCTCGGTCGACGAGGTTCGCGCCTTCCAGCGCCAGCAGGGGTCGGTCGTGGTCAAGCCGATCCACGGCAACGGCGGCAAGGCGATCTTCCGCGTGCCGGAGGGCGGCGACAACCTTTCCGCCCTTTTCGAGGTATTCAACCAGACCTGGCCCGAACCGCACATGGTCCAGCCCTTCCTCCCCGAGGTGGCGGATGGCGACAAGCGCATCGTGCTGGTCGACGGCGAGGTGGCCGGTGCGATCAACCGCAAGCCGGGCGAGGGCGAATTCCGCTCCAACCTCGCGGTCGGCGGCAGCGCCGAGGCGACCACGCTCACGCCGCGCGAGGAGGAAATCTGCGCCGCGATGGGCCCGCGCCTCAAGGAGCTTGGCCTGATCTTCGTCGGCATCGACGTGATCGGCGGCAAGTGGCTGACCGAGATCAACGTCACCAGTCCCACCGGCATCGTCGCCATCGACCGCTTCAACGGCACCGACACGGCGGCCCGCATCTGGGATGCGATAGAGGAGCGGGTCGGCCGCTGAACCAATCGGGCTCCGGCCCGTTGATCGCCAATGCACGGGCTCATCATCGAGGCGATCGCGCGGGGAGGGTACTTCGGCATCTTCGTGCTGATGGTGCTGGAGAACGTGTTCCCCCCGATCCCGTCCGAGGTGATCATGGGCATAGGTGGCGTGCTCGTCGCGCGCGGCGACATGACGTTCTGGCCGCTGATGGTTGCCGGCACGCTGGGCACCGTCGCGGGCAACTACGCCTGGTACTGGATCGGCGACCGCTGGGGCTACGAGCGGACGAGGCCTTTCATCGACCGCTGGGGGCGCTGGCTGACGATCGACTTCGAGCACATGGAAGCCGCCTCGCGGTTCTTCCGCAGCCACGGCCAGTGGGTCGTATTCGCCCTCCGCTTCAGCCCATTCATGCGCACGCTGATCTCGCTCCCCGCGGGGCTTGCCCACATGAACGTGTGGAAGTTTCTCGCCTTCACTTTTGCAGGCTCGGCAGTGTGGAACGCTCTGCTTATCCTCGGCGGAACCGTCCTTGCGCGCTATCTCAAGGAATACGAGCACGTCATGGGCTGGGTAATCCTCGGCCTGGTCGTACTCGCACTCGCAGGATACGTGTGGCGCGTGCTGACTTGGAAGCCGAGGGTCTCGCCGGACTAGCGTCCGCGCGGATGCGCCTTGCGATAGGTGTCGAGCATCGTCGCCGCGTCCACACGCGTGTAGATTTGGGTCGAGCCAAGGCTCGCGTGGCCAAGCAACTCCTGCAGCGAGCGAAGATCGGCCCCGGCGCTTAGCAAGTGCGTTGCGAAGCTGTGGCGCAGGGCATGCGGCGTGGCGGTGGCAGGCAGGCCGAGCGCGACCCGGGCGCTGGCCATCGCCTTTTGCACCATCCCCTGCCCCAGGGGCCCGCCCTTCGCGCCACGGAACAACGGCGCATCTTTGGTGAGCGGCCAAGGACAGCGACGCGCATAGGCCGCGACCCCGTCACGGACGAGCGGGATCAGCGGAACCACGCGCTGTTTTCCGCCTTTGCCGGTCACGGTCAGCGTCTCGCCGAGAGGGAGATCGCCGCCGGTCAGCGACAACGCTTCGGCAATGCGCAAGCCCGCGCCGTACATCAGCAGCAGCACCGCCCGATCACGCTCGCCGATCCAGTCTTCCGCGGCGTTGCCACCCACCAGTTCGGCTAGGTTGACGGCTTCGTCGGGTGTGACAGGGCGGGGCAGGCCCTTCTTGATGCGTGGGCCGCGCAGCCGAGGCGCGGTGGTGTCGCCGCCCGTCTGCCCCCGCGCGAAGGCGATAAAGGTCTTCAGCGCCGACAGTTCGCGCGCTGCCGAGGTATTGGCAAGGCCGTCTGCGCGCCGCAATGCGAGCTGTCGCCGCAGCGCGGCCGCATCGAGCGCGGCGACCTCAGCCCAGGTTTCGAGTTGATTGGCGTCGATCAGTCGGCCGGCTGTCGCGAGATACGCCCGCACCGTGTGCGGCGAGCGGCGGCGCGCATTACGCAGATGATCGCCCCACTTTTCTAGCAGGTCGGCCTTGCTCATGCGGTCACGAGGTCGCCGGCAACCAGTTCGCCGAGCAAGGCATCGAGCAATGGCATTCCGGCATCGGTGATCGCGATCCGCGAACCTTCTTCGCGCACGAGTCTCAGCGAGGCGTGAAAGCAAAGACGTTCACGGTCGATCAGCCCGTTCGCCGCGATACCGAAACGCGTCCTGAGCTCGGCAAGGTCGACTCCTTCCGCGAGACGCAGACCCATCAGGAGCGCTTCGGAGGCCTGCTCCGGTCGCGCCAGCACGCGTTCCTCGGCTACCCCATGACCGTGCTCAGCCACGGCGCTGAGCCAATTTTCGGGCTTCTTGTGCCGCACGGTCGCGCGGCCGCCGCGGCGGCCGTGGGCTCCGGGGCCGATCCCGACGTAGTCCTGGTACCGCCAATAGGCGAGATTGTGCCGGCTCTCTTCGCCCGGCCGCGCGTGGTTGGAGATTTCGTACGCCGGCAGCCCGGCCGCGGCGGTCAGTTCACGCGTCAGGACGAATAGGTCCGCCGCGGGATCGTCCGCCAGCGGCGCGAAGGCGCCGATCCGGACGTCGGTCGCGAAGCGGGTGCCGGGTTCGATCGTCAGCTGGTAAAGCGAAAGATGGCCCGTGCCGAGGTCCAGCGCGCGCGACAACTCCGCCCGCCAGTCCTCCTCAGTCTGGCTCGGGCGCGCGTAGATCAAGTCGGCGTTGACGCGCTCGAACACGCCTTGCGCCGTCTTGAGCGCGGCCAGGCCTTCGGCGGCGTTGTGCAGCCGGCCAAGAAATTTCAGCGCCTGGTCGTCGAGCGCCTGCAAGCCGAGCGAGACGCGGTTGACCCCAGCCGCGGCGATGCCGGCGAAGCGCTCAGCCTCGACCGAGGAGGGATTGGCCTCGAGCGTGATCTCGATGTCCGCTGCAAAGCCCCACAGGCGTTCCGCTTCAGTCAGCAGGGCCTCGACCAGCGCAGGCGGCATCAGGCTCGGGGTGCCGCCGCCGAAGAACACAGACTCCAGCGTCTCGCCCCCGGCGCGTTCGGCTTCGTGCCGCATGTCGGCGGTCAGCGCCTGCTGCCACGCCGCGTGATCGACGCTCGCGCGAACATGGCTGTTGAAGTCGCAATACGGGCATTTGCGCGCGCAGAACGGCCAGTGGATGTAAAGCGCGCGCGCCATGTCGTCCTTCAGAATCGGTTAACTCGCTGCAGGATAGCACACTGGCCATGGGGTTGGACCGGATCGTTCCCGCGCTCGTCGCGGGTCTTGCCATTGTGGGTGTCGCAGGATTGTCGCAGTCAGCCGAGGGGCAGGACCGCGGCAACAGCTTTGCCGCGCGCCTGCTCGCTGCGCACAATGCGGAGCGAGAGCGCACGGGCGCCGCGCCGCTGCGGTGGTCGAGCGCGCTCGCCAAGGACGCCGATACCTGGGCCGAAGCGCTCGCCCGGAAGGGTCGTCTCGAACATGCCAGCGCCGATGTGCGCCGCGGGATGGGCGAGAACCTGTGGATGGGCTCGGCTGGATACTTCAGCGCCGAGGACATGATCGGGGGCTTTGTGTCGGAGCGCGACAAGTTTCGCGCGGGTACGTTCCCGCAAGTGAGCCGCACCGGGAAATGGGCCGATGTCGGCCACTACACCCAGCTTATCTGGCCGACGACCCAGGAGGTCGGCTGCGCGGTGGCAAAGGGGCAGGGCAACGACGTGCTCGTGTGCCGCTACGCCCCGGCGGGCAATATCTACGGCGAGAAGATCGGCTAGCGGCCGAACTGCTCGGCGACGAGCTTGGCGAACGCATCGGCGCGGTGGCTGATGCGGTGCTTTTCCTCCGGATCGAGCTCGGCGAAGGTCATTTCGAGGCCCTGGGGCACGAACACCGGATCGTAGCCGAAACCCATCGTCCCGCGCGGCGGCCAGGTGAGGGTACCGTCGGCGCGGCCTTCGTAAACCTCGGTGTCGCCGTCCGGCCAGGCAAGGGCGAGGACGCAGCTGAACCACGCATCGCGCGGCGTCTCGGGGCCCTTGGCCTGCAGCAGACCTTCGACCTTGCCCATTGCCATGTACCAATCGCGGCCCGGATCGCCCTCGAACCACTGCCGTTCCGCCCAGTCGGCGGTGTAAACGCCCGGCCGCCCGTCGAGCGCAGCAACTGACAGCCCGCTGTCGTCGGCGAGCGCCGCGAGGCCCGATGCCTCGGCCGCCGCGCGCGCCTTGATCAGCGCGTTCTGGACGAAGGTCGTGCCGGTCTCGGCCGGCTCGGGCAGCCCGAGCGACCCGGCCGAGATGCACTTGACCCCGTAAGGCTCGAGCAGCGCGCCGATCTCTTTCAGCTTGCCCGCGTTGTGCGTCGCGATGACCAGTGTGCCGGAGCCGATCCGGCGGGTCATCGCGTGGCGCTCTCCTGCGCGCGGAAGATCTGCGCGCAGCCGATCTGGGCGAGGCGGAGCAGGCGCAGCAGGCCTTCCTCATCGTAGGTCGCACCCTCGGCGGTCGCCTGGACTTCGGCGATCTTGCCGCCTTCGATCAGCACGAAGTTGGCGTCGGCATCGGCCGCGCTATCCTCGAGGTAGTCGAGGTCGAGCACCGGGGTGCCCTGGTGAATGCCGCAGCTGATCGCGGCGACCTTAGCCTCGATCGGGTCCTCGGTCAGCAGGCCCTTCTTGATCAGGCCATCGACCGCTAAGCGCAGCGCGACCCACGCGCCGCTGATCGACGCTGTGCGGGTGCCGCCGTCGGCCTGGATCACGTCGCAATCGAGCACGATCTGCCGCTCGCCCAGCTTGTTCATGTTGACCACCGAGCGCAGCGAGCGTCCGATCAGGCGCTGGATTTCCTGCGTGCGACCGCTCTGCTTACCCTTGGCCGCTTCGCGCTGGCCGCGGGTATGCGTGGCGCGTGGGAGCATCGAGTATTCGGCGGTGACCCATCCCTGACCCTTGCCGCGCAGGAACGGCGGCACGCGCTCCTCCACGCTGGCGGTGCAAATGACTTTAGTGTCGCCGAAGCTGACCAGGCAGCTACCCTCGGCGTGCACGGTGAACCCGGTGTCGATGGTGATGGCGCGCATCTCGTCGGGCGCGCGGCCGGATGGTCGCATGATCTGTCCTTTGGGTGAGTCGTCGCAGGCGCGTTAGGCGCTTCGCCCTTGAGGCTGCAAGGACAGGCTCTAGATAGGCCGGCATGCCGACGCCGCCCGTCACCGAACTCAGCACCCGCGCGCGCGATATCTTCCGCCTGGTAGTGGAGGGATACATCGCGAGCGGACAGCCGGTGGGGTCGAAGACGTTGGCGGGCGACCGAGCGCTCAATTTGTCGCCCGCCTCGATCCGCTCGGTACTCGCTGAGTTGGAGGGGCTCGGCCTCCTCGCCGCGCCGCACACCAGCGCCGGCCGCCTGCCGACCGAGAGCGGCCTGCGGCTGTTCGTCGACGGCATGATGCAAGTCGCCGAACCGACCGCCCAGGAGCGGCAGGCGATCGAAAAACGTCTCGCCGCGCCGGGTCCGATCGAGGCAGCGCTGGAGGCGACCAGCGCCTTGTTGTCCGACATCTCAGGCGCGGCCGGCATGGTCATGGTGCCGCGGAAGGAACCGCGCCTCGCGCAACTCACTCTCGTTCCACTCAGTGTAACTCGCGCGCTCGCGGTGCTGGTTGGAGAGGACGGCGGGATCGAGAACCGGGTGATCGAACTCGGCGCGCCCGCCAGCGCTTCGGCGCTCGAACAGGCGGGGAATTTTATCACCGCGCGCCTCGCGGGACGGACCTTAGGCGAAGCCGCCACGGCAATGCGGGCCGAACTCGCGACCGGTCGCAGCCAGCTCGACGCCGCCAGCCGCGACCTTGTCGAGCGCGGGCTCGCCGTGTGGAGCGAAGATGCCGCACGCCGCCCGGTGTTGATCGTGCGCGGTGCGGCGAACCTGCTCGACGAGACCGCGCTCGGCGATATCGAACGGGTGCGCCAGCTGCTCGACGATCTGGAGAACAAGCAGGAGGTCGCCGGCCTGCTCGACGCCGCGCGCGAGGCCGAGGCCACACGCATCTTCATCGGCAGCGAGAACCGGCTGTTCGCGCTCTCCGGCTCGTCGGTGATCGCTTCGCCCTATCGCGATCGGGAGGGCAGGGTGGTCGGCGTGGTCGGGGTGATCGGGCCCACGCGGTTGAATTACGCGCGGGTTGTCCCCATGGTTGATTTCACGGCCCGCTCGTTGGGCAAACTCATCGGATAGCGACGCAAAAACAATGATCGACGACCAAGATTCGCGCACCCAAGACGAAGCCGTTGCCAAGGAATTGGATGGCGTGCCCGCCGACATGATCGACGAGGCCGAGGACGCCCGCGAACAGCAAACGGAAGTCAATGAAGCGCTCGATTCGCTGCGGAGCGACCTGGAACAGGCGAAGCAGGAAACGCTCTACGCCAAGGCCGAGACGCAGAACGTCCGCCGGCGGATGGAAAAGGACGTTGCCGACGCACGCGCCTATGCCGCGACCGGCTTCGCGCGCGACATCCTGTCGGTTTATGACAACCTCGTCCGCGCGATCGACGCGATCCCGGCCGACCTCCACGACGATCCGCGGATGAAGGCGCTCGTCACCGGGGTCGAGGCGACCCAACGCGAGGTCGAGAAGGTCTTCGCCCAGCACGGCATCACCCGCGTCGCCTCGACCGGCCTGCCGCTCGATCCGAACCAGCACCAGGCGATGCTCGAGGTGCCTAGCGACGAACATGAGGCTGGCACGGTCGTGCAGGAAATGCAGAGCGGGTGGATGATCAAGGACCGACTGTTGCGCCCGGCGATGGTGGCGGTCTCAAAGAAGCCCTAATAATCCGCGGTCGCGCCGACGAGGTGGAGCGCATCGCGCTCCGCACTCGCCGCGACGCGCGACTGCGGTCGAATGAATAGTCGGCGGACCTCGGGATAGCGCGCCTTGACGGCGCTCTCGATCGCGTCGGCTGCCTTCTCGACTTCGCTCAGCGGCAGGTCGTCCTCGAAGTCGAGGCTTAGCGTAGCGATCACGTCCTCGGGCGCCATGTGCACCGTGATGACCTCGTTGACGAGGCAGACGCCCGGCGTCGATTTGGCGACCTCTGACAGATAGCGCTGCAGTTCGGGCCGGGCGCGTTCGCCGATCAGCAGCTTCTTGGATTCGACCGCGAGTAGGATCGCGACGCCGATCAGCAGTGCTCCGATCACGATCGAACCGAGGCCATCCCACAGCGGATTGCCGGTCGCGACCGCGAGGCCGATGAAGATCGCCGCGATGACGAGCCCGGCTAGCGCCGCGCTGTCTTCCATCAGCACCACGAACACGGCCGGGTCCTTGCTGTCGCGTAGCGCTCGCCACCAGCCGACAGCGGGGTCCTTGGTGTGGCGAAACTCGCGGATGGCGACCATGAGCGAGGCGCCCTCGAACACGAACGCGAGGCCGAGCACGAGGAAGTTGATCCACGGCTTCTCGATCGTCTCGGGATGCCGGATGTGGACGATGCCCTCGTACACCGACGCCCCCGCGCCGGTGGTGAAGATCAGCAGCGCGACCACAAAGGCCCAGAAATACAGCTCGCGGCCATGCCCGAGTGGATGCCGCTCGTCCGGCGGCAGGTCGGCGCGATGGCGTCCGTAGAGCAGCAGACCCTGATTGCAGGTGTCGACCAGCGAGTGGATGCCCTCGGTCAGCATCGCCGAGCTGCCCGCGATCGCCGCCGCCGCGAACTTGGTCGCCGCGATCGCCAGGTTGCCGGCGAGCGCCGCGTAGAGGACCAGCTTGCTGCCCGATGCCATGGGCCCCCAATGCGCGAACGCGCATCGGGGGTCCCGGCCGCGTCAGGTCACCAACTGCGCGCGGTTCTCGTCGCGGTGCTTTTTCAAGTACTTCATGAACGGCGTGCCGCCGGTGCCGACGTCGGGGTCGTTGCCCGCGATGCTGCCGGCCTGCTTGTTGATGTAGCTCGCCGCGTATTCGAGGTGGCGGGTGCGGAAGCGGGCGGTCTGCTCGAGGCAGGCGTTGAACGCGTCCTTCAGCGACTGCGAGCCGGAGCCGGACACGAACCCGCGCAGGGTCGATTGGGCGGCGAGATCCTCGATGAAGCGGCGGTGCGGTACGGGGCGGTAGTGGTGCAGCTCGTCGAGGAACTGGCGCAGCGGATCGTCCGAGTGGCCGACCTGGAACAGTGCGTCCATCGACGGGACGATGCTCGACTGCGAACCGGTCTGCCCACGATAGGCCTGCGGCTTGCGCTCGAAGCGGTCGACCCCGTCGTAGATCAGCCCGTCGCCGAGCGCCGGGTTGTTGGCCCAGCCGTGGATGTAGGGACGCACGCGGTGGAAGTAGATGTAGGGATCGCACTGTTCGGTCATGCGGCCGAAGTGGCCGTAGATCCGCTCCCACGCGGCATCCATCTCGACCAGTAGGCGCTCGGCCTCGGCCGCGTCGCCCTGCTGCGCGACGGTGACCAGTTTCGCCGCGTTATCGAGCAGCACGCCGGCTTCCGCTTCGATCGCGACATGGATCATCACGAACCAGTTCTCGTCGGCGCCGCCGAGGAAGTTCTGGACCATGTACATGTTCTCGAGAGTGATGGGCCCCGACTTGTCGAGCCGCGCCCAGTTGTCGAGCACGTAGGCGGAGTAGGGCAGGAGAGGCGCCTGGCCGAGCCGGTCGGCAACCGCCACCATCGGCCGGGCAAGGTTGGCGGGCAGGTGAGCAGGCGGCAGCGGCTCGCCCCAGACGTAGGCCTGCACCAGGAAGCTGTAGTGGACCATCGCGGTGCGGACTTCTTCCTCCGCGGCCTCGCGCGCCCAGTCCTCGAGTCCCGGATCGGCAAGCTGGTCCAGCCAGTGGCGGACGCGGCCGGTCGAAAGCAGGCCGGAGAGGTTGCCGGCGGCCTCCTTCACCTCGTCGAACAGCGAGGGAAGGGCGATCTCGTCAATTTCGTAATGCGAAAGGAAGCCGCGCTCGCGCGACATGCCGTAGTCTTTAAGCTCCATGGGTTGCACCGTATGCCGGGCGCGGGTTGGGCCGCCCGGATCGATGGCCAACAAGTATCAAGCGAAACCGGTTGGCTCAAGCGCCTGACGCTACGTCGTCCCCGGAAACCTGACGAGCAGGTCGTAGGCGCCGACGTCCGATACGCCCGCCACCGCGACGCCGTTCCGGAGCCAGAAGGCGTGCTTCACGATCTGCGCCTGCTGCTCGATGCCGTAGCGTTCGAGGCTCCAGCCGGGCTTGAGGCTGTAATCGTAGCGGCAGAACGGGTGGCGGTGCAGCAGCAGGTACCAGTCGCCGAGGGTCTGGGTCTGCCACACGTGGGTCATTTCGTGGATGAAAAGGCCCTGCGCGATGCGGCTCGCGGCGGCGAAATCGTCGCAATAGCTGGTGCCGCCGGGGTGGAAGTGCAGGTGCCCGCGCGGCGCCATCGTGGTCTGGCGCGGCTGGAAGGGGAAGAACTTGCGCCGCCGGATAGTGACCTTGGCGTAGTCGATCGCGGTGCCGAACACGGCCTTAGCCAGCGCGATCTCGCCTTCGGTCAGGCGCCGCTCGCCGCCGGCCGGGCAGGCCAGCGCCGAGTGGGTTTCCAGGCCGAGTTCGTCGGTCTTTTGACTCAGCGCTCGTCCCCGGCAGCACGGATTTCCACCGGGAAGGTCTGCCGGGCGCCGCCCGAAACGATGACCGTCGCCTCGGTCGTGCCGCCGGGCTTGAGATCGGGTGACACGTCCATTGCCATCAGGTGCTTGCCGCCCGGCTTGAACTCCAGCTTGTCGCCCTTCTTGAGCGGGACGGGCAGCATCTCCATCATCTGCACCTTGAAGTCGTATTCGCCGTAGTCGTGGAACATCGCGCTCTTCGCGCCCTTCACCTCGGCCCGGTTGAGGGCGAGTGCCTGGTCGCCGTCATAGGCTAGGTCGAAGTAGATCGCGGCCGGATTGCCGGGCACCGGCGCCAGCACCATCCGCGCGTTGGAGATCTTCATTCCCGGAATGCCGGTGGTCTGCTGCGCTGCCGGTTGTTCGGGGCTTTCACCGCAGGCGGAAAGGGCGAGCGTGGCGCCCAGGATTGCAGCGGCGAACAGCTTGGCTTTCATCGGTATTTCCTCCCCCGGATAACGGCAATGTGGGTAGCGCGGCCGATATCTTGTGCCAAGCGAAAGCGCTCCTATATCGCCCGCATTATTCGAGCTGCCGAATGGCCTTGCCGCGAATGCGGGAGGCCGAAAAGGCGGTGTCCAACGCTAGAGAATGAATAGGGAAACCATGGCCAAAGTTATCGGTATCGACCTCGGCACCACCAACTCCTGCGTCGCCGTGATGGACGGCGGCAAGCCCAAGGTGATCGAGAATTCGGAAGGCGCGCGCACCACGCCGTCGATCGTCGCCTTCACCAAGGACGGTGAGCGGCTGATCGGCCAGCCGGCGAAGCGCCAGGCGGTAACCAACGGCGACAACACGATCTTCGCGGTGAAGCGCCTGATCGGCCGCCGCTTCGACGATCCGGTGACTAAGAAGGACACCGAGCTCGTCCCCTATCACATCGTCAAGGGCAAGAACGGCGATGCCTGGGTCCAGGCCGGTGGTCAGGACTATTCGCCCAGCCAGATTTCCGCCTTCACGCTCCAAAAGATGAAGGAAACCGCCGAGAGCTATCTCGGCGAGAAGGTCACGCAGGCGGTGATCACCGTCCCCGCGTACTTCAACGACGCGCAGCGCCAGGCGACCAAGGACGCCGGCCAGATCGCGGGCCTCGAAGTGCTGCGCATCATCAACGAGCCAACCGCGGCCGCGCTCGCCTATGGCCTTGAGAAGAACGACGGCAAGACCATCGCGGTCTACGACCTTGGCGGCGGCACCTTCGACGTTTCGATCCTCGAGATCGGCGACGGCGTGTTCGAGGTGAAGAGCACCAACGGCGACACGTTCCTGGGCGGTGAAGACTTCGACACCGCGATCGTCGAGTACCTCGCGGACCAGTTCAAGAAGAAGGAGAACATGGATCTCCGCACCGACAAGCTCGCCCTCCAGCGGCTGAAGGAAGCCGCCGAGAAGGCCAAGATCGAGCTGTCGAGCGCGCAGACCACCGAGATCAACCTCCCCTTCATCACCGCGCGCATGGAAGGCGGCAGCACCACCCCGCTGCACCTCGTGGAGACGATCACCCGCGCCGACCTCGAGAAGCTGGTCGCGCCGCTGATCGAGCGGACCAAGGAGCCGATGAAGAAGGCGCTCGCCGACGCCGGCCTCAAGGCCAGCGACATCGACGATGTCGTGCTGGTCGGCGGCATGACCCGCATGCCGCGCGTGCGCGAGTTCGTGAAGGAGTTCTTCGGCAAGGAACCGCACACCGGCGTGAACCCGGACGAGGTCGTCGCCATGGGCGCGGCGATCCAGGCGGGCGTGCTGCAGGGCGACGTCAAGGACGTGCTGCTGCTCGACGTGACTCCGCTGTCGCTCGGCATCGAGACGCTGGGCGGCATCATGACCCGCATGATCGACCGCAACACCACGATCCCGACCAAGAAGAGCCAGACCTACTCGACCGCCGAGGACAATCAGAACGCGGTGACCATCCGCGTCTTCCAGGGCGAGCGCGAGATGGCGCAGGACAACAAGCTGCTCGGCCAGTTCGACCTCGTCGGCATCCCCCCGGCGCCGCGCGGCGTGCCGCAGATCGAGGTCACCTTCGACATCGACGCCAACGGCATCGTCAACGTGTCGGCCAAGGACAAGGGCACCGGCAAGGAGCAGCAGATCCGCATCCAGGCCTCGGGTGGTCTGTCGGACGCCGACATCGACCAGATGGTGCAGGACGCCGAGAAGTTCGCCGAAGAGGACAAGAAGCGCCGCGCCTCGGCCGAAGCGCGCAACCAGGCCGATAGCCTGGTGCACGCAACCGAGCAGCAGCTCAAGGAGCACGGCGAGAAGATCGACGCGGGCCTCAAGGGCGAAGTCGAGGCAGCGATCGCCGAGACCAAGACCGCGCTGGAAGGCGACGATGTCGAAGCGATCACCGCCAAGGCGCAGGCGCTGACCGAAGTTGCGATGAAGATGGGCCAGGCGATCTACAGCCAGGAACAGGCGTCCGCTCAGCCCGAGCGCGACGCCGCTGCCGGCGGCTCCGAAGGCGGATCGGAGGAAGAGGTGGTCGACGCCGAATTCTCCGAAGTCGACGAAGACGCCAAAGGTTGATCATGTGATGGATACTGAGGCCGCCACCGGTGCACCGCGCGCCGGTGGCGGTTAGGTATCCGGGCGGGGCCATATGATGTCGACCGAAATGGATTTCTACGAGGTGCTCGGGGTCGAGCGGACGGCGGACGACCGGACGATCAAGAGCGCCTACCGCAAGCTCGCGATGGAGTATCACCCCGACCGCAACGGCGGGTGCAAGGACAACGAGGCCAAGTTCAAGGCGATCTCGGTCGCCTATGACTGCCTCAAGGATCCGCAGAAGCGCGCCGCGTACGACCGCTACGGCCACGCTGCGTTCCAGAACGGCGGTGGCGGGGGCGGTCATCCCGGCGCCGACTTCGGCGACATCGGCGATATCTTCGAAACGATCTTCGGCAGCGCGTTCGGCGGCGGCGGCCGGCAGCAGGCGCGGCGCGGGGCGGACTTGCGCTACGACATGGAGGTGTCGCTCGACGAGGCCTACGACGGGCAGACGCGTGAGATCGAGATCGAGGTCAGCCAGGCGTGCGACACTTGCCACGGCTCCGGCGCGACGCCCGGGACTGAAGCGCGGCGCTGCAACCTGTGCTCGGGCCACGGCAAGGTCCGCGCCAAGCAGGGCTTCTTCGTGGTCGAGCGGCCGTGCCCCAACTGCCACGGCGCCGGCCAGGTGATCGAGAACCCGTGCCGCTCGTGTGGCGGGGAAGGGCGGGTCGATCGTCCCCAGAAACTCGAGGTTGAGATTCCGCCGGGCGTCGATACCGGCACCCGCATCCGGCTGTCCGGCAAGGGCGAGGCCGGCCCGCGCGGCGCGCCTCCGGGCGATCTCTACATCTTCGTCCACGTGCGCCCGCACCCGGTGTTCCAGCGCGAGGGCACGACGCTGATCACCCGCGTGCCGATCAGCTTCACCACCGCCGCGCTCGGCGACACGATCGAAATCCCCGATCTCGGCGGCGAGAGCCACCAGGTCAGCATCCCGGCGGGCATTCAGTCGGGCAAGCAACTCCGCGTGCGCGGCGGCGGCATGCCGGTGCTGCAAGGGCGCGGGCGGGGCGACATGGTGGTCGAGATCGTGGTCGAGACGCCGACCAAGCTCACCAAGGCGCAGCGCGAGATTCTCCAGCAGTTCCGCGAAACCGAGACCGGCGACGAATGCCCGGAAAGCCGCGGGTTCTTTGAGAAATTGAAGAGCGCGTTCGGGGGTTAAGCGGGTCGCTCGACCTCGCGCCGGATTCCCTCGACCAGGCCGGGATCGGCGGTGCAGCGGTTTTTCTCTTCGTCCAAAATCGCCAGGAATGCCCGTCGCTTGAAGGCCGCCATCTCGCCCTCGGCGAATCCTTCGACGGTTGAGGCGACGAGGTCGATCATCCGCTCCGCGCCGTGGAGGCGGCCCCACAGGTAATCGTTCTCACGGTAGGCCCGGCTGAAGAAGGCGCCGAAGTTGTAGAACTCGGTCCCGCGCAAGGTCGCGCGGGTTCCACCCGAACGGATCGAGCGCGCGTCCTCCGGACTGATGCGGTCGACCTTGACCGCGTCGAACTCGGTCAGTCCTTCGTTCTGGAGCAGCGGCAGCGTCGCCGCATCGTAGAACGGGAAGCCGAGATAGGTCAGCAACACCCGCCGCCGCAGTTCCTTGGGCATCGCTTCCAGTGCGGTCGCCAGTCTGCTTTCCGCCTCGGCATCGACCGCGGGCAACAGTCGCTCCGCCGCCAGCGCGTTCAGCACCGCACCCGGGTCCTCCATCACCTTGCCCGCGACCACCGCAAAGCCGTCGCCCAGATTCGCGCCGCCTTCCTGCGCGAAATAGAGCGCGAGGATGCCGTAGATCGCCTCGCGTGCCGCATCGAGCGCTTCCGCCGGGGTGCTGTCGTCGGCTTCCCAGTCGATCGACAGCCGCCGCGCGATGAGGCGCAGCCGGCGAATGCGGAAGGCGAGGTCGTGCGCGCGCAGGAAGCCGATTGCGCCCTCGCTCATGCCGCCGCCGGGATCGGACAGCGAGAACAGGCCGCGCTCGTCGAGCTCGCGCCGCAGCCGGGCGACAATCGCCTCGGTGTCCGGCAGCAGCAGCTCCGGCGCAGCAGCGAGGATGATCTCCGCCAAAGTCTCGACAATCCCGGCGACCTTGGCCTGCGCATAAGCCTGGAAAGCGTATCCCGCGCGTTCGGCGGCTGCCTGCTGCGCCTTGTTGCGCCACGCCGAGAGCCGCTTGGGGGTCGGCTTGTCGAGGAACAGCGTCAGGCCGAACAGCTTTTCCACCGCGCCCTCGACCTCGGGCCGCAGCGCGGTGACGATCCGCGCGAGCCGTACTGCCTCGCGCGATTGCTTCTCCAGTGCCTCCAGATTGTCGCGGATCGGCTGCTCGCGCGGAATGGTCGACAGCGAACCGAAGATCGCCCCGAAGAAGCCGACCGGCTGGTCGACCGATTGCTCGATCGCGCCGAACCGGTCAGGCCGCGGATCGATGTAGACGAACCGTCGATCGACCTCGCGCTGGGCAGGCCGGGATGCCAACGCCGCACGCGCCGCGCCGAAGGGCGCGTTGATCAGCACCGATCCATCGATCAGCGAAACGTGCGCTTCGTTTCCCTGCCGCACGTGGACCGGCATGATCCGCCCGACGAAGGCGTCGCGCCCGTGCCACGGCCGGCCGTGCTGGTCGGCGAGCCGATCGATCTCCGCCAATCGCAGTGGCGGAAAGGCGCCCGGAAAGCTCGCGGTCGCCCGCGCGGCCATGGTCAGCTCGAGTGGTTCGGCAAGGCTGGCACCGCCTTGAGGCGGGGTCTTGCTGCGGAACGCGATCGGCATGCGATGCTCGCTCTCCTCGACGCTCGGCGGGCTGTGCAGCCGCAGCAAGGAGAGAAACCCGCGAAAGTCGGTCGCGGTGACCATCAGGTCGAGCGGATGTCCCGCCGGCAGCAGTGGCGCCTGCGGCTCGGTCCTCCCCATCGCCGCCATCGCCTCGTAGATCAGCGAGGCGAAGCCGTAGCCCGAGAACGGCGGCTCGAACCACCGTCCGCGCACGAGGTGCGAGACCTTCCGCCGCACCTCCGCGCGCGTCTCGGGCGCGACGCTTTCGCTCACTGCGTTGCCGGGACGGCGCAGCAGCCACCAGACCAGCGGCATCGCCCACAGCTTGGCCATGCGCGACCACGGCCGTGCTTCGGGATCGAGCAGGCGGTCGACGTCGGCGTTGTCGAGCCACATCTCGGTCAGCGGCTCGAGGCTGTGGCCCGAGTGGATCGCCTGTGCGAGGAACACCGCGTTGATCCCGCCCGCGCTGGCGCCGGTGACGATATCGGGCAAGACGCGCAGCCGCAGATCGTGGCGTGCCTGGATCATCTCCAGCAATTCGCGATAGATACCGCTGACGCCGCTGTTCGACGCGCTATGGCCGTGGAAATCGCGGCTCGCACGGGCGAGGTGCCATAGCTCCTTGGTCACCCCGTGCATGTACACCGCCAGGCTGACCCCGCCGTAGCACACGAGCGCGATGCGGAGTTCCTTCTGGCGCATGCCGCACGCTTGCCGCGCCCCGCAGCGCTTGGCAATTGCGTTCTCTCAATGTTCCAGTTAGTTCCCCGGCGATGGTCAAGACCAAACGCCGTTACGTGTGCCAGGCCTGTGGCTCGTTAAGCCACCGCTGGCAGGGGCAATGCGCCGACTGCGCCGAATGGAATACGCTGGTCGAGGATGCGCCTGCGAGCGTGTTCTCGCTCAAGCACGACCTGTCTGCTGGGGGGCGGGCGATCGCGTTCGAGCGGCTCGATGCTCCGTCGGAGCCGCTGGTGCGCCTGCCGAGCGGGTTGGCCGAGTTCGACCGCGCGCTCGGCGGTGGGCTGGTGCCCGGCTCGGCGATCCTGATGGGGGGCGACCCCGGCATCGGCAAATCGACCTTACTGCTGCAGTCGGCCGGTGCGGTAGCCAAGCGCGGCGCGAGTGTCGTCTATGTCAGCGGCGAAGAGGCAGCGGGTCAGGTCCGCATGCGCGCGGGGCGGCTGGGACTGGCCGACGCGCCAATCAAGCTCGCCGCTGCCACCGGCGTGCGCGATATTCTCACCACGCTGGGGCAGGGCGCGCCGCCCGCGCTGCTGGTGATCGATTCGATCCAGACCATGCACTCCGACACCATCGAAGGCGCTCCCGGCACGGTCAGCCAGGTCCGCGGCTGCGCGTTCGAGTTGATCCGCTACGCCAAGGAGAACGGCGTCGCGCTGGTACTGGTCGGGCATGTGACCAAGGATGGCAGCATCGCCGGTCCGCGCGTGCTCGAGCACATGGTCGACGTGGTGATGAGCTTCGAAGGTGAGCGCAGCCACCAGTACCGCATCCTCCGCGCGCTCAAGAACCGCTTCGGCGCGATCGACGAGATCGGCGTGTTCGCGATGGCCGGGGCGGGGCTGGAGGAAGTCGCCAACCCGTCGCTGCTGTTCCTTTCGGGCCGCGAGGAGCCGCTGGCGGGCAGCGCGGTATTCCCGGCGCTGGAAGGCACGCGGCCGGTGCTGGTCGAGATCCAGGCGCTGATCGTGCGGCTGCAGTCGGGCGCCACCCCGCGGCGCGCGGTCGTCGGATGGGATTCGGGGCGGTTGGCGATGCTGCTTGCGGTGCTGGAATCGCGCTGCGGACTGAATTTCAGTTCGGCCGAGGTCTATCTCAACGTCGCGGGGGGCTATCGGCTGTCCGATCCTGCTGCCGACCTTGCAGTCGCGGCGGCGCTGGTCTCTGCGCTGGCGGACAAGCCGCTGGGAACCCATGCGATCTGGTTCGGCGAAGTGTCGCTGGCGGGCGAAATCCGCCCCGTGTCGCATGCCGGACTGCGCCTGCGCGAAGCGGCCAAGCTCGGCTTCGGCACCGGGTACGGCCCGGCGGACGCGGAACCGGGTTCATCCGGACTTAACTATCGCGGGCTACGGCGATTGGCCAATCTCGTTGACCGGGTAATGGCCGACGCATAGACCGGGGCCTCGATCGTATGACGGGTTTCGACATCATTGTTCTTCTTGTCGTCGCGGTGGCGGCGGCCGGCGGCTTCCTGCGGGGGTTCGTGCAGGAAGTGCTGTCGCTGCTCGCGTGGGGCGTCGCGATTCTCGCGATCCACAACCTGCACACGCCGCTGTACGACTGGCTCGAGCCCAAGATCGGCAATCCCACCGGCGCCTCCACCTTGGCCTTCGCTGTCCTGCTGCTGATCCCCTATGCGGGGATGAAGGTCATCGCCAGCAACCTGGGCCAAAAGTCGCGCGCGTCGCTGCTTGGCCCGATCGACCGCGTGCTCGGCTTCGGGTTCGGGGCGATCAAGGGGGCGATCGTGGTCACCTGCGCCTTCGCGCTGCTGGTGCTGGGTTACGATGCCGCCTGGGGAGTGACCGGGCGACCCGACTGGATCAAGCTGGCGCGGACCTATCCGCTGGTGAACGCCAGTGCCGACGCGCTGGTGCAGATGATCGAGGATCGCAACGCGAGCATCGAGAAGCGGGACAGATCAATTCACCTGCGCGGAGAATGACCACCGTGGCCGACGGGCGCGGCGGGACCGCGCTCTACACCCCTGATCTGCTCGCGCTTGCGGTGTCGCTGGCCGAGTGGCCGTTTTCCGAGGAAGCGCAGTTCACTGGAGAAGCGCGCTCGGTAGCGTGCGGCAGCCGGGTGAACTTTGCGTCGAGTGTGGATCGTAACGGACGGATCGATTGCCCCGGGCTGCACGTAACGGCCTGCGCAATCGGCCAAGCCGCCGCCGCGTTGTTCGCTGCGGGTGCGGCGGGGCGGACGCGGCAGGATATCGCAGCAGCGCGCGACGCGATCATGGTTTGGCTTGCAGGCGATGGGGCGTTGCCGGACTGGCCCGGCTTCGCGGTTCTTGAGCCGGCGCGCGCCTATCCCGGCCGGCACGGCGCCATCCCGCTGGCGTGGAATGCCGCGCTGGCCGCGCTTCCCAAGGAAACCGCGCCCCGCTAGACGCGGCGGAAAGGGAAGGGAGCCTCGCCGCCGTCATGAGCGCCACCGCAGTCACCGCCGCGCCGGCTCATGAGCCGAGCGCCAGCGACATCCGGCTCGTGATCGCCGCCTCCTCAGCCGGCACGATCTTCGAATGGTACGATTTCTTCATCTACGGCACGCTCGCCGCGCTGATCGGCAAGGCATTCTTTCCCGCCGATAACGAGACGCTGCAGCTGCTGCTGGTGTGGGCGGGGTTCGCGGTCGGCTTCGGGTTCCGGCCGCTGGGCGCGATCCTGTTCGGTTTTCTCGGCGACCGGTTGGGACGCAAGTACACCTTCCTTGTCACCGTCACGTTGATGGGCATCGCCACTGCGGGCGTCGGCCTCGTGCCGGGAGCCGCGTCGATCGGGCTCGCGGCGCCGGCCATCGTGATCGGGCTGCGCATCCTGCAGGGCCTTGCGCTCGGCGGTGAATACGGCGGCGCGGCGGTCTACGTCGCCGAGCATGCGCCGCCCGAGAAGCGCGGGTTCTTCACCTCGTTTATTCAGGCGAGCGTGGTCGGCGGGTTCGTGCTGTCGATCATCGTGGTGATCGCCTGCCGCGCGTTCATTCCGGAGGAGGAATTCAACGCCTGGGGCTGGCGAGTGCCGTTCCTGCTCAGCCTGATCCTGCTCGCGATTAGCCTGTGGATGCGGCTTAAGCTCTCGGAGAGCCCGGTGTTCCAGGCGATGAAGGCCTCGGGCGAGATGGTGAGAAACCCGTTCGTCGAGAGCTTCACCTATCCGGGCAACAAGAAGCGCATCTTTGTCGCGCTGTTCGGCATCACCGGGGTGCTGACGACGATCTGGTACACCGCGTTCTTCTCCGGCTTGAGCTTCCTCAAGGGGCCGATGCGGATGGATCCGGCGGTCAGCGAATGGATCATGCTCGCCGCGGGTGCGATCTCGATGTGCTTTTACCTCCTGGTCGGGCGGTGGTCCGACAAAGTGGGCCGCAAGCTGCCGATTATCATCGGCGCGGCAGCCTCGCTCGTGCTTCTGTTCCCGATCTTCTGGGGCATCGGCGCGCTGGCTAACCCGGGACTGGCGGCGAGCGCTGAGCGAACCCCGGTCGTCGTCACCGGCGCGCAGTGCACCTATGACCCCTTCGCCAGCAAGCAGGCAACCGATTGCGGCAAGCTGCTCGCGGACCTGACGGCCCTCGGCGTTTCCTATACCGTTGGTGAAGCCACAGCCGCCGGGGCCAAGCTAAACGTCGGCGGCACACACATCGACCTGCCCCAAGCCGACGATGCCGCGCGCAAAGCAGCGCTCCAGAGTGCGCTCGAACAACAGGGCTATGATTTCGCGAAGCAGACGCCAACGCTCGGCAACATTCTCGGGATTATCGCGCTGCTGTCGGCCCTCGGGCTGCTGTCGGCGCTTACCTACGGCTCGGTCGCGGCGCTGCTGGCGGAGATGTTCCCGCCGCAGATTCGCTACAGCTCGATGTCGATCCCCTATCACATCGGCGCGGGGTATCTCGGCGGGTTCCTGCCGCTGATCGCCGGGTACATCGTGGCGACGACCGGGAATGCCTATGCGGGGCTGTGGTACACCTGGGGCGTGGTCGCGTTCGGCCTGATCGTCGCGTGGTGGGGCATTCCCGGTGGCAAGCCGCGCGATTTCGCCGCTTCGGACGAACCGCCACCGGTCGCGCCCAACCGGCCATGACTGCCCTCCCTCCGCCGACGCTGCGGCTCGATCTCGACGCCGAGGCGCTGGCGCATAACTGGCGCGCGCTCGATCGCCTGTCGGGCAGCGCGCGCGCCGGGGCGGCGGTCAAGGCCGATGCTTATGGCCTGGGGGCGAGCAAGGTCGTGCCGATCCTCGCCAAGGCCTGCGCGCGCGATTTCTTCGTCGCGCACTGGAGCGAAGTGCCCGAGGTCATCGCCCACGTCCCGCCGAGCAGCGTTTCCGTGCTGCACGGACCGATGTCGGACGCCGACTGTGCCTTCGCCCGCGAGACCGGCGTGCGGCCGGTGCTCAACAGCCTCGAGCAAGTAGCGCGCTGGCGGAGTGCGGGCGGCGGCGCGTGCGACCTGATGTTCGATACCGGCATCAACCGACTCGGCTTGCCACTGTCTGCGGTGAGCAATCCTGCCTTGCAGGGTCTCGAGGTCGAGACGCTGATGTCGCACCTCGCGTCGGCGGACGAAGACGTGGCGCAGAACGAACAGCAGCTCGCACGCTTCCGCGAAATCGCGGCCGCCATCCCGGCCAAGCGCCGCAGCCTCTCGAACAGCGCCGGGATCGCGTTGGGCGCGGACTACGCATTCGATCTCACTCGTCCCGGCCTCGCGCTCTACGGCGGCGTTCCGCGCGGTGAGCTCGCGAATGAAATCCGCCAGGTCGCCCATCCGCGGGCCGCTCTGCTGCAAGTGCGCGAGATCGCGGCCGGCGAGGGCGTGGGCTACAACGCTGCGTTCGTGGCGCGCGGGCCCATGCGTGTGGGCGTGGTGTCGCTCGGCTATGCAGACGGCTTCCTGCGCTGCTGGGGCGGAAAGGGCGCGCTGCGCTCCGAAGGCGCCGACCTGCCGCTGCTCGGCAAAGTCTCGATGGACATGGTCGTCGTCGATCTCGCCGCCGCACCCGCAGTGCGCGAAGGCGATTGGGTGGATGTTCCGTATAACCTTCCCACCGCCTCAGCCCAGTGCGGCTTGTCGCAGTACGAACTGCTCACCACGCTCGGCCGCCGCTTCCGCCGATGATTGCTGCGCACAAATTTCCGCAGCATTTGTTGCACTGCGAATGCTGCAGGTGCTAGCAAAGCCCCAACGCCTCGAAAGGGTTGCGAGCCATGGCAAAACGGAACGACAGCGCGGACGGCGCGACGATCATCAAGAAGTACGCCAACCGGCGGCTCTATAACACTGCGTCGTCGAGCTACATCACGCTAGACGACCTGTCGCGGATGACCCGCGAGGGCGTCGACTTCAAAGTGCTCGACGCCAAGACGGGCGAAGACATCACCCACTCGATCCTGACCCAGATCATCATGGAGGAAGAGTCGAGCGGCGGTGAGCAGATGCTGCCGATCAGCTTCCTGCGCCAGCTCATCGGCATGTATGGCAACTCGATGCAGCAGATGATGCCCGCCTATCTCGAAGCGATGATGACCAACTTCCGCGACAACCAGGCCAAGGTCGCCGAGGCGCTGCACGCGCGCGCCGGCAGCAATCCGTTCGCCAAGATGGCCGAGACCAACCTCGCGATGATGCGCGCCGCCGCCGATGCACTGATGCCCAAGCGGCCGGAGGCGGCGCGACCGTCCGAGCCGGCGAGCCCGGCCAAGGGCGACGAGCTCGGCGAACTGCGCGCGCAGATGGCGGCGATGCAGAAGAAGCTGGACGAGCTTGGCAAATAGCGCCGCGCGCCGCTAACGGGGCGCGCCCCGAACTCCGATTGAAAGCTTACTCCCGTGTCCCAGATCCGCCACGCCCTGTCGGTCAAGCGCGCCGACGACTTTGCCGCATGGTATCAGGAGGTCATCTCCGCCGCCGACATGGCCGAGGAATCCGGCGTGCGCGGGTGCATGGTGATCAAGCCGTGGGGCTACGGCATCTGGGAGCGCATCCAGCGCCTGATGGACGAGCGGATCAAGGCCGCGGGCGTCGAGAACTGCTATTTCCCGCTGTTCATCCCGCTGCGCAATTTCGCGCGGGAGGCCGAGCATGTCGAAGGCTTCGCCAAGGAGATGGCGGTGGTCACCCACCACCGGCTGATCGCCGACGGCAAGGGCGGGTTGATGCCCGATCCGGAGGCGAAGCTCGAAGAGCCGCTGGTCGTCCGCCCGACCTCCGAAACGATCATCGGCGACGCGATGGCGCGCTGGGTGCAGTCGTGGCGCGACCTGCCGCTGCTGACCAACCAGTGGGCCAACGTGGTGCGCTGGGAAATGCGCACGCGCATGTTCCTGCGCACCAGCGAGTTCCTCTGGCAGGAAGGCCACACCGCACACGAGACCGCCGAGGACGCCCGCGCCGAGACGATGCGCGCGCTCGAGATGTACCGCGCCTGCGTCGAGGAAGACCTCGCGCTGCCGGTGATCGCGGGCGAGAAGCCCGAGAACGAGCGCTTCCCCGGCGCAGTCGAGACCTGGTCGATCGAGGCGATGATGCAGGATGGCAAGGCGCTGCAGGCCGGCACCAGCCATTACCTCGGCACCAACTTCGCGCACGCGGCAGGCATCAAGTTCCAGGACCGCGAGGGCGGCCAGCAGTTCGCGCACACCACCAGTTGGGGCACCTCGACCCGCATGATCGGCGGGGTGATCATGGTCCACGGCGACGACGACGGCCTCAAGGTGCCGCCGGCGATCGCCCCGTGGCAGGTGGTGATCGTGCCCATGCTGCGCGAGGACGATGGGGACGCCGCGTTGCTGGCGTATTGCGAGGATTTGCGCGCGCGGCTCGGAGCGCAGTCGGCCCTCGGCGAGCGGGTGCGTGTGCTGCTCGACAAGAAGCCGGGTAAGGCGACCGCGAAGCGGTGGGACTGGGTCCGCAGGGGCGCGCCGCTGATCATCGAGGTGGGTCAGCGCGATATGGCGGAGGGCAAGGTCAGCCTGCTGCGCCGCGACGCCTTGTGGGCGGATAACGGCAAGCCCGCCTTCTCTGCGCCTTCGATCGACGAAGCGGTGGCGACGATTCCTGGCGCGTTGGACGCGATGCAGCAATCGCTGCTGGCGTCGGCGCGGGAGGAGCGCGATGCGCGCATCACGCGCGGCGTGACCTCGTTCGCGGAGATCGAGCAGGCGTTCAAAGACAGCGTCAAGAACCCCGGTTGGGTCGAGGTGCAATGGTCCAAGCCGACCGGCGCCGCACTGGAACAGGTCGCCGAGCGGCTCAAGGCGCTCAAGCTAACGCTGCGTAACGTGCCTATGGACGCAAGCCCTGCCAACGGGGTATGTGTATTCACGGGAGATCCGGCAGTCGAACGGGTGCTGATAGCACGCGCGTACTAACTGCCGGCAGCAAGGGGGCGGCGTAGCATGCGCGAGGCGCTTCGATACCATTTCAAGCACCTGCTGGTGTTCTATGGCCGCGATGCCCGCCAGACCTTCTGGTACTGGTTCCTGTTCCTGTTCATACTCAACATGGCCGCCTCACTGGTCATGACCCTGCCAGTGACAATGGATGCCGTCACGGCGGGCTTTGAAGCCGCGAAAGGTGGAGACGAGGCGGCCGCGCAGGCCGCGATGATGAGCCAGATGGCCGTCATCATGAAGCGCGTGATCGTGTTTTCGCTTGCGATGGGGGTGATCAACCTGATGTTGATGGCGGCGCCGCTGGTCAGGCGCCTCCACGACAGTGGTAACACCGGACTGTGGGCGATCGTCGCCGGCGCCATCTACCTTGCATCGCTCGTGTTAACGTGGTCGCGCGCCGATCAGGCGGTTGCGTTGATGCGCCGGCTGGCGGCTGCGCATGACCCGCAGATGATGCTCGGCATGCAGACCCGGCTCGCGTGGGACGGACTGCTCGGGTACGTCCCGCTGATCATGGTGATCGCGTTCGGACTGCTCAAATCGACGCCCGGGCCCAACCGCTATGGCGAGCGGCCAGCGCGCTTCTGAGTCCTTGCCAAGCTGCTGGGGCTGGCCGAAAAGGCCTCATGCATAAACGACTTATCCTCGCTGCCGGGCTGCTGTGTACGGCTCCGTTGGTGGCCGCCGACGACCCTTCGCCCACCGTTTCCGAGGCACGGCTGCGCGCCGACATCGCCCAGCTGGTGAGCTTCGGCACCCGGCACACGCTGTCGGTGCAGGACGATCCCAAGCGCGGCATCGGCGCGGCCCGGGGCTGGGGCGCGGCGGAGTTTCGCAAGACCAGCAAGGCGTGCGGCGGGTGCCTCACGATCGTCCTGCCGGAGCGGATGGTGCAGGGCGCGCGTGTGCCCAATCCGACCAAGTTGGTGGACGTGGTGGCGATTCAGACCGGCACCGAGCGGCCCAACGAGGTCGTGATCGTGCAGGGTCACATCGACAGCCGCGTCACCGACGTGATGAACTTCACCTCGGATGCGCCGGGCGCCAACGACGACGGCAGCGGCACCGCGCTGGTGCTGGAAGCCGCGCGGGTGCTCTCGAAGCACAAGTACCCGGTGACGATCGTCTATGCGCTGCTGTCGGGCGAGGAGCAGGGGCTGCTCGGCGGGCAGCTCCTGGCAGATTACGCGGCTGAGCATGGCTGGCAGGTCAAGGCGGTCCTCAACAACGACATCGTCGGCAATTCGTGCGGCTCGGACGGATTCTGCGACCCGGAACACGTGCGCGTGTTCTCCGAAGGCCCACGTGCCGATCTCGACGACAAGGCGCGCGCCGCGCAGCGCCGTGACGGGGGTGAGAACGACAGCCCCAGCCGCAACCTCTCGCGCTATGCCGCCACGCTCGACAATGACGCATTCGCCGTGCGCCAGATCTGGCGCGCCGACCGCATGGGGCGGGGCGGGGACCACCTGCCCTATCTCGAGAAGGGCTACCCCGCGATCCGCTTCTCGGTCTCGGTCGAGAACTACGACCACCAGCACCAGGACCTGCGCACCGAGAACGGCACCGTCTATGGCGACACCATCGAGTTCGTCGACTTCCCATATCTCGCCAAGGTGACCGCGCTCAACGTGCGCATGCTCGACCGCCTCGCGCGCACGCCGATGCCGCCGGTGCCGACCGCGGAGGCGGCGGTGCAGACCTTCACCACGGTCAAGTGGGCCGAGGTGCCGGGCGCGGCGAACTATTCGATCTGGCAGCGCCGAACCGACGAGGCGAACTGGCCCGCGGAGCCGGTGATCGGCAAGATCGTCGCCACCAGCGCCAAGCTCGACGGGGTGCGCGGGGACGACTGGGTGTTTGGCGTCAGCGCCTGCTCCGCCGATGGCCTGTGCAGCCCGGTGGCGAGCGCGGTGCCCGGCGGCGGCTTCGAGCCGCTCGCCCAGCAGCGGGGTGACAAGCAGTAGGCTCGTCCCCATATTCGCGGGCAATGAATAAGAACCATAAACCGGGGATGCCCACCCGGGCGCAAATCCTCGAATTCCTCCAGACCAGCCCGACGATCGCCGGCAAGCGCGAGATCGCCAAGGCGTTCGGGCTCAAGGGCCAGGAAAAGATCGCGCTCAAGGCGCTGCTCAAGGACATGGCCGAGGAAGGCCTGATCGACGGCAAGAAGACCGCCTATCACCGCATGGGCGGCGTGCCCAAGGTCACCACCCTGCGCGTCGCCGAGATCGAGGACGGCGAGCCGTTCGCGATCCCCGACGCCTGGAGCCCCGACGACGGCGCGCCGCCGCCGCGCATCCGGGTGATCGAGGGCAAGGGCAAGAATGGCAACCGCTTCCCGGCCTTGAAGGTCGGCGACCGCATCCTTGCCCGCACCGAAGAGGTCGGCCGCGGGTGGCGCGCGTTCGTCATGAAGAAGCTGCCCGCCCGCACCGAAGGGCTCATGGGCGTGGTCGAGATCGATGCGAGCGGCAAAGGCTGGCTCGCCCCGGTTGACAAGCGCGTGCGCACGTCCTCGCCAATCAGCGACCTCGGCGGCGCCGAGGCTGGCCAGCTGGTGGTCGCGGAGCCCGCGGGCAAGTCGCCGCGCTCGGGCGTGAAGGTCACCGAGGTGATCGGCGATCCGCTCGCGCCCAAGGCATTCAGCCTGATCGCGATCGCCAAGCACGGCATTCCGCACGTGTTCCCGCAGGAAGCGCTCGACGAGGCTGAGCGGGCGGCCAAGGAACCGCTCTCGGCCGAGCACCGCGAAGACCTGCGCCACGTCCCCATCGTCGCCATCGACCCCGCCGACGCGCGCGACCACGACGATGCGATCTGGGCCGAGCCCGACGGCAACGGCGGCTTCAACGCGATCGTCGCCATCGCCGACGTCAGCTTCTACGTCCGCCCCGGCAGCCAGGTCGACCGCGAGGCGCGCAAGCGCGGCAACTCGGTCTATTTCCCCGACCGCGTCGTGCCGATGCTGCCCGAGGTGCTCAGCGCCGACGTCTGCTCCCTCAAGGAAGGCGCCGACCGTGCCGCGATGGCGTGCCACATGCGCATCTCGCCGGAGGGTAAGGTCACCAAGTGGCGCTTCACCCGCGCGCTAGTACGCATCGCGCACAACATCGCCTACGAAGACGCGCAGGCCGCCATCGATGGCGGCGAGGCGCCCGAATACCTCACCAACCTGTGGGACGCGTGGAAGCTGCTGTTCGCCGCCCGCCAAGCGCGTGATCCGCTCGAGCTCGAGCTGCCCGAACGGCAGGTCAAGCTCGACGACCAAGGCAAGATCTCCGAGATCGCCGTGCGCGAACGGCTCGACGCGCACCGGGTGGTCGAGGATTTCATGATCGCCGCCAACGTCGCCGCGGCCAAGGCGCTGGAGGCCAAGACCGCGCCGGTGGTCTACCGCGTCCACGAGCAGCCGGGCCGCGAGAAGCTGATTGCGCTGCGCGATTACATGAAGACCTTCGGCCACAGCCTCGCGCTGGGCCAGGTCATCACCCCCGGACTGTTCAACCGCATGCTCAAGGACATCGCCGACGAGAGCGAGCGCGCGCAGGTGATGGAAGCGGTGCTGCGCAGCCAGACGCAGGCCTATTACGGGCCCGACAACATGGGACACTTCGGCCTCGCGCTCGGCTCCTATGCCCACTTCACCTCGCCGATCCGGCGTTATGCCGACCTGCTGGTTCACCGCGCGCTGGTCGATGCCTACAAGCTGGAGCAGCCCGAGCCGAAGCACCTTCCCGGGCACAGCGGCCTCAGCGACCGCGACCGCGACGACCTCGGCAAGATCTCCGAAGCTATCAGCAAGACCGAGCGCCGCGCGATGGAGGCCGAGCGCGATACCATCGATCGCTACGTCGCCGCGTGGCTCGCGGGCCGAGTGGGCGAGGTGTTCGAAACGCGCATCACCGGCGTCACCAGTTTCGGCTTCTTCGCAACGATCGTCGGGCTAGGCGGCGATGGGCTAGTACCGGTCTCCACGCTCGGCCGCGAGCATTTCCGATGGGAAGAAGGCGCACAGCGGCTGATCGGCGAGGACAGCGGCACCACCTACGCACCCGGCGACCGGCTGCAACTACGTCTCGGCGAGGCCAACCCGCTCACTGGTGCGCTCAAGTTCGAGCTACCCGATGCTGAGGGCCGCATCGAACCGCGCGGCAACCCCCCGCCGCCGCGCGAGAAGCGCAAGTTCGAGCAAGGCAAGCGCGGCCGCCCGGGCAACATCCGCCACCAGGGGCGCAAGCGCTAGCTCAGCCGGTCGAGATCCTCGTCGCTAATTCCCCCGGGGACCAGGAACAGGGGGCAGGGCAGCGCACCGGCGTGGGCCGAGAAGTGGCTGACCAACGGCCCGGGCCCGCCCTCCTTCGCGGTGCCGAGCACCAGAGCGGCGACCTCGGGGTGCTCCGCGAGGTATTCCCGGATCACGCCCTGCGCGTCCCCCGTGCGGACCGAGATCACCGGCATCTTGCCGCTTTCGGCGAAGATCGATCCGGCCGCACTGCTGGCGACCATCTCGGCCCGGTCGAGCGCCTCCTGCTCGATCGTCGCCTGCACCGCGCCGAACGCGTTGAAGTTTTCCCGCGGGACCAGCGCCAGGATGTGCACGGCGCCGCCGGTCTTCATCGCGCGCCGGCTGGCGAAGCGCAGCGCGCGCACCGCTTCTTCCGTCTCGTCCATGATCACCAGATAGACGCGCATCGATCCCACCCCTTGCGTGGCCTGCAAATATCGGCGGAAAGCGAAGCGAGGGCAAGCGGCTTGCCGTGACGCTACGGCTTTGCCAAAGCGAGCGCAGGTCACTCCCCAGTGAAGGAACACCATGCCGACGCCGATCAAGATGCCCGCCCTGTCGCCGACGATGGAGGAAGGCACGCTCGCCCGCTGGCTGGTGAAGGAGGGAGACACCGTCTCCTCCGGCGACGTGATGGCGGAGATCGAGACCGACAAGGCGACGATGGAGTTCGAGGCGGTCGACGAAGGCACGATCGCGAAGATCGAGGTGCCCGAGGGCACCGAAGGGGTGAAGGTCGGCACGGTGATCGCGCTGCTGGCGGGTGAGGGCGAGGATGCCAGCGCTGCTGCTGCGGCGCCCGCTCCCAAGACGGAGGCATCGGCCAAGCCTGCGGAGCCCAAGAGGGAAACCGTCGTCCCAGCGCAGGCTGGGACCTCGTCGAGTGAGGCGGCCACGTCGAGTGAGACCAACGAGGCCCCAGCCTCCGCTGGGGCGACGAGTGGGGGTAAGGCGACTGGCGGGAACCGCGTCATCGCCTCGCCGCTGGCCAAGCGGATCGCCGAGCAGAAAGGCGTCGACCTCACGTCGCTCAAGGGCAGCGGGCCCAACGGCCGCATCGTAAAGGCTGACGTCGAAGGCGCCCCTGTCGCCCCAGCGCAGGCTGGGGCCTCGTCCGTCCAAGCGCAACCGCAAGCGGCGGCCGCTGTCGCTCCCTCCGCTCCCACCACGCTCCCCGACTTCGGGATCCCGCACGAGGATGAGAAGCTCTCCAACGTCCGCAAGGTCATCGCCCGCCGCCTGACCGAATCCAAGCAGACCGTCCCGCACTACTACCTCGCGATCGACGTCCGGCTCGATCCGCTGCTCAAGCTGCGCGGAGAGCTCAACGCCGCGCTCGAGGCGCAGGGCGTCAAGCTCAGCGTCAACGACCTCTTGATCAAGGCGCTCGCCAAGGCGCTGATTCAGGTGCCCGATTGCAACGTAAGCTTCGGCGGCGACACGCTGCGCCGCTTCAGCCGCGCCGACATCTCGGTCGCGGTCGCTGCGCCCAGCGGGCTCATCACCCCGATCATCGTCGATGCCGGCGCGAAGTCGGTCAGCGCGATCGCAGGCGAGATGAAGACGCTCGCCAGCAAGGCGCGCGAGGGCAAGCTGCAGCCGGCCGAGTACCAGGGCGGCACCGCCAGCCTGTCCAACCTCGGCATGTACGGGATCAAGCAGTTCGAAGCGGTGATCAATCCGCCCCAGGCGATGATCATGGCCGTCGGCGCGGGCGAGAAGCGGCCCTACGTGGTCGACGACGCGCTCGCCATCGCCTCCGTGATGACCGCCACCGGCAGCTTCGACCACCGCGCCATCGACGGCGCGACTGGCGCCGAGCTGATGCAGGCGTTCAAGGCGCTGGTGGAGGCGCCGCTGGGGCTGGTGGCTTGAGGCATGGATACTGTGCCTCTCATAGCTGCAGGAATCGGTTTCTCCGGGCTTCTACTCGGACTGGTGTTGAGACCAATCGCTGAGGAGTGGTACTCTCGTCGCAAAAAGACACTGCACATCCGAGTGAGCGAACCCAGTGTTTTTCGAGCACCGCACGAAAAGGTCCTCCTCAAGTGGGAGGATGAAACTCTTTCTAAAATATACCAAACTGGCTTCACCATCAGCAATCTCACAGGGCGGACACTGAGGGGCGTAAGTCTCGAGATTCAGGCCCCCAAGCCCGTTGGCGATAAGGATTTCTACTCAGTATATCTGAGCGAAGGTGGTGGTTGTCGGTGGGATGAACTCGACGCCGATGCCGAGGGATCGCTTTTCGAGTTCGAATACATACAGCCTAAGGCGAGCATCCAAGGCTCGATGATCTCAACATACACCGACCAAATAGAGTTTGTGTCGCATGATGATTTCGAGGTTCGAGTAATTCCCTACAAGCCCAACTCTGGCTGGCAACGATATCTCGCCGGGGCTGCGTCGGCTGCCGCCTTGGCATCGTTCTCCAGCGCGCTTGTCGCGGCGCTTGGTTCGTGAAGGACCCCCTCATCCGCGTCACCGCGATGCCGGCGGACACCAACCCGTACGGCGGAGTGTTCGGCGGGTGGCTGATGAGCCAGATGGCGCTCGGCGCGGGTGCGCTGGCGAGCCGGGTGGGGAAGGGTAAGGCGGCGGTCGTCTCGGCCAGCGACTTCGCCTTTCCCGGCGCGATGGCGGTGGGGGACGAGCTCAGCGTCTATTGCGAGGTCGCCGCGACCGGCACCACCTCGCTCACCATCACCGCCGAGGGCATCGCTCGCGAGCGTAACGGCGAGGCGACCATCGCGGTGTCGCGGGGCACCTTCAAATTCGTGCTGCTCGACGCGAACGACCGGCCGCGCGCCATCGCAGGCGCCGACGGATGAGCGCTTTCCTACAGGGACGCTCGCATGCCATGCTTGATGAGCACCTAGCTTGCGGCCCAGAACCGAGCGCGAGCGAACGATCGAATATGTCGCCGATTTTCGCGTGAACTTTGAGTGAACTTTGCCGACCGAAAGAGCGTGAACACCCATGGCTGATACCCAATACGACGTCATCGTGCTCGGCAGCGGCCCCGGCGGCTATGTCGCGGCGATCCGCTGCGCGCAGCTTGGCCTCAAGACCGCGATCGTCGAGCGCGAGCTACTCGGCGGCATCTGCCTCAACTGGGGCTGCATCCCGACCAAGGCGCTGCTGCGTTCGGCGGAGATCTTCCACTACATGCAGCACGCGGGCGACTACGGCCTTAAAGCGCAAAGGATCGAGGCGGACCTCGCCGCGGTGGTCAAGCGCAGCCGCGGGGTGGCGAAGCAGCTCAACGCCGGCGTCACCCACCTGATGAAGAAGAACAAAATCACGGTGCACATGGGGGAGGGGACGATGACCGGCCCGACGTCGCTCACTGTGAAATCGGACAGGGGGGAGGAAAAACTCACCGCCAAGCATGTGATCGTCGCCACCGGCGCACGGGCGCGCGAGCTGCCGTTCGCCAAGTCCGACGGCAAGCGCGTGTGGACCTATCGCCACGCCATGACCCCGGCCGAGATGCCGACAAAGTTGCTGGTCATCGGCAGCGGCGCGATCGGGATCGAGTTTGCCAGCTTCTACAACGACATGGGCGCCGAAGTGACCGTGGTGGAGATGCTCGACCGGATCGTGCCGGTGGAGGACGCCGACGTCTCCGCGTTCCTCGAGAAGAGCCTGACCAAGCAGGGCTTGACCATCATGACCGGCGCGGGCGTCGAGGCGCTGGCCGTATCGGCGGGCGGGGTGAAGGCGAAGATCAAGGCGAAGGACGGTAAGGTCGCCGAAAGCGAGTTCAGCCACGTCATCGTCGCGGTCGGCATCGTGCCGAACACCGAGAACGTCGGGCTGGAAAAGCTGGTCGAAACGGATAGCGGCTTCATCCAGATCGATCCGTACGGCCGCACCAAGTCCAAGGGACTATGGGCGATCGGCGACTGCACGCCCGGTCCGTGGCTGGCGCACAAGGCGAGCCACGAGGGCGTCACCGCCGCCGAGGCGATCGCGCAGGAACTCGGCAACAAGGACGTTCACCCGCACCCGCTCGACCGCGGCAATATCCCGGGCTGCACCTACTGCCACCCGCAGATCGCCAGCGTCGGCCTGACCGAGGCAAAGGCCAAGGAAGGCGGGCGCGAGGTGAAGGCCGGCACGTTCCCCTTCATCGGCAACGGCAAGGCGATCGCGCTGGGCGAGGCGGAAGGCTTCATCAAGACGGTGTTCGACGCCAAGACCGGCGAACTATTGGGCGCGCACATGATCGGCGCCGAGGTGACCGAGCTCATCCAGGGCTACGTCGTCGGCAAGACGCTCGAGACCACCGAGGCCGAGTTGATGCAGAGCATATTCCCGCACCCGACGCTAAGTGAAATGATGCACGAAAGCGTGCTCGCCGCCTACGGGCGGGCGCTGCATATCTGATCGTCGGCGCAGGGAGACCGAAGGTGACCGACATCGAGGTCGCATTCCCCGAACCATGCACAGAAGCGTGGGAGGATATGGCGCCGGCCGGATGCAACCGGCATTGCGCGGCGTGCGAGAAGACGATTCACGATCTGTCGGTCATGACCTTGCAGGAAGCGGAGGCCTTGCTCGCCCAGCCGGAACCGCCCTGCGTGCGCGCGCGGATCGCGCCAGATGGCACGGTAGCTCTGGTCAGAGGCAGCGGCGCCAATCGGAACGGCCGCAGGCTGGTCGCGGCGGTGAGCGCATCCATGACGCTGGCGACCGCCGCGTGTCAGACGCCGCTCGGCGCGGTCTCACCTCGGTTCGAGATCAGTGGCGAGACGTACTCCTGGTATTCGTCGCAGCGGACCCGGTTGGTGGCAGCCGACGGGCGGGTTCGGCGACCCTCCCTCAGCAAGGACGCGCGGTTTCGCTTCTCCAACCTCACGCCGGGCACCTATACTGTCAGCTACACGGACATGTGCGGCGAAACTCATGTCGGGGCGCCGGTGACGGTGACCGACGAAGATGTAGATGTGGGCATGTTCCGGTGGGAGGAGGAGTGCGTCATCGTCGGGGTGATGGTCCGTGCAGACGAGGCCAGCCGCGGGTAGATGGAGTGTCGCGGAACGGAAACACCTCTGCCGCATTTGGGATGCGGAGAGGTGTCGCACATGGAATACGAAATCGAGGATCGCCCCCAGATGGGCGAGGACTGCGAGTACGAGTACATCGTCACCCGCACCGAATGGCGCCTTGGCACGATGCCGGCGCGGCCGGCAGCCTTCGCAGGCGCAGATCGTGCGGTGCAGATCCCCGAGCAGGAGCTCTGCTCCTGAGGATGAACTAGACGGGATCGAGCTCTTCGGAAGGTACGGGAGGATTGAGCGCGGCAATGTGATCCGAGACGGCAGGATGCAGCGGGCGTTCGAATTCCAGGCCGGCAGATTGCTCGGCCGTCCAGGCGGTGATCGAACCCAGCGTCTCCAGCCCATTGATCTTGAGGCCGTAAGTGGTTCCGGGCTTCAGCGGATGCGTGCCGGCGACGCTGATAGCACAGCCGCCGACTGACAAGTCGCTGATGTGCAGTGCGTGGCGCTGACCGTGGGCGGTCTTTGCGACCGCGGAGATACGAGTAGGCACTCGGCGCGCACCTCGGCGCTCGCTGGGTTTTCGTACGTCGGTCATCACTCGTTCTGGTCTGCTTCGGACAGGCGCGACGCCGTCTTGTTTTCTGAAGCGCCGCCTATCTTATCATGCGTTAAGAGAAGGTTGCGATCGGATATGCGCCAACAACAGGCTGAGCGCTCCGGCTTCGAAAATGGGAGGGGTGGTGGACGCTGTAGGGTTCGAACCTACGACCCGCTGATTAAGAGTTTGGATTACCCAAAATTAGCGCACGTTAGCGCAGGTATTCGTAAGTAAGCGATTGATTGAATTTCCTCGTTTCTTAGGTCGGAGACGTAAGGCGTAGGTTATCGTACGGTGCTGTAGTCAACTTATGGCGCACTTACGAGGACCTTACGATGCCGAAGCTTAAACTGACCAAAACCAACATCGACCGGGCGGCTAGACAGGGCGGCAGTTCGGACGCACTCTACTGGGATACGGATACGAAGGGCTTTGGCCTTCGCGTGACTCCCACGGGACTGTCGAAGTTTATCGCCCAGGGCCGCGTCCGTGGCACCACAAACGACGTGCGGGTGACGATTGGCAGTTACGGGGCGTGGACTGTGGAGCAGGCGCGCCGCAAAGCTGACGAGTACCGCCACCAATTCGAGCAGGGTGTGGACCCACGCGAGTTGGAACGGGAGCGCAAGGCGCTTGGCGTGACGTTGCAAGAGGTATGCGACGCCTACGTGGGCCGACCCGGCAAGCTGCGCGCCAGCACAGCGGACGAAATCAAGCGCCACGTGGCGAAGGTTTTCACTGCCTGGCGGGACAAGCCCATCGCCAGCATCACCCGAGAGATGGTGCGCGACCGGCACGCGGAGCTAGTCGAGAGGGGCCTAACCGGTAAGCCCGCACCCGCGAGCGCCAACGCGGCGTGTGTCACGCTTCGCATCCTGATAAATTTCGCGATGGACGAGTACCGTCGGTCGGATGGTCGCCCCCTCATCGAGCACAACCCAGTCGGCGCGCTCAAGCACCACTGGTCGAAGCTCGGCAGCCGCACCGAACGATACATCGACCGCGGCAAGGTCGGTGCGGTGTGGAACCTGCTCCAGGAAGCACGGGCCAACCCCAAGAACCGGGAGGCGCTGGCAGGCATCGACCTAACCATCTTCCTCCTGTTGACAGGCGCGCGGCGCGACGAGGGCGCAGCATTGACTTGGGACCGGGTGCACCTGTCCGACGACCCCGCGGAGTGCTCCTGGCACCTCGACGTGCGCAAGCAGGGCGAGCCGATCACGCTTCCGTTGTCCACACAGGCCGCGGCGCTGCTCCGCGCGCGCCTGGCAGTGGCAAACAAGCTCGCGGAGGACACCGGCGAGGAGCGCAGCCCGTTCGTTTTCCCAAGCTGGTCTAAGGCGGGCAGGATCATGGACGCCAGAAGCGCCATGGAGTCGGTCAGCAGGGTCGTTGGCAGGCACCTCAGTCTCCACGACCTGCGGCGCTCCTTCACGAACTACGCTATGCGCGAGTGCCGCGTGGAGAAGTTCAGGTGCGACCTGCTCACCGGCCACAAGCCTGCGCAGGAGGACGTGACCGCCCGCAACTACCTCGACCTCGCCAACCTTCAATGGCTGCACTCCGAAGTGGAGCAAGTTGGCAGCTTTATTGAGCAGCAGGGCAGGGTGGCAGCCGCCCAGGCCAGCGGCGTGAACGTGGTCACCTTGCGGGCATAGCGCCAGCTCCCCGGACAAGCGCCGTCCAGCGCTAATCGGCCCCGCTCCCTACTCAGGCAGCGGGGCCTCCCATTTGCGCTGTAGAGCGCCGCCAGGGGCCAAATCGAAATCAACCCTTCCACCGCGAGTATTTGGCGTGCGATAAAGGGCAAGTGACTGAGGACGAAAACCATTGGGAGTTGCGAGTGTATCCGCAACAGGCGTCGTACCGATGCCGCCTCTGGGAATGGAAGGTTTGGTCCGGACCGGACCTGCTGGCTAGCGGATTGACCGAGGGTTCCGAGCGCGAAGCAAAGCGGGAGGGCCGAGCAGCAATTGACCGGCTTTTGATGAAGCAGAAGCGCGCAAAGAAACCGCTTGCTTGACGAACCCGCTCTTACGTAACGTATGCCCCTGGCCAGCCTCCGCTGAGCCCGCACGCACCGGCCGGGGTTCTGGGAACACGGTCGGGGGCGCTACGCTCCAGTGCGGTAGGTTGAGGCAGTAATTGCAGCCCATGGTGGTGCGGTTGGCGTCGGGAGAACCGACGTACACCTCATTTCGGACCACCAGCATGAGCCTCCTCAACAACGCACAGGCCGCGGCGCTGCTAGGCATCGCCCCCAACACTCTAGAATTCTGGCGCCATCGCGGTCGCGGGCCGACCTTCGTCAAGCTCGGTGATGCACCCCAAGCAGGCGTGGCATACGAGGAAGCGGACGTCCTCGCGTGGCGTGACGCCCGCAAGTTCGCGAGCACTAGCGCTTACAGCCCTGCCGCCGAGGCGAACGCCAGACAGTCCATCAGACGCGAGGGCGGCGGAAGTCGCTGATCGAGAGTCCGATTCCGCGCGCGCGATGCTGCTCGGAAGACCGTCGGAAGCTACCCCCAACGAGAAGCGGCGGGACGCGCAAACATCCGGCCGCTGGAGCAATCAACCATGGTACACATAACAAATCGCGCTTGCGTCAAGCAAGCCATTGCTCGGCGACACTACAAAGCGGGAGGGCCGAGCTGTGGTCAAATTCGCTGAGTTCTTCGCTCACGACTTCCCAGATGAGCCGCAGCTACCGCGGCCCAGGCCGCTGGTCGAGGACGAGCGAGCGCAGCCCTACCCGGTAGACGCTCTGCCGTCCGTCATCCGCGACGTGGTTGAGGAGGTGGCCGGCTACGTGAAGGCCCCCACCGCGCTCATCGCCGCCAGCGCCTTGTCCGCGGTGTCCACAGCGGTGCAGAGTTGCTTCAGCGTGCAGCGGGACGCGGCCCTTACAGGCCCTGCGACGCTCTACCTGCTGACCGTCGCAGAGAGCGGCGAGCGCAAGTCTACCGTTGACCGCTTCTTCACTGCGCCAATCCGCGAATGGGAGGCGGAGCAGAAGCGCAGCCACCGCGAGCGGGTAGCGCAGTACAACGCCGATCTCGAAGATTGGGAGCGGCGCGGTGAGGACCTGCAACGCAACATCGCTGGTGGCTTCATTGACGTGCATGCCGCTGGCAATCTCGACCCTCGGGTGACCCACCAACTTGAGAAGCCAAGGCAGTCCGCCCGTAGGCGGATGTTGCGAGGCGATGACACCCCCGAAGCTTTGGCTATGGCGCTCGCTGACTACCCGGTAGCATCAGTCATCAGCGCGGAGGCCGGTACGATCTTCGGCTCCCATGGGATGAATGCCGAGGCGGTAATGCGCAACCTCGCCCAAGCAAACGTCATGTGGGACGGCGGCGTGATCCAGCGCGACCGTGTTTCAACGGGCGAGTTGCAGGTCGAGGGGATGCGGGTGACGATGGGCCTACAGGTCCAGCCTGCCGTGCTCGACGCCTTCGTTCAAAAGACGGGCGGGCTGGCGAAGGGAATTGGGTACTTCGCCCGCTTCCTTTTCTGCCACCCCGAGTCCACCCAAGGCGGACGCTACTACGATGAGCCGCCCGCGGACCGACCGGCGCAACGTACCTTCGACCACCAGATGACCACGCTGCTAGCGGCTGAGCCGGTTTTTGATGAGCACGACCGGCTGGTGCCGCACTTCGTGGGATTTGACGCCGCTGCTCAGCAGGCCTGGATTAGGTTCCACGACGAGGTGGAGGAGAAGCAGGGTCCCGAACAGGAGTACGCCAATATCCGCGACGTGGCGAGCAAGGCCGCGGACAACGCCGCGAGGCTGGCCTGCTGCTTCCACGTCTTCAGCGGTGATCCGAGCATGAGCATCGGGCTGGTGAGTATGGTTGGGGCCTGCCGGCTCATGCGCTGGTACCTCGACGAGGCCGTGCGGTTTGCGCACTCCGCCGGTGCCGCGCCCGAGCTTGCCGACGCCCAATTGCTTGAGGAATGGCTTGTCGCTCGGGTCCGTGCACAACCCAAGCAAAGTGCGGCCGTTCTGGTCGCCGTCAACGAGGTGCGGAAGAAGGGGCCGAACCGGCTGCGCCAGGCGCACAGCAGGCGCTTGGACGACGCGCTGGAGCTGCTGAGCGATCACCACAGGGTGCTCGTACTCCGCCGGGCCGGCAGGAAGGGTCGCGACATCTACGTGCGTGCCGAAGTGCTCGCTGAATACAGCCGATGAGGTCTGTCGAGGTGCTATTGTCGCGGGTCGTCGCAACCGGAAAACCCGTCGCTGCGACTATCGTCGCGGGCGCTAACCACGGTTTTCTGCGGGTTTACGCACGAGCGTCGCGATCGTCGCGGTCGCAGGCGGGCAGTGCGCTGCAAACGTCGCCAACGCAGCGTCGCTGGACGACTGATAATTTAGCTACTCCTCCCCTTTTGGACGCAACAGCGGTGCTGGCGCGACAACCGGCGCGCCGTTCTCGCGACGGTTGCGACGATAGCACGCGGGGCCGCAGAAAAGCTGGGGCTGCGCTGTCGCAACTTGCTGCGATGACACCGCGACGACCCGCGACGATGCTGACGCTCAAGGCTGCGCAGGCCCGCGCATCTAATCCCCAATCAGTGAGACGCGTGCGAAACACCTGACCTAAACGACTGTAAAGCAAGTAAAAAGCAGGAGCGCCGCAACCCAGAACAGGGTAAAAGCACGCAGTCGTAAGTATTCGATCAAACTCGGAGCACCCTAGATGGCCACGGCCCCCATCGACACCCGCGTCTCTCCCTCGCTCGACGCCGAGCGGTTCAGGCTCATGGACGGGTATAACGACGACACGAGGCAGTTCGTTGACGGTGTCATCAATGCGTTCAACGACATCTACACGACTGTTTCCGCGGTGCATGACCCCCGCGCGAATGCCGAGGCGAACCCTGCTTGGACCCCTGAAAACCGGGTCCTGATCGTGTCGAAGGCGGCCGAAGCGCAGAAGAACCGCTCGCTGACGCGCTTGGCGAATGCAGAGCGGGACCTGCGCGCCAACATCGCTCACACCGAGGAGCAGCTACCCGCCCGCTGACAGAACGGGCTGGTGTGGGCACGCTGAACGACGCGGTGCGCGCTCACGTAAAGACGCTCGATCGCAGCGAGCGGGGGGCGTTCATGCGCAACGCTTTTGACGAGGACGATGGGCTCACGCTGGAAGCGGTGCTCGGCGCGCCGTACTACCTTAGCGGCTTCACCAAGCTCGACCACGAGCATTTCGTCCGCACGTATCACGAGCGGCGGAACCCTCATCTCGTCCAGCGGCTGGACTTGATGAATCGGTTCCTCGACGAAATCGAGCGCAACGGCCCCATCGTACATGCGGCCTTTGACAAGGCAGTGGGAGCAAAGCCCAGCTTGGTGAAGGCGATCAACGCGGCGAACGAGCGCGCGCTCGCTTCGCTTAATATCCAGCCGACCGCCTAACCGTGTTCCGCGACTGTTGAGATCAGGCCATGTCCGAGCAAACTCCATCCCAAGCGGCCACGAGCGCCAGCCCCCTCGCGGTATTGCCGGACGGGCGCTGGCAGAAGGGTGTAAGTGGCAACCCGAAGGGCCGTCCACGCGGCATCCTCGACAAGCGCAGCAAGATCACCCGCGCGCTGATGGACGACGGCCCCGCAATCGCCCGTGTGGTGATCGAACAGGCGCTTGAGGGCGACCTACATGCCTGCTCTCTGGTTCTGTCCCGCATCGCTCCGGCCCTGCGCTCCGAGGGTCTGCCGGTGACCTTCGATTTCGACGCCGCCGCCCCCATCGCCCGGCAGATCGAGCAGGTGCTTGAAGCCATGGCGGCGGGCGCGGTGGCACCCGAGGTCGGCAAGCAAATCATCGATGCCATCGATGCACTCAGTTCTGCGCGCGCTGTCGAGGAACTGGAGGCGAGGATCATTACGCTGGAGGCGAGGCAAATATGACGTACGCTACTTGGGAGCCGCGGCATCGTCTCACGACGGTAGCACCGGGAAAATCCGACCTGTTCGTTGTTACGCTGATCGACGGGAAGCGTGCGATGGTTAGCGCGATAGTCGACTACAATGACGCGCTGGCGAAGGCCCGCGCTTTCCACCGCGATCACCCCTGCCAGATCAAGGTGCTGCCAATGACAGGCGCCGAGGTGCACAACCTGTTCGGACTCTGCGCCCCGGAGGGGCCGCAACCGATGACCGAGGATGAACGCAGGCTGGTGGTCAGCACACTCACGCAGATCGCGCGAGACAGCACCGATGCAGACGCACGCGGCGAGGCCTTCGAGCTTCTGACCCGGATGGGACTCATGAAGCTATGAGAGAGACCGCGCGGATTGCAGACTTGCCGCTAGAGGTCCGGCGCCAGCAGGAGGTGGATCGGCAGCGGGAGCTAGGCCAAGGTCTTACGCGCCGCCACCTCGCTACCGCTGAGGACGAGCGGCACTACCTGGCGGTGCAGGTGGCCAGGCTGCTGAGGGCGGGGGCCGCAGTGTCCGCCAAGCTCCGCGGGCAGTAACCACGTGGGGGTGCGGTCCATGCGCGCGCGTGTTCAGCGGCTGGAGCACGCCCGACAGGGACAATCTGCCGTCGCGGCGGACTTCGGCTCGTTCGCCCAGTTCGAGGCATGGGCCGGGCTCGCTATCGGCGACGGCTTGCTGGACCAGCGCGACTTCCCCGTGGTCATTACGTGCCTTCGCAGGTGGGAGAGCGGAGAGGGCCGAGGCACTTAGTTGATTACAATCCGCGCCCGTCGGCCGGATTGCCGCGCGTGGTCCCTGATTTTATAAAGCCGAGTTCCGCGCGGGTAGATGCTCAGATCGACGTGCACCTCCTGGCCGGACACAGGATCACGGACGCTTAACCCGACATTTGACCCAATCGCGTCCTCGGTAGTGATTTGCCACAGTCGCTTTGGATCAACATTGTACCGGCTGACCTTTTGGGTGCCATGCTTGTTCTCTGACCACTGATTGACCAGCGGATAACCCTGAGCGCGAAGGTCGATCACCCAGTTGGTTTCGGAAACAAGCGATTCGATAGCTGACCCCACCTCCTCTAGGACACTCCAACGTGGTGCTGGCCCACGCGACATTACGTCCCAAAGAAGTCCATCGATGTTGTCAGTTGGTCGTCCCACAGCCCTCCCAGCTGTGCTCATCCGCTTCTTAACGCGATTCCCGAAATTCTTGGTTTGACCGACATACCGGATCGACCCTTGCGCACGGCCGCCAACACTGTCGACCTCGGTCGGGTCATGGATGGCGTATGTGATCCAAACGCCGGGACGGGTGACCTCACGCGCTAGCGCGAACTGCTCATCGACCTGTAATTTGAAATCTGGGTCGCGATAGTATCGGGTAAAGCCCTTCATCGTCCGAAACTCCCTGGGCTATCGCCGCCGCAAAGGTCCAATCAGACGGACCGATTGCCCGGGCGGCTGATATTGCTCTATTTCGAGCGCGCCACGGCATTCTAGGTCAGAGCAGCGTAAGCATCGCTCAGGTTCTCGACCCCTTCAACGACTTCATACTGGCGTACGCTGTCTAGTAGCCCCTCGGACCGGAGGAAACCTAGCTGCCGCGCCATGTAGTCGCGCAACACAGGGTCGGCATCAGATGATATGCTGTTGCGGCCTTCCTGAATTGCGACGCGCGCAGTGACGCCGCTGCCAGCAAAGAAGTCAAGGACGGTGGAGCCAGGGTACGACAATGCGCGGACTAATCGCTCTATGACCTTTGCAGGCTTCTGGGTGGGATGTCCTACACGTTCCAGAGAGTTGCCGTTCAGCCGACCGATACGCCAGACGTTGGTGGGGTTACGGCCCTTTTCGACTGACTCCGGATTGAGGCGCTTGTCCTTCAAATAGGCGGCCTTCGTCTCCTCGTCGTAAGGTTCGCGTACAGCGTCGAGGTCGAAGTAATACTTTTTGGTCTTTGCAAACCATGCGATCTCCTCGTGGCGGTTAGCAAAGAAGCGCTGAGCGCTCATACCGTTTGGGTAGTTCCAGATGATGAGGTTAGCGAGCAGCATCTTGCTGTGCTCGCGCATGTGGGAGATGATTGAGAGCAAGTCACCGGAGCCAGCCTCACCCTGGTACTGAAGGCCTCCGAAGATCGCGATACTACCGGTCGGTGCCAACACGCGTTCAGCCTCCGCCAGCCAATTCTGAGCCCATGCGATATAGTTTGCGTGCTCGTCCCAATCAGCCAACAGAATGTTGTACGGCGGGTCGCAAATGATCAGCTGTACTGAGGCGTCGGGTATCTTCGCCAGCACATCAAGGCAATCTCCCACCTCATAAACGTGCTTGGTTGGGCCGGAGGCAACAGCCGAGACAAGCCCATCCGACGAGTGTTTCTGCCCCGCCTTATTCAATGCGTTCATGGCACGATGACCGGCGTTGCGGTGCGATCGGTTACCCATCCTGATTCACTCTCACTTGTCGGTTCGATCCTGCACGCGTGCCTGGTACCCCAGCTCTTACGCTATGTCCGGCCGCGGACTTAGGTCGTCTGCAATCACCTTGAGTGCGGTACGGGCCACATCGAGCATGACCTTGGCCATTTCAACAGCCTGCCAAGGGGTGTGCTTGCAAAATAGCGAAGCGATCTGAAACATATGCTCAAAACTGCCAGCTTTGACGGTGATATTCTCGCAATAATTCTGATTAATCTCGCGAGACAGGCTGCTCGCTGTGACGCGATCGATACGATTCAGTAGCCCTGAATTATGCACCACTTTGACCATACGTCCGTCTGGGCGGCAGACTTCAAATGTCTCGATGGCGAAGTTGGAGCCCTGCAAGAAGACCACATAAGGAAAGTGTTTTTCGTCGAGCATGAAATTGCGCAGCTCGAGGACGTTTTTGTGCATTCGCTCGATCGCGTTGCCCGCCGCCATAAAGTCCTGATCCTTGTTTTTGCCTTGCAGCTTTCCAGCTAGGATCATCTCCACGTCGTTGCCCTGGTGCTTTGATTCGCCGACCAAAATGACGCGCCACTTACCGTTCCGGTCGCGCACCTCAGTGATCGCTCCATCAGGTTTTATGCTGGCGCTTTCCACGAAGAGCGCTTGCCCAAGCCGCGGATCAAAGCTCCGGAGCTTCTCATTGATTTCCTTCTTGCTGAGCGAGGTACGCTGGCGGAACTCCAAGTCAGGGAACTGCTCGGTTAGCTTGGCGACCACGCCTGCGGTGACCTCGCGAATGGAAAGGTCATGCGCTTGGGCTGCCGCACCAAAGATGGTCAACGGTCCGCCGCCGAGCCGTTGCTGGATGCTCAGCCGGAGCGCCTGTCCTTTTCCCGTAAACTCGACTTCGCCAGCCATGGTGCCCCCCGTTCTCCTCGGGTCGGCGTATCAAAGGGTACCGTTGCGGGGAAGGCTCTGGTGGGGATATCCTCAAGCGTATCTTGGTGCTCGGCGAGAGGTGTGTTTGTGGCCATCGAGAATGACGACCAATTAAGGGAAGCCGTGCATCAATGCGGTGGGCTTGTTCAGGAGATCAGTGATTATCTCGCAGAGCACCCTGAGAAGGAGTGGCACGCACGGGTAAGATTTCCGCGTGGATATTTGAAAACCAACGCGGATATCCGCTCGCGCTTGCCCTTCATCGAAGACGACACTTTGAAGCGCAACGTCAGCTATGCATTGATGACGCACCAAACCCTGTACTGGATGGTGTTTCGCACTGACATAGGTGGGCAAGCGAGGGAGATGCTCATCAAGGAAGCGGTTTGCCTCCTGGGCGCAATTTGCGAGAGCATATCTATCTTCCCCGGCACACCTGGTCTCGGGCGAGGCAAAAGCTTTTCGAAACGCATGGACCGCCTTCTTGAGCTTGAAGTGATCGACAAGTCCGCGCGAAAGCGGCTCCAATGGCTGTGGGACAAGCGCAACCAGGAGCACCTATACGATGTGCCCTTCCGAGAGTTTGACCACTACTCGAATGCCGACTGGGTCAAAGGTGTGAAGGCCTATCGCGCTCTAAGGGACGCACTCACGGATTGGCGCTGCCCTCTCAGAGTCGTGCAAACGCCGGTGTAGCTTACGACTGGCTTACGGGCGCCGCGCAACCACAACGTCGGTCGCGCTAAACGCGCTATAAGTGCCTGTTTTTACGAACTGAAAGTGGTGGACGCTGTAGGGTTCGAACCTACGACCCGCTGATTAAGAGTCAGCTGCTCTACCAACTGAGCTAAGCGTCCACGTGCCGTTTCGGGCAGTCCCGAATCGTCGGGAGCGCCGCATATAGCGCCCCTTGCTCGAATGCCAAGGGGCGCGATGCACGGGGGTTCAACCGAGGGTGCGGCGCCCGCTCCGCACATTCCAGCGGTTGATCATCATCAGGCTGCCGAGGCAGATCATGTTGGTCATCATCGAGCTGCCGCCGTGGCTCATGAACGGCAGCGGGATGCCGACCACCGGGGCCAGGCCCATGACCATCGACAAGTTGATCGCGGCGTAGAAGAACACCGTCGCAACCATCCCGCCGCCGAGCAGTCGCGAGAAGCGATCCTCCGACGCCAGCGCCACCCGCCAGCCCCAGCGCAGGACGAGGAAGAACACCCCCAGCACGAACAGCCCGCCGAGCAGGCCCCACTCTTCCGCCATCGTGGCGAACACGAAGTCGGTGTGCGGTTCAGGCAGGTAGTTGAGGTGGCTCTGCGACCCTTCGCCGAAGCCCTTGCCGAACAAGCCACCCGATCCAATCGCGATCTTCGATTGGGTGATGTGATAGCCGGTGCCGAGCGGATCGCTCTCGGGATCGAGGAACACGAACACCCGGTTGCGCTGATAGTCGTGCAGCAGGAAGAAGAACGCCAGCGGCGCGGCGACTGCCGCCGCTGCTGCTCCGCTCAGGAACCAGCGCAGCGGAAGGCCGGCAAGGAACATGACCACTAGCCCACCGAACGCAATGGCCAGCCCGGTGCCGAGGTCCGGCTGCAGCATGACCAGCGCGACCGGCAGGCCGATCAGGACGCCGGCCGGCACGATCGACCGCCAGGTCGGCACCATGCCCGACGGCAGGTCGCTGTAGAACCGCGCGAGCACCAGCACGATCGCCGGCTTCATCAGCTCGGAAGGCTGCAGCACGATGAAGCCGAGGTTGATCCACCGCTGGCTCCCCCCGCCGACGAACCCCAGCAACTCGACGCCGAGCAGCAGCAGCAGGATCAGCGCGTAGGCGGGGTAGGCGACGAAGCGGACCACCTCCTTGTTGAACAACGCCATCACGCTCGCCATTGCGAGGAAGATGAAAAAGCGCATCACGTGGCTCAGCGAGTAGGGCTGAAGGTGCCCGCCCGCCGCGGAATACAGCACCGTGGCGCCGAAACAGACCAGCAGGATCAGCGGAAGGAGCATCTGCCACGGCTGCCGCGCAATCGGGATGGGAACGATCGAACTCACACGACCCCCGGGGTGGCGATGTCGTAGTTGCCATAGCGGCGCGACATCCGCTCGATCGCGTTGCCGCCCCACTCGGCTTCCTTCGCCTGCAGGGTCTTGAGCGCCGTGGCGGGATCGAACAGGTAGGTCATCACGTCCTTGGCGATCGGCGCCGCGGCGCTCGCCCCGAAGCCGCCGTGCTCGACCACCACCGACATTGCGTAGCGCGGTGCGTCGGTCGGCGCGTAGCAGATGAACAGCGAGTGGTCGCGCGCCTTCCACTCGCTAACGTGACCGCGGCTGATCAGCTTGCGGACCTGCGCGGTGCCGGTCTTGCCGGCCATCTTGATTCCGCCAATGTCGATCCGGCTGCCGCCGCCGGTGCCGGAGCCGTTGACCACATCGAACATGCCCTTGTGCGTCACCGCCAATTGCTCCGGCGTGAAGGGGAGCGCGGGGCCGAGCTTGGGCTTGTGGCCGAACATCAGAGAGGGCTGCAAGTTTCTCCCGGTCGCAACTCGGGCGGTCATCACGGCAAGCTGGAGCGGATTGACCGAAACATACCCCTGACCGATCGAAGCGTTGAGGCTGTCTGCAGCCGTCCATTCCTGCTTGTAACGGCGCATCTTCCACGCCGAGTCCGGGACAGTGCCGTAGCGCTGGTTGGTACCGGGCAGATCGAACTCGATGCCCAGGCCGAGCATCTTCGCAACCGGCGCAATCTTGTCGTACCCGATCCGGTGCGACATGCTCCAGAAGTAGGTGTTGCAGCTGTGCTCGATCGCCTGCGGCATATCGACTGAGCCGTGCACCGCATCGCAGCGGAAGAAGCGGCTGCCGAGCCGGTAACCGCCAGGGCAGGGCACCCGCTCCGTTGGAGACACCCCGGCAAGTTGTAGCGCCAGGGTCGCCATCGGCTTCATGGTGGAGCCTGGAGGATAAAGGCCGCGCATCGCCTTGTTGAGCAAGGGGATATGGTCATCCTCGTTGAGCAGCTTCCACTCCAGTCGCCCGATCCCGCCGACGAAGCTGTTGGGGTCGAACGCAGGCATCGAGACCAGCGCTAGAATTGCGCCCGTCAAACAATCGATCACCACGACTGAAGCCGACTCCAGCCCGATGCGGCGAGCTGCGTAATCCTGCAGCGGGCCGTCGATCGTCAGCTTGATCGGCAGGCCCTGAACATCGGACCGCGTGCCGAGATCGCGCACAATCCGGCCGCCTGCAGTCACCTCGACCCGCCGTGCGCCGGGCTTACCGCGGAGACGTGGCTCGAAGTATTTCTCCAACCCGTCCTTGCCGACCTTATAGCCCGGAGTGATCAGCAGCGGGTTGTGATCCTTCTCGTATTCCTCGGCCGAGGCAGGGCCGACGTACCCGATGAGGTGGGCGATCGAGGGGCCGGTCGGGTAATAGCGGCTAAACCCGCGTTGGGGCACGACACCAGGCAGCTCGGGCAGGCGTACACTGAGCGCCGCGAACTGATCATAGGTCAGCCGGCTGGCAACCTCGACCGGTTGAAAGCCCCTCGCGTCATCGATCCGTTCCTTGAGGTCTTGCACCTCGGCTTGGTCGAGGCCGACGATCGGCGCCAGCACGGCGATAGTGGCGTCGACGTCGTGCAGCCGCTCGGGGATCACGTCGACCCGGAAGGCAGCCTTGTTGCTCGCCAGCGGGGCGCCATGACGGTCGAGGATCCATCCGCGCCGCGGGGGGATCAGCGACAGGTTTACCCGATTGCTTTCCGACTGGGTCCGGTACTTCTCGTTCTCGAAGATCGACAGGTAGGCAAGTCGGCCCGCCAGCAACACCCCCATTCCACCTTGCACGGCGCCGATGACGAACGAGCGTCGCTCGAACGTGTGCGAGAGCGTGGCAGGACTGACGATTTGACGGATACGGCGGCGCCGGCGAAATTTCATCCCAGCGACCTCACCCGGGTCAGGCGGAACCGGTCAAGGCCGGCAACAAACCGCGAGAGGAGGGGGATGAGGGCGACCGAAAGCACCAGTTGCGGGATGAGCACCAGAAATACGCCCGCCGAAACGGAGGCGCCCGAGAACATCGCCGCCAGCACGAGATACCAGGTCACAATCACGCTCGCGACGATCCAGTCCTGAAAGAAGCCCCGCCAAGGGAAGCGCGTCTCGACAAGCTCGATCCCGATCATCGTCGCTGACCACAGCAGCATGGCACAGCCCAATGGCTGGCCGCTGAACAGGTCATCGAACAGGCCGAGCGGGAAGCCCGCCCACACCGGTAGCAGCCCCGGGCGCACCAGCCGCCAAGACAGCAGCATGAGGTAGCCGAGCGGCGGCATCAGCGGCACGGCGCTGGCGATCGGCAATTGCGGAATGAGCGAGCCGAGCATCACCGAGACCCACGGCACCGCGTAGGCCAGCACCGGCGAGTGGGTCCGGTTGATCTTGCTGCCGTAGCGATCCCGCCGCGCGCGCGAGGACAGCTGGCCGGTCATTCCTCGATCGCCTTTTCGACCGGGGTCTGGGCGGCCTTGATCGCCTCGGGCTGCCAGATCGGTTCGACCGCGACATAGTCGGTGGCCGCCGGATCGCTGATGACCGCCGCAATGCCGCCGTCGCCGGTGACTTCCTGCAGGATGCCGACCGCGATACCCGGATGGTAATACCCGCCCGCGCCGCTGGTAACGAACACGTCGCCCTTCTTGAGCGGATTTATGCCGAGATTGATCAGCCGGATGCGCAGGCGGCCATCCCCGCGGCCCTCGGCGAAAGCGACCACCTCGTCCTTCGAACGGCGCACGGGAATCACGCTCTCGCTATCGGCTAGCAGCAGAACGCGCGAACTGTTGGCGCCCACTTCCAGCACCCGGCCGACGATACCGCGCGGGCTGCGCACCGGCATGCCGATACCGACGCCCTGGTTCTTGCCCGCGCTGAGGTACGCGAAGCGGCGCGTGCTCGCGGCGCTCGAGCCGATCAGGCGAGCGACCGTGACGGGCTTGGTCTCGCTCTCGCTGAAGCCGAGCAGCGCCTTCAGGCGCGCATTCTCGGTCTTGACCGCCTCGGCTTCCTTGAGCCGGATGCGGGCGAGCTCGACTTCCTGCTTCAGCTTGGCGTTCTGGCTGCCGGCCGCAAGGTATCCGGCAATGCTGTCGAATAGGCCCTGGCCGCCAGCGCGGCCGGCGGCGCTCGCTTCGCCTACCGGCGCTACGGTATCCGCCGCAGCGCCCCGCAGTCCGTTGAATGAGCTCGGCCGCCACAGGGATACGCCGAGCAATATCGCACCCACTGCCGCGCCGATCGCGGCGAGGACGTAGCCGGTGAACAGTCCATATTGCGCCCTGCGCGAATGCCCGGAGCGCCGTGCCGAGGTCGGCGCCATCTTAGTCGTACCCTCAGGCGGTCATCAAAACGCCGCGATAGATCGGATCTTCCATCGCGCGGCCGGTGCCGAGCGCGACACAGCTCAGCGGATCTTCCGCGATCGAGACGGGCAGGCCGGTCTCTTCGCGCAGGTGATCGTCAAGCCCGCTGATCAGCGCGCCGCCGCCGGTGAGCACGATGCCCTGGTCGACGATGTCCGCCGCCAGTTCAGGCGCGGTGTTTTCGAGCGCGATGCGCACGCCTTCGACGATCGCACCGATCGGTTCTGCCAACGCTTCCGCGATGTGGCCCTGGTTGATGGTGATTTCCTTGGGCACGCCGTTGACGAGGTCGCGGCCCTTGATGGTGATCGTCTCGCCGATGCCGTCTTCGGGCGGGCGGGCGATGCCGTAATCCTTCTTGATCCGCTCGGCGGTCGCTTCGCCGATCAGCAGGTTGTGGTGTCGGCGGACGTAGCTGACGATCGCCTCGTCCATCTTGTCGCCGCCGGTGCGAACCGAAGTGGTGTAGGCGAGACCGCGCAGCGAAAGCACCGCGACCTCGGTCGTGCCGCCGCCGATGTCGACCACCATCGAGCCGACCGGCTCGGTCACGGGCATGTCGGCGCCGATCGCAGCGGCCATCGGCTCGAGGATCAGGTACACCTGGCTGGCGCCGGCGTTCGAGGCGGCGTCGCGGATCGCGCGGCGCTCGACCGAAGTCGAGCCGCTGGGCACGCAGATCACGATTTCCGGATAGCGCAGCAGGCTCTTCTTGCCGTGCACCTTGCGGATGAAGTGCTTGATCATCTCCTCGGCAATCTCGATGTCGGCGATGACGCCGTCACGCAGCGGGCGGATCGCCTCGATGCTGTCGGGTGTCTTGCCCATCATCATCTTGGCGTCTTCACCGACCGCCTTGACCCGCTTGATGCCGTTGATCGTTTCGATGGCGACGACCGAGGGTTCATTGAGGATGATGCCCTGACCTTCGACATAGACCAGCGTGTTCGCGGTGCCGAGGTCGATCGCCATGTTCTGCGAGCCGAATTTCAGGAGATTCGAGAAGAAACCCATGGGTATGCCGTGTTCCGTATGAATTTCAGGCCCTTGCCGCCGCGGGATGCAACGGTACGACCCGGGGGTGACGGGGGATGTGCGCCCCTTACTGAATGGTGCCCGAAAAGGCTAAAAAAAGTTGCACCATAGTCCCCGGCAAACTCCTCAAACCGGCTCGAATTTGCGCCCGTTGGTCGCTAGGCCCGGCTGATGGCCGAAATCCGCCGCCTGCCTGAGACCTTGGTCAACCGCATCGCCGCAGGCGAGGTGGTTGAGCGGCCGGCGGCGGCGCTCAAGGAACTGGTCGAGAACGCGGTCGACGCCGGCGCAACGCGTATCGCCATCGTGCTGGAGGAAGGCGGGCTCGACCGGATCGAGGTGACCGACGACGGGTGCGGGATGTCGCCAGCGGAAATGGCGCTGGCGCTGGAGCGGCATGCGACCTCGAAGTTGCCCGACGAGAGCATCGAGCTGGTTGCAACGCTGGGCTTTCGCGGCGAGGCTTTGCCAAGCATTGCGAGCGTTGCGCGCTTCACGCTCGAGAGCCGGCCGCTTGGTGCCGAGCAGGGGTGGCGCCGGGTCGTCGATCACGGCGTCGTCGTCGAAGAAGGTCCCGCCGCGCTGCCTCCGGGGACGCGGGTGCGGGTCGAGCAATTGTTCGGCAAGGTGCCGGCACGGCGCAAGTTCCTGCGCTCGGCACGGAGCGAATATGCGGCGTGTCTCGACGTCGTTAAGCGGCTCGCGATGGCGCGCCCCGAAGTGGGCTTCACGCTCGATCACGGTGGGCGGCGTATCCTCGCCTTGCAGCCGGAGCAGGAGCTGACCGACCGGGTCGCGCAGATCGTCGCGCGCGAACTCAAGGACAACGGAGTCGAGATCGCGCTTGAGCGTGGTGGATTGCGGCTGTCGGGTATCGCCGGCCTGCCGACCTACAACCGCGGCGTGGCGGACCATCAATACCTGTTCGTGAATGGCCGGCCGGTGAAAGACCGATTGCTCGTGGGCGCGGTGCGCGGCGCTTACGCCGACATGCTCGCGCGCGACCGGCACGCGGTGCTGGCGCTGTTCCTCGACCTTCCGCCGGAAGAGGTCGATGTGAACGTGCATCCCGCCAAAACCGAGGTCCGATTTCGCGATCCCGCGGCGGTGCGCGGGTTCATCGTCTCTGGCCTGCGTCAGTCGTTGAGCGCCGGCGATCGGCGCAGCGCCCAGGCGCCCGATGCGGCTGCGATGGGACGGTGGATGCCGGAGCCCGCCGCGCTCGGATCAATCTTCAACGGACGCGATTGGAGCGCTCCGGCTCCGTCGGTGCGGGAGTCGGTACGCGCGTGGCATGCGCCCGAGGGCGAGGTCATGACCGCGCCGCTCGGTCGGGCCGAGGCCGCCGCGCCGCTGCCCGAAGAGGCCGAGGAGTACCCGCTCGGTGTCGCGCGCGGGCAGGTTGCGAACACCTACATCGTCGCCGAATCCGCTGACGGGCTGGTCATCGTCGACCAGCACGCGGCGCACGAACGTCTGGTGCTCGAACGCCTGCGGGCGGCGGGGGCGGGGGAGGCTACCGCTCGGCCGCAAGCGCTGCTCATTCCAGAGGTGGTCGAACTCGACGAACCCGACTGCGACCGGCTCGAAGCCGCCGCCGAAAAGCTCGCGACCATGGGACTGGCAATCGAACGTTTCGGACCATCGGCGATGCTCGTGCGCAGCCTGCCGCATGCGCTCGCGACCGCGGACCCGAATAGGCTGCTACCCGACATCGCCGACGACATCGCGCAGAACGGCGATACCCTGCTGCTCGGCGAGAAGCTCGACCTGATCTTGGCGACGATGGCTTGCCATGGCTCGGTCCGCGCTGGCCGGGCGCTATCGGTCGCGGAGATGAACGCCCTCCTGCGCGAGATGGAGCGCACGCCGCGCTCGGGGCAATGCAACCATGGACGCCCCACGTGGGTTAAGCTGCGCATGGAAGACGTCGAGAAACTGTTCGGGAGACACTGATGCGGGTCGCAATGATCGCCGGGTGTGCGCTGCTGCTGGCGGCGTGCGGGAAGGACGAACCGTCGCCGGCCGAGCAGGCGCGGATGGATGAGCAAGATGTCGCCGCCGTGGAGGCCGCGCAAGTCCCGCCGCCGACGCCGGTAACGCCGGAGCGGATCGGCATGCCCGATATCGAGAAGTACGACATGTTCGGCGCCGGCTGCAGCTTCGCTCCCGGAACCAGCATCGCGCCCGTCGCCCTGCTGCAACCGAAGCGCGGCTTCATGAAGATAGAGGGCAAGGTAATCCCGTTCGCGCCCGACGCGGGCAGCGGCGACCTACCGCTGGGCGCCAAGGGTAAGTACACCGGCGGGACCTATTCCTTCGTGCTCGACCTCGCGAGCGAAGAGGGCACGCAATCGGGCAGCGAAACGATCAACTATCCCGCGCGGTTCGAATTGCGTAACGAGCACGACCAGATCGTCTTCCAGAGCGACGGCACGGCCCAGTGCGGGTCTTGAGGGCAACAAAGAACCAACAGGGGAGCATCGTTCATGACTGGACCGATCAAGGCGAGCCTTCTCGCCGCAGCGGCGCTTGCGCTCATTCCGGCGGCATCGGCCGCGCAGGACGCAGGGGATAGCGCGCGCGTCATCGATGAGGGCATGAACCGCTCGCAGGTCCAACTGACAGCGCACGACCTGCTCGACCGGATCGGGCCGCGGCTCACCAACTCGCCCAATATGCGCAAGGCCGAGGGCTGGGCGGTCGACAAGATGGGCGAGATCGGTCTCGCCAACGTCCACAAGGAAGGGTTCGAATTCGGCCCCGGGTGGGAAGCGAATGACTTCCGCGTGCGCATGATCGCCCCGCGCCCGATCACGCTCACCGCGGTCCCAATCGCATGGACTCCCGGCACCCAAGGCACGCTCGAGGCGCCCGTCGTGGTCGCGCCGATGGACAAGGTCGAGCACTTCGCTGCTTACCGCGGCAAGCTCGCCGGCAAGATCGTCCTGGTCAGCAAGCCTGGCACCGGAGACGAGCCGACCGATCCTCCATTCGAGCGGCTCGACACGACGGAGATTGCCAAGCTCGATAAGTTCAGCCTGCCCAACTACGATCCCGATGCGATCGACCGCGGAATCGAACGGCGCCGGTTCGCCAACGATCTCGACCGTTTCCTGAAGGAAGAAGGCGCGGTCGCCTGGGCCAAGATGTCGTACCGCGACGGGAAATTGGTCCACGGCTCGGGCTACACCTTCCAGGATCTGCCCTCGCTGCCGGGGATCGAGATCGCCGCCGAGGACTACCGTCGCCTTGCGCGCCTCGCGGCGACCGGACCGGCGCCAACGCTGTCGGTCCAGCTCGACTCGCGCTTCGTCACCGATAGTTCGACTGCCTACAACATCATCGGCGAAATCCCCGGCGCCGATCCCAAGGCCGGTTATGTCATGGCCGGAGCGCACTTCGATAGCTGGTGGACCGCCGATGGCGCGGTGGACAACGGGGCCGGCACGGTCGTCGTGCTGGAGGCTGCGCGCATCCTCAAGCAACTCGGGGTGCGGCCCAAGCGCACGATCCGTTTCGCGCTGTGGTCGGGCGAGGAGCAGGGCCTGCTCGGCTCATTGGCGTACGTCCGCCAGCACCTCGTCAGCCGTGCGGGAGAGGACGCGATCAAGCCGACCGAGCTGTCGCGCTGGAGCGACCTGTGGCCGATCACGCCCAAGCCCGGATACGGCCAGCTCAAGGCCTATTTCAATCTCGACAACGGCAGCGGCAAGATTCGCGGCATTCACACCGAAGGCGATGCGGGCGCAGACTCGCTGCTCAAGAAGTGGCTGACGCCGTTCGACGCGATGGGCGCGGCTTCACTAGTCGCTTCACCGACCGGCGGAACCGACCACGTGTACATGCAGCGCGTCGGCCTGCCGGGGTATCAGTTCGTGCAGGACCCGCTCGATTATTTCTCGCGCCTCCACCACACCAACATCGACACGTTCGATCACCTGCGTCCCGACGACCTGCGTCAGGCGGCGACGGTGATGGCGGGCGTGCTGCTGGCGGCAGCGAACGACAAGGACACTCTGCCGACGCAGGCCCTGCCGACCCGCCCGACGACGACCGAGCCGTTCGTCTGGAAATACCCAGACGAAAAGTGAGGGTTACTCTACGGGCGCGTCCGGATCGCGGACCTGGACGAGCCCGTTGGAGACCATCTGCATCACCGGCTCGTCGTTCTGGTTGAACACCGTTAGCTGCGACTTGAAGATGCCCATCTCGGGCCGCGACTGGCTGCGACGCTTCTCCAATACGGTGCTTTCGACCCGCAGTGTGTCGCCGGGATAGACCGGCTTCAACCAGCGCAGGTTGTCGATACCCGGCGAGCCGAGCCCGGCCTGCCGGTTCTGCTTCAGGTTTTCGACCAGCATCGACATGGTCATCGCGCAGGTGTGCCAGCCACTGGCGGATAGGCGCCCGAAGTGAGTCGCGGCCGCCGCCTCGTCATCGAGATGGAATGGCTGCGGATCGTACTTGGCGGCGAACTCCATCACCTCTTCGCGGGTGACGGGATAGTTACCAAACTTGGCGGTCACACCGACCGGGATGTCCTCGAAGTACTGCATTCTAAAGGCTTACTTCTGCGGCGCGGGCGGAGTGGGCATCTCATGCATACCATGCATGTCGTGGCCCTTGTGATCGCCCTCGGCCTCGCCCGGACAGCAGGTCTTGCCGTCCTCCTTCATCTTTTCGCAGCAGCAGCACTTCTCCTTCGGATCGGCGGCGTCGGCGGCGAAAGCGGTGCCTGAAACGGTGAGCAGGGCGAGCCCGGCGATCAGATACTTCCTCATGGTGTGCATTCTCCCTGTCAGGCTCAATCGCCGAAACTGAATCGCGCGAACAGCGTGTAGCCCATCGGGTTCGATCCGTAAGCGAAATCGAGCGCCTTGGGTTTGGCGAACGCCGACACGGTTCCGCCCAGCGCGAGGTTCACGGGGCCGAGCGGCACGCGGTAGGCGTATCCCGCCTGGAACTTGGTCACGCGGAAGGGCTGGTCGTGCAGCGGATCGGCGTGATCGGGAAATAGCTCGTCGTTCTTCACGTTCTCGATCCGCCCAAACAGCGTGTGGTGCTCGGTCAGGTCCCAGTTTACCTCGCCGAGCCAGGCGGTGAGCGTATCGCCGGGCACGCGGTTCTTGGCGCTGAACGCTGCCATTGCCGAAAGGCCACGGCCGTTGTTGTAGTGCGCCGAAACCGTGGTGCGGTGCTCGTCCTCGCCGGGATGTAGCTTCTCGGGCTCATCGATCTGGCCATAGCTCGCCTGCAGCAGCCACGCGGGCGAGGGCGCGAAGCTGGCGCGCACGCTCCACGAATCGAGCTTGGGAGTCTCGATATTCCATCGGAATTCATCGGGCTCGCGGCCGCGGAAGGCGCTGGCCTCGAGCTGCCACTTCTTCGCGCTGATGCCGCCAGTGACCACGCCGTACACGATGTGGGTGGAATCGAACCAGTGGTGGGTTATCGGCGCCTCGGGATTATAGCGCGCGCTGGCGCGGTGCATGAAGGCGCTGGGCCCGAGCGCCGGTTCGCCGACCGGACCACCGTAGAGAAACACGCTGGTGCCGTCCGCCACATCGAGATCGATCCGGCCTGCCAATTCCATGAATAGATCATGCGGGTGCTGCCGGTCGACCAGCGGCTCTCCGTAAGCGACCTCACCGGTCGCAAACAGGTTGGGGTAGCCGTCGTGTCGCATGGCAGGCTCGGCGCTGAGCATTGTGCGCGCGATCCATCGACCGCCGTCGAAGCTGCCGCCGACGGTCGCCATCGCCATCGACTGGACGTAGAACTTGTCGTCGCCGCGCGGCCCGCTTTGATCGGTGTAGACCGGCCAGACGAAACCGTGGAGCATCAGGCTCGCATCGCCGCCCAGCGGGATCAGCGCGCCGTGATTCATCACTTCGTTGGCCGGCAAACGCGCTGTGCCGGAGCCTTCGCCGCCCATGGCGTGAGCCATCGTGGCGTAATTCATCGCCGAGTGGTCCATCGGCTCTACGGCGCCGTGCGCCATGATGCCGTGGTCCATCTTGGAATGATCCATAGGCGGCGGATTGGCCGAGGCGCTGCACGCCATGCTGCCCTTGCCTTCGAGGGTGATCGTGCAGCTCTCCTCGGCGGGCGCCGGGCCAGGCGTCGGTGCCGGCATCTGCATTGCGCCATGATCGTGCTGCTGCGCCGCGGCGGGCGCGGCGATGGCAAGCAGTGCGGTTCCAACAAGAAGGTAGCGGGTCATCGGGAAATTTTCCGGTTCAAAGGTTGATTAGCATCCAGACCGCCATGGCGATCATCGCGAGGTTTTCGGTGAGTGAGACGAAGCCGAGCGGCACGTTGCTCGACCCGCCGACGCAGGCGCACTTGATCTCGCGCTTCTGCACATAAACCGCGTAGAACACGCTGACCGCGCCAATCGTGCCGATGAACAGCGCGACGGGGATCGACAGCCAGTCGAGCGCGTGCGCGGCCATCAGCACGCCGGCACCCGCTTCGAGGAACGGGTAAGCATAGGCGTAGGGCACCCACCGCTGCGCCAGCAGGTCGTAGCCGAGGAACATCGAGGAGAACTTCTCGACATCCTGCAGCTTGAGCATGGCGAGGATCACCATGGCGAAGGCGATGAACCATTCGCCGGCCTGCACGGTCAGCGCTGCGCCGAATGCGTGGAAGCTGGCTGCCAGCGCAAGTAGTGCCGAAACGGCAAAGACCACCAGCACCGGTGTGTAACTGGTCGCTCCAGCGGCAGGCAGCGGCTTGCCGAGGAACGCGCGGAGATCGGTGTAGCCGCCGATGCGCTTTCCATCGATGAAAGTCTGCGGCGTGGTTTCCACTCCATGCTCACGCTTGTAGGCGTCCGCTTCCTCGCGGGTGGTGAGCCAGTGGTCCTCCACGCGGTAGCCGTGCTTCTCCAGCAGCCATTTGGACTTGGTGCCGTAGGGGCAGGTGTGGTTCGGCATGACCATGCGGGTCAGGCTCGCGGTCTTGTTCGTGCTCATGGCCCATTATATAGGTTCCGTACCATAGTACGGAGTCAAGAGGTGAATCCGCTCAGAATTTCAGAGCTCGCAAAAAAGGGCGGTGTCGGGGTGGAGACTGTCCGCTTCTATCAACGCAAAGGCCTGCTCGATGCACCGCAAGGCAGTGCTACGGCCGGGCGTCACTACGGTGCCGACGACGTCCGCCGCTTGCGCTACATCCGCAAGGCGCAAACTGCCGGCTTTACTCTGTCTGAGATCGCCGAGCTCATCGATCTCGACCGCGCCGACGACCGCCCGCGCGCGCGCGACATGGCGAGGGCACGGATAGCGGCTCTGGACGAGAAGATCGCTGAGCTGACCGAAGCACGCGCCGCGCTCGCCAAGCTGGCAAAGGACTGCGCAAAGGGCGGGGCGGGGCCGTGCCCGATCCTCGCTGCGTTCGACTAGAGCCTGGGCTTGAGATCGCCGTGATGAATGTCGGGGATCACCCGGTACCGCGCCATGATCAGGCTGAAGACGCCGAACAACAGCAGACCGACAGCAACGAGCGTGTAGATCACGCCATTGTCCCGCAGGGCCAGAATGGCCTCGCCGAGGCCTTTGACCTTGCCCGATTGCGACAGCCAGGCCGACTGCACGAGCGACCAGCCGATCAGCGCGAACACCACCGCTCGCGCAGCGCTGCCGGCGCGGCCGACAGCCTCGACACCGGTGGGAGCCCGGCCATCGATGTGTTTCATGAAGTCGGCGGTCACCGCGCTCTTGGCCTGCATGAACGCGCCGACGAGGAAGCCCAGCCCGACGACTCCGAGCACGAAACCGCCGACGCTCCAGTCCATCACCGATCCCGCCATCTGCTGGCTCTGTCCCCCTTCAGCCGCGTGCTTAGCGCCGGTCGCGAATTGATACGCGGCATAGGCTAGGAACAGGTGCGCGACACCGCTGGCGCCGTCACCGATGCGCTTGAGCACGCCCTTCGGCTTGCTCCCGCGATGCTGGATGTCGCCGATCGCCGAGACCAGCTTGAAGCCCGCGTAGGCCAACAGACCGAGCGCAACGAGCCACAGGATGACGCTGCCGAGGGGAACTTCCTGCAGATAATCGAACACGGATGAGGCGCCTTCGCGCGCCTCACCCTGTGTGCTGAGGGCGAGGTAACCGAGGAGAATGTAGACCACTCCGCGCGCGGCGTACCCCAGCCGCACCAAGGTGATGAAGCCCTGCGATTTATCGACCGCCATCTACGTTCTCCCCGTTTCGCGAGGGAACGGGTGGAGCGGCGATTGGTGCCTCAGACGTTGAACTTGAACAGCATCACGTCGCCGTCCTGCACCTGGTACTCCTTGCCCTCCTGGCGCAGCTTGCCGGCTTCGCGCGCGCCGCTTTCGCCGCCCAGCGCCACGTAGTCGTCAAAGGCGATCGTCTCGGCGCGAATGAAGCCGCGTTCGAAGTCGGAGTGGATTTCGCCCGCCGCTTGGGGCGCCTTGGCACCCGAGGGGAAGGTCCACGCTCGCGCTTCCTTGGGGCCGGCAGTGAAGAAGGTCTTGAGGCCGAGCAGGGTGTAGCCCGCCCGGATAACGCGGCTGAGACCGCTCTCGGTGAGGCCGAGTGCCTCGAGATATTCACCGCGTTCCTCGGCCGGCATGGCGACCAGCTCGCTCTCGATCGCCGCGGAGATCACTACCGCCTGCGCACCCTCCGCCTGGGCCTTGGCGAAGACCTGCGCCGACAGCGCGTTGCCTTCGGCCGCTTCGTCCTCCGCGACGTTGCAGACATAGAGCACCGGCTTGGCGGTCAAGAGCTGCGCCTGCTCGAACACCCGCGCTTCGTCGTCGCCGTTGGGCTCGGTCAGGCGCGCGGGCTTGCCTTCGCGCAGCAGATCGAGCGCCTGGCCGAGCACGCTCGCCATGACCTTGGCTTCCTTGTCGCCCCCGGTCGCCTTTTTCTGCGCGGCAGGGACCCGCTTTTCGAGGCTTTCGAGGTCGGCGAGCATCAGCTCGGTCTCGACCACTTCGGCATCGGCGATCGGATCGACCTTGTTGGCGACGTGCTGGATGTCGTCGTCCTCGAAGCAGCGGAGGACGTGCACGATCGCATCCACTTCGCGGATGTTGCCGAGGAACTGGTTGCCGAGGCCTTCGCCCCTGCTCGCGCCCTTCACCAGGCCCGCGATGTCGACGAAGCCGAGCTGGGTCGGGATGACCTTGGCGCTGCCGGCGATCGACGCCAGCTTGTCGAGACGCTCGTCCGGCACCGAGACCTGGCCGACATTCGGCTCGATCGTGCAGAACGGATAGTTCGCGGCCTGCGCGGCCTGCGTTTCGGTGAGGGCGTTGAACAGCGTCGACTTGCCGACGTTGGGCAGGCCGACGATTCCGCAGCGGAAACCCATCGGTAACTCCGGATGGTGGGGGACAGGCCGCGGCCCTTAGCCCCCAACTCGCGCGAAAGGAAGATGACAGCGCCTCCCTCCGCGCTAAGCAGATGGAAAGGGAGGGAATGATGATCAGGCAGACGATTCTGGCGGCGCTGCTGGCGACCGCGGCGATCTCCGCGCCGGTGCTGGCCGAGGACTCGCTGGTGCCGGTGAGCGCCAGCCAGGAAGACGGCAAGATCGTCCTCACCCTGCCGGCGCCCGGCGAAGACGGGATCGCCGCGCGCTATCTCTACGTCGCGCAGATCGAGACCGGCATCGGCTCCTCGGCAACCGGGGTCGATCGCGGGGCGCCCTTGCGCAACGGGATCATCCGCTTCCGCCGCGCGGGCGCCAAGGTGATCGCGGAGCTGGAAAACACCACTTTCGTCGCGCCGAATGGACCGGACGCGCTGCAACAGTCGGTCGCGAACAGCTTTTCCAACGCGACGCTTTGGGTGGGCGACGTCGCCGCGACCAACAAGGACGGCAGCTTCACCTTCGACTTCGCGCCGTTCCTGGCGATGGATCACTTCGGCTTCGCGCAAGGGTTGGGCGACGGCTACGCGCTGATCGCCAATCGCTCGGTTGCCGATCCCTCGCGCATCCGCCGCTTCCCCGACAACGTCGAGTTCTCCGCGCTGCTCAGCTTCGCCTCGGACAAGCCGTCGGCGTCGCTGCGCAATGTCTCGCCGACGGGCTCGGACATTTCGCTGTGGGTGCGCCATTCGCTGGTGCGGCTGCCGGCCGATCCGATGCCGGTCCGGCACGATCCCTACGACTACATCATCAGCTTGCCGCAATACGATTTCGGCGCGCCGCTGGGGCGCTCGATGCTCGGCAAGGTGGCACTGCGGCACCGCCTGGAGAAGGTCGATCCCACCGCCGCCCGCTCGCGGGTCAAGGAGCCGATCGTCTACTACGTCGATCCCGCCGCGCCGCCAGCAATCCGCCAGGCGCTGATCGAGGGCATTGGCTGGTGGGCGCAGGCGTTCGACGACGCCGGGTACATCGATGCTTTCCGCGTGGAGGAACTACCGGCGGGCGTGGACCCGCTCGATATGCGCTACAACGTGGTCAACTGGGTCAACCGCGCGACCCGCGGCTGGGCGTACGGATCGAGCATCTACGACCCGCGCACCGGCGAAATCCTCAAGGGCAGCGTCATGCTCGATTCGCTCCGGGCGCGGCAGGACGTGCTGATCTTCCAGGCGTTGGTCGGGGCAGGCCTGACCGATAGCGGCGATCCGAACGATCCGGTCGCGGCGGCGCTCGCGCGCATCCGCCAACTCGGCGCCCACGAGGTCGGGCACACGCTCGGCTTTCAGCACAATTTCGCGGCGAGCACGCAGGGGCGCTATTCGGTGATGGATTACCCCGCGCCGCGCATCGGGCTGGCCGGCGGCAAGATCGACCTCAGCGATGCCTACGGCGCCGGCATCGGCGAGTGGGACAAGTTCACCGTCCGCTATCTCTACGCGCCGACCGACGAGGCGGCTCGCCATATTGCGCAGGAGGCGCAGGCCAAGGGGCTGCGGTTCGTGTCGGACAACGATTCGCGCCCGATCTCGACCGGCAACCCGGAAGGCGCGCTGTGGGACGATGCGGCCGATCCCGTCGCAGAGCTGGGCCGCGTCATGGCGGCGCGGCAGGCGGCGCTCGCACGGTTCGATGCCAATGCCGTGCCCGACGGGCAGGACATGGCGAGCCTGCGCCGTGCGTTCGTGCCGATCTGGCTGCTGCACCGCTATCAGGTCGAGGCTGCCGCGAAGTCGCTCGGCGGGGTTGCTACGCCTAGTGCTCTAGTCGGCGACAACGTGCCGGTGACCACCGTCCCGGCCGCGCAGCAGAACGCGGCCCTCGATGCTTTGATGAACGCGCTTTCCGTCGATGGGCTGACCGTACCCGCGCGCCTCCAGCCGCTGCTGTCGTACGGCGAGGGCGACGACGGCGACTACGCCACGCAGATCGAGATCATGCCGACCGCGGGTGGGCCGGTGTTCGACACGCTGCGCGCGACCGAGATCGGCGCAGTGCAGGTGCTCGACAACCTGCTCGATCCGCAGCGGCTCAACCGGCTCGAGATGCAGCATGAGGCCGACGCCGCGATCCCCTCGGTCGATGCGCTCGCCACACGGTTGCTCGACAATGCCAACAAGGTCGCGATCGAGAGCGCCGTCGGCCGGCGGATCGCCACCATGACCGCGCTCTCGCTCGCAAAAGCGGCGCGGCGGCCCGAATTGTCGCGCAGCATTGCGCTACAGATCGACGGCCGCCTGGCGCATTGGGCGAAGTACCTCGGCATGTCGGCGGCGCTGAGCGACGAGGGCAATTGGCGCCGCGGTCTTGCCGCACTGCTGACCGACCGGGAGGCGCTCGCTGCGGCGCTGGCCGACCGCCAAGTCCTTCCCACCGTGCCGCCCGGTATGCCGATCGGCTGACGCGCAATTGGTGAATCGGGTTGTCCGGCGCGCGGGGTCGGCTAACCTTTGGAAAAGTCAGAACGGGTGCGCACGAGTCGAACATTTTCTGGGGGGGTCCCGAATGTCCACTGCCGCCGCCGTCGCCGATCCGTCGGAGTTCATCGATCCGCCCAAGGAGGCTGAGACCCCGGAGGCGGTCGCCAAGCCGCAGACCCTCGCCGACTTGATGACGCCGCCGGTTGGCGTGTTCGGCCCGCAAGTGACGGTGAAGGAAGCGACCGAAGCGCTGCGCGAACAGGTCAAGACGGCCTTCATCACCTATCTCTATGTTGTAGACGGCAGCGAGCGCCTGTTAGGCCTCGTCGTCATGCGCGAGATGCTCCTCGCTCAGCCGGACGCGACCCTTGAATCGCTTATGCTGCGCACGCCGTTCGCACTGCGGTCGGACCTGCCGCTCAGCGAGGCGCTCAAGCAGGCCCTGCACAAGCATTTTCCGGTCTATCCCATCGTCGATGCGCAAGAGCGGCTCGTCGGGTTGGTTCGCGGTTCGGACCTGTTCGCCAACCGCGCGATCGAAATCTCCGGCCAGTCGGGCGCCATGGTCGGTGTCGACAAGGAAGAACGGCTCGGCACCTCGCTCGGGCGCTCGCTCAAGCTGCGGCATCCATGGCTTCAGGTGAACCTCCTGACCGCGTTCATCGCGGCGGCGGTGGTCGGCATCTTCGAAGATACGCTCAGCCGGCTCGTGATCCTTGCGGTGTTCCTGCCGGTCATGGCGGGGCAGACCGGCAACACCGGGTGTCAGGCGCTCGCGGTGACGCTGCGCGGGATGACGCTGGGCGATGTGAAGCCGGGAGCAGAGCCGGGCATGATCCGCAAGGAAGGCATGCTGGGCTTCCTCAACGGCGGCCTCGTCGGCCTCACCGCGGGCATCGGCATGTTCATCTATGCAACCATGCAGGGGGAGGCGAGCCCTATCACCTTCGCGGCGGTGGTGTTCCTGGCCATGATCATCGCCTGCACCGTTGCCGGCATCGCCGGGGCGCTGATTCCGATGACCCTCAAGAAGCTCGGCGCCGATCCGGCGACCGCTTCCAGCATCTTCCTTACCACCGCGAGCGATGTCGCGAGCATGGGTATCTTCCTCACCCTGGCGACGGTAATGCTGCCCAAATGAAGCTCCGCCGGGTCGCGCCGATTGCCGTTCTGTTGGCCCTCGCCGGATGCGAGACGACCAATTCGTCCGACTGGTCGGGCGGGCAGGGCACGCCGTTCAAGCAGGCCGAGCGCAGCTGCAACGAACTGCTGCCGATGGTCGCCAAGGAAGAGAGCCGGCGCGATTTCTTCATCGGCTGCATGCAGGCGCTGGGCTGGACGCTGAAGCCCGGCGGATCGGTAAACCTCTAGCTCACCAGATCGCGTAGAGGTTGTAGAGCGCGTGCATCGCGATCGGCAGGTAGACCGATCCGGTCCGCCATCGCGCGAGGCCGAGCAGCACGCCGTCGACCACGATAATGCCGATCACCCACCAGCTGTAGTCGAAGTGGAGCACCGCCCAACCGAGCGCGGTGATCGCGATGGTCAGTCGAATGCCGATGCGGTCCTTGAGCAGGCCGTAGAGGAAGCCGCGGAACACCAGTTCCTCCGCGGCGGGTCCGAACAGGCACACCGCGAGCACGCGCATGATCGAGGCGGCGAGGGGCGCGGCGATCCACGGGGTGAAATCCCACGGTCCGCGCCAGTGCGTGACGAGATCGGTGCCGAGCATCCACGCGAGGTAGATCGCGGCAATCGCCAGGCCGGCGGCCATGTGCGAGGGCGCTTGCAAGCCCCACCGCTCGCCGGGGTTCTCGGTCTTGCGCAGGCGGATGTATGCGAACGTCGCGAGCGCAGCCGATACGCCGAGCTTGACCGCGGCCGACTGGATATGGTCCATGAACGTGCTCCCCTCGAACAAGGGAGTGATGTAACCTACAGGTTACATAGAGGCAAGCGCTATTGCTGTTGCCGCAGCACGACCTCGCTCATGAATCGCGCATCGTCGCCCTTCGCGAGCCACTCCGCCTCGGCGCCGATCGCTGCCAGCATGTCGGTGAGATCGTCCATCTCCGCCTTGGCGTAGTTACCGAGTACGTGGCCGGTGACGCGGTCCTTGTGGCCCGGATGGCCGATACCGATGCGCACCCGGCGAAAGTCGGGGCCCAGATGCTGGTCGATACTGCGCAGCCCGTTATGCCCGGCGAGGCCGCCGCCGACTCGCGCCTTGACCTTGAACGGGGCGAGGTCGAGCTCGTCGTGCAGCACCGTCAGCGCCTCGACCCCGAGCTTGTAGAACCGCAGTGCCTCCGCCACCGCGCGGCCGCTTTCGTTCATGAAGGTCGCGGGCTTGAGTAGCAGCACCTTTTCAGTGCCGATGCGCCCCTCTTGCACCCAGCCGGAGAACTTCTTCTGCACCGGACCGAACCCGTGCATCTCCGCGATCACGTCGACCGCCATGAAGCCGACGTTGTGTCGGTGCATCGCGTATTGCGGACCGGGATTGCCGAGACCTGTCCAGATTTGCATCGCGCGCTCCTAGCCGTGCGCGCCCAACGCGCCAAGCCAGCGCTCGGCGTCGCGCGGTCGAGTGAAACGGATGACCTTGCCATCGAAGCGATCGAGCAGGCGCACGATCTTCGCGCGCTTCCGGCTGCGGAAGGTCGCGATGTAGGCGATGAACGCGGGATCGAACTGCTCGGGGCACTCTGCGGCGCTGTCCGCACGCACTTTTCCGAACGTGGTGACGATGCGCTTTGCCGCACGCCACAGGCACCGCGGGGTCGAGTAATCGAGGTGGATCACGGTATCGGCGCGCGCGATCCGCACCGCGAGGCTGCCGCCATAATTGCCGTCGATGATCCACCGCTCGCCCGCAACGATGCCGCCGAGCTTGTCCAGCCACTCCGCCGGTTCGCGCTCGGTCCAGCCCGGCAACCAGTACTCGGCGTCGAGATGGCACAACGGCAGGCCGGTGAGGTCCGCGAGCGTGCGCGATAGCGTGGACTTGCCCGCACCGGGAGACCCGATCACCATCACCCTCTGCATCGCCGCCTCCCGTTCCCGCCCGCATAAAACGCGAAACGCCGGCCCATTGCTGGACCGGCGCTCGCGTGTTCGGTTCGAGAAGAGTCGGAGCGATTACTCGCCGGCAGCTTCCTCGGTGCCTTCGGCAGCAGCTTCGCCTTCGTTCGCTTCGTGGCCTTCGGCCTTCTTCAGCGCCGACGGGGCAACCAGAGTGGCGATGGTGAAGTCGCGATCGGTGATCGCGCTCTCGCTGCCGGCGGGCAGCGTCACTTCGCTGATGTGGATCGAATCGCCGACGTCCTTGCCGCTGACGTCGATCTGGATGTCGTCGGGGATCTTGTCCGAATCGCAGACCAGCTCGAGCTCGTGACGCACGACGTTGAGAACGCCGCCCTTCTTGAGGCCGGGGCTGGCTTCTTCGTTGATGAACAGGACCGGCACGGCGACGTGGATCTTCGCGTCCTTGGCGAGGCGCAGGAAGTCTACGTGGATCGGGCGATCGGTAACGGGGTCGAACGCAACGTCCTTGGGCAGGGTGCGCACGGACTTGCCACCGACTTCGACCATCACGATCGAGTTCATGAAGTGGCCGGTGCCGAGCTGGCGAACCAGTTCCTTCGCCTCGACGTGGATCGGAGTGGGTTCTTCCTTGCCGCCGTAGATCACGGCGGGGACACGGCCTTCACGACGCAGTACACGGGAGGCTCCCTTGCCAGCCCGCTCGCGCGCCTCGGCCGGCAGGGTCAGAGCGTCGCTCATCGTAGTGCCTTTCGAATGCGGTAGAGTACCCGGCTCGCCACGCCTCCAGGGATGACCATGGCGCCGGAGCGCGGGCCGTTAGCCGAGGCGGGCGCGAAAGGCAAGCTCAGCGGACGCGGGCGACCTTGTAGCCCTTGGCTGCGAGGAGTTCGGGCAACCCGCCCGGCGGGGCGAGGTGTGCTGCGCCGACCGCGACCAGCGGGCGCTTGCCCTGCGCATGGAGCGCGAGCAGCTTGTCCGCCCACGCTTTGTTGCGGTCGACCAACAGCGCCTGCTTCAATTCGGGATCGGCGAGCATGCCGTCGTCGCCCTCACGCGCGATCGCGTCCATGTCGCCCTTGAGCCACAGCTTGGCGAGGCGGGCGCTGTCATCGGCGTCCATCGTGTCTTCCTCGACCACCGCGCCGAGGAGGTCGCGCTGGTCGGACTCGGGCAGGCGGTCGAAAATGGCGAACTGGCCCTCGACGCCCTCCAGCTCCTCGATCGGGCGAGCTCTGAAGTCGTGCAGCAACGCCCGGTCCACGCCATTCTCGCCGATCGAATCGTCGGCGAGCTGCGCGAGCATGATCGCCGCCGCCCAGGTCTCGATCGCCTTGAAGTCCGCCTCGCGGTAGCCGCCCTTCTTGAGCAGTGCCTGCAGGCGGCCCTGCATCGCGGCCGGAACCCGCTCGGACAGCGGCGGCATGTCGGCGCTGTGCGACAGGCGGGTGAAGATCGCCGAGAGCTTGCCGCTGTCATCCAGATCCTTCGCCTCGACCACCAGCAGGTCGGCATCGACGATCGCCTTCTCGATGGCGGAGTCGCGCCACTTTGCGCCTTCGGGCAGCGCGTGGATGGTGCCGAACAACCAGCCAGCGGGCTTTCCGTCGGGCGCCGTCACCTGCCACAGCGCAGGGGAAGGGGCGGGGAGATCGGTGCGCTCGGCCTTGCCGCATGCCGCCAGCGCGAGCGCCGCCAGCAGCCCGATCGCGACGCGGATCACTGCACCCGGCTCACTTTGATACCCTTGGCGGCGAGATCGGCCTGCACGCTCTTCGCGCCCGCGAGGTGCCCGGCACCGACCGCGACGAATACCGTGCCCGGCGTGTCGAGCCGCTTCTCGACCCAGTTCGCCCAAGTGCGGTTGCGCTGCCATAGCAGCTTCTCCATCAGCGCCTCGTCGCCGGCCATGTCGTCGTTCATCAGCCTGGCGAGGCTGTCGGCATCGCCCTCGAGCCACTCGGCCACCATCGCATCGAGCACGGCCTTGATGTTCTCGTTCCCCGCCAACGTCTGCATCATGTAGTCGATCTGCGCGTCGCGCGGCAGGGTGTCGAAGATCGACAGCTGGTAATCGACCGTCTCCAGCGCGGCATGCTTCTTGGCGCCGCCCGCGGCGGTATCGAGCGCCTTCTCGACCCCGTTCTCCCCGACGATGCCCTCCTTGGCGAGCGGGATCAGCGCGAACATCAGCGCGGCGTACCACGGCTCGAACCGGTCGAAGCTTTCGACCGGCATGCCGAGCTTGCTGAGCGCCGCCTCGTACTTGGCGCGCTGGTCGTCAGAGAGGAGTCCGCGCAGGTTCTCGTCCTGCGGCAGGAACGCGGTCTTGAGCAGCGACTGCTGCATCGCCGCCGGGTCCTTCTCGGCGAGATCGACCTCGGTCACCAGAGTGTCCGAGGCGGCCAGCGCCGGCCCGATCGCACCACGCATCCACGGCACATCCTTCGGTAGCGCGTGGACGGTGCCGAACAGGTAGATCGTGGTGTCCTTGTCCGCGACTTTCCACAGCGCCGGGCCGGGGACTGCGGGTGCGACCGGCTGCGGCGGAGTGGTGGCGCACGCACCGGCGAAGGCGAGGGCGGCTGCGGCGCCGAGGCCCCGCGCAAGCTTGCGGAAAATGGACATGAAAACGGGCGATCTCGAAAAGAGTAAGGGTTGCCCAAGAGTGTGGGGCGCGCCGACGGGTCAAGCAAGGGCGACCAAGAAAAACTGCGTCCTCGGCGACGGCGCGGGCTGCGCGTCGTCGCGCCAAGCTTCTACGATCAATCCGCCGACAAGCGCGACACCAGCGAGCAGGCTGAGCGCCACCGTCCACGCCAAACGATCACGGCGCTTGGTCATCGAAGATCTCCTCGATCGGCATCTCGAACAGGCGCGCCAGCTTGAACGCGAGCGGCAACGAGGGATCGTGCTTGCCCGTCTCGATCGCGTTCACCGCCTGGCGCGAGACCAGCAGCCGCTCGGCGAGCTCGGCCTGGCTCCAGTTGCGCATTGCGCGCAGGACCTTGAGCTTGTTGTTCATGCCGCCCACCGCAGCCGCTTGGCGTGAAAGCCGGCGAAGAACGCGCCGAGCGCGACGATCAGCGTCCAGTTGCTGGAAAGGTCGGGGACCCAGGTCGATGCGCGGTCGCCTTCGAAGGTGCCGAGGTACATCGGCACCAGCGTGCTCCATGCGATCATCGCAATGAAAGACCATGATGCACCGGCTGCCCAAAGCCCCTCAAAGTATTCGTCGCGCAAGCTGCGCCAGAGCAGGATGAAGATGCTGCCGACCAGTAGGCCGGGGCCGACGCCGCGTACGAAGTCGGGCAGGTGGAGTGCCAACGACAAGGCGAGCAGCGCCGTGCCGATGGTGCCGCAGTAGGCCGCCATCATAATCATGTGAGCGCGCTTTTCCGGTGTCATGTGAAGGTGTCTCCGTGTCAGGTTATGCTGACCATATGTCGCGATTCGCTGACTATGTCAACATGACCTGACAAAAAGGCAGGCTGACCTTCCCAAAGCGCGGATGCATTGACGCATTTCCGGCCATCCGCCATGGCCCGCCTCATGCAGCGGGACCGTTCAAAAAGCTTCCAGGATATGATCCTGACGCTCCACGATTTCTGGAGCGCGAACGGCTGCCTGATCCTGCAGCCCTATGACATGCGGATGGGCGCGGGCACCTTCCACACTGCCACCACCCTGCGCGCATTGGGGCCGGAGCCGTGGAACGCTGCCTTCGTCCAGCCCTGTCGCCGCCCGACCGACGGCCGCTATGGGGAGAATCCTAACCGGCTGCAGCATTACTACCAGTACCAGGTAATCCTGAAGCCGAGCCCGCCGGACCTGCAGGACCTCTATCTCAAGAGCCTCGAAGTGATCGGCATCGACCCGCTGAAGCACGATATCCGCTTCGTCGAGGACGATTGGGAAAGCCCGACGCTCGGCGCGTGGGGTCTGGGCTGGGAAGTGTGGTGCGACGGGATGGAGGTGACCCAGTTCACCTATTTCCAGCAAATGGGCGGCTTCGACTGCAAGCCGGTGGCGGGCGAGCTCACCTACGGGCTCGAGCGCCTCGCGATGTATATCCAGGGCGTCGACAACGTGTACGACCTCGACTTCGACGGCCGCGGGTTCACCTACGGGCAGGTGTTCCTCGAGAACGAGCGGCAGATGTCGAAGTGGAACTTCGAGGTTGCCGACACGCCAGCGCTATTCGATCTGTTCGCCAAGGCCGAGGCCGAGTGCCGCAACGCCCTCTCCGCCGACGTGCCGATCGCGGCCTACGAGCAGGCGATCGAGGCGAGCCATGTGTTCAACCTCCTGCAGGCCCGCGGCGTGATCAGCGTGCAGGAACGCGCCAGCTACATGGGCCGCGTGCGCGATCTCGCCCGCTCGAGCTGCGAGGCCTACGCCGCCAAGATGACGCCCGAGTGGCAGGCCAAATTCCCGGGGTGGACGCTGTGAGCGACTTCCTCCTCGAACTCCGCTGCGAGGAAATTCCCGCGCGGATGCAGAAGGGCGCGCGCGCCGACCTCGAAAAGCTGTTCCGCGCCCAGATGGACTCCGCGGGCGTGCCGCTGGGTGAGGTTTCCGTCTGGTCGACCCCGCGCCGCCTCGCGCTGATTGCACGCGGGCTGCCGGACAGCACGCAAGCGGTGAGCGAGGAGACCAAGGGACCGCGCACCAGCGCCCCCGACCAGGCGCTCGACGGGTTCCTGCGCAAGACCGGCCTCAGCAAGGACCAACTGACCGAGCGCGACGGCGTGTGGTACGCGGTGGTCGAGAAGCCCGGCCGCGCGGTGCGCGCTGTGCTGGCCGAGGCGATCCCGGCGATCGTGCGCGCGTTCCCGTGGCCCAAGTCGATGCGCTGGGGCGCCGCTTCGCTTTCGACCGAATCCCCGCGCTGGGTGCGGCCGCTGTCGGGCATCGTCGCCATTCTCGGCGAGAACCTGGTCGAGTGCCAGGTCGGCGAGATCGCCAGCGGGTTCATGACGCTCGGCCATCGCTTCCACCACTCCGGTCCGATCACCATCGGCGGTGCCGACGACTACCAGGAGAAACTTCGCGCTTGCCACGTGATCGTCGATCACGCCGAGCGCGAAGGTATCGTGCGCGAGATGGCCCGCGCCGCCTCGCTCGCCGAAGGGCTAACGTTGATCGAGGACGAGGGGCTGGTGGTCGAGAACGCCGGCCTCACCGAATGGCCGGTGCCGCTGCTCGGTCGCTTCGAAGAAGCCTACCTCGACGTCCCGCCCGAAGTGATCCAGCTCACCGCTCGGGTGAACCAGAAATACTTCGTGTGCGAGGACGCGGCCGGCAAGCTCGCCAACGCGTTCGTCTGCACCGCCAACATCGAGGCGGCCGACGGCGGCGCGGCGATCGTCGACGGCAACCGCAAGGTCCTCGCCGCACGCCTCTCCGATGCGCGCTTCTTCTGGGAGCAGGACCGCAAGACCCCGCTCGCCGAGCAAGCGAAGAAGCTGGAGCGGATCACCTTCCACGTGAAGCTCGGCACGGTCGCCGACAAGGTCGAGCGGGTTGCTAAACTCGCCCGGTGGCTGGTCGAGGAAGGGATTGTAAAACACAATTCCGCTCAGCCTGAGCTTGTCGAAGGCCACGCGCCATTCGGCGCCCTCAGCGAAGGTGCTTCGACAGGCTCAGCACGAGCGGAACTTGCTGATCTAGCCGAACAGGCCGCGCGCCTCGCCAAGGCCGACCTCGTCACCGAGATGGTCGGTGAATTCCCCGAGCTCCAGGGCCTGATGGGCGGCTACTACGCCCGCGCCGAGCGCCTGCCCGACTCCGTCGCCGACGCCATCCGCGATCACTACAAGCCAGTCGGGCATGGCGACGAGGCTCCGACCGCGCCGGTGACGGTGGCGGTGAGCTTGGCGGACAAGCTCGATACGATCTGCGCGTTCTTCGGCATCGACCAGAAGCCGACCGGCTCGAAGGATCCCTTCGCGCTGCGTCGCGCGGCTATCGGCGCGCTGGATCTGATCTCGCGCAACGGCCTGCGCCTGCCTTTGACGCAAGCCGTCCGCGGCGCCTTGGCGAACCGCGCGCGGCAGGACAGCGACACTGCCGCGACGCACCGCCTCGACAAGTCGGCAATCGAAGTCATCGATTTCTTTGCCGACCGGCTCAAGGTCCAGCAGCGCGAGGCGGGCGTCCGGCACGACCTGATCGACGCGGTGTTCGCACTCGGCGGGGAGGACGATCTCGTCCGATTGCTCGCGCGGGTGAAGGCGCTGCAGGCGTTCATGGCGAGCGAGGACGGCGCCAACCTGCTCGCAGGTTACAAGCGGGCGGCCAACATCCTGAAGAAGGAGGACTGGCGCGGGCACGAGGGCGAGATCGCCCGCACCGGCGAAGAAGACCCGCTGGCGCTGGTCGATGATCCCGACCTTGCCCCGGTAATCGCCGCCAAGATGGCCGAGCGCCACGAGAAAGCGCTTTCCTACATCGCCGAGCCTGACGAAAAGGCACTGATCGAGGCGCTCGATGCCGCCGAGCCGACCGCGTCGCAGGCGGTCGAGGCGGAGGACTTCGGCGCGGCGATGGCGGCGCTTGCTACGTTGCGCGCGCCGATCGACCGGTTCTTTGACAGCGTGACCGTGAACGACCCTGACGCCGGCAAGCGCGCCGCGCGGCTCGACCTGCTCGCGCGCTTCCGCGACGCGGTGCACCGGGTGGCCGATTTCAGCCGCATCGAGGGGTGACGGGCTAAGGTGACAAGCGCGACACTGCGAATTGCCGGAAACAGGCAATACATCAAGCAGTTGGGCCAGCCAGAGAGTTTTGAAAAACACCCCCGATAGGTGTGACACGAAGAGGGCAACGCGAGTGCAGACGGTCTATCCATTCGGCGGTTCGGCAAGTTCGGATGACCCGCGCTCCAGGGACAAGACGATCGTCGGAGGCAAGGGCGCCAACCTCGCGGAGATGGCCGGCATCGGCCTGCCGGTTCCTCCCGGCTTCACCATAACTACCGAGGAGTGCGTCCGCTATCTCGCCGAAGGTGGTGACTTTTCGGATGATCTGCGAACTTCGGTCGCCAATGCATTGAACCACATCGAAAAGTCGGTCGGAAAGCGCTTCGGCGATGCCGCCGATCCGCTGCTCGTCTCGGTCCGCTCGGGGGCGCGCGTCTCGATGCCGGGGATGATGGACACCGTTCTCAACCTAGGCCTCAACGACCAGACCGTGCAAGGCCTCGCCGAGACCAGCGGGGACGAGCGGTTCGCGTGGGACAGCTACCGCCGCTTCATCCAGATGTACTCCGATGTGGTGCTCGGCCTCGACCACGGCCTGTTCGAGGAAGCGCTCGAAATCGCCAAGGAAGACAAGGGCCTCTACGCCGATACCGAGATGGAGGCTGAAGACTGGCAGGCGCTCGTCGGCCAGTATCGCGCCATCGTCGAGGAAGAACTCGGCAACCCATTCCCACAGGACGTGACCGAGCAGCTATGGGGCGCGATCCGCGCGGTATTCGACAGCTGGGACAGCGACCGCGCCAAGGTCTACCGCCGCCTGAACGACATCCCCGGCGACTGGGGCACCGCGGTCAACGTCCAGGCGATGGTGTTCGGCAACATGGGTGAGACCAGCGCCACCGGCGTCGCCTTCACCCGCGACCCCGCCACCGGCGAGCGCGCCTACTACGGTGAATGGCTGGTCAACGCGCAGGGTGAGGATGTCGTCGCCGGCATCCGCACACCGCAGTACCTGACGAAGGCGGCCCGCGAGCGCGCCAACGCCAAGCCGCTGAGCATGGAAGAAGCGATGCCCGATGCCTACGCCGAGCTCGCCCGTGTGTTCGACACGCTCGAGACGCACTACCGCGACATGCAGGACATCGAATTCACCGTCGAGCGTGGCAAGCTGTGGATGTTGCAGACCCGCAGCGGCAAACGCACCGCCAAGGCCGCGCTCAAGATGGCGGTCGACATGGCGGGCGAGGGGCTGATCGACGAGGAGACCGCGATCCTGCGCGTCGATCCGATGGCGCTCGACCAGCTGCTGCACCCGACGCTCGATCCGAATGCGCCGCGCGATGTGCTGACCACCGGCCTGCCGGCCTCGCCGGGTGCAGCCAGCGGCAAGATTGTGCTTGATGCCGACACCGCCGAGACCTGGGCGGCGCGGGGCGACAAGGTGATCCTCGTACGGGTCGAGACCAGCCCCGAGGACATCCACGGCATGCACGCCGCGCAGGGCATTCTGACCGCGCGTGGCGGCATGACGTCACACGCCGCGGTGGTAGCGCGCGGGATGGGTCGCTGCTGTGTCTCCGGCGCAAGCGCAGTGTCGATCGATCTGAAGACGCGTACGCTGCGGATCGGCGGGCGTGAGCTGGCTGAGGGTGACACGCTGACGCTCGACGGCAGCACCGGCCAGGTGATGGCTGGGCGCGTCGCGACGGTCGAACCCGAGCTTGCCGGCGACTTCGGCGTCCTGATGGAGTGGGCCGACCGCCACCGCCGCATGAGAGTGCGTGCCAACGCCGAGACGCCGGCCGACTGCAAGATGGCCCGCCAGTTCGGCGCCGAGGGCATCGGCCTGTGCCGCACCGAGCACATGTTCTTCGATGCGGATCGCATCAGTGCGGTGCGCCAGATGATCCTCGCCGAGGACGAGGCGGGCCGCCGCAAGGCACTCGCGCTGTTGCTCCCCGAGCAGCGCGCCGATTTCGCGCAAATCTTTGAGGTGATGGCGGGCCTGCCGTGCACCATCCGCCTGCTCGACCCACCGCTGCACGAGTTCCTCCCCCACGGCGATGCCGAGTTCGAGGAGCTCGCCGACGCAACCGGCTACGGCGTCGACCACCTCAAGCGACGCGCCGCCGAGCTCCACGAGTTCAACCCCATGCTCGGCCATCGCGGTTGCCGCCTCGGGATCACCTTTCCCGAGATCTACGAGATGCAGGCCCGCGCGATCTTCGAAGCCGCCTGCGATGTCGCGGCCGCCAGCGGTGAGGCCCCGGTGCCCGAAGTGATGATCCCGCTGGTCGCGACCAAGCGCGAGCTTGAAATCCTCCGCGCGCTGGTCGACCGCGTGGCGAGCGAGGTGTTCGCCGAGAAGGGCCGCACTCTCGACTACCTCGTCGGCACCATGATCGAGCTCCCGCGCGCCGCGCTGATGGCGGGCGAGATCGCCGAGGAAGCGCGCTTCTTCTCGTTCGGCACCAACGACTTGACGCAGACTACTCTGGGGCTTTCGAGGGACGATGCAGGGCGCTTCCTCGGCGCCTACGTCGACAAGGGCATCTTCGCCCGCGATCCGTTCGTCAGCCTCGACATCGACGGGGTGGGGCAACTGGTCCGGCTCGCCGTCGAGCGGGGCCGAGCTACCAAGCCCGACATCAAGCTCGGCATTTGCGGCGAGCATGGCGGGGATCCGGCGTCGATCACTTTCTGCGAGGAAGTCGGTCTCGACTACGTCAGCGCCAGCCCCTACCGCGTGCCGATCGCTCGGCTGGCTGCCGCGCAGGCTGCGCTCAGGTCTTAATGCCAGGCGGTAAGCGTCAGGATTTCCAGCGTTTCCACCACCCGGCCGTGCCGATCGGCCTCGGCGAGGAACGCGGAGCGGGCGCGCTCCAGTCCGGCGCGGGTCAAGGGGGGGGCGCTATCGACGAGCGCGCTGGTCAGGCCCTGCGTGCGCAAATCGGCGACGAGATCGTCCATCGCCCCGTAGCGCAGCCGCAGCGTCCAGGAATCGCTGACCTGCCGCATGAAACCGGCTCGCTGCAGCAGTCCGGCACCCGAGCGCGCATCGACCGCCGGATGGAGCCGCGCCGCCGGGCGCTCACCGTCGGCGGCCAGCAAGGCGGCGCGCAGGCGCGGCAGGCTGCCGGCGCCGACCATGCTCGCCAGCATGACCCCGCCCGGAGCCAGGACGTTGCGCTGGTGGATCAGTGCGCCCGGCAGGTCGTTGACGGTATCCAGCGCCGCCAAGCTGACGATGAGCGCAAAGCCCCTAAACGGCAGCGGCTGCTCCAGGTCGAGCGAGTCGGCGTCGGCCAGCGTGACGCGAAAATCTTTCCGCTCCAGCATACGGGCAAACTCCGCGCCGCCGGTGCCAATAATGAGCGCACGGCCCGGCGGAAGCTGCATGAATTCGATCCGCTCGAGCGCATCCTCGACCAGCGCTTCGGCCAGCCAGTCCGCCGCGCCGCGGCGCCGCTGCAGCGCCTCGGCCCGCGCGGCTCGCGCCGATTTGCGGCGGGCGCTGAAAATCTCCGGGGGCAGGGCGGAACTCATAGGCGAAGCAACGCACCATCCCCGGCCCCGTTGCAAGGGGCAATGCGATGAACGCAGTGGGCGCAGTATTGCGGGAGAGCTTCGCTCCGCTGCTCGATCTCGTTTATCCGCCGCGCTGCCCTCTGTGCGGAGCGGCTATCGGCGCGCAAAGTGGCCTGTGCGGTGAATGCTGGGGCGAGTTGCGCATCCCCGGCTCGCCTGCCTGTGCACAGTGCCAGCGGCCGTTCGAGGCCAACTCGGTAGCAAGCGGCGCGATCTGCGCTCCCTGTCTCGCCGACCCGCCGCAGCATGACGGGATCGCGGCGGGCACGCTCTATGGCGACGGATCGCGCAAGCTGGTGCTGGCGTTCAAGCACGGACGGCGCATCGCCCTCGCACCGATGCTGGCCCGTCTGATCGCCGCTCGCCTCCCTGCGCTGGAGGGCGAGTGGCTGGTCGTGCCCGTTCCACTCCACCGCTGGCGTCTGTGGTCGCGGGGCTACAACCAAGCGGCGCTTCTTGCACAACAGATCGCCAAGCTGACCGGGCAGAATTTACTTGTCGACGGCCTCGTCCGCCGCAAGCGCACCCCAAAGCTCGGCGGTCTGGGGCGCAAGGCCCGCGCGCGAACACTATCCGGTGCGCTGGCGGTCGAGCCGAGACGCGCTGCCATGCTGAAAGGTTCCCAGGTGATTCTGGTCGACGATGTGCTCACCAGCGGCGCTACCAGCGATGCCTGCGTGCGCACGCTCAAGCGCGCGGGTGCCAGCAAGGTGATCGTGGCGTGCTTCGCGCGGGTGCTGGAAGAGGCGGACGGCGTGGTCCCCGAATACGAAACGCCCGGGGCGTGAGCCCCGGGCGCACCGTGACGAAATACGCTGGACCCGCCTCTCGGCTAAAGGCGGCCACCCCCATGGCCGACTGGATCCGATCCCTCATCGTCTACCGAGCGGGCCGCGCGCCATCTTGCGACAGGCGCATGCTCCACTCGGCGGTCCCTGAACCTGGCGCTCTGATGGCACCGGCGTTCCGGTTCGCGGCCCCCATTGGACTGCACGCGCGGTGTCTCATTGAACCGCCGTCCATCAAAGCGGGATGTTGGAAGGCACCTGATTTTGCCCGACATCTGTGATTATGTTGCAACAAAGGTTTGTGCTGGAGCCCGTGCCCGTGAGTGATGAATTCGAGCCCAAGTTCGATGCCAGCGGGCTGCTGACCGCGGTCATCGTCGACGCGCAGAGCAAGGCCGTCCTGATGGTCGCCTTCATGGACGCCGAAGCGCTCGCCGCGACCCGCGCGAGCGGCTTCGCGCACTTCCACTCCCGCTCACGCGGACGACTGTGGAAGAAGGGCGAGTCGTCGGGCAACGTTCTGGCGGTGGAAAGAATCCTGGTCGATTGCGATCAGGATGCGCTCGTTCTCGAGTGCCGGCCGGCCGGTCCGACCTGCCACACGGGCGCGGACAGTTGCTTTTTCCGGCAGCTCGAAGACGACGCTCTCCGCCCCGTCAATACTTGACGCGAACGTAAAGCGGCGGGTATTGCCCCGCGCATGGCCGAACCCGCGCGCAATGCCGAAGCAGCCCATCAGGGCGCTCACCTCGAACGCCCCGACCGGCTTGAGCGCGAGCAGTTCTCGATCTCCGACCTGACCGAAGAATTCGGCTGCACCGCCCGCGCCTTGCGCTTCTACGAAGATGAGGGACTCATCGCCCCGCGCCGGGTGGGTCTCGCGCGCATCTATTCGAAGCGTGACCGCGCACGGCTCGCGTGGATCATGCGGGCGAAGAACGTCGGCTTCAGTCTCGGCGAAATCCGCGAGATGATCGATCTGTACGATCTCGGCGACGGGCGGGTCGAACAGCGCCGCGTCACGATCGAGAAATGCCGCGAGCACATCGAGAAGATGAAAGAGCAGCGCGCCGATATCGATTCGGCGATCGCCGAGCTCACCGCCTTCATCGCACACGTCGAGCAAGTGGGCGAACAGGGCTGAGCCCGACCTTACTCAAGGACTGACAATGCCGACTTACACCGCTCCCACGCGCGACGCGAAGTTCATCCTCAACGAGGTGCTGGACCTCGCAAGCTACGGCAATCTGCCCGGCTTCGAGAGCGCGACGCCCGACCTGATCGACACGGTGATTGACGAGAGCGGCAAGTTCGCGGCCGAGGTGCTGCAGCCATTGAACCAGGTCGGCGACCGCGAAGGGTGCACGCGCAATGCCGACGGTTCGGTGACCACGCCCCCGGGGTTCAAGGCGGCGTTCGACCAGTATGTCGAGGCGGGCTGGAGCACGCTCGCGGCGCCGTCCGAGTACGGCGGGCAGGGCATGCCCCACGTGCTGGGCTTCGTGCTGGAAGAGTTCGTCTCCAGCGCCAACCACTCGTTCGGGATGTACCCGGGCCTCACCAACGGTGCGGTCAGCGCGATCCTGGTGGTCGGCAGCGAAGAGCAGAAGGCGCTCTACGCGCCGAAGATGATCGCCAACCAGTGGCTCGGGACGATGAACCTGACCGAGCCGCAGTGCGGCACCGACCTCGGCCTCATCCGCACCCGCGCCGAGCCGCAGGCGGACGGCAGCTACAAGATCACCGGCACCAAGATCTTCATCTCAGCCGGCGAGCACGACCTCGCCGAGAACATCATTCACCTCGTCCTCGCCAAGACGCCGGGGGCGCCCGACAGCAGCAAGGGCATCAGCCTGTTCATCGTGCCCAAGTTCCTGGTGGACACGGACGGCTCGCTGGGTGAGCGCAACGCGGTCCAGTGCGGCTCGCTCGAGCACAAGATGGGCATCCACGGCAACTCGACCTGCGTGATGAACTACGACGGCGCGACCGGCTACCTGCTCGGCGAGGAGATGAAGGGCCTCGCCGCGATGTTCATCATGATGAACGCGGCGCGGCTCGGGGTCGGCATCCAGGGGCTGAGCCAAGCCGAGGTCGCCTACCAGAACGCGGTCGCATATGCGCGCGACCGGCGCCAGGGTCGCGCGCTTACCGGGCCCGCCGAGCCGGGCGAGAAGGCCGACACCATCATGGTCCACCCCGACGTGCGGCGGATGTTGATGGACGCCAAGGCGTTCACCGAAGCGATGCGCGCGCTGTACCTGTGGGGCGGGCTGCTGGTCGATCTCACTCACAATGCGGAGACCGAGGAGGAGCGCGCCGATGCCGATGCGCTGCTCGGCCTGCTGACGCCGGTGATCAAGGGCTACGGCACCGACAAGGGCTTCGACGTCGCGGTCAACATGCAGCAGGTCTTCGGCGGGCACGGCTACATCGCCGAGTGGGGCATGGAGCAGTTCGTCCGCGACGCTCGCATCGCGCAAATCTACGAAGGCACCAATGGCGTGCAGGCGATGGACCTGTGCGGCCGCAAGCTCGCCAGCAAGGGCGGGGCGGCGATCCAAGCGTTCTTCAAGCTGGTCGACGACGAAGTGGCGGCGGCCAAGGGCGACCTCGCTCCTTTGGGTGAAGCGCTCGGCAAGGCGGTCAGCGAGCAGAAAGCCGCGACCATGTGGTTCATGCAGAACGCGATGGCCAACCCCAACAACTTGGGCGCCGGCGCGCACCAATACATGCATATCATGGGCGTGGTGTGCCTTGGCCTGATGTGGCTGCGGATGGCCAAGGCCTCCACCGCCGCACTGGCGCAGGGCAGCGGGGACGAGGCGTTCTATCGCGCCAAGCTCACCACCGCGCGCTACTTCTTCGAGCGCTTCGGGCCCGATGCCGGCGCGCTGCGGCGGAAGATCGAGGCGGGCGCGGAAGCCGTGATGGCGCTCGACGAGGACGCCTTCCTGACGGCGGCCTGAGATGGCGCCGGTGATCCGTCCCGTCGTCCTCGGCGATGCGGACGCGATCGCGGCGATCTACGCGCATCATGTGCTGACCGGTACGGCGAGCTTCGACACCGAGCCGCCGGACGCCGCCTTCTGGCGCGACAAGATCGGCGCGCTTACGGGTCGCGGCTGGCCTTTCCTGGTCGTCGAATACGATGGCCAGGTCGCCGGCTACGCCTACGCCAGCCAGTTCCGCGACCGGCCAGCCTATGCGGGCACCTGCGAGGACAGTATCTACATCGACCACCGCCTAACCGGACGCGGCCTCGGCGGTGTATTGCTCGATGCGCTGATCGATGCGGCGAAGGACTTCGGCTTCGAACAAATGATCGCCGTGATCGGCGGTGCCGAGCCCGCCAGCGTTGCGCTGCACACCCGCGCCGGGTTCGTCGAGGCGGGCCGCATGCGCAACGTCGGGCGCAAGTTCGGGCGCGTGCTCGACACGCTCTACATGCAGCGCGATCTCACTGTTTAGAGAAGGCGCAGCTGCCCACCCATCGCCGGCGGACGGAACCGGGTGCAGTCAAGCTCGAAGCGGTCCTTGCGCATCCCGGCGCGCTTGCAGGCGAGAGCGAAGCGCGCGCGCAGAAGATCGGCCCACACCCCGCTCGGCTTCATCCGGGAGAAGAAGTCGGGATCGTTGTCCTTCCCGCCGCGGATCGACTGCACGATGCTCATCACCTTGTCGCCGCGCTCGGGGAAATGGACCGACAACCATTCGCGGAAGAGCGGCGCGACCTCGTGCGGCAGGCGCAGCGGGATCCACCCCGCGGAGCGCACGCCGAGCGCGGCAGCGCGGCTGACGATCTCCTCCATGAAACCGTCGGTGATCGCCGGGATGATCGGCGATACCGAGCAGTGCACCGGCACCCCGGCATCGACCAGCTTGCCGAGCGCCGCGAGTCGCTTGGCGGGCGCTGCCGCGCGCGGTTCGAGCTTGCCCGACAGCACCGGATCGAGCGAGGTCACTGACACGCACACCGCGACCAGGCGCTGCTCTGCCATCTCGGCGAGCAGGTCGAGATCGTCGAGCACCCGGTCGGATTTCGTGGTGATGGTCACCGGGTGCCGCGCGTCGAGGCACACCTCCAGCACCTGGCGGGTGATGCGCCAGGTCCGCTCGATCGTCTGATACGGATCGGTGTTGGTCCCCATCGCGATCGGCCGAGGACGGTACTTCGGCTTGGCGAGAGTCTCGCGCAGAAGCCGCGGGGCGTCGGGCTTCACGAACAGTTTGGTTTCGAAATCAAGCCCGGGCGAGAGGTCATGATAAGCGTGCGTCGGCCGCGCGAAGCAATAGATGCAGCCGTGCTCACAGCCCCGAAAGGCGTTGACCGAGCGATCGAAGCCGATGTCGGGTGAGGTGTTGAAGCTGAGGATCGTCTTGGGATGTTCTTCGGTGACCGTCGTCCGCAGCTTGACCGGCGGGCCGTCCAACAGTTCCATGTAATCGCGCCAGTCGCCGTCCGCTTCCCGCGTGGCGAGACCGAATCGCGTCGGCACCGCCGCGCCCTGCGCGCCGCGTCCGGCTACCGGAGGTTCGAGACGGCGTTCCATGCACGAGAACATACACGGAACATTCGCGAGTCGGAAGGGGTCAGGTTTCGCGCAACCGGGGCAGCAGGTCGACGAAGTTGCAGGGCCGATTGCGACTGTCGAGTTGCTCGACGAGAATGCCGTCCCAGCCGTCCTTCACCGCGCCATTCGAGCCGGGCAGCGCGAACAGGTAAGTACCGCGCGCCACCACCGCGCACGCACGGCTCTGCACCGTGCTGGTGCCGATCGACCGATAGCTGATCATGCGGAACAGCTCGCCGAACCCGGGAATGTCCTTGTCCTTCACCTGGTCGAATGCCTCGGGCGTGACGTCGCGTCCCGTCAGGCCCGTGCCGCCGGTGGTGACGATCACGTCGATCGTAGGATCGTCGATCCACGTGTTGAGCCGGTCGGCTAACAAGCTGGCATCGTCCTGCTCGATCGCGCGCGCGACCAGCTTGTGGCCCGCGCCCTTGACCCGCTCGGCCAGGATGTCGCCGCTGGTGTCGGTCTCGGGTGTGCGGGTGTCGGAGACGGTGAGGACGGCGATGTTGACGGCGCGGAACTCGCGCGCCGGGTCGATGGCCATCAGCGTGCCGCGGTCAGGCGCACCGCACCGCCGCCGGCGAGCTCTGGGAACGTCGGCCACATCCCCTGCGCGAGCGCCTTGCGGCTGTCCGAGGCACCGCCCGCCTGCCGCTCATACATCCAGTAATTGCGCATCACGATCGCGACGTAGCCGCGCGTCTCCCAGTACGGGATGCTCTCCATGTAGAGCAGCGGATCGCCCTGGTCGCGGACTTCGCTGTTCCAGCGCGTCACCGGCGACAGGCCCGCGTTGTAGGCGGCCATGATCTTCGGCAGCAGTCCGCCCGTCGCCGAGCTGTCGCGCAGCATCTCGAGGTTCTCCTGCCCGAACGCGAGGTTGGTCGCGGGATCCGACAGGTTCACGTAGCTCGCATTCATGTTCAGCCGCGGCGCGTGCTGGCGCACGGTGATCGGTGTGATCTGCATCAGGCCCTTCGCCTGCGCCGGGCTGACCGCGTTCGTCTGGAAGCGCGATTCCTGCAGCGTGTGGGCAAAGGCCAGCGCGGGATCGACCTGCCAGCCATTGCTGGGCTGCCAATGCGGGGCGGGGTAGCGCAGCGCCACCTCAGCTTTGGCCCCACGGGGAGCGTTGGCGGCCATCCACAACTGAGTCGAGGGCAGGCCCAGCTCGCGGGCGAGCCGGCTTAGCGCATCGTACTCGTTCGCCGGGCCGATCTTGGCCTCGTGCCGCAGGACTTCGTCGGCCAGCGAGTCGCGCCCGATCTCCGCCAGCGCGACCGCGGTGCGCACGTTGGGCGCATCGCGCAGCCGCTGCCAATCCGCCAGATCGAAGTCCGCGGTCTTGCGGCCGCCCGGCAATTCCTGCCCGAGCGCCTCGCGGGCAAGCATGCCGTACAGCGTCTCGTCGAGCCGCGCGGCCCCGCGCAACTGCTCGGCCGCCTTCTCCGGCTGGCGGCAGCGGACAAGCGCCCGGCTGGACCAATAGTACGCCGCCGCAGTCAGCTCGAGGTTCTGCGCCGATGTCGCCGCGCGCCCGAATGCGTCAGCCGCACCGGCGCAATCGTTGAGACGCCACGCCGCAAGACCCGCAGCCCAGTCGCCTTCGCCGACCCACGCACCGCTGCCGCCATCGCGCACCGTGTTCGCCATTGCGAGCGCGGCGGCGTCCTGGTTCTCGATGTAATAGCTCCAGGCGACCCGCTGGCGCCATTCCGCCCGCGCTTCGCTGGAGAGGCCCGCGTCCACGCCATCGAGGAGGATGCGCGCGCCGCCCGGATCGTCGGCCTTGATCCGTTCGAGGATCGCCGCCTTGATCTCTGCCGGCATCGTGCCGTCGTTGACGCTGCTCGGCTGCACCCGGCGCGGGGCATAGCCTTGCGACACCAGTTGCTGTTCGGCGGGCAGGTCCGGCATCGCGGTCAGCCCGCGCTTGAGGCCCAGGTTCGCGATCTGCGCCGACTGCGGCAGGTTCGTGCCGTGCGCCAGCCACGCCTCGATCGCGGGCAGCTCGATCTTGGGGCTGGCGGAATCGAGATAATACTCGGCGCGGGCGATCTGATGCAGCGGACCGTCGGGCTTTTCGGCGAACATCGCATCGACCCGCGTCCAGTCCTTGAAGTCGATCGCGGCGAACAGCGACTTGTACCAGTCGCGCTCGCTCTTGCTCAGCAGTTCGGGAACGTTGCTCGAAACGGCGCGGGCGCGGAAGTATTCGGCGGCGCTGGAATTGGCGAGGGCGGGCGTGGATACCGCGCATGCGAACGCGCCCGCCGCGGCCCAAGCTATCCGTGCCTTTCGTCCCATGTTTGCCCGTCCGTCCAGTCCAGCCAGCGCTGCCACAGACGGGCTCGTAGCTGCCAATTGCCCAGCAGCCGTTCGAGCCCCGCCTCAGCCAGCGCGGGTACCCTGCCGCCTTCATGGTTAAAGGAGCGTAACTTTTGAGCGCCTTGCGCTGGATCGTGCCCGCAAAGCGGCAGGATGTTCCGCCCCAGGGCCAGCAGCCGTTTGGGGCGCGCCAGCGCCACGTGATGTGCGAGCAGCGCACCGAGTCCCTGCGGGGCCAGCGACGGCCAGTCGGCAAGCGGAGTGTGCCGGGGCAGCACGGCGGCGCGATAGACCTGATCCGGCGACAATCTGGCTGCCGAGAGGAAACCATCCAGCAGTGCGCCGCCTGGACCTGACAGGAGCGTCTCGCGGTCGCCTTCCTCGGGCATCGCGACCAGTACCATCAGCTCGGCCTCGGTTTCTCCCGACGGGGCGACGCGCGGTGCGAGGCCGCCTTCATCGAGCGAGGGCTCGGTCAGCCACCAGGTCCGGAATGTCGCCAGATCGCTCGGCCATTGCTCGCGCGGTCCGCCGAGCTTGGGCAGCTCGGGTGGCGGAGCGGGCACTGGAGGAGCGGGCTTCGAGGACGTCGGCGCCGCCGCATCGGCCTTCGCGACAGGTTCTGCCAGCCAGCCTTTCGCCTCGTCGTCGAACACCGCATCGACCCCTGCCTCGCGCCACCAGTCGAGGGCGGCGGCGAGGTCGGCTTGGAGAGGAGACGGGCTGGGCACGGCATCGGGTCTTGACCTCGCCCGCGCCTGCAATCAAGCGCTTCATTGACCGACCGAACAGGGGCCGAACAGCCATGATTGAACGCGAATCGATGCCGTGCGACGTGGTGATCGTCGGCGGAGGCCCCGCCGGCCTTGCCGCCGCGATCCGGCTGAAGCAGATCAATGCCGAGCTCGAAGTCATCGTTCTCGAAAAAGGGAGCGAGATCGGGGCGCATATCCTGTCGGGCGCCGTGGTCGATCCCAAAGGCCTCGATGAGCTGCTTCCCGAGTGGCGCGAACAGGGCTGCCCGATGGCCGAGGTGCGCGTCACCGACAACTGGCACTGGGTCCTGTCGAAGAAGGGCAAGACCAGCCTGCCGCACCTGATGATGCCGCCGTTCATGTCGAACGAGGGCTGCTACACCGGTAGCCTCGGCAACATGACCCGCTGGCTCGGCGAGCAGGCCGAGGCGCTCGGCGTGATGGTTTTCCCCGGCTTCCCCGCTGCCGAGGTGATCATCGGCGAGGACGGCGCGGTCGCGGGCGTGATCACGCAGGACATGGGCGTCGCCGCCGACGGCGAGCACAAGGGCGATTTCCAGCCCGGCATGGAGATCCACGCCAAGTACACGCTCTTCGCCGAGGGCGCGCGCGGGCACCTGACCAAGCGAATGAAGTCGAAGTACGACCTGGAGGCCGATTGCCAGCCGCAGGTCTACGGGCTCGGCATCAAGGAAATCTGGGACATCGATCCCGACAAGCACGTGCCGGGCCGGGTGATCCACACCCAGGGCTGGCCGCTGTCGGAAAGCGAGAGCTGGGGCGGCGGGTTCCTCTACCATCAGGCCAACAACCAGATCGCGATCGGCTTCGTCACCGCGCTCGACTACCGCAACCCGTGGGTCAGCCCGTACCAGGAATTCCAGCGCTGGAAGCAGCATCCCGCGATCCGCGAGTATCTCGAAGGCGGCAAGCGGGTCGCCTATGGCGCGCGCGCGATCAACGAGGGCGGGTGGCAATCGGTGCCGACGCTTGCGTTCCCGGGCGGGGCGCTGATCGGGTGCGCGGCGGGCTTCGTGAACGTCCCCCGCATCAAGGGTAGCCACACCGCGATCAAGAGCGGCATGCTCGCCGCCGAAGCGGTCGCCGCCGCGATCGCGCGCGGCGAAGAGAAGACCGCGCTCATGGATTACGATGCGGCTGTGCGCGACAGCTGGATCGCGACCGAGCTCAAGCTGGTGCAGAACGCGCAGCCCGCCGTCGCCAAGTTCGGCGGCGACATGGGCACGATCGTCGCCGGCATCGACATGTGGCTCCGCTACCTGAAAATGCCGATCATCCCAGCGTTCAAGCATCACTGGGACAGCGAGATGACCGAACGTGCGGACCTTCATCCACAGATCAAGTATCCCAAGCCCGACGGAGTGATCAGCTTCGACCGCCTGACCAACGTCGCCTACAGCTACACCAACCACGCCGAGAACCAGCCGTGCCACCTCGTGGTCGCCGACTATGAGCTGCAGAAGCGCAGCGAGCTCGGCGTATATGCCGGCCCCTCTCAGCGTTATTGTCCGGCGGGCGTGTACGAATGGCTGGTCGATGAAAGCACCGGCGAGCCGCGGTTCCAGATCAACTCGCAGAACTGCGTCCACTGCAAGACCTGCGACATCAAGGACCCCAACCAGAACATCACCTGGGTCACGCCCGAAGGCGGCGGCGGACCGAACTACCCGAACATGTGATCCGCGCCTTGCGCGAGATTGCCTACGCCAAGATCAACCTCGCGCTGCATGTCCGGCGGCGGCGTGAGGACGGATATCACGAGCTCGAGACGCTGTTTGCATTCGTCGACGCGGGGGACGTGCTGACGGCGCGGCCGGCCGAGCAAGATGAGTTGACGGTGGTTGGCGAGTTCGCCTCACAACTGACTGATCCGTTTGGCAACATTGCTGGGCGGGCGCTCGCGAAGTTGCCGCGGTCGCAGCGTCTCGCGGTGGCGCTCGAGAAGTACCTGCCGGTCGCTGCCGGGCTCGGTGGCGGTTCGGCCGATGCGGGGGCGGTGTTCCGGATCGTCGACGAGCTTCACGGCCTGCCCGAAGACTGGCGCGACCGCGCAGTAGCGCTTGGCGCGGATGTGCCGGCCTGTGTCGAGAGCCGGATGTGTCTCGGGCACGGCACGGGCACGGATTTGTCGAGCGTCGTCAACGATCTGGGAAGCACTCCTGTGCTGCTCGTGAACCCGCGCGTGCCTCTCGCAACCGGGCCGGTGTTCGCCGGATGGGATGGCGAGGATCGCGGGCCGCTGCCCGTCGGTCCCGCATCGCAGATCGCCGAACGAGGGCGCAACGATCTCGAAGCGCCCGCCATCGCGCTCGCCCCGCAGATTGCCGATGTCCTTTCGACCCTGCGCGACGCTGCGACCCTCGCCCGCATGTCCGGCTCGGGCGCTACCTGCTTTGCGCTCTATGCCGATCCCGAGGCACGAGACGTAGCAGCGCAGCGCATTGCCCGCGATCATCCCGATTGGTGGCAAATGACCGGAAAGCTCCGCCCATGATCGCCGAGTGGCAGCCGTGGCGTCATGTCGGACCGGCGCCGCGCCGGCACGGCATGCTCCTGATCGCCGATCATGCCTCAAACCATGTGCCGGACGACGTCGTGCTGGGCATCGATCCCGGATTGCTCAACGAGCACATCGCGATCGATATCGGCGTGGAGGGCGTCGCCGAACGGATGGCGCGCCGGCATGGCATTCCGGCCCAAATCGCCTGCGTCAGCCGGTTGGTCTGCGACCTCAACCGGGACGAGGACGATCCAGCGGTCGTCCCCGCGGTCAGCGACGGCCACACCATCCCGGGCAACATCGGCGCGGATGTGGAGCGGAGGTTGAGCCGCTTCCATCGCCCCTATCACGCCGCGTTCGCGCACTGGATCGACGAGGTTGAACCTCTTGTGCTCGTCTCGCTGCACAGCTTCACCCCGGCGCTCCGGAGCGCGCCCACCGCGCGGCCTTGGGAGGTCGGCATCCTCTACAACACCGACGACCGCGCTGCCCGCCACGCGATCCCCCTGCTCGGCCAGCGCGGCTTCACCGTCGGCGACAACGAGCCCTATTCGGGCAAAGTGCTCAACGCGACGATGAACCGCCATGCCGAGGCGCGCGGCATTCCCTACCTCGGCATCGAGGTGCGGCAGGACCAGATCGCTACCGAGGCCGGCCAAGCCCGCTGGGCCGCGCTGCTCGCCGAAGTCGCGGGACAGGTGGCACTCATGCTTGAGGCGGCGTAAGGAAAAGCCGCTGGGGCGCCGCGGTGCGCTGGACTAGGCTTCGCGCTCCAGCCAAGGACCCGACCGATGCCCGAACTCCGCTCCCGCACCTCGACCCACGGCCGCAACATGGCCGGCGCGCGCGGGTTGTGGCGCGCGACGGGGATGAAGGACGGCGACTTCGGCAAGCCGATCGTCGCGGTGGTCAACAGCTTCACCCAGTTCGTGCCGGGGCATGTGCACCTCAAGGATCTCGGCCAACTGGTCGCGCGGCAGATCGAGGCGGCGGGCGGGGTCGCCAAGGAATTCAACACCATCGCGGTCGATGATGGCATCGCCATGGGCCACGACGGGATGCTTTACTCGCTCCCGTCGAGAGAGTTGATTGCCGACAGCGTCGAGTACATGGTCAACGCCCACTGCGCCGACGCGATGGTGTGCATCTCCAACTGCGACAAGATCACGCCTGGCATGCTGATGGCGGCGCTGCGGATCAACATCCCGGTGGTGTTTGTCAGCGGCGGCCCGATGGAAGCGGGCAAGGTGGTGGTGAAGGGCAAGGAAGTCGCGCTCGATCTGGTCGATGCGATGGTCGCCGCCGGCGACGAGAAGTTCACCGACGAGGAAGTGGACGCGATCGAGAAGGCGGCCTGTCCGACCTGCGGATCGTGCTCGGGCATGTTCACCGCCAACTCTATGAACTGCCTGACCGAGGCGCTGGGGCTCTCGCTGCCGGGCAATGGCTCGGTTCTCGCTACCCACGCCGATCGGCAGGGCCTGTTCGAGCGCGCCGGCCGCCTCGCGGTCGAGCTGTGCCGCCGCTATTACGGCGAGGGCGACGACAGTGTGCTGCCGCGCTCGATCGCCAGCTTCGAAGCTTTCGAGAACGCGATGAGCCTCGATATCGCCATGGGCGGCTCGACCAACACCGTGCTTCACCTGCTCGCTGCCGCGCACGAAGCGGGGGTGGACTTCACGATGTCCGACATCGACCGGCTCAGCCGCGAGGTGCCGTGCCTGTGCAAGGTCGCCCCGGCCAAGAGCGACGTGCACATGGAAGATGTTCACCGCGCGGGCGGGATCATGGCGATCCTTGGCGAGCTCGACCGGGCGCAGCTGCTTCACACCGCGCTGCCCACGGTCCACTCGCCGACGATGGGCGATGCGCTCGCCGATTGGGACGTGCGGCTCACCAACAGCCCGGCGGTGCAGGACTTCTATCGTGCGGCACCGGGCGGGGTGCCGACGCAGACCGCCTTCAGCCAGGCCAGGCGTTGGGATGAACTCGACACCGACCGGCAGGCTGGGGTGATCCGCGCGAAGGAGCACGCGTTCAGCCAGGACGGCGGATTGGCGGTGCTGCACGGCAATCTCGCCAAGGACGGGTGCATAGTGAAGACCGCGGGGGTCGACGAGAGCATCCTCAGCTTCGGCGGGCCAGCAAAGGTTTACGAAAGCCAGGATGCCGCGGTTGCCGCGATCCTGACCGACCAGGTCGTCAGCGGCGATGTGGTGGTGATCCGCTACGAAGGGCCGCGCGGCGGGCCGGGAATGCAGGAGATGCTCTACCCGACCAGCTACCTCAAATCGAAGGGCCTCGGGGCAGCGTGCGCGTTGATCACCGACGGGCGGTTTTCGGGAGGCACGAGCGGTTTGTCGATCGGGCACGTCAGCCCCGAGGCGGCCGAGGGCGGCACGATCGGGCTGGTCCGCGACGGTGACTGGATCGAGATCGACATCCCGCAGCGCTCGATCACGCTGGTCGTCCCGCAGGAAGAGCTGACGCGCCGCGCCGATGAGCAGGGCGAGCGCGGATGGTTTCCGGAAAAGCCGCGTCAGCGGGCGGTTTCCACCGCGCTCCAGGCTTACGCGGCGATGACTACCAGCGCGGCGCGCGGCGCGGTGCGCGATCTTTCGCGGATAAGGCGCGCCTGATGCAGCGCTGGCCGGCGGTTCCATTGTTGGCGCTGGTCGCGTGCTCGCAGGGCGAGGCGCAGCCGCAAGCCAACGATGGCGCGCAGCGGATCGAGTGCGCGCAGGGTGAGGGCGGCCAGTTCGGCCCCGACTGTCTGGTCGAGAGGGTCGCCGGCGAAGAGGGGCCGGAGTTCGTCGTCCGCCATCCCAACGGTGCATTCCGCCGCTTCCGCATCGCACTCGATCGCAAGAGCATGATCGCGATCGACGGGGCGGACGAGGCGGTAAGCTCCCTCCGCGGCGATCCTCCGATAATGGAAGTGGCCGTCGGGCCTGATCGCTACCGCTTCCCCGCCGATCTCGATGCGCAGCCCTGATCAGGTCCTTACCGCCGTCCAGATGCGCGAGGCAGAGGAGGCGCTGGTCGCGCGCGGAGTCTCGGTTGACGAATTAATGCAGCGCGCCGGCAAGGGCGCCGCAGACTGGATTTGGCGCGTCGCGATGGGCCGCCCGGTGACGGTGCTGTGCGGGCCGGGCAACAATGGCGGGGACGGCTATGTCATTGCGCGGGAGCTCCGCGATCGTGGACTGACGGTTCGCGTTTTCGCCCCGATGGAGCCTGCGACCGATGCGGCACGTGCAGCGCGCGCGGCTTGGCAGGGTGAGATCAGCGCGACCGCGCACGGCGGTATCCTGGTCGATTGCCTGTTCGGCTCAGGCTTGTCGCGCCCGCTGTCGGCTGAGCACGCCGCATTGTTGCAATCACTCGCGGCTGGACATGATTTCGTCGTCGCCGTCGATCTGCCGAGCGGTGTCGCGACCGATGACGGGGCGCTGCTCGGCCCCGTCGTCCCCTGCGATCTCACGCTCGCGCTGGGCGCGTGGAAGCCTGCGCATTTTATGATGCCGGCGCTCGGCCTGATGGGCGAGCGCCGATGCGTCGACATCGGCATCGAGCCAGTGGGTGGCGCGGCGACCGTGTTTCCGCGTCCTAGACTGCCAGTCCCCGCGAGGGACGCGCACAAATATTCGCGTGGGTTGGTTGGTGTCGTCGGCGGCACAATGCCGGGCGCCGCCTTGCTGGCGGCCGAGGCGGCGATGCGGGGCGGGGCGGGATACGTCAAACTGCTGTCCGATAGTGCACCTCCCGCTGCGCCGGCGGCGTTGGTGGTCGACGATGCGCCGCTTGGTGATGCGCTGAAGGACAGGCGCTGGTCGGCGTTGCTCATCGGCCCGGGCCTTGGCCGCGATGGGCATGCACGAAAGCGGCTCGCCGAGGTCCTCGAACGCGGCGTCCCGACCGTGGTTGATGCCGACGCGCTGCACCTGCTCGATGACGATCTGTTGGAGGGTGTCGCAGGCCAGCGATTGCTGCTGACTCCGCATGAGGGTGAACTCTCTGTCCTCTGCCAGACGTTCGGGATCGATGGGACAGGCAAGGTCGACAGGGCACGAGCGCTTGCCGAGCTGACGGGCACGACGGTGCTGGCCAAGGGCCCGGATATCGTCCTCGCGGCTCAGGACGGCCGGTTGGCTTTCTTCGAGCCCGGTCCAAGCTGGCTCGCCACCGCTGGCACTGGCGATGTCTTGGCTGGTCTCGCCGCGAGCCGTTTGGCTACGGGGAGCGATCCCTTCGACGCCGCAGGCGAGGCGGTGTGGCTGCACGCCGAAGCAACGCGGGTGGCGGGCCCGGCGATGACCGCCGGCGATCTTTCACAAGCTATCTCAATAGCGTACGCCCGCTTCCTGTGACCGAAGCTGAGGAAATCATCCGCGTCGCCGCGAAGGGCGATGGCGTGACCGCGAGCGGCCGTCACGTCGCGTTCGCCGCGCCGGGTGACGTCATTCAGTCCGATGGCAGCGTGCAGCCGGGCCCGCAACGCGCCACCCCTCCGTGCCGTCACTTCGGCCGCTGCGGCGGGTGCCAGCTGCAGCATCTCGACGAAGCGGCGTTGGCGGCGTTCGTGCGCGATCGGGCGGTGTTTGCGGCGCGTTCGCAGAGGCTCGAGCCCGAAGTGCTCGCCGACCCGCACCTGTCCCCGCCGCGTTCGCGCCGCCGGACCACGCTGCACGCCGCGAACCAGGACGGCCGCGTGGTGGTCGGTTTTCGCGAGCTGGCCTCGCACCGGATCGTCGACATGCGCGAATGCCACGTGCTGCGGCCCGAATTGTTCGCACTCGTCGAGCCCCTGCGCCGCATGCTCGCGAGTCAGCGGGGGCGGTGGGGCGTCGACATCGACCTGACGCTCGCCGACCAGGGCGTCGATTGCGGGCTGCGCAATTTCTCGATGGACGGACTGGCGGCGACCGAGGCCGCGCTGGCGTTCGCCAACGACAACGGTTTGGCGCGGCTGACAGTCGACATGGGTTACGGCTCAGAAGCCGTATTCGAGCCCGAGCCGGTCACCATCACCTTGGGCGGCACACCGGTTCCACTACCAGTCGGCTCCTTCTTGCAAGCGACCGCGGACGGCGAGCAGGCGCTGGTCGCTGCGGCGCGCGAGTGGCTCGGCCCAGCTACGATGTTGGCCGATTTGTTCTCGGGCCTCGGCACATTTGCGTTCGCACTTGGAGGCCGAGTCGCTGCGTACGAGGCGGCGCGCGATGCCCATCTGGCGTGCCGGCTCGCGGCAAGCAGATCGGGAGGGCCGGTCGAAGCGCATCACCGCGACCTGTTCCGCAACCCGTTGCAGGCCGACGAACTCTCGCGCTTCGATGGCGTGGTGCTCGATCCGCCGCGGGCCGGGGCGCGCGAGCAGGTGGCGCGGATCGCCGAGAGCGCGGTCCCGCGGGTCGTCTACATCAGCTGCAATCCCGCGAGCTGGGCGAAGGATGCTCGCACGCTGGTTGATGCGGGGTTCCATCTCGCCGAACTGCGTCCGGTGGGCCAATTCCGCTGGTCGACTCACGTCGAGCTCGCCAGCCTGTTCGTGCGCTAGCCGCGCAGCATTTGCAGCAAGTGCCGGTCAAGGAACTCGCGCGCCTGCGGTTCGGCCCAGGCGTGCCCGGCGCCTTCGCAGCGTGCGACCCGGGAGTCGGACGCGTCCCAGTTGCTCGCGAAAACTTGCGCGGTCCGATCCGCGCCCGCGAGTAGGATGCGCACCGGCCCGCCGAACGCGGTAAGCCCCGCGGCCATCTCACCCGCCAGCGTAGTCGGCGCCGCCTTGCGCTTGCCGGCCTGCATCAGGCCTTTCGCCAGCTTGCGGAGGTTGACCCCGCCAGTGAGCAATCGCGCCACCTCGCGCGGGTTCTTGAGTTTTTCGGCATAGCGCGCCCGCACCGCCTCGGGCGGCAGTTCGTCGCGGCCCTCCTCGATGGTCCAGGGATTGGACAGCACCAGCGCATCGCAATCCGCGCCCTCAGCCAGCATCAGTGCACTGGCCGCGTCACAATTGCCGAACGCGACCACCCGCTGCATTTGCGGCGCGATCACCTTGAACGCGACGAGCGCGCTGGCGATGTCCTTGGCGCTCTTGCGGAACCCCTTGTTCTCACCATCGCTGTCGCCGATCCCGCGCCGATCGAAGCGGAACACGGGATAGCCGGCCGCGGCAATCCGCGCCGCCAGCGCCGCTTGCCCTGAAAAAGCGCCCGAACGAATTTCGTTACCGCCGCTCACCAGCAATAGGCCGCTGGCGCCGCACGCCATGTCGAGCGTGCCTGCCAGCGTGCTGTCGGCGCACTCGAAGGTGAGGTGAAGACGGTTCACGCGCCGCCCAACTGGATAGCGATCATGGCGGCGAGCGCATCGGCTTGCTCGGGATCCTCGTCCGGCTCGGCACGGAGCCAGAGGCCGGAGCCGCCCACGCTGGCTTGCTCGATATCGATCAGCTGAGTGGCGGGCTCAGCCTCTTCCAGCTCGCGGAACATTTCCGCGCCGATGCGCCATCCGGCAAGCTCGATCCCCTCTCGGCGGGCGCGGGCCTGCAAGTCCTCGGTCCGCTCGGCAGGGCCCGCTTCGCGCGACGCAATGGTGCGCGCGCGCAGCAGAGAGCGCAGAACCTTGGCGCCGCTGGTCGGGGCATAGCGCCACCCGGGGATGCCGTCGGGTGTCAGCAGGACCCCGGCACGAATAGTCAGCACATGCGTGGCCCGGAAATGTTCGGCCGCCGCCCTCGCTGCCTCTCGCCAGCTCTCGAGCGTCTGTTCGGCGAGCGGCGCCGCACTTTCGTTGTTACCAGGCAGATCCGGCAGTACGCTATCGACGTCCGACAAATCGAGCCGGCGCATGACCTCGACGGTCTGACGCCGCAGCTTGTTCGCCTCATCGAACCACGCCGGCAGCACGAGCACGCGCTGCGCACGCCCGCGGTCGAACACGAGCGCCAATTCATCGTGCCGCTCGCCGGTAGTGGCGGGGCACGGCCAGTCGATGAGTTCGAAAGGGGTCACGCCGAAGCGGCTTTGGCCTCGGCGAAGGCGAGCAGGCCGCCGTAGGTTTCGAGCATTTCGCCATCGACATCCTCATCGTCGATGATGATGTCGAGCTGGTCTTCCATCTCGGTCAGGAGACCGGCGACAGCCATGGAGTCAAGCTCGGGCAAGTGACCGAACAGGCCGGTGTCGTTATCGAACCCCGCCACGCGGTCTTCGTCGAGACCAAGGGCGTCGACCAGGATCCGACGCAGCTTGGCGTCGATCTCGGTTCGGCTTGGCCCCAAGTGATGCTGATCAACCGTCATACGGTCCCTCACGCGAAATGCGCGCGGCCCCTAGCGGGCGCTTGGTTTACGCGCAAGTAAACGCTTTGCGAGCGCCGGCCAGGCGCGCGGCTGTTTCGGATCGAGACAATCGATGCGATAGCGCGGGCGGTCCACCTCCATCCAGTCGCGCTTGTAAGCGTCGTTGCCAGTGCCGAAGTCGACGAGGTCCACCCGGTCGACGTCGATCACCCGCTCGAATAACGCGGCACTGAGCGTGGTCCCCGCGGACAACGGCTTCGCGCTCTCGCGGTGCGCGAGCTTGTGGATGTAGGCGGTGCCGTTCTCGACCGTCCAGAATTGGGCTGCGACCGCCTCGCCGTCGGCACGGGCGATGCCCAGGCGGATGCGGCCGGCCGCGCCTTCCGCTTCGGCGAATTTTCGCAGCAGGGCCGGGTCGCCTTCTTCGGGCTTCCAACTCTCGTTGTAGATCGTTTCGTAGGCCGACCATGCCTCCGCATCGAAGTGATCGTGGATTTCGACCGACACCTTTTTCGCCTTGCGTTTCAGTGTCGTGCGCATCTGGCCGGGGCGCGCCGCCCAGTATTCGGCGAAACTGCGGCCTTCGACCGGGAGCACATGGTTGTGATCGCAGGGCTCGGTGCGGACCGCCCAGCCGGCGTCCGCGAAGGCCCGCGCGAGCCGCGTTGCCGAGCCGTCTTCATCGGGCACCGGCCACAGGGTCACGCGGTGACCCCGTTCTCGCAGCTCGCGAGCCGCGGCGGCCAGGAGGCTAGCTCCCGTTCCACCAAGTTGGCGCCAGGTGAACGCATACCAGTTGCGTAGCGGTTCGATCCGGCTCCCGGTATCGGTCAGCGGCAAAGCCACGGTTTCTGCTCCGTCGCTCGCCAGCACGACCAACGGTTCGCTACCGCCGTCGGCAAGCAGCGCGAACCACTCCGGGCGATCGAACGGGCCGCCCGGCGCGCTCGCCACGTCTTGCAAGACGTTAACCGTGCCGTGATAGCTGACCGCGACCAACGCGTTCGTGTCCCTTCGGAGTAACCATGCCTTCAGCGCCCGATTCGCGGCCCCGGCCGCTCGATCACCTCGCCGAACGGGGCGAGGGACGGGCACCGGCGCTGATCCTGCGCGCGGCCACGTTAACCTTCGAGGATTTAAGGAACCGTGTCGGGCGCCTCGCGGCGTGGCTGCTGACCATGGCCGCCAAGGGTGACCGGATCGCAAGCTGGGCGGCGAAGGGCGAGGCCACTTGTCTCCTGCCGCTCGCCTGTGCGCGGGCGGGGCTGGTGCACGTGCCGATCAACCCGCTGCTCAAGCGGATACAGGCAGCGCATATTCTCGCCGATAGCGGATCGGTGCTGCTGATCGGCACGGGGTCGCGGCTGTCGACGCTCGAGGACGGCGATGTGCCGCCGGGCTGCGTGTCGGTGGCGGAGGAGGAGCTGGCGGACGCAATTGCCGGCAGCGAGCCGCTTGGGCCGTCGAACCACGATCCTGAGGAGCTGGCGGCGATCCTCTACACCAGCGGCTCGACCGGCAAACCCAAGGGGGTGATGCTGAGCCATGCTAACATGTGGCTCGGCGCGGTGAGCGTGGCGCACTACCTCGACATGGCGTCGGATGACGTGACGTTGGCCGTTCTGCCGCTGAGCTTCGACTACGGACAGAACCAGCTGCTCTCGACCTGGTATGCGGGCGGGGCAGTGGCGCCGCTTGATTACTTGCTGCCGCGCGACGTCGCGAAGGCGTGCGCGAAGCATGGCGTCACGACGCTGGCCGCGGTGCCGCCGCTGTGGGTTCAACTTACCGAGATCGACTGGCCCGCTGACGCAACTGCCTCGATGCGCCGCCTAACCAACAGCGGCGGCGCGCTGACCGAGGGTCTGGTACGCGACCTGCGGCGCATCTTTCCCGCCGCGCGCCTGTTCCCGATGTACGGCCTGACCGAGGCGTTCCGCTCGACCTACCTCGACCCTTCGCTGGTCGACAGCCATCCAACGTCGATGGGCAAGGGCATCCCGTTCGCCGAAATCCTGGTGGTCGCCGACAATGGCGAAATCGCCGCGGACGGCGAGGAGGGCGAACTGGTCCACGCCGGGCCGTTGGTGGCGCAGGGTTATTGGCAGGACGCCGAGCGGACCGCCGAGCGGTTCAAGCCGGCGCCGGCTGCTTCGGCCTACGGCGGCACCGCGGTGTGGTCGGGCGACCGGGTGCGCCGCGAGGCCGACGGGCTGCTCTATTTCGTTGGCCGGCGCGATGCGATGATCAAGAGCGCGGGCAACCGCATCAGTCCGCAGGAAGTCGAGGATGCGGCGGTGGCCACGGGACTGGTGGCCGAAGCGGTCGCCGTGGGCATTCCCGACCCCAAGCTGGGCCAGGCAGTATGCCTTGCGGTGCGCGGGCCTGATCTAGATGAGGATGCGCTCAAGAAGGCGCTGTCCGCCGCGCTGCCGAACTTCATGCAGCCGCGTCTGATCAGCCGCTACGACGTCATGCCGCGCAATCCTAACGGCAAGCTCGACCGCAACGCCATCGCGCAGGAGTTCGCCGCATGAAGCCGCTCGGTCCCATTCCTGCGGGCTACACCGCGTTGGACGGCGAGCTGGCGATCGGTGGGCGGAAAGTCAGCGACCTCGTCACCGAGGCGGGCGGCACTCCGCTGTTCGTCTATTCGCGCGAACACCTCGATCGCCGGGTGGCCGAGCTGCGAGCGGCAATGCCGGAGCGGCTCGCGATCCACTACGCGGTGAAAGCGAATTCCTGGCGACCGGTGCTCGAGCATATGGCGGGTCTGGTCGACGGCTTTGATATCGCGTCCGGCGGCGAACTGGCGATGGTGATCGCGGCGGGGATCGATCCGGCGCTGGTCAGTTTTGCCGGGCCAGGGAAGCGCGACAGCGAAATCGAAGGCGCGATTGATGCCGGCGCCACGCTCAACTGCGAGAGCGAAAACGAAGTCCGCCGCGCGCTGGCGATTGCAGATCGGCTCGGCAAGACCCCGCGGCTCGCGGTCCGGGTCAATCCCTACTTCGAGTTGCGCGGCTCGGGCATGAAGATGGGCGGCGGTGCCAAGCCGTTCGGCTTGGATGCCGAGCGGGTGCCGGCGCTGGCGCGGGAGATCATTGCCGCCGGCGCCGACTGGCAGGGGCTGCACATCTTCACCGGCAGCCAGGCGCTCGATGCCGAGGCGATTGCGGAGACGCAGGGCAACGTGCTCGCCCTCGCTGACCGTTTGGCGCGGGAGATCGGTAACGGTCCGCTGCCCAAGCTAAACATGGGCGGGGGGCTAGGCATTCCGTACTTTGCGGGGGACACGCCGGTCGACCTCACTAGGGTCGGTGAACAGCTGGCCAAACACCTCGAAACACTGCCCGAAACACTGGTGGACACCGAATTGTGCATCGAATTGGGCCGATATCTGGTCGGCGAAGCGGGGGTTTACCTGTGTTCGGTGGTCGATCGAAAGGAAAGTCACGGCGAAATCTACGTCATAACCGACGGCGGATTGCACCATCAGCTCGCCGCCTCAGGCAATTTCGGCACTGTGGTGCGGCGTAACTACCCGGTCGCGATTGCCTCGCGCTTCGATGCCGCGCCGGAGGAAGAGGCGAACGTCGTGGGCTGTCTGTGCACCCCGCTCGACCGCCTCGCCGACAAGGCGCACCTGCCGCGCGCGGAGGTGGGCGATCTGGTCGCGGTGTTCTGCGCCGGGGCCTACGGCGCAAGCGCTTCGCCGGCGATGTTCCTCGGCCAGGGGCCGGCGCGCGAGCTGCTGGTTTAACCTTTCCGCTAACGCTGTCCCGCGCCGGGACCGGGCTGGTTAAGCGGCTTCAAGCCTAACGGTATGTTCACCAATTTCCGCGAGATAGCGGCCGGATACACGCGTCCAAGCGGTGTGCCGGGTCGCTCCCGGAACATGCACCGCATGGGCCGCTTCAGGCAAGGATGCATCGATGCGCTTTTTCCGTCCCGCCCGAATTCTCGGCTGCATTGCCGCTGCAGCGATGGCGCTCAGCGGATGCACGACGACGGGAAGCGGCGGGCAGCTTCCGCCGGCCTCGTTCGTGGCAATGCAAGAAGGGCCGGGTGAGGACTACGTGATCGGCCCGCTCGACGAGCTGACCGTCAATGTCTGGCGCAACCCGGAGCTGAGCGCGGAGAAAATCCAAGTTCGTCCCGACGGCCGGATCACCACGCCGCTGGTCAACGACATGCCCGCGGTCGGCAAGACCCCGGCGATGCTGTCGGAGGACATCCGCCTCCAGCTGTCGCAGTATATCGAGGATCCGCTGGTCAGCGTGATCGTGACCAACTTCGCGGGCACCTTCAGCCAGCAGGTCCGCGTGATCGGCGCCACCGAGAAGCCGGCGAGCATTCCCTACCGCGCCAACATGACCGTGCTCGACGCGATGATCGCGGTCGGCGGGCTCAGCGAGTTCGCCGCGGGCAACAAGGCCAAGCTGATCCGCTTCGACAAGCAGCTCGGCCGCCAGCGCGAATACGCGCTGCGCCTCGGCGACCTGCTCAAGAAGGGCGAGAGCCGCGCCAACGTCATGCTCCAGCCGGGCGACGTGATCATCATCCCCGAAAGCATGTTCTGAGGGCCCTGACGCAATGAACGAGGTCTTCGAGGAACTGCGCGCGGCGGCGGTATCGGCGTGGCACCGGCGGTGGCTGGTACTGGGCGTTGCCTGGGGCGTGTGCCTGCTCGGCTGGATGGCCGTGGCGATGATCCCCAACAAGTACGAATCGAAGGCGCGCATATTCGTCCAGCTCGACGATGTGCTGTCCGACCAACTCAAGATCGCCAACGGCGGCAAGGGCGAGATCGAGCGTGTTCGCAAGACGCTGGCGGGGGCGGTGAACCTGGAAAAGGTCGTCCGCAGCACCGAGCTTGGCAAGGGCATCGCCAGCCAGCGCCAGATGGAGCGCACGGTCGCCGGCCTCGCCGAAAGCGTGAAGGTCGAAAGCCAGGAAGACAACCTGTTCACGATCACCGCGCTGGTCGGCAAGTCGAGCCTGTCGGACGCCGAGAACGCCAAACTGGCGCAAGACGTGGTCCAGAAGCTGATCGATATCTTCCGCGAGGAGAACATCGCCGGCAACCGCGGCGAAGTGGCCGAAACGGTGGTGTTCCTCGACCAGCAGCTCGAGCAACGCAAAACCGAACTCGAAGCGGCCGAGCAGAAACTCTCCGCCTTCGAGGCTGCGCACCCTGATCTCGTCGGCGGCAGCACTGCTATCGCGGGCCGGCTGTCGGCGACCCGGCAGGAAGTCCGCGGGGTCGACGCCGACCTGGCGGCTGCGCAAAGCGCGCTCGCCGCGATCAACGGCCAGCTCGCCGGTACTCCGCGCACGCTGTCGAGCGGGGGCGGCGATGGAACCGCGCTCGGCCAGGCGCAGGCGCAGCTCGCGGGCATGCAGGCGCGCGGGCTGACCGACGCGCACCCTGATGTCGCTGCGCTCAAGCGGCAAATCGCGCTGTTGCAGCGCTCGGGCGGCGGCGCCGCGGGCGGCATGCCGAACCCGGCCTACACCTCCCTAGTCTCGATCAAGGCCGAGCGTGAGGCCAACGTGCAGGCGCTGATGGCGCGCAAGGCCGCGCTGCAGTCAGACGTCAGCGGCGCGATGGCCGACCAGGCGACCGAACCTGCGGTTTCCGCCGAGGCCAACCGCATCAGCCGCGACTATGAAGTGCTCAAGAAGAAGTATGACGAGCTCCTCCAGAACCGCGAGGAGATGCGCCTGCGCGGGCAGGTCGAGAGCGAACGGTCGAGCTTCAAATTCGATGTGGTCGATCCCCCGTCGACCCCGCGCAATCCCGCTTCGCCCAATCGCCCGCTGCTGCTGTTCGGCGTGCTCATCCTCGGCCTCGGCGCAGGCGTCGGCGCCGCCTTCGGTATCACCCAGTTGCGCTCGACCTTCGCCACCGCATCAGGTCTCGAGCGTGCGCTCGACCTGCCGGTGCTCGGCGCGATCTCGGAGAGCCTGACCGACACGGCCAAGGCGCTGCGCAAGAAGCGGATGAAGATGTTCTACGCCGGCAGCGCGTCGCTCGCCGGCCTGTTCGTGGTGCTGCTCACCATCGAGTTCGTCCAGCGGGGGATGGTGGCATGACCGAGCACAGCAAGATCCCGCTTCCGGGCGAGGGCGAGGGCGCCGAGGAGCGGTCGCTGTTCGAGCGCGCCAGCGGCACCTTCGGACTGGACTCCTTCCGCGCGGCCCCGGTGCCGACCCACCTGGTCCCGCCGGCGGCGAAGCGCGTGCGTCCGGCACCGGAACCGGTTGTCGCACCCACTCCCGCGCAGGAAGCCCGACCTAGCGCAATGCCCGAGGCTACGGTTGCCGAGCCGCCCTTAGTCGCTCCTGTGGAACACGCGGTCCAATTCGCAGGCGCGCGTCATGAGATCGATCGCGACCGCCTGCGCGAACGCGGGATGATCGTCCCCGAAGCCGGCGCGACCGCGCTGCTCGAGGAATTTCGCATCATCAAGCGGCAGGTGATCGCCTCGGCCGAGGCGGCCGGCGACGCCGCCGCGCGCCGCGTACTCATCTGTTCGCCGCTTCCGGGCGACGGAAAGACCTTCTGTGCCACCAACCTCGCGATCGCGATGGCGGGGGAGCGCGACGGCGAGGTGGTGCTGGTCGATGCCGATTTCGCCAAGCCATCGATCCTCTCGACGCTCGGCCTGCCCAAGGCGCCCGGTCTGATGGACGCGCTCGCCGATCCCTCGCTCAAGGTCGAGGACCTGGTCATGGCGACCGACATTCCCGGCCTGTTCGTGCTGCCCGCGGGCAACGCCACCAACGCCGACAGCGAGTGGCTCGCCAGCGCACGCACCACCGAAGTGCTCGACCGCCTGACGCGCGGCGCGCCCAAGCGAATGGTCGTATTTGACAGCCCGCCCGCGCTCGCCGCGTCGCCGGCCGCCGATCTGGCGCGCCACGTGGGCCAAGCCGTGCTGGTCGCGCGCGCCGACAAGACCGGGCGCAATGCTCTTGAAGATGCCGTGCAGCTGCTCGGCGCCTGTCCCGACATCAAGCTGCTGCTCAACGCGACGCACTTCAGCCCGAGCGGGCGGCGCTTCGGGACCTACTATGGGTACGAGGGGTAAGCCCATGACCAAGTGGACATACCGTCTGGCGATGGGGGTCGCCGCGATGGCGATCGCCGCGCCCGCCGCCGCGAAGGAGCCCGAAGGCCAGCAGACGCGCCAAGTGCGCGTCGCGCCGTACATCGAGGCCAATCAGGTGCTGAGCGCCGAGCTTTCGCCCAACAGCGACAGCGTGACCTACACCCAGGTTGCCGCCGGCGCCGATGTGAGCGTGCAAGGTCGCAACAACGGCGTTGCAGCCTCGGTCCGGGTCGAACGGACCTTCGGCTACGACAACGGGGTCGCGGACAGCACCACCGTTTCAGGCGTCGCGCGCGGCTATGCGAGCGTGGTGCCACATGCACTGTCGGTTGAGGCCGGAGCACTCGCCACGCGCACCCGCGTCGATGCCAATGGCGGCGCGACGGTCGGCACCGGACGGGGCGGGGCCAACGAGAGCCGGCTCTATTCCGCCTATGCCGGGCCCAATCTGCACACGCGGACCGGGGACGCCGAAATCAATGCCAACTACCGCGTCGGCTACACCCGCGCCGAAGCGCCCGACGCCATCGCCGCCACACCCGGCGGGCCGGCAGTCGATGTGTTCGACGATAGCCTGGCGCAGAGCGCCAACGTGCACGTCGGAACGCGTGCCGGCGAGGTCCTGCCGGTTGGTGTCGGCGTCGGCGGCGGTTTCTATCAGGAAGACGTGTCCAACCTCGACCAGCGGGTAAGGGACATGCACGTTCGCGCCGACGTCAGCGTACCGCTCACGCCGGGTCTCGCCGCAGTTGGCGGGGTCGGTTATGAGGATGTCGAGATCTCCAGCCGCGATGCCGTGCGCACCGCGGGCGGGGTTCCGGTCATCGGCGCCGATGGCCGCTTCGTCACCGACAAGAGCGCGCCGCGCCAACTCGCCTACGATACCGACGGACTGATCTGGGATGTCGGCGTGATGTGGCGCCCGAGCACGCGCACTTCGGCCGAGGCGCACATTGGCAAGCGCTACGATTCGACGACCTACTACGGCAGCTTCGCCTGGGCGCCGAGCAGCCGCAGTTCGGTCAACCTGTCGGTGTACGACGGGATCACCGGGTTCGGCGGGCAGCTCACCAACGCGCTCGCCGCGCTGCCGACCGACTTCGTCGCCAACCGCAACGCAATCACCGGCGATGTCACCGGTTGCGTCGCCAGCCTGCAGGGCAACAACTGCCTCGTTGGCGTGCTCGGCTCGATCCGCTCGGCGGTGTTCCGTGGCCGCGGGATCAATGCAAGCTACGCTCGCCAGATCGGCCGCATGAGCGCCGGCATCGGCGCGGGCTACGACCGCCGCAAGTTCATCGCGGCTCCCGGAACGGTGCTCGCTGCCGCGAACGGCGTGGTGGACGAGAGCTATTGGCTCGCCGCCTACCTGTCCGGCCAGATTGACGCGCGTTCGAACTTCAACGTCAACGCTTACGCCAACTGGCTGACGAGCGGCGTTGCGGGGGCGGGCGATGCGACCGTGCTCGGGGCATCGGCTGCCTATCGCCGCTACCTGATCGACGGGCTGTCGGCCAACGCCGCGGTCGGGATCGACCATCTCGACGGATCGGTCGCGGGCCAGAACCTCACCACCGCATCGGCGCTGCTCGGCCTGCGCTACGACTTCCACTGAGGGCCAAGGAAAGACCACTGACGATGTTCGATGATTTCTACGGCCTGGCCGGGCGGCCCTTCCAGCTCACGCCCGATCCGCAATTCTATTTCGAGAGCGCGACGCACCGCAAGGCGCTGAGCTACCTCGGCTACGGACTGGCGCAGGGTGAGGGCTTCATCGTCATCACCGGCGAGGTGGGCGCGGGCAAGTCGACCCTCGTCGCGCACCTGATGCGCAAGATCGATCCCGCGCAGCTGACGGTCGGCCAGATCGTGACCAGCAACCTCGACGGTGCGGAACTGGTGCACGTGGCGGCGCAGGCGTTCGGGCTGGACATCGAAGGGCACGACAAGGCCTCGGCGCTGGGCGCGATCGAGGGCTTTCTTCACGAAGAGGCACGCGCCGGGCGGCGCTGCCTGCTGGTGGTCGACGAATCGCAGAACCTCAGCGTGGAGGCGCTCGAAGAGCTGCGCATGCTGTCGAACTTCCAGCTCGGCGCGCATCCGCTGCTGCAGACGCTGCTGCTGGGCCAGCCCGAGTTCAAGCAGATGCTGGCCGAGCATATTGAGCTCGAGCAGCTCCGCCAGCGCGTGATCGCGGCTCACCACCTCGAGGCGATGGGCGCGAGTGAGATCGAACCTTACATCACCCACCGCCTGCAGTGCGTCGGCTGGGACGGCAATCCGGCTTTCGACCAGCGCGTCTTCGCCGAACTGTTCGACGCCACCACCGGCATTCCGCGCCGGGTGAACCAGATCATGAGCCGGCTCCTGCTGCTGGGCGCGGTCGAGCAGCGCACGCGGATAGATTCCGCGATGCTCGCGTCGGTGCGCAAGGAGATGGAGGGCGACAGCGCGTTTCCCGCCGCCGCGCCGCAGCCGCTGGCGAAAGTCGAGCCCGCGCCGGTTCCGGCGTCACCGCCCGCGGGGGTCGAGGACCTGCTCGCGGACCGCGATGTGCAGATATTCGAATTGCAGCGAGCCGTGGCCGAACTCGCCGAGGCGAAGCCGGCAGCGATGTCTGATGAATGGACCGAGCGACTCAAGGCGATCGAACACCGCCTCGCTGAGCAGGAGGACGCGGTCCGCCACGTGCTGACCATGCTGATCGAATGGTTCGAGAGCGATAAGCCGCGCGCAGCGGCCTGACGAAAGGCGAGCGACCATGACGGTGCTCACCGTCCCACAGCACAGGATCGTCAACGGCCTCTCGGTCGACGTCGAGGACTGGTTTCAGGTCGGCGCGTTCGAGAACGTGATCGCGCGCGATAGCTGGGACAGCTTGCCGCTGCGCGTGAGCGACAACGTCCTGCGCATCCTCGACATGTTTGCCGAGGCCGACGTGAAGGCGACCTTCTTCACCCTGGGCTGGGTGGCGCGCCGCAACGCCGCGCTGATCCGCCGCATTGCCGAAGCGGGTCACGAAGTCGCCAGCCACGGGTGGGATCACGCGCGCGTGTTCACGCTCGACCGCAGGACCTTCGCCGAGGACATCGCCCGCGCGCGCAAGGTGCTGGAAGACGCGAGCGGAGCTCCCGTCACCGGCTACCGCGCGCCGAGCTTCTCGATCGATCAGCGCACCCCGTGGGCCTACATGGAGCTCGCCGAGCAGGGCTATGCCTACAGCTCCTCGGTCGCGCCGGTGGCGCACGATCATTATGGCTGGCGCGAGGCGCCGCGCTTCGCTTTTACGCCGCTCGCCTGGCACGACCTGGTCGAGATCCCGGTGACCACCGCGATCCTCGGCGGACGGCGCGTAGCGGCGGGCGGGGGCGGCTTCTTCCGCGTGCTGCCCTACGGCTTCAGCCGCTGGGCGATCCGCCAGGTCAACCGCACCGAGCGGCGGCCCGCGGTGTTCTATTTCCACCCGTGGGAGGTCGACCCGGAGCAGCCGCGGGTGCCCAACGCCTCGATGCGCTCGAAGCTGCGGCACTACACCAACCTCGACAAGATGGCCGGCAAGCTGACCGAGCTGGTGCATGAGTTCGCTTGGGGCCGGATGGACCTGCTCGCCCACCGCGAGGCCGAGCTTGCGACCAGCCTGGCTGCATGAACGCGCCGTTCTCTCCGGCGCTCGACAGGGTATCTCTGGTCGATCTCAGCGACCGTAACGAGGTTGCCCGCATCGAGAGCTTCGTGGCCGAGCGGGACGCGGCCCCGTTCCATCGCCCCGCCTGGCTGCGCGCGGTAGAGCGGGGCACCGGCCAGCGCGCGCTTGGCCTGATCGCCGAAAAGCGCGGCGCGCTGACGGGCTGGCTGCCGCTGACCGAGGTGCGCTCGCCGCTGTTTCCGGCTGCGCTGGTTTCCAGCGGGTTTGCGGTGGGCGGGGGCATCCTGACCGATAGCGCAACAACTGCTGCCCGGCTTGGCGAGGCGGCAGCCGAGTTGGCCGAGCGCCGGTCCTGCACGTCTGTCGAGCTCCGTGGCGGCGATACGCCGGAGGATTGGCATGTCGTCAGCGGCAAGCACGCCAACTTCGCCGCGCCATTGGCCGACACTGACGAAGCGCAGTTACTGTCCGTTCCGCGCAAGCAGCGAGCGGATCTGCGCAAAGGCCTCGAGCTGCCGTTCGTAGTCAGTCACGGCACCGGCGAGGCCGACCGTGTGGCGCACTATGCGGTTTACGCCGAAAGCGTGCGCAACCTCGGCACACCGGTGTTCCCGCGCGCGCTGTTCGATGCCGTGCTCGATGCGTTTTCCGATGACGCGGACATCGTGACGCTGCACCTCGACGGCGTGCCGATCGCCAGCGTCCTGACGCTCTACCATCGCGGTGTCGCGATGCCTTACTGGGGTGGGGGCACCTTCGCCGCGCGCGCCACGAAGGCGAACGAGCGGCTGTATTACGAGCTCATGTGTCACGCCCGCCGGCGGGGTTGCCACACGTTCGATTTCGGACGCTCGAAGGTCGGTAGCGGTCCGTATGCGTACAAGAAGAACTGGGGCTTCGCGCCCGAGCCGCTGACCTACGCCGCATGGCATGCGCCAGGCCACGCGCCGCGCAACGTCGACCCGACCAGCGAGGCGTACTCGGCGAAGATCGCGCTGTGGAAGCGGCTGCCGCTCACTGTCGCCAACCGCCTCGGACCCCCGATCGCGCGCGGATTGGCATGATGGGCGAGACGCTGTTCATCGCGCACCGGATCCCGTTTCCGCCGGATCGCGGCGACAAGATCCGCTCGCATCACCTGCTGAAGGCGCTTGCCGCGCTCGGGCCGGTCCATGTCGCCACACTCGGTGAGACGGACGGGGATTTCGCAGCAGAGCCGCTCCTGGCGAAGGTTGCAGCCAGCCATTGCCTCGCGCGTCGTCCGGCAAGCCTGGGGAGGGCGGGTTTGCGCGCATTAGTAAGCGGTAAGGCGGTCAGCATGACCGCCTTCGACAGTCCGGATTTGCGCGCGTGGATCGCGCGCACCCTCGCGACCCGGCCGATCGAGACGATCTTCGTGTTCTCCGGGCAGATGTGGCAATATGTTCCCGCTTCCTGGCGCGGGCGTCTTGTTGTCGACTTGTGCGACGTCGATTCGGCCAAGTTCGAGGCTTACGCGACTGAGCGTCGGGGCCCGCGCGGATGGATCGATGCGCGGGAAGGGCGGCTGCTGGCCGCGGAGGAGGCGCGCCTTGCCGAACGCGCGGATGCGACACTGCTGATAACCGAGGCAGAGGCGGCGCTGTTCCGCAGCCGCATCGGCGCTAGTCGGGCCAACATCGTGGCGGTCGGCAACGGGATCGACACGGCGCTCTTCGATCCGCAAGCGGTTGCTCCGCACCCCGCGCTGCAAGACGAGTGCGGTCCGCACATCGTCTTCACGGGGCAGATGGATTATCCCCCCAACATCGCGGCCGCTCAGCGCACGGCGACCGCTCTGATGCCGGCGATCCGTGAGCAGCATCCCGCAGCGCAGCTTCACATCGTCGGGCGCGCGCCCACGGCAGAGGTGCGCGCGTTCGATGGCGTCAACGGCACGAGGGTGTGGGGCGAGGTGCCTGATGTGCGGCCTTTCCTCGCCGCCGCCGACCTGGTCGTTGCGCCGCTCGCCATCGCGCGAGGCGTGCAGAACAAGGTGCTCGAAGCCATGGCGATGGCGCGTCCGGTGTTGTTGACGCCCGAAGCCGCGACCGGCATCGATGCGGTCGATGGACGGGACTACGCCATCGCGGAGAACGACACCGGCTTGATCGAGCACGCGTGCGCGCTTCTGGCAGGTGGGAGTACCGCATTGGCCATGGGCGCGTCGGCCCGTCGATTTGTCGTCGATCACAAGTGTTGGGCTGCTGCCCTCGCACCGCTGGAGGATATCGTCGGGCTCGGGGTGCCGGAGTCGCGCAATGCCGCCTGAGGCCGCCGCGCTCTGGGGCCGGGATGTGGGCGGCGCAGCAAGTCCGTGGCGGGCGTCCCTGACGCGCCTGGTGCTGGCGTGCGCGGCGCTGTTCGCGGTCACATGGCCCGAATGGCGGGAAATGGCCCACCAGTGGTGGGACATCGATACCTACGCTCATATCCTGCTCATTCCGCCGATCCTGGCCTGGCTGGTATGGCTACGGCGCGAAACGCTGGCGAAGCTCGCCCCCGTCGCGTGGTGGCCAGGCTTGGCGGCCACTGCGGCAGGTCTCGGGCTGTGCGCGATCGGCAGGCTCGCCGGGATCAACCTGATCGCGCAGGCCGGCGCGGTGCTTGCGCTCCAGGGAAGTGTGGTGGCTTTGCTCGGCGTTCGCGCTGCACTCGTGCTGGCATTCCCGCTGTTCTACGCGCTGTTCCTGGTACCGTTCGGCGACGAAATCGTCGTGCCGCTGCAGGAGGTGACCGCCCGCATCGCAATCGCCCTAACGCATGTCAGCGGGGTGCCGGCCGAGCTCCACGGGCTGTTCATCGATACCCCCGCGGGCCGCTTCGTGGTCGCGGAGGAATGCTCGGGCGTGAAGTTCCTGATCGCGATGATCGCGCTCGGGACCTTGGTCGCTTGGACGTCGTTCGCCAACTGGAAGCGGCGCATTGTGTTCGTGATCGCCGCCGCGGTGACCTCGATCCTCGCGAACGGGGTGCGCGCATGGGGCACTATCTTCGTCGCGCAATACGTCGGCGCGGAGCGCGCCGGGGGCTTCGATCACATCGTCTATGGCTGGGTGTTCTTCGCGGTCGTCATCGCGGCGGTGCTGGGGGTTGCTTGGCGTTACTTCGAGCGCGAGCCCGCCGACGCCGGGCTCTCAGCCGGCGAAGCCGACGCAATCGCCAGCCGCATCGCGCCGCGCGCCATCGCGCCGGATTGGGCAATGGCCGGGATCGTCGGGGCCGCAATCGCCTTTGCCGCCTTGTTCCAGCTAGGCTAGGCCGCGCGCCTATGTGCGGGATTGCGGGGATCTTTCATTGCGGCACGCCCAAGCCAGTCGATCCCGCGCGGGTCAGCCGGATGTGCGATGCGATCGCGCATCGGGGGCCGGACGGGGAAGGCGTGTGGACAGCGCCCGGAGTGGGGCTCGGCCATCGCCGGCTGTCGATCATCGACCTTGCTGGATCGCCGCAACCCATGCCCTCGTTCGACGAGCGAGCGATGCTCGTCTACAACGGCGAAATCTACAATTACAGGGAGTTGCGGCGCGAACTTGAGACGCTGGGCGCGCGCTTCCGCACGCAAGGCGACAGCGAGGTCATCCTGGCCGCGTGGCAGCAGTGGGGGCCCGCGTGCCTGAGCCGATTCAACGGCATGTTCGCCTTCGCAATCTACGACCTCAATCGGCGCGAGTTGTTTCTCGCACGCGACCGGCTCGGGGTGAAGCCGCTCTTCACCGCGCTGCTGAGCGATGGCAGCCTGGCGTTTGCGTCCGAGCTCAAGGCGCTGCTCGCCCACCCGCTGCTACGGCGCGAAATCGATCCGCTGGCGGTCGAGGATTACCTGACGTGGGGCTACGTGCCCGATCACCGCTCGATCCTGTCGGGTGTCGAGAAGCTGCCCGCGGGCCACTACCGCCTGCTCAAGCATGATGCGCCGCCGGCCGCTCCGGTGCGCTGGTGGGACATCTCGTTTGCCGAGCGGCGGCGCGACAGGTCTGAGGATCTCGAAGCCGAGCTGCTTTTTCGCCTCCGCGAGGCGGTGTCGAGCCGGATGGTCGCCGACGTGCCGCTCGGCGCGTTCCTGTCGGGCGGCGTCGATAGCTCCAGCGTCGTCGCGCTGATGGCGGAAGCCTCACGCGAGCCGGTGCGCACCTGCTCGATCGGATTCGACGAGGCGGGCCTCGATGAAACCTCGTACGCTCGACAGGTCGCCGCACGGTTCGCGACCGACCACCGCGAGCGGATCGTCTCGGCCCACGATTTCGGCGAAATCGACCGGCTCGCGGCGATGTTCGACGAGCCGTTCGCCGACGCCTCCGCACTGCCGACCTGGCGGGTGTGCCAGCTCGCGCGCGAGACGGTCACGGTGGCGTTGTCGGGCGATGGAGCGGACGAGGCGTTCGCCGGTTACCGGCGCCAGGGGTTCCATGCCGCCGAAGAACGCGCCCGCTCGTTGATGCCGCACGGACTGCGCGCGCCGGTCTTCGGCGCACTCGGAAAACTCTGGCCCAAGGCCGACTGGGCACCGCGTGCGCTCAGGGCCAAGACCACTTTTCAGTCACTCGCCGCTTCGGGTGAGGAGGGATACGCTCGCGCACTCGCCGTGACCGCGCCGGAAATCCGCGCAAGCCTCTACAGCGACGCGTTTCGGGGAGAGCTGGGTGACTATCGTGCCGAGCAACCTCTTACCGCGCTGATGCGCGGCGCGCCCGCGCGCTCGGGCCTCGACCGCGCCCAGTATGCCGATCTTATGTTCTGGTTGCCGGGCGATATTCTCACCAAGGTCGATCGCACCAGCATGGCGGTGAGCCTGGAGGCGCGCGAGCCGTTGCTCGACCACCGGCTGATCGAGTTCGCCGCCACACTCCCCGAGAACCTGCGCATCCGCCGCGGGCAGGGCAAGTGGCTGCTCAAGCACGCGATGGAGCGGTACCTACCTAACGAGGTGCTCTACCGTCCGAAGCAGGGCTTCGTGACACCGATCGCGCAGTGGCTGCGCGGGCCCTTGGCGAGCGAGGCACGCGCGATCGGGCGCGGCGCCGCGCTCGCTCGTACGGGATGGTTCGACAGCGGCCGGATTTCCGCGCTCGCGGAAGCGCATATCTCCGGCCGCAGCGATCACTCGCGGCTGCTGTGGCAGCTGCTCATGCTGGACAAATCGCTGACGCGGCTGGGCGCCGCTTAGGCGTCAGCGGGTATCGACGAGGACCAGTTCCGCGTCCTCGATCGCCTCAACCTCGATCGCGCTCTCGCCGGTGATCGCCACCCCGTCGCGCGCCCCGGCGTCGTGGCCGTTGACCCGCACCTTGCCGTTGATCGAGACGAGATACTGGTGCCGCCCGGCATCGGCCGGGTAGGAAACCCTCTCGCCCGCGCGCAAGGTGGCCGCCAGCACGCTGGCGTCGGCGCGGATCGGCAGGGCATCGTCAGCGCCGCTCTGGCCGCTCGCCAGCGTGACCCAGCGTCCGGCGCGGTCGTCGTGCGGGAACTCGCGCGCGCCCCAGCTCGGCTGCTCGCCGGCGCGGTCGGGGATGATCCAGAGCTGGAACAGCGTCGTGTCCTCGTCCTCGAGGTTGTACTCGGCGTGGGTGATGCCCGTGCCGGCGCTCATCACCTGCACGTCGCCCGCGCCGGTGCGGCCGCGGTTGCCGAGCGAATCCTGGTGGGTGATCGCGCCCGAGTGCACGAAGGTGACGATCTCCATGTCGCTGTGCGAGTGCGGCGGAAATCCGCTCTTGGCCGCGATCTTGTCGTCGTTCCACACGCGCAACGCACCCCAGCCCATGCGGGAGGGGTCGTGGTAGTCGGAAAAGCTGAAGTGATAGCGGGTGTCGAGCCAACCGTGGTCGCGGTGCGCCAGGCCGGCGTGAGGGCGAATGTCGATCATGGGATTCAGTCCACATCGGCGGGGTGTTGCCGCCGGAATGATCCTTATGTGGCGAGCCGGCTCAGGCGGTTCAACCCTCCACGCCGTGACCGTGCGCCATGTATTCGGCACTGCGCATTTCCTCGAGCCGGCTGACAGTGCGGGCGAATTCGAAGCTGCCGTCGCCTGACGGATAGAGCGCATCAGGTTCGGCAGCGGCGGTGGCGAAGAGCTTGACGTTGTTTTCGTAGAGCGCGTCGATCAGCTTGGTGAAGCGCAGCGCCTGGTCGCGGTTGTCGCGGTCCATCACCGGGATGCCGACCACGATCACCGTGTGATAGGCGTGGGCGATCGCGAGGTAGTCAGCCGCGCCGCGGTTCTCGCCGCACAGCCGCTTGAAGCTGAATACCGCGACGCCCTTGAGGCTCTTGGGAACATGCAGCGTCCGGCCGCCGCCGAGGTCCATCTCGGCGCTGGGGACGTTGGCGGCATCCTCGGGGTTGTAGTCGGTGAGGCGGAAGAAGGCTTCGCGCACCTTGGCGGTGGCCTCGTCTCCCAGCGGCGAATGCCAGGTGTCGATGCCGGCGAGACGGTCGAGCCGGTAGTCGGTCGCGCCGTTGAGCGGGATCACGTCGAACCGCTGCTCGACGAGGTCGATGAACGGCAGGAACAGCGACCGATTGAGCCCATCCTTGTAGAGGTCGCGTGGCGGCCGGTTGCTGGTGGTGACCACCGTGACGCCCTCGTCGACAATCAGCGCGGTGAACAGGCGCGCCATGATCGCCGCGTCGGCGGTGTTTGTGACCACCATTTCGTCGAAGGCAAGGCAGCGGACCTGCTCGGCGATGCGCGCGGCGCTGGGAGCGATCGGGTCGCCCGCTTCCTTCGCGCGCTCCTCGCGGATCAGGCCGTCGACCTCGAGCATGAAAGCGTGGAAGTGGACGCGGCGCTTGTCCGGGATTGCGAGCGTCTCGACGAACAGGTCCATCAACATCGACTTGCCGCGTCCCACGCCGCCCCACAGGTAAATGCCGCGAATGGTCGCTGGCTTGAGGCCGAGCAGCTTGCCGAGGAAGCCGCCTTTTTCGGCCGCCTCGAGCTGGCCCTGCAACGCGGCGAGTGCACGCGCGGCGTTCTGCTGGTCGGGGTCGGGCTTGAGCTCGCCCGCGGCAACCAGCGCGTCGTAACGCGCCATCAGCTGGCTCACGGCCGGGGCGCCTTGCGAACCAGTCCCGAGAACGACGCGACGAGGTGCTCAGCCTGTTCGACCTGCCCGCGCATGAAGACCATGCGCCCGGTCTCGCGCAGCACCTCGACCACCGAATCGAGCGGTTCTTCCATCCGCCCCGCGCCGATGAACTGGGTCGACAGCTCCAGCGTCACCGCCCGCGCGCCTTCGTTGTCAGTGAGCGTGCGCATCCCGGCGAACAGCGAGATATCGATCAACGCCAGCGTCACCGCACCGTGGATCATGTCCTGCAGGTTGGAGTGCTTGCGCTCGGGCGTCATGCGGACCCGGCACTTGTCGCCTTCGAGCCGGATAAGCATCGGGCCCATCACCGCGTGGTTGAAGCGGGTCTCGTCGATGATGTTCCAGGTGTACCAGCCCGGGTGGTCCTCCGCCGGCTTGTAGCGGAAGAAGCGCTTGTCTTCTTCGCGCTCCACCTCAGGCGTGCTTTTCGACCTGCAGCTTCTTGATTTCGGCGATCGCCTTGGCCGGGCTCAGACCCTTCGGGCAGACGTTGGCGCAGTTCATGATCGTGTGGCAGCGGTAGAGGCGGAACGGGTCCTCCAGCGCTTCGAGCCGCTCGCCGGTCATCTCGTCGCGGCTATCGGCCAGCCAGCGATAAGCCTGGAGCAGGACAGCCGGGCCGAGGAAGCGGTCGGCGTTCCACCAATAGCTGGGGCACGCCGTCGAGCAGCATGCGCACAGGATGCACTCGTAAAGACCATCGAGGCGCTCGCGCTGCTCAGGGCTCTGCAGCCGCTCCTTGCCCGAGGGCGTCGGGGTGACGGTCTGCAGCCACGGCTTGATCGAGGCGTACTGCGCGTAGAAGTGCGTGAAATCGGGGACCAGATCCTTGATCACGTGCATCGCCGGCAGCGGGGTGATCCGCACGTCGCCGTCGAGGTCCTCCATCGCGGTGGTGCAAGCGAGGCCGTTGCGGCCGTTCATGTTCATCGAGCACGACCCGCAGATGCCCTCGCGGCACGAGCGGCGGAAGGTGAGCGTGGGATCGATCTCGTTCTTGATCTTGATCAGCGCGTCGAGGACCATCGGCCCGCAGTCGTCGAGGTCGATCTCGAACGTGTCGTAGCGCGGGTTCTCGCCGCTATCGGGGTCGAAACGATAGATGCGGAAGGACTTGATCCGCTGGGCGCCCTCGGCGCGGTGGCTGCGCCCCTTGCCGTTGATCTTGGAGTTCTTGGGCAGCGTGAAGGTGGCCATCGGCGGCGGTCCTGCGAGGTGTCGGTCGCGGTCTCTCTAACGCGTCGGGTCAAGAGGGCAAGGGCGGGCGATTGTCATAACCGCAACATCCAAACACCTGATTGCACGGCCATGCTTTCCCTCCGCCCGATTTGCCGATACGGCGCCGCTGTCCGATGAGCGACAGCGAGACTCCCCCCGAAAGCATCGACAGCCGCCGCGTAGCCCGCGGGCTCGGCTCGACGATCCTCGCGCGCATGGGTGCGGTGGTCGAGATCGTCGCGCAGCCGCTCTACGTGCTGATGTTCGGCCTGGCCGGATACGGCATGTACGCGGTGATGTGGTCGACGGTGAACCTGATCGAGAACATCTTCGACCTCGGTATGACCAGCGCAATGCAGCGCACCGTGCCGAAGTCCGCGACCGACGAAGAGGCGGCGGAGGCGCTGCGCACAGCAATGCTGTTCGGGGTGGGGCCGTGCATCGTGATTGCCGCGCTGATCTCGTTCTACGCGGCCGATCTCGCGCCGCTGCTCAACGTCGCCGAAGACGACGAGCACCTGCTGATACCGGCGGTGCGCCTGTTCATCTGGACCCTGCCGCTGTGGGCGTTTGTCGAGATCGCCACCTCGGCGCTTCGAGCACGCATGGTGTTCGGCGCGGAAATCCGTCTCAGGATCGTGTGGGAGCAGATCATCCGCCTCGTGCTGGCGGGGTTGTTCTTCCTACTGGGGATGGGCCTGCGCGGGCTGTTCATCGCGCACATCATTTCTCTGTTCCTCACCGCAATCCTGTGCGTGCGGCTTCTGCGCCAGTACTACCGCCTCGATCTCCTGTTTACCGGGGCTTGGTGGGGCGAGTGCGCGCGGCATACCTTCTGGGCGGGCCTGTCGGTGCTGCCGTCGAATATCGTCGCGCGGATCTTCAGCGAATCCCCGGCGCTGATCCTCAACCAGTTGCTGCCTGGCGCGGCCGGCGCAAAGGCATCGGGGCTGTTCACCATCGCCCGCAAGCTCTCGAGCGTGGTGCAACTAGTGCGGATCGCCTTCGTGTACGTGATGGCTCCCCTCGCGGCGAGTGCGGAGAAGGCCGACCGCGCGCAAGTGGCCGCGATCTACAGTTACGCGGTCCGGGTGATCGTCGCGATCGCCTTTCCGCTGGCGGCGGTCATCGCTGGAGGGCGTTATTCGATCCTGAGCCTGTTCGGCGGACAGGCCGACGTGGCTGCTGCGGCCGTGGTGATCCTGGTCTTCGGCCGTGCGCTGGAAGCGGTGGTGGGTATCTCGCTGCCAGTCCTGCAGGTCATCGCGCACTATAAGCACCAGATCACCGCCAGTGTGTTCGGCGTTGCGGTCGCGGTGCTGGCGGGGCGCGAGATTGTGGGACCTCTCGATGCGCTCACTGGCATCACCCTCGCGATGGCGATCGGCTTCGTGACCATGGCCCTTATCCCGATGATCCAGCTCCTCGTGACTGAGAACTTGCATCCCTTCGACCGGCGCTTTCCGCTCGTCACGCTGAAGGTCGCCGCGATCGCGCTGATCGGCGGCATCGCAGCGGACATCGCGGACGTCGCGTTGACCAACGAGCTGGCCATCCCGGCGATCATCGTGATCGGCGCGCTGTCGATCTGGGCGTCGCTGCGGATCTCGTTGCCGCTGGACGATCGCGCTTCGCTCGGCAAGGTGGCGCTGCGCCTGCGGCTCGTCCGGGCGGGGACCCCGGTCCATTGACGAAACGGGGCGCCTCCCGCTAAGGGCGCGCCGGATTTTCCTCGCCCGCGCGCGCATTCGCGGCGGGCCAGCACGGCGACCCCACTCCCATGTACCAGCACGAACTCGCCCGCAGCGGCAAGCGCCTGTTCTTCATCCGCGGCACCTACATCTACACGGTCATCGCGATTGCGACGCTGATCGCGTGGTGCACCCGCGACATGGGACCGTTCCGCACGATGGAGGGCGATTGCGCGTGGTTCTGGCTGTCGCTCGGCGTCGCCAGCCTGGGCGCGCTTGTGCGTGTGTTTACCAGTGGGTGGGCTGCCCTGGGCACCTCGGGCCGCGCCAAGGTTGCGGCCGAGGCCTCGGAGCTGAATACGACCGGGCCTTACAGCCTGGTGCGCAACCCGCTCTACGTTGGCCGCATCCTAAACTTCACCGGGCTCGCGATGCTGTCGGGTAGCTGGGTGTTCGGCGCGCTGGTGTTCCTGCTCGGGGTGCTGATCTACGAGCGGATCTCGACTTACGAGGAAGAATTCCTGCGCGGCAAGTTCGGCGAGGCACATGCCGCATGGGCCAAGGACGTACCCTCGCTGATGCCGCGCTTTCACGGATGGGTGCCGCCGAAGTACCCGTTCTGGTGGAAGCGGATGATCTGGCGCGAACAGAACAAGCTGTTCCTGCTGGCGACCGGCGTGTTCCTCACCTGGTGGGCGCGGACCGGCTTCGACGTTGCCGCGCTGCACGGTTCGTGGGTCTATGCCTACGCCGCGCTGATCGTCGTGCGCTTCGTCATCGGCGGCCTCAAGATGATCGGGTTCTTCAAGGAACTGAGCTGAGCGTGGCGACCGTGCGCGATGAGCGTCCGGTCGCGCCGCTGATCGCGGTGGTCGGCAGCGACGGGTCGGGCAAGTCGACCCTGGCGGCCGACATCCTCGCGCATGTCGCGAAGAGCCGTCCAACCGAGATGGGCTATCTCGGGCTCGGCTCCGGTGAGCAGGGCAGGGCGATCGGCCGCTGGCCGCTGATCGGCGCGCCGCTGCAGCGTTATCTCGAAGGGATGGCCGATACCCTGCGCGATCCGCAGGCGACAATCCCCGGGATGCTGGCGGCGCGTTATGCGCTGCGCCGCTCACGCAAGCGGCGCGCGCGGTTCGATGCCTTGCTGGAGCGGCGCAGGGAAGGGGTGACGATCGTCACCGATCGCTATCCGCAGCTTGAGGTGCCTGGCCTGCACGACGGGCCGATCCTGGCCGGCAAGGCGCCGAACGCGGCCATCGCGGCGCTTCAGCATCGTGAGCGCGCGCTCTATGCCGGTATGGCGATCTGGGTGCCGACCCTGGTCATCCGGCTCAACATCGACGTCGATACGGTGATGGCGCGCAAGCCAGATCACGATCGCAAGTTGATCGAGCAGAAGGTCGCCACGGTGCCGCAGCTCCGTTTCCACGGAGCGCGGATCGTCGATCTCGACGCGACGATGCCTTACGACGAGGAACTGGCGCTCGCGCTGGCAGCGGTAGACGAGGCTCTCGCCGCAGCCTGACGCTGCGCCAGGATCGCTTCGATCACCGGGATATCGGCGGGCTTGTCGGCATCGATGCAGGCGGCGGCGTCTGCCATTGGCACAACCTTGCCATTAAGGCCGAACCGCCGCGCGACGCGCCCGGCAAACCCGTGGATGTCGACCACCCGCAATAGCGCCCCGAGCAACATCAACGGACCGACCGCGCCGACGATCTTCATCCCCTTTTTGCGATCCTGCTCCAGCCCGCGCCAGAACTCGACCAGCGGCAGGGCTTGCGGCCCGCCGAGGTAGAACAGGTTCGCGCCCGACCACTGCCCTCCGCGGAACTTGAGCCAGGTGCGCTGGGTCGAATGGCCAGCCGCGGCGATCGAGCGGCGCTCGACGAGGCCGACTGCGACATCGCTGCCGTTGGCGTCGGCCAGGAACTGCGCGATTATCGCCGGGGTGAGGAGAACGTTATCCGCCGTGGTCACGAACAATGGTCCGTCCGCGGTTTCGATCGCGGCCCGCACCGCGTCGGCAATCGACCCGGGGGAGTCGAGCCATGCAACACCAGCAGCGGCATCGGCGACCTGCGGATCGGCGGCGAGGGGCGCGGTATCTTGCGCCACCACGGTGATCTTGCCGACATCCGGCGCGGTCTGGAGCGCGGTGAGGACGCGCGCCAGCATCGGGACGCCGGCGATCGGCAGTTGGGCCTTACTCGCAAGCCCGGTCCCAGCAAGGAGCGGATCGGGACCGGGGCGAGAACCCGCGAGGACAAGGGCGGAGACGGCCATCCGGCTCAGAACGCCCGCACGCCGCCGATCGGCATGGTCAACGCATTGGCCTCCCCGAATTGCTGCTCGAGCGCGGCCGTGCGGAAGCGCTCGGGCGCCTCGAACGGATCCTCGGGTGTGAGCATGATCGTGCCCCAATGCATGCCCAATGCGGTGCGCGCTTTCAGGTCTCGGGCGATGCCGATGGCCTCCTCGGGCGTGGCGTGGCTGGCTTGCATGATCGAGCGCGGCTCGTAGGCGCCGATGCCGACGATCGCGAGGTCGAACGGGCCTGCGCGCTCGCCGATCTCGCGGAACACCGCACCCGGCGCGGTATCGCCACCAAACCACACTTTGCGGCTGTCGGACTGGAAGGCGAAACTGCACCACAACGTGCGGTTGCGATCGAACGGACCGCGGCCGGAGAAGTGCACGGCGGGCAAACAGGTCACAGCCAGTCCGTCGAGCTGCCAATCCTGCCACCAGTCGAGCTCGATTACCGTGGTGAAACCGCACCGGCGGATGAGTGATGCCACTCCGAGCGGACAAATCACCGGCGTCTCTTCCCGCCAGCGATAGGCCTCGAGCGCGCCGACATCGATGTGGTCGTAGTGATTGTGGCTGATCGCGATCAGGTCGACGCGGGGTAGCTCACGCGCCGCGATGGGCGAGGCGATGAACCGCTTCGGTCCCAATCCGAACGGACCAGCGGTTGGACCCAGATAGGGATCGGTCAGGACCAGCTCGCCGGCCATGCGCAAGGCAAAGCAAGCGTGGCCAAGCCAGGCGATTTCGTTTTCCCTAAGCGCGGCAAGGTCGGGCGCGGTGGGTGCGACATGGCCGGCAGGGATGGCCGGCACCTTCGCGCGGCGCATATCGACCAGCATGAAGCGCAGGAAATCGCGCAGCGTGGCGGTCTGGCGCGGACTGCCGGGAGGATTGCGAAAGCCGCCGCCGGCCCGGTGGTGAGCCGGGGGCGCGGCGGCGGCTTCGCTGGTCGTCACTCGCCGAAGGTGCGCTGCCACCAGCCGCCGCGCTTGGCCGGCTGCGAGGCGGGCTCCTCGGCTTCAGCTGTCACCGTCTCCTCTGCAGGCGCGGTGACGGGATCGGCGCTGACTGCCTCCGCGGGAGCTGCCTCGGGCGCGGCCTTCTTCGCGCGCGAACGCTTCGGCTTGGTCGGAGCATCTTCGGCGGGAACCGGAGCAGCGGCCTCAACCGCCTCGGGTTCAGCCTTCTTCCGGCGGCTGCGCTTTGGCTTCTCTTCGGTCGCCTCGGGAGCAGTCGCTTCAGGCTCCGGAGCCGCTGCGACCTCCGCGACGGGCTCGGCCTCGGCCTTCTTGCGGCGCGAACGCTTCTTGGGCTGCTCTTCGGCGGCGCCTTCGTCGCTCGGCTCCGCGACGACCGCGATGTCGTCGGACAGCTGCTCGCCTACGGTCTCGTCGATTGCTTCGGTCTCTTCACCGGCGACAGCCTCATCGCCTTCGCCGCGACCGCGGCCGCGCCTGCGCCGGCCACCCCGGCGGCGACGCTTGCGGGGCTTGTCCTCGTCGCCTTCCGCGTCAGCGTACTCAGCGCGAGCCTCACCGGCCTCTTCGTCCGCGCCATCGTCAGAGCTCGACGCGAGGGCGCTTTCGTTTCCGTTCGCGTCATCCCGATCGCGGCGGTTGCGGCCGCCACGGCGGCGCTTGTTCCGGCGCGGACGCTCGTCCTCGTCGGACCGCTCCTCGGCTTCCGCCTCGTAGTCGTCCTCGTCCTCGATCGGCTCGTCGTCGATCTCGTCGACGATCGGCGCGAACTTGGGCGGGGTGGTCGGGCGCGGGCCGCTGCTGGCGACGCGCATCTTGGCGCCTTCCTGCTCGCCCTCCGGCAGGACCTCGACGTTGACGCCGTAGCGGTCCTCGATTTCGGCGAGATCGGCGCGCTTGGCGTTGAGCAGGTACACCGCCGCCTCGGTCGAGGCGAACAGGCTGATCACCGTGCCGCGACCCTTGGCCGCTTCGTCCTCGATCAGGCGCAGGGCGCTGAGACCGGCCGACGACGCCGTGCGGACCAAACCGGTGCCGTCACAGTGCGGGCATTCACGGGTGGTCGCCTCGAGCACGCCGGTGCGCAGGCGCTGGCGGCTCATCTCCATCAGACCGAAGCCCGAGATGCGGCCGACCTGGATGCGCGCGCGGTCGTTCTTCAACGCATCCTTCATGGCCTTTTCGACCTTCCGGATGTTGTTGTTGTACTCCATGTCGATGAAGTCGATCACCACCAGGCCAGCCATGTCGCGCAGGCGCAACTGACGCGCGATCTCGCGCGCGGCTTCGAGGTTGGTGTTGAGCGCGGTCGCCTCGATCCCGTGCTCCTTGGTCGAGCGGCCCGAGTTGATGTCGATCGACACCAGCGCCTCGGTCGGGTTGATGACGAGATACCCGCCGCTCTTCAACTGCACGACCGGATCGTACATCGCACGCAGCTGATCCTCGGCACCGTAGCGCTGGAACAGCGGCACGGGATCCGAGTACGCCTTCACCCGCCGCGCGTGGCTCGGCATCAACAGCTTCATGAACTCGCGGGCAAGGCGATAGCCCTGCTCGCCCTCGACCACGACCTCTTCGATTTCCTTGTTGTATATGTCGCGGATCGCGCGCTTGATCAGGTCACTGTCCGAGTGGATCAGCGCCGGCGCGCTGGACTTTAGCGTGGTCTCGCGAATCTCGTCCCACAGCCGGGCGAGGTAGTCGAAGTCACGCTTGATCTCCGGCTTGGTGCGCTGAAGGCCGGCAGTGCGAACGATCAGGCCCATCGAGCGCGGCAGCGACAGGTCGCTGACGATCGTCTTCAGCCGCTTGCGGTCCGCTGCCGAGCTGATCTTGCGGCTGATGCCGCCGCCGTGGCTCGAGTTCGGCATCAGCACACAGTAACGACCGGCGAGGCTGAGGTAGGTGGTCAGTGCGGCGCCCTTGTTGCCGCGCTCTTCCTTGACGACCTGGACCAGCAGCACCTGGCGGCGCTGGATGACGTCCTGGATCTTGTAGCGCCGGCGCAGCGCCATGCGCTTGGCGCGGACTTCGTCGACTTCCTTGGCGCGGCTGCGGCCGCCTTTGCCCTGGCGGCGCCCGCGGCCGCGGCCACGGCGATCATCGCCGTTAGATCCGTCGGTCTCCTCGTCGGTACGCTCGTCGTCTTCGCCGTCTTCGACGTGGCCGCCTTCAATCGTGGCGACGTCGTCCTTCTCGGAGGTGTCGATTTCCTCGACGCCGTCTTCGGCGATTTCCTCGACCAGCGACTCGCCGGTCTCGTCATCGGCGTCGTATTCCTCGCCGGGAGAGTGGCCTTCCTCTTCCTCCTGCGCGCGGAGCTCGGCTTCCTCTTCGGCCGCCGCGGCTTCCTCGGCCAGCAGGCGCTCGCGATCCTCCTTGGGGATCATGTAGTAGTCCGGATGGATCTCGCTGAAGGCGAGGAAGCCGTGCCGGTTGCCGCCGAAATCGACGAACGCCGCCTGCAGGCTCGGTTCTACCCGAGTGACCTTGGCGAGATAGATATTGCCCTTGATCTGCTTGTGTTCGGCAGACTCGAAATCGAATTCTTCGATCCGGTTACCTTGGACCACCGCCACCCGGGTTTCTTCCGGGTGGCGCGCATCGATAAGCATGCGCGTTGCCATTGTAATTTCTCCGTGCGCGTGCCGGCCGGGCTCGATCTCCATCGAGTGAAGGGGAGGGCGCGCGCGCTATGGGTGAACCGCCGGCCGGCTTGCAGAGCCGGGCGGCGAATACGAACCGGCCCGCGCGCAGGGCGGCGGGCCGGGATGATGTGTCTGCAAGGATGCGCTGGTGCGCGTGATACGCGCCCCGGCCGGCGAAGCCCGCGCGGCCGCCCGAGGGCGGCGACGCGATCTGCTGGGAGGGGAAGCTCATCACTTGCGTCAACCTGGTAACGAACCGTCGCGGATGCGTCGGTCGGTGGCCGGGCCGGCCCATGCTTGGCGCGTGAGTGAGCGCTTCGTCAGGCACAATCGGGCAGTCGCCCCGGTCGGCCCGCGTGCTAGCATCGTGGGTTATTGGGAGCAACCATATTGCGCGCGCATGACGCAACGCCTTAACCATCGTGCGCAATGTCGTTGCGAGCGCAGCTTTGGTTGGTCTTCCTTGCGCCGGTGGCGATCCTGGCGGCGTTGTATGCGTTCGGATTGACGTTGCCGGTGCCGGCATTGGGTCGAGGTTACGTGATCCGCTTCGAGCTGCCGTCAGCGGGAGAGCCGGTCGATCTGCCGCGCGTTTATGGTCCGCCCGATAAATCGCGGCCGCTGGTGGTGATCGATGCCGGGCATGGCGGGCACGACCCGGGCGCGAGCGGACAGGGGTTCCGCGAAAAGGACCTCGTGCTGGGGCTGGCCACGGCGCTGCGGGACGAGCTGGTAAAGGAGGGCGGGATACGCGTGGCGCTCACGCGCGACGACGATCGCTTCCTCGTGCTCGGCGAGCGGTTCGCGATCGCGCGGGAGTTGGGCGCGGACCTGTTCCTTTCGATCCATGCCGATTCGGCTGGGACCGAAGACCAGGTGGAGGGCGCCAGCATCTACACGCTTTCGAACGAGGCCTCGAGCGAGGCCGCGGCCCGGTTTGCGGCGCGCGAGAATGCGGCTGACGCGGTGAACGGAATCGAACTGTCCGGCCAAAGCGATGCCGTGAACTCGATCCTGGTGGAGCTATCCCAGCGCCGCACCCAAGCCGATAGCGCGGAATTTTCGCGCCTGATCGCTCGCGAAGGGACCGGCATTTTGCGCTTTCACCCGCAGACGCGGCGGTCGGCGGGGCTGGCCGTGTTGCGCGCGCCGGATGTGCCGTCGGTGCTCTACGAAGCCGGCTTCATCTCAAACCGCGACGAGGCGAGCCAGCTGGCATCGCCGGAGGGCCGTCAGAAATTCGCCGACGTACTTGCGCGCGCGATCCGCATCTATTTCGCCCGGCAATCGCGCCAGGATTGACCTTTCCACCAGCCGTTGGGCGATGCTAAGGCCCGCGCAATTCATGGCTGACAGCACCACCCTAGATCATTTCCGCTACCGCATTCGCCGCGATACCCAAGGCGTAGCGCAGTGGTTCCGCGGCAATTGGCGCGAGAAACGCTGGTTTCGCTGGCTCAGCAGCCTGATCGGCGCGGGCCTGATCCTGATGCTGATCGGGTGGGCGGTCCTGGCCAAGGACTTGCCCGACGCCGAAACTCTGGTCGACTACCAGCCGCCGCTCCCCACCATCGTCCGCGGGATCGACGGGCAGATCGTCCATTCCTACGCCCGCGAGCGGCGGGTGCAGCTGCAGTATGCGGACTTCCCGCAAGAACTGATCGAGGCCTTTCTTGCTGCCGAGGACAAGACCTTCTTCAGCCACGGCGGTGTCGACATCACCGGCACGATCGGCGCGGTGTTCGATTACGCCCGCAAGGCTGGCTCGGGCGAGCGTGCGGTCGGCGGCTCGACCATCACCCAGCAGGTGGCCAAGAACATCCTGCTCGGCAACGAATACTCGGTCACCCGCAAGCTCAAGGAGATGATCCTGGCGCGGCGGATCGAGGGCGTGCTGACCAAGCCGCAGATCCTCGAACTCTATCTCAACGAGATTCCGCTCGGCCGCCGGTCCTACGGCGTGCAAGCGGCGTCTCGCGCTTACTTCGACAAGGACGTCGGCGACCTCGACCTGCACGAGGCGGCGTTCCTGGCGATCCTGCCCAAGGCGCCCGAACAATACGGGCGCAAAAAGTACGAGGCGAAGGCCATCGCCCGGCGCAATTTCGTGCTTGACCAGATGGTCGAGAACGACTTCATCACCGCGCAGCAGGCAGCGACTGCGAAGGCCCAGCCGCTGGGCCTCAAGCCTTCGCGCTCGAGCGTGCCGTCGGTCGATGCGGGATATTACCTGGAAGAGGTCCGCCGCGAGCTGATGGCCAAGTTCGGCGAGACGGCGGAGGACAGCAAGAACAGCGTCTATGCCGGCGGACTGTGGGTGCGGACCTCGCTCGACCCGAAACTGCAGATCGCGGCCCGCGACGCCCTGCGGGGCGGCATCCTGCGCTACAGCGCGGGCAAGGGCTGGACCGGCCCGGTCGCGCATATCGATGTCGATAATGATACCTGGCAGTCGCAGCTTGCCGCTTCGCCGCTCGGGATCGGGTACAAGGACTGGCGCATCGGCGTCGTCACCAAGCGCAGCGGCGGCAGCGGAACGATCGGATTCTCCGATGGCGACACCGCGCCTCTGACCGGGATGCCGGATGCGCTGAAGGCTGGCGACGTGATTGCAGTGGCGCCGGTCGGCAATTCCTACGCCGTGCGCACCATCCCCGAGGTTTCGGGCGGCATGGTTGTCGAGGAACCCGCGACGGGTCGGGTGATGGCGCTCCAGGGTGGGTTCGATAACCGGCTGACCGACTTCAACCGCGCCACCCAGGCGCTCCGTCAACCCGGCTCCACCATCAAGCCGTTCGTCTACGCGACCGGGCTCGACCAGGGCATGACCCCAGCGAGCGAAGTGCCCGACCAGGCCTATTGCTTCTATCAGGGTGCGGCGCTGGGCGAGAAGTGCTTCCGCAACTTCGGCGGCGGGGGCGGCGGGGTGCACACGATGCGCTGGGGCCTCGAACAGAGCCGCAACCTCATGACTGTCCACATCGCGATGGACGCCGGCATGCCCAACGTGGTGCGCACGTTCGAGCGGATGGGGATCGGTTCGTACAAGCCCTATCCGGCATTTGCGCTCGGTGCGGGCGACACCACCGTGCTCAAGATGGTCAACGCCTACGCCACGCTGGCGAACTTCGGCCGGATGCATAACCCGACGCTGATCGACTACGTGCAGGACCGTAACGGCAAGGTCATCTGGCGCGCCGACAAGCGTGAGTGCGCCCGTTGCAACATGGCGGAATGGGACGGCAAGGCGATGCCGCGCATCGGCGCCTCAGGGCGGCAAGTGATGGACGCGCGCACGGCTTATCAGGTGGTCCACATGCTCGAAGGCGTGGTCCAGCGCGGTACCGCGGTTCGCGTTGCGTCGCTCGGCCTGCCGTTGTTCGGCAAGACCGGCACCACCACCGGCCCGACCAACGCGTGGTTCGTGGGCGGTTCGCCCGATATCGTCGCGGGGGCCTACATCGGGTTCGACAAGCCGCGGAACCTCGGCGGGTGGGTGCAAGGCGGCAACACCGGTGCGCCGATCTTCATCGATTTCGTCAAGGCGACCCGCGACCGCTGGTCGGACGAGCCGTTCGTCGCCCCTGCCGGCGTGCGCATGGTCCGGATCGATCGCCAGAGTGGCAAGCGGGTGTTCGATGCATGGCCAACCGGCGACGCCAAGGCTGCGGTCATCTGGGAGGCCTTCAAGCCCGACACCGAACCGCCGCGGGCCACTCGCCAGGACGAGATCGCCTCCAAGCGCAACGAGATCCTCGAGCTCATTCGCCGCGGCCGCCAAGCCAACGCACAAGCGGCGGTCACGCGCAAGAACGAGGAAGCGGCGAAGACCGACTTCGTCGAAGAGCAGGGCGGTATCTATTGAGCCTGGTTCGGACGCCAAGGAAGGAACGGACATGAAGAAGCTAGCCGCACTCCTCGCCGCCGCTGCTCTCGCGGCAGTTCCTGCCAGCGCTGCACTTCCTATGGGAGCGAAGGCGCCGATGTTCGCCACCCAGGCCGCGCTGGGCGGCAAGGCGTTCGGCTTCAACCTGCGCACCGCGCTCGCGAAGGGCCCGGTGGTGCTCTATTTCTACCCCAAGGCGTTCACCAAGGGGTGCACGCTCGAAGCGCACGAATTCGCCGAGATGACGCCCGAGTTCGCCAAGTATGGCGCGACGGTCATCGGGATGTCGAACGACGATATCGAGACGCTCAAGCGCTTTTCGACGGAAGAATGCCGCGACAAGTTCGCCGTTGCCGCAGCCACGCCCAAGATCGTTTCGGCATATCAGGCGGCGCTGGTTTCGGAAGGCAAGCAGACCGGCCTGACCGAACGAACCAGTTACGTCATCGATCGCAAGGGCCGGATCGTGTTCGTGCACTCCGATCTCGACTACAAGGACCACGTCCGCCTGACGCTCGACGCGGTCAAGAAGCTGCAGGCGAAACGCCGCACCTGATCATCGCGCGTCCGCACCTTTCGCTTCCCCCCGGCCTCCGCTAAGCGGCGGGCCGCATTTCCATTGGAGTTACGTTCCCATGCGTGCCGAAGGGCAGGCCCATATCGATCGCATCAATGCAGCGCTGGCGCTTGTGCGCCAGTCGCTCGACTGGGAGCGCGCGCTGCGCCGGCTCGACGAGCTTAATGCCCGGGTCGAGGACCCCAACCTGTGGAACGACCCCAAGGACGCCGAAGCGGTCATGCGCGAACGGCGGCGGCTCGATGCGGCGATCGGCACGGTCAACCAAATCACCGCCGAGATGGGCGACGCGGTCGAGTTCGTCGAAATGGGCGAGGCCGAGAGCGACACCGAAATCGAGCGCGAGGGCCTCGAAACACTCGCGCGTCTCGCCGAGCGAGCCGATGCCGACAAGGTGCAGGCCTTGTTATCCGGTGAGGCTGACGGCAACGATACGTACATCGAAATCCACGCGGGCGCGGGCGGCACCGAGAGCCAGGACTGGGCCGAAATGCTCCAGCGGATGTACACCCGTTGGGCCGAGCGGCGCGGCTTCAAGGTCGATCTGGTCGACTACCACTCGGGTGACCAGGCGGGCATCAAGAGCGCGACGCTGCTGGTGAAGGGCGAGAACGCCTACGGCTACGCCAAGACAGAGAGCGGCGTCCACCGCCTGGTTCGCATCAGTCCGTACGATTCGAGCGCGCGGCGGCACACCAGTTTCAGCTCGGTGTGGGTCTATCCGGTGATCGACGACAATATCTCGATCGAGATTAATCCCGCTGACCTTCGTATCGATACCTACCGCGCATCGGGCGCGGGTGGACAGCACGTGAACACGACGGACAGCGCGGTGCGGATCACTCACGTACCGACCAACATCATCGTCGCGAGCCAAATCGACCGCAGCCAGCACAAGAACCGCGAGATCGCGATGAACATGCTCAAGGCGCGCATGTTCGAAGAGGAAATGCGCAAGCGTGAGGAAGCCGCCAGCGCCGAGCACGCGAGCAAGACCGACATTGGCTGGGGCCACCAGATCCGCAGCTACGTCCTGCAGCCGTACCAGATGGTGAAGGACTTGCGCACCGGGTACACCTCGCCCGCACCGGATGATGTGCTTGATGGTGCGCTCGACCCGTTCATCTCCGCCGCCCTGGCGCAGCGGGTGACCGGCGAGAGCGTCGATGTCGAGGATGCCGACTGATGCGCCTTCGCGCGCAGATTGCGTTGCTGACGTTGCTGCTCGCGGGCTGCAATCCGGCGGCTTCGGATGAGAACGCCGATCGTCCGGAGACATCGCGAGATTTCCCGCGCGCCCAGCGTGCCGTATCGGAGCTCGGCTCGAACCAGTTCTCGACCGAGACCGAACGCGACAGCGTCGGCGAGGCGCAGAAAGTCATGGACCTCGCCGAGATCAAGCCGGGCATGACCGTCGCCGATATCGGCGCGGGCGAGGGTTACTACACGATCCGCCTCGCGGAGAAAGTCGGCGCCCACGGGCGCGTGCTGGCGGAGGACATCGACCGCGGCGCACTCGAGCGGCTTGGGCAGCGGGTCGAGCGCGAACGGCTCGACAACGTGTCGATCCGGCTCGGCACGCCGGATGACCCCAAGCTGCCTGACGGTTCGTTCGATCGCGTGTTCCTGATCCACATGTACCACGAGGTGCAGGAGCCCTACGCGTTCCTCTGGCGGCTATGGCCGTCGCTCAAGGCCGACGGCCGGATCATCGTGGTCGACGTCAACCGTCCGACCAACCGTCACGGCATCGATCCGCTGCTGCTGAGCTGCGAGTTCGAGCGGGTCGGCTTCACGCTCGAGACGTTCAAGGACGCCCCCGAACTGGCGGGGTACTATGCACAGTTCAAGCGAGCGGCTAAGCGACCTGAACCGCAAGCGATCAAGGGGTGCCGGCAAGACCCGGGAACCGCCGGCGCCGCGGCGCACTGACCCGGCAACAGAGGATTTGGTAAGCTCGATGGCGTTCAAGGGATTGCAGCCGATACTCTACGGCGGACGCGAAGTCTGGCCGCTGGTCGAAGGCGGCAAGGGCGTCTCGGCGACCAATCATATGAGTTCGGGCGCGTGGGCGGCCGCGGGCGGCATCGGCACGGTCAGCGCGGTCAACGCCGACAGCTACGACGCCGAAGGCAAGATCATCCCGCAGGTCTACGACGCGCTAACCCGCAAGGAACGGCACGAGCAGCTGATCCGCTACGCCATCGACGGCGCGGTCGAGCAGGTGAAGCGCGCTTACGATGTCGCCAGTGGCAAGGGCGCGATCAACATCAATGTGCTGTGGGAAATGGGCGGCGCGCAGCAGGTTCTAGAAGGCGTGCTGGAACGGACCCGCGGCATGGTCACCGGGGTGACCTGCGGGGCGGGAATGCCCTACAAGCTGGCCGAGATCGCCCAGCGCTTCAACGTTCACTATCTGCCGATCATCAGCTCCGCGCGCGCATTTCGCGCGTTGTGGAAGCGCAGCTACAGCAAGGTCGCAGACCTGATGGCCGCGGTGGTCTATGAGGATCCCTGGCTTGCTGGCGGGCACAACGGCCTCTCGAACGCTGAAGACCCGCTGAAGCCCGAAGATCCCTATCCGCGGGTCAAGGCGCTGCGCGAGACCATGCGCGCCGAAGGCGTGTCCGAGGACACCGCGATCGTCATGGCCGGCGGCGTGTGGTTCCTGCGCGAATGGAACGACTGGATCGACAATCCCGAGCTCGGCAAGATCGTGTTCCAGTTCGGCACCCGTCCGCTGCTGACCGTCGAAAGCCCGATCCCGCAGGATTGGAAGGACGCGCTGCGCGAGCTCGACGACGGCGACGTGCTGCTGCACAAGTTCTCACCCACTGGCTTCTACAGCTCGGCGGTGAAGAACGATTTCCTGTGGGACCTCATTCACCGCTCCGAACGGCAAATCCCGTTCAGCAAAGTGGCCGCCGGCGAGCACACCCGGCAGCTCGATGTCGGCGTGCGCGGCAAGAACTTCTGGGTAGCACCGAAGGACTACGAACGCGCCTGTGCGTGGTTCGCGCAAGGTTATACCGAGGCGCTCAAGACGCCAGACGACACCATCGTCTACGTGACTCCGACGAGCCGCGACATCATCCGCCAGGACCAGAAGGACTGCATGGGTTGCCTGTCCCATTGCCAGTTTTCGAGCTGGAAGGATCACGACGACTACACGACCGGCCGCCTCGCCGACCCGCGCAGCTTCTGCATCCAGAAAACCCTGCAGGACATCGCGCATGGCCAGCCGGTCGCCGACAATCTGATGTTCGCGGGGCACGCAGCCTACCGTTTCAAGCAGGACCCGTTCTACTCGAACAACTTCACCCCGACGGTGAAGGAACTGGTCGACCGAATCTTGACCGGCGACTGAGCCGGCGACCTAGCGCCAGAGCTGCATCGAGCGGATCGCGGGCGGGGCGTTCTCGTTGGTGTCGGGGCGTGAGAGCACGCGTTCGATCAGCCGCCATTTGCGGCGGACCGCGGAGCGGCCCCATAGGTCGGTCAGCCACGCCGTGCCCGACCAGTCGTCCTCCCCGAGCGACGCTTCGAGCGTAATCGGCGCGGCGAACACCGCCGCTGAACCGTGCCGCCGCACGTAGACCTCGCCGAAGCGATAAGACGTCAGGCGGAAGCGGGTGGTCGCCGCCTCCAGCCAACTCGCCCGGTCGAGGATCGCCGGCTTGGTCGACCCGAGCAGGAAAATGAAATCGCGCGAGGCGAGTGCTTTCATCGCGTTGCGGTCGCGTTGCATCCACGAGCGCATCGACTGATGCTCGAGCGTTTCGATCTTGGCGGCGAAATGGTCCATGATTTGCGGCCACTACAGGACAGGTCTGCGGCTGCAAAGATACCGTCGGCGGCGCTATGCTTTTTCCCGTGAGAGCCAGTGGGAATCGGGGCTGAGGAAATGACGCTCGACAAACATGCGATAGGCGAGAAACCGGGCGAGTGCCGGCAGTCGAGCGGGTGAACGGCTTTCGGGCGCGCCGGTCTTCAAATCCTCGGCGAAGCCGGCGAACGAGGTTCCTTCGGGTAGCAGCGTGGTCACGCGGGCTCGCATGGTCAGTGCTTCGGCGACCAGGCCGTGCGCGACTTTTTCGTCGAGTTCGCCATCGCCGAGCGCCTTCAAGACCTCGCATCGGTATTCGCGGCACTGCCGGGGCCTGATCGCGTAGATGGTGCACGCCGGCGTGCTGTAGTTCGGACAAGGATGTGGCAGCCGCTCGGGAGCGTACAGTCCGTTCGATCGAAGACGCTCCCGGTCGCTGTCGTTCAGCGAGACCCAAACGAACAGCCCACCATCGCAGCACAGGCCGCAGGACAGGCACAGCGCGCTCGCAGGATCGGCCTTCACCTCGCCGGCGCTCGCATCGGGGTCGCTCAGACGAGGCCTTCCAGCACCATGTCGGGTGGCCGGTGGCCGTCGGCCCAGAAGCGGATGTTGGCGATCACCTTCTCACCCGCTGCCTCGCGGCCTTCGATGGTGGCGCTGCCGATGTGCGGTTGCGCGATGACGTTGGGAAGCGCGACCAGCCGTGGATCGACCTCGGGTTCGCCGGGGTAGACATCCAGGCCGGCGCCGCCGAGGTGGCCGTTCTCGAGCGCGTCGATCATCGCGTTGTAGTCGATCAGATCGGCGCGGGCGGTGTTCACGATCGTCGCGCCCGGCTTCATCGCGGCGATCCGTGCGGCATTCAGCATGCCGCGGGTCGTCTCGCTCGATGGACAGTGCAGGGTCACGATGTCGGATGCGCTCAGCAGTGTATCGAGATCGTCGACATACTCGGCGCCGAACATGCTCTCGACCGACGACGGGAGGCGATGACGATTGTGATAGCGGATCGTCAGCCCGAACGCCCGGGCGCGCCAGGCTACCGCCTGCCCGATCCGGCCCATGCCGACGATGCCGAGCACCTTGCCGCCGAGCTTGCGCCCGAGCAGGCTGAGCGGCGCCCAGCCGGTCCACTCGTTGCGGCGGATGAGCGAGGTCCCTTCGCGCAGGCGGCGGGGCACGCCGATGATGAGCGCCATCGTGAGGTCGGCGGTGTCTTCGGTGAAGACGCCCGGAGTGTTGGTGACGATGATCTTGCGAGCGCGGGCGGCCGCGAGGTCGATGTGATCGACGCCCGCGCCGAAGCTGGCGATCAAGCCGAGCTGCGGGCCGGCTTGCTCGATCAGCGCTGCATCTATGCGATCGGTGACCGTGGGCACCAGCACATCGGCTTCGTGCATCCCGGCGGCCAGTTGGTCGCGGGTCAGCGGGATGTCCTCGGTGTTGAAGCTCGCGTCGAACAGCTCTCCGAGCCGCCACTCGATCGACGGCAGTAGGTGCCGGGTCACCATGACCTTGGGCTTGGTGGTCCGGCGCGGGGCGGGGCGATCAGTCATCGGTGGACAGGGGCTAGTGGTTTGGGGCCGCGATGGTCAAGCGCTCGCTTGAAGCGGACCCGGTGCTCGGGCTATCGCAACTCGCATGCGCCGTATCGTTCTTGCCGCCCTTGTCCTCGTCGCCGCGCCGCTTGCCGCGCAGGAACGCGAGGTGCCGTACTGGGCCTCGATCAAGGCGGAGGTTCTCAATTTGCGAGCGGGGCCGGGCCGGGACTATCCGGTACGCTGGGTCTATCATCGTGCCGGACTGCCGTTGAAGGTCGTTCGGGTGCACGAGGGCTGGCGGCTCGTCCGCGATCCGGCGGGCGACGAGGGCTGGGTAACTGCGAACCTGCTGAGCAAGGAGCGCGGCGGGATCGTGATCGGGCAGGGTCTCGCCGCGATCCGGGAGAAGCCGTCGGACAACTCCAAGCTCCGATGGAATGCAGAGCCGGGCGTGGTCGGGCGGATCGACGACTGCGAAGCTGGTTGGTGCGACTTCGATGTCGGCGGCCGCCGAGGGTATATGCGTGCCGAGCGGCTGTGGGGCTCGGCGGAGTTGTAGGGAGCGGACGCGCCGCCCGCTCCCCATCATCGATCAGGTTGCAGCCGGCGCGGGCGCCGCTGTCGCCGGAGTGATCGTGAGCACCTGCTTGCCGTCGGCGGAGGTGGCCGTGAACGACCCATCCGCGCCGGGAGCGGTGGTCGTCCAGCACTCTTCGGGCTTGCCGCCCTCGGGCGTGAAGCAGTCCTTGCCGTCCTTGCGGGCGAAGGTCCCCTTCATCTGCTTGCCGTCCTTGTCGGTGTCGACATAGGTGCCGTCGGCGTTGATCGTGGTCGTGCCCATCTCTTTGCCGCTGGCGTCCTTGACGGTGTAGGTGCCTGGCGCCGTGCCGGTGTCGGCGGCCATCGGCGTGGCATCGGCCATCGGCGTGTCGGTAGCGGCGGGTGCTTCGTCGGTCTTCTGGTTGCACGCCGAAAGCGCCAGGGTCGCGGCGGCGGCGAAAATCAATGTGCGCATGTCAGGTCTCCCCCTCAAAGGGCGACCCGCGCGCGTGATACCGGAAGCCGTGGCGAAACGAAAGCGATCAGACCAGCTCCACCGCGACCGCCGTGGCTTCTCCGCCGCCAATGCACAGCGAGGCGACACCGCGCTTCAGACCCTTCTGCTTGAGCGCATTGAGCAGCGTTACGATGATCCGCGTGCCGCTGGCGCCGATCGGGTGGCCGAGCGCGGTCGCGCCGCCGTTGACGTTGACCTTGGCGTGATCGAGCCCGAGGTCCTGAATCGCGAACATCGCGACGCAGGCGAACGCCTCGTTGATCTCGAACAGGTCGACGTCGGCCTTGCTCCAGCCGGCCTTGGCCAGCACTTTCTCGATCGCGCCGACGGGAGCGGTGGTGAAGTCCTTCGGCTCATGCGCGTGCGCGGCCATCGCGACGATGCGGGCGACCGGGGCGAGGCCCTTGTCCTTCGCCACGCTCTCGCGCGCCAGAACCACCGCGGCGGCGCCATCACTGATCGAGCTCGACGAGGCAGCGGTGATGGTGCCTTCCTTGGCGAACGCGGCGCGCAGGCTGCGGATCTTGTCGGGGTTGCCCTTGGGCGGCTGCTCGTCGGTGTCGACGGTCACGTCGCCCTTGCGGCCCGAGATCGTCACCGGGACGACCTCGTCGGCGAAGGCGCCGCCGGTGATCGCCTCGTTCGCGCGGCGCAGCGACTCGACCGAGTAATCGTCCTGCGCCTCGCGGGTGAGCTGGTACTCGTCGGCGGTATCCTGCGCGAAAGTGCCCATTGCGCGGCCCGCTTCGTACGCGTCCTCTAGCCCGTCGAGGAACATGTGATCGTAAGCGGTGTCATGCCCGATCCGCGCGCCCGAACGGTGCTTCTTGAGGAGGTACGGCGCGTTGGTCATGCTCTCCATGCCGCCGGCGATGGCGACATCCATCGAGCCCGCGGCGATCGCCTCGCTCGCCATGATCACCGTCTGCATGCCGCTGCCGCAGACCTTGTTGACGGTGGTCGCCTGCACTGACTTGGGGAGCCCGGCCTTGAGCGCCGCCTGGCGGGCAGGGGCCTGGCCGAGCCCGGCCGGAAGCACGCAGCCCATGTAGATCCGCTCGATATCCTCACCCGCAACGCCCGCGCGCTCGACCGCCGCCTTCACCGCGGTGGCGCCCAGATCGGTCGCCGAAACATCCGAGAGCACGCCCTGCATCCCGCCCATCGGGGTGCGCGCGTAGGAGAGGATGACGACGGGGTCGGCGGCGGAGAAGGTGGTCATGGCTGCGGCCTTTCGTATGAGCTTTCCGGCGACTTAATGCTGCACTGCGGCATTGGCAATCGCACGCCCTGCAAGTTCGACTGCTGGCGCGTCATCCCGGGCTTGTCACACTTGTCACACTGTCCTGGCGAAAGTTTGTCGCCTTAGGCGGATTCGCGTCGCCTTGTGGCTCACGCACGTCGCTTTGCGCACGGACGGCGTCGCCTTGCGCGGTCACAATGTCGCCTTGCAAGGCGCTGAAATGGCTTGGGCTTTCGTACATCGCAACGCGGCATGGCACATTCGGATGCCTGTAGGACAGCGCTCACTTGCCAAGCGCGCAGCTATCGCCGAACATCGGTGGCAAATCGAGACGGAGAGACCTGATGGCCGACAACCGCAAAGCCGAGCTGACCGCGCTGCTCGAAAAGCAACGCGCCGCGTTCACCGCCGCGCGGCCCGAACCGCTCGACGTGCGCCGCGACCGGATCGAGCGCGCGATGGCGCTACTCAAGGAGCACGGCGAGGAACTGTGCCGCGCGATGAGCGCCGACTTCGGCAACCGCAGCCCGCATCAGTCGATGATCACCGACATCGCCGGCACGGTCGGGTTCGGGCGCTACTGCCTCAAGCACCTCGGCCAGTGGTCGAAGTCAGAGAAGCGCAAGGTCCAGTTCCCGCTCGGCTTGCTCGGCGCGAAGGCGGAGCTGCGCTACGAGCCCAAGGGCGTGATCGGCATCCTCGCGCCGTGGAACTTCCCGGTGAACCTCAGCTTCGGCCCGCTGATGCAGGTGTTCGCGGCCGGCAACCGGGCGATGATCAAGCCGAGCGAGTTCACCGAGCGCACCAGCGAGCTGATGGCCGAACTGGTCGCCAAACGCTTCGACGAAGCGGAATGCGCGGTGGTCAACGGCGGGCCTGAGGTCGCGCACGCGTTCAGTGAGCTGCCGTTCGATCATCTGGTCTTCACCGGATCGACCGCAACGGGCCGCAAGGTGATGGAGGCGGCGGCCAAGAACCTCGTCCCGGTGACGCTCGAGCTCGGCGGCAAGTCGCCGGTGTTCCTCGGCAAGAACGCCGATCTCAAAAAGGCGGGAGAGCGTATCGCGCTGGGCAAGATGATGAACGCCGGCCAGATCTGCCTCGCGCCCGATTACCTTTACGTGCCGGAAGAGGACGAAGAAGGTGCGGTCGCCGCTGTCCAGCTCGGGGTGCACGAGATGTACCCCAAGCTGCTCGACAACGAGGACTACGCCAGCGTCGTGTCCGACCGGCACTTCGACCGGCTCAAGGGCCTGGTCAGCGACGCGCGCGAGAAGGGCGCCGAGGTGATCGAGGTGAATCCGGGCGAGGAGGATTTCGGCTCCTCCAACGCGCGCAAGATGCCGCTCACCATCCTGCGCAACGTGACCGACGACATGGCGGCGATGCAGGAGGAGATTTTCGGGCCGGTGCTGCCGGTGAAGACCTACAAGGCAATCGACGAGGCGATCGAATACGTGAACGCGCACGACCGCCCGCTCGGCCTCTACTACTTCGGCGAGGACTCCGGCGAGCGCGAGAAGGTGCTGACCAAGACCATCTCAGGCGGCGTGACGGTCAACGACGTGGTGTTCCACGTCTCGATGGAAGACCTGCCGTTCGGCGGCGTCGGGCCGTCGGGGATGGGCAGCTACCACGGGATCGAGGGCTTCCGCGAATTCAGCCACGCGCGCAGCGTCTATACCCAGCCGAAAATCGATATCGCCAAGCTCGGCGGGTTCAAGCCGCCCTACGGCGCCGCGACCGCGAAGGCGATCAAGGGCATGATGAAGTAGGCGCGGCGCTAAAGACCAGCCTTGCGCTCCTCGTCCCCGTCGGCCCGGACTTGATCCGGGCCAGTGCTTGTCTTGAAGCGCGCCCCTGAATGGCAGCACCACCCCGGATCAAGTCCGGGGTGACGAAGCTGTTGATTTCGACCTCAATCCGCCCATCGCAACGCCGGTTCTGAAGTTTGCAACTGACGCGCCCTTGCACCCGGCTAGGCCCCGGCCTAGAGGCGCGCACGAACCCGTAATCAATCGAGTCAGCCCTCTTGGTCGACCTGTCGCAATATCTGCCGATCCTGATCTTCCTCGGCATCGCGCTCGCGCTGTCGTCGCTGTTCGTGTTCCTGCCGATGGGCGTTTCGCGCCTGACCGGCACGCACAACCCCGATGCGGAAAAGCTCAGCGAATACGAATGCGGGTTCCCCGCGTTTGAGGATCCGCGCAGCCAGTTCGACGTGCGTTTCTACCTCGTCGCGATCCTGTTCATCATCTTCGATCTGGAAGCGGCGTTCCTGTTTCCGTGGGCGGTCAGCCTCGACATGACCGGCTGGCCGGGCTGGATCACCATGATGGTGTTCCTGGGCGAACTTGCCATCGGCCTTGCCTACGCGTGGAAGAAGGGAGCGCTGGAATGGGAGTGAACCGCCAGCCTTCTCTGAGCCACGAGCTTGCCAATCCCGCCGCCTCGACCGTCAGCGGGCCGGGCGAGAACTGGGTGCTGCATCCCGAGGGCAAGGCCCCAGACCAGAGCTTCTTCAACGGCCTTTCGACCGAGCTCGACAACAAGGGCTTCCTCGTCACTTCGACCGAGGAGCTGTTCCAGTGGGCGCGCACCGGTTCGCTGTGGTGGATGACCTTTGGCCTCGCGTGCTGTGCGGTCGAGATGATCCACGTGAACATGCCGCGCTACGACATGGAGCGCTTCGGCGTCGCGCCGCGGGCATCCCCGCGCCAGTCGGACGTGATGATCGTCGCCGGCACGCTGTGCAACAAGATGGCCCCGGCGCTGCGCAAGGTCTACGACCAGATGTCGGACCCGAAGTACGTCATCTCCATGGGATCGTGCGCCAACGGCGGCGGTTACTACCACTACAGCTACAGCGTCGTGCGCGGGTGCGACCGGATCGTGCCGGTCGATATCTACGTGCCGGGCTGCCCGCCGACCGCCGAGGCGCTGCTCTACGGCGTGATGCAGCTCCAGCGGAAGATCCGCCGTTCGGGCACGGTCGAGCGCTAGAGCATGGCCACCGTTTTCCATCCCGCGCCGAGGATCGCCTCGAACGAGGGCGTGCAGGACGCGCTGTCGAGCGCGCTCGGCTCGATGCTGCTGTCCGCCAAGGAGGAGCACGGTGAGATCGTGCTCACCGTCGCGCGCGACAGCATCGAGGACGCGCTTCGCCTGCTGCGTGACGAGCACGACTACCAGCAGCTGATGGAAATGGCCGGGGTCGACTACCCGAGCCGGCCCGAGCGGTTCGAAGTCGTCTACATGCTGCTCAGCCTGACGAAGAACCACCGCATCCTCGTCAAATGCACCGCGGCCGAAAACACGCCGGTGCCGACCGCGACCAGGCTGTGGCCCAACGCCGGGTGGCTCGAGCGCGAGGTGTTCGACATGTACGGCGTGCTGTTCGCCGGCAACACGGACTTGCGCCGTATCCTCACCGACTACGGATTCGAGGGTCACCCGCAGCGCAAGGACTTCCCTCTCACCGGCTATACCGAGCTGCGCTATTCCGAAGACGAGAAGCGCGTGGTGTATGAGCCCGTCGAGCTGCCGCAGGATCTGCGCCAGTTCGATTTCATGAGCCCGTGGGAAGGCGCCGATTACGTGCTGCCGGGCGATGAGAAAGCGGCCGCCGCGCCGCCTCCGCCGCCCGTCGCCGAGCCGAAGACCACCGAGAAGAAGGGCCAGAGTGGCGCGGGCGAACCGACCGACAGCAAGGCCGACGACAAGGTCGCGCCTGCCTCGACTGGTGGCACCGTCTCGGGACAAGGGCAGGGCGATCCCGCTCCCGTCACCACCGCCAAGGCCGAGCCCGGCGCACCCGAGCCGGCCGAAAGCCGTCCGGCGAGGAAGCCGCGCAAGACGACCGCCAAGGACACCAAGGGCGCCACCGAGCCCAAGCCAAAGCGCGTGCGCAAGCCGAAGGGTGAGGCATGAGGGCGCTGCTTCCCATCCTCGCGATGTCGCTGCTGGCGGCGTGCTCGGGCTCCAAGGAGTCCGAGGGCGATAGCGCCGCCGACTACGCCCAGCGCGCCGGCTTCGCGACCGCATCGCCCGCTGTGGCCGAGGTGAACGCGCAGCCGATCGTTGCCCCCACCGGCAGCGCCAAGCTCGCCGCACTGACTGCAGAGGCGCCCAAGGCGCTCGGCCAGTACAAGGGCGGGTGCACGTTCGCCTATCAGGGCCGCCAGATCCTGGTCGTCCGGCCGCCGGTGAAGGCGGGCGGCGATATCGAGGGGCTGCTCGTCATCGAGGGGCAGCAGATCATCCTTCCGGGCTCGGAAGCAGCCGACGGCGGCGTCACGCTCGCCGGCGCGGGCTACACCGTCAGCGTCTCACGCGCGGCGGGCAATGAGCGCGGCGTGGCCGGCCTCAAGGTCTCGGGCCCGCAAGGCGACACGATCTTCACCCCCGGAACCTGGAGCTGCGCGGCATGAGCATGCAGCTGGAACAGTCGCCCACCACCGGCGACGAGGTCATCACCAACTACACGATCAACTTTGGGCCCCAGCACCCCGCGGCGCACGGCGTGCTGCGCATGGTGATGGAGCTCGACGGCGAGATTATCGAGCGGATCGATCCGCACGTCGGCCTGCTCCACCGCGGCACCGAGAAGCTGATCGAGCACAAGACCTACCTGCAGGCGCTGCCGTATTTCGACCGGCTCGACTACTGCAGCCCGCTGTGCATGGAGCACAGCTATGTCCTCGCGATCGAGAAGCTGCTCAATCTCGAGGTGCCGGTGCGCGCGCAATACCTGCGGGTGCTGTTCGCCGAGCTGACCCGCATCTGCAACCACATGCTCAACCTCGGCAGCCACGTGATGGACGTCGGCGCGATGACGCCGAACCTGTGGCTGTTCGAGATCCGCGAGGATTGCCTCAACTTCTTCGAACGGGCGAGCGGCGCGCGCATGCACGCGGCGTGGTACCGCCCCGGCGGCGTGCACCAGGACGTGCCGCTCAAGCTGCTGACCGACATCGCGGATTGGCTCGACACCCGCCTGCCGCGACTGTTCGAGGACGCGATGAGCCTCGTCATCGACAACCGCATCTTCAAGCAGCGCAACGTCGATATCGCGGTGGTGAGCAAGGCGGACGCGATCGCGTGGGGCTTCTCCGGCCCGATGATCCGGGCCGCCGGAATCCCGTGGGACCTGCGCAAGAGCCAACCCTACGACGTGTACGACCGGATGGACTTCGAAATCCCCGTCGGCACCGCGAGCGACTGCTACGACCGGTTCATGGTCCGGGTCGAGGAAGTGCGCCAGTCCGCGCGCATCATGAAGCAGTGCCTCGCCGAAATGCCCGAAGGCCCGGTCTCGAGCACCGACCGCAAGGTCGTCCCGCCGAAGCGCGGCGAGATGAAGCAGTCGATGGAAGCGCTTATCCACCACTTCAAGCTCTACACGGAGGGCTTCCACGTGCCCGCGGGCGAGGTCTACGTCGCCACCGAAAGCCCCAAGGGCGAGTTCGGCGTGTACCTGGTGTCGGACGGCAGCAACAAGCCTTACCGCTGCAAGATCCGCCCGACCGCGTTCAGTCACCTGCAGGCGATGGACTTCATGTCCAAGGGCCACATGCTGCCCGACGCGACCGCCATCCTCGGTGCGATCGACGTGGTGTTCGGGGAGTGCGACCGATAATGGCTGACCGCGCCCCTCATCCCGACACCCTCGAACTGCGCGAGCGCTGGGGCAGCTTCGCGTGGACTCCCGCCAATGCCGAGGAGGCGAAGAAGATCGTCGCGCGATATCCGGAAGGGCGGCAGCGTTCGGCGGTGATGCCGCTCCTGTTCCTGGCGCAGTACCAGGTCGGCGCGGAGACCAATACGCAAGGCTGGCTGCCGATCCCGGTGATCGAGTTCGTCGCGCGCGAGCTCGACATGCCGGTGATCCGCGTGCTCGAGGTCGCGACGTTCTACACGATGTACAATATCGCTCCGGTAGGCCGTTTCCACGTGCAGGTGTGCGGCACCACGCCGTGCATGCTGCGCGGCTCCGACGATCTCCTCGCGGCGTGCAAGAAGCGCGGCATGGCCAAGGGCCACACCACCGACGACGGCCTGTGGACGCTGACCGAGGTGGAATGCATGGGCAACTGCGCCAGCGCGCCGATGGTCCAGATCAACGACGCGAACTACGAGGACCTGACGCCGGAGCGGCTCGACCACGTGCTCGACGAGCTGGCCGCGGGCCGCTTCCCCAAGGAAGGCACGCAGGACCCGGCGCGGCACACCGTCGAGCCGGTCGGCGAACCGACCAACCTCGCCGCGATGATGACCGAGAACCACGACTACCGGGGCGAATGGTGATGGACGTGCGCAAGCTTCTCGTCCCGCTCGCCGTGCTGCTGCTGGCGATGGCCGTTTACTTCTTCGTGAGCGGCAACATCGCGCTCGCCGCGGCGATGTTCGCGATCGCAATGTCGCAGGTCGCGACGTTCGCCGCCCTGTCGGCTGCCGCGAAAAAAGCCGATGACGCCGGGCAGGAGCGGGGGCAATGAGCGTCCTCACTATCGTCATTGCGCTCGTCCTGATGTTCATCGCCTTCAAGGTGGTGAAGGGCGTGATCAAGTTCGGCCTGATCGCGCTGATCCTGGTCGCGGCGATCTATTTCCTGACCCAGGGGGGCATGGGCTGATGCTGGCCGATAAGGATCGCATCTTCACCAACGTCTACGGCTTCCAGGACTGGGGCCTGAAGGCAGCGCAGGAGCGCGGCGACTGGGACGATACCAAGGCGCTCATCGCTCGCGGGCAGGACTCGATCATCCAGGAGATTAAGGACTCCGGCCTGCGCGGGCGCGGCGGGGCGGGCTTCCCCACCGGCATGAAGTGGTCCTTCATGCCCAAGGAATCGAAGGACGGCCGGCCGAGCTTCCTGGTCATCAACGCCGACGAATCCGAACCCGGTTCCTGCAAGGACCGCGAGATCATCCGCCACGATCCGCACAAGCTGGTCGAAGGCGCACTGGTCGCCGGCTTCGCGATGCGCGCGCGGGCGGCCTACATCTACATCCGCGGCGAATTCATCCGCGAGGCTGAGACGCTCTTCAAGGCGGTCGCCGAGGCCTATGACGCGGGCCTGCTGGGCAAGAACGCGGCCGGCTCAGGCTACGACTTCGACGTCTTCGTCCACCGCGGCGCGGGCGCGTACATCTGCGGCGAAGAGACCGCGATGATCGAGAGCCTCGAAGGCAAGAAGGGCCAACCGCGCCTCAAGCCGCCGTTCCCCGCCGGCGCGGGGCTCTACGGCTGCCCGACCACGGTCAACAACGTTGAGAGCATCGCGGTCGTGCCGACGATCCTGCGGCGCGGCGCTTCGTGGTTCGCGAGCTTCGGGCGCGAGAACAACAAGGGCACCAAGCTGTTCCAGATCAGCGGACACGTGAACCGGCCGTGCGTCGTCGAAGAGGCGATGAGCATCCCGTTCAGCGAGCTGATCGAGAAGCACTGCGGCGGCATCCGCGGCGGCAAGGACAACCTGCTGGCGGTGATTCCCGGTGGCTCCTCGGTCCCCCTGGTCCCGGCGGAGCAGATCTGGGACTGCCCGATGGATTTCGACGGGCTCAAGGAGCTCGGCTCCGGCCTCGGCACCGCGGGCGTGATCGTGATGGACAAGTCGACCGACGTGGTCCGCGCGATCAGCCGCATCAGCTATTTCTACAAGCACGAGAGCTGCGGCCAGTGCACCCCCTGCCGCGAAGGCACCGGGTGGATGTGGCGCGTGATGGAGCGCCTGCGCACCGGCGACGCGCACATCGATGAGATCGACATGCTGCAGCAGGTCACCAAGCAGGTCGAAGGGCACACCATCTGCGCGCTCGGCGATGCGGCGGCCTGGCCCATCCAGGGCCTGATCAAGCACTTCCGGCCCGAACTCGAACGGCGCATCGCCGAGGCCGGCAACCTGGCGGAGGCGGCGGAATGAGGTGGCTCGCAGCTCTCGCGGCGGCGACCCTGGCCGCTGGGCCTCTCGCGGCGCAGGAAGAGCCGGATCCCAAGGCGCATCCGGCGGAAGAAGATGCGAAGCTCGACAAGATGCTCGAGCGTGCGGAGCGCGATCGCGGGGCCGCGCGGACCGACAAGCTTTCGCGGGTCGCTCTCGAGGATTGGGCCGGCTGCCTCGCGCGCAAGAACGTGGGCGAGGCGACCCGTGTTTTGAAAATGGACTTTACCTCGCCCACCTACGACCGCGCGCTCAAGATGCTCTCTGAAGAAGTCCGAGCATGCATCGGCTTCCGCGGCACGTTGCGCGCCGGCGGATTGCTGTTCGCCGGCGAGATGGCCGAAGCGCTGCTCGAGAGCGACGGCATCCCCATCGGCACCGCCCTGGCGCGCGCCGCCGCTAGCCCGGCGACCAAGGGGTTCTCGTTCACCGACAAGGTGGCGATTTGCGTCGTAAGGTCGGTCCCGGGCGACGTCGCCACTTTGTTCGAAACCAAGCGAGACAGCGCCGAGGAAGCCGCCGCGATCGACGCACTCGCTACGCCGATGGGTCTATGCGCGCAGGCAGCGCAGGCTAACAAGCCGCTTTCGGTCAGCCCTGCTGGCCTGCGTGCGATGCTCGCCACTGCCGCCTTCCGCTCGATCCGTTCTGCAGGGACCACTTCCTGATGCCCAAAGTTACCATTGACGGCGAGCAGATCGAGGTCCCGGATGGGGCGACCGTGCTGCAAGCGTGCGAGCTTGCCGGCAAGGAGATCCCGCGCTTCTGTTACCACGAGCGGCTGAGCATTGCTGGCAACTGCCGGATGTGCCTGGTCGAGGTGAAGCCCGGACCGCCCAAGCCGCAGGCGAGCTGCGCGCTGCCGGCCGCCGAGGGGCAGGAAATCCGCACCGACAGCCAGATGGTCAAGCTGGCGCGCGAGGGGGTGATGGAGTTCCTCCTCATCAATCACCCGCTCGACTGCCCGATCTGCGATCAGGGCGGCGAGTGCGACCTGCAGGACCAGTCGGTCGCCTACGGCCGCGGCGGCACGCGCTATTACGAGAACAAGCGCGCGGTGACCGAGAAGTACATGGGACCGCTGATCAAGACGGTCATGACCCGCTGCATCCACTGCACCCGCTGCGTGCGATTCTCGGAAGAGATCGCCGGGGTGGACGAGATCGGCGCGCTCTATCGCGGCGAGTCGATGCAGATCACGACCTATCTGGAAAAGGCCGCTGCGCACGAGCTGTCGGCGAACGTGATCGACCTGTGCCCGGTCGGCGCGCTGACCTCGCGGCCCTACGCGTTCGAGGCGCGGCCGTGGGAACTCAAGAAGACACTGTCGATCGACGTTTCCGACGCCGTCGGGGCCAATATCCGCCTCGACAGCCGCGGGCGCGAAGTACTGCGCGCGCTTCCGCGGATCAACGACGACGTGAACGAGGAGTGGCTGAGCGACAAGGGCCGCTACATGGTCGACGGGCTGACCCGCCGGCGGCTCGACAAGGTGTGGATCAGGAAGGGAGGCAAGCTGCAGGCGGCGACTTGGCTCGACGCCTTCGCCGCGATCAAGCGCGCCAAGCCCGGGGCCAGCATCGCCGCGATCGCGGGCGATGTGGTCGATTGCGAGACGATGTTCGCGGCCAAGACGCTGCTGGGCGCGATGGGCTCGACCCTGCTCGAAGGCCGGCAGACCGGGATGAGCTACCCGACCGGCAACCTCGCGGCGGTGAATTTCAACTCGACCCTCGCGGGGATCGAGACCGCCGATGCGATCCTGATCGTCGGTAGTCACGTTCGCTGGGAAGCGCCGCTGGTCAACGTGCGGCTGCGCAAGGCGGTCAAGCGCGGCGCCAAGGTGTTCGTGGTCGGGCCGCACTGGGAGACGACTTTCCCGGCCGAGTTCCTCGGCGACGATGCCGCGGTGGTGCACGAGCTGCCGGGCCATGTGACCGAAGCGCTCGCCAAAGCCGAACGGCCGGCGGTGATCGTGGGCGGGGCAGGGCTGGCGGCCGGTGTGCTCGACGCAGCTCTCGCGCTCGACGTTCAGCGCGACGGGTGGAACGGGTTCAACGTGCTCCACATGGCAGCGAGCCGGATGGGCGGGCTGATGCTCGGCTTTGCGCAAAAGGGCGGCATCGCCGACATCGCGCGCGCCGAGCCCAAGGTCGTGCTCGCGCTCGGCGCGGATGAGGTCGACTGGTCGCAGTTCGCCGGCAGCCTCAAGGTTTATATCGGCCACCACGGCGACAAGGGCGCGCATGCGGCCGACATCATCCTGCCGGCGGCCGCCTACAGCGAGAAGGACGGCACCTACGTCAACACCGAGGGCCGGGTGCAGTTCGCCGAAAAGGCCGTGTTCGCCCCCGGCGATGCGCGCGAGGACTGGACGATCCTGCGCGCTCTGGCCGATGCATTCGGGGTGAGAGTCGGGTTCGACAGCCTCGCCGAACTGCAGGCGAAGATGATCTCGGAAGTCCCGGCGCTGGGGGTCGAGGGGCTGGCGAGCTATGGCAAACTGCCCAAGGCCGGAAAGACCAAAGCCAAGGGCGCGATCCGCTACCCGATCCAGGACTTCTATCTCACCAATCCGATCGCCCGCGCCAGCGTGGTGATGCAGCGCTGCTCGGCCGAACTGCTCCACGGCGAAGACCTCGCGGAGGCGGCGGAATGACGCAGACCTTCGTTAACTGGGGCATGACCTACGACTGGGCGTGGTTCGTCGCGACCATCGCGGGCATCCTGCTCATCGCGCTGCCGCTGATGCTGGCCGTCGCGATGATCATCTATGCCGACCGCAAGATCTGGGCGGCGATGGCGCTGCGGCGCGGGCCCAACGTGGTCGGGCCGTTCGGCCTGCTGCAGAGCTTCGCCGATGGGCTGAAGGTGTTCCTGCAGGAGACCATCATCCCCTCGGCCGCGAACAAGGGCCTGTTCCTGATCGCGCCGATCATCACCTTCACCGTCGCGCTGATGGCGTGGGCGGTGATCCCGTTCAATTCGGGCGCGGTGCTGGCGGACATCAACGTCGGCCTGCTCTACGTCCTCGCGATCAGCTCGCTCGGCGTTTACGGAGTGGTGATCGCGGGCTGGGCGAGTAACTCGAAGTACCCGTTCTTCTCCGCGATGCGCGCCGCGGCGCAGATGATCAGCTACGAAGTCTCGATCGGCTTCATCCTGATCTGCGTCGTGCTGTGGGCGGGCAGCTTCAATCTCAACGCGATCGTCGAGGCGCAGCGGGGTGCAGGCCTCGGCATTGTCAACGGGTTCTGGTTCAACCTGCTGCTGTTCCCGATGTGGGTCATGTTCCTGATCAGCAGCATGGCCGAAACCGCGCGCGCGCCGTTCGACCTGACCGAGGCGGAAAGCGAGCTCGTTGCCGGCTACCAGACCGAATATTCGAGCATGAGCTTCGCGCTCTACTGGCTCGGCGAGTACGCCAACGTCCTCCTGATGTGCGCGCTCAATGCGACGCTGTTCTGGGGCGGGTGGCTGCCGCCGCTCGAGATCGAGTTCCTCTACTGGATTCCAGGCTTCGTCTGGCTCTGCCTCAAGATTCTATTCTTCTTCTTCATCTTCAGCTGGGTGAAGGCGACCGTGCCGCGGTACCGCTACGACCAGCTGATGCGGCTCGGCTGGAAGGTGTTCCTGCCGCTGTCGCTCCTGTTCGTGGTGCTCGTTTCGGGCTGGCTGATGTTCACGAGGTACGGATGAGCATCGCTCACCTCATCAAGTCGTTCACCCTGTGGGAGTTCGTGAAGGCGCACGCCCTCACGCTGAAGTACTTCTTCAAGCCCAAGGCGACGATCAACTACCCGTTCGAGAAGAACCCGCTGAGCCCGCGCTTCCGCGGCGAGCATGCGCTGCGCCGCTATCCCAACGGCGAGGAGCGTTGCATCGCGTGCAAGCTGTGCGAGGCGGTGTGCCCGGCGCAGGCGATCACCATCGAGAGCGAACCGCGCGAGGACGGCAGCCGCCGCACCACGCGCTATGACATCGACATGACCAAGTGCATCTTCTGCGGCTTCTGCCAGGAAGCCTGCCCGGTCGATGCGATCGTCGAGGGGCCGAACTTCGAATACGCGACCGAAACGCGCGAAGAGCTGCTCTACGACAAGGCTAAACTGCTGGCCAACGGGGACAAGTGGGAGCGGGCGCTGGCCGCGAACCTTGAAGCCGATGCGCCCTACCGTTAGGGGCCGCGCGCAACGATGATCCAGGTCCTCGCCTTCTATCTGTTCGCCACGCTCGCGATCCTTTCGGCGGTGCTGGTGATCATGTCGCGCAACCCGGTGCATTCGGTGCTGTGGCTGATCCTGGCGTTCTTCAACGCGGCGGGGCTGATGGTGCTCGCGGGCGCCGAGTTCATCGCGATGCTGCTGGTGATCGTCTACGTCGGCGCGGTCGCGGTGCTGTTCCTGTTCGTGGTGATGATGCTCGATATCGACTTCGCCGAGCTGCGCGCCGGATTTGTGCGCAACTTCCCACTCGGCATGTTGATCGCCCTGGTCCTGCTGGCGGAGCTGGTATTCGGCATCGGCGCTTGGCGCGCCGGCTCGATCGACCTCGCCCCCGCCGGCGCAACCGAAGCAGCCCCGATGGCAGCGAGCAACATCGCGGCGATAGGGCAGGTCCTCTACGGCAAATACCTGTTCCTGTTCGAAAGCGCCGGAATCATCCTGCTGGTGGCAATGGTCGGCGCAATCGTGCTGACGCACCGCGACCGCAAGGACACCCGACCGCAGAACATTAGCAAGCAGAACCGCCGCCGGCCGCAGGACGCGACCGTCAACATGCGGCCGGAGATCGGCGAAGGGGTGCAGCTGTGATCGGCCTGGAACACTATATCGTCGTCGGCACGGTCCTGTTCGTACTCGGCGTGCTGGGCATCTTCCTTAACCGGAAGAACGTGATCGTCATCCTGATGGCGATCGAACTGATCCTGTTGGCGGTTAACATCAACCTGGTCGCGTTCAGCAGCTTCCTGCACGACCTGACTGGGCAGATCTTCGCGATGTTCGTGCTGACCGTCGCCGCCGGCGAAGCGGCGATCGGGCTCGCCATTCTCGTCATCTACTTCCGCGGCCGCGGCACCATCGCGGTCGACAGCGTCGACCGGCTGAAGGGATAAGCACCCTTGCATCCGATCCTCATCATCGTTTTCGCGCCGCTGGCCGCCGCCATCATCGGCGGGCTGGGAAACAAGGCGCTCGGCAGCACCGTGGTGAAATCGATCACCACCGGCGCGCTGTTCCTGTCGTGCGCGCTGAGCTGGCCGATCTTCCTCGGGTTCTTGGGGGAGAGCTACACCCCAACCGTCGTGCCGGTGCTGCAGTGGGTGCAGTCCGGTAGCCTGAGCTTCGACTGGGCGCTGCGGGTCGACACGCTGACCGCGGTGATGCTGGTGGTAATCACGACTGTCTCCGCTCTCGTGCACCTCTACAGCTGGGGCTACATGGACGAGGACCCGGATCAGCCGCGGTTCTTCGCCTATCTCAGCCTGTTCACCTTCGCGATGCTGATGCTGGTGACGGCGGACAACCTGGTGCAGATGTTCTTCGGCTGGGAAGGCGTCGGCCTCGCCAGCTACCTGCTGATCGGGTTCTGGTTCCGCAAGCCGAGCGCCAACAAGGCGGCGATCAAGGCCTTCGTGGTCAACCGGGTAGGCGACCTCGGCTTCATGCTCGGCATCTTCGGCACCTACTTGGTGTTCGGCACCGTATCGATCCCCGAGATCCTCGCCGCCGCGCCGGGGATGGCAGGGAGCACGATCGGCTTCCTCGGCTACCGCGTCGACACGATGGATGTACTCTGCATCCTCCTGTTCATCGGCGCGATGGGCAAGTCGGCCCAGCTCGGACTCCACACCTGGCTGCCCGACGCGATGGAAGGCCCGACCCCGGTCTCGGCGCTGATCCACGCCGCGACGATGGTGACCGCCGGTGTGTTCATGGTTTGCCGCCTGTCGCCGATGTTCGAGACCGCCCCGATCGCGCTGATGTTCGTGACCTTCATCGGCGCGGCAACCTGCCTGTTCGCGGCGACCGTGGGCACGACCCAGTGGGACATCAAGCGGGTGATCGCCTATTCGACCTGCTCGCAGCTTGGCTACATGTTCTTCGCCGCGGGCGTCGGCGCGTACAACGCGGCGATGTTCCACCTGTTCACGCACGCCTTCTTCAAGGCGCTGCTGTTCCTGGGCGCGGGCAGCGTGATCCACGCGATGCACCACGAGCAGGACATGCGGTACTACGGCGGACTGCGTAAGAGAATCCCGCTCACCTTCTGGGCGATGATGGCGGGCACGCTGGCGATCACCGGTGTCGGCATCTACGAGGTCGGCGGGTTCGCCGGCTATCACTCGAAGGATGCGATCCTCGAAGTATCGTGGGCGCGCGGGACCGAAATCTCCCACTTCGCTTTCTGGCTCGGCGCGTTCGCGGCGCTGCTGACCAGCTTCTATAGCTGGCGGCTCATCTTCCTGACCTTCTTCGGCAAGCCGCGCTGGGCCGAGAGCGAGCACATTCAGCATGCGGTGCACGACGCGCACGGCCATGCCGATAGCGAGCATGACAACCCGCCCGCGCAGGAAGACGCCGGCCACGATGTCGCGCACCATGTGCCGCATTCCGATCACGGCGATGGCACCGCGGGCTATCACCCGCACGAGAGCCCGCTGACCATGCTCATCCCGCTCGGCGTGCTGAGCCTGGGCGCGGTGTTCGCGGGTTATTTGTTCAACCCGCAGTTCCTGAATTCCGAAGGGTTCTGGAAGGGCGCGATCTTCTTCAACGAAAACCTGATGCACGCGATGCACGCGGTGCCGCTGTGGGTGAAGCTCACCGCGACCGTGGTCATGCTGATCGGCTTCGGCATTGCCTGGCTCGGCTACATCCGCGACACCGGCATGCCCGAACGTGCGGCCAGGCAGCTCGGCCCGGTCTATTCGTTCCTGTTCAACAAGTGGTATTTCGACGAGCTCTACCACTTCCTGTTCGTGCGGCCGGCGTTCTGGCTCGGCCGTAAGTTCTGGAAGGTCGGCGACCAAGGCATCATCGATCGCTTCGGCCCTGATGGTGCCGCGCGCGTCGTGGCGCTGGGCAGCGTCGGCAACACCCGCGTGCAGTCGGGCTATCTCACCACTTACGCGCTGTGGATGCTGGTCGGCGTCGTCGGCGCGATTACCTGGGTGCTGTTCTGATGGGGGGCGTGCCCATTCTTTCGCTGATGCTGCTCGTCCCGCTGGTCGGCGGGCTGGCCTGCTTTTTCCTCGAGGCGAAGGCGGCGCGCATGGTCGCGCTGGTCGCTACGTTGATCGACCTCGCGCTCGGCATCGTGCTGTGGGCGAACTACGACATCGGCGGCGCGCAGTGGCAGTTCACCGAGCGCGCCGCGCTGTTCGCGGGCTTCCAGTATGCGCTCGGCATCGACGGGATCGCGCTGCTGCTGATCGTGCTCAGCGTGTTCCTGATGCCGATCTGCATCCTCGCGAGCTGGGAGAGCATCGAGAAGCGCGTCGGCGAATACATGGCGGCGTTCCTGTTCATGGAACTGCTGATGATCGGCGTGTTCGCCGCGCAGGACCTGCTGCTGTTCTACATCTTCTTCGAGGCCGGCCTCATACCGATGTACCTGATCATCGGCATCTGGGGCGGGGCGGACCGCATCTACGCCAGCTACAAGTTCTTCCTCTACACCCTGCTCGGCTCGGTGGTGATGCTGGTCGCGATGCTGTGGATGATCCGCGAGGCGGGCACGACCGACATCCCGACGCTGATGCAGTACGATTTCCCGGTGCAGGCGCAGACGTGGCTGTTCCTGGCCTTTTTCGCGAGCTTCGCGGTGAAGATGCCGATGTGGCCGGTGCACACCTGGCTGCCCGACGCGCACGTGCAGGCGCCGACCGCGGGCTCGGTGATCCTGGCGGGGGTGCTGCTCAAGATGGGCGGCTACGGCTTCATCCGTTTCAGCCTGCCAATGTTTCCCGAAGCAAGCGCGCAGCTTGCGTGGCTGATCTTCGCGCTGAGCATGATCGCGGTGGTCGTCACCTCGCTGATCGCGCTGGTGCAGCACGACATGAAGAAGCTGATCGCCTATTCCTCGGTCGCGCACATGGCGATCGTCACCATCGGACTGTTTGCCTTCAACGTGCAGGGGATTGAGGGCGGCATGATGGTCATGCTCGGCCACGGCCTCGTCTCGGGCGCGCTGTTCCTGTGTGTGGGCGTGATCTACGACCGGCTGCATACCCGCGAGATCGACCGCTACGGCGGGCTCAGCATCAACATGCCGCGCTATGCGACGCTGTTCCTGCTGTTCACCATGGCGAGCGTCGGCCTGCCGGGCACCAGCAACTTCGTCGGCGAATTTTTGGCGCTGGCGGGAATCTATCAGGTTTCGACCTGGGTAACCCTCGTCTGCACCACCGGCATCATCCTGGGCGCGGCTTACATGCTCTATCTCTATTGGCGCGTGGCGTTCGGCGTGCAGAAGAACGCCGATGCGGCCGCGATGCCCGATCTCAACGCCCGCGAGTGGCTGATGCTCGGCCCGATCGCCGCGGCCGTGCTGTGGATGGGCGTCTATCCCGAAAGCTTCCTCGCCCCCATGCGGAAGGACATCGCCGCCCTCGACGCGCGCCTCTCGGCGGCCAAACCCGCCGGTGACAGCAAGCTCGCGCCCGCCCGCAAGGAGCAGGTGCGCACGCACGCTGCCAACGCGATGCCGCATCATGAAACTGCCGGTGAAGGGGAGGGCCACTAATGGAATTCGCCCAATCCCTGCGCCTGATCCTGCCCGAGGAAATCCTCAGCATCGGCGGGCTGGTCCTGCTGCTCGCTGCCGCGTGGTTGGGCGACAAGGCGAGCCGCGCGATTTCGATCGCCTCGGTCGCACTGCTGGTGGCTGCGGCCGCTGTTACGGTGCCCACGCTGTCCGGCGGGGCCATGGGGCCCGACACGCAAGCGTTCCTTGGCCAGTTCCGCGCCGATGCCTTCGCGGCCTACGCCAAGCTGCTGATCTACGTCTCGGGCGCTGCCGCGCTGATGATCGCGCCGCGCTTCTTCGAGCAGTTCCGCGCGATGCGCGCCGAGTATCCGGTGCTGCTGGTCTTCGCGGTGCTCGGCACCGGCATCATGGTCTCCGCCGGCGACCTGATGACGCTCTACATCGGGCTCGAGATGAACAGCCTTGCGGCCTATGTGCTCGCCTCGTTCCTGCGGGTGGATAACCGCTCGGCGGAAGCGGGCCTCAAGTACTTCGTCCTCGGTGCGCTCGCGAGCGGCATCCTGCTCTACGGCATGAGCCTGACCTACGGCTTCACCGGCACGACCAGCTTCGCGGGCATCCACGCCGCGCTCACCGGCCAACTCTCGACCGGCGCGCTGTTCGGGGTGATCCTCGTTCTCGCGGGGCTCGCGTTCAAGATCTCAGCGGTACCGTTCCACATGTGGACGCCCGACGTCTACGAAGGCGCGCCGACGCCGGTGACGATGTTCTTCTCCACCGCGCCCAAGGTCGCCGCGATCGCGCTGACCATGCGCGTCGCGCTGGAAGCGTTCGGCAACCAGGCCGATGCCTGGCGCCAGGTGGTGGTGTTCGCCGCGCTCGCCTCGATCGTGGTCGGCGCGCTGGGTGCGATCGGGCAGAGCAACATCAAGCGGCTGCTCGCCTATTCGTCGATCAACAACGTCGGCTTCATCCTCGTCGGCCTCGCCACCGCGACGCAGGCGGGCGCGAGCGCGATGCTGGTGTACCTCGCGATCTACGTGATGATGTCGATCGGCAGCTTCGTTGCAGTGCTCATGCTGCGCGATGCAGAGAGCAACCAGATCGAGAGCATCGCCAGCATGGCTGGCCTCTCGCGCACACGGCCGCTGCTCGGCTGGTGCCTGCTGGTGATGATGCTGAGCCTCGCCGGCATCCCGCCGCTGTTCGGCTTCTGGGGCAAGCTGGTGGTGTTCCGCGCCGCAGTCGACGCCGACATGATCGCGCTCGCGACGCTGGCGATCGTGGGTAGCGTGATCAGCGCCTACTACTACCTGATGGTCTGCAAGACGATGTTCTTCGACGAGCCGGCCGACCAGGTGAAGGGCGCCAGCGACTGGGCGCACTGGGCGCTGCTGCTGATCGCGACGCTGTTCAACTCGCCGCTCGGCTACCTGCTGACCGGCTGGTTCGACAACCTCGCCGGCAAGGCGAGCGCGGCGCTGTTCCTCGCTGCCTGACCTGCTCACTTTCGTTCCCGAAACCGGCTCGACCAACGCGGACCTCGCCGCTGCCCTGCGCGGCGGCGAGCGGCTGAGTGAGGGCGCGTGGCTGATCGCCGACCGCCAGACCGCCGGGCGCGGGCGGCAGGGTCGGCAGTGGTTCGACAGCACCGGAAACTTCATGGGCTCGACGGTGGTGCGCCCGGGCCCGCACGATCCGCCGGCGCCCACGCTGGCGCTGATGACGGGCCTCGCGCTCTACGAAGCGGTCGCGCCGCTGATCGCCGAGCCCGCCGCGCTGTCGCTCAAGTGGCCCAACGACCTGCTGCTGGGCCGGGCCAAGTTCGCCGGCATACTGCTGGAGCGTGAAGGCGAGGCGGTTATCGTCGGCATCGGCGTCAACCTCGCCGCCGCGCCGCCGGTCGATGGGCGCGAGACAGTAGCGCTTTCCGCCCTTGGCCCGGCGCCATCGCGCGATGCGTTCGCCCACGCCCTCGCGCAATCGTTCGACCGCGAACTCGAACGCTGGCGTACCGTCGGCACGGAGCCGCTGCTGCGCCGCTGGCTCGCGGCTGCGCACCCCGTCGGCACGCCGCTATCAGTTCACGAACCCGCTGGCGGCAAGATCTCCGGCACCTTCGCCGGCCTCGATCCCGACGGTTCGCTGCTGCTGCGCTTGGAAGACGGCTCGGTCCGGCCTATCCACGCCGGCGACGTGATGCTCGGTTGAAGGAACCGCCCATGCTGCTCGCCGCCGATGTCGGCAATACCAACGTGGTCTTCGCCCTATTCGAAGGCCGCGCGATCAAGGCGCGCTGGCGCATCGCGACCGATCCGCGCCGCACCGGCGACGAGTACGCGGTGTGGCTGCTACAGCTGCTCGAGATCGAGGGCTATGGGCGCGAGGACATCACCCAGATCATCGTCGGCTCGGTGGTCCCGCGCGCGGTGCACAACATCACCGTGCTGGCGGAAAAGTACTTCAAGCTCACCCCGCTGATCGCGGGCGAGGGCGCTGCGGAATACCCATTCCGCGCCGACGTCGATCAGCCGCGCTCGCTCGGCGCAGACCGTGCGCTCAACGCGATCGCGGCGCACGAGAAGTACGAGTGCGACCTGATCGTGGTCGACTTCGGCACCGCGACCACCTTCGATGCGATCGACTTTTCCGGCGCCTACAAGGGCGGGATCATCGCGCCGGGGATCAACCTCTCGCTCGACGCATTGGTGGGGAACACCGCCAAGCTGCCGCGCATCGCCATCGAGGCGCCACGGACCAACAGCGTGATCGGCACCAACACCGAGGATCAGATGCTGATCGGCGTCTACTGGGGCTATGTCGCGATGATGGAAGGCCTGATCGCCCGCATGCGCGCCGAAATCGGCCGGCCGGCGAAGGTCGTCGCGACCGGTGGCCTTTCGATCCTGTTCGATCAGCACACCACGATCTTCGACGCGGTCGATGCCGACCTAACTCTCGATGGGCTCGCTATCCTGGCGGAGCGCGCCGCGGCGTGAAGAAAGATTTCACCCCTGAGGACGAACTGCTGTTCCTCGCCCTTGGCGGGTCGGGCGAGATCGGCATGAACGTCAATCTCTACGGCTGCCAGGGCAAGTGGCTAATGGTCGACCTGGGGATGACCTTCGGCAGCAACGAATATCCGGGCGTCGACCTCGTGTTCGCCGATCTCGAATTCATCGAGGAGCGCACCAGTTACCTCGTCGGCGTGGTGCTGACTCATGCGCACGAGGACCATATCGGCGCGGTGCCATACTTCGCGCAGGACCTCGGCGTGCCGCTCTATGCGACGCCGTTCACGGCTGACCTGGTGCGCCGCAAGCTCGCCGAGGCCGGCCTGGTCGACCAGATCGAGCTCAACGTGATCGAAGGCAGCGACAGCTTCGCGCTCGGGCCGTTCGACATATCGTATGTTCCGCTCGCGCACTCGATCGCCGAGGGGCACGCGCTGCTGATCGACACGCCGTACGGACGCGTGTTCCACACCGGCGACTGGAAGCTCGACGAGGAGCCGATCATCGGCGACCCGACCACCGAGGAAGAGCTGTGCGAGATCGGGGACGAGGGCGTACTCGCCATGGTCTGCGATTCGACCAACGTGTTCAATCCCGCCGAGAGCGGTTCCGAAGGCGCAGTGTACCGCGCGCTCCACGACGAGGTAGCGCGCTGGGAGGGCCGGCGCGTGCTGGTCACAACCTTCGCCAGTAACGTCGCGCGGCTGCACACGCTGGGCGCAGTGGCGCAGGCGACTGGGCGGCGATTGTGCGTCGCAGGGCGCTCGCTCGATCGCATGATCGAGGTCAGCCAGGACAACGGCTACCTCGCCGAATTTCCGGAAGTCGTCGATTTCGATACCGCCATGAGCCTGCCGCGAGGCGAAGTGCTAATCGTCGCCACCGGCGGGCAAGGCGAACCGCGCGCGGCGCTGGCGCGAATTGCCGAAAAGCAGCACCCTATCGAACTGAGCGCGGGCGATGTCGTGCTGTTCTCCAGCCGGCAGATCCCCGGCAACGAGATCGCGGTCGGGCGCGTGCAGAACCTGCTGGCCGAACGCGGCATCGTGATGGTGACCGACCGCCAGAGCGCGATCCACGTGTCGGGCCATCCGGGCCGGCCGGAGCTCGAGGCGCTCTATACCTGGCTCCGACCGCAGATCCTCGTGCCGGTCCACGGTGAGATGCGTCACATGACCGAGCAGGCGCGGCTCGGCCTCGAGTGCGGCATTCCGCACGCGGTGGTACAGAAGAACGGCGACATGGTCCGCATCGCCCCGGGCAAGCCGGGCAAGATCGCCGAAGTGCGCGCCGGACGGCTGCTGCTCGATGGCGACATCATCTCACCCGCCGACGGCGAGGCGATGGTCATGCGCCGGCGGATATCGCGCGAAGGGCTGGTGATCGTCGCGCTCGGTCCGCAGGGTAGGGCGCAAGTCGAGGGCATCGGCCTCCCGCTAGACGAGGATTACGAGGCGTTCTGCACCGAAGCACAAGGCGACATCGCCGACGCGATCGGCAAGCTCAAAGGCGCCGCGGCCCGCGATCGCGAAAGCGTAATCGAGGCCGCCCGCCTTGCCGCCCGCCGCGCCGCCACGCGGTGGTCCGGCAAGCGGCCGCAGGTGCGGGTGATGCTGCCGAAGGAAGCCGCGCGATGAGGTGGACTTCGATCCTCGCGATCTACTTCCTGTTCTGGGTCGCCAGCGCGTTTGTGCTGCTCCCGTTTGGGATCAAGACGCACGAGGAGTTAGGGCTCGAGAAGGTGCCGGGGCAAGCGGACAGCGCACCCGGTAATTTCCAGCCCGGAAAGCTGATGTTGCGCGCGACCGTGCTGTCGCTGGCACTGACCGGCCTCTATGTCGCGAACTACGTCTACGGTTGGCTCACGCCGGATATGCTGATGGACCTGGCCTGACGTCAGTCGCGCAGGCGCTCGATCGCCTGTGCCAGCGCGACGTAGAGCTTGCCCATGTCGCTGCTCAGCAGGGTCACGCCGATGGTGTGACCGTCACGCGTCGACAGCATCGTCCGCAGCATCGCCTCGAAATCGTGGATGTAGCGGCTGACGTGCTCGCGGAACTCGCTGTCGCTGTCGAACAGCTCGGCGATGTCGCGCGCTTCGGTGTTGTCGATCAGGCGGACGGCGCGGCGGGTGAAGATGCCCCGATCGCCGCGAAGGTAGCTGGCCCACGCAGTATCGGTGACGTCGCTTGAGAGCGCCTTGGCGATATCGATCGCGTTCGAATTGAGGCTCTCGGTGATCAGCGCGACCCGGCGGGAGAAGTCGGTGTCGATCTGTTCTTCCGCGCGCTCGCGCGCATGCGCCACGCGGCTCTCGAGATTTGCCGCGAGCTCGTTCACCCGCGCGAGCTGATCGCGGAGCTGCATGGCGGCCTCGCGGCCCGCACCAGCGGCCTGCGCGGCGGTCTGGTCGAGTTCTGCGATCGCGGCGCCGACGTGGACTTGTAGCGCCCGGTCGATCGCACCCGCAGCCTCGCTCCCGATCTGTCCGGCGATCGCCGCGATCTGGCTCGCGCTGTCGGTCTGAAGCGAAGCGATCGCGTCACGCGCGGAAGTCTCGAGCAGGGCGATCGCCTCCCGAAGCGGACCTTGCGCGGTTTCGGCCGCAGTGCGGCTGTCGTTCACCAAGGCATCGAGTTGCGCGCGCAGCTCGCTCACGCGCGCGCCGTTCGCATCGTGCGCGGCGGCGATCTGGCCCTGGAAGGATTTGAGCTCGCCCATCGCGGATGCACTGTCGCGGCTGGCCGCGATAACGTAGTCGGACAGCTCGCGGCTGCGGTCCCCGGCGGCGCCGATCATGAGGCTCAGCTTCTCACCGCGCTCGGCCAGTTCGGACAAGCGTTCCTCGGCGTTGCCCAGCGCAGCAGGCAGGTCGGCGCGGGTGTGCTCGGCGCTGGCCCGGATCAGTTCGAGTAGGCGAACGCTGGCGTCAGTCAGCTCGGCCACCGCGCGATCGGTATCGCTCAATGCCTCGCGGCTTGCCGACAGCCGCGTAGCGAGCGCGTCGATGGCTGCGGCCAGCGCGGTCTCGGCATCGCGTCCCTGACCAGCGGCGCGTTCCATCTCGGCGCCCAATGACACAAGCAGCGCGGCGACGGTTTCGCCGTGCTCAGCCAACACGACCGATTGCGCTGCATGCGCTGCCCGGCGATCGGCTATAGAGCTATCGAGCGCCGCCAACTGCGCGTCGATTTGCTCGGCATGCGCCATGGCGAGCGCGGCTGCTTCAGCGCGGCGCTTCTCGACCTCGCCGACGAACATCGCATGCGATTGCGTGAGTTTGCCGTCGACTGCGGTAGCTTCTTCACGGATGATGCGCAGCCGCTCTTCCGCCCCGCTCTTCGCGGCGGCGTCGATCGCTTCGACCTGCCGGATGGCGGCTTCGAGATCGGCCTTCATCACTTCGAGCCGCTTGCTCCACGCAGCCATCGCTTCGCGCTCGGTCCCGGCGAGGCCGTCCCCGACTGTGACCGCGCCGTCGCGCACCGCAGCAATGCGCGCCTGGAGCGACTTGAGCAGCTCCTCTTCGTGGGCTTCGAGCGTTGCCGCAGCGGACGTGATCTCCTCCCGCAAACGATCCGCGCGGTGGCGCATGGCGGCCAGGGCATCCACCTCGCGCCCGTCGAGCTCGGCGCGGAACGCATCGCTCTTCTCGCGCAAGGCGGTGAAGCGGGCGCCGGTGATCTCGTCGAGTTGCGCGGCCTGCGCTTCGAACCCGGCGATCGCGGCATCGACTTTGGCACGCAGCGCGCCGACCTGTCGCTCGCTCGCCTGGCCGAACTCGTTAAGCCGATTGAAGCCCGCGATGAGCTCGGCGAGATGCGAGTGTGCGGTGTTGCCCGCGCCGCCGATCTGGTTCGACACATCGCGCGCGGCGTTGGCGATGACCGGGAGATCGTCCCGCAGCCGGTCCATGTTCTCCATCGCGATGCGGCTGACGCCCGCGATCGCTTCGACCTCGGCCCCATTGTTCTGCACCAGAGCTTGCAGGCGGTCGGCATGCTCGGACAGGCGCTGCGTCGCCACTCGGCCCAGAGTTTCCAGTTCGCGGGTCTGCGAGGCGAGGAACTCGCGCGCCAGGCTCAGCTCGCGGTTGACGACCGACAGGCGAGTCTCGAGCGCTGCGCTTTCGCCTCGAAGCGACGACGCGGCATCGCTGAACCGGGAAGCCTCACGACGGCTCGTCCGCATGACGAGCAGCCAGATCCCGATTACCAGCAATGTCGGTACCGACCAGTCGATCAGCAGTTGCGATCCAGCCTGGGGCGAAATGCCGCCACGCAGTTCGGCCACGTGGGCCCAGGCAAAGAAGGCGGTCCACCCGGCCACCGCCAGCATGGCGACGACCGGAGCCATCAGCGCACGCCAGCGGCGGGGGGCAGGCTCTTCCCACGCCTCCTCGTAAACCGGCTCCTCGGCCCAGCTTTCGTCCAGCGTCAGCGGCTCGTCGCCCTGCTGCGCGCCATCGTCAGGCGCTTGTGCGCCGCTGCCGGGGCCGATTGCCCGGATGTGTGAACCCCCGCTCATGGCCTTGGGAATTACACCATCGGAACATGGTTAAACAGTGTCTTAATCATCACACTGCTAGAGGAAGCGGCGATGGCATACGAACAGGGTGCATTCGATGCGACGCTTACGGCCGCTGCGGGTCAGGATCCTGAGCTGTTCGCGGAGTTGCGCGCGGCATTCTGCGAAAGTCTGGAGCGCCATCTCGACCTGCTCAAGCGCGCACGCTGCGACGGCAATTGGGCGATCGCTGCGCAGCGACTGAAGGGCCTCGCTGCCAGCTTCCACGCCAGCGAACTGATCGACCTGGCGGACGAGGCGATCGGCGCCGCGCCGGGCGAACCGACCGTCGTGCGTCGGATCGAACGGTACCGCGACCGCTTCATCGCCGGCTGAGCGCGCCGCCCTAGCCAAGCTACTTCCGGTTCCCTAGGTACCGCCCGTGACCGGGAGGGCCCGCGAAGCGTGCGCATCGCGCTGATCTCGATGATGAACGACGGCGCGGGCGAGGTGCGTCTCGCCGGGCATCCGCTTGCCTGGCACCAGTTGCAGGCGGCTATCGCGCTCGCGTGCGAGCGGATCATCTGCCTGGCCGAGGCGCCGGGGCCCGACTTAGCGGCACTGCAGCGCGATGCCGAGCGGCGCGGGCTGGCGTTTCATGCGGTAACCCATCACCGCGCGCTGTCGGGTCTGGTCAACGCAGGCGACACGCTGGTGGCATTCGCGCCGGGCGTGCTGCCGGATCGCGAGTGGCTTTCGCAGGCTTTCGGTGCGCGGGCAGGGGTGGCCGTGCTACCGGCGGAAGGCGCGGTCGAGCAAGGGTTCGAACGGATCGACCGCGAACGCGCGTGGGCGGGGGTTCTCTCGACGCGCGGCGATGCGGTCGAGGCGCTCACGGTGCTGCCGCCGGATGCCGATCCCATCGGGGGCCTTCTCCGCGTGGCGCTGCAGCGAGGGGCGGGCGCGGTCAATGTGCCTGACAAGTGGCTCGACGACGGCCGCTGGGCGCTAGTGAGGAGCCAACCGAAGGCAGAGCAGTACCAAGCGGCATGGTATCTGCGGCATGTCCCGGCGCCGGCGCTCGATCGGCCTGCATCGGCTCTCGCACACCGAATAGCGCGGGGCGTGGTCGACCGGATGCGCAATGCCGCAAGCAGCGCATTAGGCTTCGTTGCAGGCGGGTCCCTAATAGCGGTTGGCAGTGCCGTTGCCGGGTATCTCGGTCATACAGTCGCCGGAGTGGCGGGCCTAACCGTAGCCGCCGCGTTGATGGCGGTCGGTTCCGCGCTTGCTCAACTCGCTCGCGCGGGCTCGGGTGAAAAGGAGCGCTCGTGGCTGGGTGAGGCGCGTCATGCACTGCTCGACCTGACGCTCGTCGCCATCGCCGCCAGTCCGAGCGAGTTCGAGGGCTGGTCCGTCGCCTTTGCCGCCTTGGTGTTGATCGCGGTCATCCATCTTGGCTCTGAGGCAGAAGCGCCTCGTCCGCTGCATCCGTTTTCGGATCGCACGCTGGTCTTCGCTGTGCTCACCATTGCCTCAGCAAGTGGCGCATTCGGCTTGACCATGGCCGGATTGGGACTGCTCGGCCTCGCCTTACGCCTGTTCTGGCCGCGTGCATCGCAGCTAACGCGGGTTTAACCACGCGCTGCTAAGGCCGAAGGCGATGGACGATACGGTCATGACCCAATCGAGCGAGGCGCCGGTCGAGGCGATCCTGCGCGACGAACTCGCGCACGGCGATGTCGTGCTTGGCACGATAGGGCCGGTGCTCGGACATCTGCTCGCGAACCACGACCATTCGCTGTTCAGCGACGAGATCGTCAGCCGCGTGCGGGGCATGATCGGCGACATCGCGCGGCAAATGCTCACCGCGCAGGCGGAAGCGGCCGAAGAGTTCGATCCTCGTGGATATGCCGAGCGTTGGCAGGGACGATTGACCCAGGCCTTGCTCACCAATGCGCGCCTGGTGGCACATTGCCACGCATTGGCGCTCGAATGGCAGCTCACCACGCGGCTGGAGGCCCGCAACGCAATCGATCCCGTGCTCTCGCCGTTGTTGCAGGCATTGGTCGCGTCGGACGATGCGCCGACTGCGGCTACCGCGATGGCGGCTCTTGCCGCGCAGGCTCGCTTCGCCCAGCGCCAGCGGCGGATGGAGTTGCCCTTGGGGGAGCTCCCCGCCGAACACTTCCAGCAGGCACTGACCGCGTGGCTCGAGCAAGTCTCGGCAGAGGATGCCAAGTCCGCCATGACCGCGGCGGCCAGGCTGCGCGAGGACTATGACGAGAGTGTCGGCCGGCTGGGGCTACTCGGCAGGCTGGTACACGGCATGGGCGCTGGCGTGCTCGCCGCGCTGTCGATCAGCCATGCCGGCGCGGCCATCTTCCTCAGCGCACTCGCGGCCGCCTCGCAGCAGGAGCGCGAACTGGCGGTGATCGCTACCAACGACCGCCAGCTTGCCCGCCTGGCGCTGGCACTGCGTGCAGCGGGCCTCAAGCCGAAGGATATCGAGGAGCAATTCCTCTACATTCACCCCGACGTGTCGCTGCCGGAGGGGTTCGATGCACTGCGCGCCGACCGCGCGATGGAATTGCTTGCGTCGTCGGTGCGGAAGTCGGCTGCGTGAACATGGCCGCGCACGATGCCGTGCTGGCGCGCGCTCGAACCGACGCCGCCGATCGGCTGATCGAGGCGGATGAGCCGCTGGCCGGACTGCAGCGGCGCTGTGGAGGCGACCTTCCCGGCACCGTCGCTGTCCCGCAACTGCTCGAAGTGGTCCGCAAGGCGCGCACGCTGGGCCTCAAGCTCGCACGCACGATCACCGCGCTCGATGGCGACGAGACCGTGCGCGCCTGGGTCGAGGTTGCGCCGGACAACGCCGAAGGCGAAGGCGGATGTTCGATCGCGGTCGGCGCCTGGTCCAGCGTGCCAAACATTCCGCTGTCGGACGAGGACGCGGCGGCCCTTCGCACGGCGATTGACCGGGAACTTGCCGAGCTCACCGCCAGGCTCGACCCCGCGCAACGCTTAATCGCGGTCGAGGGCCACGCGGCCGATCTCGAGCAAGTCGTGACGGCAATGCGCGAAGGGCAGGGCAGCCTGTGGAGCGATTTCGTTTCGTTTCCGGATCTGACGCACCGCCAGCCGTTGCACTGGCGCCTGCTCGACGGCGCCCGCTGCGAGGTGCCGGGCTCGGAGCGCACGTGGACCGTCACGCTGGTTCCGCTCGGCCGTCCGGAACCGGGGAGTGCGGGGTTCGAGTTGCTATTAGTCGCTGACGCACCGCTGGCTGAGATTGTACCCGGCCCGCCCGCAGAACAACCTTCACCCACTGCCTTTGGCCGCGACCTGACGCCGGTTCTCCGGCAGCCGATTGCGCGTATCATTGCGAATGCCGAAACCATCCGGTCACGCCTCGCCGGTCCGCTCGCTGAAGAATACAGCAACTACGCGGCGGACATCGCGGCGGCCGGGCAGCACTTGCTGTCGCTGATCGAGGACTTGTCGGACCTGGAAGTCGTCGAAGCGGGCGATTTCGCCACCGCGCCTGACCGGATCGACCTAGCCGACGTGGCGCGGCGGGCCGTTGGTATCCTTGGCGTGCGCGCTCGGGCCAAAGACATTACTCTGCTGGCACCCGGGGCGGACGAAAGCGTGCCCGCAATCGGCGAATTCCGCCGCGTGCTCCAAGTGCTGCTCAACCTCGTCGGCAATGCGATCGCCTACTCACCGGCAGGATCGCAGGTCTTGCTCGAACTCGGAACCGGTAGTCAGCGAGTGAGCGTTGCGGTTGTCGATCAAGGACCAGGCTTGGCGCCCGAACAAGCCGCGCGCGTGTTCGAGAAGTTCGAGCGTCTCGGCCGCAGTGGTGACGGCGGCTCTGGCTTGGGCCTCTACATCTCGCGCAAGCTGGCCCGCGCCATGGGCGGCGAACTCAGCGTGGAGAGCGCGCCTGGGGAAGGCGCGCGCTTTATCCTGGAGCTTCCCGCGGCCTAGATGCGCGGCCGGCGGCTACCCCACCAGAACAGCAGCACGCCGACCGCCGCGATAATCAGCCCGTAAGTGATCCATGCCGACGCGGCGAGCATGAAGCTGTCCGCCGGCCACATGATGACGCCCGCTCCCTGCAGGGCGAAGAACACCCCGGCGAATGCGAGCACGGCGCCGAGGATCTTGGCGGTCAACCGCACGACGCGCGTCTCAGCGCTTGTCGACCGGCACGTAATCGCGCTGCGTCGGCCCAGTGTAGAGCTGGCGCGGACGGCCGATCACCTGCGCGGGGTCGGAGATCATCTCGTTCCACTGCGCCACCCAACCGACCGTACGGGCAAGCGCGAACAGCGCGGTGAACATGGTGGTCGGGAAGCCGATCGCCGACAGGATCACGCCCGAGTAGAAATCGACGTTGGGGAACAGCTTCTTCTCGATGAAGTACTCGTCCTTCAGCGCCAGTTCCTCTAGCCGCAGCGCGGTCTCGAACAGCGGGTCGTTGACCTTCAGCGCGTCGAACACCTCGCGCACGGTTTGCTGCATCACCGTCGCACGCGGGTCGTAGTTCTTGTACACCCGGTGGCCGAAGCCCATCAGGCGGAACGGATCGTTCTTGTCCTTCGCGCGGTCGATGTAGTGCGGGATCTTGTCGGGCGTGCCGATCTCGCGGAGCATGTTGAGCGCCGCTTCGTTCGCGCCGCCGTGCGCCGGGCCCCACAGGCAGGCGATGCCCGCTGCGATGCACGCGAACGGATTGGCGCCCGACGAACCGGCCAGGCGCACGGTCGACGTCGATGCGTTCTGCTCGTGGTCGGCATGGAGGATGAAGATCCGGTCCATCGCCTTCTCGACCGCCGGCAGCACCTCGTAAGGCTCAGCCGGCACGCCGAACGTCATGCGCAGGAAGTTGCCGGTGTAGGACAGCGAATTGTCGGGATAGAGGAACGGCTGCCCAACCGAATACTTGTACGCCATCGCCGCGATCGTCGGCATCTTGGCGATCAGCCGGTGGCTCGCGATCTTGCGCTGCTCGGGGTCCGAGATGTCGGCGCTATCGTGGTAGAACGCCGACAGGGCGCCGACCACGCCGCACATGATCGCCATCGGGTGCGCGTCGCGGCGGAATCCGCGGTAGAATGTCGCGAGCTGCTCGTGCAGCATCGTGTGGCGGGTGATCGTGTGGGTGAACTCGTCGAGCTCCTTCTGCGTCGGCAGTTCGCCATTGAGCAGCAAGTAGCTCACTTCCATAAAGCTCGACTGCTCGGCGAGCTGGCCGATCGGATAGCCGCGATGGAGCAGCACGCCCTCGTCGCCGTCGATATAGGTCAACGCGCTTTCACAGCTGCCGGTCGACTTGTAGCCCGGATCGTAGGTGAACGCGCCGGTCTGGCCGTAGAGCTTGCGGATATCGATCACTTCGGGACCGACGCTGCCTTCCAGGACCGGAAGGTCGATCGTCTTGTCGTTATAGGTCAGCGTCGCCTGTTTGTCCGCCATGATCGGTCTCCTTAAACTTGGCTGTCCGCCTCGGCCGGAGCCGCTTGCGCAATCGATCCGCGCGAGCGATTCCTCCCGGCCAAGGAGGGCTAGAACATCGAATATGCCCGGCGAGGTGGTCGTCCCGGTCAAGGCCGCGCGCATCGGCTGCGCAAGCTTGCCGAGCCCCAGGCCGAGCTCCTCCGCGAAGGGCTTGAGCGTGGCCTCGAGCGCGGGGACGGTCCAGTCGCTTTGGGTTTGCAAACGGGCAGAAATTTTTGCGAGCAGGTCTCGCGCCTCGGGCGTGAGCAGCGCGGCCGCCTTCTCATCGAGCGAAAGCGGCCGCTGCTTGAAGAGGAAGGCCGCTCCCGCGGCAAGCTCATCGAGGTCTTTCGCGCGAAGCTTCAACTGCGGCATCGCCTCGGTCAGGAGCGCGCGGTCAGCATCGGGACCAATCCTCGGCGCGACCAGTTCGGCAAGCCGCGCGTCGTCCGCTTCGCGAATGTAGTGGCCGTTGAGATTGTGCAGCTTCTTGAGGTCGAACCGGCTCGGGCTCTTGCCGACGCCGGACAGCTCGAACAATTCGATCGCCTCGTCTCGCGTAATCTCCTCGCGGTCGCCGTGGCCCCAGCCCAAGCGCAGCAGGTAGTTGAACAGCGCTTCGGGCAGGATGCCGAACTCGTCGCGGTAGGTCTCCGCGCCGAGTGCGCCGTGACGCTTCGACAGCTTCGCCCCATCGGCACCGTGGATCAGCGGGATGTGCGCGTAAACCGGCTCCGGCCAGCCCATTGCGCGATAGATCGGGAGCTGACGGAAGGCGTTGTTGAGGTGGTCGTCGCCGCGGATCACGTGGGTGACGCCCATGTCGTGGTCGTCGACCACCACCGCCAGCATGTAAGTCGGCGTGCCGTCGGCCCGCAGCAGGACATAGTCGTCGAGTTCGGCATTGCGAACGGTGACGCGGCCCTGGACCTTGTCCTCGATGACCGTCTCGCCCTCGTTGGGCGTTTTCAGGCGGATGACGAACGGTGCCCCCGGCGCGGCTTCGGAGGGATCGCGGTCGCGCCAGCGGCCGTCGTAGCGCAGCGGCTGCTTGGCCGCGCGCTGCGCCTCGCGCATTGCTTCGAGCTCCTCGGGCGTGGCGAAGCACTTGTAGGCGTTGCCCGAAGCGAGCAGCTGAAACGCCACTTCCTCGTGCCGCGGGGCGCGTTCGGACTGGAAAATCGGGGGCGCGTCGTAGTCTAGCCCGAGCCACGACAGGCCGTCGATGATTGCGCCGATCGCCTCGGTGGTGCTGCGCTTGCGGTCGGTATCCTCGATCCGCAGCAGGGCCTTGCCGCCATGATGCCGCGCATAAAGCCAATTGAACAGCGCGGTGCGCGCGCCGCCGATATGCAGAAATCCAGTCGGCGAGGGCGCAAAGCGGGTGACCACCTCTGCGCTAGCGCTTGCCATCCGATTTCGCTTCCTTATCCAATGGTTGCATGGCCAGCAGCGTAGCGCCGATCGTGCCATTCGGAGGCGATCCGGACGATGCTGCAGTGCAGCAGCCGCCTTGGCCCAAGGCGCGGCGCTTGTCCAGCCTTTGGGATGCCGCCGAAGAGTGGCTCGACCGCGCGGGATTCGATCGCGCGCCGTGGCTGGCGATCGCCTTGGCGGGCGGGGTCGTCGCATGGTTCGCTCTGCCGGGGCCGATCGCGTGGCTGGGGGCGATCGGCGCCTGCTTGCTGCTGGCGCTGGCCGGCGCGGGGCTGGGAGCGCGGCGCGACGAGCACTTGCACCTCCGCCGAGCGATCATCGCCCTGGCGCTGCTGATCGCAGTCGGACTCGCGTGGGTGTGGCTGCGCTCGGCCATCGTCGGCGCCGATCCAATCGAGCGCCCGGCGGTGACATGGATCGAAGGCCGGTTGCTCGAGCGGGAGAACCAACCTGCCGAGGCCCGGGTGCGATTGACGATAGCTTACCGCGATGCAGAAGCCGGGTTTGCGCGCAAAGTGCGGGTAAACGTGCCGTTGAAGAATGCGCCGGCAGAGGCGGTCGAGGATTCGCTGGTCAGGGTGCGCGCACGGTTGATGCCGCCCGGTCCGCCGATGGTGCCCGGTGCCTACGACTTTGCGCGCACGGCCTGGTTCCAGGGCCTGTCGGCGACCGGGGGTGCAATCGGGCCGGTGACCGTGATCGAACCAGGTGCGGCCGATGGCAGCCTTGCCGCCATCCAGCGTGCGCTGTCGGCGCATGTTCGCGCACAGCTTGGTGGCTCAGCAGGCGCGATCGCCGCAGCCTTCGCGAGCGGAGACCGGGGCGGAATTTCGTCTGCGGATGAGGACGCGATGCGCGACGCGGGATTGACGCACCTGTTGTCGATCAGCGGCCTGCACGTCAGCGCGGTGATCGCGTGCGTGTACTTCCTTGCCCTTCGTTTGCTCGCACTGTGGCCATGGCTCACCCTGCGGGTGCGGTTGCCGTTGATCGCGGCGGCGTGCGGGGCGGGCGCGGGTATCGCCTATACGCTTCTCACCGGCGCCGAAGTGCCGACGGTCCGCAGCTGCGTCGGATCGCTGCTCGTACTCGGAGCACTCGCTTTGGGACGGGAGCCGCTGTCGCTGCGCATGGTCGCGGCGGCAGCGTTTTTGGTCATGCTCGTCTGGCCCGAGGCCGTCGTCAGCCCCGGCTTCCAAATGAGCTTCGCCGCGGTGATCGCGATCGTCGCGTTGCATGAGGCGGCACCGGTGCGAGCATTCCTCGCGCCGCGGGAGGAGAGCTTCGCCATCCGCATCGGCCGTCGCGGGGTGATGCTCTTGCTGACCGGCGTGGCCATCGAACTGGCGCTGATGCCCATCGTGTTGTTCCATTTTCACCGCGCCGGGTTCTATGGCGCGATCGCCAACGTCGTCGCGATCCCGTTGGTGACGTTCGTTACCATGCCGCTCATAGGTCTCGCCCTGCTGCTTGATGTGCTCGGCGTTGGCGAACCGGTGTGGACGGCAGTCGGCGCTTCACTCGATCTGATGCTCGACATCGCGCACTTTACTGCCGCTCAGCCGGGCGCGGTGAAGCTGATGCCGCAGATGAGCGCCCTGACTTTCGCCCTGTTCGTGATCCGCGAACTATGGCTTGCGCTGTGGCACGGCAGGCAGCGACTGTACGGCCTGTTACCGATTGTATGCGCGGTGGTAATGCTGGTGAGCACACCTGCGCCAGACGTGTTGGTGTCGGGAGATGGGCGCAATGTGGGCGTGGCAGGGGAGGGTGATCGGCTCTTGATGCTGCGGGAGGGACGCAGCGATTTTGCGCGCGACAACTTGATGGAACTCGCGGGGATAGGCGGAGAGCCGGTGGTGATCGAGGACTGGCCCGGCGCGCAGTGCAGCGCGGATTTCTGCAACTTGACGCTCCAGCGCGGTGGGCGGGATTGGCATCTGCTCATGAGCCGCAACCGGTCGCGCATCGAGGAGCGGGCCCTTGCTGCGGCATGCGAGAGGGCGGATGTCGTGATCTCCGACCGTTGGCTGCCTGCCAGCTGCCGCCCGCGCTGGCTCAAGGCCGACCGCTCGTTCCTGGAGGAACGCGGAGGGCTAGCACTCTATCTCGCAGACGAGCGCGTCACCGCCGTAGCCGACAGCCAGGGCGCGCATCCATGGTGGATCGCCAGCCGTCCCGAGCCGCGTCCGTTTCGCTCAGTGATACCGGCGCAGCAGCCCCGCTAGCTTGCCCTGTACCTTGACCTCGCCCGGGCGGTATATCTGGGGTTCGTACGCCCCGTTCGCGGGATCGAGACGGACCATGCCGTTCTCGCGGCGGAGGTACTTGAGCGTCGCTTCCTCGTCGCGGACCAGCGCGACGACGATCTCGCCATCGCGGGCGACATCGGTCTTGCGGACGAGCGCGAAGTCGCCGTCGAAGATACCCGCCTCGATCATCGAATCCCCCGATACCTCGAGCGCGTAGTGCTCACCGGGGCCGAGCAACGCGGCCGGAACGGGCAGCGTGCTGTGGCTTTCCAGCGCTTCGATCGGCACACCCGCGGCGATCCGGCCATGGAGCGGCAGTTCGATGATATCGTTCGCCGGCTGGCGAGCCGGCTCAGGCCGGCGGAGCGGCACGACGTTATCGTTCGCGCGAACACGCGGCGCCGCGACCGAATCTTCCGGCTGCCGGATGACCTCGAGCGCTCGGGCGCGATTAGGCAGGCGTCGGATGAAGCCGCGCTCTTCCAACGCAGAGATCAGGCGGTGAACGCCGGATTTGCTCTTGAGATCGAGCGCTTCCTTCATTTCCTCGAACGAGGGCGAGATCCCGCTGTCCTCGAGACGGACGGTGATGAACTGGAGGAGTTCGCGTTGCTTGGCGGTGAGCATGGCCGGTCCTTTGCCAACCGTTCCAATTCGGGAACGAACGCGGAACAATTAGGCAACTTATGAACAGCCGTCAAGTCAGGCCGATAAATCTCCGTCGCGGCGCCATGTCCCGCTCTTTCCGCCCACCTTTTCGAGCAGCCGCACATCGCCAATGACCATCGCTTTATCGAGCGCCTTGGCCATGTCGTAGATTGTCAGTAGCGACACGCAACATGCTGTCATTGCTTCCATTTCAACGCCGGTCCGACCGGTGAGCCCGGCGGTCGCGGTGACCGCGATACCGTCGGCGAAGAAAGCGAAATCGACCGTCACCCATTCGAGCCCCATCGGGTGGCACAGCGGGATCAACTCCGCGGTCTTCTTGGCCCCCATGATGCCGGCGATCCGCGCCGCGGCGAGAACATCGCCCTTGGGGCCGCTACCCTCGCGCATGGCATCGAGCGCTTGGCGATTCATACGGATCGTACCAGCGGCGGTGGCTGAGCGTGCAGTCGCCGGCTTCGCGCCGACGTCGACCATCCGCGCGGCGCCCGAATCGTCGAGATGCGTCAACTTAGACAAGCGGCCCGCCTGTTGGACTTGTCACACTTGTCACACTGTTCTGGGAAAAACTCCACCGCCGCGGGACCAATTCCATCGACGGCGGTGAAAGGGACGAAACGGTGCATCAGCCGATGTATGCCAAGATCGCAGCATGTAGGACAGTGCCGACGCTCCGGCTCATCCTTTGAGCAGGCGGCGGGTGGCCGCCTCGACATTGTCCTGCCGCATTAGGCTTTCCCCGACGAGGAACGTCCTGACCCCCGACTCGGCGAGGCGTTCGCAATCGGCGTGTGAGTTGATGCCACTCTCTCCGACGAGCCAGGAATCTGCGGGTGCGAGTGGAGCCAACCGCTCAGTCGTCCCAAGATCGGTGCGGAAGGTCTTCAGATCGCGATTGTTTATGCCGATCAACCGCGACTTGAGGCGGCTTCCGCGCTCCAGCTCGGCTTCGTCGTGGACCTCGACCAGCACATCCATCCCGCGCTCAGTTGCCGCAGCCTCAATTTCGGCCATCATACCGTCTTCCAGCGCGGCAACGATTATCAGGATCGCGTCCGCTCCGATCGCGCGTGATTCGGCGACCTGCCAGGGGTCGATCATGAAGTCCTTGCGCAGCACCGGCAGGTCGCAGGCGCGGCGCGCACCGGCGAGATAGTCCTCGTGCCCCTGGAAGTAGCGCGCATCGGTCAGCACGGAGAGACAAGCCGCCCCACCGCGCTGATACGCCACGGCATGTTCTGCGGGTCGAAAGTCGGGGCGGATCAATCCCTTGGACGGGGAAGCTTTCTTGATCTCTGCGATCAAGGCGAACCCATCGCGCGCCTTCGTCTCGAGAGCGGCACGGAAGCCACGCGGCGCGCTCTGCTCGCGCGCAAGCCGGTCGAGGTCGTTCACAGTCGCAAAGCCGCGCCGTTCGGCCACCTCGAAGCGCTTCGTCGCGCAGATTTCGTCGAGCTTGTTCATTGGGCGAGGTCGATCCAGCGGGCCAGGAGTGCCTCAGCCCGGCCCGAGTCGAGTGCCTCAGCAGCCTGTGTTGCACCTTCCGCGTAGCCGGCCGCGCGCCCGGCGATCATCAAGGCCGCGCCGGCGTTGAACAGCACCGCGTCGCGGTAGGGTCCCGGCGCGCCCATCAGCAATGCTTTCAATGCCTTGGCGTTGTGAGCCGCATCGCCGCCGCGGATGGCTTCGATCGGCGCGGTGGGCAGACCGGCGTCGGATGCACGCGCGCGGCGCATTTCCCACTCATGACCCTGCACGTCGGCCACTTCATTGCCCCCGGCGAGGCTCAATTCGTCGAGCCCCTCGTCGCCCGAGACGATCAGCGTGCGTTCGCTGCCGAGCCGAGCCTTGGCTTCCGCGTAGATCGGCACGTAGGCCGGCCGGGCGATGCCGATCAGCTGGCGGCGGACGCCTGCCGGATTGGCGAGCGGGCCCATCAGGTTGAAGATCGTGCGCCGCCCAAGCCGCTGGCGGATTGGCTGAATCCGGCGCATCGCCGGATGATGGTTCGCAGCAAACAGGAAACAAATTCCAAGGTCTGCCAACGACTTCTCAGCAGTTCTTCCTGCCGCTTCCATGTCCAGGCCGAGCGCTTCCAGCGTATCCGCACCGCCCGCCTTGCTGCTGGCCGCGCGGTTGCCGTGCTTGGCAACCGGCACTCCCACCGCGGCGACCACCAGGCTGACCGCGGTCGAGACATTGAGCGTGTGGTGCCCGTCGCCGCCGGTGCCGCAGACGTCGATCGCATCGGCCGGTGCATCGACCGGGATCATGCGCGCCCGCAGCGCGCGCGCGGCGCCGGCAATCTCGTCCGCCGTCTCGCCGCGATCGGACAGGTCCGTGAGAAAGCGGGCGATCTCCGCCTCGCTCGCTTCGCCATCGAGGACCGCTCCGAAGACTTCCTCGGCCTGCGCCTCATTGAGATGCGGCTCGGCCTGCGGAAGCGTCCTCACGGGCGTGCCTCCGGCTCGATCCCGCACACCCGCAGGAAGTTGGCCAGCAAAGAATGGCCATGTTCGGTAGCGATGCTCTCGGGGTGGAACTGCACTCCGTGAATGGGCAGATCGGCGTGTCGGAAGCCCATCACGTGAGTGTCGTCCGAGGTCGCGTTGACCGGCAGTTCGGCGGGAATGTTCTCGACCACCAGCGAGTGATAGCGGGTCGCGGTGAAGGGCGAGGGCAGGCCCGCGAACACCCCGCTGCCGTCATGACTGACCGGCGAAGTCTTCCCGTGCATGAGCCCGCCGCGCACCACGCGCCCGCCGAAATGCTGACCGATCGCTTGATGGCCCAGGCACACGCCGAGCAGCGGCTTGGCGGCATCCGCACACGCCGCCACGAGGTCGAGACTGATCCCCGCTTCGTTCGGGGTGCAGGGCCCAGGCGAGATCAGGAAGCCGGCCGCCCCCGTCGCCAGCGCGTCGGCCGCGGTCAGCGCATCGTTGCGCTCCACCTTCACTTCGGCACCCAGTTCCATCAGGTAATGGACCAGGTTGAAAGTGAAGCTGTCGTAGTTGTCGATGACCAGGATCATCGCGGGGGCGCGTCCGCAAAACGATCGGTCGCGCGGACCAGGCCGTCGGTGATGCCGGGCTCGGTGAACAGATGGCTGGCATCGGGGACGATCTGCAGGTCGACCTCGGGCCAGGCCTTCTTGAGCGCCCACGCGGCGGCGGGCGGGGTGCAGCAGTCGTGGCGGCCCTGGACGATCACGCCGGGGATGCCGCGCAGCTTCTCCGCGCCCTTCAGCAGCTGCCCGCTCTCGAGCCAGCACTTGTGCTGGAAGTAGTGCGTCTCGATCCGCGCCGTGGCGACCGCGTTGTCGCCATCGGCCATGTGGTCGATGGTGTCCTCTTCGGGCAGCAGGGTGACGGTGACGCCTTCCCACCGGTTCCACGCGCTCGCGGCGGCCTTGCGCACTGCGGAATCGGGATCGTCGAGCAGGCGGATGTAGGTCTGCAGGAGGTCGTCGCCATGCGCGGCGGCGTGGGCGACGAAGCGCTCCCACTCCTCGGGATAGAGCTCGCTGGCCCCGTACTTGTAGAGCCAGTCGAGCTCGCTCTGTTCGCACAGGAAGATGCCGCGCATGATGATCTCGGTCACGCGCTCCGGATGCGTCTCGGAGTAAGCGAGCGACAGGGTCGAGCCCCAGCTGCCGCCGAACACCTGCCACTTTTCGTGACCGCACATCTCGCGCAGCCGCTCGATGTCGGCGACGAGATCCCAGGTGGTGTTGTGCTCGAGGCTGGCGAACGGGGTCGAGCGGCCGCAGCCGCGCTGGTCGAACAATAGCACGTCGTAGCGCGCGGGGTCCCACTGGCGGCGGTGCTTCTCGTTGCACCCGGCGCCGGGGCCGCCGTGCAGCATGACCGCGGGCTTGGCGCCGGGAGTGCCGACGCGCTCCCAGTAGATCTGGTGCCCGTCGCCGACGTCGAGCATGCCGGTGTCATATGGCTCGATCGGCGGATAGAGGGTGCGGCGTTCACTCACTGTGTTTTCTCCTCGACCACCAGCATGGGCCCGATCGGCGCGCGCGCATCCATGCGATCGGCCGCCGGATCCCACAAGGCCGAGACCGAGCCATCGAGATAGAGCGCGTTGGGTGCCTTCACCACGTCGCGGAAATAGCGCGCCAGCTTGCCGAAGCTGACCGGGCCTTCGCTGATCACGAAATGCGCGCGGCCCGCGCCGTCGACGCCGACGCCGTTGCGGATCGCCTTGCTGGGTCCGTCGTCGGTTATCTCGGGGTGGAGTTTACCGTCCACCACCAGCATCGGGCCGCTCTGTGTACCGAAATCGGGGCGGTCGCCGACCTGGCTGTAGAACGCGTCGGCGGTCATCACCCGCCACTTACCGCCCGATCCGAAGAACACGCCGTTGGGCTTCATGTGGAAGTTGCCGGCCCCGTCGTTGCGGTTGAGCTCGTGCCCGCGCTCGCCGCCGCGGACGTAGTAGCCGATCGGCTTGCCGGTGTCGTCGAACATGCCGGCGTTCATCACGAAGGCGAGCTTGGGCGCGTTGGCCGGGCGTGCGGCGGCGTAGGCCTTGAAGCTGCGGTACGGGGGGTTGCCGAGCATCGTGGTGATGCGGTGCTTCGCCGGGTCTGCGATGCAATCGGTGAGCTGAGCGTCCTCGAACGTCACGGTCTGGCACGCCGAGGCGACGGTCGGCGTTGGGGTAGGCGCCGGAGGCTCGGAGAGACCGGGGTTCTCGAGGTTGATCCGCGTGACCGGCTCGCCTCCGGCTTCCTGGTTGCAAGCCGCGAGCAGCGCGAGAAGGGGAAGGGCGAGACGCTTCATTGCCCGAACCCCGGTTCCTGCGCGATCCGCGCCGCTTCGCGCGCGGCGGCGATGAGTGCGCCAGCCTTCGCGTAGCATTCGTTGAGTTCGTATTCGGGATCGCTGTCGGCGACGATCCCAGCGCCGGCCTGCACGTGCAGGGTGCCGTCTTTCACCACGCCGGTGCGCAGGACGATGCACGAATCGAGCGTGCCATCTGGCGCGAAATAGCCGACCCCGCCGGCATAGGCGCCGCGCGCTTCGGGCTCGAGCTCGGCGATGATCTCGCACGCGCGGACCTTTGGCGCGCCGCTGACCGTGCCTGCCGGGAAGCCCGCGAACAGCGCGTCGAGCGCGTCCTTTGCCGGGTCGAGCCGCCCCACGACGTTGCTGACAATGTGCATCACGTGGCTGTAGCGTTCGATGGTGAAGCTGTCGGTGACCTCGACCGAGCCGCGTGCTGCGACCCGGCCGACATCGTTGCGCCCGAGATCGAGCAGCATGAGGTGCTCGGCGCGTTCCTTGGCGTCGGCGAGCAGGCTCGCCTCGGCCTCGCGGTCGAGCTCCGCGGTCGCGCCGCGCGGGCGGGTACCGGCGATCGGGCGTACGGTCACCTCGCCGTCGCGCACGCGGACGAGGATCTCGGGGCTCGATCCCACCACGGCAAAGCCAGGCAAGTCGAGGAAATAGAGAAACGGGCTCGGGTTCACTCGGCGCAGGGCGCGGTAGAGCGCCAGTGGCGGCAGCGGAAAGGGGCAGGTGAATCGCTGGGCTAGCACCACCTGGAACACGTCACCCGCCTCGATGTAATCTTTCGCCTTGAGAACCATCGCGCGATAGTCCTCGGCTGCCAGCACGGGCGCGAGAGCGAGCTCCGAGAGGGCATCCGACCGCTCTGCCTTGGGTGCGGCTTGCGACAACTTGCGCAGCGCTTCGTCGATCCTCTCGCCCGCCGCGCTAACGCCGACATCCGGGGCGCGATCGCTCGGCCATAGCGGAGCAATGCAGAACAGCTCGTCACCGAGGCGATCGAACACCAATATCAATGTCGGCCGCACGAACAGCATGTCGGGCAGGCCGATGCCGGTTCCCTCAGCGCGCGGTAGGCGCTCGACCAGGCCGATGGTCTCATAGCCGAAATAGCCGACCAGACAGGCGATCGGTGGCAGGCCTGCGGGCACATCGATACGGCACGCTTCGACCAGCGCCCGCAATTCGGCGAGTGCGTCGCCGCCACAGGATGCAAACGCGGTCCGATCTCGCTGCCACTGCGCGTTCACCTCGGCACGCGCGCCCTCGGCCCGAAACACCAGGTCCGGTTCGAGGCCGACCAAACTGTAGCGCCCGCGCACTTCGCCGCCCTCGACCGACTCGAGCAGGAAATCCCCGCGCCCCGGCTCGATCAGCTTGAGCGCGGCACCCACCGGCGTCTCGGTATCCGCGACCACGCGCCGCCAGACGAGCGCGGGGCGCCCGTCGGCCAGCGCCGCGCGAGCCGCGTCGGCGTTATCGGGCGCGGCTCCGCTCAGGGGACGCCTCAGTTCTCGCTGTTTTCGCCGGCGAGACGCTTGCGCACTGCCGCAATCGCGGTCGCATTGCGTTCGACACCGACATCCTTGCGGATCGCCACCCGCATCGCGTCGCCGTATTCGCGGCCCATCAATTGGCCGAGGCTTTGCGAAGCCTGCGCCATGATCGGGTCGTTGGGCGCGATCTTGCCGGGCTCGATCGAGTTGACCGTCACCACAAACCAACCTGCATTGTTTGGCGCCTCGAGCTTCTTGACGCTGTTCTTCGCCATCGAGAACAACAGCGCGAGCGGCGGCGGCACGCGCTGGCCCTGCGCGGCGATCTCCTCGCGCGTCATGTTGACCGCATCGGCAGGCGGCAGGCTCGCCTGCTCGGCGGCCAGCGCCTGGCTCAGCGTCTGTCCCTTGGCGATGCGCGCGACGACGCGGTCGGCGGCGGCCTTGGCGGCCTGCGAACCGACCGAGCGGCGCCAGGCGCCGACGACGTCGTTGCGGATCTCGGCCAGCGGCGCGGCGGCAGAAGGGGTGATGCGGCCCGTCTCGTACACCAGATAGCTCTGGCCACCGGCAAGCGCGGCGATTTGTGGCTGGCCCTCTTCCATCTCGAACGCGCTCGAAAGCGCGGGGGCGAGCACCGCGGGGACTCGTTCGCTCGCCGAGCCGTAGACGCGTCCATCGGCAACCACGGGCGGAGTGGTCTGGATCTCGACCTTCAGCGACCTGGCGATGTCGCTCAGCGCGTTGCCCTCGTCGACCTGCTGCTCGACCTCGCTCGCCAGTTCGGCGAGTGCGCGGGTGCGCTTCTCGGTTCGCAGTGCAGTCACAATCTCGTCGCGCACCTGGTCGAGCGACCGGGCAGGCGTCGCGGTCACGCCGTCGACCCGCACCACGTACCAGCCAAGGCCGCCCTTGGCCGGGGCAGCGATGGTGCCCTTGGCCGCGCCGAACACCGCGTTGGCGACCGCTTGCGAGCTCTGGGCGGCATAGGCCTGCTTGTCGACGCCGGTAACAGTACGCGTTTCGAGCCCAGCTTCGCGCGCGGCCGCTGGCAGCGCGGCGGGGCCCTTCTGCGCAATCGCCTGCGCCGCGGAGCGGGTGGGGACGATCAGCTGAGTCAGCGTGCGTTGCTCGCGCGCGGCATAGAGCGACGCGCGGTCGCGGGCATAGCGAGCCTCGACCTCCGCCGCGGTGGGTTCGACGCTGCCGAGCGACTTGTCGTTGAACACGACGTAGCGCAGCACGCGCCGCTCGGGACGGATGAAGTCGGCCTTGTGGCTGTTATAGTAAGTGGTCAGCTGCGCAGCGGTCGGATCGCCTTTGGGCGCGAATGCGCTGCTCGGGATCACCGCGACGCCGCCCTGGCGTCGTTCCTTGGTCAGCGCAGCATAGCGCAGCGCAATCTTGTTCGGCATTCGCGCACCGAAGGCGGCCGGTACCAGCACCTGCGTCGCGAGCTGGCCGTCGGCGATATCGCGGCGAACGATCGCATCGGTCAGCTTCCGCGCGGCGAGGGTCTGCTGGTAGACCGAGTCACTGAACTTGCCGTCCGGGCCCGCGAAAGCCGGGATGCGACGGATCTCGCTGTTCACCAGGTTGTCGCCGGCACGCAGCCCGTTGTCGGCCGCCCAGCGGCTGATCGCGCGCCGGTCGAGCAAGGAGTCGAGCACCTGGGTCAAGCCGCCCTGCTGGATGAACGCGGCCATCGAAATCGTCGGATTATCCTGGCGCGCCTGGTCGACGGCGTTGCTCGCCGCTTCGCTCAGGTCGTTGGCGCTGATCTTGTCCTTGCCCACCACGGCCACGTTCTCGCCGCCCGAAAGGCTGCCACCGATGCCACCGGTCCCTGCGACGTCGCCGATGGCGAACGCCAGACCGATGATACCGACAAAGGCGATCGTGATGGCGAGGCCGACCTTGGACTTGAAGATGTTGCGGAAGAACTGGAGCATGGGTGGGTTAACGCCTGCCGGATATGGGCGCGCACGGGGCGCGGAACGGCGCGACCTTTAGGGGGCCTGCGACCTTGCCGCAACAGGTGCTGCGCCGTTTTGACGCAGGCGCTTTTGCACGCTAGCGGGCAGGTGGCGTCCGCCCTTATAGCGCGGCCCGACACCTTACCCTGATCATCTTGAGGAATGCACATGGCCCTGCGGCCCTACGTCGTCGGCAACTGGAAAATGAACGGCACGCGGGCGATGCTGGCGGAGGCGCGGGCGATCGACCGCTCGGCGCAGCGGCTGATGAAAGTCGAAGTCGCGCTGGCGCCGCCGTTTACCCTGATTCACGCGGTCCACCGCGAGGCCGAGCAGATCGGTGTCGGCGCGCAGGATTGCTCACCTTCCCCCGACGGCGCGTACACCGGCGATATCTCCGCTGCGATGGTCGCCGATTCGGGCGCCAAGTTCGTGATCCTGGGCCACAGCGAGCGGCGCCAGGGCCACGGCGAGAGCGATGCGCTGGTACTTGCCAAGGCGGACGCTGCGCTCGCCGCTGGTCTCAAGCTGATCGTTTGCTGCGGCGAGACCGAAGCGACCCGCGACGCCGGTGAGGCGGAGCGGTTTGTGACCGGCCAGCTTGCCGCCTCGCTGCCCGCAGCAATCGACGCCGCTGACGAGCGCCTTTCGGTCGCCTACGAACCGATCTGGGCGATCGGCACCGGCCGCACGCCGACGGTCGCGGACATCGGCACGATGCACCGCGCGATCCGCAAGTTGCTGGTCGAGCGCTATGGCGAGGAACAGGGCAGCGCGGTCCGCATCCTCTACGGCGGCTCGGTCAAGCCGGAGAACGCGCGCGAGCTGCTCGGCGCCGACGAGGTGGGCGGGGCACTGGTGGGCGGCGCGAGCCTGACCGCCGAGAGCTTCCTCGGCATCGTCATGGCCAGCGTCGACCTGCAGGACGCCTGAGCCTCAACGCGCTGCCCTTGCCGTAACCGTCCGTCGCGCCTAAGTCGCGCGGGCAATCACACCGGACCCGTCTGATCCCATGTCGCTGTTCATTTTCCTCCTCGTCCTCCAAGCGATCGTCGCCGCCGCGCTGGTTGGGGTCATCCTCATCCAACGCTCCGAAGGCGGCGGCCTGGGCATTGGCGGCGGCCCGAGCGGAATGATGAGCGCACGCGGCGCAGCGGATTTCCTGACCCGCGCAACCCGCTGGCTGGCGATCGTGTTCATCCTCCTGTCGATCATCCTGGCGGCAATCGCCGCAAAAAGCGCGGGCGGTTCCACGACGGTCGAATCGACGCTCGACCGGGCGGCACCGGTTCCGGAAGCGCCGGCCGCTCCCGCGCAGACCACGCCGTCGGCGCCCGCGACCGGCGAAGACCCGCTCGCCGGGGTCGCCGGCTAGCACACTCACGATCAGGCGGTTGTGGATTGCGGCGCGTCGCCGCACCAACCCGCTTGCGCCGAATCCCGATTGACGCTTAAGGCCCGACTCCCATGGCGCGGTATATATTTATCACCGGCGGCGTGGTCTCCTCGCTCGGCAAAGGTCTCATGGCGGCGAGCCTCGCGGCTCTCCTGCAAGCGCGCGGATTCCGCGTGCGCATCCGCAAGTTCGATCCCTACCTGAACGTCGATCCGGGGACGATGAGCCCCTACCAGCACGGCGAGGTCTACGTGACCGACGACGGGGCCGAGACCGACCTCGACCTCGGTCACTACGAACGCTTTACCGGCGTCTCCGCGCACCAGGGCGACAACATCACCTCGGGGCGCATCTACCGCGACATCATCGCCAAGGAGCGGCGCGGCGACTACCTCGGCGCCACCGTGCAGGTAATCCCTCACGTCACGGATGCGATCAAGCAGTTCGCGCAGGACGATACCAGCGACCTCGATTTCGTGCTGTGCGAAATCGGCGGCACGGTCGGCGATATCGAGAGCCTGCCGTTCATCGAAGCGCTGCGGCAGCTAAGGAACGAGCTCGGGCGCGAAAACACCTGCTCGGTCCACGTCACGCTGGTGCCCTACATCGCGGCTGCGGGCGAGCTGAAGACGAAGCCGACGCAACACTCGGTGCGCGAGATGACCGGGCTGGGCATCCAGCCCGACATCCTGCTGTGCCGCTGCGAAAAGCCGCTGCCGGACAGCGAGCGCGCGAAGATCGCGCTGTTCTGCAACGTACGCAAGGAAGCGGTCATTCCCGCGCTCGACGCGAGCAGCATTTATGCAGTGCCGTTGCAGTATCACCGCGAAGGCCTCGACAGCGAGGTCCTGCGCCACTTCGGCATGACCGCGCCGGACCCGGACCTGTCGCGGTGGGACGACATCCTTGACCGCTACGAGCATCCCGAAGGCGAGGTGACGATCGGCGTGGTCGGCAAGTATGTCGGGCTACCGGACGCCTACAAGTCGCTCAACGAAGCGCTGGTCCACGGCGGGATGGCCAACCGCGTCAAGGTCCACATCCGCTGGATCGACGCCGAGCTGTTCGAGAAGGACGATGAGGACATCGCCGCCCAGCTCGAACCGATGCACGGCATCCTGGTGCCGGGCGGCTTCGGCGAGCGCGGCAGCGAGGGCAAGATCTCCTCGGTGCGCTTCGCCAAGGAGCGCAAGGTGCCGTTCCTCGGCATCTGCCTGGGCATGCAGATGGCCTGCATCGAGGGCGTGCGCGCCGCGGGGCAGCCCAACGCCAGCTCGACCGAATTCGGCCCGACCGACGAGCCCGTCGTCGGCATCATCACCGAATGGATGAGCAAGGAAGGCCTGCAGCAGCGCAGCGCCGAGGGTGATCTGGGCGGCACCATGCGGCTCGGCGCCTACGAAGCGCAGTTGTCGGGCAACAGCCACGTCAGCGCGATCTACGGCGGCGTGACCACGATCAGCGAGCGCCACCGTCATCGCTACGAGGTCAACTCGGCCTATCGCGGCGCGCTGGAGAAGGACGGCATGGTGTTCTCGGGCATGTCGCCCGATGGCCTGTTGCCGGAAATTGTCGAGCGGCCCGACCACCCATGGTTTATCGGCGTGCAGTTCCACCCCGAGCTCAAGAGCAAGCCGTTCGATCCGCACCCGCTTTTCGCAGGTTTCATCGGCGCCGCGTTGCAGCAGGCGCGTCTCGTTTAGAGAAACCTCTCGAAAGTTAGGGAGCAATTTTTTACAAGCGCGGCGGCGCAAATCGGAATATATGTTGCCAATCGCAGGGCAGCCGTTAGGGGAGCGGCGCTCACGCAAAAGATTGCTTTTTGCTAAGTTTCCGGGGCGCGACAGCCGATTCGTGCGGTCCGCGGCCGGTTTGGCAAATCGCGGACAGCTTGGTGCGGACTTGATCGTCTTCTGCGACCCGGACGGTCAGTTTCGCCCGAGGCGGCGTCAACGTCGCGGAGGCGGGCCGAAAGGTCCGCCTCCTATCGTTTCAGGGTCTAGCTAGCGCGGCGATCAGGCCGCGTCCGACTGCCCTTCGTCCTTCGAAGCATCCTTGACCACCTCGAGCGAGGGCTGGCCGCCCACGTGGATCTTCTTGGGCTTCATCGCTTCCGGCACTTCGCGCACCAGATCGATCGTCAGCAGGCCATCGGCGAGATCGGCGTTATCGACCCGCACGTAATCGGCCAGTTCGAATCGGCGCTCGAAACCGCGGTTGGCGATACCGACGTGCAGCATCTCGCCCTGCGTCGCTTCCGGGCGCTTCTTGCCCACGACGACCAGCAGGTTCTGCTGCGCGGTGATGTCGAGGTCTCCGGCGCGGAAGCCCGCGACCGCCAGCGTGATGCGATATTCGTCATCGCCGCGGCGTTCGATGTTGAACGGGGGGTAGTTGTCGCCGGCGTTGTTGCGCACCTGGTTCTCCAACAGATCGAACAGCTTGTCGAAGCCGACGGTGGTCCGGCGATAGGGGGTGAAATCGAGACGTGACATGAAACAAATCCTCCAATGAGCAATTTGAACCAAAGGCGGCGAGCCCGCTTGGCGCCCGTCGCAATTGCCTTTCCGCCCGCTCTGCGGCACGGATCGGCACAGGAAATCTAGTCGCCCGGTCGGACGGTTCAAGGGGTCCGCGCGGCGCGAATTGAAGGACGAGAAATGGCCAGCCCGGAAGTCGTGATCTACACCAAGTTCGGCTGCGGTTTCTGCTTTCGCGCCAAGCGCCTGCTAGACCACAAGGGCGTTGAGTACACCGAGCACGACATCACCATGGGCGGCCCCAAGCGCGACGAGATGCTCGCTCGCGCACCGATGGCGCGCACGGTGCCGCAGATCTTCATCGGCGAGACGTACGTCGGTGGCTCGGATGATCTCCACGCGCTCGACGCCGCGGGCAAGCTCGATCCGCTGCTGGCCGGCGGATGACCCGTCTCGCGGTGCTGCAGATGACCGCGGGGATCGACCCGGCGGCGAATGCGCGCACGATCGTCGACGCTGCTGCTGAGGCCGCAGCGGGTGGGGCGGCCATGCTGTTCACGCCCGAGATGAGCGGTCTGCTCGATCGGGATCGGGCACGGGCGGCCACGCATATCGTGCCCGAGGCCGACAACCCGGTGCTCGCCGCCGCTCGCGAGGCCGCTGCTCGGCACAGCATGTGGATCGCGCTCGGTTCACTCGCCGTGGTCAACGACAACGGACGTTGGGCTAACAGGTCGCTACTCATTGACGACCAAGGTCAGGTTACGGCCCGCTACGACAAGATGCACATGTTCGATGTCGATCTCGCGAGCGGCGAAAGCTGGCGCGAATCGAACGCTTACGAACCGGGCGCCGAGGTCGTCAGCGCCGAAACCCCGGTGGGCACGCTCGGCCTCACCGTCTGCTACGACATCCGCTTTCCCGCGCTGTTCGAAGCACTTGGGCAGCGCAGGTGCGACGTCATCGCGATCCCAGCTGCCTTCACGGTGCCCACCGGCAAGGCGCACTGGCACTTGCTCCAGCGAGCTCGAGCAGTCGAAGCAAGCGCCTATGTCGTTGCCGCTGCCCAGGTGGGCGAGCACCAGGATGGCCGGCGCACATACGGGCACAGCCTGGTCATCGACCCGTGGGGCGAAGTGCTGCTCGACATGGGCGGCGAGGCGCCCGGCGTCGGCTTTGCCGAGATCGACCCCGCGCGCATTGCGGAGGTGCGAGCCCAGCTCCCCAGCCTTGCCAACCGCCGCGCCATCGCCACCTGACGGCTGATGATCGTATTCGACCTCGTTTGCGCTGAAGGACACCGCTTCGAAGGCTGGTTCGCCTCGTCGGGCGCGTTTGCCGACCAGCAGGCACGGGGGCTCGTCGCCTGTCCGCACTGCAGTTCGGCGGAGATCGCGAAGGCGCCGATGGCCCCCGCCGTCCCCGCCAAGGGCAACACGCGGGCGGAGATGGCGCCGGCGGCGAACGCAGTGACCGGCAAGCTCCCGCCGGAAGTCGTTCGGGCGATGGAAGCGCTTGCTACCGCGCAGGCCAAGGCGCTGCAGGACAGCACTTGGGTCGGGACGCGGTTCGCCGAGGAAAGCGGAGCCATGCATTATGGCGAACGACCGCACTCGACTATCCATGGTCAGGCCACCCGCGACGAAGCGGCTGCGCTGGCGGATGAAGGCATCGCGGTATCGCCGCTCCCATTTCCGGTCGCACCGCCGGATGAAATCCAGTGACGCAACGTGGAGTCGCTCGACAGCCTGCTGGATGAGATCCGTGCCTGCCGCGTGTGCAGCGAGGCGCTGCCGCTCGGGCCGCGGCCGGTTCTGCAGATTTCACCCAGCGCCCGCATCCTGATCGCCAGCCAGGCGCCCGGGACCAAGGTGCACCACAGCGGCGTGCCATTCGACGATGCCTCGGGCGATCACTTGCGTGAATGGCTCGGCGTCTCGCGGCAAGAGTTCTATGATCCGGCCAAGTTCGCGATCGTCCCGATGGGGCTGTGCTATCCGGGACGCGGCGCGAGCGGAGACGCACCGCCACGGTCCGAATGCGCGCCGCTCTGGCGCGGCCGTTTGCTGAACCAGTTGAGCGACCTGCGGCTGACCCTGCTCATCGGATCATACGCGCAAATCGCGGAGCTCGGTCCCGGCAAGATGGGCGAGCGGGTGCGAAACTTCCGCGAGCACCTGCCGAGCGTCATCCCGCTGCCGCACCCGTCGTGGCGGTCGCGGCATTGGATTGCGCAAAACCCCTGGTTCGTCGACGAGGTGTTCCCCGTCCTGCGCAAGGCGGTGCGCGAGGCGCTCGCGTGACGCTCCCGGTGTTCACCGTCGGCCATTCCACGCGCACGATCGAAGAGTTCGTCGACCTCCTGCGCTGCGGACCAGTCGAGTTGCTGGTCGATATCCGCAGCACACCGCGCTCGCGCACGAATCCGCAGTACAACCTCGACACCCTGCCGGAGACACTCGCCGCCTATCAAATCGGCCATGTGCGGATAGCCGAACTCGGCGGCCGGCGGCCCAAATCGAAGGCGGTGCCGCCCGAGATCAACGCGTTCTGGACCAATCAGAGCTTCCACAACTACGCCGACTACGCGCTGTCGGACGAGTTCCACGCCGGTCTCGCGCAACTGCGTGACCTCAGCCGCGATCGGCGCTGCGCGGTGATGTGCTCCGAGGCGGTCTGGTGGCGCTGTCATCGGCGGTTTGTCGCCGATTACCTGCTCGCCGAGGGGCGCGAGGTACTGCACCTCATGGGGGCTGACCGCGTTGAGCCCGCGAAGATGACGGTGGCGGCGAAACCGGAGGGCAGGGCATTGGTTTACCCGGCCGAATAGGTGGTGCGCCCGACAGGATTCGAACCTGTGGCCCCCAGATTAGGAATCTGGTGCTCTATCCTGCTGAGCTACGGGCGCCCCGGAGGGCGGCTTAGTCGTTGGGGCCAAGGGTGACAACGACAGGATTGTGCTTCTCTCGGTGGCCGCTAGGCAAAGGTCATGGAACAGCGTGATGACCTCGATGAAATCCGGCGTGCCGTGCGGGCGCTATGCGAAGAGTTTCCCGGCGAATATTGGCGCGCGAAGGATCGCGAGCGCGCGTACCCGGGTGAGTTCGTCGACGCCCTCACGCGCGCGGGCTTCCTCGCCGCGCTGATCCCGGAGGAATTCGGGGGCAGCGGGCTCATGCTCGATGCGGCGGCGGTGATCATGGAGGAAATCCAGGCCGCCGGCTGCAACGGCGCCAGCGCACACGCGCAAATGTACATCATGAACACACTGCTGCGGTACGGCAGCGCCGAGCAGAAGGCCCGGTACCTGCCGGGCATCGCTAGCGGCGAACTGCGGCTGCAGGCCTTCGGTGTGTCGGAGCCGACGAGCGGTACCGATACGCTATCGCTCAAGACGCGCGCGGTGCGGGACGGCGATCACTATGTCGTCAACGGCCAGAAGATCTGGACCAGCCGCGCCGAGCATTCCGACCTCTTGCTGCTTCTCGCGCGAACGACCCCGCGCGAGGAGGTCGAGAAGCGCACCGAAGGGCTATCAATCTTCCTCGTCGACATGCGAGAAGCGATCGGTAACGGTCTGACGATCAAGCCAATTCGCACGCTCATGAATCATTCGACCACCGAGGTGTTCTTCGACGACCTGCGCATTCCGGCGAGCGCCTTGGTCGGCGAGGAGGGGAAGGGCTTCCGCTACATCCTGTCAGGCATGAACGCCGAGCGCATCCTGATCGCGGCCGAGTGCGTCGGCGATGCCAAGTGGTTCATCGAGAAGGCGACCGGCTATGCCAGCGACCGCCAGGTATTCGGCCGGCCGATCGGACAAAACCAGGGAATTCAGTTCCCTATCGCGCGGTGTTATGCGCGGATGCGAGCGGCTGAGCTGATGGTCCACCACGCCGCACAGGTGTACGACGCGGGTGGCAATCCCGGCGCCGAAGCCAACATGGCAAAGCTGCTGGCGAGCGAAGCGAGCTGGGAAGCGGCCGACATGTGCGTCCAGACCTTCGGCGGCTTCGGCTTCGCCGAGGAGTACGATGTCGAGCGCAAGTTCCGCGAGGCCCGGCTCTACACCGTGGCGCCGATCAGCACGAACCTGATCCTGTCCTATCTAGCCGAGCACGTGCTCGGATTGCCGCGGAGCTATTGAGCGGCGATTTCCGCAGCCCTTTGGCGAAGCGCCTCCTCGGTTGCGGCAACGGCGGCCGGATCGTCGAGCGACACGCCGCCGCGGGTGACCCGCATGTGCCAACCGCCGCGCTCCTTGCAGGCGATGCCTGAGATGTCCGCTGCCAGGAACGCGCGGCATGGTGCGCCGTCGGTGTTGGCAAACTTCGCCAATACTCTCAGATCGTTGCTTTCCGCTCCTAGCTCCAAAGCTTCGGCAAGCTCCGGCGCAGCGAACGTCAGGCCATCATGCTCGACAGTTTCGCTGCCTCCGAACTGGCGAATCAGTAGGACCGCTACGACGACACCCAGTGCCGATACGACCCAGCGAACTATCCGGCGTGACTTCATGACCCCATTTCTAACCGCTCAGCGCCGTGCGGACAGCACAATTGGCGAGTCTTCAACCGATTTCGCAATTCGCGGGCACAATACACTTGAATCGCGCGGTTAACTGTGATTCTGTCGCTTCGTGACACGCGAAGGCCACACGATCACCTCTCCCAAGGAACGGCTCACGCAGGGGATCGCCCTGTCGGCGCTGCTGCTTTTGGGCGGTCTGGCCATCGCCGGGCCGAGCGGTTTCCTCGCCTGGGGCGAGAATCTGCGCCTGCTCGACCAGCGCCGGGCCGAGATCGCCAAGCTGACCCACCAGCGCAACGAGCTCAAGCAGCAGGTCAACCTGCTCGATCCGAACCACGCCGACCCGGATCTCAGCAGCGAACTGATCCGCAAGAACCTCAACGTCCTGCACCCGGACGAGGTCGTGCTGATCCTCAAGCCCGGCGGCTGATCGCCGCCTTCGGGCACCAAATTCCGCTACGGCAATTTCATCTCCACGCGGATTGCGCGGGCTGGGGGCATGCGCCATAGGCAAGCCCGCACGCCACCTCCCCGGCGAGAAGACAACGAGGATCAACCTTGGCCAAACCAGCCAGCAAGGGCAAAGCCAGCGCGCCGTCAGCCGCCACGCCGACCGCCGACGTTTCGGGCAACGCCGATTTCGTGCTCCATTCGCTCCAGCAGACGCACGCGAAGGCGCCGCGCTATCAGGCGAGCGACGACGAACTGCTGAAATTCTACGAGCAGATGCTGCTGATCCGCCGGTTCGAGGAACGCGCCGGCCAGCTCTATGGCCTCGGCCTGATCGGCGGCTTCTGCCACCTCTACATTGGACAGGAAGCGGTCGCGATCGGGCTGCAGAGCGCGCTCGACGCGGACAAGGACAGCGTGATCACCGGCTACCGCGATCACGGCCACATGCTCGCCTACGGCATCGACCCCAAGGTCATCATGGCCGAGCTGACCGGGCGCGAGGCCGGGATCAGCAAGGGCAAGGGCGGGTCGATGCACATGTTCTCGACCGAGCATAAGTTCTACGGCGGCCACGGCATCGTCGGCGCGCAGGTCGCGCTCGGCGGCGGGCTGGCGCTGGCGCACCAGTATCGGAACGATGGTGGGCTGTGCCTCGCCTACTTCGGCGACGGCGCAGCGAACCAGGGCCAGGTCTACGAGACCTTCAACATGGCATCGCTGTGGAAGCTGCCGATCGTCTTCGCGATCGAGAACAACCAGTACGCGATGGGCACCAGCACAGCGCGTTCGAGCGCGGAGACCGAGTTCTATCGCCGCGGCACCGCGTTCCGCATCCCCGGCATGGACGTGAACGGGATGGACGTACTCGAGGTGCGTCAGGCGGCCGAAGTCGCCTTCAAGCACGTGCGCGAGGGTAACGGCCCGGTGCTGATGGAGCTCAACACCTATCGCTACCGCGGCCACTCGATGTCCGACCCGGCGAAGTATCGCACCCGCGAGGAGGTGCAGGACCAGCGCGAACACAACGACCCGATCGAGCGGGCGAAGAAGGAACTGATGGACCGCGGCCGCAGCGAGGACGAGTTGAAGGACATCGACAAGCGCATCCGCGCCCAGGTGTCGGAAGCGGCCGACTTCTCAGAAAGCTCGACCGAGCCGGCGCCGGCCGAACTCTACACCGACGTGCTGGTGGAGAGCTACTGATGGCGCTCGAACTCAAGATGCCCGCGCTCTCGCCGACGATGGAAGAGGGCACGCTCGCCAAGTGGTTGGTCAAGGAAGGCGACGAGGTCCACTCGGGCGACGTGATCGCCGAGATCGAGACCGACAAGGCAACGATGGAATTCGAGGCGGTCGACGAAGGCACGATCGGCAAGATCCTCGTTCCCGAGGGCACCGAGAACGTAAAGGTCGGTGAAGTCATCGCAACGATGGCAGGTGAGGGCGGGGAAGCACCCGCTCCCGCTCCCGCTCACGAAGCCCCGGCGCAGCCTGCCGTCGAGCAAAAGGCCGCGGAGTCCGAAGCGCCTGAACCTTCGCCCACCGCCACCGCGCACCGCGCCGAGATCGAGCACCAGTTCCACAACAAGGGCCCGGCGCGCGATCCGGAGGTGCCCGAAGGCACGGCGATGAAAACCGTCACCGTCCGCGAAGCCCTGCGCGACGCGATGGCCGAGGAAATGCGCCGCGACGAGCGCGTGTTCGTGATGGGCGAGGAAGTCGCGCAGTATCAGGGCGCCTACAAGGTCACCCAAGGCCTGCTCGACGAATTCGGCCCCAAGCGGGTGATCGACACCCCGATCACCGAGTACGGCTTCGCCGGCATCGGCAGCGGCGCCGCGATGGGCGGCCTGCGCCCGATTGTCGAGTTCATGACCTTCAACTTCGCGATGCAGGCGATCGACCACATCGTGAACTCGGCCGGCAAGACCAACTACATGTCGGGCGGCCAGATGCGCTGCCCGATCGTGTTCCGCGGCCCCAACGGAGCGGCGAGCCGGGTCGGCGCGCAGCACAGCCAGAACTACGGTCCGTGGTACGCCAGCGTCCCCGGCCTGATCGTCATCGCGCCGTACGACGCGGCCGACGCCAAGGGCCTGCTCAAGGCCGCGATCCGTAGCGAAGACCCGGTGGTCTTCCTCGAGAACGAGCTGGTCTATGGCCGCACGTTCGACATCCCCGACCTCGACGACCACGTCCTGCCGATCGGCAAGGCGCGGGTCGTGAAGCCCGGCAAGGACGTGACCATCGTCAGCTACTCGATCGGCGTCGGTCTCTCGCTCGAAGCGGCGGAGAAGCTCGTCGTCGAGGGCATCGATGCCGAAGTCATCGACCTCAGAACCCTGCGCCCGCTCGATAAGGCGACTGTGCTCGAGAGCCTGGCCAAGACCAACCGCATGATCGTGGCGGAAGAAGGCTGGCCGACCTGCTCGATCTCGTCCGAAATCATCGCCATCGCGATGGAGGAGGGCTTCGACCACCTCGACGCGCCCGTCTTGCGAGTGACCGACGAGGACGTGCCGTTGCCCTATGCTGCTAACCTCGAGGCGCTGGCGTTGATCGACAGCGACCGGATCGTCGCCGCCGCGAAGAAGGTCTGCTACCGCGGCTGACGCCTACTGGTAGTAGTCGGCGACGCCTTCGTACTTGTCGCAGCTCGCGATCGGGTCGGGATCGGCCGGGTCGCGCTGGTGAATGTCTGTCAGGTCGCGGTTCTCGCGCACGTTGAAGGCGGCGGTCGCCTTTAGCGTGCCGGCGCTGGTGAAGGCGCTCGAGATGAGCGGCTGGTAGACATAGGCGACCTCGACGAACATCACCGCCTCGTCGTCGAACGCCACGATCTCCTCGCCCGGCGGGCCCATGCCGGCGAGGCTGCCGTCGAGGCCGTCGCCGGCATGGCCATAGGTCGACAACTGGTGCAGTTGGCCCATGCAGCGCTGCCAGTGGATGTACTGTTGATTCTCGGTGTCGGGCACGACCTCGAGGCTCGACAGGATCACCCGGCCGTGATCGTAGAACTCGAACGCGTCGCCACCCTGGACGTGCGCGCCGTAGAGCACGTCGTTGATATCGCTCTCGTAGATCTCCGCCTTGCCAAGCAGCGAGTTCTCACCGACGCGCGAGGCATTGTCGGCGATCAGCACCGCGATCTGGTTGATCCGCATCTGCACGATCGCCTGGTTGGCGGTTTCCACGCCCCACAGGCCCGCCGTCATCAGTAGCGGCGCGGAGAGCGCAAACTCGGTCATCGCCACGCCGGAGCGGTGACATAGCAGGCGCCGGAAGGAGCGGAGAAACCCGGTCATGGGCAATTGCCCACCGCGCTGTGCACTTCCTGCGCGTCCCACGGCTGGTTCCGCAGCACCGTCACCGCTTCGGTGGTGTAGGTGTCCGATAGCCCAACAATCTCCGCGGCCGCGAAGGCGCGGTGGTAGCTGACCTGGACCACGTAGAGGATCGCGTCGCGCGCGCCCCCGCCGCCTGCTGAGCCGCGATCCTCATCCCACTGGCCGTTACCGTTGGCGTCTTCGAACGGCTCGCCGTCGTTGCACGCGCCGTTCTTGTCGATGTCGGTATAATCCTCAGCCCGGTGCACGTCGCTGAAGCTGGAGTATGCGCGGCGCGAGAACGTCAGACGGGCATCAGGGACGATCGCGTGCACCGCCGCGCTCACTTTGGCGTCGATCGCGGCGGTGTTGCCGGCGACCGCCTGCACGGTGGAATCGCGCGCCGCCTTCTGCACCGCGCCCTGCAGCTGCGACTGCATGTAATAGTTGTAGCCCATCTCGAACATGCCGAGCAGCAGCATCAGCAGCACCGGCGCGATCAGCGCGAACTCGACGAGCGTCGTGCCGCGCTCGTCCCGGGTGAGGTGCGCGCTCACCGCTCGATCCTCAACCGGCTCATGTTCTTGGCGATGGTGGCGAAGCTTGCGTTGAGCTCCACGGCGTCGGCGGCTTCGAAGTAGTGACCTGGCCCCGCGCAGTCTTTCATGATCGGATTGAGCGAGGTACCGAAGCCGATCACCCACACGGTGACGTTGCGCTTTTTCACCTCGTCGCAGACGAAAGCGAACCGGCGCTCGACGTGTTGGGTAAGGCTTAGCGAGGAATTGCTCGACCATCGGCGCTTGTCGATCGGCTCGAAACCGTAACTCGAGTAGCTGAGGTCGTTGGGCGCTGTTTCGCCGTCGGTCAGGAAGATGAGGTTGCGGTTGGTCGGCGAGTTCGCGCTGACATCAGCGTTCTCCTCAGAGAACAGCCCGGTGGGCGAGATCAGCCGGCCGCCCCAGATCATGCCGATATCGTGGTAAGTGCTTCCGCTGGCTTTGAGGGTCGCAAGGTAATGGTCGATGTCGCCTTCGTCGAGCTCGGTGAGCTTCATCGCCGGCGGTGGGCATGCGGCAGTGCCGAGCGCGCTGACCGAAACGAAATCCTTGTCGGAGTTGACGACGTTGCTCGTCAGACTGCCGCTCCCGCTCCATTCCAGCGCCCGGGCGTAGATCAGCCGCGGGTACATCGGCCGCCACTGGGTGCTCGGCTTGCCGGCTGTCGGCACCAGATCGATGTCTAGATCGAGCGCCTTCGTCAAACTGACGTTGTCGTAGTCGGTGATCTCATACGTATCGCGTTCTTCCATGCAGCCGTTGCTGTCGGCGCGCCAGTTGGACACGTCGTACGAATACCGCTTGTACTGCCACTTGGCGCTCACGTCGGAGGGCGAGAGCTTGCGCGATTGATAACCCCAGGTGCTGACGACCCAGTCGTCCTCCAGCAAACCGCCGACGTTCACGTTGGTCGAATAAGGCACGAAGCCATAACGGATCCGCGTCCCGGCCTGCTTCGCCGCCTGCAGCTGGAGATAGAAGCTCTTCACGGTCTGCTTGAGCGTATTGATCTTGCTCAGGCTGTCTCCGGGGTTGGTCTGCGCCATCGACCCGGTGACATCGAGCACCATCATCACGTCGGTGTTGCTGAAGTTGATTTGCGCCTGGCAATCGACCGCGATCGGCACTTCGTTGAAGCCGAAGATGCGCATGATCGTGGTCGGGACGGTGACGCTGGCGGTCCCGGCAATAGAGTAGTCTTCGTCCAGCGTCATGCTGAACCGCCGGTCGGTCGATCCGTAGGCGCCGTCGCGGAAGTTGATGTTGAAGAACCGCTGGCCGATCTCGCCGGTGGATTCAGGAATCGTGCCGGTCACCGCCGCTTCCGAGCCAAGCCGTTTGCGCGCCGCCAGCACGCCCGCGTCGCAGGCTTGCTGCAGCCGCGCCTGGGCGAGGTAGGAGCGGCCCATGTCGACCCCGCCGCCGACCATCGCCATGATCGGCGCGATCGCCGCCGCGATCATCGCCAGCGTGTTGCCCGCGCGGTCGCGCGCCAGCCGCGCGAAAAAACCGCGGGGCTTGGTACGGGGAGGGCGGGCGCAATCCGTCACGCTGTCCGGATAGCCGGGGCGGCGTGTGGGTTTCCCTTAGCGGAGTGGTTAACCTGCTAAGAATGGCGGGTGGGTGGGGCGCTATTCGTTGACCACGAAAAGGGAGCGTGAATACGAGATTTCCGGGCCCGAGATGCCGGCAAAATCGAGGAACGTCGGCAACTGATAGGTCATCGTCAGCGTCAATTCGCGCGCGCCGGGAAAGGACTGCGCAGTGGGGCTGTCGACAGCGATATCGATGCTGTCCCGGTCGAGCAGGTATGGGCTGGTGGTCGCCACGGCGAGGCCCGTGTTTTCGATCTGCACGTCTGTCAGCTTGTTATCGGTCTGATACTCGACAGCCACGCTGCGGGCAGTCTCGGTAATCGCATTGCGCATCGCGTTATACGATTGCATCCATACGCCCACCTGGAACACGCCGAGCAGCATGGTCAGGAAGACAGGCGCGATCAGGCCGAACTCGATCGCCGCCGAGCCAGTCCGATCCTTTAAGAGGCTGCGCCCGCGCATCACGAAATCTGCACCGTGCGGCGCACGTGGTACTCGAAACTCGTGCCGAAGCCCCATTCGGTCCACACCGGCTGATATTCGTCGCTCAGGTGGATTGCGATGTAGGTGTTGAGCGAATCCTCGCTGCACGACGGCGCGGTCGGGCCGTCGACGAGCGCACCTGAGCCGCAGCGATACTTCCAGCTGAGGTCCACGTGCTGGAGCGGAAGGCCCGCGCTGGCCGCCACCTTTTCCTGAACCAGAGTCTTCTCCGCGTCCGTGTCCGGCACCGTCGCGAGCGCGATCTCGGTCGCCTGCTCGGCGGCAGACTGCAGCTCGCTCTGGCGGGCGACCATCGCGCTGGTTTCGAACCCACCGACCGCGAGGACGATAAGCACCGGCGCCACGATCGCGGTCTCGATCAGGGCCGTGCCGTCTTCGCGCGCGCGGAGGCGCTGGAGAAAGGCTTGAATGCGCGTCACGAAACGAGCCGCACCCGGTCCCTCAGCTTCAACACCGCGTCGTCTTCGGATGCTTCCGTATTGGGCGGGCAGAAGCTCTCCATGGCGGCGTTGCCGCTGATGGTGATGGTGGACGCCACCAGCATCAGACACTGCGCGGTGACCCCCGCGGTGCCTTTGATGTCGAGCGAGCTCTTGGGCAGGTAGACGGTGCCGTTGAGGATCGTCTCGGCGTTGCCGTTGAACTTGTTGCCGGTGTTCCCTTGCGAGTTGGGATCTTCGAAGATCAGCATTCCGGCGAGCTTGACCGCCTGGTCGTGGGTCACGCCGGCTGCTTCGAGCTGCGACACGCTCATGGCGGTTAGGTTCACGTTCGCACCGCCGTTGATCACGAGCCCCGCACCGTTCTTGAGCACGAACATCACGCCCGAACCGGTCTGGTTGTATTGGGCGTGGACGGTGAGCGTACCACCGTCGATCACGTAAATGCCGCTCGTGTACACGACGTCGCACTTGAAGGTCATGTCGCTGTAGGTGCCGGGCAGCAGCACCAGCGCGCCGGCCGGGGCGGGGTCGGTCGTGGTGGTCCCCTCCGTGGTCACGGCGTGGGGGTTGGTGTAGGTGACCGTCGTCGTCGTGGTCGACTGTTGGTAGACCTTGCTGTTGCCCGAGCCGTCGATCCAGTCGTAGTCCGACTTGGTCGGTCCGGTGACGACGGTGTTGGAAGTCGGCAGGGACGCCAGCGTGACGTTCGTCTGGGTCGCGGTGGTATCGACGTTCGTCTTCTTGAACGATCCGTTGTAGGTAATCGTCGAGTAGCTGTTGCCGCTCTTCTTGTAGTAAACGTACGTAATCTGCGTCCGCGTGGTGATCTTGTCCGCGACATAGGTCGTGGTCGACGGAGTCGTCGTTGTCTTGCCCTTGGGGCAAGTCGCACTGCGCGGCGTGTTGTTGGTCGGCGGCACCAGATCCTTGAACGGGTCGACCAGGCCGGTTTGGTTCTCCAGCACCTTGTCGTCGGTGTTATTCTTGAACCATTCGTCGATCCCGCCCGCGGCGATCAACCAACCGGCATCGATCGTGGGATTGCCGTCGACCGAGATCGCCTCCGCGGCGTCCGACAGCGCGGCGATGCCGCAGCCGGCAATGAACTGCGCACTGCCGCCGATAGTCACTGCCCCCGAGGCGTCCTCATCGACCGCGATCAGGCAGCTCGTGTAAGTCACGCCCTTCTCGAAAGCCGCCTGCGAACGGACGCGAACGGTTGTCGCCGATCCGGTCAGGAAGCTCGAGAACGGCAGCGACTTGGTCGCCGAAGCAGTGACCACGACGCTGTTCGATGTACCGGTGGCCCAGTTGGCGAGCGTCACGCTAGGGGCGGACGCGAAGGTGGAGGTCTGCGACAGGTTGGCCGTGTATTCCTGCTGCGCGCGGGTGGCGTAGTCCGCCTCGGTTTCGCTGCTGGTGCGCGCATAGGCGCCGGCAATCGCCGCCTGGTCGACCGCGTACTGCAGCTCCGACTTCCACATGTACCACTGCGACATGTCGACCGCAAAGCCCGCTCCGCCGATAAGCGCCGGAACCCCGGCGGCGACGATCATGAGCGCGTTGCCGCTTTCGTTGCGCCGCAAGCGCTTGAAGAACTGGGAGATCGCCCGCATCAGGCTGTCCTCGCGAAGAAAAATGGCCGGTCCGGGCACGCCATAGCGAAGGCAGGGTAAGCGCTTCGCCAAACTTCATGGTTAATAGAACCTTGCCTCCTTCGCGCCCGACCGGCTGACGCTTGCGAAGGGTGCCGCAATCGGACATCCGAGTGCCGTGAGTGACCCGCAGCAAACCGACCCTGCTCATGCGATCGCGCTCGCCTGGCAGCCCCGCGCGACGCGGGCGGCGCTGGCTTCGCTGTTCGAATTCGACCGCCGGATGGCTGGCGTGGTGGCGCGCGCTCGCGAGCCGATGCTCGCGCAAGTCCGGCTGGCCTGGTGGCGCGAACGGCTGGGCGAGGACACCTCACTCGGCACCGCGGGCGAACCTTTGTTGACCGACTTGGCTTCGCGGTGGGGGAGCGGCGCCGCGAAACTGACGCCGCTGATCGATGGCTGGGAGGGGCTTCTCGGTGAGGCGCCCCTGGGAGAACCGGCGCTGAGCGGGTTCGCCGACGGGCGGGGCAGGGCGCTTGCCGCGTTTGCGGAGTTGGTCGGAGCTGACGCGCATTCCTTCGCCGTGTTGGCGGCCGGACGGTGCTGGGCGTTCGCGGATCGGGCTTCGCGCAGTTCGGACGCGCAGGAGCGCGAACTCGCCCGGTCACTCGGCCGCCAGGAGCCGCTCGCGCCGATCCGACCACGAAGTCTGCGCGGGCTCGCGGTCCTCGGCGGGCTGTCGCGCCTTGCCCTCGATCGCGGGGAGCCGTTGCTGGAGGGGCGCGGCGCCGCGCTGACCGCGATGCGGCTTGGCTTGTTCGGCGGTTAGCTTATGACGGGCGCATGGGGCGAGGTCGCAGCGCATGAACCGGTTGATTCTGGGCGGATTCATTACGCTCGTCCTGGTCGGGATCGGCCTGTTCTGGTGGCAGGGCCGGGCCGAGGTCGAGCAAGGCGCGCCGCCGCCGATGGCGCAGCCGGCCAAGCCTTCACCGGACGACTTGCCGACCGGCGCCGCACAGAATCTGCGCGGTCCTGCGCCGCCGCAAGCGACGGAGCTCAGCAAGGAAGAGCAGCGCTTCTTCCGCTACGACCGCAATCGTGACCGGCGAATTACGCGAAACGAGATGCTGTCCACCCGCAGCGACGCGTTCCGCAAGCTCGACAAGGACGGCAACAACCTGCTCGATTTCGAGGAGTGGGCGGTCGCGACCGCGCAGCGCTTCGATCAGGCCGACAGAAACCGCAATCGCGAGCTTGACCTGGCCGAATTTGCCACGACCGCGCCCAAACCCGCGAAACGCAAGCCCGGCTGTAGCTGTTAGGCGAGTTCGGCCACGCGCTCACCGATCCATTCGGCCAGGTCGGCCTTCGCGCGCTCGGTGTACGCCTCCTTGCGCGCCTTCTTGCGGACGTCGGGCAGCGGGGGAAACAGGCCGAAGTTCACGTTCATTGGCTGGAAGGTCTCCGCCTCGGCATCGCCGGTAATGTGGGCGAGGAGCGCGCCCAGCGCGGTGGTGCGCGGGGGCGAGCGCCATTCGTCTCCCGCCAGCTCGGACGCAGCCATCATTCCCGCCATCAGACCGACCGCGGCACTTTCGACGTAACCCTCGCAGCCGGTGATCTGCCCGGCGAAGCGAACGTGCTCCGCGCCCTTCAGCCGCAACTGGCGGTCGAGCACGGTCGGCGAATTGAGGAAGGTATTGCGATGCAGCCCGCCGAGCCGCGCGAACTCGGCATTCTCCAGCCCCGGAATGGTGCGGAACAGCCGCACCTGCTCGGCGTGCTTCAGCTTGGTCTGGAAGCCGACCATGTTCCACAAGGTGCCGAGCTTGTTGTCCTGCCGCAGTTGCACAACGGCGTAGGGCCAGCGCCCGTTCGGATGCTCGGCCGTCGCCCAGTGGGGGTTGTCAAGGCCGACCGGCTTCATTGGCCCGAAGCGCAGCGTTTCCGGACCACGCGCCGCCATGACCTCGATCGGCATGCAGCCTTCGAAGTAGGGGGTGCTGGCTTCCCATTCGCGAAATTCGGTCTTCTCGCCGTCGAGCAAGCCCTGGACGAATGCGTCGTACTGCTCGCGGTTCAGCGGACAGTTGACGTAGTCCTTGCCGCCCTTGTCCCAGCGCGCGGCCATCCAGCAGACGTCCATGTCGATACTGTCGCGATGCACGATCGGCGCGATCGCATCGAAGAACGCGAGGCTGTCCTGCGCGGTGGCTCCGGCGATGCTCTGCGCGAGCGAGGCGGCGGTGAGCGGACCCGTGGCTACGATCGTCATGCCAGCGTCGGGGAGGGCATCGATCCGCTCGCGCACGATCTCCACGTTCGGCAACGCCGCCAGTTCGCGTTCGACTTCGGCCGACAGCACATCGCGGTCGACCGCCATCGCCGATCCGGCCGGCACGCGGGCCACCTCGCCCGCGCGCATGATCAGGCTGTCGAGCGCGCGCATTTCGTAGTGCAACAGGCCGACCGCGTTCTTCTCGCTGTCGTCTGAGCGGAACGAGTTCGAGCACACCAGTTCCGCCAGCCCGGCGCCCTGATGCGCCGGCGTCGTGTCGCCGCCGCCGCGCATTTCCGACAGCCGCACGCGAAAACCGCGTCGGCCGAGCTGCCAAGCCGCTTCGCTGCCCGCGAGGCCGCCGCCGATGATGTGGATGTCATGCGCCATTCCGCGCCGCCTAGAACTTGCACCCCGTGCTGTTCAAGGGCAGTTGCGCGCACCGGGGAAGGGGAAGCCATGCCGAAACGTGCATTGATCGAGAGCCGGCCGTGGCTGGTGGCGGGCATCGCGCTCGCCATCGCCTTCTGGCTGGTCGCCGATGGCGCACCGGGCGGCACTTTCAAAATCGTGCTCAAGGGTGCGTCGGTGGCGGCGCTCGCGGGCTACGCGCTGTCGCGCAGCAACGCGCGCGATGCGCGGATGATCGCCGCGGTGATGGCCGCTGGAGCGACCGGCGACGTGGCACTGGAGCTGAGCACGGTCGCGGGCGGCGCGTTTTTCCTGCTGTCCCACCTGATCGCCATCGCGCTTTACCTCAGCAACCGGCGGCCGCAGACCTCGTCGACGCAAAAGGCCGCAGCGGCGGCGCTATTCGTCGGCGTGCCGCTCTCTGCGTGGCTGCTCGCGCGAGATCCGATGGCGGTGATCTACGCCACCGCGCTCGGCGGGATGGCGGCGACCGCGTGGCTCAGCCGGTTCAGCCGCTACAACGTCGGCATCGGCGCGCTGATGTTCGTGGTGAGCGACCTGCTGATTTTCGCCCGCCTCGGCGGCGTGCTCGATGAAAGCGTGACCGGCTGGCTGGTCTGGCCGCTGTATTACGCGGGCCAGCTTCTCATCTGCACGGGCGTCATACGCACTGTGCGGCGGGATCACCGCGCCTAGGCTTGCGCCGCGATCGTCGTGCGGTGCAATTCCCGGCGGTGGCCTTCGTAGCCGCCGGTGGCCCGGTGGAGGACGGCGCGGTTGTCCCAGATGACCAGCATGCCCGGCTCCCAGGTGCGGCGATGGACGAACTCGTCGCGCGTCTGCCACGCGTAGAGCTCGCGAAGTAGCGGCATCGCGTCGTCCTCGGGCATGCCCTCAATGCCGATGATATAGCCGAGCGCGCTGAAGAACCCGCGGCGGCCGGTCTCGGGGTGCGTGGCGATCAGCGGATGGCTCTGCATCGCCATCGCGGTTTCGCTGGGGCGGATGTCCATCGAACGCCCCTTGTCGCCCTCGCCATAGGTGCCCTTGGGCGCGTAGGCATACCGCGCGCTGTGGATCGCGGTCAGGCCTTCGAGCTGGCGTCGGCGCTCGGCAGGGAGGGCTTCCCACGCGGAGTGCTGATCGGCGAATAGCGTGTCACCGCCCACCGGCGGGATATCGACCGCCAGCAGGCAGGTGCCGGCGGGCGGTTGGGCGAGAAAGCTCCAGTCGCTGTGCCAGTTCTCCGCGAAGAGCGGGCTGGTCTCGTCGGCCTCGCGGCGAATGGCGGCGATGTGACTGTGGCCCTCGATCGGGGCGAAGAACGGGTCCTCGCCGAACCCGCCCATGGCGATGGTGAAGCGCTCGAGCGCGTCGTCGTCCATCGCCTGGTCGCGGAAGGCGAGCACGCGGTGCTCGAGCCATGCGGCGCGGATTTGGGCAACGAGGTCAGCGGTGAGCTCCTCGGCGATGTCGACGCCGGTGACCACCGCGCCGCATGCCTCGCCGGAGGGCTCGACCCGCATCATTCCTCGTCGGGCTCGCCGGTCATGTCGGCGTCGCTTTGCGGCGTCGTCTCGGGCCGGGTCTCCTCGGCATCGCGCGCGAGCATCTCCTCGACGATCGCCTCTTCGGCTTCGTTCTCAGGCTCGGCTTCCTCGTCGAGGCGCACCGCGCTGACCACGTGTTCGTTGTCCGCGACGTTGAACAGCCGCACGCCCGCGCTCGCACGGCCGATCACTCGCAGCGAATCGAGGCCGATGCGGATGAGCTTAGCCTGGTCGGTCACCAGCATGAGCTGGTCGGCCTGCGTCGCGGTGAAGCTCGCGACCACCGGACCGTTGCGGTCGATGTTGTCGATGTTGGTGATGCCCTGGCCGCCGCGGCCGGTACGCCGGTACTCGTAGGCCGAGGACAGCTTGCCGTAGCCGTTGGCGCAGACGGTGAGGATGAACTGCTCCTTCTCGGCTAGTTCGGCGAAGCGCTCGGACGACAGATCAGGGTCACCTTCCTTCTCCGCCTTCCACGGCGCGAACCGCAGGTACTGCTCGCGCTCCTCGGCCGCGGTGCCGACCTTGTGCAGGATCGACAGCGAGACGACCTCGTCCTCGCCCAGCAGCCGCATCCCGCGCACGCCGGTGCTGGTGCGGCTGACGAATTCGCGCACGTCCTCGCCATCGAAGCGGATCGCCTTGCCGCACTTGGTCGCGAGCAGCACATCGTCGCCCGCTTCCAGCAGCGCGACCCCGATCAGACGGTCCGCGCTGCCGTCCTCAAACCGCATCGCATACTTGCCGTTCGACGGGATGTTGGCGAACGCATCCATGCTGTTGCGCCGGACATTACCCTTGGCGGTCGCGAACACCACGGTGAGCGCGCCCCAGGTGCTTTCATCCTCGGGCAGCGGCAACACTGCGGCGATCGTCTCGCCGTCGTCGAGCGCGGGCAGCAGGTTGACGATCGGCCGGCCGCGTGTGGCGGGCCCGCCCTCGGGCAGACGCCAGACCTTCAAGCGATAGACCTTGCCCGCGGTCGAGAAGAACAGCACCGGATTGTGCGTGCTGGTGACGAACATGTTCGACACCGCGTCTTCCTGCTTTGTCGCCATCCCGGCGCGGCCCTTGCCGCCGCGGTTCTGCGCGCGGAAAGTCGAGAGCGGCGTGCGCTTGATGTACCCGTCGAGGGTGACGGTCACGACCATCTCATCGCGCTCGATTAGGTCTTCGTCTTCGAGACCGTCCCACGCGGGCGCGATCTCGCTGAGGCGCGGAGTGGCGTAGAGATCGCGGATCTCGATGAGCTCGCCGCGCATCACGTCGTACAGCTTCGCGCGGTCGCCGAGGATGGCGAGATAACCCTCGATCGCTTCGGCCAGTGCCTTGAGCTCGTCGCCGATCTCGTCGCGGCCGAGCGCAGTGAGGCGGTGGAGGCGCAGCTCGAGGATCGCACGCACCTGGCGCTCGGACAGGCGGTAGGTGCCGCCGTGCTCTTCAGCGCTCGGCTCGATCGCCTCGACCAATGCGATGTACTGCGCGATGTCGCCGATCGGCCATTCCTTGGCGAGCAGCGCGGCGCGCGCCTCGGCTGGATTGCGCGAGCCGCGGATCATCGCGACCACTTCGTCCATGTTGCTGACCGCGATCACCAGGCCGAGCAAGATGTGCGCCCGCTCGCGCGCCTTGTTGAGCTCGAACTTGGTGCGGCGGGTGATCACCTCCTCGCGGAAGGTGATGAACGCCTGCAAGATGTCCTTGAGGCCCAGCGTTTCCGGCCGCCCGCCGCGGATCGCCAGCATGTTGGCCGGGAAGCTCGCCTGCGCCGGGGTGTGCCGCCAGATCTGGTTGAGCACGACTTCCGCCGTGGCATCGCGCTTGAGGTCGATGACCACGCGCACGCCCTGGCGGTTCGATTCATCGCGGATGTCGGAGATGCCCTCGATCCGCTTGTCCTTCGCAGCCTCGGCGATCTTCTCGACCAGGCCCGCCTTGCCGACCTGATAGGGGATCGAGGTGAACACGATCGACTCGCGATCACCCCTGCCGCGCTCGATCTCATGCCGGGCGCGCATGAGGATCGATCCACGCCCGGTCATGTAAGCGTTGCGCGCGCCCGATTTGCCGAGGATCAACGGCGCCGTCGGGAAGTCCGGCCCCGGGATGATCTCCATCAGCTCATCCGGCGCCATCAAGGGATTGTCGATCAGCGCGAGGCAGCCGTCGATCACTTCACCGAGGTTATGCGGCGGGATGTTGGTCGCCATGCCGACCGCGATGCCGCCCGCGCCGTTGACCAGCAGGTTGGGGAAGCGCGCCGGCAGCACTGTCGGCTCTTTGCGCGAACCGTCGTAGTTGTCGGTGAAATCGACGGTGTCCTTGTCGAGATCGTCGAGCAGGCTGTTCGCCACCCGCGCCAGCCGCGCTTCGGTATAGCGCATGCTCGCCGGGGGATCGGGGTCCATCGACCCGAAGTTGCCCTGGCCGTCGATCAGCGGCACGCGCAGTGACCACGGCTGCACCATGCGGGCGAGCGCGTCGTAGATCGCGCTGTCGCCGTGCGGGTGGTAGTTGCCCATCACGTCGCCGACGATCTTGGCGCTCTTACGATAGGGCCGGCCGGCGACGAAGCCGCCTTCGTTGCTGGCGAACAGGATGCGCCGGTGGACCGGCTTCAAACCGTCGCGCACGTCGGGCAGCGCGCGCGCCACGATTACGCTCATCGCGTAATCGAGGTAACTCGTCTTCATCTCGTCGACGATGTCGATGCGAGCGTATTCAGCCGGGTTCGGCGGGGTCAGGGTTTCGGTATCGTCAGCCAATGTTTTCGTTTTCTATGTGGCGCGCGGAACATCGCGCTGCGGACGGCAAAAAGCCTAGGGGAAGGGGGCCGGAACTGCCAGTTTGGAGGGTACCAAGCCGGCGATCCGGACGGTCTTTTCCACATAAGAATGCGGGTGGCTCAAAGCAACCGCTGAGCGGCGGCTGACAGCCCCGTTCAAAGCGCGTTCACGGCCCGATCTCTAGAGACAATTGCATTGTCCGGCGCGAGGCGTATTGGCGCGCTTGTCCGGCAAAGGGCCGTAATGACCTGGCCGTCCATCCACTCATGGGAGACCACTCGATGACCTTTTTCCGCAAGCCTGGCGCCGTGTCGCGCTTCGCCCTCGCGATCGCGCTGTCGACCGGCGCCGCGCTGACGCTCGCCGCGCCCGCCCAGGCCGCCAAGAAGCAGGAGCAGCCGGCCGGTCCGAAGACCGAATTCTCCAAGCCGTTCCAGGCCGCCTACAAGCCGTTCTACGACGTCATCAAGGCGAAGGGCGACATCACCACGATGAAGGCGAATCTGCCCGCGCTGCAGGCCGCCGCGCAGACCGCCGACGACAAGTTCACCGCCGGCCAGACGATGTACAACATCGGTCTCGCGTCGAAGGACCTTGCGATGCAGCGCGAGGGCGTCGCCCAGATGATCGCCAGCAACAGCGTGCTGATCAACGACAAGGGCACTTTGCTCTACGCCTCGGCCGAGCTCGCCTATAATTCGAAGGACTACGCCGCCGCGCGCACCTTCACCCAGCAGGCGATCGCGGCGGGCTTCACCGGTGACACCGACTGGCTGCTCGCCAATGCGTTCTTCAACGACAACCAGGTCCCGGGCGGCATCGACGTGCTGGACAAGGCGATCGCCAAGAAGGTTGCCGCGGGCCAGACCGTCCCGGAAGACTGGCTGAAGTACGGCTTCAGCAAGGCCTACAACGCCAATCTCGACGCTCAGGCCGGCAAGTTCGCCTTGCTCTACGCGCAGCTCTATCCGACCCGTGCGAGCTGGACCAACGCAATTTCGGTGCAGCGCAACATCGGCGGCTTCGACGGTCAGGAACTGCTCGACGTGCTCCGCCTGGCAGACCGTACCGGCACGCTGCAGACCGAACGCGACTATGTCGACTACATCTCGGCGGTCGATGCGCGCCGCCTGCCGGGTGAGACCCAGCGGATCATCAAGGCGGGGATCGACGCCGGCAAGCTGCAGAAGAGCGACGTGTTCGTGTCCGAAGCGGACAAGATTTCGGCGGGCCGGGTGGCAGCCGATACCGCGGACCTGCCCAAGCTGGCGGCCGATGCCAAGGCGGCGAGCGCGACCGCGGCGACGCTGATGGCGGCGGGTGACGCGTTCCTCAGCTACCAGAAGCCGGTCGATGCGGAGCAATTCTACACGCTCGCGCTCGCCAAGCCGGGCGTCGATACCGGACGAGTGCTGACCCGCCTCGGCATCGCGCAGGCTGATCAGGGCAAGTATGCCGAGGCGCAGGCGACGTTCGCCAAGGTGCAAGGCCCGCGCCAGCCGATCGCGCAGTTGTGGGCGCTCTACGCCGCGCAGGGCGGCAAGGCGCCGACGCAGTAAGCATCGAATCCGACTACAAAACGGGGCGCGGATCCAGCTGGGTTCGCGCCCCTTTTTTTCAGCGCAGTCGCTTGACCCATAACTCGGCGCCCTCGCGGCGCTCGACCTTGAAGTTGGGCAGGGAGCGGAACATCGACGACAGGCTGCTGAAGCCGTAGTTGCGCACGTCGAAGCTCGAGCGGTTGCCGGCGATCTGGCCGACCTGCTGGACCCGAGCCCAGCCTTCCTCGTCCCGCTTGGCTTCCTTGTAGGCGGCGCCGATCAGCTCCATCAGCTCGGTATCCGCCGCCAGGTTCTGCGCGGCGTCGTTTTGCGACGTAGCAGTGGGCGCGGCTTCCTGCGCCTGGCTGGTCTTGATCAGCTGGTCGACGTCGATGAAGCGGGTGCAGACCGACTTGAAGGCCTGCGGGGTCTTGGCGCTGCCGAAGCCGTACACGACGATCCCGTCCTGCCGCAGCCGGGTGACCAAGGGGGTGAAATCGCTGTCGCTGCTCATGATCCCGAAGCCATCCACCTTGCCCTGGTAGAGCAGGTCGATCGCGTCGATCGTCATCGCCATGTCGGTGGCGTTCTTGCCTTTGGACACGTCGAACTGCTGTTGCGGGCGGATGCCGTAGCGATTGGTGATCGTGTCCCACTTCGCCAGACCCTGCTTGGCGAAGTTGCCGTACGCGCGGCGGATGTTGACCTGGCCCAGTTCGGCCATGACCGTCAGCACCGGGTCGATGGCGGTCGGAGTGATATTGTCCGCGTCGATCAGCAACGCGATGTTCTTGAGGTTTTCGTTGTTTTCCATGCGCGGCTAGATGGGCCGCGCGGCAGACTTAGGCAACCGGGGCGAACTCGCCGGTTTCCTCATCGAGCAGGTGCAGGACGCCGTCGGAGATCGCAAAAAAGGCGCCGCGCAGCTTGAGGCGGCCCTGGCTTTCCAGCTCATTGACGCACGGGAAGGTTCGCAGGTTGGCGAGGCTGACCTTGACTCCGGCCTCCTCCATCGCCCGCTCGGCCTCGCGGCCCTCGGTACCGTGCTTGGCGACGACTTCCGTGCGCGCCTCGTCCAGCAGGTCGATCCAGTCGGCGATGAAGCCGCCGTTGCCGGGCTCAGTGCCGTGGACGCTCTGGGTCAGCGCGGCCTTGCAGCCGCCGCACATGCCGTGGCCCATGACCACGATCTCGCGCACCTTGAGGAATTGGACCGCGAACTCGAGCGCGGCGGAGACACCGTGATGGCCGGGAGTGGTCTCGAACGGCGGCACCATCGCGGCGATGTTGCGGACGGTGAAAATCTCGCCCGGATCGGTGTCGAACACCAGCGCGGGATCGGTGCGGCTATCGGCGCAGGCGATCACCATGACCTTTGGCTCCTGCCCCTCACGCAGAGCCGCCCAGCGTTCGCGGCGCGGCTCCCAGCCGGTTTCGCGGAAGCGGCGGTAGCCTTCGATCAGGCCGGCGAGTTCGAGCGAGGGTTGAATAGCCATGTCGCGCCGTTGCCGCACGGCATTGCGCCTGACAACCCCCGGCACTAAGTGCGCGGCATGAACGACCTCGCGTCCGCGCCCATCGCTCCCCGCCAGCGCAAGCCCGACTGGATCCGCGTCAAGGCCCCCGTCAGCAAGGGCTACCACGAAACGCGCCAGCTGATGCGCGATCTCTCGCTCAACACCGTATGCGAGGAAGCGGCGTGCCCCAACATCGGCGAGTGCTGGACCAAGAAGCATGCGACGGTGATGATCCTGGGCGACGTCTGCACCCGCGCCTGCGCGTTCTGCAACGTCAAGACCGGCATGCCGCGGATGGTCGATCCGCTCGAGCCGGAGCACGTCGCGACCGCCGCCGCCAAGCTGGGGCTGGAGCACATCGTGGTGACCTCGGTTGACCGCGACGACCTCGCCGACGGCGGGGCGGGGCAGTTCGTCAAGGTGATCGAGGCACTGCGGCGGGAGACGCCGAACACCACGATCGAGATTCTCACGCCTGATTTCCGCAACAAGATGCGGCCCGCGGTCGAAGCGATCGTCGCGGCGGGGCCGGACGTGTACAACCACAACCTCGAGACGGTTCCGCGGCTCTATCCGACGATCCGGCCGGGTGCGCGGTACTACGCCTCTCTGCGGTTGCTCGAGGAAGTGAAGGCGCACAACCCGCTGATCTTCACCAAGTCCGGCGTGATGCTCGGGCTCGGCGAGCAGCGGCTCGAAGTGCACCAGGTGATGGACGACATGCGCAGCGCGGATGTCGATTTCATCACCATGGGCCAATACCTCCAGCCGACCCCGCGCCATGCGAAGGTCGAGGAGTTCGTCACCCCCAAAGCATTCGCCGCCTACGGTGCGATCGCCCGGGCCAAGGGCTTCCTACAGGTCGCGGCGAGCCCGCTGACCCGCTCAAGCTATCACGCCGGCGACGATTTCGCCCAGATGCGCGCCGCGCGCGAAGCGAAACTCGCCCGCCAAGGCGCCTGATGCCCGGCATCCACGAAGTCCGCCGGCTGCCCTACAGCGCCGAGCAGATGTTCGACCTGGTCGCCGATGTAGGCCGCTACGGCGAATTCCTGCCGTGGGTTGTGGCGACGCGGGTGCGTTCGGACAGCGAGACCGAACTGGTCGCCGACATGCTGGTCGGCTTCAAGCACTTGCGCGAGAAGTTCACTTCGCGGGTCGAGAAGGACCGCCCGCGGCGGATCGAAGTGTTCTATCTCGATGGGCCGATGAAGGATCTCGACAATCGCTGGCTGTTCACGCCCACCGATGACGGCGGGTGCGAGATCGACTTCTGCGTCGATTTCACCTTCCGAAGCAGCGTGTTCGAAGCGCTCGCGGGCCAGTACTTCGACCGCGCGTTCCGCAAGATGATGGCGGCGTTCGAGGACCGGGCGAACGACCTCTACGGCAGCAGCAGTTCCAGCGCGACCAGCGCCGCCTGACGGCGGATCTCGCTCCGCCCCAGATCGCCGAAATGGCGCATCTCGCCCTCGGGTTCGCCATTCTCGTCGCGCCGCGAGCGGGCGAACACGACCGTGCCGACCGGCTTCTGTTCGCTGCCACCACCAGGCCCGGCGATCCCGCTGATCGAGACCGCGACATCGGCCTCGCTGCGGTCGATCGCGCCTTTGGCCATCGCCCACACGCACGCGATCGACACCGCGCCGAACGTCTCGATGATGTCGCCCGAAACGCCGAGCATCTGCTGCTTGGCCTCGTTCGAATAGGTCACGAAGCCTGAGTCGAGCACCGCGGACGAGCCGGCGATCTCGGTCAGCGCCGCGGCGACAAGGCCGCCGGTGCAGCTTTCCGCCACCGCCACCTTGCGCCCCGCCGCCGCGTTCTCCTCGACGACCCGCCGCGCGAGCGCGACGATGTCGTCAGGCAGGAGGCTGTCAGCCACCCTTGGCGTCCTTCTTCTTGTCGTCGCGCTCGGCCATCTCGATCACGAACCCGACCAGGCCCGCGATGTTCTCCGGCGGCAGCGGCGCCAGCAGCTCCAGCCCGCGCTCGACATCGCCGCAATTCTCCGGCTTGAGCTTGGTCGCGACCATGGTCGAGATCGTCGCGTCGACGAACGGCTTGAGCGCGGAGTCCGGCATCTGGCCGAGCATCGCGCCCATGCCCTTTTCTTCCTTCGCACCGAGCTGCATCAGCGCGGTCTTGGCGGCCGGCCAGGCGGCCTCGGACCCTTGCGAGAACCGGGCGAGCAGCGCATCACCCTGCGTCGCCAGATACCCGTTCGCGGAGAGCTTGGGACCGCAGCTCGCCCGCACGCCCGAAAGGAGGTGCGGCAGCGAGTAACGTACCGCGGCCTGCACCGCGGCAGGCGACATTTCTTCCGCCTGCGCGGTGGCGGGCAGAAACAGCGCCGCGGCGGCGGCGATGGCGGCAAGCTTTTTCATTCGAAAATCCCCTCTAGATACGAACCACTGTGGCCACGGCCTGCGCGGCAATCCCTTCGCCGCGTCCCGTGAAGCCGAGCCGCTCGGTGGTAGTGGCCTTCACATTTACAGCGCCTAAATCCACGCCCGCAAGCTCGGCGAGTTTCGCCTGCATGACTTCTCGGTGCGTTCCAATCTTGGGCGCCTCGCAAATGAGCGTGAGGTCGATGTTGCCGACCCGGTACCCGGCCTGTGCGACCAGTGACACCGCATGCTGGACGAACCGCGAGGACGGCGCGCCCTTCCATTGCGGGTCGGTGGGCGGAAAGTGCTGGCCGATGTCCCCCGCGCCGACCGCGCCGAGCAACGCGTCGACGACGGCATGTAGCCCGACATCGGCGTCGCTGTGACCGGCCAGACCAAGGTCATGCTCGACCCGCACCCCGCACAGCCACAGCTCTTCGCCGGGCGCGAGACGATGGACATCGAAACCCGTGCCGACCCGCAATGTCATCGACGCCTCCTCAAAGTCATGCGCAAAAGTCAGCTTGGCGAGCGTTTCGTCGCCCTCGACCAGCGCCACTTCACCCCCGGCGGCCCGCAACACTTGCGCGTCGTCACCTGCGGTTGGATCTCCGGTCGACGCCCGATGGGCGGCAACGATGTCGGCGGTGCGAAAGGCTTGCGGCGTCTGTACCCGGCGCAAGGCGTCGCGGTCGGCCGAGCCGGCCATCAGGCCATTCTCGGCGATCGCGAGGCTGTCGGTGATCGGCAGCACCGGAATCGCCCCCGAACAGGTGTTCAGCGCCTCGATCAAGCGCTTGATTGACAGGTGCGGGATGTTCGGCCGGGCGGCATCGTGGATCAGCACCCGCTCGCTCCCCGCCACCGCCTCCAGCGCCCGCGCCACCGACTCCTGCCGCGTGGCCCCGCCTGTCACGAAGGTAACGTCGAGCCCCGCCAGCGCTACTCCCGCAACCTCTTCAGCACCAGCAGGAATCGCCACCACCACTGGCGCTGCTCCGACCGTCAGCAGCGTCTCAACCGAGTGCCGCACTACCGGCTTCCCGCGCCAGAAGGCGAACTGCTTCGGCACCGGCTGGCCCGCGCGCAGCCCTTGACCCGCGGCGACGACGATGGCGGCAAAGGCGGGGAGGGTGCTCATGGGCCTGCGCGCCGCTACCGCCTTGCGCGCACCCCTTCAATCCACTATGCGCTGCCCAAATTTTAGGCACCATGTCCCAAGCCCCCCATCCTTCTGCCCCCCAGCCGATCCAGGTCGGCCCGGTGACGGTCGCCACGCCGGTGGTCCTCGCGCCGATGACGGGAGTCACCGACATGCCGTTCCGCGCGCTCGTGCGCCGCTACGGCTCGGGCCTCAATGTGACCGAGATGGTGGCGAGCGAGGCGGCCATCCGCGAGACGCGCCAGTCGATCCAGAAGGCGGCGTGGGCCCCCATCGAGGATCCGGTCTCGATGCAACTCGTCGGCTGCGATCCGGTCTCGATGGCCGAAGCGGCCAAGCTCAGCGCCGATCGAGGCGCGGCAATCATCGACATCAACTTCGGCTGCCCGGTGCGCAAGGTGGTCGGCCAGTACGCCGGCTCCGCGCTGATGCGCGAAGTGCCGCTGGCGGTCCGGCTGATGGAGGCCGTGGTCAACGCGGTCGACGTGCCGGTTACCGTCAAGATGCGGATGGGCTGGGATCACGACAGCCTCAACGCACCAGAACTCGCCCGCATGGCCGAGGATCTCGGCGTCAAGATGGTCGCGATCCACGGCCGCACCCGCAACCAGATGTACAAGGGCAGCGCCGACTGGGCGTTCGTGCGCAAGGTCAAGGACGCGGTGTCGATCCCGGTGATCGTCAACGGCGACATCTGCTCGATCGACGACGCGGCGCAGGCGCTGGCGCAATCGGGCGCCGACGGCGTCATGATCGGCCGCGGCGCCTATGGCCGCCCGTGGTTGCTCGGCCAGGTCATGCACTGGTGGAGGACGGGCGAGAGGCTGGCCGATCCCGATATCGACGAACAGCACGCGGTGATCGTCGAGCACTACCGCGCGATGCTGAATCACTACGGCGAAGACACCGGCGTCAAGATGGCCCGCAAGCACATCGGCTGGTATACCAAGGGCCTCCACGGCTCGGCCGACTTCCGCAACAAGGTCAACTTCATCGACAAGGCCGACCAGGTGCTGGGCGAGATCGACCGTTTCTACGAGCCGCTGCTGCGCCGGAAGGCGGCGTGACCGGAGAGGGCGGGGCGCCAGGACCGCGCGAGCAACTCGCCGGCCTCGTCTTCGCACTCCTGCTGATCGACCCCGATCTCGTCATTGCCGAGGCCAACCCGGCGAGCGAGGACATGCTCGGCCGCAGCGCGCATCGGCTGGTGGGCTCTCCGCTATTCGATGTCGTCCAGGTCGACGACGCGCGGATCACGGTCCATTCGCGCGACGACGACGCGCCGCTCGTGGCTCGAGGGGTAGTCATCCGCGCGGGCGGGGAAGAGCGCAAGGTCAACCTCACGATGTCACCCTTGCCGACGCATCCGGGCTGGCGCGTTGTCACCTTGTCCGACGCCGGCCAGGATGACACCCCCGATGGCGACCGGGGCGAAGCCGCGCTCAGCGCACCCTCGGTACTCGCCCACGAGATCAAGAACCCGCTCGCCGCCATCCGAGGTGCCGGCCAACTGATCGCGCGCAAGCTGAGCGACGACGACCGCCCGCTCGCCGATTTGATCGCCACCGAGGTGACCCGGATCGCCGCGCTGATCGACCGGATGCAGCGGATCGGCGCGCGCAATGCGGAACCGAACACAGCGCTCAACCTCCACGAGGCCGTACGCCGCGCCATCGCCACCGTGCGCGGAGCGGGGCTGGGGGACGTAGAGCTGGTCGAGGAATTCGATCCGTCGCTCCCGCCGGTGGCGGGCAACGCGGAGGCGCTGGAGCAGGTGGTGATCAACTTGCTCGCCAATGCACGCGATGCGAGTGCAGGGCGCGAAGGCGCGCGGATCACGGTGCGCACGCGCTACGTCAGCGGTCTGATCTACAATGCGATGCGGCCCGGCCGCTCGGTGCGACTGCCGATCGAGTTGACGGTCAGCGACAACGGGGCGGGCATCGACCCCAAGCTGCGCGATCACGTATTCGAGCCATTTGTCAGCAATAAGCAAGGCGGGCAGGGCCTCGGCTTGGCGCTGGTGCACCGCCTGGTCCGCGACATGGAGGGCCGCATTGCCCACGAACGCGATGAGCGTGCGGGCCTGACCCATTTCCGCGTCCACCTGCCGGTGGCGAAGCAGGAGGGACGGCGGTGACGGCGAGAATACTGCTGGTGGAAGACGACGCGGCGATCGCGACGGTCATTTCCACCGCGCTCAAGGATGAAGGGTTCGCGCTCGACCGCGCTGCCTCGATCGCCGAGCGCGATCAGTTGCTGGCCGGCAACACCTATGCGGTGATGCTGACCGACGTCGTACTACCGGATGGCGACGGGATCGCCACGCTTGCGGCGGCGCGTGCCAGGCATCCCGACTTGCCGGTTATCGTCCTGTCGGCGCAGAATACACTCGATACCGCGGTGCGCGCGACCGAGATCGCGGCGTTCGAGTACTTCCCCAAGCCGTTCGACCTCGAAGAACTCGTGCGAGCAGTGGTGCAGGCCGCGGGCCAACGCGGCGAGGTTGCCCAAAGCGTTGAAGACGCAAGCGACGCACTGCCGCTGGTTGGCCGCAGCCAGGCGATGCAGGGCGTGTACCGGATGATCACGCGCGTCTTGCGCAACGACCTGACGGTGCTGATCCTGGGCGAATCGGGTACCGGCAAGGAGCTGGTGGCCGAAGCGATCCACCAGCTCGGTCATCGCCGGACGGGTCCCTTCGTCGCGGTCAACGCCGCCGCCATCCCGCGCGACCTGCTCGAAAGCGAGCTGTTCGGGCACGAGAAGGGCGCCTTCACCGGCGCGACCTCCCAAGCGATCGGCAAGTTCGAGCAAGCCAACGGCGGCACCCTGTTCCTCGACGAGATCGGCGACATGCCCGCCGATGCGCAAACCCGGCTGCTGCGCGCGCTGCAATCGGGGCGCATCCGCCGGGTCGGGGGGCGGCAGGAAATCGCGGTCAACGTGCGCATCCTTGCGGCGACCAATCGTGACCTCGGCCCCATGATTGCGGCCGGCACTTTCCGCGAAGACCTCTATTATCGCCTCGCGGTAGTGCCGATTGAGTTGCCGCCGTTGCGTGAGCGCAGCGGCGACGTTCCCGCGCTCGCGCGGCACTTCCTGACACAGGCGGCGGGTGAGGGGTTGCCACGCAGACGGATCGACGCCGAGGGTGCGGCGGCTCTGGAGCGCCGCCCGTGGCGCGGCAATGTCCGCGAGTTGCGCAACGCGGTGTACCGCCTCGCACTGCTCGCCCGCGAAGATACGATCGATGGCGATGCGGTGGAGGCCGTGCTCGGCGCCGCGCGCGACGCAACGACCGCTGCCTCGCCGGTCGGTCTCGCCGAAGCGCTCGACCTGTGGCTGCGCGAGACCCGTCCGCCCGAGGGACGGCTTTACGACAGCGCCATCGCAGAACTCGAGCGCCCCCTGTTCGCCCACGCACTGGCGGAGACTGGCGGCAACCAGCTGCGCGCCGCGCGCCTGCTCGGCATTAACCGCAACACGCTGCGCAAACGGCTGACCGATCTCGGCCTCGACCCCGAGGCGTGCGCACGGCGTGACTGATTGCTTCGGCGGGCCGCCGAAAAGCACTTGCAAATCTGCAACAGCCCAGTTGTAACCGCGCAACGATGGCTTCGCATCCGCTTGCAACCGCGGCCGACCGGCCCGCCCGGCGCAGTCCGCGCTGGTGGCGCAAGTTCGTGGTCGCGAGCCGGCGGGCAAATTTCTACCTGATCCTCGAAATCATCGCCACGCTCACCTTCCTGCCGATGGTGTGGACGACGTGGTACACCTTCGCCACTCCGCCGGCCGAAGGGCAGCTGATGTCCTCGCAACAGGTTGCCTTGCTGCTGCTGGGCACGTTGGTGCCGGCGATGACGCTGCTGGTTCTGATGGGACGCCGCCTGGCGCTCAGGCGGGCGGAGGGCGGCACCGCCCGGCTGCACGTCCGCCTGGTGTTCTTCTTCTCGCTGATCGCCGCGATCCCGACGCTGCTGGTGGTGGGCTTTGCCGCCTTCCTGTTCCAGTCGGGCGTCGACTTCTGGTTCTCCGACAGCTCACGCGGGGTGATGCAGAACGCCAACGCGCTGGCGCGCGGCTACTACGAGCAGAACCAGGTGCAGGTCGCCGACAACACCGTCTCGATGGCCAACGTGATGCAGTATTACCTGCAGCGTTACCCGCTGACCGAACCGGCTGTGACCGATGTCTACATCCAGCAGGTCAGGCAGCTCGAACTGAATGAGTCGGCGATCCTGCAACAGGTCCCTGACGGTTCGTTCCGCGTCGCCGTCCTCAGCAACATCAGCTCGGATGATCGTGTCACCAAGGTCGCGGCTGCCGCCTTGCCGGAACTCAAGGCCGGCAACCCCATCTACGTCACCGGCAATTCAGTGCGGATCGAAGCGGTAGCGGCGATCGACCTGAAAGCCGGGATATTCCTCTATGCCGCGCGCAATACCGAGGCGACGAGCTTCAGCCAGTGGTCGCGCGCGCAGTCGGTGGTCGCGTCTTACGACATGCTCGCCAAACGAGCGAGGGCGTTGCAGTTGCGGTTCAACCTCGCACTGTTCTTCGTCAGCCTGGCGCTGGTGGGGCTCGCCGTGTGGTTCGCGCTGCGCTTCGCCGACCGCCAGGTCAAGCCGTTGACCGAGCTGGTCACCGCCGCGCGCAAGGTCGGCGCCGGGAACTTCGCCGTTCGCGTCGAAGGGCGCACCGGGCCCGACGAGATCGGTATGCTCAATCGCGCGTTCAACCGCATGGCTGGCCAGATTGAGCAGCAAACCACTGCGCTGGTCGGAGCCAACCGCCAGCTCGAGGAACGGCGCGCCTTTATCGAAGCGGTGGTGGAATCGATTACCGCCGGCATCGTCACCGTGGATCCGGACGGGCGCGTGCTGCTGATGAATAGCTCCGCGCAGGAGCTGCTGCTGGGCGAGAAGGGACCGGTGCCCGCCGGCTCGACCTTGGCGGAATTGGCCCCGCAGTTCGCCGATATGTCCGACGCCAGTCTCGCCGGCGGGATCGTCAACTGGAGCAAGGGGGGCGAGCTTTTGACGCTCGCGGTCAAGGTCGGCGCTGCGCCCGAAGGCCGGGTGATCACGTTCGAAGACATCACCCGCCAGATCCTCGACCAGCGCCAGGCCGCGTGGTCCGACGTCGCGCGCCGCATCGCACACGAGATCAAGAACCCGCTCACGCCGATCCAGCTCGCCACCGAGCGGTTGAAACGACGCTATCGCAAGCAGATCGACAGCGACGGCGAGCTGTTCGACGAGCTGACCAGCACCATCGTTCGCCAGGTCGGTGACCTTCGCAAGATGGTCGACGAATTCTCCAGCTTCGCCCGCCTGCCCAAGCCGGTGTTCCGGCCGGAAGACGCGCACGACCTCGTCAAGCAGGCGCTGTTCCTGCAGGAAGTGGCGCATCCGGAGATCGATTTCCGCCTGATCTCGGACAGCGAGAGCAGCATCGTGATCGCATGCGACCGGCATCAGTTCGGCCAGGCAATGACCAACGTGCTCAAGAACGCGGTCGAGGCGATCGATGCACGCGGACGGGGGGCCGACGTGGACTATCGCGGCCGCATCCGCGTCACGCTCGAGACCACCGCCGAGATGCTCTCCGTCACCGTCGAGGACAACGGCGTCGGCCTGCCGCAGGACCGCGAGCGGATCGTCGAGCCGTACGTGACCACCCGGGAAAAGGGGACCGGGCTGGGCCTCGCGATCGTCAACAAGATCGTCGAGGAGCATGGGGGCGAAATGACGTTTGCGGGGGCGCCCGACGGCGGCACCCGCGTGGTGCTGCGCTTTGCCCGCGACCCGCTCGCCGCGGGCGCGGTAGCGGCCGAATGAATTCTGGAAAGGACTTACCCTAGATGGCCCTCGATATTCTGATCGTCGACGACGAGCGCGACATCCGCGAGCTCGTCGCGGGGGTCCTCAGCGACGAAGGCTACGAATGCCGCACCGCCGGCGACAGCACCTCCGCGCTCGCGGCGGTCGATGCCCGGCGGCCGAGCCTGGTCCTGCTCGACGTGTGGCTCCACGGCAGCCAGATGGACGGGTTGGAAGTGCTCGACGAGATCAAGAAGCGCGAGCCTGAGCTGCCGGTGATCATCTTCTCCGGCCATGGCAACATCGACACGGCGGTCTCCGCGGTCGGCCGCGGTGCAATGGACTTCATCGAAAAGCCGTTCGAGGCCGAAAAGCTGCTGCTGCTGGTGCAGCGCGCAACGGAGACCGAACGCTTGCGGCGCGAGAACACCCGCCTGCGCGAAGGGTTCGCGCGGGGCGAGGAGTTCACCGGTAACTCCGCCGCGATCAACACGGTGCGCGCTACCTTGAAGCGGGTCGCCAGCACCGGCAGCCGGGTGATGATCAGCGGCCCGGGCGGATCGGGCAAGGAAGTCGCCGCGCGCCTGCTCCACGCCTGGAGCAACCGCGCCGACAACGCCTTCGTGATCGTCAATTCCGCCCGCATCACGCCGGAACGCTTCGAGCAGGAGCTGTTCGGCGAGGAAGCGGACGGCAAGCTTCTGCGGCCAGGACTGCTCGAGCTCGCGGACGGCGGCACGCTCTATCTCGACGAAGTGGCCGACATGCCGCTGTCGACCCAGGCCCGCATCCTCCGCGTGCTGACCGAGCAGAGCTTCGTGCGCGTCGGCGGTAACCGGCAGATCGCGGTGGATGTCCGGGTGGTGTCCTCGACCTCGCGCGATCTCGCCGGCGAGATGGAGGAGAAGAACTTCCGCGAGGACCTGTTCTACCGCCTCAACGTGGTGCCGGTGACGATCCCCTCGCTTGCCGAGCGGCGCGATGACATTCCCGCGCTCGCTGAGCACTTCTTCACCCGCTACGCCGCCGAACAGGGCATCACCGCGCCAGAGCTTTCCGAAGAGGCGATCGCTGCGCTGCAGGCCTACGACTGGCCGGGAAACGTGCGCCAACTGCGCAACGTGGTCGAGCGCACGGTCATCCTCACCCCGCGCGAGCGGCTGGTGACGGTCGAGGCCGACATGCTGCCGACCGAAGTGACCGGCGGACGCCTGGGCGGGGGAGGGGGCATCTCCGCGATGATGGGGGTGCCGCTGCGTGAGGCGCGCGAAAGCTTCGAGCGCGAATACCTGACCATCCAGATTCGCCGTTTCTCCGGCAATATTTCCAAGACCGCCAGCTTCATCGGCATGGAACGCTCCGCCTTGCATCGGAAGCTCAAGCTTCTCGGCATGGGCGAACGCCGCGACGACGAATAGTCTCTCACCTGCGCCGGAACGCAGATGCAGCAAAAGCATTTGCGAATTGAGGCGGACGCCCCATAATCGGTCGCGATACCCGGTGCACGGTTTCCCAATCGTGCGCCAGATCGCGTAACCGCAGGAAAGCGGGCGCCAAGAAACGGAGACCACTCAAGTGTCCACATCCCGCACGCTGTCCGCGCGTCCTGTGCCCGCCAAGGAACGTCCCGCCAAGGAAACCGACGCGTCCGCCGGCGCCAACGGCAAGCAGCAGAGCCTGCAGGACGCGTTCCTCAACCTGCTGCGCAAGAACAAGACGCCGGTGACCATGTTCCTGGTCAAGGGTGTCAAGTTGCAGGGCATCGTCACCTGGTTCGACAACTTTTCGATCCTGCTGCGGCGCGACGGGCAGTCGCAGCTGGTCTACAAGCACGCGGTCTCGACCATCATGCCGAGCCAGCCGGTGGACGCGACCCAGTTCGCCAGCCAGCGCGCCAGCACCAAGCAGCGCCTGCTGCAGGATGTGTTCCTCAGCCGGGTGAGCGACGCTGAGGTTCAGGTGACCATGTTTCTGGTCAACGGCGTGATGCTGCAAGGCAAGATCGCCGCGTACGATCTGTTCTGCATGCTCTTGGAGCGCGAGGGCTACGTCCAGCTCGCCTACAAGCACGCCGTGTCGACCATCCAGCCGGCGACCAACGTCGACCTGAGCGACGAATTCGAAGGCGATAACGACTGAGCTTCGACGATGATCTGATGGGTGAGGTCTCGCGCGGCGCGCGGGCCGTGGTCGTGTGTCCCGACGTTCGCGGGCGGCATCATGACCTCGAGCCCGAGGCGCGGCTGGAGGAGGCGTGCGGCCTGGCGCTGGCGATCGGGATCGTCGTCGCCGACGCGTTCGTGGTGCCGGTGCGCGAGGTTCGGCCGGGCACGCTATTCGGATCGGGCCAGGTCGATAACATCGCCACCGCCTGCGAGCAGAACGAGGCCGAACTGGTGGTGGTCGACGGCGCGCTCAGTCCGATCCAGCAGCGCAATCTGGAAGACCGGCTCAAGCGCAAGGTGATCGACCGCACCGGCTTGATCCTCGAAATCTTCGGCGAGCGCGCCGCCACCGCGGAAGGGCGGCTGCAAGTCGAACTGGCGCATCTCGATTACCAGCAGAGCCGGCTGGTGCGGTCGTGGACTCACCTCGAGCGCCAGCGCGGTGGCTTCGGCTTCCTCGGCGGCCCGGGCGAGACGCAGATCGAGGCCGACCGGCGAATGATCCGCCAGCGCATGGGCCGCCTGCGCAAGGAACTGGAAGGGGTGCGCAAGACCCGCGCGCTCCACCGCGAACGGCGGGGGAGGGCGCCGTGGCCAGTGGTCGCGCTCGTCGGCTACACCAACGCCGGAAAGTCCACGCTGTTCAATCGCCTGACCGGCGCCGAAGTGATGGCGGAAGACCTGCTGTTCGCTACGCTCGACCCGACGATGCGCGCGATCGGCCTGCCAGGGGTCGAGAAGGCGATCCTGTCGGATACGGTTGGCTTCATTTCCGACCTGCCGACCCAACTCGTCGCCGCCTTCCGCGCGACGCTGGAGGAAGTGACCGGCGCCGACCTGATCCTTCACGTGCGCGACATCGCCAATCCATCGACCGCGGCGCAGAAATCGCAGGTGCTTGAAGTGCTCGGCGACCTCGGCGTGACCGAGGGGGAGGAGGGCGCCTCGATCCCGATCGTCGAAGTGTGGAACAAGATCGACCTGCTGCCGGCCGATCAGGTCGCGGAACTGATGCAGGCGGCGGACGACAGCACGATCGTGATATCCGCGGTAACGGGGGAAGGGGTGCCTGAGTTGCTCGACCGCCTCGGCGAGTTGCTGACGCAGCAGGCGCGTGTCCATGAGTTCGTGCTGCCGGCGAGCGCCGGACGGCGGATCGCATGGCTCCACGCGCATGGCGAAGTGCTCGAGGAGGAAGAGGCGGGCTCTGGTCCCGACGGCCCGCTGCGGCGGCTGGCGGTGCGGCTCAATCCCAAGGAGCTCGGCCAGTTCGAAACGCTATGAGCGCTCGCTGGCCTTGACCTGTTGCCAGAGCGCTTCCTGCTGGTCGAGCGACAGGTCGGCGAAGCCTTTGCCAACCAATGATTCCATCGCCCGGAAGCGACGTTCGAACTTGGCGTTCGCGGCTCGCAGTGCATCCTCCGGCGCGACGCCATAGGCGCGCACCAAATTGACCGCGGCGAACAGTAGGTCGCCCGCTTCCTCGAATTGCTCATCCGTCGGCGCTTCGGCGAGTTCGCGCATCTCCTCGGCGAGCTTCTCAGCCGGACCTTCGCGGTCGGGCCAATCGAACCCCGTCCGGGCCGCTCGTTTCTGCAGCTTGTCCGCGCGCATCAATGCCGGCAGCGCTGCGGCGACACCATCGAGGGCGCTTTGCGCGCCCTTGGAAGCGCGCTCCGCCGCCTTGAGCGCCTCCCAACGCTCGTCGCGGCCGCCGGGCTCAAGGGTCTCGCCGGCGAAGATATGCGGGTGCCGCGCCTCCAGCTTATCGGCGATCGAGCGGGCAACGGCGTCGAAATCGAACTGGCCGCTTTCCTCGGCGATCCGCGCCTGGAACACGACTTGGAACAGCAAGTCGCCAAGCTCGTCGCGGATATCGTCAATATCGCCGCGCGCCACCGCGTCCGCGACTTCGTAAGCTTCCTCGATCGTGTGCGGGACGATCGTCTCGAACCGCTGCGCGCGATCCCATTCGCAACCGCGTTTGGGGTCGCGCAGGGTGGCCATGATGGCGAGGAGACGGTCTAGCTGTCCGGACATATCAGGATGATAATATATATTATGTAAAGTAGTATCTAGCGCGGTAGCGGAGCCACTCACCCCGTCGCCAGCGAAAACACTAACGAGACCGCGACGAAAATGCCGACCCACGTCAGCGCGAGACGGATGTTTTCCTTCCAGCCCAATCGATATGACGCAAATGCGCTGCCGGCCAGGATCAGGCAGCCGATCAACGCTACGATGTGCACCGCCGTGAATTCATTCACAGCACGATCTCCAGGCCGTCGTAGCCGGCCTCGACGCCCGCCGGCAGCTCCGCGCTGAGCGTCGCGTAATTCATGCTCTTGTCGAGATGCGTCAGCACCATGCGCCGCACGCCGCAGCGCTTGGCGAGATCGAGCGCCATCTCGAGATGCGCATGTGTCGGATGTGGCCGGCGGCGAAGGCAATCGCAGACTAACAGGTCGACTCCTTTGAACAGCTCGACCATGGCCGGCACGATTTCACTGAAGTCCGTCGCGTAACCGATTGATTTTCCGTCTGCATCGAATCGGAATCCCGTCGAACGCGCGGGTCCATGCGGCATCAGGCAGTGGCCGATGCCGAACCCGGCGAAAATCCGCAGCCGCTCCAGCGTGCTGAGTTCGCAGATGGTCGGATATCCGTGCTCGCCCGCGAACACATAGCTGAAGCGCGCGCGTAGCCGGCGCGCGGTCTCTTCGCCGGCGAACCCCGGCAACGGACCCGAGCGATCGTAGCGCATCACCCGAAGGTCATCGATGCCGTGGCAATGATCGGCGTGATCGTGTGTCCAGAACACGCCGTCCACGCTGCCGATGCGGTTGGCGAGCAGCTGCTGGCGCAGATCCGGCGAGGTATCGACCAGCAGGCGCTTGCCTTCGCGGCTTTCGACGATGATCGATACGCGCGTCCGGCGGTTCCTCGGTTCCGCCGGATCACACTCGCCCCAATCGTCGCCGATCCGCGGCACCCCGGTCGAGGTACCCGACCCGAGCATGATCAGCTTCACGCAGCTTTTCCGAACAACGCGAAGAAGTTGGCGGATGTTGTTTCCGCGAGCTCTTCAGTCTCGACACCGCGCAGGTTGGCGACGAACGCCGCGGTGTCGCGCACGAACGCCGGCTCGCACGGCTTGCCGCGGTGCGGCACGGGGGCGAGGAAGGGGCTGTCGGTCTCGACCAGCAGGCGATCGGACGGTACGTCCTTCGCCACCGCCTGTAGTTCGGTCGCGTTCTTGAAAGTGACGATCCCCGACAGCGAAATCGTCACGCCGAGATCCAGCACCTTGCGCGCGAAATCGGCCGAGGCGGTGAAGCAGTGGATGAGCGCGGGGAAGGCCCCCTGCTCCATTTCATCGGCCAGGATCGCAGCGGTATCGTCCTCCGCATCGCGGGTATGGATGATGATCGGTAGCCCGGTTTCGCGCGCCACGCCGATGTGCACGCGGAACAGGTCACGCTGCACCGCGCGGTCGGACTTGTCGTAGTAGTAGTCGAGCCCGGTCTCGCCGATGCCGATTACCTTGGGGTGTCCAGCCGCAACAAACAGCGCCTCGCGGCCAAGGTCCGCGTGGGCATCGGCCTCATGCGGATGGATGCCCACGCTCGCCCACACGTCGGGCTCGCGTTCGGCTGTGGCGATCACCCGGTCCCACTCGCTCCGCCGGGTCGAGATGTTCAGCATGCCGGTGACCCCGGCATCGCGGGCGCGCTGGAGGACGGCAGGCTGGTCTTCGACCAGGCGCTCGTATTCGAGGTGACAGTGGCTGTCGATTAGCCTCACGCGCCATCCTCGTCCGGCAACTCGAGCCGCGGGAACACGCCCACCGGCTGCGACAGGCGGAAGCCCGAGGCAACCAGGCGCTCGTACCACCCGGCATCCGCCAAAGCGGCATAGTCCCGCTCGTCCGCCGGGATGCCCATCTGGTCGAGCAGGCGGTCGGCCGAAGTCGGCACCACCGGACGGATCGCAATCGCCAGGTTACGCACCGCCTCGAACAACGTCAGCAGCACCGCCCGCATCCGCTCGGAATCGGTCTTGCGCAAGGTCCAAGGCGCCTGCTCGTCGACATACTGGTTGCACGCGAACACCGCGCGCATCCACGCCTCGATCCCGACCGAGAAATCGAGCGCCTCGAACGCGGCTGTCAGGTCGCCTGTTCCAGCGCTGTTCACCGCCGAATGAAGCGCTTCATCGACATCCGCGCGCGCGTATGGCGTGAGCTCGCCTTCGAGGTTCTTGAAGATCATCGACAGCACCCGCTGCGCCAGGTTGCCGAAGCTGTTGGCGAGCTCGGCGTTGCAGCGCGTCACGATCGCCTCGGACGAAAAGCCGCCGTCCTTGCCGAACGGCACTTCGGCGAGCAGGAAATAACGCAGTTGATCGACCCCGAACCGCTCCGCCAGTTCCAGCGGATCGACCACATTGCCGAGCGACTTCGACATCTTCTCGCCCCGGTGGAGCAGGAAGCCGTGCCCGAATACCGACTTGGGCGCGGGCAGTCCCGCGCTTTTGAGGAACGCCGGCCAATACACCGTATGGAAGCGGACGATGTCCTTGCCGATCAAGTGCAAGTCGGCAGGCCAGAAGCGATCGAACTCCCCTTCCCGCTCCGGAAAACCGATACCGGTGAGGTAGGTCGTCAATGCATCGACCCACACGTACATGACGTGCCCCGGGCTGCCCGGCACCGGCACGCCCCAGTCGAAGCTGGTGCGCGAAACTGAAAGGTCGCGCAGTTCTTGTCCCTTGAGGAACGCGAGCACCTCATTCCGCCGGCTCTCGGGTTCGAGGAAGCCGGGAGATTCGTTCAATTCAATCAGATAGTCGCGATACTTCGAAAGCCGGAAGAACCAGCTTTCCTCGACATTCCATTCGACCGCGGTACCCTGAGGAGAGAGCTTCTTCCCGCCCTCGCCCTCGACCAGTTCGCTCTCGTCGTAGAACGCCTCGTCGCGGATCGAATACCAGCCTTCGTATCGATCGAGATAAAGATCGCCAGCCGCCGCCATCGCCTCCCAGATCGCCACACTGGCGGCGTGGTGCTGTGCCTCGGTGGTCCGCCGGAAGGCGCTGTAATCGATGTGAAGAGTCGCGCACATATCACGGAAATAACTCGACATCTCGCTCGCGAACTCGAGCGTGTCGCGCCCCGATTCGCGCGCGGTCTTGTCCATCTTCAGCCCGTGCTCGTCGGTCCCGGTGACGAGCCGCACGTCAAACCCCTGCGCCTTCTTGAAGCGGGCGATGACGTCTGCCGCGATCGCCTCATAGGCGTGGCCGATGTGCGGCTTGCCGTTGGGATAGCTGATCGCGGTGGTGAGGTAGTAGGGCTCAGGCATCGGCGCGCTGGCTAGCGGCGGCGGCCGAAGCGAGCAACCCGCCGATTTGCATTACCAGCAGCGCGGGATCGAAGTTGTAGGTCGGCGCCTGGGCAGTCAGCCGCACCAGATCGGCATGCGCCTCGACGATCGCTGGAAGCCGGTCCTTCGGGGCATGTTGAACCATTTGTGCGAGGTTTGCGCGCGCCAGATCGAGCGTTGCGGCGATCCGCGCGCGGTCCGGCCGGGCGCCGATCTCTTCCGCCAGCTTGCCGCGCAAGGTGAACTGTGGATCCCCCTCGGCGACGATCCGCCGCATCAGCGTGTCGAGCGGGCCGAGGCCCTGCGCCACGAAATCGAGCGCTGCCCCTGGTGAACCCGCCGCCGCCGTAACGGCTGCCTGGCGGGTCGCGCCGTCCGCTTCGGGCGCTTGCTCGGCGATCAGACATGCGACCGCTTCGTCTGGCAGCGGCGCGAACCGCAAGACCCGGCACCGTGAGCGGATCGTCGGCAGCAGACGCGCAGATCGATGCGCTACCAGCAGGAAAAACGTCCCCGCCGGCGGCTCCTCGAGCGACTTCAGCAGCGCGTTGGAGGCCGAAGTTTCGAGGTCGTCGGCCGGGTCGATCACGATCGCACGGCGGCTTCCCAGCGTCGGACGGGTCGCAAGCCGGCGCTGCATCTCGCGCACCTGGCTGACCTTGATGTTCCGCGCGAGTTCGTAATCCTGGCCCGCCTCGCGCTTCTTCTCTTCCTTGTCGTCCTTGGGAAGGTGCGTGAGGACGATCACATCGGGATGCGGCCCATCGGGTTGCGGCACGCCGGCTTCAGCGACCAGTTCCCGCGCGGCCGCCAGCGCGAAGGCAGACTTGCCGAGGCCTTTCTTGCCAGCGAGCAGCCAGGCATGGTGCATCCGTGCGCCAGCCATAGCCTCGCGCCATTCGCGCCATGCGTCGTTGTGACCGAGGAGCGTCATACGCTGCCGATCAGCGGCGCGAGCGCCTCAAGAACCCGCGTGTGAACCTCGTCCGGCGAGCCGCTGCCATCGATAGTGACGATGCTCGCGGACTCGTCTTCGGCGAAGCGCGCGAAGGCCTCGGCGACCTTGCCGTGATAGCTCTGCCCTCGCCCCCCAATCGCATCGGCAGCTCCACCATCACGCACCTCTAGCCGCTCGGCAGCGAGCCCAGGATCGATCGCGATCAGCAGCGTTAGGTCCGGTCGCAGTCCGCCGCTGCCGATGGCATGGAGCGCGCGCACAGCGTTGTCCCCCACCCCGCCGGCGCCTCCCTGATACGCGCGGCTCGAATCAACGAAGCGATCGCACACCACCCAGCGCCCTGCATCGAGCGCGGGCCGGATCCGTCTCGCGACATGATCCGCGCGCGCGGCGGCGAACAACAGCGCCTCGGCTTGCGCGCCCCATCCCTCTCCCGGCGGATCGAGTAGCAGGCCGCGGATCGCTTCGGCGCCCGGCGTCCCACCCGGCTCACGGGTGAGTTCAATTGCAAATCCCCGCGCGGCAAGGGCGTCGGCGAGGAGGCGTGCCTGGGTAGACTTGCCGCTCCCCTCCCCGCCTTCGAACGCGATGAACCGACCCCGCGCCATCAGAAAATCCCGGCGACGCCGTTGATCAGCCGCTGATACCAGTTCGCCACCGGCACGTCGGCGGCCGCGGCCAGCGGCACGCGCGACGGCCGCATGCCTTCGACGGAAATCTCAAGCTCCGCCACTTGCTCGCCCTTGGCAATCGGGGCGCGCAGCGGACCTTCGTAGTGGATCGAGAGCGTCACCTTGCCGGTCTGCCCCACCGGCAGGTCGTAGCCAACCGCAATCGGCGCTGCGAGCGCGACCGTCCGGCTGGCCCCGCCCTGCACTTCTGCTTCACCGATCGGCGCATCGCGCGCGAAAAGCGGGGCGCCAGCAAACGCCTGGAATCCCCATTCCAGGAACTCCCGGCTTGCCTGGTGCTGAATGCGCGACGAGGGTGCGCCACCGATCACCATCACCAGGCGCCGCCCGTTACGCGAGGCACTACCGAGGAAGCCGTAACCCGCCTGGTTCGTGAAGCCGGTCTTGATCCCGTCCGCACCCTCGACGACTCCGGTCACCGGATCATGGTTGCGCTGCTGGAACCCGTTAAAGCTCAACAGCCGCTTGCCGAAGTAGCGCGCATACAGGTCCGGGTGCCGGGTGATCATCGCCGAGGCGAGCGTCGCCAGATCGCGCGCGGTAACGAACGTGCGCCCTTCGTCCATCCAGCCATTGGGCGTCCCGAAATGACTGTCGCGCATGCCGATCTCACGCGCCTTGGCGTTCATCATCTCCGTCCACTTCGGCAGAGAACCCGCGATCCCTTTGCCCAACGCCGCGGCGCCATCGTTGGCGGACACCGTGGTCACACCATGGAGCAGCGCGTCCACGCTAACCCGCTGGTTGAGCTCGAGGAACATCGTCGAGCCGACCCCATGCCAGTCGGTCCACAGTTCGGGATCATTGAGGACCAGTTGGTCGGGGGAGATCTTGCCCGCATCGATCAGCTCGAACGCCGTGAACGCGGTCATCACCTTGGTGATCGAGGCGGGCATGAAGCGCCGGTCGGGCTCGCGCAAATAGAGCGTCTGGCCGCTCGACAGATCGACCAGCAGCGCGATCGGAACTTCGGGCGGAGGCGGCGCGAACGTGGGATAGGGGGTCGGCGCGTCGGCGCTGGCGGCGAGGGTGCTCACCAGCAGCGCCGGCGCCGCGAGCAAGAACTTCGTACGATGGATCAAGTGCGCTCCCGCCGCCTGGCGGAGCGCCCGGCGGTTCAACCTGCGGTATAGACTCGCGCGTCGCTATAACCGGCGGCTCGCACCTTGGCGAGGGCGGCCTCGGCCTGTCCCCGGGTGGCGAACGGACCGGTCCGGACGCGGAACAGCGCGCCAGCGCGGCTTACGTGACCGCCGAGTATCTTGGCGAGAGCTTGTGCGTTCGCGCGGCTCGCGAACGTCCCTGCCTGCACGACGAAATCGCCTTTTGCTGCGGGTGCGTCGACGTGCGGAGCCGGTTTGGGCGTGGGCTTGACCGCAACCCCAGGCGCAGCGGCCTTAATTGGGTTGATCGGCGTGACCGCGGCAGTCTCTGCGCGGGCAACCACGACAGGACGCGCCACAGGAGCCGGGCCTGAGAGCAGCGGCAACGGATAAGCGGAGACCGCCGCCGGCGGTCCCGAAGCAGCGATCGCAGGCACTACAGGAGCGGCAGGCGCGGGTGTCGCGCGAACCGACGCGGCGGCTTGCACCGGCGCAGGTGCGCGCAAGCTTGCGGCACCGCTGGCAGGTAGTTTGCGCCGCAAGACCTCAACGAGCGACTTCGGCGTCTCGATCCGGTCGGGCGCCGAGCGGCCCGCGCGCAGCTCAGCGCGCTCAGGCTCGGTCGGATTGACCCGCCGCAGCCGGATCGCAGCACCCTCGCCGACGCCCAACTGTGCGGCGGCAGCCGCCGACAGCGACACAAGGTTCTTGCCGGCCATCGGCCCGCGCCGTTCAACCCGCACGAGGACGGTCTTGCCGGTATCCAGAGAGGTAACCTCGGCATAGCTCGGGAGCGGCAAGGTGCGATGGGCGATCGTCACACCCGCGCCGTCATCCAAGCCTGCAAAACCGACTGAATCGTAGTTCAGCGTGTCCGCGGGCGTGAACAGCTCGCCGTCGGCCGTAAAGGGGTCGCCCAACACGATCGGATAATCCGCCGCCGGGCCGAGTGCCGCCGCGACGGGTGTGCCTTCGGTGGTTGCCAGGCGATCGCCACCGCCGATCATCCCGCACCCGGCAAGGCCGGCGGTCAGGACAACGCCAATCAGCGGTGCGAGTAGCCGTTTTTCGGCGTCAGCGGGCAATCTCATCTGCAAGCAACCCCACGCTCATCGCATAGTAGTTCGAGCAGTTATATTCGAGGATGACCCTATAATTTGCGGTTAAGAGCCAAGCCCGCGTGCCCGCCCCGTCGGGCTGGAACAGGGCGGTCATCGTATCATCAGCAAGGTAAACCTGCGGCTGCACACCGAGTGCGCGCCACTCGCGGACGGTGCGCCATTGCCCATGCCGCTCATGCACTCGGGGGCAGACCGGCGCGTTCATCTCGGAGCGGAGCGCGCTCCAGTTGAAGCCGGGCGGGACCGTTGCCTGCACGCCCCAAGGCTGTCCACGCCGCCAGCCGGCATCACGGAAATAGTTCGCGATCGAGGCGAGCGTGTCCGCGCGGCTGTTCCAGATGTCGCGGTGACCGTCCCCGTCGCCGTCCTGGGCGAGACGCAGGTAGATGCTTGGCAGGAATTGCGGATAGCCGAACGCACCAGCCCAACTTCCCTTCAACGTGCTACGCTGGACACCAAGATCGGCGATCTTGAGCAGGTCGACGAACTCGGTTGCGAACAGCTCGCGCCGGCGCCCTTCCCACGCCAGCGTCGCCAGGCTGCGCGCGAGATCGAAGTCACCGGTGTAGCTGCCGTAATTGGTCTCGTGCCCCCAGATCGCGATCACGATCGGCGCCGGAACGCCGTAACGCGCCTCGATTTGGCCGGCGAGTGACCCCAAAGCCTGGTAGTTGCGCCTGCCACCGCCGATCCGCGCGGCATCGACGTGCTGGTCGAGATAGCGCTGGATCGGTGAGAAGCTCCCGCTGCTCGATGGCGTCCCGGGCTGTGCACGATCGAGTTCGATGACCCGCTGGTTAGGGGTCAGGTCGTAGGTCATCCGCTGGATCGTCGCCTCGCTCACGCCCTCGGCGCGGGCACGGGCGATCAGCACTTGCAGATAGGAGTTGAACGACATGTCCTGCGCCACCGAAGGGGCGGAAGTGCAGGCGGCGGCAAGCGAGGCGAGAATAGCAAGCAGTGTCAGGCGCATGAGGCGTTGTCGCATACCGCTATCAACGGGGCAAACCGCAAACGGTTCGTGACAGGTGCAATTCGTCGCGCTAGCCGAGCCACTCGCCGGACAGGTGGCCGAGTGGTTTAAGGCAGCGGTCTTGGAGCCGGAGCGGCCGAAAGGCCGCGGAGGCGTCGCCGCAGGTGACAATACCGCCGTTCGGCGCTAGCCGACTGGCCCCAAGGACAGGTGGCCGAGTGGTTTAAGGCAGCGGTCTTGAAAACCGCCGTGGGTTCACGCTCACCGTGGGTTCGAATCCCACCCTGTCCGCCAGACTTTCGTGAATTGCATTGGCGGCACGATGGACGCGGATATTCCGAAGTATGCGCGCCACGAGTTCGAGCGGCGATGGCTGGTCGATCGGCACGCACGACCGCAGCTGAACGGTGCTTTCGTCACCAATATTAGAGACCGTTACATCCGCGGCACGCGAATGCGGTTGCGGCGGATGGAACGCCGCGACCTCGGCGAAATCCAGTTCAAACTCACGCGCAAGTACGAAGCTGATGATGCCAGTGCCCGGCCGATCACCAGCTTCTATCTGACCGCGGGCGAACACGACTTGCTCCTAGGTTTGCCGGCGGACGAGGTAGTGAAGCGGCGCCTGCATTTCAGACATGAGGACCGTTGGTGGAGCCTCGACCTGTTCGAAGGAGCGCTCGCCGGTCTGGAAATCGTCGAATGCGAGGCCGATGACGCCGACGCCTTGGCATTGCTTTTGCCACCCTCTTGGGTGTTGCGCGAGGTCACGCATTTGGCGCAGTGGCAATGCGGCGCTCTCGCCCAGCAAGGTATTCCGGAGGACTGATGGCCAAGTTTCTGATCGTCGAGGCGCGCTTCTACGACCATCTCAATGACATGCTCGTCGCTGGCGCGGGCGCGCGGCTGAAGGCGAACGGGCATGAGTATGAGGTGATGGTCGTACCGGGCGCGCTCGAGATTCCGGGTGCGATCGCGATGGCGTCGGAAGGTGGCGACTACAATGGCTTTGTCGCCATCGGGGTGGTGATCCGCGGCGAGACTTATCACTTCGAAATCGTCGCCGGCGAAAGCGCGCGCGGGATCATGGCTCTGACGATGGACGGGGTGCCGATCGGCAACGGCATCTTGACGGTCGAGAACGAAGCGCAGGCGATCGTTCGCGCCGATCCCAAGCAAAGCGACAAGGGCGGAGATGCGGCCAAGGCGGCGATGGCGCTGCTGACGATCAAGGAGCAGTACGCATGAGCCAGCACGGTTTCATCGCCGGCATCCCGCTGGTCCTCGGCGGCAATGTGTTCGGCTGGTCGTCAAAGGGCGACGAGGCGTTCGAGGTCCTCGACGCCTTCTACGAAGCCGGCGGGAGGATGATCGACACCGCCGACGTTTATTCGGCGTGGATCCCGGGTCACAAGGGCGGCGAATCGGAAACCGTGCTCGGCCAGTGGTTCGAGAAGAGCGGCGTGCGCAGCGAGATGCGCATCCACACCAAGACCGGGATGCTCGGCGGCGCGGAGCTATACGAACCCGCGCGGGTGCTGCAGTCGCTCGACGCTTCGCTGGAGCGGCTCCGGACCGACCGCATCGACCTCTACTACGCGCACAAGGACTACCCTGAGCTCGACATCGCGCAAATCGTCGCGGCGTTCGATGGCGCGGTGAAGTCCGGGAAGGTCGGCAGCGTGGGAGCCTCCAATTTCGATGCCGCGCGGCTTTCGGCCGCTCTGGCTGAGGCAAGGGCGAGCGGAGCTGCCCAGTTCGAGGCGTTGCAGAACGAGTACAACCTCGTTGCCCGCGACGCATATGGTGCGGATTTGCAGCAGATCGTTGCCGACAACGGCATCGCCATGCTGCCGTTCTTCGGGCTCGCATCCGGTTACCTCACCGGCAAGTACCGGACCGAGGACGACTACGCGAAATCACAGCGTGGCGGACGCGCAAAGCAACTCGCCGGTGCAAACGGGCCGCAGGTGCTCGCGGCGATGGATGAGGTCGCTGCCGAAACTGGCGCGAGCCTGCCTGCAATCGCGCTGGCATGGTTGGTGCGACAGCCCGGCATCCCCGCCCCGATCGCCAGTGCGCGCACGGTCGAACAGCTTCACGAACTGCTCGAATTCACCAAGGTCGAGCTTTCGGACGATCAGGTCGCCCGCCTGACCGCCGCGGCCTAAGCCGGGTCGGCGAGGCCCTGCAGTCCGAGCGGATCGTAGGGTCCGATCGCGAGCTGCTCGAACGCGCCGACGCCCGTCTCGCCATCGGGTCCGGTGACGCGGCAGATCAGTTGCACGTGCAGGTTGTCGGGCCGCACCGGATCCACACTGTCGAGGTCGATGTCCTCACGTTCGACCTCCAGCGTGCCGTGGTCGAGGCCGTGATTCCAGTTGGGTGAGGTGTAGCCAAGCCCGCGCATCTGGAACCGGCCGAGCGGCTCGAACTCGAACTCCTCGTCGCCGATCGACAGTGATCCATGCGAAGGCCAGCGCGTGCCGACCGCGGGCGGTGCGTCCATGCTCGCGTGCTCGAACTCGCTGAACGCTTCAGCCCCATTACCGTCCGGCGCGATCACTGCGCGCGTGTTCCATGGCGTGCCGTCCTGGTGCGCGTTGAGGTGGAAGAACAGGCTGCGGCTCGACAAATTGACCGGGGTCCACTGCCAGAAGAACTGGCGGATGCCTCCACCCGCCGCTTGCGGATCGGAGGCGCCGACCGGACGCACCCCCCAACTCCGGTCGCGCGTTCCCGCTGTGCCGCTCGCGAGCGTCTCGCGCTTCCCGTCGACCTCGATCCAGCCCTCGTAATGGCCGTTTTGGGTGAGCCGAGTGTAATCCATCACCGTGCGCGGGCCGACGCGCCAGGTGAAGCGCGGCTCCTCGATGGGAAAAGCGCGGCCGGTGAAGGTAATGTCCGCGGCGATGCCCTCCCCCTCCACGATCACGCGCAGCTTGTGCAGCGGCTCGACGATCTCGATGCGGACCGGTCCGCACGTGAGATCGAGGCGTTCCATGCCCAGTTTCCGGCTCGCGTGCAGGCAATGTTGAGTACCGCCACGAATCACGTTGAAGTGCGCATCGCACACGTCGAGGTGCGGATAGACCCCGAACGCCACCGCGAAAAAACCGCTGCCGTCGGGCGCGTAGCCGTTGAAGAAATAGCGGTCGTAGAAATTGCGGTCGGTGCCGGCGTAGGCGACCGGCTCGGCGGTCTGGTGCAGCGGATAGTCGTCACCCTTGGACAGCATGTCAGGCCTTTCCGGTCAGCAAGCCGATGGAATCGTGTTCGCGCGCCAGCGAGCACGCGCCGCGCGCCATCGACAGGAAGTTGGCGTCGCCGCGCTCGGTCCGTTCGACGAATGCGGCGCTGAAGACGGCGGTCGAAACCCCATGCAGCGCGCCGAGGCGATAGTCGTCCCACACCGCTTCGCGCTCGAGGGGCACGCCGCGTTCGGTCATCTCGGCGCAGTAGAGATCGATCAGCTCGCTCTCCGCCTCACGCCGCAGCGCATTGCCGATCCCGCAGCCGAGGAAATAGCCGATGTCGGTCAAGCCGCTGCCCACCGCGACCGTCTGCCAGTCGAGCACCGCAATCGGTTCTGCACCGCTACGAATGTCGAACAGCATGTTGTCGAGCCGGAAGTCGCCGTGGATCAGGCAGCGGTCCCCGCCCTCTCGCCCGAACCAGTGCTCGCTTGCCTCGTTAAGCTCCGCACAAACCCGCATCAGCTCGGGCTCGAGCGTGTCGGCATAGCGTTCGGCGAAGATCGCCTGCGCCTGCGGGTACAGCGCCTTGATCTGCGCCAGCGCTTCGGGCCGCGTGTGCAGCCAGTCGCGATCGATCAGCGCAGCGTCGTTCCAGCTCGGCGCGTGGATCGCCGCAGCCTGCCGAATGCCTTGGCGAGCGTCCTCCAGCGAACAACTCGCGAGCTGGTTGCCTTGTCGGCACGGACCCATGTCCTCGAACAGCAGGACGAACTCCGCTCCCGTCTCGTCCACCTTGGCGGCGTAAGTCCTAGGCACGCGCACATCCAGGTGCGGCGCGAGTTCGCGGTAAAAGCTGACTTCCTTTGTGTAGAGCCCGAACGAGGCGGCGGTGCCCCGGCTGGTAGGGTCCGCAGCAGGAAACTTGCCGGCCAAGGTTGAAGGTCCAGCCTCCCCGCGATAGGTCAGCGAGAACCGCGCACTGTCGCCGACCTGCCCGGTGCCAATCGGCTGCCAGCTTACCGAAGCGACCTCGCCCTCGCCCAGTTCACCGGCCGCGCGCAGGCGCTCGGTGAGCCATTCGGCGGTAACCGCCTCCGGATGCGTCGGAAATCCGCTCACGCCCTCTCCCTTCTCCCAGAGGAACGCTAAGCGGTGCCGCGGCTTATGACAATTGCAAGCAGGGAGGCAGCGTGAACGGACCGCTCGAATGGATCGCCGCGATCGGCACGATGATCGCGGCTGGGCTGGTGGCGGCCGACCTGGGGCGGCGTGTCACGGGGTTTGGCTTCGTGCTGTTCTGCGCTGTCGCGCTGACATGGGTGATATCGGGCCTGACCAGCGACGCGCTGCCGATCGCAGCGATGAACGGCGTGCTGCTGCTGATCAACGCCTATGGCGTGTGGCAATACCTGCTCAGCCCCAAGAACCGCAAGGTCATGGATCGGCTGGAGCCGGTGGCGGAAAGGATCGAGCAGCAGGTGGAGGCGGAGGAGAAGGCCTAGCCCCCTCCCCGCCTGCGATCACCAGACCTTCACGCGCTTGTCGGGCGCGAGGTAGAGCTTGTCGCCCTCCTTCACGTCGAACGCCTTGTACCATTCGTCCATGTTGCGCACGGTCATCGCGCGGTAGTTGCCCGGCGCGTGGCCGTCAGTGGCGATCCGTTGGCGCAGCGCCTCCTCGCGCATCTTGGTGGCCCAGGTCTGCGCGAACGCGATGAAGAAACGCTGGTCGCCGGTGAAGCCGTCGATCACCGGCGCTTCCTTGCCGCCGAGCGAGGCGTGATAGGCATCGTACGCCGCTTGCAGCCCCGCGATGTCGGCGATGTTCTCGCCCAGCGTCAGTTCGCCCTTCACGTGCAGGCCAGGGAACGGCTCGTAGGTATCGAACTGCGCCGCCAGCGCCTTGCCAGCTGCTTCGAACTTCGCCTTGTCGGCATCGGTCCACCAGTTGCGCATCGCGCCCGAGGAATCGAACGCCGCGCCATTGTTGTCGAAGCTGTGGCTGATCTCGTGCCCAATGACGGCACCGATCGCGCCGTAGTTGAACGCCGGATCCGCCTTGGGATCGAAGAACGGCGGCTGCAGAATAGCGGCCGGGAAGTTCAATGCGTTCTGCACCGGCAGATTGACCGCGTTGACCAGCTGCGCGTTCATCCACCACTCGTTCTTGTCGAGCGGCTTGCCGATCTTGGCGAGCTGTTGCTGGTAGCGCGCCGTCTCCGCCGCCACTGCACTGGCGTAGGGGCTCTGTGGATCGATCGTCAGGTTGCCATAATCGACCCAGGTGTCAGGGTAGCCTACCCCGACCGCCATCGTCTCGACCTTCTTCTTGGCTTCGGCCTTGGTCGCGGGCGCCATCCAGTCGAGCGCATCGATCCGCTTGCCGAACGCGGCCTTGATGTTGTCGACCATGCCCTGGATCTCGGTCTTGGCCGAGGCGGGGAAGTACTTCTGGGTGTAGAGCTTGCCGAGCGCGTCACCCATGTAGTCGTTCAGCGCCGCGAGCGCGCGCTTCTCGCGCGGACGCTGCGCTTCCTGGCCGAACAGCTGCTTGCCGTAGAAGGCGAAGTGCAGGTTATCGATCGCGCTCGGCAGCACATCGGCGTGGCTGTTGATCTGGTGGAACGCCAGCCAGTCCTTCCACGCATCGAGCGGCTCGCTGGCGACAAGCGCCGACAGGCCGGTGATCGCGCCCGGATGGTAGGCGTCGAAGGTCTTGTATCCTGCCAGATTGGCGCCCTTGAAGAACGCGGCCCAGTCGAGGCCCGGCGCCTTGGAGGCGAAATCGGCCTGCGACCACAGGCTGCTCGCGGTTGCCCAGTCGTCGCTTTCCTCGCGGCTGACGTGCGCCTTGGCGATCTTCATTTCGAGATCGAAGATGCGCTGCGCCTTGGCGTCGGCATCGGCGACGTTCGCGGCCTTGAGCAGGTCGGCGATGTATTTGCGATAGGCGGTGCGCAGGCCGGCCATCTTGGGGTCGGACGATAGGTAGTACTCGCGCTCAGGCATGCCGAGGCCGCCCTGGAGGATGTACGGGACCACCTCACCGCCCTTGAGCGCCTGGGTGACAAATACGCCGAACAGGTTCTCGGTCTCGAAGTCGGTCGAGTTGAGCGGATCGACGTCGGCCCGCGTCTGGCTGCCGAGGACCGTCGCGAGCGCGGTCTTGTCCTGAATATGATCGAACCGGGCGAGATCGGCCTGCACCGGCTGCATGCCCGCGGCGTCGATCGCCTTGCTGTCGAGGTAGCTGGTGTAGAACGCCTTGACCTTGGCGGCCTCGCTGCCCTCGTCGGGGTTCGACTTGACGATCTCGGCGATCAGCGCCTCGAGGTTCTTCTCGGTCTGCTGGTCGGCGATCCAGAAGCCGCCCACGCTCGACCGGTCCGCCGGGATCTCGGTCTTCGCCATCCAGCCGCCGTTGGCATACTGGTACCAGTCGTCGCCCGGCTTGACCGAGGTATCCATCCAGTCCTTGCGGATGCCGAGCTCGGTTCCGGGAGTCGAAGCCGCGGTGTCGGTACCGGTCATGTTGCAGGCCACCGGGCCCATGGTGGCGGTGGCGACGCCGAGCAGCAGCGCTGCGACGAGACGGGTTTTCATGCGACGACTCTCCCGGGAAAACGGTTACAGGCGCAACCGTCTAGGAGCGTCGAAGCGTGAGTGGAACAGGCTTGATCTGCGTTAGATCGCCGTTCGTCGAAAAGCTCAGCCGGCGAGGCGCCCGAAGCAGCCTTTGCCGGCATAGAGCGCGCTGTCGCCCAGCTCTTCCTCGATCCGGATCAGCTGGTTGTACTTCGCCAGCCGGTCCGACCGCGCGAGGCTGCCGGTCTTGATCTGCCCGCAGTTGGTCGCGACCGCGAGGTCGGCGATAGTCGCGTCCTCGGTCTCGCCTGAGCGGTGGCTCATCACCGCGGTGTAGCCGTTGCGCTGCGCCAGGGTGACGGCCTCAAGCGTCTCGGTCAGGGTGCCGATCTGGTTGACCTTGACCAGCAGCGAGTTCGCGAGGCCCTTGCCAATGCCCATCTGCAGCCGCTTGGGATTGGTGACGAACAGATCGTCACCGACGAGCTGCACGCTGCCGCCGAGGCGTTCGGTCAGCGCGTGCCAGCCTTCGAAATCGTCCTCGCTCATGCCGTCCTCGATCGAGCGGATCGGGTAGGCGTCGCACAGGTCGGCGAGGAACACGGCGTTCTGCTCGGGCGACAGCGAGACGCCCTCCCCCGTCATCTCGTACTTGCCACCCTTGAAGTACTCGGTGGCGGCGCAGTCGAGCGCGAGAACGATGTCCTCGCCCGGCTTGAACCCGGCCTGTTCGATCGAAGTCATGATGAAGTCGAGCGCGGCGCGCGTGCTCGCGAGGTCCGGTGCGAAACCGCCTTCATCGCCGACCGCGGTCGAGAGCCCCTTGGCGTGAAGCGCCTTCTTGAGCGTGTGAAACACCTCCGCACCCCAGCGCACACCTTCCGCCAGCGTCGGCGCCCCGACCGGCATGATCATGAATTCCTGGATGTCGATCGGGTTGTCGGCATGTTCGCCACCGTTAACGATGTTCATCATCGGCACCGGTAGCACGTGCGCCGAAACGCCGCCGACATAGCTGTACAGCGGCAGCCCGCGTGCGCTGGCCGCCGCCTTGGCGACCGCGAGGCTCACTCCAAGGATTGCATTCGCGCCGAGCCGGCTCTTATTGTCGGTCCCGTCGGCGGCGATCATCGCGAGGTCGATCTCGCGCTGGTCTTCGGCGTCGATCCCGTCGAGCAGCTCGGTCAGTTCGCCGTTCACTGCCTCAACCGCCTTGGCGACGCCCTTGCCGAGATAGCGTCCGGCATCACCGTCGCGCAGTTCGACCGCCTCGTGCGCGCCGGTCGACGCACCCGATGGGACTGCCGCGCGGCCGAAGCTGCCGTCCTCCAGCAGCACGTCGACCTCGACCGTCGGGTTGCCCCGGCTGTCGAGAATTTCGCGGCCGTGGATGTCGATGATCGCGGTCATGCTGGGCTCCGGATAACGCTGAGTGTTGTAATGGACTAAGACAGTCCCATATCGAGGTCGCCGCGCTCCTATGCGGCGGAACTATGCGACGCAAGTTGCGTTCACGACGAGACTGCCCGGCACGCCCGGGCGTGATCTTTATCGAGGGCAAGAAGGACAAGAAGCCATGGCCGAACCGACCCAGACCCCCAAGCCGAAGTCCCCGCGCAAGACCGCCGCCAAATCCGGGACCGCTACGGGCGGCGCGCGCAAAAGCGGCGCCGCCGCTTCGGGCGCAGCCGCGACCGACAACCGCGCCGAGGCGAAGGGCCGTTTCAACGCCGCGCTGCAGGAAGCCAAGGCCGGTGCCGCCGCGCTGCGCAGCGAGGCTTCGGACCGCGCCGCCGCGTACCGCAACCAGGCCCGCGCGCAGAGCGAGGACTGGGTTGCCGAAGCGCGCAACTACGGCGAACAGGCGCGCGGCAAGGCTGGAGAACTTGCGGCCGACGGCAAGGGCAAGCTTGCCGAAGCGATCGCGGCGCTCGGCCGAGCGGTGTTCGACACCGCCCCCACCGTCGATGACAAGCTGGGTGCCAGGTATGGCGACTATGCCCGCTCCGCCTCGCAATCGCTGCAGGACGCCTCGACCCGCCTCGACGCCAAGACGGTCGAGGAAATCGGCGAGGACGCGCGCGAGTTTGTCCGCAAGAGCCCCGGCCTTGCGGTCGGCATCGCCGCGGTCGGCGGGTTCCTGTTGGCACGGCTGTTCCGCGGCTCTAACGACTGAACCCTCCTGTCCAGGAGGGGCATTTGAGCGAGCAGGACCCCGGTTTTGACGATCCCGACGCGGCTGTGTCGGAAGGTGCCTCTGCGCCTCCCGACCTGTCGCTGTCAGACGACATCAAAGCGCTGATCGAGGACGGCAAGACTTACGTCGAAGCCGAACTGCAATTCCAAAGGAGCCGCGCGGCTTTCATCGCCGATCGCGGCCGGTCGGGTGCCATATATGGAGTGGCAGCACTGCTGCTCGTCCACCTTGCGCTGGTCGCGCTGGCGTTCGGCCTGATCATCGCGCTGGCCCCGTTGATCACCGCGTGGGGCGCCACCGCACTCGTGGTTGGCGTGCTGCTCGTAGCCGGCTTGGTCCTCGGCCTCGCCGCGAAGAAGCGCTTCGCAGGGATGTCGTCGGCTTTCAACGAGGGGCGCAAGTGACCGACGCGATCGAAAAGGCCATGATCGAGGACCGCATGCTGCGCGATGCCGCCCGCGCGCTGGTCGATGCGGATATCGCCAATCTGAGGGCTAACTACGCGGCGCGCGGGATCGGCGATCGGGTGAAGGACCGGCTCGAGGACGGCGCGGCCGTCGTGCTGGAAGAGGCGGTCGCGGTCGCCGAGGACAACAAGGGCGTGATCGTCACGTTGCTTGCCGCGATCGTGCTGTGGTTTGCCCGTCATCCGATCTTCGATTTCATCGCCGAGCGGACCGAGTAAGCCGGAACGCGAACCCGCTAACAATCGTTAGAGCGGCAATCAAACCCCACGCACTAGGAGTCGCCTGCGATGGCTGCCACCGAGAAGAAGTCCCCGAAGCGCACCGAGCTCAAGAGCAAGGTCGACGCCGCGCAGAAGCGCAACAAGACGCGCGAAGAACGCAGCTTCGGCGACTATGCCCGCGACGCCGGCAGCGGCGCCACTTCGTTCGTCAAAGAACACCCGATCACTACGCTGGCGGGCGCCGCCGCGCTCGGCATCCTGATCGCCTCGATTGTGCCTGGTCCGGGCCGCCGTCTGCGCAAGCAGGCGACCAAGCGCGGCGCGGTACTGGCGGGCGTGCTGGCCGATCTGGCGATCACCTACGGCAGCCAGGCGCTCGATGGCGCGGGCAAGGCCGCACGTACCGGTCAGGACAAGCTCGGCGATCTCGGTGAAGCGCTCGGTGACGGTGCGCGTAGCCTGCGCCGCAACGCCGGCGATGCGGCAGACGACGCTGGGTCGATGAGCCGCGATGCCGGCAAGCGCGCGCTAAAGACCTTCCGCGACCTGCGCTCGCGCATGGCCAACTGAGCGCGCAGATAGACACAAGCAGCGGCGCGGCGGGGTTTCCCTGCCGCGCCGCTTTGCTTATGGGGCGCGCCATCTCCTCCCCAAGGACCGACAATGACCGACAAGAAGCAGTTGCTCCACCTCGTCATGGGTGGACGCGTGACCGACCCGCAGACGATGCAATTCCAGGACCTCAACGCGATCGAAGTCGTGGGGATCTTCCCCGACTACCCGACCGCTCTGGAAGCTTGGCGCGGTGCCGCGCAGCGCACGGTCGATGACGCGGAAATGAAATACGTGATCGTTCACCTCCACCGGCTGCTCGACCCCGGCGCCGAGGGAAAGTAACCGCGCGCTAGAGGATCGAGGCGACCGCTCCGACGGCCACCGCCACCGCAGCGATCACCGCGATCCGCTTGCGCCGCTCGTCGCGCCGTTCAATCCACGCCGGCGCGTCGAGATAGTAGCGCCCGCCCTGCCCTTCACGCAGCACGCCCAAATCCTTGAGCCGCTCGAACGCTCGCGCCCGCACGAGCCGCTCGGGCGCATAATCGATCGCGCCATCCGGGCGGACCGCGTCTTCGCGCAGGAAGTGTTCGGCAACTCGCCGTTCTGCGATCGCGCGGGCTGGAACGGCCATCATTCGACTCCCCGCCCGCCAACCGGGCGCGAAGCTGTTTAGATGAACTCGATCTTTTCGACGAGGTAGAACTTGTCGCCCGAGGGGACGGTGACCTCGATCTCGTCGCCCACCTGCTTGGTGATCAGCGCCCGGCCGAGCGGCGAGTTGTAGCTGATCCGGCCGACCTTGGCGTCCGCTTCGGTCTGGCCGACAATCTGGTACTTCACCGGCTTGTCGTCGTCGTCTTTCAACGTGACGGTCGCGCCGAACACGATACGGTCGCCCGAGAGCGACGCCGGGTCGATGATCTGCGCACGGCTTATGCGGTCCTCGATGTCCGCGATCTGGGCTTCGACCTGACCCTGACGCTCCTTGGCGGCATGATACTCGGCGTTCTCCGACAGGTCGCCGTGCGCGCGCGCTTCCTCGATCGCGTCGACGATCTTCGGGCGCTCGGCGCGCAGGACCTTGAGGTCGGCGGTCAACCGCTCGTAACCTTCGGCCAGCATCGGCACCTTTTCTATCGTAGCCATCCCGTATTCTTCTTTCTCTCTGTCCGCCGACAAAAACCGTCGCCTGCCGTCCTAGGGACGGCCCCGTTCCGGTTGCGATGTCGGGGGGAAACGCCTCGTGTGTTTCAGCTATGATAGTCTTGCAGCGGCCGCACTTCAAGCTGGCTCGCCTTAACCTCCGTTATCGCACGCGTAACGGCGAGGCTGGCGGCGGCGGTGGTGTAGTAGGGAACCTTGGCTGAAAGCGCGCTCGCGCGGATCGATTGGCTGTCCTGCAGCGACTGCCAGCCCTCGGTGGTGTTGAAGATCAGCGCCACGTTTTCGTCGATGATCCGGTCGACGATATGCGGTTGCCCCTCGGCGACCTTGTTGACCCGTTCCACCGGCAAGCCCTGCTCGGCAAGGTAGCGCTGGGTGCCACCAGTGGCGATCGCGGTGAAGCCGTGCTCGATCAGCGCGCGGACCGCCGGCACAATCGCCGCCTTGTCGCCGTCCTTGACCGAGACGAACAGCACGCCCTTCTCCGGCAGCGTGTCGCCGGCGCCCATCTGCGATTTGAGGAACGCGGTGGAGAAGTCGCGGTCGATCCCCATCACTTCGCCGGTCGATTTCATCTCCGGCGTCAGCACCGGGTCGGCGCCGGGGAACCGGGCGAAGGGGAACACCGCCTCCTTGACCGCCATGTAATCGAGATCGCGCTTGAACGGCGGGAAGCTTGCCAGCGGTTCGCCCGCCATCACCCGCGCGGCGATCTTGGCGACTGGCTGGCCGATTGCCTTGGCGACGAACGGCACCGTGCGGCTGGCGCGCGGGTTGACCTCGATGAGGTACACTTCGCCGTCCTTGACCGCGAACTGTACGTTCATCAACCCGCGCACACCGAGCGCCATCGCCAGCGCTTCGGCCTGGCGTTCCATCTCTGCGACAATCTCAGGCGGCAGCGAGTACGGCGGCAGGGTGCACGCGCTGTCGCCCGAGTGCACGCCGGCCTCCTCGATGTGCTGCATCACACCGGCGATCCGCACCTCGGTGCCGTCGCACAGCGCGTCGACGTCGCACTCGATCGCGTCGCGCAGGTACTGGTCGACCAGCACAGGGCTGTCGCCGGAGACGTTGACCGCTGTCGCGATGTAGTTGTCGAGTTGCGCTTCGCTGTCGACGATCTCCATCGCCCGGCCGCCGAGCACGTAGCTGGGGCGTAGCAGGACCGGATAGCCGACCCGGTTGGCAATCGCCGCCGCCTCGTCGCGGGTGCGGGCGAGGCCGTTGGCGGGCTGCTTGAGCTTGAGATCGTTCACCAGCTTGGCGAACCGCTCGCGGTCTTCGGCCAGGTCGATCGCGTCGGGCGAGGTGCCGAGGATCGGGATGCCCTCGTCCTCCAGCGCTTGCGCCAGCTTAAGCGGGGTCTGGCCCCCGAACTGGACGATGACGCCGACCAGTTCGCCATTCTGTTGCTCGACGCGGAGGATTTCCAGGACATCCTCGGCGGTTAGCGGCTCGAAATATAAGCGATCCGAGGTGTCGTAGTCGGTGCTGACCGTCTCCGGGTTGCAGTTGACCATGATGGTCTCGAACCCGGCTTCGCTCAGCGCGAAGCAGGCGTGAACGCAGCAATAGTCGAACTCGATGCCCTGCCCGATCCGGTTGGGACCGCCGCCGAGGATGACGATCTTGCGCCGGTCGCTGGGCGCGGCCTCGTCCTCGGGCTCACCGAAGGTTGGCGCCTCGTAGGTCGAGTACATGTAGGGCGTGATCGCCTCGAACTCGGCGGCGCAGCTGTCGATGCGCTTGAACACCGGCAGCACGCCGAGCTTGCGGCGCAGCGCGCGCACTTCGGCCTCGCTGGTGGCGCCGGCCATCGCGCGCAGGGTGTCATGGAGAAGGCCGGCGCGCTTGGCCTGGGTTTCGCCCATGCCGCCGGCCACGCCAACCGAACGTACCGCCAGCGTGGCGAGGCGCTTGTCAGAGAAGCCCATCGCCTTGAGGCGGCGGAGCTGCGCCGCATCGGCGGGAAGGCCGCGATCCTGCACCACCCGCTCGCAGGCGATGATCTCTTCGATCTGGCGCAGGAACCACGGGTCGTAGCCGGTCAGGCGGTTGATGTCCTCGACCGAGAAGCCTTCGCGGAAAGCCTGGCCGACGTAGAGCAGCCGGTCCGGGGTGCGCTTGGATAAGGCGGCGGTAATCGCGTCGTGCCCTGCCCCTTCGAGCTCGACCACGCGGTTGAAGCCGTCGAGCCCGGTCTCGAGCCCGCGCAGCGCTTTCTGGAGGGATTCCTGGAAGTTGCGGCCGATGGCCATCACCTCGCCGACCGACTTCATCGCGGTCGAGAGCTCGTTCTTCGATCCCTTGAACTTCTCGAACGCGAAGCGCGGGATCTTGGTGACGACGTAATCGATCGTCGGCTCGAACGCCGCGGGGGTGGCGCCGGTGATCTCGTTGGTGATCTCGTCGAGCGTGTAACCAACTGCCAGCTTCGCCGCGACGCGGGCGATCGGGAAGCCGGTGGCCTTCGAGGCCAGCGCGGAGGAGCGCGAGACGCGCGGGTTCATCTCGATCACGATCAACCGGCCGGACTTCGGATCGACTGCAAACTGCACGTTCGAACCGCCTGTTTCGACACCGATTTCGCGCAGCACGGCGATGCTCGCCGAGCGCATGATCTGGTATTCCTTGTCGGTCAGGGTCAGCGCCGGGGCGACGGTGATCGAATCCCCGGTGTGGACCCCCATCGGGTCGACGTTCTCGATCGAGCAGATGATGATGCAGTTGTCGTTCCGGTCGCGGACGACTTCCATCTCGTACTCTTTCCAGCCGAGCAGCGATTCCTCGATCAGCACCTCGGTGGTGGGGCTGGCGTCGAGGCCTTCGCGGACGATCCGCTCGAACTCGGCCTTGTTGTAGGCGATGCCGCCACCGGTGCCGCCGAGGGTGAAGCTGGGGCGGATGATCGACGGTAAACCGGTACGTTCAAGCACACTGAAAGCCTGCTGCACCGTGGTTGCAACGCCGCTGCGCGCGCTCTCCAGGCCGATCTTGTCCATCGCCTCGCGGAAGCGCTGGCGGTTCTCCGCCTTGTCGATCGCGTCAGCATCGGCGCCGATCATCGTAACGCCAAACTTGTCGAGCGTGCCGTCCTCGAACAGCGCCAGCGCGGTGTTGAGCGCGGTCTGGCCGCCCATCGTCGGCAGCAGCGCGTCGGGCCGCTCCTTCTCGATGATCCTGGCGACGATCTCCGGCGTGATCGGCTCGACATAGGTCGCGTCGGCGAACTCGGGATCGGTCATGATCGTCGCCGGGTTGGAGTTGACCAGGATCACCCGGTACCCCTCCTCCTTCAACGCCTTGATCGCCTGCGTGCCCGAATAGTCGAACTCGCACGCCTGCCCGATGACGATCGGCCCAGCACCGATGACGAGGATTGAGGAGATGTCAGTGCGTTTGGGCATTAGCTTAACTTGTCCAGCGCTTGGGCTAGCCGAATTACGATTTCATCGATTGACTTGCCTGCAAAACGTTCCGATAAGAATTTCAAAATCGGTTTGAGCCATCCTAAAAGACTTGAGAGTCTAAACCTTTCGCGGTGCACAGCGTCTCTAGCGAAAGCTATATCCTCTCTGATGACTTCACGCTCATCACCCAGAGACTCTCCGACTTCGTTACTCTGGACAATCTCATTTGAGAGCGCGTCCAGCGCTTCCTCAATTGCCTGAACCTCAGGTAGATTATCGCTGCGTGTGACAATGCGGTCCGAGGCTGGAACTTCCACCAAGTCGGTAAGTGGTTCGTTGAGCATCATGGCCAGGGAAGGAAACTTCTCCGCCTCTTTTAGACCTTGATCAGTTAGGGAGTAGGCTGTGTCCGAACTTTCATCAAACTGGGATATGGTTACCAGTCCGTCCTCTGATAGCGCTCTCAAAGCGCGCCGAACGAGCCCTTCCGAACATACGCCCTCGAGCCTTTTCTGGACTTGGCCCGCGTAAAACTCTTCATACTGTGATTCAAAATATAAAACTTCGCAGGCTGCCGCGAGTACAAAGTCTTTGATTTTGAGGAAACTCAGTCTCACCCCAACATCCCCACGAACTTCTCGAACAGGTAGAAGCTGTCCTGCGGTCCCGGGCTCGCCTCGGGGTGATACTGCACGCCGAATGCCTGTTTCCCCCTCAGCGAAATGCCGCAGTTGGAGCCGTCGAACAGGCTGACGTGGGTTTCCTCGACGCCTTCGGGGAGCGCGGTGTTGTCGACCGCGAAGCCGTGGTTCATCGAGGTGATCTCGACCACGCCGTCGGCGAGCCGCTTGACCGGGTGGTTCGCGCCGCGGTGGCCCTGGTGCATCTTGCTCGTGCGGGCGCCGGCGGCGAGGCCGAGCATCTGGTGGCCGAGGCAGATGCCGAAGATCGGCACGTCACGCTCGAGCAGCGCGCGGATGGTCGGCACCGCGTATTCGCCGGTCGCGGCGGGATCGCCGGGGCCGTTGGAGAGGAACACGCCGTCGGGCTTCAATGCCTCGATCTCGGCAAGCGAGGTCTTGGCCGGGACCACCGTCACTCGCGCCCCGGCGCGCGCCAAGTTGCGGAAGATGTTGTCCTTGCTGCCATAGTCGATCGCAACCACGTGCGGCTTGCCGTCCCAGCTCGCGCGGCCGTAGCCCTTGCCGAGCTCCCAGTAGCCCCCGCCCCACTGCTCCTGCTTCTCGCGGCTGACCCGCGGGGCGAGGTCCATGCCCTCCAGCCCCGGCCACTCGCGGGCGCGCTTCACCAGCTTGGCGAGATCGAACTTGCCCTTCGGATGATGAGCGATCACCGCGTTGGGCGCGCCGGCCAAGCGGATACGACGGGTGAGCGCGCGGGTGTCGACGCCCGACAGGCCGATCTTGCCCTTGGCAGCGAGCCACTCGCCGAACTCCTGCTCGGCCCGGAAGTTCGAGTGCGGGGTGACCGTCTGGCGCACGACGCAGCCCACCGCGCCCTCGACGATCGACTCGATGTCCTCGGCGTTCGCGCCGACGTTGCCGATGTGCGGGAAGGTGAAGGTGACGATCTGCGCAGCATAGGAGGGATCGGTCATCACCTCCTGGTAGCCGGTCATCGCGGTGTTGAAGCACACCTCGCCCACCGCCTCGCCCGCGGCGCCGAAGCCTTTGCCCCAGATCACCGTGCCGTCGCCCAGCACCAATACGCCAGTCGCTCCCTCGGGTTGCGCAGGCGTAGTGGCAGGATCAGGCATGAGCCCTCCGAGTCAGGTGTTTTCCGGCGATGTCGCTAAGTCCCAGCCGCTAGGCCCGGTTCCTTGCAGCGTCAACCCGCGCTAAGGGCGCGCCGACGACATTCGAAAGGCTTATCCCAATGATCCGCGATACCATCAAGCAGGCCCAGATCGACGCGATGAAAGGCGGCGACAAGGAACGCCTCGCCGCGGTGCGCCTGATCCTCGCCAAGCTGAAGGACCGCGACATCGAGCTGCGCACCGCCTCGACCCAGCCCGACGACGACGCCACCACGGTCGACGTGCTGCAGAAAATGGCCAAGCAGCGCCGCGAGTCGATAACCATGTATGTTGACGGTAACCGGCCGGAGCTTGCCGAACAGGAGCGCAAGGAGCTCGCCGTGATCGACAGCTTCCTGCCGCAGCAGATGTCGGAAGACGAAACACGCGCCGCGATCGAGGCGATCAAGGGCGAGCTCGGCGCGTCGTCGCTCAAGGACATGGGCAAGGTCATGGCCGAGCTGAAGGCGCGCCACGGCACCGAGCTCGACATGAGCAAGGCCAGCGCGCTGGTCAAAGCCGCGCTAGGGTAAGCCGCGCCGTTGTCCGCGGTCGAATCCTTCGAACTGATCCTCGGACTGCTGCTGGGCGTATTCGCACTCACCTGGCTGGCAGACAAGGTCCGTCTGCCGCCGGCGACCGCGCTGCTACTCGGCGGCATCGCCCTTGCCTTTGCGCCGGGTCTGCCGAGCATCACACTCGATCCCGAGCTGGCGCTGGTACTGTTCCTGCCGCCGCTGCTGATGGACGGCGCGTACCACACTGCGATGGGCCGGTTCCGGCGGCACCTGCCGGGGATCCTGTCGCTGGCGATCGGCGCAGTGGTGTTCACGACCGTCGCCGTGGGACTGGTAGCGCACGCGATCATGCCGCAGCTACCGCTCGCTGCCTGTCTTGCCTTGGGCGCGATCGTCTCGCCACCGGACGCAGTCTCGGCGCGCGCCGTGCTCGCCAGAGTGAGCTTGCCGCGCCGGCTAAACGCCCTGCTGGAGGGCGAGAGCCTATTGAACGACGCGACCGGTCTGGTGCTGTTTCGCTTCGCCGTGGTGGCGGCAGTCAGCGGCGCGTTCAGCCTCTCCGCCGCGAGCGCGAGCTTCGCCTGGCTGGCGCTCGGCGGCGTCGCGGTCGGCCTAGTAATCGGGGCGCTGTGGCTGTTCGCGGTGCGGCGGATCGGCAACCAAAGCCTGATGATCGTCGGCTCGCTGGTGCTCTCGTGGCTGTCCTACATCGCCGGCGAGCGGCTCGGCGTTTCGGGCGTGATCGCCACCGTCACCACCGGCATGATGTTCGGCTGGTACCAACACGTCGTGTTCCCGGCGATGGTGCGCCTCCGTGCGGGAGCGATCCACGCCACTGTGAACTTCCTGCTCGAGGCGATCGTATTCATCCTGATCGGCTTCACGATGCGCAACATCGTCGAGCGGTTGGGCGATTTCGGCAGCGCGCTCGACGCGACATTGCCGATCATCGCCGGCGTCGTTGCGGCGGTGCTGGTCTCGCGCTTTGTCTGGATCGTAGCGAGCGAGGCGCTGCTGGTGACCCTCAAGCGGCTCGGCCTCAAGCGCGCGCGGCCGCTCGGCTGGCGGCAGTCGGTGGTGCTCGGCTGGGCCGGCATGCGCGGTGTGGTCACGCTAGCCGCCGCGCTGAGTCTGCCGGCGACGATGCCGGGCCGCGACATCATGATCCTTACCGCCTTCGCGGTGATCCTCGTCACCGTGATCGGCCAGGGCACCAGCCTCGGCTGGATCATTCGCCGGGTGAAGCCGATCGATACCGATCCGCCCGCGCCCGTCTCGCTGCTCGAATGCGAGGTCGCGGTGGCCGAGGCCAAGTACTGCAAGGCGGAGGAGCACGCGTTCTCGCCCAGCGGGGAGCCGGTTCATCCACAGCTGCTGGCGCATTTCGAGACGCAGGTGCGCCGCACGCGCACATTCTCCGCGCAGGAGACCATCGACATGGACAAGTTCGATGCGCACTTCGGCCTGATGCACAAGGCGATCGCCGCCGGTCGCGCAGAGCTCATCCGCCAGCACCGCGAGGGGAAGATCGAGGACGAGACCCTGCACAACCTCGAACGCGATCTCGACATCGAGGAGATGACCCTGTTCGCGCAGCGCGATTTCTAGCACCGGCGGTAACTATTTCCCGCCAGCGCCGTTAACCAACATATTGAAATCTGCCGGAACAATCGGCGCCTGACCGCACTGTTCGCCCGCAAGACAAGCGGCGAACACGCCGGAAAGGGATGGCATGAGGACTCTATCGACTGCCGCGCTGATCGCGGCCTTCGCACTGGCGGCCTGCTCGGACGATCCGACACCGCGTGAGGTGAAGGACCAGGAAGTCACCGATCTCAACCGCGTCGACAGCGACGGCGAGGCGGTCGCGGCCGCCAAGGCCTTGCTGGCGGGCGACTTCACCGAGTTTACCCTCGGCGGTCGGATCACGGAGAAGACTCAGGCGATGCGCAACAGCGCGGGCAACTTCGCCGACCTGCGCAGCTTCGTCGCCTGTCCGAAGGGCATGGACCCGTGCGATCCCAAGACCGCGCCTGCCGGCACGGTCTATACCTACGTGATGGTGGTCTATCCGGGCGGTGACAACGATGACGACACCGGCATCGGCCCCGGCAACACCGCCAGCGACATCGAGCGCGCGACTGCGTTTCGGATGGTCATGCCGGCGCACGGCTTCACGGGCAACGCAGGCTACGCCAAGCCCGAGGCGCTCGCCGCGATCGGGCCAAAGGCCGACGTGATTGTCACATGCGACGCGGGCAAGCTCGTGTGGACCGTCAGCGCGGGCGACGGAGGCAATCAGTGGGAGCAGAAGGAACCGCTGACCTTCTACTGGCAGAGCACGCTGCCACCGGCGGGACTCGCGGCGGCTTATGCCTTCGATGCCGACAGTACCGAAGCGGTGGGCAGCGGGCTTTATCCGACGGCGAGGCAGGACGCAAAGAACGCCTGCGTCTAAGAAAGCACCAGCCCGGATCAAGTCCGGGCCGACGATATCGAAAGTCAGTCTCTTTTCGTCGCCCCGGACTTGATCCGGGGGCTGGTGCTGCTCTGGCGCTCGACTCGAATCGCCCGCACGCCCTAAAACGCGGCCATGGCGCTCTCCCCGCAATGGCTCGACGAACTGCGCGCGCGGGTGACGCTGAGCGCGGTGGTCCAACGCACCACCAAGCTCCAGCGCGCGGGGCGCGAGTGGAAGGCGTGCTGCCCGTTCCACAACGAGAAATCGCCCAGTTTCACCGTGAGCGACGAGAAGGGGTTCTACCACTGCTTCGGGTGCGGCGCGCACGGCGACGTGATCCGCTGGATGACCGACCAGCGCGGACTCGCGTTCATGGATGCGGTCAAGGAATTGGCGGCCGAAGCCGGGATGGAGGTCCCTGCCCCCGACCCGCGCGCCGCCCAGCGCGCCGAGCAGCAGGCTGGCTTGCACGAAGTGATGCAGGCGGCGCAGGACTGGTTCCGCGCCAGCCTCGACACGCCGGCTGGCACAAAAGCGCGCGACTACCTCGCGAGTCGCAAGTTCGACGCGCACACGATGGAGCGGTTCGGCTTCGGTTACGCGCCGAACGCGCGCAATGGCGTCGCGAACTCTCTCAAACAGTTCGACCGCGCCATGCTGATCGAGGCGGGCCTCTTGATCGCGGTCGACGACAAGGAGCCCTACGACCGCTTCCGTGACCGGCTGACCATCCCGATCCACGACCCGCGCGGGCGGGTGATCGGCTTCGCCGCGCGCATCCTCGACGCGGACAAGAAGGACGCGCCCAAGTACATCAATTCGCCCGACACCCCGCTGTTCGACAAGGGGCGGACGCTGTTCAACCTCCATCGCGCCGGCCCCGCCTCGCGCAAGAGTGGGCGGATGGTGGTGGTGGAGGGCCAGATGGACGCGGTGGCGATGGCTGCCGCCGGGTTCGAGGAAGCGGTCGCGCCGATGGGCACCGCGCTTACCGAGACTCAACTCGGCCTGCTGTGGCGCATGGTCGACGCGCCGATCCTGTGCTTCGACGGCGACAACGCCGGTCAGCGCGCGGCGATACGTGCGATCGGCCGTGCGCTACCGCTGCTCGCGCCGGGCAAAACGCTGTCGATCGTCGGTCTGCCCCCCGGCCTCGATCCCGACGACCTCATCAAGCGGCAGGGCGCCAAGGCGATGGAGGCGCTGCTGAGCGAGCCCGCCAGCCTGATCGACACCCTGTGGCGTTTCGAGCGCGACTCCGCACCGCTGCGCACCCCCGAGGACAAGGCCGGCCTCAAGGCGCGCCTGATCGCGCATTGCGACGCGATCCAGCACTCCGATATCAAGTCGCTCTATCGCCGCGAGCTGCTGGAGAAGTTCTCCGAATTCGCCTTCCCGCCCCGCGCCCCGCGCGAAAAGCGCGACTGGAAGAGCGGCTTTGCCAAGCCAGCGAAACCCTTGCTCGATCCCGCAGTCGCCGGCCGCCTGCGCAAGTCGGCTGATGGCGGTTCGCGCGACACGTTGGCGGGCGCTGTTATCGCCGGCCTGCTGCGCTTTCCCGACCAAATTCTGGTGCACGCCGAACCGCTCGGCCGCTTTGCCGCCGGCGACGGCCGCAACGGCCCCGCCCTCGAATCGCTGATCGAGGCCGCGGAACTGCTTGAACCGGGGGAGGAAACGCCCATATGCACGCCGCAGGGTTTCGCCCCTCCGCCGGACAAAAGCCGTTTTGCCTTCCTCGATGAAGGCGCCGATCCGCAGGGCGCGCGCGAAGACCTGGCCGAAGCCGTGTCGCTCCTGGTCGAGCGGCCCGCGTTGGATGCTGCCCTAGCGGCAGCGACGGCGCGGTTCGAAACCGACCCCGAAGCCGCGTTCGCGGAGCAGCAGCGGCTGCTCAAACGAAAGCTGGCGTTCGAGAAACGACTCGGGCTAATGGCGAGCCGCAGGGCCGCGCGCGCGGCTCAACCCGAAATTGACTTGTCCGTGGCAGACCCCGGCGCACAGGACGAGACCCGCAAATGACACGAGATCAAATGGCCACCCAAGAAGACGGCAACAAGGACGACGCCCCGCTCATCGACCTCAACGAAGCGTCGGTGAAAAAGCTGATCATGAAGGCCAAGCGCCGCGGCTACGTCACCGTCGACGAACTCAACGAAGCGCTGCCGCAGGACGAGCTCTCCAGCGAGCAGATCGAGGATGTGATGTCCGCGATCAGCGAAATGGGCGTCAACATCGTCGAGACCGATGAGGATGCCGAGGCCGAAGCCGACAACGACGACGACGATGTCGAGGAAGTCGGCAGCGACGAGGAAGACGACGACGAAGGCGCGTCGAACAAGCCCTCGAAGCCGGCCGCCGCCGCTAAGAAGAAGGAAACCGTCGAGCGCACCGACGACCCGGTGCGCATGTACCTGCGCGAAATGGGCGCGGTCGAGCTGCTCAGCCGCGAGGGCGAGATCGCCATCGCCAAGCGCATCGAGGCGGGCCGTGACATGATGATCATGGGCCTGTGCGAAAGCCCGATCACCTTCCACGCGATCATCCTGTGGTCCGAAGCCCTCAACAACGAGGAAATGCAGCTGCGCGAGATCCTCGATCTCGACGCGATGCTGTCGAAGGAGCCGCCGGTCGAGAAGATGACCGACGACGCCGAGGACGACGACGAGGAGCCTGAGATCTCCGAGGCGACCGCCGGCCCGACCTACAAGGAAGAAGAAGAGGTCGAGGAGGAAGAGGAGGAGAGCGACGAGGACGAGGACGGCGAGCCCCGCACCCGCCGGGTCGAAGAAGAGGAGGAAGAGGACAACACTCTTTCGCTCGCGCAAATGGAAGCGGCGCTCAAGCCCGAAGCGCTCGAGACATTTGCCCGCATCACCGATCTGTTCAAGAAGTTCGAGAAGCTGCAGGCGGAGCGTGTCGACGTGCTCGGCCGCGGCGACGAATTCCCCAAGGCCAAGGAAAAGAAGTACGAGGAGCTGCGCGAGCAGCTCACCGCCGAGGTCGAGAGCGTGCAGTTCCACGCGACCAAGATCGAATTCCTGGTCGACAACCTCTACGCCTTCAACCGCCGCCTGACCGCGCTAGGCGGGCAGATGCTGCGCTTGGCCGAGCGCCACCGCGTCAAGCGCGCGGACTTCCTCGGCGCCTACGTCGGCAACGAGCTCGACGATTCGTGGCTGCAGGCGAACGCCAAGAAGGACAAGAAGTGGGCCGCCTTCGCCGAGAAGGAAGCCGACGCGGTCGAGCGCATCCGCGCCGAAATCGCCGACATCGCGACCGCCACCGGCATGTCGCTCCCCGAGTTCCGGCGCATCGTCAACATGGTCCAGAAGGGCGAGCGCGAGGCGCGCATCGCCAAGAAGGAAATGGTCGAGGCGAATCTGCGGTTGGTGATTTCGATCGCCAAGAAATATACCAATCGCGGCCTGCAATTCCTTGATCTCATTCAGGAAGGCAACATCGGCCTGATGAAGGCGGTCGACAAGTTCGAGTACCGCCGCGGCTACAAGTTCTCGACCTATGCCACCTGGTGGATCCGGCAGGCGATCACCCGCTCGATCGCCGACCAGGCGCGCACGATCCGCATCCCGGTCCACATGATCGAAACGATCAACAAGCTGGTCCGCACGAGCCGCCAGTTCCTCCACGAGCAGGGCCGCGAGCCCACGCCCGAGGAAATGGCCGAGCGTCTGTCGATGCCGCTCGAGAAAGTCCGCAAGGTGATGAAGATCGCCAAGGAGCCGATCTCCCTCGAAACGCCGATCGGCGACGAGGAAGATTCGCACCTCGGCGATTTCATCGAGGACAAGAACGCGGTCATCCCGGTCGATGCGGCGATCCAGTCGAACCTCAAGGAGACGGTCACCCGCGTTCTCGCCAGCCTCACCCCGCGTGAGGAGCGCGTGCTGCGCATGCGCTTCGGCATCGGCATGAACACCGATCACACGCTGGAGGAAGTCGGGCAGCAATTCTCGGTCACCCGCGAACGCATCCGGCAGATCGAGGCAAAGGCGCTGCGGAAGCTCAAGCACCCGAGCCGCAGCCGCAAGATGCGCAGCTTCCTCGACCAGTAACGCGATAGCCGGGGGGTCGTAATCCTTAGTGGTTGAGCGCGCATGACCGTGCCGGCGATCGATTTCGCGAGCTTGTTCGCGAAGTCGCCGAACCCGTACGTGGTGGTCGATCGCGATCTGACGATCGTGTGGATGAACGACGCCTACCTCGCCGCCACCATGCGTCGGCGCGAGGACATAGCCGGCCGGCCCATGTTCGAGGCGTTTCCAAGCGATCCCGACAGCGAAAGCCACCGGTTGCTACAAGCGTCCTTCGCCCGGGTACTCCGGTCAGGGGAGTCCGACGAGCTGGCCCTCATTCGCTACGACATCGTCAACGCCGCCGGCGAAATGGATGAGCGCTACTGGAGCGCCACGCATACGCCGCTGACGGACGAAGCGGGCGAGCTGCAATTCATCCTGCAACACACGGTGGACGTGACCGAACTGCACGGTCTCAGGCGGCTGCGGGATGAAATGGGCCTGGTGCGGAGGGCGGATGCGATCCAATCGCGCAATCGCGACCTGTCGGAAGAGCGCGATCGTTTCCGCATGTTCTTCGAGCAGGCGCCCGGATTTGTCGCGGTGCTGGGCGGGCCCAACCACGTGTTCATGATGGCGAACGCCGCATACCGGCGGCTGACCGGCGGACGGGAACTGATCGGCAAGCCGCTCGCTGAAGCGCTTCCTGAAGTCGTCGAGCAGGGCTTTGTCGACCTGCTCGACCGGGTCCGCGCCGCCCGCAAGACCTATCTGGGTGAGCGGGCCGAGGTATTGTTGCTCAACGATGATTCGGATGAGCCGAGCCGCCGCTTCCTCAACTTCGCCTATCAGCCCCTCATCGAGGATGGTGAGGTCGCCGCGATCCTGGTCCAGGGTCACGACGTGACGGATGAAGTGCTGGCTGCCGAAGGCCAGCGCTTGCTGATCAACGAACTCAATCACCGGGTGAAGAACACCCTCGCAATCGTGCAGGGCCTCGCGGCGCAGTCGTTCCGCAAGCTCGACGGCGCGCAAGACGCGATGGCTGCCTTTGACGCGCGACTACACGCTCTGGCGGCGGCGCACAGCCTCCTGACCGAGCGCAACTGGGAGCCGGCGCAACTCGCCGAAACGGTCCGGAGAGCGGTAGAGGCTACCGCCGGCTTGGACGTCAGCCGCTTCAGCTTTGCCGGACCCGATCTTACCTTGTCGCCGCAGACGGGCGTCTCCCTCGCGATGATCGTCCATGAGCTGAGCACCAACGCGATCAAATACGGCGCCTTGTCGACCTCCGAGGGCACCGTATCCATTGCATGGTCGCTCGAGCCGGACGGCGATCGCGCTGCGGTCAACCTAGAATGGCGAGAACGCGGTGGACCCCCGGTTACCCCGCCCTCCCGGCGTGGTTTCGGAACCCGTCTGATCGAGCGCGGGCTGTCCGCCGAGGGTCGCAATAACGTCGCGCTGGAGTTTCTTCCCGAAGGCGTCAGATGCATTTTGGTCATGCGCATCGAGCACGCCAGCTGATGACTTTGGCCGGCCTCAAAATCCTCGTGGTCGAGGACGAACCGATCATCGCGATGGTGCTCGAAGAGCTGCTCGAGGATGAGCGCGCCATCCCGACGGTCGCTTCCTCGCTCGAGCAGGCGGACGACGCGCTTGTACACGCGACCTTCGACGCGGCGATCCTCGATATCAACGTCCACGGACAGAAGAGCTATTCCATCGCTGCGGTGCTCTTGCAACGCGGAGTACCGTTCGTGTTCGCCTCGGGCTATGGCGATACGCTCAACCCTGACGAATTCGCGCACGTGCCGACGGTGACCAAGCCTTACGACCTTCCGACGATCACCCGCGCGCTATTTCCCAATCGGGGATAGCCCGGGTTAGAGGTAGCGAGCGCGCGAGCGAACGCCTATGTGCGCCCGGTATGCGCATCGCCATCGCCTCTGATCATGCCGCCGTGGACCTTAAGACGGTCCTTCGCGAGTGGCTGATCGACGAGGGGCACGAGGTCGCGGACCTCGGCCCGGACAGCCACGACAGCGTCGATTACCCCGATTTCGGCTACAAGCTGGCGTCGGTCGTGGCCGACGGCACCGCCGAGCGCGGCGTGGCGCTGTGCGGGTCGGGCATCGGCATTTCGATCTCGGTCAACCGCAATGCCCAGGTCCGCTGCGCGCTGGTGTCGGAGCCGCTCTCGGCCGCCCTCGCGCGGGAGCACAACAACGCCAACGTGATCGCGCTCGGCGCGCGGTTGACGGGCATCGACATGGCCAAGGCGTGCGTCTCCGCCTTCCTCGTCACCGATTTCGCCGGCGGTCGCCATCAGCGCCGCGTCGACAAGCTTTCCGCCCCGCCCTTCAAGGAGACGGCATGACCCCGTCCGATGTTTCCGACTCTACACTCGACCGCCAAGTCGCTGCCGATCCGCTGACTCGCTTCTGGGGCGACGATCTCGCCACCGCCGATCCCGCGATCGCCGAGGCGATCAGCCATGAGCTCGATCGCCAGCGCACGCGCATCGAGTTGATCGCGAGCGAGAACATCACCAGCCGCGCGGTGCTCGAAGCAACCGGCAGCGTGTTCACCAACAAGTACGCGGAAGGCTACCCGGGCAAGCGCTACTACGGCGGCTGCGAATACGCCGACGTGGTCGAGAACCTGGCGATCGAGCGCGCCAAGCAGCTGTTCGGGTGCGAGTTCGCCAACGTCCAGCCGAACAGCGGCAGCCAGATGAACCAGGCGGTGTTCCTGGCTCTGCTGCAGCCCGGCGACACCTTCATGGGCCTCGACCTGAACTCGGGCGGGCACCTGACCCACGGATCGCCGGTCAACATGAGCGGCAAGTGGTTCAATCCCGTCAGTTACGGCGTCCGCCGCGAAGACGAGCTGATCGACATGGACGCGGTCCGCGCCACCGCGCTCGAACACAAGCCCAAGCTGATCATCGCCGGCGGCACCGCCTATTCGCGGGTATGGGACTGGGAAGCCTTCCGCCGCATCGCGGATGAGGTCGGCGCCTACCTTATGGTCGACATGAGCCACATCGCGGGGCTGGTCGCAGGCGGCGCGCATCCCTCGCCGGTTCCGCACGCGCACGTGACCACCACGACCACCCACAAGAGCCTGCGCGGCCCCCGCTCGGGCGTGATCCTGTGGAACGACGAGGCGCTGACGAAGCCGCTCAACATGGCGGTGTTCCCGGGCCTGCAGGGCGGCCCGCTGATGCACGTCGTCGCGGCCAAGGCCGTCGCCTTCGGTGAGGCGCTGCGGCCGGACTTTGCCGACTACGCCCGGCGCGTGGTCGATAACGCCCGTGCGCTCGCCGCAGGGGTCGAGGCCGGCGGCCTACGCGTCGTCTCCGGCGGCACCGACAACCACTCGATGCTGGTCGATCTCACCCCCAAGGACGTGACCGGCAAGGCCGCCGAGCACGGCCTCGACCGCGCCTATCTGACCTGCAACAAGAATGGCATTCCCTACGATACGCGCAGCCCGTTCGTCACCAGCGGCATCCGCCTCGGCACCCCCGCGGGGACCACGCGCGGGTTCGGCCCGGACGAGTTCCGCGCGATTGGCGGATTGATTGCGGAAGTGGTCGACGGCCTTTCGCGCAATGGGCCCGAAGGCGATGCGCAAGTGGAACAAAGCGTCCGCCGCCGCGTCAGCGAGCTGTGCGAGGCATTTCCAGTCTATCCCGGAAGGAACTGATCAATGGTGGACCAGAACAACAACAGCGGCGGCGGCCAGGACTGGGTCGAGGACGTGAAGGCCGAAGTCACCGGCATGGCCAAGGAAGGCATGCACCACCCCTCGACCAAGCCGGTGCTGACCGGCGCCGCGGTGGGTGCGGTGGCGGGTGCCGTGCTGCCGCTGGTGAGCTGGCCCATCGGCCTCATCGCCGGTGCTGGCTTCATGCTCTACAACCGCATCAAGAAGTAAGCGCGAGACCCGATGCGCTGTCCGTTCTGCGCCCACGACGATTCGCAGGTCAAGGACAGCCGCCCGACCGAGGACAACGCGGCCATCCGCCGCCGCCGCCAATGTGAAGGCTGCGGCGCGCGCTTCACCACCTTCGAACGCGTGCAGCTGCGCGAGGTGGTGGTGTGCAAGTCGGGAGACCGGCGCGAGCCGTTCGATCGCAGCAAGCTCGAACAATCGGTCGCGCTCGCGGTGCGCAAGCGCGGCATCGAGCAGGAGCGGATCGACCAGCTGGTCAGCGGCATCCAGCGGCAGGTGGAAACCTCAGGCGAGAGCGAGGTCCCTTCGGCGCGCATCGGCGAGCTGGTCATGGAGGGCCTGCGCCAGCTCGACAGCGTCGCCTACATCCGGTTCGCGTCCGTTTACCGCGACTTTGGCGAGGCGCGCGACTTCGAGGAATTCGCCAGTAGCGTGCGCGACGCGGCGCTCAGGGATTGAAAACCCATCTTTGGATAGGTATCGAGCGCGGGCAATTTCGGATGCGGGGGTCGCATGCCGAGTTTCAAGGATCCGCTATGACCAAGTTTTCCGTTCTCGCCGCGCTCGCGTGCGTCACCCTTGCCGTCCCGGCGGATGCCGCTGGCACCGACGATGATGCCACGCCCGCTGCCGATGCGACCGCCAAGCCCAAGGAAAAGATGGTCTGTCAGCGGATCACCGAAATGGGCAGCCGCGGCTACAAGAAGGTCTGCCAGACCGAAGCCCAGTGGCGCGCCCAGCAAGAGCAGGACAAGCGCAACGTGCAGGAGCGGGATAGCGGCGACCGCTGACGCTGATCGCGGGGGAGCGGCCACGTCCTGAGTGGCCCGCCGCCGCCTCCCGACATCATCATCGTCCGGGCTAACCAGTTGTGATAGGATTGCTCCTAATGGGAGAGCCCTATGCGAATGACGCCTGTGTTGCTGGCAGTTACGTACGTCGCTTCGGCAGCCGCCGCTCCCGCAAGTGCCGCCGATCCTGAGCGGAGCGACTCCGCCGCTCCGGCGGCCCCAGCGGACGGCAAAAGAATTTGCGTACAGGAGACCGCGACCGGCAGCGTCATGCCCCGCCGCACATGCCTCACCGCAGCTCAATGGAAGCTGCGCAATGCACAAGAGCGACGGGACCGCCCCCCGGCCTCGACAGTCATCGGGCAGGACATGGTGAGAATACCGGATCCGAAGTGACTTGCGCCGTCAGGCCCGCGCCGTCAGTAGCCTCGCCAGCGTGAACAACAGTCATCCCATCATCGTCCTCGTCCGCCCGCAACTGGGCGAGAACATCGGCAAGGCAGCGCGCGCGATGCTCAATTTCGGGCTGGCCGAGATGCGCCTGGTCGAGCCGCGCGACGGCTGGCCCAATCCGTCCGCCGGCCCTGCGGCCTCGGGCGCCGATGTGGTGCTGGAGAGTGCCCGCGTGTTCGCAACGACGGCGGAGGCAGTCGCGGATTGCGCCCACGTTTATGCCACCACGGTGCGCAAGCGCGGGGTGACCAAGCCCGTCCTCACACCCGAGGCAGCAGCGCGCGAAATGCGGGCTCAGTCCGGTCGCAGCGCGATCCTGTTCGGGCCGGAGCGCTCGGGTCTCGAAACCGACGACGTCGCCCTCGCCCGCGCGATCCTGACGGTGCCGATCAATCCGGAATTCGGCTCACTCAATCTCGCGCAAGCCGTGATCCTGGTGGCCTATGAGTGGTCGAAGCACGAGGCACTCGCGTCGCCCACCGCCGAGGACCTGCTCCCGCCCGCGCCACAGGCCGAGCTGGAAGGAATGATCGAACAGCTCGAGAGCATGCTCGAGCCGAAGGGCTTTTTCCGTCCGGAGGATCGGCGGCCGCACACCCGCCGCACCTTACGCAGCTTGCTTACCAAGCCTGGCTGGAATCACCTGGAGGTGCGGACCATGCGCGGGGTGTTGAGCCACCTCGCCAAGCCTGACCGCGACTAGCGCCGCAGGCGGTCCCATTCGATCAGCTCGTACGCGATCGAAGCTTCGACCAGCCGCTCCCACAGATCCGCGATCGCCTCGCGCGGCATGCCCGCATTCGCGGCGCGATCGGCGGCGGCTGCGATGACAGCGGCCTTGCGCGCTTCGTCGCGCACCGTGGCGCGATCCTGCTTGATCCGCGCCGCGGCGCGCATGTAGCCGAAGCGGCGCGCAAGCAGGTCGACCAGCTCGCGGTCGGTCTGGTCGACGCCCGCGCGCACCTCCAGCATCGTCTGGCAATCGTCGGGAAGGGTCAGCGTATCCATCATGCCGCGCCGGTTGGCGGCTCGGCGCGCATTTGTCGAGAGCGCGAGCCTTGACCTTCACCCGCATCCTGCTATGCGCGCGCCTCGCATTTGATCCCGTATCCCGGTGAAGCGGAGATCGCGGCGGACATGCTATGTCCGCCGGGCGATGCCGGGTTGAACGGTTGCCACTGGGGCAATCCAGCAAATTGAAGGACATACCATGTCGAAGCGCAAGAGCGCCAAGCACAAACTCGACCGCCGCATGGGCGAGAACATCTGGGGCCGCCCCAGCTCGCCGGTCAACCGCCGTTCGTACGGCCCGGGCCAGCACGGCCAGCGCCGCAAGGGCAAGACCAGCGACTTCGGCCTCCAGCTGCGCGCCAAGCAGAAGCTCAAGGGCTACTACGGCGACGTCACCGAGAAGCAGTTCAAGGCGACCTACCAGGAAGCCGCGCGCATGAAGGGCGACACCGGCCAGAACCTGATCGGCCTGCTCGAGCGCCGGCTGGACATGATCGTCTATCGCGCCAAGTTCGCGCCGACGATCTTCGCCGCCCGCCAGATCGTTTCGCATGGCCACATCCGCGTCAACGGCGTGAAGTGCAATATCGCCAGCCGCCGCGTCGCCGCCGGTGACGTCATCAGCCTGGGCGACAAGGCCAAGGAAATGGCGCTGATCATCGAAGCGCAGAGCCTGCCCGAGCGCGACATCCCCGACTACGTCAGCCCCGATGGCACCGACAAGATCACCTTCACCCGCGTGCCCACGCTGGACGAAGTGCCCTATCCGGTGACGATGGAACCGAACCTGGTCGTCGAGTTCTACTCGCGCTGATCGGCAGCCATTACCGAACAAGCGAAAGGGCGGTCCCGCAGGGCCGCCCTTTCTTTTTTTGCCGTGCCGGGATCGGCTACTCGGCGCACTTGCACTCGCTGCCGCACTGGCAGGCCGGGCCGCAGCGGCACGCGGGACCGCACGCGCAGGCCCGCGGAGCGGGTCCACAGCGGCAGACGGGGGCACAGGTGCAAGGGTTGCATTCACAGCTCATCGAACGTCTCCTTCGTTTTCGACGGCCATTGCGATACGGCGCGTGCTCGATCGAAGATTGAACGCAGCGGCTAAATCATGGCGGTAGTCGGCAGGGGCAGGATCGCGGTGTGGCAAGGCGCCGCGCTGTGGCTGGTCGAAGGGGGCGGCTCGCCGGCCGATGTCGCGCCGCACGCGCATCATGCCATCCAGGTCACTTTCTCGCTCAACGGCGCGTTCGAGATCGCGGCCGGGGATCGTACATTGCTCGGCCCGATCGCGCTTGTCGCAGCCGATGCGCCCCACACGTTCCACGGCAGGGGAACCGCCGCGTTCCTGTTTATCGAGCCCGAAAGCCCTGCTGGCCGGGCTCTGACGCGGCAGCTCGGCGGGGCAGCGGTCATCTCGCCGAACGGCGCGGTGTTCGGCGACACGCGTGCGGCATTGCAACTATGCTGGACGAACGACTCACCGGCCAGCGACCTGGAACGTATCGGTCGGGCCCTGCTCGATCGTCTGCCCTCGCCGGACCCGGCCTCGCTCCCTGACCCGCGGGCTGCGGCGATGATCGACTATGCCCGCAAGGGCATCGAAGGGCCGCTGTCGCTTGCCGCGGCGGCGAGCCAAGCGTGCCTGTCGCGTGATCGGGCGCGGCACGTTTTCGTCGCCGCCACGGGGTTGCCATTCAAGACGTTCGTCCTGTGGCTGCGCATCGAGCGCGCGGTCTCGCTCTACGCCAGCGGCGCCTCGCTTACCGAGGCGGCGCACGAGGCGGGCTTCGCCGATTCGGCGCATCTCAGTCGGACCTTCCGCCGGACCTTCGGCCTGCCCGCGAATGCCCTCCGGCTGACAGCCGGCTAGCGGCAATAATCGCGGCGGAAATCGCTCGCGAACATCTCCAGCCGCCCCTCCCCGATCGCATCGCGCATCGCCTGCATCAGTTGCTGGTAGAACGACAGGTTGTGCTCGGTCAGCAGCATCGCGCCGAGCATCTCGCCAGCTTTGGTCAGGTGATGAAGGTAGGCCCGACTGTAGGTGCCGCAGACCTCGCACCCACAACGCGGGTCGAGCGGCTCGGGATCCTCGGCATGGCGCGCGTTGCGCAGGTTGACCGGGCCGGCCCAGGTGAAGGCCTGGCCGTTACGGCCCGAGCGGGTCGCCAGCACGCAATCGAACATATCGACTCCCCGCAGCACCGCGCCGACGAGGTCGTCGGGCTTGCCGACTCCCATCAGATAGCGCGGGCGGTCCGCGGGCAACTGGCCAGGGGCGACGTCGAGGGTGGCGAACATCGCCTGCTGCCCTTCCCCCACGGCGAGGCCGCCGATCGCATAGCCGTCGAAGCCGATCTCCTGCAGCGCCGCGGCGGAGCGGGCGCGCAGGCCTTCGTCGAGCGCGCCCTGCTGGATGCCGAACAGCGCGGACGCCTCGGCGTGCTCGCCGCCCGCGTCGAACGCATCGCGGCTGCGCTGCGCCCAGCGCATCGACAGCTCCATGCTCGCCTCGATCTCGGCGAAGGGGCGGTCGGTACGCGGGCATTCGTCGAACGCCATGACGATGTCGCTGCCAAGCAGGCGCTGGATCTCCATCGAGCGTTCGGGCGTCAGCAGATGCTTCGACCCGTCGATGTGGCTGGAGAACGACACGCCTTCCTCGTTGAGTTTCCTCAGCGAAGCGAGGCTCATCACCTGATACCCGCCGCTGTCCGTCAGGATCGGCCGCGGCCAGTTCATGAACTTGTGCAACCCGCCCAGCCGCGCGACCCGCTCCGCGCCAGGGCGGAGCATCAGGTGGTAGGTGTTGCCCAGCAGGATGTCGGCGCCCGTCGCACGCACGCTTTCGGGCTTCATCGCCTTGACCGTCGCCGCGGTGCCGACCGGCATGAACGCGGGCGTGCTAATCTCGCCGCGCCGCATCTGGATCGTGCCGGTACGCGCCTTGCCGTCGGTCGCGTGGATCGAGAACTGGAAACGGGTCACGGGGCGCGATCAGAAACCGTAGACGAGCCCGAAGCGGGTCATCGTATCGGTGGTCGCCCGGCCCGTGGCGGGGTTGCTGTCGTAATCGACCGCGTACGACACGCGCGTGCTCAGGCGATCGGTGACCTTCGCCTCCAGCCCGGTCACGAGGTTGAGCGTCGTATTGCGCGAATCGATGATCGCGACAGCGGCCCCGCCGGTCTCGGTCACCGCGTTCGCGGTCTGCGTCAGCTTGAGCGCGTCGGTCATCTTCCAATCGAAATCGAGGCCGACCAGTCCGGCCAGCCGCCGGTCCCGTTCGCCATCGGTGTAGGCGGTGTAGCGGAACGCGGGACCCGCCTTGATCGACATGTCCAGCCGCGGTCCGTCGAACACGTGGTACCCCAGCCCGCCCGACAGTGAGTAGCGCGCCGCGAAGCCCTGGAACCGGTCGCGCTCGTACTGGGCCAAGCCGTAAGCGAACAGGTCGTCCCTGATCTGGTAGCGGGGCTCGTAGGACGCGACGAGCTGGTCGCGCGCGGCCTGGCCATGCGATCGCTGGAAGTCGGCGCGCACCGCGAGCTTGTGCGTCCAGTCGGCGCCCTTACGGGTCAGCGTCAGCGCCCCGGTCAGCCCCTCGCTGTCCGAATTGCCGGTTGCGCGAAAGCCACTCAGCTCGCCCTTGCCGCTCCACAGTTTGAGCAGCCCGGCACCTTGTCGGGCTGCGCGCTGCCGTTCGGCGCGGAGCTTGGCTGGTTCGTTCTGCGCCGCCAGGAACCCGCTGCGCAGGGCATCGATTTCCCCCTCGTCGCCCGGGTTGGTCGCCTTGGCGGCCTCGATCACCGCATCGACCTTGCCGCGGTCTCCGGTGGCGATCGCGGCGTCAATCATCGCCCGTACCGGCTGGGGAATCTCCGCCGCCGCCGGCGCCGCGAGAACTAGACCCAAGAGGCAAGGCAGGACGCGATGCATGGCCGCTGCCTAGCGAATCAGGCGGGCCGCCGCCACCCCGCTTGGCGTTAGATGTTTTAACTTCGAGCAACAAAGGAACGCGCGGGTGGGATAGTCATTGTTCGGACGAGATGACCAAATATCGCTTCGTCACCCCTACCCGCACCGGCAAATGGTATACCGATCTGGAGCAGGCCCAACGGTTTGCCCACCGCATCGGCGCGGGCTTTTTCGAGCGGATGACCCGCCGGTTCGTCGCCTACAAGGATACCCGGCTCGAGCGCGCCGACTTCAGCTCCTGAGCCGCCAGCCTGTGCGGAAGATCCACGCGATCACCGCGATGTCGATCACCAGGAACACCAGCGTCAGGCTGAGCGACACGCCGATGCTGACGTCGGCCTGGCCGTAGAAGGTCCAGCGCAGGCCATTGACGAGGTAGACGATCGGATTGGCCAGCGCGACCGTGCGCCACGGCTCGGCGAGCATGTCGATCGAGTAGAACGTGCCGCCGAGGAAAGTCAGCGGGGTCAGAATCAGCATCGGGACAAGCTGCAGCTTCTCGAACCCTTCGGCCCACACGCCGAGGATGAAGCCGAGCAGCGAGAAGCTCGCCGACACGAGGATGATGAACAGGAGCGCGTAGAGCGGGTGCGCGATCTCGTAGTCGACGAAAATCTTGGCCGTCGCGAGGATCACCGCAGCGAGGATCAGGCTTTTGGTCGCCGCCGCACCGACGAAGCCGAGCAGGGTCTCGGCCACTCCGACTGGCGCCGATAGCAGCTCGTAGATCGCGCCGGTGAAGCGCGGCATGTAGATCCCGAAGCTGGCGTTGCTGGTACTCTCGCTGAGCAGGGTCAGCATCAACAGGCCAGGCACGATGAACGCACCGTAGTCGACCCCGCCGACCGCGTTCATCCGCCCGCCGATCGCGGCGCCGAAGACGATGAAATAGAGGCTGGTGGTGAGCACCGGCGACACCAGCGAGCCGAACACGGTGCGCATGAAGCGCATCAGCTCGTTGCGATAGATCGCGTACGTCGAGCGCCAGTTGATCATGCCGCCGCCTCCTCGCGCTCGACGAGGTCGACGAAGATGTCCTCGAGGCTCGACTCCTTCTGGTCGAGCGCCGTGTAGGCGATGCCTTGGTGCGGCAGAGCCTGGGCGATCGCGGCGATCTCCGCCTTGCCCTTCCCCGCCCCATCGCCGCCGCGGTAGGCGAGCGTCAGGCCGTCATCCTCAAGGTGCAGCGGAAAGGCGCACAGGCTGTCGGGCACTGCGGCAAGCGGCTGGGCGAGACGAAAGCGCGCCTCGGTGCGGCCGAGCTTGGCCATCAGCGCGTCCTTTTCGTCGACCAGCAGCAGGCGGCCCTTGTCGATCACGCCCACCCTGTCGGCCATTTCCTGGGCTTCTTCGATGTAGTGCGTGGTCAGGATGACCGTCACACCCTGATCGCGCAGCCGATCGATCTGGCGCCACATATCTCGGCGCAGTTCGACGTCGACGCCGGCCGTGGGCTCGTCGAGGAACAGCAGTTCGGGCTCGTGCGCTAGCGCCTTGGCGATCAGCACCCGGCGCTTCATCCCGCCCGATAGCGCGCGGATCTGCTCGTGCCGCTTGTCCCACAGGCTGAGCGAACGGAGCACTACCTCGATCCTCGCCGCATCCGGCGGGAGGCCGAACAGCCCGCGCGAATACCGAACGCCGCGCTCGACCGTTTCGAACATGTCGAAACCAAGCTCCTGCGGCACCAGCCCGATCCGCCTCCGCGCGTCGCGCCAGTTGTGCGCCAGGTCCTGACCGAACGCGGTGATCGTCCCGCCGGTCACCCGCACCAACCCGCAGACCGCGCCGATCAGGGTGGTCTTGCCGGCGCCGTTGGGCCCCAGCAGGGCGAAGATCTCGCCGCGCCGGATTTGCAGGTCCACCCCGTCGAGTGCCTTGAGCCCGCCGGGATAGACCTTGGTCAGCCCGGCGATGTCGAGAATCGTTTCCATTCGCCACCGTTTGTGGGGTGGCGAAGGCCTTGCGTCAAACCGCCCAGCTCAAACAGACGGCAGCCAGTTTCCGTGAAAGCCCGGCGGGATGACGTGCGGCACGTGCACGCGCGCGACGTCGGCCAGCGTGGCGGCGTCGAGGATGGCGAGATCCGTGGTGCCGTTCGCGCGGTCGATGACATAGCCCATCACCCAGCCGTCGCCTTCGGGTGCATTGGCGCTACGCGGGACGAACACGAATTCGCCGAGCACTGCATGAACGCCGAAGTCGCGTGTGACCTTGTCGCCAGTCAGGAGATCGTGACGGATCAGCGGCGCCTCACCGAGAAATTCCGCGCTTTCCTCGTTCGGCAGGCCCATGGCCCAGGCATAGCGGTAGGGCCGCGCGAAGAAGCGCTCGTCGGGGCGGAGGAATTCCTGCGGCTGCGCGTCGATCGTGCTCCGTTCGACCGGGCCGCCGGCGGGATCGATGGTCCAGCGCTCCAGGCCGAGGCTGCGCCCGACCGGGCCACCCACATCGCCGTCGAACATAGTGTCATAGGCGCAGGCATCGATCACCAAGCGGCCCTCGTCGTCCTCATAGCTGTTGGAGACGTGGAACACATATGCGGGCTCGACATCGTGCCAGGTCAGGTCGCTCGCATCGCCGTCGCGGCGCAGCAGGCCCACGCGGGCGCGGTGCTCCCGGTTCCAGCGGTAGGGGAACTTGTGCCCGCCGATCAGCGCCTTCATCGAGAACGTCACCGGCAAGTCGAAGATCACCACGTAGTTCTTGGTCAGCGCGCAGTCGTGGATCGAGGGGCCGTTCTGCACCGCGATCGGCAGCTCGCGCAGCACCCGGCCCGCGCGATCGAGCGCGACGTGGGTGATCTGGCTCGGGTTGCCGGCATCATAGCAGATCGCATGGAACTCACCGGTCGCCGGGTCCTCGTGCGGGTGCGCGGTGAACGAACCGGCGAGGCCGCCGCCGAAATCGCTGTAGGTGGTCGTCTCGAGCTCGTCCGACAGTTCGGCCGGGTACGAGCCCGCCTCGACCAGCGCGAGCGTTTTGCCGGCGACCTGGATCACATTGGTGTTGACCGTATCGCCCATTCCGCGGCGCGGGCCCGGCGCGGCGGCCATGCCGCTCGCCGCTTCCAGCGTGTTCGAGCGGATGTAGCGGTTGCGGTACCATTCGGCGCGGCCGTCCTTCAGCTTGATGCCGTGGACCATCCCGTCGCCGGTGAACCAGTGGTGGCCTTTGGCCTCCGCGTACTGTGGGTTCGGGCCGATGCGGACGTAGCGGCCGTCGAGCTCCGCGGGAATCGTGCCGGTGACCTGGAGATCGGTGAGCGACTTCTCCCCATCCATCGGGGTGTGGATGCCCGTCATGAAGGCGTTGTCACCGCTCAGCCGCTTGCGATTGAGTCCGGCCAGTCCGGTGACCCCGGCGGTGACTGCTCCGCGAATGGTTTTCTCCAGCACGCTTGCCATTGTGGACTCCTCGGCCTAGCCAATGTGAACAGCGTCAACTTAGCGGCTATGTAAACAGTGTCAACATCGGAATCGACCTATCATCACGGCTCGCTGCGCGATGCGCTGATTGCGGCGGGCATGACCGCGCTGGAAGGGTTCAGCGGGCTAGACCTGTCCTTGCGCGAACTGGCGCGCACGGTCGGGGTCTCGCCCACCGCAGTCTATCGCCACTTTCCCAATAAGGACGCGCTGCTCGCCGCCCTGGCGCGCGAGGGCCTGGAGATGCTGGGTGCGGCGCAGCGGAAGGGTTACGACGGGGCGGGCGGAGGCGCGGCGGGCTTCGTCGAGACCGGCCGTGCCTACGTCCGCTTCGCGCTCGCCCACCCTGCCCTGTTTCGACTGGTGTTCGCGCACGGCGAGCCGGTACCGGACAAGTCCGATCCTGCGTCGGAATTGCTGCACGATGCCACTGTCGAGTTAACCGGATCGGACGGGCCCGAGGCGCAGCGCCTCGCGCTGCAGGCCTGGTCGCTCGGCCACGGCATTGCGATGCTCATGCTCGACAAGCGGATTCCGGCGGACGATGCGCTTATCGATCGGCTGATCTGCTCCGGCTCGTTTCTGGAGCTGGGGAACGGCGCGCAGGCAGCTTCGTAAGTCTTATGAACGACAGGAGTATCGAATGAAGGGCTATCACGGTGACATCGAGGCGGCGACCGAGGAGAACACGGACTTTCGCCGCGTGCTCTACACCGGACACAACCTCCAGCTTGTCCTGATGAGCATTCCGCCGGGCGGTGAAATCGGTGCGGAGGTGCACGACGACCGCGATCAGTTCTTCCGCTTCGAGGCTGGCGAAGGCGAGGTGATAGTGGACGACAACACCTACCGCGTAAAAGCCGACGATGCCGTGATCGTGCCGCAGGGAGCGCGCCACAACGTTCGCTGCACGGGGAGCGAGCCGCTCAAGATGTACACGATCTACGGACCGCCCGAGCATATCGACGGCACGGTCCACAAGACCGCCGACGATGCCCATGCCGCGCACGAGCACTTCGATGGCAAGACGACCGAGTAACTAGGGCAGCAGCAGCGACGAATCGCCGTAGCTATAGAAGCGATAGCCCTGCGCGATGGCATGGGCATAGGCCGCTTGCATCCGCTCGCGCCCCATCAGCGCCGATACCAGCATGAACAGCGTCGACTTCGGCAGGTGGAAGTTGGTCATCAGCCCGTCGATCGCTTTGAAGCGGTACCCGGGGGTGATGAAGATCGAGGTGTCTCCCTGGAATGGACGGATGACGCCATCTTCGCCGGCAGCACTTTCGAGCAGGCGGAGCGAGGTCGTACCGACCGCGATCACCCTGCCCCCGTTCGCTCTGGCCGCATTGAGGCGGTCGGCGGTGGCGGCATCGATCCGGCCCCACTCGGCGTGCATCGCATGGTCGTCGGTATCATCTGCCTTCACCGGCAGAAAGGTGCCCGCGCCGACGTGGAGCGTCAGCGTCTCGCGGCCGATCCCGGCATCGTCGAGCGCGGCGATCAACTCCGGCGTGAAGTGCAGAGCAGCCGTCGGCGCCGCCACGGCCCCATCGCGCGCGGCGAACATCGTCTGGTAATCGCTCCTGTCGCGTTCGTCGGTCGGGCGCTTGCCGGCGATGTAGGGCGGCAGCGGCATCCGGCCCGCGCGCTCGAGCAGGACCTCCACCGGCTCGTCGCCCGTGAACGCCAGGGTCCAAGAGCCGTCCGGGTGGCGCACTTCGGCCACCGCTTCAACGTCTGAACCGAACGCAATCGTGTCGCCTTCGCGCAGCCGCTTCGCGTTGCGCACGAACGCCTGCCATCGCCGAAGATCGATCCGCTTATGAAGCGTCGCGCCGACCCGCGCCTCGCCCCGCATCCCTTCGAGCTGCGCCGGAATCACCCGCGTATCGTTGAACACCAGCACGTCGCCCGCGCGCAGCAGTGACGGCAAGTCGCGGACCGTTCGGTCGGCAAAAGGCTCCTCACCCGCCACCACCAGCATCCGCGCGGCATCGCGCGGGCTGGCCGGGCGCAGGGCGATCAGCTCGGGCGGGAGCTCGAAATCGAACAGGTCAACGCGCATGGCACGCGCGCTAGCCGAAGTGCGCGGTCAGTTCGACTATCCTAGTTGGATTGGGGAGCGTTCAGCATGTCGGCGGTGATGGTCGCATCCGGCACCGGCACCGGCGCCATCATCTGCGGCTTGCCGTCGGCGGCGATCGACGCTTGCAGCACCACGGTCGGATTGGCCGGCGGCTCGCCGCGCTGGATCGCGTCGACCGCATCCATGCCGGCGATCACCCGCCCGAAGTTGGTGTACTTCCGGTCGAGGCTGAAGCGCGGGTAGAAGGTGATGAAGAACTGGCTGTTCGCCGAATCGTCGCTCGCCGCGTGGGCCATCGACACCGTGCCGCGCAGGTGCGGCATCGGGTTGAACTCGGCCTTGAGGTCGGGAAGCGAAGAACCGCCGCGGCCGGTCCCGGTCGGGTCGCCGGTCTGCGCCATGAAGCCCTCGATCACGCGGTGGAACTTCACTCCGTTGTAGAAGCCTTCGCGGGTCAGCGTCTTGATCCGCTCCACGTGAAGCGGTGCCCAGCTCGGCATCAGGCGGATCGCCACCCGCCGGCCATTCGACAGGTCGAGCAGGAGTATGTTTTCCGGATCGTGGGTGATGTCGAAATCGACCGGCCCGAACGTGCGCTTCGCCTCGATATCGTCGGTGGCGGCGGCGGGCGCCGGCGCGGCTTCGGTCGCGGCCGGAGCAGGCGCGGCGGTATCGTCCTGGGCAATCGCGGAGGCGGAAGCAAACGCCAGCGCACAAAGCGCCCCGGCGACGAGCAGGCGGTTCAACATGGAAATCCAGTCTTGTGAGTATTCCGTCAGCCGCGCGCCTTAGCGGGCGCGGACTGTCGGTTCAATGAATGGTTAGCGTGAGCCCTTGCGGCCCAGCCCATCGACTTTGGCTATGACGTCGGCGCGGATCGCCGGGGTGACGAACTTCGAGATGTCGCCGCCGTAAAGCGCGATCTCCTTCACCAGCCGGCTGGCGATCGGCTGCAGCGCCACGTCGGCCATCAGGAATATCGTCTCGATCCGGTCGTTGAGTTGCCGGTTCATGCCGGTGAGCTGGTATTCGTATTCGAAGTCGGTCACGCCGCGGATGCCACGGATGATCACCGACGCGTTCTGCGCTTCGGCGAAGTCCATCAGCAGCGAGTTGAACCCGACGACCTTAATGTCGCGGTCGAGCGCATCGACCTCACGTCGAACGATCTCAATGCGCTCCTCATCGGAGAACATTGGCGATTTGGCGATGTTGGTGGTGACCCCGATAATCAATCGGTCGACCAGCTTCGCCCCGCGCTCGATGATGTCCATGTGGCCGAGCGTGATCGGGTCGAAGGTGCCCGGGTAGATGCCGATGCGTTCAGTCATTCACCGGTCCCTTTCGACGATGTAGCGCGCCAGCGCGCGGAGCAGGTCGGCTTCCTGGCCGTGAGCCGCGAGATGGCCGATCGCCTGGTCGACCAGGGCGCGGGCCTGCATGCGGGCGGCGTCGACGCCCATCAGGCTGACGAAGGTCGCCTTGCCCGCGCCTTCGTCCTTGCGCAGCGCCTTTCCGGCGGCGGCCTCGTCGCCTTCGACGTCGAGCAGGTCGTCGGCGATCTGGAAGGCGAGGCCGATGTCGCGCGCGTAGTTGCGCAGGTGCGTGCGGCCCTCGTCCGGCACCCGGCCGAGGATCGCGCCCATCTCCACCGCGGCGCCGAGCAGCGCGCCGGTCTTAAGCTGTTGCAGGCGGGTAATCGTCGGCAGATCGTAACCCTGCCCGTCGGCGACGATGTCCATCATCTGTCCGCCGGCCATGCCGTTCCACCCGCTCGCGGCGGCGAGAGTGGCGATCAGTTCGGCCCGCACGAACGGGTCGCCCGCGGTCTCGGGCATCGAGAGGATCTCGAACGCCAGCGCGTGGAGCGAATCGCCGGCCAGCACCGCGGTTGCCTCGTCATAGACCTTGTGCAGTGTCGGCTTGCCGTGGCGCGTGTCGTCGTCGTCCATGCACGGCAGATCGTCGTGGATCAGCGAATAGACGTGGATCGCCTCGACCGCGCAGCCCGCACGCACGGCGGCATCGCGCTGGACCGCGTACAGCCCGGCAACCGCCGCGGTGAGCAACGGACGAATCCGCTTGCCTCCGCCGATCGTGGCGTAGCGCATAGCCTCGACCAGCGGTTTGCGCGCGTCTTCGGGGACAGGCAGAAAGCCGTCGAACGCAACATCGACCTCTTGCTGAATGCGCGCGAGCGCCTCACCGAGCAGGTTGCCGGCACCCGGCGCGGGGTCAGCCATCGCTGTCGAACGGCACCGAGTGGCTCGCGCGCCCATCGGGCCCCGCGACGATCTTCTCGATCCGGGCCTGCGCCGCGTCGAGCCGTGCCTGGCAGTGCGCGCGCAAGGCCTCGCCGCGCTCGTAGAGTTCGATCGACTGGTCGAGCGGGACTTCGCCGCTTTCGAGCCGCCGAACCACATCCTCCAGCGAGCGCAGTGCGTCTTCGAAGCTCAGCGACGCGATTTCGGGAGCAGCCTCTTGCATCGCGCCTGATTGACCGTGCGGCCGCTGGCGGTCAAGCTGGCACGTGGGCGCGGACGGGGGAGAGTGAGATGTTCATCGGGCATTGGGCGCCGGCGCTCGCCGCCGCGGCAGTCAGCAAGCGCGAACCGGGCCTGGCGACACTGTTCGTCGCCGCGCAACTGGTCGACTGGGCGTTCTTCGCCTTCCTGCTCACCGGGACCGAGCATATGCGCGTAGTGCCGGGGATCACCGCGATGAACGCGATGGACCTCTACGACATGCCGTGGACGCACAGCCTGGCCGGCAGCGCGGCTTGGGCGGCGGGATTCGGCGCGCTCGTGCTGGTCTGGCGGCGCGATCTGGGATTCGCCCTGCTGGCAGCCGCGGTGGTGATGAGCCACTGGCTGCTCGACCTGTTGGTCCATCGGCCGGACCTGACCCTGGCCGGGATGCCGCCACGGCTTGGGTTCGGCTTGTGGAACCATCCCTGGATCGAGATCCCGCTGGAGCTGGGCCTGACCTTCGGTGCTCTATGGTTCTACCTCGCCCGAACGCGCGGACCCGCCCTGCCGGCGATCGTGCTCGGCGTGGTGTTGGCCTGCCTCCAGGCCTTCAACTGGTTCGCCCCGGAACCCGAAGCGGTGACATCCGCGACCAGCTACCTCGCCTTCTTCGCCTACGGTCTGGCGACGCTTGCTGCGTGGTGGCTGGGGAAGACTCGCCGGCGGGTGCCCGCACGGGGCTAGCCCCTGCCCCGTCCCCCCGCTAAGGGCGCGGGCCATGGCTGAAGTCACTCCGGACGTCGTCGAGGCCCACGGCCTCAGCCCCGAGGAATACGAGCGCGTGCTGCACGCGCTAGGGCGCGAGCCGAACCTGGTCGAGCTCGGCATCTTCTCGGTCATGTGGTCCGAGCACTGCAGCTACAAAAGCTCGCGCATCCACTTGAAGAAGCTGCCGACCGAGGCGCCGTGGGTGATCTGCGGGCCCGGCGAAAACGCCGGCGTGATCGACATCGGTGATGGCCAAGCCGCCATCTTCAAGATGGAAAGCCACAACCACCCTTCGTACATCGAGCCGTACCAAGGCGCCGCGACCGGGGTCGGCGGCATCCTGCGCGACGTGTTCACGATGGGCGCGCGCCCGGTCGCCAACATGAACGCGCTGCGCTTCGGGCGGCCCGACCACCCGAAGATGAAGCACCTCGTGCAGGGCGTGGTCGCGGGGATCGGTGGCTACGGCAACTGCGTTGGCGTGCCGACGGTCGGCGGCGAGACCAACTTCCACAAGGCTTACGACGGCAACATCCTGGTCAACGCGATGACCGTGGGCGTCGCCGATGCGAACCGCATCTTCTATTCGGCGGCGACCGGCGTCGGCAACCCGATCGTCTACGTCGGGTCCAAGACCGGGCGCGACGGCATCCACGGCGCGACGATGGCGAGCGCCGACTTCGGCGAGGATGCCGAGGCCAAGCGCCCCACCGTCCAGGTCGGCGATCCCTTCACCGAGAAGCTGCTGATCGAAGCGTGCCTCGAGCTGATGGCGACCGACATGATCGTCGCGATCCAGGACATGGGCGCAGCGGGCCTCACCTCTTCCAGTGTCGAGATGGCGACCAACGGCAAGGCCGGCATCCGGCTGGTGATGGACAACGTCCCCTGCCGCGAAGAGGGCATGACGCCCTACGAGATGATGCTGTCGGAAAGCCAGGAGCGCATGCTCATGGTCCTCAAGCCCGGCCGCGAGGCGGAGGCCGAGGCAATCTTCCTCAAGTGGGAGCTCGACTTCGCGGTCATCGGCGAAGTGACCGACACCGGGCACATGGTGCTCGAGTTCGGCGGCGAGGTGGTGTGCGACATCCCGCTTGGGCCGCTCGCGGCCGACGCCCCGCTGTACGATCGCCCGTCGCTCAGTCGTGAGGACTACAAGGCGTGGGCAAAGGTCGCGCCGCTCGGCGATGTGCCGGCCAGCACCGACTTGGGCGCCGACCTGCTCAAGCTGATGGCCAGCCCCGACCTCGCCTCGCGCCGATGGATCTGGGAGCAGTACGATAGCCAGGTCGGTGCAGACACGTTGCAGTTGTCGGGCGGCGACGCGGCGGTCGTGCGCGTGCACGGCACCCGCAAGGCGCTGGCGATGACCACCGATTGCACGCCGCGCTATTGCTACGCCGACCCCTACGAAGGTGGAAAGCAGGCGATCGCCGAGGCATACCGCAATCTGTGCGCGGTCGGTGCGCGGCCGCTGGCCGTCACCAACTGCCTCAACTTCGCCAACCCGCAGCGGCCCGAGATCATGGCCCAGCTCACCGGTTGCCTCGAGGGCATGGGCGACGCCTGCCGTGCGCTCGACTTCCCGATCGTGAGCGGCAACGTCTCGCTCTACAATGAGAGCAAGGCAACCGGCGGCGGCAGCGCGATCCTCCCCACTCCCGCGATCGGCGGCGTCGGCGTGATCGCCGACTACGGCCAGATGGCGACGATCGGCTTCAAGGCAGAGGGCCAGGCGATCCTCGCGATCGGCCCGCACTACCCCGAGCTCGGCCAATCGCTATGGCTGCGCGAAATCCACGGCCGCGAAGACGGCGATCCGCCGCGGGTCGATCTCGCCGACGAACGCCTCAACGGCGAGATCGTCCGCCAGCTGATCGCCGAGGGCAAAGTCACCGCGGTGCATGACATGAGCGACGGCGGGCTGCTGGTCGCGCTCGCGGAGATGGCGCTCGCCGGCGGCATCGGCGCGAAGATCGACGCGATGACCAGCGAGTTCGCGTTCAACGAAAGCCAGGCGCGCTACATCGTCACGGTCGCGCCCGGCGTGGAGCTCGACCGCAGCAAGGTGCCCTTCGAACGCATCGGGACGACCGGCGGTGATGGGCTGGTGGTCGGTGAGCAATCGGTGCCGCTCGCCGCATTGCGCGAAGCGAGCGATAGCTTCTTCCGCGACTGGATGGAGAGCTGATGGCGTCCGGATATTCCGGCACGCCGCTGGCGAAGAAGTTATCTCTGCGCGACGGTCAGCGCGTCTGGTTCGACAACATGCCCGATGACGTCGCCGACGAGATCGGCGAGTACGCGCTCGACCTGACCTTTGTGGACCCGGCGCAAGGGATAGACGCCGCGCACGTGTTCGTCACCGAGCGCGCCGATCTTGAGGCCAAGCTCGCGACACTGCGCAACCAAATCGCGCCCAACGGTCAGGTCTGGGTGAGCTGGCCCAAAAAAGCCACCAAGGTGCCGACCGACATCACCGAGGACACCATTCGCGAGGTCGCGCTGCCGATGGGCTACGTCGACACCAAGGTCTGCGCGATCGACGAGACCTGGTCCGGCCTCAAGCTGGTGATCCGCAAGGAGCTGCGATAGCCTCGACAAAAAGGGAGAGATGCGATGGCACGGACGGTACTGCTCGCCTGGCTGGTGGCCGGCACGCTCGACATCCTGTCCGCCTTCGTGTTCGCCGGCATGGCGGGGATGTCGCCCGGCGGGGTGCTGCAGTTCGTCGCCAGCGGCCCGTTCGGCGAGGCGATGAAGACCAGCTCGGTGGGCGTGCCGCTGGGCCTTGCAACCCACTACGCGATCATGCTGGTGATGGTGCTCACCTACGTCGCGATCACCCCGCGGTTTCCCGCACTGATACGCCATCCCATCGTCGCCGGCATCGCCTACGGCGTGCTCTTGTGGCTGATCATGTACTGGATCGTCCGCCCGCTGCGCTGGCCGGAGATGGCGCTGCCGTCGGCCTGGGCGCCGATGCCGCCGGGCAAAGTCGCGTGGAGCATCAGCAATGCGCTGTTCTCGCACTGCGTGCTGGTCGGCATTCCGATTGCGTGGATCACCGCGCGCCGGGCGCGGCGCCGGGCGGCTTAGGCGGCGAGCTTTTCCTCGGCCGCCTCGGCTGCCTTACCGAGCAGGTCGTAGGGATTGACGCCCTCGCCCTTCCACACTTCGTGGCAGCGGCGGTACCAGGTCGGCTCGCCGATGTTGAAGCGGGCGCGGGCTTCGTGGAGGTCCATCGCGAGCAGCTCGCGGATCGACATCTCGACCAGCGGCGGGCAGCTCTTGCCGCGGCGATGCGCCTCGCGCACCGCGCGCCACACCGGGGCCTTGCTCTTGACCTGCTTGGTGATGTTGTAGGCGCCCGCATAGCCGAGCAGCAGGTGCCCCGCCGCCGGCTGTTGCCCGTGAGTGAACAGCAGCACGCACTGCTCCCCCAGCGCATCGCGGCCGTAGCCGGTCAGTACGTGCATCAGGTCGTGCGTGTCGCGCTGGCGGAAGCCGTACCATTCGACGAGGTCGCCGTACTTCGGCCGGCCCATCTTCTCCGACTCGGCAACCAGACCGGCGGCCGACAGCCCCTCGCTCTCCATGAAGTCGCAATAGGCGTGCGCAACCGAGCCCTTGGGCAGCTTGCGCAGCGCTGCGTGATCGTCGAGCATCGGCGGCAGGAACGGCTCTTCCTCGCGCAGCCGCTGGCCCTGCTCGCTCAGCGTCGCGTTGCGGGCGCGCGGAAGGAAGTCCTTGGAGGGCAAGGATTCGTATATCTCGAACACCAGCGCGGTGTTCTCCTTGTCCTTGATCAGCTCGCGAAACTTGGAGATCGCTCGGCCAATATCGCGCTTGGGATCCTTGCGCTCCGGGTTGCGGAACACGGTTCCGTCCGCCGCGCAGGCGAGGTTCGGATCGGCACTCGGAATCGGCTGGTGAGCGGTCATGCGGACGAAATCCGTTCTACTTACACTGATGTTAGTATATACATGACCGGGGCGCGTGAAAAGGGGGTTAAGATGGGCACGCGGTGGCCACTCCTTGCGGGCGTGATACTCGGCTTGAGCGCGCTGGTGCTCGGCTTTGCGATCGGCGACGATACGATCGAGCGCTGGCACCTCGCCGCCCGCTGGACCGCGCGCGCGGGCTTCCCGCTGCTGATCGCCGCGTATGTCGCGCGGCCGCTGGTGCAATTGGCGCCGTCCGAGCTCGCCAAGGGCCTGCTCGCAAGGCGCAAATGGTTCGGCCTCGGCTTCGCGGCGAGCCACACCGTGCATCTCGCCGCACTGACGACCTTCCTGACGATCACCAACCAACCGCCGCAGACGACCACGCTGGTCGGCGGCGGCGCGGCCTACGTGCTGCTCTACGCGATGGCGCTGACCTCGACCGACGCGGCGAAGCGGGCGATGGGCCGGTGGTGGAAGGTGCTGCACAAGGTGGGCATCCACTGGCTGTGGTTCGTGTTCGCCTCGAGCTACGCGGGGCGCCTGTCCGATCCCGACCGCTGGGTGATCGGCGCGTTGTTCACCCCGATTGCCTTCGCAGCCGCCGCGATCCGTTTTGCCGCGTGGATCAAGGTCCGGCGCATGCACGCAGCGCGCGCGGTGCCGGCCTAGACGCTCACCCATTCCTCGCGCGGGACACCGAGGAGCGAAAGCACGGAAGTCAGGTCGCCGCGGTCGATCCAGCCGTCGGCGGCCGCGCGTGCCTTGGGCTTAGCGTGGTAGGCTATCCCCCAGGTCGCCGCTTCGAGCATCGGGATGTCGTTTGCCCCGTCGCCCATCGCCAAGGTCGCGACGCCGTTTTCGAGCGCGGCGGCTTCGTCGAGCAGCACACGGCGCTTGACCGAGCTGTCTGTGATGCCGCCGACCAGCGCGCCGGTCAGCTTGCCGTCCGCCACCGCAAGCCGGTTGGCGACGACGTGCTCGAAGCCGATCTTCTCCGCCACCGGATCGGCGAAATGATGGAATCCGCCGGTGACCAGCACCGTCCGGCAGCCGTGCGCCTTGAGCGTCGCGACCAGCCGCTTGGCGCCCGGCATCGGCCGGATGCGATCCGCGAGGCAGGTGGCGATCGCGTCCTCGCCCAGCCCGCCGAGCAGTCCGACCCGCTCGGTCAACGCGCTGGCGAAGTCGAGCTCGCCCTGCATGGCCCGCTCGGTGATCGCCGCGACCTGGTCCTTGAGCCCGGCAAAATCGGCCAGCTCGTCGATGCATTCCTGCCCGATCATGGTCGAATCCATATCGGAGACGAACAGCCGCGGAATGCCGATCTCTTGGGTCGAAACCAGCAGGTCGGCGGGGGTGAAGTATTCGTCGAGCACCCGCCGCAGGACCGCCGGGTCACCGTCGGGCAGCGAGAGCTGCAGGACATCGCCGCAGAAATCGAGCATCGCGGCGGCAGCGATGCGCAGGCCTTCGGCTTCCAGCGCCGCGCTGGCCGCGTCGAGTCGCATTTCCAGTCCCGCAGGCTCTGCTATCAGCCGGGCGATGAGCACTGCGAATTCTCCCACGGGACCAGGCGCCAAGCCAGCGGTCGCGCTCATCGCAGGGCCCACCGCGAGCGGCAAGAGCGATCTCGCGGTGCGCCTCGCCCTCGCCCACGGCAACGCGGTAGTCGTCAACGCCGACAGCGCGCAGGTCTATGCCGACCTGCAAGTCCTCAGCGCGCGGCCGACCGAAGAGGAGATGCGCGGCGTACCACACCGCCTGTTCGGCGCATGGGACGGCCCGGCTGCCTGCTCGGCAGCCGACTGGGCCACGGCGGCGCGCGAAGAGATCGCTGCGGCCCACGCCGCCGGACGGCTGCCGATCCTCGTCGGCGGTACCGGGCTCTACTTGCGAACTCTCCTCGACGGCATTGCCCCCGTGCCGCCGATCGACCCCGAAGTTCGCGCAGCGGTGCGCGGGATGCCGGTAGCCGAGGCTTATGCCGCGCTCCAGGCCGAGGACCCCGCCCGCGCGGCAGCACTGGCGCCAGCCGACACGACGCGCGTGGCGCGAGCACTGGAGGTTGTCCGCTCAACCGGCCGTCCACTGGCCCACTGGCAAGCCGCGCGGGAAGGCGGGATCGGCGACCGGGTGGAACTCCACCCGCTGATCCTGACCGCTTCGCGCGAATGGCTGGGAGAACGCTGCGACCGGCGCTTCGCCGCAATGCTCGATCATGGGGCGGCTGCGGAGGTCGAGGCGCTGCTCGCCCGGCGCCTTGATCCCGCGCTCCCGGTCATGCGCGCGATTGGGGTGCGCGAGGTCGCCGACTGGCTCTCCGGCAGGTCAAGCAAGGACGAGGCGCTCGCCGCGGGCCAGCTCGCAACCCGCCAGTACGCCAAGCGGCAGGCGACCTGGTTTCGCAACCAGCCCCCGTCGGAGTGGCCCCGCGCGCACGCAGAAGATTTGCTTCAGGCCCGGTCGATTGAAACTTTATTCCCAAATTTGCGCTTGACCTGACATATCCTGTCGCATAGGAGAGCTTTGTCTCGATAAGAAATAGACCCGGTGCGAGCCCCCCGCACCGGGTCGATTTTTTAGGTGCCGCGGGTTAGGCGGCGACGCAGGAGGAATGGACGGTGACCGAGCGCAGCGGCGCGCAGATCCTGATCGAAAGCCTGGTGCAGCAGGGCGTCGAATTCGTGTTCGGCTACCCCGGCGGCGCGGTGCTGCCGATCTATGACGAACTGTTCGCGCATAGCCGGATCCGCCACATCCTCGTCCGCCACGAAGCCGGCGCGGCGCACGCGGCCGAAGGTTACGCGCGTTCGACCGGCAAGCCCGGCGTGGTCCTCGTCACCAGCGGCCCGGGCGCGACCAACGCGGTCACCGGCATCGCCGACGCCTTCATGGATTCGATTCCGCTGGTGGTGATCACCGGCCAGGTCGCGACGCCGCTGATCGGCACCGACGCGTTCCAGGAAGCCGACACCATCGGCATCACCCGCCACTGCACCAAGCACAACTACCTGGTGAAGGACCCGGCGGCGCTGCAGGCGACCATCGCCGAGGCGTTCCGCATCGCCACCACCGGCCGCCCGGGCCCGGTGCTGATCGACATCCCTAAGGACGTGCAGGTCGCGCTGGCGAGCTGGGACGGCGCCGAGGCACCCGCCCTGCCATCGTCGCGATACAATCCGCCCTCGACCGCGCCGCTCGAAGCGGTGCTCGACGCGGTCGAGCTGCTCGCTGCCGCCGAGCGCCCGGTGCTCTACACCGGCGGCGGGGTGATCAACTCCGGACCGCGCGCGAGCGAACTGCTGCGCAAGCTGCAGGACCTCACCGGTGCGCCGGTCACCAGCACCCTCATGGGCCTCGGCGCGTTCCCCGCCGACCATCCCGACTGGCTCGGCATGCTCGGCATGCACGGCACCTACGAAGCCAACATGGCGATGAACCGGTGCGATCTGATGGTTTGCATCGGCGCGAGGTTCGACGACCGGGTGACCGGGCGGCTCGATGCGTTCAGCCCCGACTCCAAGAAAATTCACCTCGATATCGACCGGGCGAGCATTAACAAAACGGTCAATGTCGACCTGCCGCTGATCGGCGACTGCGCCGCAGTGCTCGAGCAACTGATCGCCGCGTGGGGCGACCGGCGCGCGCAGGACCTCGGTGAATGGAAGGCGCGTATCGCCGGCTGGCGCGCGCGCGAAAGCCTCGCCTATCCGCCCTCGAAGTCCGAGATCATGCCGCAGCTCGCGATCGAGCGGCTCCATGCGCTGACCAGGGACCGCGCGCCGATTATCTCGACCGAAGTCGGCCAGCACCAGATGTGGGCGGCGCAGTATCTGCAGTTCGAGGCGCCCAACAAGTGGCTCACCAGTGGAGGCCTCGGCACGATGGGCTATGGTCTCCCCGCCGCCATCGGCGCGCAGCTCGGCAACCCGGAGGCGCTGGTGATCGACGTCGCGGGCGAGGCGAGCATCCAGATGAACATCCAGGAGCTCGGCACCGCCAGCCAGTACCGCCTGCCGGTCAAGGTGTTCATCCTCAACAACCAGTACATGGGTATGGTCCGCCAATGGCAGGAGCTGACCTACGAGAGCCGTTATTCCAATAGTTACAGCGATTCCCTGCCAGACTTTGTGAGGTTGGCCGAAGCCTACGGCTGGAAGGGCCTCCGGATCGAAGACCAGGCGGGCCTCGATGCAGGCATCCAGTCGATGATCGACCACGACGGGCCGGTGATGGTCGATTGCCGCGTAGCGCAGGAGGCGAACTGCCTGCCGATGATCCCCAGCGGCGCGGCGCACACCGACATGCTGCTCTATGGCGACCGGGTCGAAGGCACGCTGGACGACGAAGCGAAGGCGCTCGTCTGATGCACATCAAACAGGCCGAAGCCGAGCGCCATGTGCTCGCCGTCACCGTCGATAACGAGGCGGGCATCCTCGCCAAGATCGCCGGGCTGTTCACCGCGCGCGGCTACAACATCGACAGCCTGACGGTGGCCGATATCTCCGAAAACCACGCGGTCAGCCGGATCACCATCGTCACCAACGGGCCGCCGGCGGTGATCGACCAGATCCGCGCGCAGCTCGAACGGCTGATCCCGGTGCACAAGGTCGTCGACCTCACCGAGGAAGGCCCGCACGTCGAGCGCGAGCTGGCGCTAGTGAAGGTTGCCGGCACGGGCGAGAAGCGCGTCGAGGCGCTGCGCCTCGCCGACATCTTTCGCGCCAAGCCGGTCGACACGACCACCGAGAGCTTCATCTTCGAGATCACCGGCGCGCCGGAGAAGATCGACAGCTTCGTCGGCCTGATGCGCGAGCTGGGCCTGGTCGAAGTGGGCCGTACCGGCATCGTCGGGATGATGCGGGGGGCCGAAGGGGCTTAGGAAACGCATTTATTTTCGTCGCCCCGGCCTTGAGCCGGGGCTGGGCTTCCTTTTTCGACGCCCGAAGAAAAGCACTGGCCCGGATCGAGTCCGGGCCGACGCAAACGTAGCGAGGGATTGTAACCGTGAAAGTCTACTACGACGCCGATGCCGACCTGAACCTGGTCACCGACAAGAAAATCGCCATCGTCGGCTACGGCAGCCAGGGCCACGCCCACGCGCAGAACCTGCGCGACAGCGGGGTGAAGGACGTCGCCATCGCCCTGCGCGAGGGCTCGGCCACCGCGGAGAAGGCCAAGGCCGCCGGCTTCCAGGTCATGTCGAACACGGACGCGGCCAAGTGGGCCGACATCGTCATGATCCTCGCGCCCGACGAGCACCAGGCGGCGATCTGGGAGAACGACCTCAAGGGCAACATGAAGCCCGGCAGCGCGATCGCCTTCGCGCACGGCCTCAATGTCCACTTCGGGCTGATCGAGGCGCCCGCCGACATCGATGTGATTATGATCGCGCCCAAGGGGCCGGGTCACACCGTCCGCAGCGAGTACCAGCGCGGCGGCGGCGTGCCGTGCCTGATCGCGGTCCACCAGGACGCCACCGGCAACGCACACGACATCGCCCTCGCCTATGCCAGCGGCGTCGGCGGTGGCCGCTCGGGGGTGATCGAGACCAACTTCAAGGAAGAATGTGAGACCGACCTGTTCGGCGAGCAAGCGGTGCTGTGCGGCGGCATCACTCACCTGATCCAGGCCGGTTTCGAGACGCTGGTCGAGGCCGGCTACGCGCCCGAGATGGCGTACTTCGAGTGCCTCCACGAGACCAAGCTGATCGTCGACCTGCTCTACGAAGGCGGGATCGCCAACATGCGCTATTCGATCAGCAACACCGCTGAGTACGGCGACATCACCACCGGCCCGCGCATCATCACCGACGAGACCAAGGCCGAGATGCGCCGCGTGCTCAAGGACATCCAGTCGGGCCGGTTCGTGAAGAACTTCGTCCTCGACAACCGCGCCGGCCAGCCGGAGCTGAAAGCCGCCCGCAAAGCCGCCGCGGCGCACCCGATCGAGCAGGTCGGTGCCAAGCTGCGCGCGATGATGCCGTGGATCGGCAAGAACAAGCTGGTCGACCAGACGATTAACTAAGGCGCGATCAACTAGGAACTGTGGGTGCTTACGCTCCGTTGTGAGAGCGCATCACCCGGAGTTTCGCCATGACCCGCCCCCTGCCCTTCGCCCTCGCGTTCGCACTCGGCCTCGCTGCCTGCCAACCGGCGGACACTCCGGTTGGTCCGGAGGCGAGCGAGGCGCCGGGGGCGGTCGAGCCCTCCGCCGCGCCGGCTTCCAGCAGCGCCACGCCGACGAGCACGGACTCGGTCCTGGTCAGCCCGGTCAAACCCGGTGCCACGGCCACCTCCGGGCCCGATACCGCCAAGAGCGAGGACACTTGCGGGGCGGACAAAGTCTCCGAACGCTGGCTCAACTCTTTGCCGACGGCCGATGTAAAATCCGCCATCGCCAAGGCGGTAGGCGAGCGCCCTATCCGCTATTATGGAGAGGGCGACGCGATCACGATGGACTTCAGCCCCCAGCGCCTCAATGTGGAGCTGGGCAAGGATGGGCGGATCAAGCTGTTCCGCTGCGGCTGAGCTCGACGAACGGAGGGGACCCGAATGCGCCTGCTGCTGACCACTTGCGCCGCCGCGCTGGCGATGACCGCCGCCGCTTACGCCCAGATGCCGACCGAGAAGCCCGGCGCGGCCGATCCCTCGCGCGTTACCGGCGGCACCTACCAGGCTGATCCAAACCACACCCTCGTCGGCTGGCGGGTCGACCACCTCGGCTTCAGCGATTACTTCGGGCTGTTCGGCGACGTGACGGGCACGCTGACGATCGATCCGGCCAACCTGTCGGCGGCCAAGGTCGACGTGACCATCCCGATCAACCCGGTGGTCGCGAGCCAGGGGCTGCACGATCACCTGCTGCGGCCCGGCAAGGACGGCGCTGCGCCCGACTTCTTCGGCCCCACGCCGCAGCCGGCGCACTTCGTTTCGACCAGCGTGGCGCCCGGTGTGGACGGTCAGAGCGCCTATATCGTCGGCAACCTGACCTTGAACGGTCACACCCGCCCGGTAGCGATCCAGGCGCGCTTCACCGGCGCGGGATCGATGATGGGATCGGAGCAGGTCGGCTTTTCGGGCCGGGCGCTGATCAAGCGCTCGGACTTCGGCCTCACCACCGGCATTCCGTTGGTGTCGGACGAAGTCGAACTCGATCTCACCGCCGCCTTCATGAAGCAGGCGGCTGAGCCGGAGCCCGCGCCGATGCCCGGCCCGAACGCCTGCAACGCCGACAAGGCCAAGGCGTGGTTCGGCAAGAAGGCGACCCCTGCGGTGCGCACGGCGGTCGAGGCCGCCACAGGCGCGAAATCGACCCGGTGGCTCTATCCCGACAGCATCGTCACGCAGGATCTGCGGACGGACCGGCTCAATGTCACGATGGACAAGGGCACCGACGTCATCCGCTCCGCCCGCTGCGGCTGAGCCTGCACGCCCTAGTTGCAATTGTAACATTTGCAGCCCTGCGCCTTTTCGCGCATGCAGCAAATCGTGATCCGTAACGCGCTTATTCTGCTTCGACTTACACGCCCTTGGGCGTGAGCCTGCGCGCGACCTGATGGGCGCGCACGGCGCCCAAGGGATAGGCCGCACCCCAGCAGACACCGTTACGAGTATTCCCGATGCCCATGCTCAGCCAACCGAGCGCCAAGTACAGCGCCTTCCCGCAAGTGCCCCTGCCCGACCGGCAGTGGCCCGCCCGCACGATCACCGCCCCGCCCCGCTGGCTCTCGACCGACCTGCGTGACGGCAACCAGGCGATCGTCGACCCGATGGACGCGGTGAAGAAGAACCGCTTCTTCGACCTCCTCGTCGAGATCGGGGTCAAGGAGATCGAGATCGGCTTCCCCAGCGCCGGCGCCACCGAGTTCGACTTCATCCAAGGCCTCGTGGCGTCGGGACGCATCCCCGATGACGTCACGGTGCAGCTGCTCACCCAAAGCCGCGAGGACCTGATCCGCACCTCATTTGCCAGCCTGCACGGCGCCAGGGCGGCGATCGTCCACCTCTACAATGCCGTCAGTCCGGCGTGGCGCGACATCGTCTTCCGCATGAGCCGCGAGGAAGTTAAGGCGATCGCGGTCGCCGGCGCCAAGGTCATGCGCGACGAGGCCGCCGCCCGCCCCGGCACCGACTGGCACTTCCAGTACAGCCCCGAGACCTTCTCCACCGCTGAGCTCGATTTCAGCATCGAGGTCTGCGAGGCGGTGATGGAGGTCCTGCGGCCCACGCCCGACCGCCCGATCATCCTCAACCTCCCCGCGACGGTCGAGGCGGCGACGCCCAACATCTACGCCGACCAGATCGAATACTTCTGCCGCAACCTGCCGAACCGCGAGAGCGCGGTGATCTCGCTCCACACCCACAACGACCGCGGCACCGGGGTCGCCGCCGCCGAGCTCGGCCTGATGGCCGGCGCCGACCGGGTCGAGGGCTGCCTGTTCGGCAACGGCGAGCGCACCGGTAACTGCTGCCTGGTGACAGTCGCTCTCAACATGTACACCCAAGGCATTGATCCAGGATTGGATTTCTCCGACATCGACCGGATCATCGAGACCGTCGAGTACTGCAATCAGATCCCCGTCCACCAGCGCCATCCCTATGGCGGCGAGCTGGTGTTCACCGCTTTCTCGGGCAGCCACCAGGACGCCATCAAGAAGGGCTTCGAGGCGGCCGCTACCCAGAACGACGAGCGCTGGCGCGTGCCCTACCTGCCGATCGACCCGGCCGACCTCGGCCGCAGCTACGAAGCGGTAATCCGCGTCAACTCGCAATCGGGCAAGGGCGGGTTCGCCTGGGTCCTCGAGCAGGACCAGGGCCTCAAGCTGCCCAAGGCGATGCAGGCCGATTTCTCCAGGGCCGTCCAGCGCATCGCCGACGAATTGGGCCGCGAGCTCAACGCCGCCGACATCTGGCAGGCGTTCCGCGAAACCTACCACGTCGGCGAACCCACGCGCCCGTTCCAGCTGGTCGATTACGAAGAAACGCGCGCCGCCGACGGCACCCGCGTCTTCGCCGGGACCATCGCGGTCGAGGGCAAAGAACAATCAGTCAGCGGCCGCGGTAATGGCCTAATCTCCTCGGTCGTCGCCACACTGGACGAGGCGTTCGGAGTAAAAATGGAAGTGGCGGACTACTCCGAGCACGCCCTCTCCACCGGCTCCGACGCCCGCGCCGCCGCCTACGTCCAGTGCGCGCTTCCTGACGGCCGCTTCGTGTGGGGCTGCGGCATCGACGAAGACGTCGCGACCGCGAGCGTGCGTGCGGTGGTCAGCGCGGCAAATTCGGCGGTCGCAGCGCCCGATGCTCAGGGCACCAGGGTGGTGAACAGATAGACCGCGAAGATGACGAGGTGCACCGCCCCCTGAAGGACCGTGGTGCGCCCGGTGCCCAGCGATAGGGTGGCCACGACCAGCGTCAGGAACAGCAGCACGATGCTCTTGGTATCGAGCCCCAGTGCGATCGGCAGGCCCACGATAACGGACAGGGCGGCCACCGCCGGGATCGTCAGGCCAATCGTCGCCAGGGCAGAACCGAGCCCGAGGTTCAGGCTCGTCTGGAGGCGATTGGCGAGCGCCGCGCGGATCGCCGCGACGCTTTCGGGCAGCAGGACCAAGGCGGCGATGATCACGCCGACGATGGCGCGCGGTGCGCCGAGATCCTCCATCGCGCTCTCGATCGGCGGTGCCAGCGCTTTGGCCAGCAGCACGACCGCACCGAGGCAGGCGATCAGCAGCAACGCCGAGCGCACGGTCTGCGCGTTCGTCGGCGGATCGGCGTGGATGTCGTGATCGGCCGCAATCGTCTTGTCGGGCAGGAAGTAGTCGCGATGCCGCACCGTCTGCACCGCCACGAAGGTCGCGTAGAGCAGGAACGAAACCACCGCGACGAAGCCGAGCTGCGACGGTGAATAAAGCGGCCCGGGCTCGCTGACGGTGAAGTTGGGCAGAACGAGCGTCAGCACGGTCAGCGCGCAGATCGTCGCCAGCGCGGCGCTGACGCCGGTCTGCTGGAACGCCTGCTCCTTGTGCCGGATGGCACCGACGAGGATGCAAATCCCCATCAGGCCATTGAGAATGATCATCACCGCCGCGAACACCGTGTCGCGGGCGAGCGTGGCCGCGCTCTCTCCGCCGGCCGACATCAGCGTCAGGATCAGCCCCAGCTCGATCACCGTCACCGCGATCGCGAGCAGGAACGTCCCGAACGGCTCCCCCACCCGGTGCGCCACCAACTCCGCGTGATGCACCGCCGCCAGCACGGTCGCGATCAATCCGGCGGCCAACAGGATCGGAGATACGGTGGTGCCGGTGCTGAGCAGGAAAAGGAGCCAGGCGAACAGCGGCGCCAGCCAGGTCCAGTGTCGCAGTATGCCGGTCATCAGCCACCCTCTTAGGGGACTCACCGCCAGCCGCAACCGCGCACGCCGCCGCTTTCCTACCTCGGCGCTTTCGGCATAGATAACCCTATGAGCGATCCTTGCCTCCTCATTCTCGCAACTCAGACTTGCTCCGTGGGGGCCGAAATTTTTTGCTTCAGGACAGTGTGACAAGTGTGACAAGTCCTACGCGATCGACAGCTTGAGAGGTGCCAGCATGAACGAAGCGATTCTCGAACCCGAGCTGCCGATCATCGATCCGCACCACCACTTGTGGGACCTGCGGCCTGTGCTGCCCGCCTTCCCCGAGCCGCGGCACGACTTTCTCGAAACGCTGGCCGGCGCGGCGCACTACACGTTCGACCAGCTGCAGGCGGACACGCACTCGGGCCACAACGTGGTCGGCACCGTGTTCATGGAATGCGGCGCGTTCTACGATGCCAGCCGGGGCGAGGCGCTGAAGGTCGTCGGCGAGGTCGAGTTCGTCAACGGCGTCGCGGCGCAAGGCGCGAGCGGACTGTACGGCGGATACCGCCCGTGCGCGGCGATCGTCGGCCATGCCGATCTCACCCTCGGTGCGAAGGCCGGCGAGGTACTCGATGCGCTGCAAGCGGCCTCCCCGCGCTTCGTCGGCATTCGCCATGCCGCGGCGTGGGATGCCGATCCCGAAGTACTCGGCCCGCCGTTCCACGCGCCGCAGGGGCTTTACCTCGACAGCACCTTCCGCGAAGGGTTCGCCGAACTCGGCAAGCGCGGGCTGACCTTCGATGCCTGGCTGCTCGAGCCGCAACTGGGTGACGTGCTCGATCTCGCGCGCGCGTTCCCCGATCAGCCGATCGTGCTCGACCACTGCGGCACCCCGCTCGGCATCGCCAGCCATCGCGGCAAGCTCACCGAGAACTTCGGCCGCTGGCGCAACTCGATCCAGGCGATCGCCGAGTGCGAGAACGTCTCGGTCAAGTTGGGCGGCCTGGCGATGGCGTTCTGCCAGTTGCCCGACAACGGTCCGGCCGCCGGGCTCGGCTCGGAGGAGCTGGCGAAACTGTGGGAGCCCTACATCGACACCTGCATCGCGGCTTTCGGCCCGGCGCGTGCGATGTTCGAGAGCAACTACCCGGTCGACCGCTGGGGCGCGAGCTATCCGGTGCTGTGGAACGCATTCAAGCGCCTCGCCAGCGGCGCCTCGGACAGCGAGAAGCGCGACCTGTTCGCCGGCACCGCGGCGCGGGTTTACGGGCTCGAGCACCTGCTCGCGGCCTGACGCTCGACAGCCTCTCCGGCACGCGATAAGCCGGTTTCGAATCGCAACCGGAGTATCCGATGCCAACCACCCTGCCCGCCCCGTTCGATCGCCTGCGCCTGCCCGTCATCGGCTCACCGCTGTTCATCGTCTCCGGGCCGGAGCTGGTCATCGCGCAGTGCAAGGCGGGGATTGTCGGCTCATTCCCGGCACTTAACGCCCGGCCTTCAGGCGTGCTCGACGAATGGCTGCACCGGATCACCGAGGAGCTCGCGCAGCACAATCGCGACAACCCGGACCGGCCCGCCGCGCCGTATGCGGTCAATCAGATCGTCCACAAATCGAACAACCGGCTCGACGAGGACATGGAGGTTTGCGCCAAGTGGCAGGTGCCGATGGTGATCACCTCACTGGGCGCACGCGAAGATGTGTTCGCCGCGGTCGCCGGCTGGGGCGGGATCACGCTGCACGACGTGATCAACGACCGCTTTGCGAGGAAAGCGATCGAGAAGGGCGCAACCGGACTGATCCCGGTCGCCGCCGGTGCGGGCGGGCATGCCGGGACCCTGTCGCCGTTCGCGATGATGCAGGAGATCCGCACCTGGTTCGATGGGCCGGTGGCGCTTTCGGGCTCGATCGCGCACGGCCGCTCGGTGCTGGCGGCGCAGGCGATGGGGGCGGACTTCGCCTACATCGGCTCACCCTGGATCGCGACCGAGGAGGCCAACGCCGACCAGGGCTACAAGGACGCGATCGTCGCCGCGCGGGCGGACGGGATCGTCTATTCGAACCTCTTCACCGGGGTGCACGGCAACTACTTGCGCTCGTCTATCGAGGCGAACGGGATGGACCCGGACAACCTGCCGGTGAGCGACCCTTCCGCGATGAACTTCGGCTCGGGCGGAAACACCGAGGCGAAGGCGTGGAAAGACATCTGGGGCTCGGGCCAGGGTGTCGGCATGGTGGGCGCGGTCGAGAGCGTGGCGGCGCGGGTCGACCGGCTTGAGGCCGAATATCAGCAGGCCAAGGCGGAGCTTGCCGCGAAGACCGTCTGAGTATCGTCCCACAGGGACGCCGCCATCGCATCGAGCTCGGTAAAGTCGAACCCGGCGCCGAGCGGATCGTTGCGGTTGAGGCGGAGCGGCTTTCCCGGCGGGTCGAGCAGTCGCCGGCGCAGGGTGCGCTGGAGCAGCGCGAGCCGGAACAGGGCCTCCTCTCCCGCCTCCTCCGGCCGGCGCGGGTGGCGGCTCGCCCAGCGGTGCTCGATCTGCCCTACCCGCTCGATCACCATCGCGTTGTAGTCGCGGTGCGGCCCGCGGTGGAGCGGAAGGCCCAGCCGCCGGGCCGCCGCGCTCCCGGCAGGCAGCAGCAGGCCGTTGCGGCGGAAGTCGCCGAACCCCAGCCGCACTGGGTCGATGCCCCCGAACATACGCCGGAAACAGGCGCGCGATCGCAGTTGGCAGGGGAGCAGGTGGTGCCGTTGCAGCTCCGGATCGTGCCCCGGCGTACCGGCGCGATTGACCGCGCGGAATGGCAGCCGCGCCCGCTCAACCCTCGCGCCCGTCACCCCCGGCGGACGCGGACCGTGCGGGCATCTGGCGAAGGCTCGAGAGTCAGCCGCTCGCCCTCGGGCCCGATGATCGCTTCCGCTGCGGTCACCTGGCCCTGCCCGACCAACTGGTTGACCAGCCGCACCCCAAGGCGCGTGCCCGCCGCGCGGTCCTCCGCCAGTTCGGTCGCGAGCTGGAGCTCCTGCCCGGTGAAGAACGCCAGCCCCTCGCTCCGCAAGCCGCCACCCGCCACCGGCGAAAAGGCGGTCAGGCCGAGCGCGGGAAACGCCCCTCCGGCGAGCCACGCGGTCATGCTCGACACGAAGAAGTCGGGCCCGATCACCGTCCCGGCGGCGGGCCAGGCCACCGCGCGCAAGCCCGGCAGGTGCGCCACGATCATCGCAGCGCCCCCCATCATCGTGCGCACCACCGGCATCGTCCGCGCCCCCGGAGCCAGGTGGGGCCCGGGCTGGAGCGCGAGCGCTTCATGCGCCCCGTCCGCCATCTCGTGCGACACACCGAGGCGGTATTCGAGCGTCGGCAGCGCGATCCCGGGACCAGGAGCGGCGCCGACGAGGTCATAGGTCATCCCGTCGCGCAGCAGCTCAATGCCTTGTGGCAGCGCGGGGTCTTCTTCACCCAAGGTGTTGGTGACGGCGATCCGCTCGGTTCCGGTTACCGTCGCACGCAGCGTGGTGACATCGGGCCGATCCCCGCGCGGGAACAGCAGCAGCAAGGCCCCCTTCCCCGCGCGAACAGCTTTGTCGTTTCCGCCCGAAATCGAAATAGTCCCGCGATCGCCTCTGCTGTGATTTTGTGACGTGAAACAAGCGCCTAGTCGAGTCTTCCACGGGCAGTTCCATCCGTTTCCGACGCGATTCGGCGGTAATCCGGTTAGAAGATGCCTTCCGCCAGGCCCTGGGCCAGCGCCGCGCCCAGCTCGCGGCAGACTTGCAGCTCCGCATCGCCGACAGTCTTGGGCGCCAAGATCGCCTCCGGAGTCTGCGCCGCAAGGTTCACGATGACCGGCTCCGCCACGCGCCGCAAACGCCAGCCGGTCGCGATCCGATCGATCTGCCGCTGCGCTCCGGTGCCATCGGAGCCGGCGGCGATGGCAGTAGAATAAGGCCGCCCTTCGATCCGGCCGAGCACCGGATAGTAGCAGCGGTCGAACATCTCCTTCATCGCGCCGCTCATGCTCGCGAGGTTCTCGGGGCACACGAACAGGTAGCCTGCCGCGGCGAGCAAATGATCAGGTTGAACCTCTTGTGCGGTGAGCAGAAGCGCGCTTTCGCCCGCTCCGTCGAACGCCGCACGCGCCATCGCTTCCGCCGCGCCGGTGCGGCTGTGCCAAGCAATCAGGAGCTGCGCATTCACGCGAGCGAGAATCGCGCACCGCTGTCGATTGTCAACGCCGGCGGATTTGCCGCCGAGTCCGCGCTGCTCTAGAACCCGCGCCATGGCTTCCACCATCAGCACCGTCTTCGGCGTCGACCGCTCGCTGTCTGGCAAGGCCTGGCACTGGCGCGGCGGCAACATGGACGTCAGCGCCTCGTGGGGCGAAAGCACCGGCGCGCTCGACGACGTGGTGACCCAGCTTCTGCTCTCGCGCGGCGTGGCGCGGGACGATCTCGATCGTCATCGCGTCCCCACGATGCGCGCCTTCCTTCCCGATCCCTCGCATTTCCGCGACATGGACGCCGCTGCCGAGCGCCTCGCGCAGGCGGTCATGACCGGCGAGACGGTGACGATCTACGGCGATTACGACGTCGACGGCGCGACCAGTGCGGCGCTGATGATCCGCCTCCTGCGCATGCTCGGCCACGACGCCCGCTACTACATCCCCGATCGTCTGCTCGAGGGCTACGGCCCCAGCGGCGAGGCGTTGGTGCGGCTGGCGGAGGAAGGCTCCAGCCTGATCGTCACGGTCGATTGCGGGGCCATGGCGCACGACGCCTTGGCGCAGGCGCATGCCGCCGGGGTCGATGTGATTGTGGTCGACCATCACAAATGCGCGCACGAGTTGCCGCTCGCCGCTGCGCTGGTGAACCCCAACCGGCTCGATGAAAGCGAGATCGGCGCCGAGCATGGGCACCTGGCGGCGGTCGGCGTCGCGTTCGTCCTAGCGGTTGCGCTGGTCCGCACCTTGCGCGCCCATGGCTATTTCACAGACCGCGCCGAGCCCGACCTGATGAGCCTGCTCGATCTGGTCGCACTCGGCACCGTCGCCGACGTCGCGCAAATCCGCGGGCTCAACCGCGCGTTCGTCGCGCAGGGGCTCAAGGTCATGGCGCGCCGCGCCAACGTCGGGATGGCGGCGCTGATCGACGCAAGCCGCCTAAAGCGCGCGCCCGCGTGCAGCGATCTCGGCTTTGCACTTGGGCCCCGCATCAATGCTGGTGGACGCGTCGGCGAATCGACGCTCGGCGTGCGGTTGCTGACGACTGAGGACCCCGACGAAGCCGCCGCAATCGCCCAGCAGCTTTCGGCTCTCAACGAGGAACGCCGGGCAATCGAAGCCGAAGTGCAGGCTGCCGCCGAGGCGATGCTCGAGGGCCAGCACAACCGCGCGGTCCACGTCTTGGCGGGGCGCGGCTGGCACCCCGGTGTAATCGGGATCGTCGCGGGGCGGATCAAGGAGAAGACCGGCAAGCCCGCGGTGGTCATCGCGCTCGATGGCGAGACCGGCAAGGGCTCCGGGCGTTCGATCGCCGGTATCGACCTCGGCGCTGCGATCATCGCCGCGCGCGAGAGCGGGCTCCTCGTCGCGGGCGGCGGGCACGCCATGGCCGCCGGTCTCACGATCGATGCCGCGCAGCTCGGTGCGCTCGCCGATTGGCTGGACGAGCGGCTCGGTGCGCAAGTCGCGCGGGCGATGGAAGGCGGCGCGATGCCGATGGACCTCGCGCTCGCCCCTGGCGGCCTGACGCCGGAGCTAGTGGAAGCACTCGATGGCGCCGGTCCCTACGGCATGGGCTGGCCCGGTCCGCGGCTCGCAGTCGGCCCTGTGCGGTTGGTCCGCGCGGAGGTGGTCGGCACCGATCACGTGCGGCTTGTGGCGAGCGGGATGGACGGCAAGAGCTTCAAGGCGATCGCCTTCCGCGCCGCCGAAAGCGCGCTGGGCCAGGCCCTGCTCCACGGATCGCGCGGACGCAGTCTGTGGCTAGCGGGACGCGCGAAGATCGACGATTGGGGCGACCGCCCGCAGGCCGAGCTTCATCTCGAAGATGCCGCCTGGGCCGATTAGGAGGGCTTCACGCATGTTCAGCCACGTTACCCTGGGCACCAACGACTGGCAGCGCGCACGGCCGTTCTGGATCGCGGTGATGGACGTGCTTGGCCACCCGGTGATGTTCGAGCGCGACGGCGAGATCGCATTCGGTCTGCCGACAGGCCCCAAGACCTTCATCGGCCCCCCGTTCGACGGCCATGAAGCGCGAGCCGGCAACGGCGTGCATATCGCCTACCTCCTTCCCGATCGCGCAACCGTCGATGCCTTCCACGCCGCCGCACTCGCGCATGGCGGCAGCGACGAAGGAGCACCCGGACTGCGCGCGCACTACCATCCGAACTACTACGGCGCCTACGTACGCGACCCCGACGGTAACAAGCTGCAGGCGGTCTGTCACTCGGCGAACGGATAGCGGGCGGGACGGGGTTGACCGGGCAATTTTGCCCCCCTAAGGCGCCCGCCACGCTTTCGGGCGTGGCCCCTTCGTCTAGCGGTTAGGACGCGGCCCTTTCACGGCTGAAACACGGGTTCGATTCCCGTAGGGGTCACCAACTTCTGCGCGCCATCTGGCAAGGATGGCCCCTTCGTCTAGCGGTCAGGACGCGGCCCTCTCACGGCTGAAACACGGGTTCGATTCCCGTAGGGGTCACCAACTTCGCGCCGGCCCATGGCCGAGCTGCGAACTCTCAGAACAATCGGGTGATCAGGTAGAACGCGGCACCGACCACGGCGCTGGCGGGGATGGTGATGAACCACGCGGTGACGACCCGCGCGGCCACCGTCCAGCGGACCGCGCTGGTGCGGCGGGCGGCGCCGGTGCCAACGACGCTCCCAGTGATCGCGTGCGTGGTCGAAACCGGGATGCCGAGCGCACTGGCGCCAAACACCACGATCGAGCCTGCGGTCGAGGCACAAAACCCCGAGTGATGATTGAGCTTGGTGAGACCGGTGCCCATCGTGCGAATGATGCGCCAGCCACCCGACAACGTGCCGAGGGAAATCGCCGCATAGCAGCTCAGCACGACCCACTCGGGCACATGGAACTCGCCGCGTAGATGCCCGGTCGAATAGAGCAGCACCGCGATGATCCCCATCGTCTTCTGCGCGTCGTTGCCGCCGTGGCTGATCGAATAGGCCGCCGAGGAGAACAGATGCAGCACCTTGAAGGTGTTGTTCGCCTTGCGCGGGGTTGAGGCCTGGAAGATCACGCTGGTCAGCAGCATCAGCGCCATCGCGATAACGAAGCCGAGCATCGGCGACAGGAAGATCGCGAACAGCGTCTTGAGCGTGCCCGAACTCTCCACCGCTCCTAGCCCGCTGGCGGCGATGCCGGCGCCTAGCAGGCCGCCGATCAGCGCGTGGCTGGACGATGACGGGATGCCCTTGATCCAGGTGACAATGTTCCAGAACATCGCCCCGACCAATGCCCCAAAGACCACCGCGGGGGTCACAACATCCTTGTTGATGATCCCCTTGCCGACCGTCTCTGCCACATGCAGCCCGACGATCCAGTAAGCGAGGAAGTTGCCGACCGCGGCGAACAGCACCGCCATCACCGGCGATAGGAGCTGCGTCGACACCACGGTGGCGATCGAGTTGGCCGCATCGTGCAGCCCGTTGAGGAAATCGAACATCAACGCCAGCGCGATCAGCGCGACGAGCAGCGGGAGCGCGAGGTCGTGCATGTCCTGTCGCCCCTCAGGCGTAATCGATCACGATGCCGTCGATCTGGTTGGCGACATCCTCGAACGCGTCGGCGACCTTTTCGAGGTGCTTGAAGATTTCGCGGTTGACGATGAACTGCACCGTATTGCCGTTGGCATTCGCGGCGGCGAAGTTGGCCTTGAGCCCGCGTTCGTGGACGATATCCACCTCTCCTTCGGCGCGGACGATCTCGCCCGTGAGGTCGTGCAGTTTCGAGCCGTTGCGCGGCACATCGCGCAGTAGCGGCAGCGCCTCGTCGATCTTGTGCAGGGCGCGGCAGATATGCGCAGCCATTTCCTGCATATCGGGGGCGAAGTCTTTGAAATCGTAGGTTTCGATAGCCGAGGCGCATGACTGGATTTCATCCGTCACGTCATCCATCGCGGCGATCAGACCGATGATCGCACCCCGGTCGAAGGGCGTCAGGAAGGTCTGCCTGACCTGCGTAAGCACCTCACGAGTGACGTCGTCGGCGTCATGTTCATGGTCGCGAATGGCGGCGACCAGCGCGGCATGCTCACCCTCGCCGCGTACCAGCTTCGACAGCGCTTCGGCGGCGGCCACGGTCGAGGCGGAATGCCGTTCGAACAAAATGAAGAAATCCGCGGATTTCGGCACCAGGCGGCGGAACCAGTCGAACACCAGCATTACTCCGTATGATCGGCGGTGCGTATCGGCGAGGGCCACTGCCCCATCCGCGTCCGCCGCGCAAGCTGGCGCTGTGGGCAAGCCGTTATCGGCAGACGCTGCCAAACCCGCGCGCTTGCTGATCGAGGTGCAGGTGGTCGCGGTGGGCGGTATTGTAGTCGGGGCTCAGCACGGTGCCGAACACTTTGCAGCCGTTGTCGCGCACACGGTGCAGGAACGCGGCTTCCGGCCCGGCGCCTTTCCAATCCTGAAGGACCGATATGCGGCGGCCATCCGCGAGCACGAACGCGGCGATGTCGATCGCATTTCCTGTCGAATGTTCGCTCCAGCGACCTCCGGCGCGGCCGTAGAGGCGGCGGCACGAGAAGGCGCCGAAGTGCTCGATCCGCACCACCTTGGTTCCGAGCAACTCCGTCGCCGCCGGGCGCACGCCGTCGCGCAGCCAGAGCTCCAGCCCGGCAGCGAGCGCGCAGGTGGTCAGCGGTGCCTTGGGGCTGAGCGGATATTCAGGCAGGATCGTCCGGTCCGGCCGCAGGCACGTGCCCTCGCCCGCCGGCTCAAGCGTCGTGAACTGCACTCCGCTGCGCGCGAGAACGGCTCGGCATCCTGCTGGATCGTCGCGAAGCGCTGCAAGCTTCCGTTCGGTGGCCCAGCCCGGGGGATCGCGCAGGTCGAGCGGCGCCCACGGGTTGTGCTCTGGATGAGCGTCGAGCCAGCCTTTGGCGGTCAGGCCGAGCGCGAGCAGGATCAGCGCGAACATTGCGAGGTGATCGAAGAGAGACGCTCGCATCTTCACATAACGATCCGGTCGCGCGATCGGCTCACCGCGATGCGATATCGATCAGGATTCCGGCCGCGATGGCGATGAAGAGAATGCCCACTGCGAGGTCGAACCGCTTGCGTGTCGTCGGACGCGCCATGGCGGCAGCCAACCGCGAGCCCGCGGCAATGTAAACCGCGCCGACCACGACATCGATCACCATCGCCACCACCGCGAGGACAACGAGTTGTGGTCCGACTGGCTGCCGGGGGTCCACGAACGGCGGGAGCAGGGCGACGATATAGATCAGCGACTTGGGGTTGGAGAGCGCCACCAGCACGCCGTCGCGAAAGGCGTTGCCCGACCGCCCAGCCGACGACGCATCGAGCTTGGCATGCTGCCCCGCGTCGCGAATCGACAGCATGCCCAGCCATGCAAGATAGAGCGCGCCGATCACGGTCAGCACGCGGAAGCCGAGCGGAAACGCGAGCGCGAGCGTCCCGAGGCCAAGGCCCGCGAGCAGCCACCAGCCTATGTAGCCGACCTGCATCCCCGCCAGCGCCGCGGCGCCGCTCTTTACGCCGTGTCGGATCGTGCGGCCGACGACGAACAGCATCGACACCCCAGGGACGATGCTCGTGGCGGCGGTCATCAGCGCGAAGGCGGCGAGGCGTTCGGGATCGAGCATCCGGGACGCGCTAGCCGCGCCGGGGGATTCGCGAAACGGTCAGCGCGGGCGCAGCGGCGCGGGCTCGTCCCACCCCTTGGCGCGGCGCCATTTGAAGTCGAGCGGCACAGTGCAACGCTCGCCTGTGACGGTTACGGTGACGAGATCGCCCTCCCCGCGATTGTACCGGAACGGGATGTAATACTCCTGCCAGCGCCCCGCGCCATCGGCCTGCACGGCGCGTCCGATCGGGCGCATGTCGCCGTTGGTGATCGTGAGGAACGCCGGCTCACTGTGAGCGAGGCCGCTGACCGAGATCACGTAGAACTGGCCATTCGTGCCAACCTCGCCCGCGCACTCGCCGTTGTCGAATGAATCGACCCGGTACCACCCGCGCTTGAGGACAATCGGATCGTACGCAGCCGCCGCGCTGGCGGCGAAGACGAGCATGGCGGCAGTGAGCAGAGTGCGCATCGGGGAAGTCTACTCCTGCATGGTCGGTGGGGCACGCGGCAATCGGCGGGGCGCACCGGATCGGGACATCAATGGAAGTCCCGGCTGGGCGGCAGCGGCAACAACCTGGGCACAATTCGCACATCGCGCGGATGGCCGCCCGAGACCGGACCGTGGAAGCCGCAGTCGCGATTGCCCGGCCCCGGCGGTTGCCATGGCTGAGGCTCGCCGGCGGGCTTGGTCTCTTCGTCATTGTCCTTGAGCAGCACCCCGTGCGGCCCCCAGCGGCTGGGCAGCGGATTGTTGCAGTGGTCCGCACGAGCGATGGTGATCGGCATCAGGTCGTCCGACAGGCGGTGAAGCTCGCTGGTCGCGTCGGCCAGGTGATGGACGATCACGTGGATAACCTCTTCGTCGTATTCGACCCGCCCGCGCACCTCCATCAGCCGCGCGCCCATGATGACCTTGCGGTACTTCTCCATCGTGTCGGGCCAGATGACGAGGTTGATCACCCCGCTCTCGTCCTCGAGCGTGATGAAGCACACACCCTTGGCGCTGCCCGGCCGCTGGCGGATCAGCACGACCCCCGCGACCTGCACCTGCGAGCGGAACTTGCGCTGCCGCAGCTCGTCCGCCCGGACAAATCCGCGCGCGGCGAGCGAGGGTCGCAGGAAGCTCAACGGATGCGCCTTCAGGCTGAGACGGTGGGTCTGATAATCGGCGACCACTTCCTCGGCGAGCGCCATCGCCGGCAACCGAGTAGTCTCCCGCTCCGCCCCCTCTTCCCGCTCGCGCGCGGCGGTGAACAGCGGCAGGTCTTCGCCACCCACCAGCGTGCGCGCCTGCCACAGCGCTTGCCGGCGCTTCAGCGACAGCGACGAGAAGCAATCTGCGGCGGCGAGAAGCTCGATATGCGAAGGCTGCAGCTTCGCCCGATCGCGCAAGCTGAGCACATCGGCAAACGGTCCCTCTTTCCGGCGGACTTGCACGAGATGCTCCGCGACGGCCTTGGGAAACCCATCGACTTGCCGCAAGCCGAGGCGCAGCGCCCAGCCTGTGTCCGAACGCCATTCGTCGTCACCGCGCCGAGTGGGGTGATCGTGTTCCACCTGCTCAAGCGTGCAGTCCCAATCCGAGTGATTGACGTCGATCGGCAGCACCACGACGCCATGCTCCTCCGCATCGCGCACGATCTGCGCCGGGGCATAGAATCCCATCGGTTGCGAGTTGAGTAGCCCTGCGGCGAAGGCGACTGGGTAATGGCATTTGAGCCAGCTTGAAACGTAAACGAGGTGCGCGAAGCTGGCCGCGTGGCTCTCGGGAAAGCCATATTCGCCGAAGCCCTTGATCTGGTTGAAACAGCGATGCGCGAACTCGGCATCGTAGCCGCGCGCGATCATGTTGCCGACCATCATGTCCTGATGCTCGTGCACCATCCCGCGGCTGCGGAAGGTCGCCATCGCCTTGCGCAACCGATCGGCCTCGGCGGGCGAGAACTTGGCCGCGTCGAGCGCGATCTTCATCGCCTGTTCCTGGAAGATCGGCACCCCGAAGGTGCGCCTGAGGATCGATGATAGCTCGTCCGGTGGGCCGTGTTCTGGCGCGGGGGACGGCAGGTTGAAATCACGCCGCCCCGCCCGGTACTCGCGCCGCGCCTTGAGGTACGGGTGGACCATGTCACCCTGAATCGGTCCCGGGCGGACGATCGCCACCTGCACCACCAGGTCGTAGAATTCCCGCGGCTGCAGGCGCGGCAGCATGTTCATCTGCGCCCGGCTTTCGACCTGGAACACGCCAAGCGAATCGCCCTGGCATAGCATGTCGTAGACCGCCGGCTCCTCCTTGGGGATCGTCGCCAGCTCGTAACCCTGCCCATGGCTGTCGCGCAGCATCTTCAGCGTCTTGCTGATGCAGGTCAGCATGCCCAGCGCCAGCACGTCGATCTTGAAGATGCCGAGATCGTCGATGTCGTCCTTGTCCCACTCGATGAAGGTGCGATCGGGCATCGCACCGTTGCCGATCGGGACCGTCTCGGTGAGCAGCTTGTCGGTGAGGATGAAGCCGCCGACGTGCTGGCTCAGGTGACGCGGCATATCGATCATCTGCTCGGTCAGCTTGAGCACGCGGGTGAGCTGGGGATCGGACAGGTCCAGCCCGGTCTCGCGCCGCACATGCTCTTCGTCGATCGCGCGGCCGTGTCCTCCCCACACCGTGCGGGCGAGCGCTGAGGTGACGTCTTCCGACAGGCCCATCGCCTTGCCGACCTCGCGGATCGCCATGCGCGGGCGGTAGTGGATCACGGTGGCGCACAGGCCGGCATGCTGACGGCCGTAGGTCTGGTAGATCCACTGGATCACCTCCTCACGCCGCTCGTGCTCGAAATCGACGTCGATGTCGGGCGGCTCGCGGCGCTCCTTGGTGATGAAACGTTCGAACAGGACCTGGTGCTTGGCGGGATCGACCGCGGTGATGCCAAGGCAATAGCAGACCGCCGAATTGGCCGCCGAACCGCGCCCCTGGCACAGGATGCCCTCCCCGCGCGCGAAGTCGACGATCTCCTTGATGGTGAGGAAATAGGGCGCGAGCTGCAGTTGCCCGATCAGCCGCAGTTCGCGCTTGAGCGTTTTCTTGACGCTCGGCGGCAGGCGGACGGGATAGCGCTGCTTTGCTTCCTGCCAGGTGAGGCGGCGCAGGTAGGCCTGCGGCGTCAGGCCGTCGGGATACTTCTTTTCCGGATACTCGTACTTCAGCTGGTCGAGGCTGAACCGGCACTTGTTGGCGACTTCGCGCGCTGCCTCGATCGCGTGCGGCCAGCGTGCGAACAGCGCGATCATCTCGCGCGGTGACTTCAGATGCCGCTCGGCGTTGGGATTGAGCAGCAGGCCAGCGTCGGCGACGGTAGTCTTGTGCCGGATCGCGGTCATCACATCCTGCAACGGGCGCCGTTCCGGGAGATGATAGAGAACATCGTTAGTGGCCAGCAGCTTCAGGCCGTTGGCCTTGGCCAAGGCGTCCAACCGGTCGATCAGGGCGATGTCGTCCTCGCTGTAGAGATAGCTCGCCGCGAGGTGGCGCAGCGTGGGCAACCGGTCTGCGAGGTAGGGGAGCAGGTCGGGGAATGGGCGGGTCACCGCCATCTCGGCCGTGTGCGCCTGATCCTGCACGGCGCCCGGAAAGGGGATCACGTTGCTCGGCACCGCAATGGTCAGTTGCTGATCGAGGTCGCGCGGCGGAACGAGGATCAGTTGCACCCCCTCCGCATGCGCAGCGAGCATCGCCAGCGTGATGTCGCACGCACCCTTTTCCTGCCATTTGCCTTCGGGCGTGTTCATCCGGCCGGCCGAGATGAGTTGGCACAGTCGGCCATAAGCGGCGCGATCGACCGGGTAGGCGAGGAAAGCGAGCCCCTCGACCGTCTCGATCCGGCACCCGATCAAGGGACGCAGGCGGAGCTTCTTGGCTTCGGTGTGGATGCGCACCACTCCCGCCATTGAATTCACGTCGGCGACCGCGATGGTGTCGTAGCCGAGCGTGCGGGCAGTAATGACGAGATCGACCGCGTCCGACGCTCCGCGCAGGAACGAAAAGCAGCTGACCAATCCCAATTCGACGAACGGGGACCACGCCGGCGGCGGGATCAGGTCGGGATCGAGATCAATCCTTCGCCGAGGGACTTGAAGATCGTTTTCGGGCACATCACGGGCCTAGGCTTGGGCCAGTTCCTCGAGCCGCTCCTTCACCGCGGCGAGGTCGGCGTCGAACAGGCGGGCTTGTTCCTCGCGGGCGGGGCCGTCGAGACGGAGGAGGTAGGATGGGTGCGCGGTCACCCACAGCTCGCTGCCGTCTTCCAGCATGTGGGCCTGCCCACGCGCCTTGGAGATGCTGACCGTCTTGCCGAGCATCCCACGCGCCGCGCTGGCGCCCATCGCCAGGATCAGCTTGGGCTGGACCAGTTCGCGCTCGCCTTCCACCCAGAAACGGCAGATGTCGATTTCCTTCGAGGTTGGCGACTGGTGCAGCCGCCGCTTGCCCCGCTGGACGAACTTGAAGTGCTTGACGGCGTTGGTGACGTACGCGCTGCGCCGATCGATCCCCACGCGTTCGAGGTGCCGGTCGAGCAATTGTCCGGCGGGTCCCACGAACGGGCGACCGGCAATGTCTTCCTGGTCTCCGGGCTGCTCGCCGACAATCATCAGCGCGGCATCCTGTGGGCCCTCGCCCATCACCGCCTGGTTGTCGAGCAAGCCGATTGGGCACATCCGGCAGGCGTGGATCGCCTTGTCGATGCCGCTCAATGACTTGGGGCGCTCGCCCATATCCAGCGTGCCGGCGGCGACCATCTGCGACTCCCGCGCCTGCGCCCCAGCGACCAGCTCGGGAATGAGCGCCGCCTCGGGCATGTTCTTCCAATACTTGCGGGGCATCTCCTTGAGCATGGCCCCGATCTTCAAACGCGCGGGATTGAAGATCGATGCATAGTATTTGCGCCACAAGTCCTCGGTCGGATCGCCCGACGGCGCATCGGAGCGCTGGGCGGGCGGACCTTCCTCCAGCGTGGTGCGATCCCAGTGAAGCGAGCCCTTGGGGGTCAGGATCGACCACTTCATGTTGGCGAAGCGGCGCACGAAAAACCCAGCGTTGGCGCGCAGGATGTGATGCTCGGGCTCGAACCACGCGACGTAGTGTTCCTCGCCATCCGCCTCGCCCTCGACGAGCCGGAAGCGAACGAACGCGCGCATCTTGTGGATGTCGCGGCGCACGGCCTTGGCCAAGTCCTCCAGCCGGCGCACGTCGGGATCGGCGCCATCCTCCAGCAGCCGCGGGTTCGCCTGCAGCCGCCACAACAGGCAGTAGAGCAGCGAGAACCGCTCCGGATCGGAGTGGCAGATCGCGCTTTTGGCGAGTTGCACAAACGCGCGGCTCGCGCGCACCGGCGCGGCATCGGCGGGCGGCG
>NZ_RSEL01000004.1 GCF_003958625.1 Tsuneonella rigui | reverse complement strand
GAGCGCGGCCAGCAGCGCGGCGCGGGGCGTGGGCAGGATCATGAGGTTAGCGCGGCGCCTCGGTGCGCTCGACCAGCTCGGCGACCAGTTGCTCGACCAGTCGCCCTTCGATCTCGGCGGCGGGGCTCAGCGTCAAGCGATGCCGCAGCACGCCGGCGGCGAGCGCCTTGACGTCGTCGGGGATCACATAGTCGCGGCCCTCCAGCGCGGCGCGGGCACGGGCGGCCTTGGCCAGCTGGACGGCGGCGCGCGGACTGGCGCCAGTCGAGAGCTCGGCGGTCTCGCGCGTGGCGCGGACGAGGCGGACGACATAGTCGACGATCCCTTCGGAGACGGTCACCTGGTCGAGCGCGGCGGACGCGCTCGCCAGCCCGGCCGGGTCGGTCACCGAGCGGATGGCGAAATCGGCGGGGCGCGGCGGGCCGAGCCGCTGGCCGAAGCGGGCGACGATCGCGGCCTCTTCCTCCACGCTCGGGTAGGCGACCAGCAGCTTGAACAGGAAGCGGTCGAGCTGCGCCTCGGGCAACGGATAGACGCCCTGGCTCTCGATCGGGTTCTGGGTCGCGACCACCATGAAGCGCTCTGGCAGGGCGTGAGTCTCGCCGTCGAGCGTGACGCGCCGCTCCTGCATCGCTTCCAGCAGCGCGGCCTGCGTCTTGGGCGGGGTGCGGTTGATTTCGTCCGCCAGCAGCAGGTCGCAAAAGATCGGCCCGCGGGTGAGAGTGAACTGGCTGGTCTGGAAGTTGAACAGGTTGGAACCGAGGATGTCGCCCGGCAGCAGGTCCGGCGTGAACTGGATGCGCCCGAAATCGAGGCCGAGCGCACAGGCGAAGCACTGCGCGAGGAAGGTCTTCGCGGTCCCCGGCGGACCTTCCAATAGTACGTGCCCTTCGGCGAGCAGCGCGACGAGCAGGTGCTCGACCGTCTCCTCCTGGCCGACCACCGCCTTGCCGACTTCGCCGCGGATGGCGGCGGCAAGATCGCGCACCTGGTCGAGCGTCATGGTCATTTGGCAACTGTCCTTTCGAGCGATTTGAGGGCGTGCGCGGCGCGCAGCGTTTGCGATGGTCCGCGCGCGCTTTCGAGCCGCGCGGCGAGCTGGCTGAACGGCACCGCGTCCGGCGCGCAGCGGGCGAGCGCGGCGTCGATCGCGGACGGGTCGGCGCTCCGCAGGCCGAACGCGCTGGCAAGGCGGCGGGCGACCAGCGCGACGTAAGGCGGGCCGAGCAGGTGGAGCCGTCCGCTGCGGCGAATGAACCCGGCTGCGTTGGCGGCGAGACGCGCCTTGCCGAACGCGATCGAGCGCGCTTCGGCGAGCGGCGGGCCGAACCGGCCGAACGCGCGCCAGGCGACCACCGCCAGCGCCAGGATCAGGCACAGCGTCGCGGCGAGGAATGGTGGCGCGAACGCCAGCGTCAGCAGGTTCTTGCTCGCGCCGAGACCGTTCAGGGTGAGGTCGAAGACGATCGGAATGTCCTGCCCTTCGCGCGCCAGCTCGATCACCTTGGCGGCGAGCCGCGCGCGGTTGCGGTCGGCGAGGCCGTAGTTGTTGAGCAGGTCGGGCTCGACCACGACCGTCAGGTTCCACTTGTCGCCGTCGCAGTCCTCGCCCGGAGGAGTGCCGGATGCTTCCTCCAGCAGCGGGTAGCACCCCTGGTCGTTTGCATAGGCAATGAGATTGCGCCCTTCAGAATCGCGCACGAGCGGAACCCATCGGCTGCTCGCATCCAGCCCGAGGACTCGTTTTCTGTCGGGCAATTGTCCGGTAAGGCCGAGACCATCCCAATCCACGGCAGCCGCGGACAGGCTGGCGACCTTGACGGTCATTGGGCGTTCCACGCCCAACTTTTTTGTCCAACCGGGCGCGCTCGCGCCAAGCAGTTGCACCCAGCCGTTCCGTGCTCCGCTCAAGCGAGGCGGCGCCGGCACGGCCAACCATTTGGGTAGGATCAATAGTGTCGGGCCCGAGTAGCGACGCGCCTCGATGATCTTTACGATCTCGTCGGGATCGGCATTGGTAGGCGGTGTCAGTACAAGGAGTGCCTCGTCTTCCAACTGCCCGGGGCTGCGCGAGAGCGAGACGTCGTAGCCTTGCTTCTCCAGCATCGCGGCGAGCCCGGCGTACCCTGCAAGACCATGACCGGCGGCGTGGGCGGCGCCGTTCTCCGGACCCGGCCCGGTGTCGCCCTTGCCGATGAACCACAGGAGCGCGACGAAGCTCAGCGCGCCGAACAGCACCAGCGCCAGCACGGTGCGCGGATTGAAGCTGCCGCTCATGCCCGGCGTCCGAGGCGGGCGAGGGCGAAATCGGCGTAGGCGGCGCGGGCGACCTGCCAGTCTTCGGCGCCCAATGCGCGCAAGGCGAAGAGGCTGCGCTCGACCCGGCCGGCGATCGTGCCGAAGGCGGTGCGCGCGGCATCGGGCAGCGCGCCCAAGGCGGCGAGCTCGCGCGCGGTGGTGGCCGGCTCGACCAGGTCGGGACGGGCGGCGGCGATCTGGCCGACGCTGCGCTGGAGCAGCAAATGGGTCGCCTCGTCGAAGCGGCCTTGCGCGGCGAGGGCGTCGGCATCCTCCAGCAAGGCGAGCGCTTCGCCAGTCGCAGGGGTCCAGGCTTCCGCCTCGGCCTCGACCTTGGGCTTGGGCCGCCAGCCGAGCGCGGGCGACAGCATGCGCCACAGCAGGAGCAGCACCGCGGCGATGGCGATCGCCAGCAGGACAAAGCGGAATACCCCCCAGCTCATGCCCAGGGCCTGGCCAACCGGTTCCAGCAGGCGGCCCAGCCAACCGAACACTGCGTCGAGCCAGTTCGGCTCGCGCGGTATTTCCTTGGGCACGGTGACCGGCGCGAACTGGATCGCGTCGTCGGCGCGCACGGCTTCCCAAGCCTTGGCGGCGTCGCCGATCTGCCCCGTCCCCGTTGTCACGGGCGAGTGGTGGCACGCCTCCGGTTACGGCGCAACTAACCGCGCGCGCGTTCCTGCCGGTAAGTGCCGAGGATGCGCAATTCCTTGCAATGGAAGGCAAGTTCCTCGAGCGCGCGGTCGACCGCCGGCTCGCCGGGAGCGCCAATGATATCGGCGTAGAACATCGTCGCCGCGAAGCTGGCGCCGGCCTGGTAGCTTTCGAGCTTGGTCATGTTGACGCCGTTGGTCGCGAACCCGCCCATCGCCTTGTAGAGCGCGGCGGGGATGTTCTTCACCTCGAACACGAACGTCGTGATCGCTGTTTCGCCGCTGTTCGGCACCGGATGAAGCGCTTCATTCGCAAGCAAAAGGAACCGCGTGGTGTTGTCGGCGGCGTCCTCGACGTCGTTGTCGACGATCTTGAGGTCGTAGAGTTCGGCCGCGAGCGGCGGGGCGATCGCGGCGATGTTCGCCTCCCCACGCTCGGCGACATGCGCCGCGGCACCCGCCGTATCGGCGTAGCTGAGCGGGACGATACCGCGCTCGCGCAAGTATTTACGCGATTGCCCGAGCGCTTGTGGGTGGCTGTAGGCGGCCTCGAACGGCCCATCCCCGGTAGCCATCAGCGCGTGATTGATCCGCAGGAAATGCTCAGCAACGATGTGGAGCCCGCTCTCCGGCAGCAGGAAGTGGATGTCCGCCACCCGCCCGTGCTGGCTGTTCTCGACCGGGATCGCCGCCGCACCGGCGCGACCCGCCTTCACCGCATCGATCGCGTCCTCGAAGCTGAAGCACGGGAGCGGCAGGCAGTCGGGCACCATCTCGAGCGCGGCGCGATGCGAGTTGGCGCCCGGCGCGCCGGCGAAGGCGACCGCGCGCGCCGGGTCGGCCGCGGCGGCGGTCTGCATCGCGTCGACCATCGCGCGTGCCGGGGCTGGGAAGCTGTCCATCGTCAGGGCGGCGACTAGCTATCGGGCAATGCCGGGGCAAGCCACTTGCGCGGGCGCGGCGGCCTGACTAGAGCGCGGCGCAACGCCAGATTTCCATCCTTTTTCCGGACCACGCACCACATGCAAGACCGCTTCAACACCGCCGCCGGCTGGGTCCTGTTCTCCGGCATCGTCGCGCTCGGCCTGTCGAGCGTGAGCGCCAAGTACTTCCAGGCGGACAAGCCGCACCGGCCGCACGAGATGGGCTATCCCATCGAAGGCGTGGTCGAGGAAGGCGAGGGCGGTGCGGACGCCGGGCCGAGCCTCGCGGTGCGGCTCGCCTCGGGCGACGTCGCGGCGGGCGAGAAGGCGGCGCAGGGCCGCTGCGGTACCTGCCACACCTTCGACCAGGGCGGCGGCGTCAAGCAGGGCCCGAACCTGTGGGCCACTGTTGGCGAGCCGATCGGCAAGGGCAAGGCCGGCTTCGCGTTCTCGAGCGCGCTGTCGGGTCACGGCGGCGACTGGTCTTACGAAAACCTCGATGCCTGGCTCGCCAGCCCGAAGGCGTTCGCGCCGGGGACCAAGATGAGCTTCGCCGGCCTCTCCAATGGGCAGGATCGCGCCAACATCATCCTCTACCTGAAGCAGCAGGGCGGCGGTCCCGCGCTGCCGACTCCGGAAGCGGCGGCTCCGGCTGCCGAGGGCGCCGACAAGGCCGCCGCGGGCGACCAGACCGCGACCGCCGGTCCGGCCGAGAAGCCCGGCGCCGACGCTGCGGGCGCGGTGGCGATGCCGGCGGGCGACCAGCCGGCGAATTCGAACAAGGGCGACCACTAAGGGTACGCCCGCCGGGACGCTGGACGCGCGAAAGCGGCCCGCCGAACCCGGCTTGCGCCATATAGATAAGACCTCACGGCCGGCGCGGGCGCCTTCGGCGTGCGCGCGGAGCGGGCGGCGGTTGTCCCCAGCCGGTGCGTGGCGGACCGAAGCGATCCGCTTGCCCGGTCCCCGGGGTGCGAACGGTGCGCCCAGCAAAGTACACCTTTGCTGGGGCCCTGGCCGGTACGCCCATCAGCGGCGCAGCCGGCTCGGCCCGTATGAGTCCGGCGATCGGCGGAACGAGGCATGGCGCGGGCTCGCGTGCACCACTCGGCCCGAAGGCCTTCTCGTCCTCGCGACTGATCCGTCGCGCCAGTGGCTACCCTGTCCCGCCGTCGGCATACCTCCAGGGGGAATGCGGAGGCGCTGGACATGTGGCGGGCAGCAAGGCTGCTTCATCCGATCTGCCGGCCGATTGGCTTGGGTAAGTCGTGCCAGCTGACGGCATGAGAGCCGCCCCGTCTGACGCACAATACCCGTGCCGGCCGTGTGCCCCGGCGGATGCCGAGGCGAGGAAGCCGCGCTGTCGACCGCGCACCTTCCGGTCTTTATGCCCGTGATGGGCGGCGCGGCGTATAACCAAATCGGTTAGTCCTGTCAAGGGTTTTGGTTAGTGCAGATCGCCCCGCCGCCGATTGCGCTCCTCGTGCCGGCGGCGTTCGGCGATCCGGGTGGCGCGCGCATTGCGCAGGCGGCTTTCGAGATAGATCCCGAGCCCCGTCACCACGCCCGCGGCGATGATCGCGCCCACGATGTGCCCGGTGGTCATGCCGCCTTGAAGCCTTGCGCGATCACGTACCACTCGCTTGAACCCTTGCGGCTGGCGGGCGGCTTCGCGTGCTTGACGGTGCGGAAGTGCTTCTTGAGCAGCGCCAGGATCTCGGCGTCGGTCCCGCCGGCGAAGACCTTGGCGACGAACGCGCCGCCCGGTGCAAGGTTCTCGACCGCGAACCACGCCGCCGCCTCGACCAGGCCCATGGTACGCAGGTGGTCGGTCTGCTTGTGGCCCACGGTGTTAGCGGCCATGTCCGACAGCACGAGATCGGCCTGCCCGCCGAGCGCCTCGGTCAGCGCGGCGGGCGCCTCGTCGCCCATGAAGTCCATCTGCAGCAGCGTGACGCCCTCGAGCGGTTCGGTCTCGAGCAAGTCGATCCCGACCACTGCCGCCTTGGGCCGCCGCTTGCGGACGACCTGACTCCACCCGCCCGGCGCGACCCCGAGGTCGATTACCCGGTGGACGCCCTTCAGGACGCCGAACTTCTCGTCGAGCTCGATCAGTTTGTAGGCGGCGCGGCTGCGATAACCCTCCGCCTTCGCCTGCTTTACGTAGGGATCGTTGATCTGCCGCTGCAGCCAGCGGTTGGACGAGGCGGTGCGCCCACGCGCGGTCTTGACCCGCTTGGTGCTGTCCCCCGCGCCCCTTGTCATATCGTCTGCCGCGCTGGCGCGGGCATGCCCGCCATGAGGCTGCGCAAGATGCCTTCGCGAATGCCACGGTCGGCCACGCCGAGCCGCTCGGCGGGCCAGATGTCGAGGATCGATTCTAGGATCGCGCACCCCGCCACCACCAGGTCGGCGCGGTCGGGGCCGATGCAGGGGAGTTGGCGCCGGTCCTCGATAGCCATGCCCGACAAGCGGTCGCTGATCGCGCGCATCGCTTGCGAAGGCACGATCAACCCGTCGACCGCGCGCCGGTCGTACTGCGGCAGCTCGAGGTGCAGGCTGGCGAGGGTGGTGACGGTGCCGCTGGTACCGAGCAGGCGGATGTCGTCGGCGGTCGCGGTCTGCGCGATCCGCGCGGCAAACGGCGCAAAGCTGTCCGCTACCAGCATGCGCATGCGCGCGTAGCGCTCGAGCCGGGCCGCCTCGTCATCGCCTTCGCTGCGGCCGACGGTGTCGGTCAGCGAGACGACGCCCCACGGCACGCTCGCCCAGTCGAGGATGCGCGGCACGCGTTCGCCCTGCTCGATCAGCACCAGCTCGGTCGAGCCGCCGCCGATGTCGAAGATCACCGCGGGGCCGTGACCGTGCTCGAGGAGGATGTGGCAGCCCAGCACCGCGAGGCGCGCCTCTTCCTGCGCGGAGATGATGTCGAGCGCGATGCCGGTTTCCTGGCGCACCCGCTCGATGAAGGCGTCGCCGTTGCTGGCCCGGCGGCAGGCTTCGGTCGCGACCGAGCGGGCGAGGGAAACGTTGCGGCGCCGCAGCTTGTCGGCGCAGACGTGGAGCGCCGCGAGCGCGCGGTCCATCGCGGCATCGCTCAGCCGCCCGCTCATCGCGAGGTCCTCGCCGAGGCGGACCACGCGGCTGAAGGCGTCGATCACGGTGAAGTTCTCGCCCGCGGGACGGGCGATCAGCAGCCGGCAGTTGTTGGTGCCAAGGTCGAGCGCGGCATAGGCTTGCCGCCGTTCACCGGTGCCATCGTTGCGCGGTGCGTCTCCGCGCGCTCCTGGCGGCTTTGTGCGCGGTTCGGACTGCGAGGGGCGTTTGTAGCGAAAATCGGCTACCTTGCCGGACGATCTGCCCCCGTTGCCGCTTGTCCTTGCCTGCGCGCTCCTCAGTTTGTCCGGCGGAGAAAAGTCCGCCATTTCAATGCTTTCAATTCCTCTCGCACCTCCTTGAGTGGCGTGGCGCGAGGACCTGACGACGACGCTAGCGGGTCGCGCGGCAGCGAGCAAGCATTCGCGATTCTGGCGGGTTGACCTCGCGCGTGCACGAACCTAAGTGCGCACCCCTTGCGATGCGGCGCCGTTGGTGCCGCTCTCGCCGATGCCCCGTCCTCTAATGGTAAGAGAGCGGACTCTGACTCCGTCAATCAAGGTTCGAATCCTTGCGGGGCATCCAGTTTCTTACCAGCGCGTTCCGTCCTGCAAGTTCCGTTGTGCAACGGCAGCGCGCGTCCTATCGGCAGGCCAATGACTGACAAAGACGAGCACGACCTCAAGCGTCGCAAGTTCTACCGCGCCGAGCAGGAAGTCGCCTTCAGCAACAAGGCGAGCCCGGACACTCCGCAAACCCGCGATCCGGCGTACAAGCTGGCGTTCCGCGACACCGACTTCCTCCTCCGCGAAGAGCTGCGCCCGGTGCGCTTCCAGCTCGAGTTGCTGAAGCCCGAGATGCTGCTCGACGAGGCCGGGGTTGGCTCAACGCTGGTGATGTACGGATCGGCGCGCATCCCGTCGCCCGACCATGCCTCGCTGCTGGTCGAGAACGCCGCGCCCGAGAACCGCGTGGTGGCCGAACGTCTGGCCGCGAAGGCCAAGTACTACGACGAGGCGTACAAGCTCGCCCGCATGGTCAGCGAGCGCGCCATCGTCGAGGACGGCAAGCGCCAGTTCGTGATCTGCTCGGGCGGCGGCCCGTCGATCATGGAGGCGGCCAACCGCGGCGCGAGCGATGCCGGAGCCGAATCGATCGGGCTCAACATCGTGCTCCCGCACGAGCAGGCGCCTAACCAGTACGTGACGCCGTACCTCTCGTTCCAGTTCCACTACTTCGCGCTGCGCAAGATGCACTTCCTGCTGCGCGCAAAGGCAGTCGCGGTGTTCCCGGGCGGGTTCGGCACGTTCGACGAGTTCTTCGAGCTGCTGACCCTGATCCAGACAGGCAAGATGAAGCCGATGCCGATCCTGCTGTTCGGCAAGGACTTCTGGACCCGCGTGGTAGACTGGGAAGCGTTCGCCGAGGAAGGCGTGATCTCGAAGGGCGATCTCGACTTGTTCCGCTGGTGCGAGACCGCCGACGAGGCCTGGGGCCACATCGCGGCGTTCTATAACATCGAGGACTGAGGGGGCTCACTCCTCCGCCCCGCAATCTATATCTCGTCGCCCCGGGCTTGACCCGGGGTGGTGCTTTCTTGCCGACCTCGCGAGGAAGACCAGCACTGCCCCGGCTCAAGGCCGGGGCGACGAGGTGTTCTAGGCTAGCGAGCGCACCGCGTGGTGGCCGAGCGGGCCCGCGCCGTCTCCAAAGCCGGGCGCGCTTTCGATCGCCTTGCGGACAAACTGACGCGCCAGGCGCACCGCGTGCGGCAGCGGCTGGCCGTGCGCCGCGAGTGTCGCGATCGCCGAGGACAGCGTGCAGCCCGTCCCATGCGTGTGGCGGGTGTCGATCTTCGGATCGTCGAAGGTGACGAAATCGCCGTCCGCGAGGATCAGCGTGTCGAGCACGCGCTCCCCTTCCGCGTGGCCGCCCTTCGCCAGCACCGCGCAATCGTGCAGGCCCACCAGCGTGTGCGCAGCAGCGGCGATCGCTTCGTGATTGCCGACCGGCATGCCGGTGAGCGCTTCGAGCTCGGGCAGGTTGGGGGTGACGAGCGTGGCGATGTCCATCAAGGGCTTGAAGGCATCGATCGTCGCTTCATCGGCGAGGATGCCGCCGCTGGTCGCGACCATCACCGGGTCGAACACGATCGTTCCGCGGAAAGTCTCCAGTCGGCTCGCGACCAACGCCGCGATCTCGGGCGAGCCGAGCATGCCGATCTTCACCGCGTCCGCGCCGATGTCCGACAGGCATGAATCGATCTGCGCCGCGACTAGTTCGGCCGAAAGCGGCTCGACCGCCTGCACGCCGCGCGTGTTCTGCGCGGTGATCGCGGTGATGGCGCTCATCGCGTAGCCACCAAGCATGGCGATGGTCTTGATGTCGGCCTGGATGCCCGCGCCGCCCGAGCTGTCCGAGCCGGCAATCGACAGCACGCGCGGCGTGGCGCTCAAGACTTGAACTTCCGCTCGCCGCTGGGCGGATACTTTTCGTGGAGCTTCTTCGCCCGTGTCGGCCGGTCCATCAGCTCGCCGCCGCAGTTGGGGCAGCGGTCGTCGAGCGCCTCGGCGCAATCGGCGCAGAAGGTGCACTCGAAGCTGCAGATGAATGCGCCGGGCGCTTCGGCGGGGAGATCCGCCCCGCAGCGTTCGCAATCGGGCCGCATGGCGAGCATCAGACCGCGCTCCTCACCGCGTCGCATATGGTATCGACCACCCGCTCGACCTGCGCCGCATCGTCGCCTTCGGCCATCACGCGGATCAGCGGCTCGGTGCCCGAGGCGCGGATGACCAGCCGCCCGCGCCCCGCGAGTTCAGCCTCGGCATCGGCAATCGCCGCCTTGACCCGTGCATCCTCCAGCGGCTTGCCGCCCGCGAAGCGCACGTTCTTGAGCAACTGCGGCACCGGATCGAACTGGTGCAGCAGCTCGCTCGCCGGCTTGCCCGCGCGGACCAGCGCGGCGAGCACGTTGAGCGCGGCGACCGTGCCGTCGCCGGTGGTGCCGTAGTCGAGCATGATCATGTGGCCGGACTGCTCGCCGCCGATATTGAAGCCGCCTTCGCGCATGCGTTCGAGCACGTAGCGGTCGCCGACCTTGGTCCGCTCGAGCGTCAGGTCGTGGTTACCGAGGAAGCGCTCGAGGCCCAGATTGGACATGACCGTCGCGACCACCCCGCCGCCGCGCAGCGTCTGGTCGCGCATCTTGCCGAGCGCGATCAGCGCCATGATCTGGTCGCCGTCGACCGTGCGGCCCTTCTCGTCGACTACAATCAGACGGTCGGCGTCGCCGTCGAGAGCGATGCCGATATCGGCGCCTTCCTCGACCACCTTGGCCTTGACCGCATCGAGCGAGGTCGAGCCGACATCCTTGTTGATGTTGGTGCCGTTGGGATTGACCCCCAGCGGCACGATCTTCGCGCCCAGCTCCCAGATCGCGGAAGGGGCGGCCTGGTAGGCGGCGCCGTTGGCGCAGTCGACCACCACTTTCAGGTCGTCGAACCGGATATCGGCCGGGATCGATTGCTTGACCGCATGGATGTAGCGCCCGCGAGCATCGTCGATCCGGCGCGCGCGGCCGACGTTGGCGGCGTCGGCCAGCGCGGGCTCGGCATCGAGCAGCGCCTCGATCGCGAGCTCGTCCTCGTCCGACAGCTTGAAGCCATCGGGGCCGAACAGCTTGATGCCGTTGTCCTCGAACGGGTTGTGGCTGGCGCTGATCATCACGCCGACGTCGGCGCGCAGCTCGCGGGTGAGCAGCGCGATGGCGGGGGTGGGCAGGGGGCCGGTCATGACGACGTCCATGCCGACGCTGGTGAACCCGGCCACGAGCGCGTTTTCCAGCATGTAGCCCGACAGGCGGGTGTCCTTGCCGATCACGACCCGGTGGCGGTGGTCGCCGCGCAGGAAGTGCCGTCCCGCCGCCTGGCCCACCTTCATGGCGATCGCGGCGGTCATCACGCCGGCGTTGGTGCGTCCGCGGATGCCGTCGGTGCCGAAGAACTTGCGTGCCATGAACGTCCCTTGTTTGCGCGCCGCCGCTTTGCCGCGCGCCGCGCGCGATGTCACTAGCATGGCCGGGCAAACGCGCTATCGTCGCGGCCAATGGATACCCTGGACGAGGCGGCGCCGCCGCTCCCCGAACGCCGCGCCGAGCGGCAGCTGGTCACCGTGCGGATTCCCGCCGGGTGGACCTTGGCGGGATTGGTCGCTGGCCTCGCGTTGGGGCTGGTGCTGGCGCGGACCACGGTGGCGGAGCCGGTGCTCGCGGTCGCCGGGCCAGTCGGCACGCTGTGGCTGCGGGCATTGCAGGTGACGATCGTCCCGCTGGTCGCGGCGCTGCTGGTGATCGGCATCGCGCAGATGGCGCAGGCCGCGCGGGCGGGTGACGCGGCGCGGCGGATGCTGAGCTGGGTGGTCGTGGTGCTGCTGCTCTCGGGGATCGTCGGCGCTCTCGTCACGCCATTCCTGCTCGGCCTGTTCCCGCCGCCGGCATCAGCGGCTGGCGTTCTGTCCGCCGAGGGGCAGGCGCAGGAGGTGCCGGGGATCGCCGCGTTCGTCGAATCGCTGATCGCGCCCAACATCGTCGCGGCCGCGGCCGAGACCGCGATGTTGCCGCTGACGCTGTTCTTCGCGGCCTTCGCGCTCGCGCTGGTGCGGTTGCCGGCCGACCAGCGGGACCTGCTGCTGGGGGTGTTCCGCGCCCTTGCCAACACGATGCTGCTGATCATCGGCGCGGTGCTCTGGGTCGCGCCGGTGGGCGTGTTCGCACTCGCGCTCGGCGTGGGAGCGGCGAGCGGCGGAGCGGCGTTCGCGACACTGGGGCATTACATCCTGATCGTGGTGGCAACCGGCACCGTCGTCCTGATCGGCGGCTATCTGCTCGCGTGGCTGGTCGGTGGCATCGGCCTGGCCCGTTTCGCGCGCGCGATCCTGCCCGCGCAGGCGGTGGCGCTGTCGACGCAGAGCTCGCTCGCCAGCTTGCCCGCGATGCTCGACAGCGCGCGGCGGCTGAACCTGCGCGAGGAAACCGCCGAGTTCGTGCTGCCGCTGGCGGTCGCCATCTTCCGCGCGACCAGTCCGGCGATGAACGTGGCGGTGGCGGTTTACGTCGCGCATCTCGCGGGTGTGCAGCTGACGCCGGTCGCGCTGGCGGCGGGCGTGGCGGTCGCGTTCGTGATCGCGGTCGGCTCGGTCAGCCTGCCGGGCACGATCAGCTTCGTCATCTCGATCGGCCCCATTTGCATCGCGATGGGCGTGCCGATCGCGCCGCTCGCGCTGCTGGTGGCGGTGGAGATGGTGCCCGATATCCTGCGCACGATCGGCAACGTCACCGCCGACACCGCGCTCGCCGCGGCGGTCGACCGGAATAAGGCACACGCGGTTGCAACCCTGGCGCCCGACGCGCATTGATGTATCGGGACGCTACTCATTCGCTATCCGACCACTGGAGACAACCATGGCCTTCGAAGTCACGCCGCTGCCCTATGAGCCCACCGCTCTCGAACCCGCGATCAGCGCCGAGACGCTGAGCTTCCACCACGGCAAGCATCACAAGGCCTACATCGACAAGACCAACGCCGCGGTCGCCGGGACCGACCTCGAGAACGCCGCGCTGGAGGATGTGATCAAGAGCGCGCGCGGGCAGAACCAGGGCCTGTTCAACAACTCGGCCCAGAGCTGGAACCACGGGTTCTACTGGAACTCGCTCGCGCCTTCAGCGGGCACGCCGTCGGACGAGCTGCAGAGCATGATTTCCGACGCGTTCGGCTCGACCGAGGAACTCGCCAAGCAGCTCAAGGAGCGCGGCGTCGGCCACTTCTCGAACGGCTGGGTCTGGCTGCTCGAGCGCGGCGGCAAGCTGGAGATCGGCGAGACGCACGACGGCGACACCTTCGCCGACCAGGACTGCAACCCGCTACTGGTGATCGACCTGTGGGAGCACGCTTACTACCTCGACCACCAGAACCTGCGGCCGAAGTACCTCGACGAAGTGGTCGACGGGAAGCTCAACTGGGCCTTCGCGGCCGAGAACCTGACGCGGGGGACCACTTGGAAGTACCCGAGCTAAGAGCAGCTTAGCCTGAGATCACGGCCCGTCCCCGACCGTCGGGGGCGGGCCTTTCGCTAGGCGGCGAGGTCGGGCTCGGGCGCGGGGTCCAGCTCGGCCACCGGGAACAGCGGCTCACCGAAGATGAAGCCGATCAGGTTGGGCTTGCCCACGTGGTCGAAGAAGGCGGTCAGCGTCAGCAGGATCGGCACCGACAGCAGCGCGCCGAATACGCCCCAGATCCACGAGAAATAGCTGAGCGCGATCAGGATCAGCACCGGGTTCATGGTGAACCGGGCGCCGAGGATCGACGGCGTGAACACATTCGATTCGACCGCGTGCAGTCCGAGGTAGGCCGCCGCCGGAATCACGCCGACAAGGGCGGTCTCCGCCGTCCCGACGCCGTACAGCGCGAGGATCGCGGTCATCGTCAGCGGGCCGATGTAGGGCAAGAAATTGAGGATCGCCGCGAGGCCGCCCCACATCACCGGCGCGTCGAGCCCGAACGCCCACGCGGCAAGCCCGACGATCACCCCGACCCCCGCGTTGATCCAGGTCACGGTGAGGATGTACGCTGCGACCCGGTCCTGCACGTCGCGAATCACGCGCGCGGCCTTGAGGCTGGCGCCGAAATCGGCCCGCTCCAGCAGCAGCCGCCGCCGCATCCGCACCCGCGCCTCGACCATGAAGAAGGTCATCAGGAAGGTGAGCAGCGTTTCGAGGATCACGCTCGGCGTCGCGTAAGCGAACTGTTCGAGCACCGAGGGCGAAGCGACCACCACCTCATTACCCGAATGGCCGGTCAGTTCGGACAGGCGCTTGCTCGCAACGGTCAGCCAGCCAAACTGCTCGCGCAGCTCGGTAAAGCGCTGGCCGATCTGGTCGAGGATCGCCGGGAGGGTATCGAACAGCACGATTGCCGGCTGAAGGATCAGCAGGCCGGCGAGCACCAGCCCGGCCAAAAGCACCAGCATCGCGACCAGAGAGGCGAGGACGTTGGGCAGGCCCCAACCCGCGAGCTTGTCCGCCAGCGGCGAGAGCACGATCGTCAGGATCAGCGCGGTCACCAGCGGCAGGAACACCACGGAGCCGATCGACAGCACGAAGGGCAGCGCGAGGAACAAGCCGAGCCCGAGGATCACCACCAGCGCCGAGATCAGCCGCAATTCCTGCGCCGCAAACGTCATTCGCGCGGTGCGGGCGCTGCGCGTGGCGGACGCAGTCGCTAGCGGCTCGGCGGGGCGCGGCACGGTGTCGGCAGGCGGTGCCTCGGTCATGCCCTCACTCATCCCCTGTTTCGGCCGCGATTTTGCCTGTCGGCGAACGAGCGATCAAGAGAGCTTAGCGAGTGGGCTCGCTGACCCCGTCACCCGAAGCGACCTTGTCGAGTTCCTCGAGGATCGCGCGGTGGGCGTTGACGTCGCCGATTGCCCGCTGCGGGACGTCGCCTTCCTCGAGCATCGCCGACAGCGCAGCGCGGGCGCGGCCCACGCGGCTCTTGATCGTGCCGACCGCGCAGCCGCAGATCTGCGCCGCTTCTTCGTAGGAAAAGCCGCCCGCACCGACCAGCAGCAGCGCCTCGCGCCGCTCGGGCGGGAGCGTCAGCAGCGCGCGGCGCATGTCGCTCAGGTGGATCGGCTCTTCCTGGCCGGCCGGGGCGGTCAGGATGCGTTCGGCCACCGTCTCGTCGAAATCGCCGCGGAAGCGGTTGCGCCGCATGTCGGTGAGATAGGCGTTGCGCAGGATGACGAAGGTCCACGCACGCATGCTGGTGCCCGGCTCGAACCGGTCCTGCGCGGCCCACGCCTTGAGCAGCGTTTCCTGGACGAGATCGTCGGCCATGTCTGGCCGTCCGCACAGGCCGCGCGCAAACGCGCGCAAGTGCGGGACCACGCCGGTCAATTCTCGCTTGAAGTCGGCCTTCTCCGAGACCGTTCGTTTCTCGTCGGACATCAGCTCTTGTCGTCCAACTTCGAGAGCAGGTCCTTGAAGGCGTCGGGTAGGGGTTCGTCGACGACGGTGTCGTACAACTGCCGCAAGCCTGAGGCCCAGCCCGGTCGTTCGGCAGCTTTTGCGTTCTTCACTTTGTCGCTTTCTTTGCCGCCCCCACGCGAAGCATTCCTGGCTGGTCGCTTGTCCAAAATCATTCCCGTCCCGTTTTTGATCCGTCACAACGAAAACCGCGGCGCGCGACGACCGCGTACCGCAGTTTCAGACCCGATTGGCAGGGAACGAAGCTTGCGCGGCTTGGTTCCCTTCAGATAGCCGCGGTGCCGGGCATCGCTGCTGGCGTGATGGAAATGGGGCGGGGCAGCTTTTGGACAAGACCGACATCAGCACTCGGCGCACGCGGCGGTGGCTGATCTCCTATCCCCGGGCGACCCCGCTTGCGATCTTCCTGCTGATCGCGGCTATTACCGCGCTGAGCGTGTTCGCGATCGAGCGGGGCGAGCGGCGCCGGGAAGAGGCGCGGCTGAGCGAGACTGCGAAGGCGGTCGCCTCGGCCATCGAGCGGCGCGGCAACACATCGTCGGCCTATCTGCGCGCCGGCGCGGCGCTGTTTGGCACGGTCAAGACCGTACCGCCCGGACTATTCCGCCGGTTCGTCAGCGAGCTGCGGCTCGATGCCGATTATCGCGGGGCGGAAGGCATCGGCTGGGCCGAGGCAGTCTCGCCGGCCGACCTCGCCGCATACGAAAAACGCGTGGCGGCTGACGTGCCGGGCACCACGCCGGTCCATCCGCGCCCTCCCGCTGCGCGCGGCCAGCTCACGCCGGTCACTTACTTATTGCCGGATACCGAGCGGAACCGCCGTGCCCTGGGGTTCGACATGTATTCCGACCCCGTCCGCCGCGCCGCGATGGACGAGGCCGAGCGCGCGGTCCGTCCGACCGCCAGCGGACGGGTGGTGCTGGTGCAGGAGGAGGATGCGCGAACGCCTGGCTTCCTCATCTACATGCCCGTGTTCGATGTCGTGTCCGAAGCGCGGCGGCTGAAGGGCTTCCTCTACAGCCCCTTCAACGCGCGCGACTTCCTGTCCTCGGCGCTGCAGCTTGAAACGCGCAATGAGATGGGCATCCGGCTCTACGATGGCGCGCCGGACCGGAAGAACCTGCTCGCGGAGATCGCGCCGGCCGAGCGCACCGGGCGGACGATCGCCGAGCGGGTGATGATCGCCAACCGGCCGATGACCCTCGAAGTCGAATCGACCAAGGGCCCGTCGCTGTCGATGCTGTCGATGCTCACGCTCCTGTTCGGCCTGCTGGTGGCGAGCCTGCTGATGGTGGTCGCGCGGCTGCTCACCCAGCAGGCGGTCGAGGACCAGGCCTCGCTCGAATGGCTGGAGGAGCAGAACTCGATCCGCGACACGCTGACCCGCGAGCTCAACCACCGGGTCAAGAACACGCTCGCCAACGTGCTGTCGATCGTCAGCCTGACGCGCCGGCGCGCTAGCAACCTCGACGAATTCGCCGAGGGGCTCGACGGGCGCATTCGGGCGCTGTCGGCGACACACGACTTGCTCACCCAGTCCGATTGGGGCACCACCCCGATCAACGCCGTGGTCCAGGCGGAGCTGGCGCCTTACGCGCGCTCGGAAGGGTCGATCGAGCTCGCCGGGCCGCAGGTGGAGCTGGCGCCCAACGACGCGTTGTCGCTGGGGCTCGCGATCCATGAGCTAGCGACCAACGCCGCGAAGTACGGCGCCTTGTCGGTTGCCGAGGGTAAGGTGCGAGTCACCTGGGCGCTCGACCGCGAAGACCTCGCCAGCGTGCGCTGGGTCGAGAGCGGCGGACCCGCGGTGCCCGCAAAGCGTGCTCGCGGGTTCGGCACCGATCTCATCGAAAAGATCGTCGCGCACGAGCTGCGCCACCCGGTCGATCTGCGGTTCGAGCCAACTGGCGTCGCGTGCACGCTGTGGGTGCCGGTCCGTATTCGCAGCGAATTCGAGATACGTACAAGAAAGCGCGCGGTCCCGCCGAGCTGAACCGCGCGCCTTACTGGTTAGCGCAATGCTTAGCCGAGCGGGCGACTCGATCCGAAGAACAGCGCCTGGCTGATCGCCGCCCGCACGGTCGATTCCTGGAACGGCTTGGTCACCAGGTAAGTCGGCTCGGGCCGGTCGCCGGTGAGCAGGCGTTCGGGGTAAGCGGTGATGAAGATCACCGGCACGCTGTCGATCGCCAGGATGTCGTCCACCGCGTCGAGGCCCGACGAACCGTCGGCGAGCTGGATGTCGGCGAGCACGAGCCCAGGGGTGCGTTCCGCCACCACCTGCTGCGCTTGCGTGCGCGTGGCGGCGGTGCCGCAGATCTCGTGACCGAGCGAGCGGACGAGGTCCTCGAGCTGCATCGAGATCAGCGGCTCGTCCTCGATGATCAGCACGCTGGTGGCCGATTCGCGGTCGATCTCGTCGACGGCTTCCTGCACCATCGCTTCGACGTCGGCGGGATCCATGTCCATCACCTCGGCCGCCTCGGGGATCGAGAAATCCTCGAGCGTGGTGAGGAGAAGGGCCTGCCGGTTCAGCGGCGTGATCGCGCGCAGGCGATCCTGCGCTGCATGCTCGTGGTTGGGCTCGCCCTCATCGTCGGAAGCGACTTCAAGGTAGGCACTCGACCACACCTTGTTGAACGCCTTATAGAGCGGCACCCGGCCACCCGCGAGCGAGCTCTTGAGCTGCTCATCCGCCAGCGCGGCTTCCAGCGTGGCACGGACGAACGCGTCGCCGGTATGCTGCGAGCCCGTGAGGGCGCGCGCGTAACGGCGCAGATACGGCAAATTAGCGGCGACTTGATCCCCGAGCGACATGCATTCCCTTCCCGTGAGTCTTGCGCCTAAACGGCGTGGCCGCGCTATGGTTCCGGCCATATTTTAGCAAGCGTCGTCGTCGCTGCGAATTTTGCAGTAATGGTCGATCAGCCATCCGACGGGCAAGCCGAGGGGCGCTGACGCGACCGAGCCTGATCGCACCGGCAGAATAATATGGCGTAAAATCAGTGTGATGCGAGAAAAGTTCTCGCGAGCGCAAAAAATTCGTCCGGCGCCGGGAACGCCCGTACGGGTCGAGCATTCTACCATTGTCACCGCCGAGACCCCCCCTCCCGTCCAAGCGGCTGGTGATACGATCCCGAAGGGCCTCCGCTCTTAAATGAGCGGAGGCCTTTTTTTTCGTGCGTCGTCCGCGTGCGCGCCGGGGCGCTACCCGCGCAACCGATGCGGTCTAGGCGAGCGCTTTTTTCAGTCGGCCCAGCAGGCCCGGACGGGGCGGTTGCCGAAGCGCCTCGATCAGTTCCGAATGGTCGTACGGCTTGGCCAGCACTGGGCCGAGCTCGGCGATCTCCGGCGGAATGTCCTGCGGGGCACCGGTCGAGAACACGATTCGCGGCGGGTTGGGCCCAACCGAATTGACCAGCTCGGCGACCGCCCAGCCGTCGTCGCGATCGGCCAGGTGGACATCGAGCACCAGTCCGTCGGGCCGCGACTCGCGCAACGCTGCGAGCGCTTCGGCGGTGGTGGTGCACAGCGTCACCGCGGTCGCGCCGCCATCGAGCAGCGCCTGCTCCATCGCCATCGCGATCAGCGAATCGTCTTCGACCAGCAGCACGGTGCCGAGCTTTGCCTGCTTTTTGGCCTTGGCCGGTCGTTTCGCCATCAGGCCTCCCGTGGGGCAGGGCACACGCCCGGCCTTTCTGATTGCGCGAACGGCACAATCCGCCGCGCGTTCCCGGCCTAGCAGTGCCATTGCGCCAGCCCGTGGCGGGCGCGCCACAAAGCCTGCCTAGAGCGCCTTTTTGTAGATCACATACTCGCGGTTGACGTGGCTTTCGATCGCATCGGCGATCGCGACCATTCCCTGATTGTCCTCCAGGATCCAGCCGATCTCCCCACGCGTGGCGCCGTAGTGCTTGAGCGCCTCGATCCGGATGGTCTCGATCATCATGAAGGCGAGTTGGCTCGCCATGCGCGAAGACTGCAGCCGCTTTCGCACCCCCATCAGCGGCACGCGCATGGTGCGCACCCTGGGCTTGCGCAGCCACAGCAGCAGCCTGGCCCAGCCGAACGGAAACAGGCTGCCCTTGAGCGGCGCGACCGCCTCGTTAAGATCGGGCAGGGTCATCATAAACGCGACCGGCTCGCCGTCGTACTCGGCGACCATGATCAGGTCCTCGAACACGATCGGTTTGAACTTCTTGCCGGCGTATTCGATTTCCTTCTCGGTGAACGGCACGAAGCCCCAGTTGTCCGACCAGGCATCGTTGAGGATGTCGAGGATCAGCCGCGCCTCGGCATCGAAGTGCGACTTGTCGACCTTGCGGATGCGGATGCGGGCGTTCTTGCGCCCCGCCTCGACGATCCGCTGGATCAGCGGCGGGAAGGGCTTGGTGATGTCGAGCTCGTAGGTCACCAGCCGCTTCGCCGGCGCATAGCCGCCGGCGGTCTCGATCCAGTCGGCGTAGCGTTTGGGTTGGTGGCCCATCATGACTGTCGGCGGGTGATCATGTCCCTTGGTGAGCTGGCCCGGTTCTTCCCACACCGACATGCTCAAGGGGGCCAGTACGCGGGTCATGCCCTGGCCGCGCAGCCAGTCTTCCGCATGGGCGATCAGCGCATGAGCGACCTCCTCGTCCTCCGCCTCGAGCAGGCCCCAATTGCCGGTGCCGGGCCCCATGCCCTGTTCCGGCGGCTGGGCGAGCGCGAGGTGATCGATGTGCGCGGAAATGCGCCCGACGGCGCGACCGTTCTCGCGGGCGATGAACTGGGCGACGGTGGCGTGCTCGAAGAACGGGTTCTTGCCCGGGGTGACGAGCTCGATCGCCTCCATCTTGAGGGGGGCGACCCAGTTGGGATCCGAGGCGTTCAGCCGATAACTGAGATCGACGAATTCGCGCCGCTCGCGCTTGTTCGTGACCGGCGTAAACTCTATCTGGCGCATCGGACGTTCCCGCTACCTCGTTCATTTCGCATATCGCGCAAAGCGGCTATGGCCTCGCGAGGGCTGGCTGCGGCGGATAGGCTGCGGGCGACCATCGGAAAAGCCAAGAAATGACCGTTACGACCGCGCCTTCTCCCGCTCCCGTTGCTGCCCCGCCGGCGGCCTACAGCGGCGCGCGCGACGAGGACGACAAGGCGCTGCTGCGCGCCGCCGCCGAGCTGACCCGCGATCTGGGGAAGGCGAAGGCACACATCTACTGGCCCGATATGCTGGGTTCGGCGGCGGTCGGTTATGCTGCGCTCGCCGGCGCGATCTTCGCCCCCGCGCTGTGGCTGACGGTGGTGCTCGGAGTGGTTTCGACGCTCGCGCTCTACCGCGCGCTGCTGTTCATCCACGAGCTGACCCACCTGCACCGCGATGCGCTGCCGGGCTTCCGCACGACCTGGAATCTGCTGGTCGGCATCCCGATGCTCACCCCATCGTTCATGTATGAAGATGGGCACACGATCCACCATTCGCGCAAGCGCTACGGCACGCCGGACGACCCGGAGTACCTGCCGCTCGCGCTGATGAAGCCGTGGAGCCTGCCGCTGTTCGTGCTCATCGCGCTGCTCGCGCCGCTCGGGCTGGTGCTGCGTTATGGCGTGCTGGCGCCGCTCGGGCTGCTGATCCCGCCGCTGCGCCGGCTCAACTGGGCGCGCTTCTCGACCCTGGCGATCAACCCCGATTTCCGCCGCCGCCCGGCCGATCCGCAGAACAAGCTGCGCTTCGTGCTGCTGGAGACCGGCGCGGCGATCTGGGGCGTGGCGTTGATCGCCAGCCTGATCGTGATCGGCTGGCGGCCGCTGGTGGTGGCGTTGGCGGTGTTCTCCGCGGTGGCAGTGCTCAATCAACTGCGGACCCTTGTGGCCCACTTGTGGGAGAACGAGGGCGAGCAGATGAGCGTGACTGCGCAGTATCTCGACACGGTCAACGTCCCGCCGCCCGGCCATGTCGCCGCGCTGTGGGCGCCGGTGGGCCTGCGCTACCACGCGCTGCACCACCTGCTGCCGTCGCTGCCCTACCACTCGCTGGCCGAGGCGCACCGCCGCCTGTCTGCCCACGAAGGCGCGCAGGTCACCTACGGCCGCGCGCACTATCGCGGGATGGCGCCGCTGATCGGGCGGATCGCCTGCAGTACCATGCGCCGCCGCGATGGCGTTCCCGCACAGGAAAGGGGCCGCCCCGAACGGAACGGCCCCTTGGAACGCCGGCCGGAGCAGGCGTGACGATCGGGTAGAACCCGCCTACTTCTTTTCGACGGTCATCGACGGGTTGTCGGTGTTGACCCGCACCCGCGTGTCGCTGTCGCCGACATCCGCCGTCACACCGTCCGGACCCACGGTGACCCTGTCGCCATTGGCATTGGTCGTGGTCGTCGCAGTGGCGCCCGGTGTGGTCACCACGGTGGTCTCGGTCGCGGTCGGGCCCGGGACGACGGTCGTGGTGTCGGTGCCGGCGTCGACCGTCGCGGTGGTGTCGCCCGCGGTGGTGGCGGTGTCATCGTTCGGCGTGTTGTCACACGCGGCCAGCGCAAACGCGGCGGCGAGCGCGGTCAGGGCAAGTTTCTTCATTTCAAGGCTCCTCCTGTTGTGGCCAGGGTTTATTGCGGCGTCGCGGTCGCGGTCGCGGTCGCAGTTGGCGATGCCATGGTCGTGTCGGTCGGCGCCGGAGCGGTCATCGTGTCGGTCGCGGCCGGGGCCGTCATAGTGTCGGTCGCCATTGGGGTGTCGGTTGCCATCGGCTCACTCATCGTGGTGTCGGTCGCCGCATCGGTCGCGGTGCCATCCTTCGGGGTGCTGTCGCAGGCGGCAAGGGCGAGCGCGGCGGCGAGGGCGGGGAGCGCAAACTTCTTCATGACGGATACTCCGGGGGCTGGACTAACCGCTTGAACCGTTCGTCAGGATGCCCGTTCCCGAAATGTGACAAAAAAAGGGCCGCTTCCCCAATCGAGGAAGCAGCCCTTTCTGTCGCAATTTGCGCGCTTTGATCCGCGTCCCGGACGTGCCGGCGCGGACGCAGCGTGAAATTACTGAGCGGCAGTCGTCGCCGAAGCCGAGGCAGCCGGGGTGGCGGCGGCGCCAGCAGCGGCGTCGGTCGCGGTCGCGGCAGCGTCGGTCGCGGTC
>NZ_RSEL01000001.1 GCF_003958625.1 Tsuneonella rigui | reverse complement strand
GGCAGCGCTGCGCCCGTCCGGGTCGCTCGTGCCAAGCCCCGCCCCGCTCCGCCGCCAGCGCCGCCCGCCGAGGCAGCCCCGCTCGTTGCGCCCGAAATCGTCGTGCTCGCGAGCAAGCGCGACGTCCGGTTGAGCGAATTCCCGGGGCAGGTAACCGTCCTCGAGGGCAGCGACCTCGAGTTCGCCGGTCCCGGCGGCACCGATCGGATCGCCGAGCGCATCGCGACCGTATCCTCCACTTACCTCGGCAGCGGGCGCAACAAGCTGTTCATCCGCGGGATTGCGGATTCGAGCTTCACCGGACCGACCCAATCGACCGTCGGCCAGTACTTCGGCGACCTGCGACTGAGCTACAATGCGCCCGATCCGGACCTGCGACTGGTCGACATGGCCTCGGTCGAAGTACTCGAGGGTCCGCAGGGCACGCTCTACGGCGCGGGCTCGCTGGGCGGGATCATCCGGCTGGTGCCGAACGCGCCCGAGCCGGGCATCGTGACCGGATCGGTCTCGGCCGGCGGCTCGGCCGTCCAGCACGGCGAGGCCGGCTTCGATGTCACCGGGGTGATCAACCTTCCCCTGGGGAGCGACCTCGCTACGCTGCGCGCAGTGATCGATGGCGAAGACCAGGGCGGCTACATCGACAAGCCGCTGCTCGGCCGGACCGACGTCAATCGCACCCGCATCCTGAGCGGCCGGGCGATGGTGCGGCTCGAGCCGAGCGAAGGCTGGACCATCGACACGATCGGCATCGCCCAGCGCACCCGCGGGCGCGACAGCCAGTATGCCGACCGCGATGGCCCTCCCCTCGCCCGCAACGCGCGGGTGCAGGAAGGGTTCGACGCCGACTACCGGCAGGGCCAGCTGGTGGTGAACGGCGAGCTGGGCGCCATCAAGCTCCGCTCCTCGACCGGGGTCGCCGGGCAGGACCTGGAGGAGCGCTACGACGCCACCCCCGCGGGCGGCGCGCCGCGGGTGTTCTTCCAGCACAACCGCTCGCGCATGATCGCCAACGAAACGCGCCTGTGGCAGCCGATGGACGGCAACCTCGGCTGGGTGCTGGGAGTGAGCCACACCCGCAATCGCACCCGGCTGACCCGCGGCTTCGGAGAGTCGGACGCGGCGATGACCTCAACCGGGGTGCTCAACCGCATCCGCGAGACCACGGTTTACGGCGAAGGCAGCGTCCGGCTGCTGGACGGCCTCATCGCAACCGCCGGCGGGCGCTATACCCGCGCGCATCTCGGCGGAGCGGGCGAAGACGTCGCCCCGGCCTTCGCGCTCGCCGGTGCCGACATCACCGCGCTCCGTAGCGAGACGGCGTTCCTGCCCTCGGCCTCGCTGACCGGGTCTTTCCTCCCGGCGGCCACGCTCTATTTCAAATACCAGGAAGGCTTCCGCCCCGGAGGCCTCGCGATCGATGGACCGTTCGTCCGCCGCTTCCGCAGCGACCGGACGCGGACGTTCGAGGTCGGCGCCCGTCACGGCACGCCCGGGCGCGGGCCCTTCGACCTTGCCGCGAGCGTCGCCTTCACCCGCTGGACCGACATCCAGGCGGACTATATCGACCCCCTCGGCCTGCCGACCACCGCCAACATCGGTGACGGACGGGTGTGGACCGCCACGCTCGCCGGCGGGGTCGCGCTCACTCAGGGGCTCCGGTTCGAAGCGGGCGCCGCGTGGAACCACAGCGAAGTCGACCAGCCGGTCCAGGCGCTGCTGTTCCGCGCGCGCCAGGTGCCCAACATCGCCGGCTTCAATGCCCGCGCCGGGATCGACTATAGCCGCGATCTCGGCGGCGATCTCACCCTCACGGCGCAAGGCTGGGCGCGCTACGTCGGCCGTTCGCGGCTGGGCGTCGGGCCCGAGCTCGGCGACAGCCAGGGCGATTACCTCGATTCCGGACTGACCGTGCGCATCGGGCGCGACGGCAGCGGGTTCACGCTGGGCGTGACCAACCTGTTCGACGCGGTCGGCAACCGCTTTGCGCTCGGCACCCCGTTCGAAGTCGGGCGCGACCAGATCACGCCCCTGCGGCCGCGGACCGTGCGGCTGGGCTTCGACGCCAGCTTCTGAAAAATTTCGCGGGAGCGCCAAGGTTGGCGCGCCGCGGCTCCGTCCTGCTGGTCAAAAGGACCGGAGGACCCATGTATCGTACCCTGCTCGCGACGACCGCGATCGTCGCCCTTGCCACCCCGCTCGCCGCGGAGACGGTGGTTTCCACTAAAAAGACCGAGCCGCTCAAGACCTCGACCATCAAGGCGGGCGCGGCGGATTCGATCAAGATCGACGCGCAAGGCTCGGTGGTGATCGCCGCCGGCACCGGCGTGACGATGGACAGCGACCATGCCGTCACCAACGGTGGCGCGATCACCATCTCGAACGCCAACGACGCTACCGGCATCGCCGCCGCAGCGGGGACCACGGGCGACATCACCAACACCGGCACGATCACGATCGACGAGACCTATACCCCGACCGACATCGACAACGATGGCGACCTCGACGGGCCGTTCGCGGTCGGCAGCGGCCGCGCGGGCATCCGCACCCTAGGCGCGCGCAGCGGCAAGATCGTCAACAGCGGCACGATCGCCATCGAGGGCAACAACTCGGCCGGCATCGTGCTCGGCGGCCAGCAGACCGGCGCCTTCACCAACGACGGCAAGGTCACCGTGGTCGGCGACAAAGCGGTCGGCGTGAGCGCGCAGGGCATCACCGGCAACGTCCGCCTCGCCGGCACCGTGACCGCGACCGGCGTCAACGCCGTCGGCGCGCGCTTCGCGGGCAACATCGATGGCGCGATGACCGTCCAGGGCGCGATCGGCGCGACCGGCTACCGCGCTATCACCTCTCCCACCGACCCCTCCAAGCTCGATGCCGACGACCTGCTGCAGGGCGGCTCGGCGCTGATGGTCGAGGGCAATGTCACTGGCGGGATCGTGCTCGCGGTGGCGCCCAAGGACACCAACACTGCCGATCCCGACGAGGACAAGGACGGGCTGGAAGATGCCAAGGAAGGCAACGCCGCCGTCGTATCCTACAGCGCGGCACCGGCGATGGTCATCGGCGCGACCGATCACGCGGTTGCCATCGGCGCGGTCGCCAACAGCGGCACCAACTTCGGCCTGATCGTCGACGGCTCGATCGCCGGGAACGGCGTCTATAGCGGCGTCAGCGCCACGGGCCTCGCCATCGGCGGCCGCGGCGGCGCGGTCAGCATCGCGAACGGGATGAGCGTGGCCGGTGCGATCAGCGCGACCTCCGCGGGCGCGGACGCCACTGCGCTGAAGATCGGCGCGCAGGCGACGGTCCCGGAAGTGCGCGTCTCGGGCACCGTGTCGGCGACGGGCAGCAACAGCGGCACCACTCGCGCGACCGCGATCCTGATCGACCAGGGCGCGAGCGTGGCGACGATCCGCAACAGCGGGACGATCAAGTCAAGCGCGACCGGCGTCGACGGCGTGGCGACCGCGATCCTCGACCGCAGCGGCGGCGTCTCGCTGGTCGAGAACAGCGGCGCAATCAGCGCGAGCGGCGCTGCTGCGACCTCGTTCCGCAATGTCGCAATCGACCTGTCGGCCAACACGCTCGGCACCACGGTGCGCCAGATCGCGGTCGCCAGCGGCAAGACAGCTCCCTCCATCACCGGCGACGTGCGCTTCGGCAGCGGCAACGACCTGTTCGACATCGCCGACGGCAGCATGAAGGGCAACGTCACCTTCGGCGCGGGCAGCAACCGCCTGCAACTGTCGGGCGACGGGGCCCAGAACGGCAACGTCAGCTTCGGCAACGGCGCCGACACGATGACCTTGGCCGACTCCTCGGTGTTCGAAGGCACCGCGGACTTCGGCGGCGGCGCCGATGTGCTCACCCTTGCGGGCACCTCGCGCTTCAGCGGCTCGCTGGCCAACGCGGGCAACATCGCGGTGACGGTGTCGGGCGGCACGCTCGACCTCGCCAAGCCGGCCTCGATCGGCTCGCTCAGCGTGGCTTCGGGCGGCATCCTCAACGTGACGCTGAGCAAGGCCGCCGGACAAGGCACGCTGATCGACGTCGCCGGCACCGCGACCATCGCCAGCGGCGCCAAGCTGCGGTTGGTGCTGACCGACGTCGCCAGCGCCGAAGGGCACTACGTCGTGCTCAAGGCCGGCAACCTGCAGGCCGCGTCGGGCATTGCCGCCGACAGCACCCTGTTGCCGTTCCTCTACAAGGGCACGGTCGACACCGGCACCGCCAACCAGCTGGCGGTCGATATCGCCAGCAAGAACGCGACCGAACTCGGGCTCAACCGCTCCGAAAGCGCGGCCTACAACGCGATTTACGCCGCGCTGGCGAAGGACGACAAGATCGCCGGCGTGTTCCTCGGCATCAACGAAGGCGACAAGTTCCGCTCGACCTTCGCGCAAATGCTGCCCGACCATGCGGGGGGCACGTTCGAGACCATCAGCCTCGGCGCGCGAACGATGACCCGGCGCCTGGCGGACCCGAGCGGACCGCTGACCCCCCAGTCCAAGTTCGGCCTGATCTTAGACGCGGGCAGCTGGGACAGCGACAAGGATCGCGGCGCGACCGCCGGCTATGACCTGTTCGGGGTCGGCTTCACCGCCGGTGGCGAAATCCGCACCGGCGTCGGCGATTTCGGTGCGACCGCGACTTACCTCATCAGCCGCCAGACCAGCGCGCTGGATACCTCGGTGACTTCGGACGCCTTCGAGCTCGGCGGCCAGTGGGTCGGCCACTGGGGCGGCCTTGGCGCCTTCGCCCGCGCCTCGATCGGCAAGGTCACGTTCGATGGGGAGCGGCACTTCGACGGCACTTTCGGCGCCACCAACGTGTCGCGCACCATCGCGGGCAAGTGGGACGGCACGCTCAACACCCTGATGGGCGGCGTCTCGTTCGAAGGCGGCGGGCAGTACCTGTTCTTCCGCCCCTCGCTTGTCGTCGACTACGTCCGCCTGAAGGAGAATGCGCACAGCGATACCGGCGGCGGCGCCGCGCTCGACCTGACGATCGACGAGCGGACCAGCGATTCGCTGGCGGTCAACGGCGGGGTCGCGTTCGGCGTCGACCTCCACGGCATGCGCAAGCGCGACACCAGTTGGTTCCGCATCGAAGGCGAAGGCGGCTGGCGCGAGATCGTCGGCGGCACCATCGGCAGGACCACTGCGCACTTCGCCGGCGGCACGCCCTTCACCATCGAGGCCGATCCCGAGGCGAACGGCTGGTACGCCCGCCTGCGCGCGATCGGCGGCTCAGAGGGCCTCACGATGACCGGCGAAGTCGGCGCCGAGCAGCGCCACGACACCGTCGGCGTGACGCTACGCGGCACCATCAAAATGGGTCTTTGATACCACCCCCCGTCAAAGATCCTCCCGCGCCAGGCTGCAGCCCCGATCCCGGCCTGGCGCGGGTCCCCCTTGCGAGCGGGCCCATTGGGCTGCCGAGGAGTGCCGATTTGTTCCGCAAGGAAAAATGGTGCCCGAAGAGGACTCACGCTAGCCCGATCGTGGCTCTCTCGACCTCAAAGGAAGCCCAGTTTTTGCCCCAGCTTCATCCAGCCAATGGTGCACCTTGAGGGCACCGCAGGTGACCGAACATGTCACGGCTAGGCGTGTTCACGAAGCGCTCTCTCGAACGTGGCGGCTCACCCACGATGAAAAAGCAGTCGCCTGCATTCATCATTGTAAGAACGCGACACATCAATCGCTTGACGGCTGGTTGAGGAAGGGTAGCCTGCGCCTAATAAAAAGGGGTCGCCCGCGAGGAAATTCGTAACGGGGGCGAACGGGATGGCGCGTGCGCGCGTGGGGGCTATTCGATTGGTCGTGGCCAAGGTTGTGGCCGGGCTCGCCGTTGCGGCGATCCCGGCGGTGGCGCTTGCGCAAGCCGCGCCGGCAACCGTGCCGGTGCCCACTCGGTACGAGCTCGAGAATATCGCGCGGCCGCAGACCGACCAGCAGTCGCAGCTCTCCATCGAAGGGGGTGTCGAGCGTTCGCCGTGCCCGCTCGCGGATCCGCAATATCGGGACATCCCGATCACCATCGAAAGCGTGGTCTTCAACAACCTGAAGGGTGCGACCCCGCAGGAGCTCGATGCCGCTTGGCGTCCCTTCGCCGGCAAGCCGCAATCGGTGGCGGTGATCTGCGAGATTCGCGACGCCGCGGCGACGATCCTGCGGAACAAGGGATACCTTGCCGCGGTCCAGGTGCCGACGCAGAAGATCGAGAACGGCCAGGTCCGGCTGGAGGTGCTCTACGCGCGGATCACCGCCATTCGGGCACGCGGCGAGACGCGCGGCGCGGAACGCAAGCTGGAGGAGTATCTCGGCCGCCTTAGCCAGGACGAGGTGTTCAACCGCTATCGCGCCGAACGGTACATCCTGCTCGCCCGAGATCTTCCAGGTTACGACGTGCAGCTCACCCTCAAGCCGGCCGACACCGCGCCCGGCGACCTTATCGGCGAGGTCACTGTCGTCCGGCGGCCGTACGCGGTCGATTTCACCATCCAGAACTATGCGGCAAAAGCGACCGGTCGGTGGGGCGGCCAGCTCCGCACGCAATTCTTCGGCCTTACCGGGCTGGGCGACGTGACCACGCTCGGCCTCTATTCCACCGCCGACTTTCGTGAGCAGCTGATCCTTCAGGCTGGTCACGAATTTCGCCCCGGCGGCGAAGGGCTGACCGTCGGCGGTCAGTTCACTTACGCCTGGACCAAGCCCGATCTAGGGCCGGCCGCCGCGACCGGGCCGGCGCTCAAGGCGCGCACTCTGTTTGCCCAGGCATATCTTCGTTACCCGCTCCAGCGTTCGCAGGGCACCAACGTATGGCTCGGCGGCGGGTTCGATTTCATCGATCAGGACGTCGACCTCGTTGGCGAACTCAGCCGCGACAAGCTGCGGGTGCTGTGGCTGAGGGCGGATTTCGACGCGATCGACTTGCGCAGCGCGCGGCCTCAATGGCGCGCGGGCGGCTCGGTCGAATTGCGCAAGGGGCTCGATCTCTTCGACGCCAGCCCGAATTGCGCGGGCGTGGCTTGTGCCGGCGGTGTCACGCCGCCGAGCCGGCTCGACGGCGACAGTGCCGCAACGGTAGTGCATCTCGACGGCTTCGCCGAACTGGCGCTCGGCCGCGATTTCGCGGTCGCGATCCTGCCGCGCGCGCAATATGCCTTCGACCCGCTGTTGAGCTTCGAGGAGTTTACCGCGGGCAACTACACGGTCGGCCGCGGCTACGATCCGGGCGCGATCCTGGGCGATAGCGGGGTTGGCCTCGGCGCCGAGCTGCGGGGCCCGCGCTTGCGCGTATCGGAGAGCTCCGAACTGCGCGTGCAGCCCTACGTCTTCGGTGATTACGCCCACGTGTGGAACAAGGGCCCGGGCGGCGAGGACCACCTGACCTCGGCCGGCGGCGGCGTGCGCGCCGACCTCGGCGACCGCTTCCAGCTCGATGCCACCGTGGCGGTGCCGCTCGAGCGCACCGGCCTGCAGACCCAACGCGGCAACGCCCGTTTCCTGCTGACCCTGACGACCCGCCTGCTCCCGTGGAGGACCAACTGATGCTGACCGATCGCAGGCGGACCGCACTCACCTATTGTTCCGCGCTCGCCATCGCGACCGCGCTCGCGGCGGTGCCGCAGGCGGCGCAGGCGCAGTCGTTCCAGGGCACCAGCACCGTGGTCGCGGGCAACGCCGCGGTCACGACCGGAGCCAACAGCACCACTGTCACCGTCAACAGCGCGCAGGCGGTGATCAACTGGACGCCGACCGACACGACGACGAATCCCGGCGTGCCGATCCTGTTCCAGCCGGGCGGGACCACCGCAACCTTCCAGTCGACCGGGCAGTTCGCGGTGCTCAACCGCATCGTGCCGGTCGATGCAAGCCGGCCGATCACGTTCAACGGCACGGTCATCTCGCAGATCCAGGGGACCACCACCACGCCCGGCGGGACGGTCTATTTCTACAGCCCCGGTGGCGTCATCGTCGGCGCGAACGCGGTGTTCAACGTCGGCAACCTCGGCCTGACGACCTCCGATCCGCTGATCAGCGGCGGCAATTTCATCGACGCCAACGGGAAGGTCACGTTCACCGGCGCGGCGCCGGCGAGCTACGTCGAAATCCGCCCCGGCGCGCAGATCAACGCGCTCAACACGGGCAGCTACGTGGCCGCCTTCGCGCCCGGAGTTTATCAATACGGCACGGTCACCACGAACGGCCAAGCGGCGTACGTCGCTGGCGAGGCAGGCACGATCACCTTCGCGCCGGACGGCCTGTTCGACATCCAAGTCACCACCGGAACCGACGCAATCAATGGCGGGCCGAACGCTGTCGCCATCGAGCACACCGGCACCACCACCGGTGGCGCGAGCGCCGGCGCGGGCGACAATCGCCGCATCTACATGGTCGCTGTGCCAAAGAACCAGCTCATCACGCTGGCGATCGGGCGCGGTTCGTCGCTGGGCTTCGACGTCGCCGGCGCCGCCAATGTCGACGGCAACGCGGTGGTCCTCTCGGCCGGTTACAACGTCACCGCCGGCGCGATCGAGAACGCGCCTGCTGGCGGCACTGGGCGGGCCGACCTGACGATCTCCGACTACAACGGCCCCTCCCAGCCCTCCGGCATGACCGTCACCTCGGCACTCACCGGCAAGGCTTCGCGCAACGCGCGGCTCAATGTGCTCGCCAACAGCAACTTCGCGAGCGACGTGTCGCTGACGGCGATCGAGGATTCGGCGGCCGTCGTCACCATCGCGACCTCGCCCACCGCGGGTGTGCTCACCACCGGCAATCTCAACGTGGTGGGCAACCTGACGCTCAGCGCCGAGCGACAGGTCGCCGTGCCCGGCTCCCCGGTCGATGCCGGAGCCGCGCGGATGATCGTTTTTGGCGGGGCAACCGCCGACATCAGCGGCGACCTGTCGCTGCTCGCCAACGGGTGGTGGTACAGCACCGCCGACGGCGCGACTACCGGAGGCGAAGCGAGCCTGCTGGTCGATAGCGACCCCGCGATCACTTCCGCCACCTCGTCGCTCGACGTCGGCGGCAACCTACTTCTGCGCGCGCAAGGGATCACCGATTTCGCGCCGACCGTAATGGACGCGACCGGCGGCAACGCCCTCATCAGATTTGATCACGGCAGCGGCGCCAGCGTGGCCGGCGTAACCCGGATTCGTTCCGAGGGCGTGACGAACGGCGGCAACGCGACCGGTGGTACGAGCCAGTTGGATGTGATGCAGGGATCGTCCTTCACCACCGGCGAACTGAACGTCAGCGCCGACGGAAGTACTGATTTTGGCTCGCTGACGGCGACACCAGGACTGTCCACCGGCGGTCTGGCCAACATCACCGCCTCGGACAGTTCGACCCTGACGGTCCAGGCGGGCAATTCGACCGGCAATCTCATTTTCGGCGATCTCGAACTGCTCTCGGCCGAGGCATTCGGCGGCGCGAGCAACGCCGGCGGAGGGCACGGTGGCGCCGCAAAGGGCGGCCAGGCAACCCTCAACGTGCTGTCGGGATCCACGGTCAATCTGCCCGTCGATCCGGGCGCAGCGGGTTCGGTGACGATGTTCGCCCGCGCGACCGGGGGCGACACGTTCGCCACCGGTGGCACCGGTGGCGACGCGACCGGCGGCATCGCCAGCGTGAACGTCGATGGCGGCACGCTCAACGGAGGCAACCGCTTTACCGTGAGCTCGTTCGCGCTCGGCGGCTCGGCGGACGTGTCGGTCACCGGCGCGGCCGATGGCGGCGACGCATTCGGCGGCCAACGCAATGTCCTGGTCCGCAACGGCACGGTGAACGGTAGCTTCTCGGGCGGCGGCCCCGGCGCCCAGGGCGGCGACGGCTCGCTGACCGGCACCGGCGGCGACGGGACGGGCGGTACCTCGAGCTTTATCCTCGATCAGGGCACGATCAATGCGGTGACCGACTCGTTTGGACCGGGGCGCGTGCTGGCATTCACGCAGAACGGCGGCGGCAAGGGCCGGGTCGGCGGCAACACCAGCGGCGGCGTGCTCAACGTCTCGCTCACCAGCAGCACCATCAATGCGTCAGGTGCCGGCAGCTCGATCACGTGGGGTTCGTTCAACTCGACGCCCGACGCGATTGCTACGGGCGTGGTCTCGACCGGCAATGCCACCGCCGGTACCGCCAACATCTCACTCGTCGATTCGAGCATCAGCGCGGAAACCGTCGACATCTATGCCAATGCGACGACCGGCAGCATCACGACCTCGGGTGGGGCCGGAACCGGCGCGCATACCGGCAATGCGACCGCCGGGACCACGGTCCTCAACCTCGTCGACAGCACTATCGCCGGCGGGAGCGTAACGATCGAGGCGAGCGCGCGTGCTGGCGGATCGAACGACAGCGCGGCCGTCAATGGCGGCATCGCAACGGGGGGCGAGGCGAGCGTCTTCGTGCATGACGGCGCAAGCACCATCACCGCGAGTGGCGGCCTGATTGTCGCCGCGGCGGCGGGAGGCGGTACTATCTCCAACGCCGGAACCGGCGGCGACGCGGCTGGCGGCTACGCGCGGATTCACGCGTTCAATGGCGGCACGCTCACGGTGAACGCCGATACCATGTTCGATGCCGGGGCTCGGGGCCAGACTTCACTGCAAGGCCATGGTGGCGACGCAGTTTCTGGCTTTGCCCAGGCCTCGACTAACGGCGGGTCGCTGACCTTCAACGGCAACCTCGATGTGACCGCCAACGCCTTTGGCGGGAACGGCCAGCCGGGCGGCGCGGCCAGCGCAGCGTTCGAGACCGACCGGCCGAATGCGCTGATGTTCGCCCAGAACGGCGCGATCAGCGTGAGCGGACTGACGACGATCCTGTCCGAATCCTATAGCGGCGGCGGCCTCCTCGGTGGGGCCGGCGGAGACGCGGCGGGCGGTTTCGCGGTGGTCGACGCGCAGAGCAATCTGGGCGGTGCGAGCACCATCTCGCTGCAAGACCTACTGGTCTCGACCGATGGCTTTGGCGGTGTCGGCGCCACCGGGCTCAGCGGCGCGGCGGGCGGCGCGGGCGGAGCCGGATTCGGTGGTGAGTCCGAAGCGCTGGCGGACGCCGGCAATGGCAAACTCACCATCGCGGGCCAGACCACCCTTTCCTCCCAAGGGGTCGGTGGCGACGGCGG
>NZ_RSEL01000003.1 GCF_003958625.1 Tsuneonella rigui | reverse complement strand
CGGCGCGGGCAGGCCGGTCTCGGCTGCCAGTTCGGCCGCGCTGGTGCGCCCGCCGCCGCAGTGGCGGGCCGCGGCGCCCATGGTCACGACGGCGTAATCGGCAAGGTTGGACAGGCGCATGAAGCGGTTCGCGAAGCTCAAATCGGAGTGGATTGCTCCGATTACTTAGTCCGCCCCTGCAAGCCTTTCAACAAACAAGCCTTTCTTGCGAGTCGTTCGCAATTCGCGAGCGGAACGGTGCCATTGGCGCGGCGTTGGCACAGCGTGGCTGAGGAGACCGGAAATGGACAGTTTGACAAAGGATAAGGACCCGCTGGGCCTGCTGCTCGCCGGCGGAGCGGGGCTGCTGCTGGGCATGCTCGCCAACCCGGCGCGCAAGCTGGCGGTGCAGGCGCCGACCATGCTCAAGGGCGACTGGGACAAGGCGCTCGCGGCCGAGCACAAGGCGACGCTCGCGGTGTTCGATCTCGCCGAGAAGACCTCGACCGACGACACTGCCCGCCGCTCGTTCCACCTGATGCAAATCAAGCACATGATCGGCAAGCATTCGATGCAGGAGGAGAACGCAGTCTACGCGACGATGCGCCAGCGCGGGCTGCTGTCCGAGGCGCAGCACCTCAACGAGGATCACGGAGTGGTGAAGCAACTGCTGTTCGAACTGACCATGATGCCCAAGGACGATGCGCGCTGGCTGGAAACCCTGCGCACCCTGCGCGGCAATCTCGAAGAGCACATGGCCGAGGAGGAAAACGACATCTTCCCAAAGCTGCGCGCCGCGCTGAGCGAGCAGGAGAATGCCGATCTGACCAAGGCGATGAACAAGGAAGGGCTCAAGCTGGCCTAGGCCAAAACGACAAAACCCTGACTTGGCAAAAAAAAGGGCGGCCTCAGTCCAGGACCGAGGCCGCCGTTAAGTAGAGGAACTCGTCGCTAGAAGCTTCGAGCCCTTCGGGTCGCAAGGGGGTGAATAGCTGAGTCGCAAGCTTGCGCATTGTATGAAAGCGACAGCCACCGTGACAATTCAGTGACATGGATTAACCACGCTCGCGCAACGAATGCAAAGCGCGACGACTCGCTTGCTCGACAGTCCGAGGCGCGCGCGGCATAGCGCGGCCCGCTTATGCTTTACCGTCTCGCCGCGCCCGCGCTGTTCGCGCTCGAGCCCGAAGCCGCGCACCGGCTGACGATTGCGGCGCTGCGAATCGCTCCGTCGCTGCCGCCGGCCAAACCGGGTCCGCTGGCAACGACGGTGGCGGGTATCGCATTTCCCAACCCGGTCGGCCTCGCGGCGGGATTCGACAAGAACGCCGAGGTGCCCGACGCCGTGCTCGGCCTGGGATTCGGGTTTGCTGAGGTCGGCTCGATAACCCCGCGCGCCCAGCCCGGCAATCCGCGTCCGCGGTTGTTCCGGCTCGAGCAGGACCGCGCGGTGATCAACCGGATGGGATTCAACAACGGCGGCGCCGAACCGGCGCTGGCGCGGCTGTCGGCGCGCAAGCGGCGCGACCCTTCGACGAAGCTCAGGACAGGCGTGGTCGGGGTCAATGTCGGCGCGAACAAGGATTCGCCTGATCGGATCGCCGATTACCTCGCCGGCATTCGCGCGTTCACCCCGGTCGCGGATTACCTGACGGTCAACATCAGCTCGCCCAACACGCCAGGCCTGCGCGACCTGCAGAGCGAGGGCGAGCTCGCCGCGCTGCTGTCGGCGATAGCGGGTGCGCGGCAGGCGGGGGATCCGCCGGTGTTCCTGAAAGTCGCTCCCGATCTCGCAGACGGCGACCACGAGCGTATCGTGCGCGCGGCGCTCGATCACGGCATTGCCGGGCTGATCGTCGCCAACACCACCGTCAGCCGTCCCGCGCTCGGCTCGCGCCATGCGGAGGAAACCGGCGGCCTGTCGGGCGCACCGCTCAAGGCACTCGCACTGGCGCAACTGAAGCGGTTCCGCGCCATCGCCGGAGCCGAACTGCCGTTGATTGGGGTCGGCGGCATCGCCAGCGCGGAGGATGCGTGGGAGCGCATCCACGCCGGCGCGAGCCTGGTCCAGCTCTACAGCGCGCTGGTGTACGAAGGGCCGGGCCTCGCCCGCCGCATCACCCGGGGGCTCGAGCGGCTGATGCGGCGCGATGGCTACGCCTCGATTGCGGAGGCGGTCGGGACCGGCTAGCGCTGCCGCCATGCTGCGCCGGTTCCTCCCGCTCGCCGCGCTGCCGCTGATCGCGGCTTGCGCCACTGTCCCCGCTTCGACGCCGAAAGAGGCGTTCGCGCCTCCTGTCGGCCTCGTCTCCGCGGCCGATCCGCGTGCGGTCGAGGCCGGGATGACCATCCTGCGCGAAGGCGGCAGCGCGACCGACGCGGCGATCGCGACGATGCTCGCACTGACCGTGGTCGAGCCGCAAAGCTCGGGGATCGGCGGCGGCGGGTTTTTCGTGCGCGGCGATGCGGCGGGGCATGTCTCGACCATCGACGGCCGCGAGACCGCCCCGGCGGGCGCGACCGGCGACTGGTTCTTCGGGGCCAACGGCAAGCCGCTTCCCTTCGACCAGGCGCAAGCGAGCGGGCTGAGCGTGGGCGTGCCCGGCAACCTCCGGCTCGCGGCCAAGGCGCACAAGGAGCACGGCAAGCTCGCGTGGGCCAAGCTGTTCGCCCCCGCGATCGCGCTCGCGCGTGACGGCTTCCTGATCACCCCGCGCCTCCACGAAGCGCTCGACAGCGGCCGCGCGACCGGTGCGCGCGACGCCGATGGCCGCGCCCTGTTCTACGCCGCCAACGGCAGCGTCCTGCCGGTCGGGACCGAGGTGAAGAACCCCGCGCTCGCCGCCACGCTCCAGCGGCTCGCGACGCAGGGCGCCGACGCCTTCTACATCGGCCCCGAAGCCGCCGCGATGGCGGCCGAAGTCGCCGCCGACACCCCGCGCCCGCGGCCGATGACCGCCGCCGACGTCGCCGGCTACCAGGCCAAGGATCGTCCCCCGGTGTGCGGCACCTATCGCACCTGGCGCATCTGCGGGATGGGCCCGCCCTCCTCGGGCGCGACCACGGTCTATGCGATCTTGAAGCAACTCGAACGCTTCGACCTCAAGGCGATGGGCCCCAGTTCGCCGACCTTCTGGCACGTGTTCGCCGAATCGCAGCGGCTCGCCTACGCCGACCGCGAGAAGTTCGCCGCGGATGCTGACTTCATCAAGGTGCCCGTCACCGGAATGACCGACCCGGCCTACCTCGCCGCGCGCGGCGCGCTGATCGCGACCGACCGGACGATGCCGACTGCCACCGCCGGCGCGGTGCCCGGCGCATTGGCGCTGGCCGATGGGGACGAGCCCGAGGAGCACGGCACCTCGCACTTCGTTGCGCTCGACAAATGGGGCGACGCGGTGAGCTACACCTCGACCATCGAAAGCGGGTTCGGCTCGGGCCTCGTCTACGGCGGATTTTATTTGAACAACGAGCTGACCGATTTCAGCAACGTGCCGAGCGTCAACGGGGTGATGGTCGCCAACCGGGTCGAGGGCGGCAAGCGGCCGCGCAGCTCGATGGCGCCGACGCTGGTGTATGACGCCGACGGGCACCTGTTGGTCGCGGTCGGCGCGGCGGGAGGGGCGACGATCCCGGTGCAGACCGCCAAGAACCTCATCGCGATGCTCGACTTCGATCTCGGTCCGCAGGAAGCACTGGCGCTGCCGGTCATGTTCAGCCCCGGCGACACCGTATATCTCGAAGCGGACACCCCGCTCGCCGCGTTGGCCCCTGCCTTGCGCCAGTTGGGGCACAAGGTCGAAGTGCGGCCCGCCGGGTTCAAGGCGAACGCAGCCAAGCGCGTCAACGGCGCCTGGGTCGGCGCGGCAGACCCTCGCAGCGAGGGCACCTGGAAGTCCGAGTGAGCCGCGCTTGCCGCTAGGGCGGGCGCGGCCTAAGCCGCTCGCGACAACAATCCGGCAATAGACCGGGCGTGGGAGCCACTGCCTTGCTGCTGAGCGATATCGATTCGGCCAACAACCTCGTCGAGCTGTTCCTGAAGCGCGCCGACGCGCGGCGGGACAAGCCGTTCCTTGGCGCGAAGCTCGGAGGCAAGTGGACCACGCAAACCTGGGGCGAGGTCGCGCGGCAGGTCTGCCTGCTCGCCGAGAGCCTGCGCCGGCTGGGGCTGCACGACGGCGACCGCGTCGCGCTCGTGTCCGAGAACCGGCCCGAGTGGTGCGTGGCCGACCTCGCGATCATGGCGGCGGGCTGCGTGACGGTGCCGGCCTACGTCACCAACACCGAACGCGATCACCAGCACATTCTCGATAATTCCGGCGCGCGCGCGGTGATCGTCTCGACCGAGAAGCTGTCGATCCCGCTGATCCCGGCGATGATGCGCACCGGCCTCGCCGAAGTGGTCATTCCCATCGACGGCATCCGCCAGAACCAGGGCGGGCAGATCGCCTGTCATCTGTGGGCGAGCCTGCTCGAAGGCGATGCGGTCGAGGCCCGCCGCGCGGTCGAGGCGCGGATCGCCGGGATCGGGCGCGGCGATACCGCGTGCATCATCTACACCAGTGGCACCGGCGGGGCGCCGCGCGGGGTGCTGCAGCACCACGGCGCGATCCTGTGCAACGTCGCCGGCGCCGCCGAGGTGCTCGAGCAGGACTTCGGGCTCGACGAGGACGAGCGGTTCCTCTCGTTCCTGCCGCTCAGCCACGCCTACGAGCACACCGGCGGCCAGTACCTGCCGATCGCGGTGGGGGCGGAGATCTTCTATTCGGAAGGGCTCGAAAAGCTCGCCAGCAATATCGAGGAGACCAAGCCGACGATCATGGTCGTGGTCCCGCGCCTGTTCGAGGTGCTGCGCGCGCGGATCATGAAGCTGATCGAGAAACAGGGGAAGGTCCCCAACTACCTGATGACCCGCGCGCTCGAGATCGCGGCACATCCCAAGAAGCGCCTGCGCGACCGGCCGATCGACCTCGTGATCGAGAAGCTTCTGCGCCCCAAAATCCGCGCGCGCTTCGGCGGGCGGATCAAGGCGATGGTCTCGGGCGGCGCGCCGCTCAATCCCGAGGTCGGCACCTTTTTCGAGGCGATGGGGCTGACCATGCTCCAGGGCTACGGCCAGACCGAGGCGGGGCCGGTGATCAGCTGCAACCGGCCCAAGGCGGGGATCAAGATGGATACCGTCGGCCCGCCCTTGCGCGGAGTAGAGGTCAAGATCGCCGAGGACGGCGAAATCCTCGTCCGCGGCGAACTGGTGATGCACGGCTACTGGCAGAACAAGGCGGAGACCGACAAGGCGCTGAAGGACGGCTGGCTGCACACCGGCGACATCGGCCACCTCGACGATCGCGGCCGGATCGTGATCACCGACCGCAAGAAGGACATGATCGTCAACGACAAGGGCGACAACATCGCCCCGCAGAAGGTCGAGGGCATGCTGACCCTGCAACCCGAGATCGCGCAGGCGATGGTGAGCGGCGACAAGCGGCCTTACCTCGTCGGGCTGATCGTGCCCGACAACGAATGGTCGCTCGACTGGGCCAAGGCCAACGGCGAGAAGCCCGACTTCAAGGCGCTGCAAGACCTCCCCGCCTTCCGCAGCGCGGTCCGCGCGGCGGTCGACCGGACGAACAAGGACCTGTCGGTGATCGAAAAGGTCCGCCAGTTCGCCTTCGCCGACGAGCCGTTCACCACCGATAACGAGGAAATGACCCCCAGCCTCAAGATCCGCCGCCACAAGATCCGCGAGCGCTACGGGGCGCGGATGGACGGGCTGTATAAGGGTTAGAAAAGGCTCAGCGAGCGGCTTTCAAGCTCGACTCAAGCTCTTTCCGTTCCGCTATGATGGCTTGAAGGAAGGCCGCGGCTTCACCCTGCGTAATTGGTGTCTCGGTGGTCACAGCGACACCCTTTTTAATTTCTGTCGCTTCGTTGATCAGTGACCAACCGGTAGGCAGCGATCGCACATTGAAACACCCGTGCACCAGCTGATTTCTCTGCCGTTCGCGCAGTCCCCAATCATCAAGTAGCCTAGCGGCTTTCTGCGCAGACGTTGAGGCTGGCCAATTCGATCGAAGAGCTGAAGCAAGATCGCGCGTACGATTGCGTGATGCCTCGTGAAGCTTTGGTGGGTGAGGGGCTCGGGCCATTTGGGCTTCGGTCAGGGCAGCGATGATGGCTTTCTCAGCTCGAGCAAAGTTGTCAAGGCACTGACCTCGCCAATGGTTCACGGCAGCAATAGCCTCATTAGAACTGGCCATGACTGACGGGCTTATGCCGCCTCGCGCTCGATGTATTCCGGATAGAAGCTCGGCGCCCGGTCCGACCACCCCGGCGCGGTCGCCGCCGCCTCGCTCAGCGATTGCAGCAGCACCTTGCGCCGGCTCGGGCGGATTTGCGGGAGGGCGCTCGCGGCGCAGAAGGCGCTCGGCAGCCAGGGGCGCGCGTCGGCGCCGATCAGGCGTTCGTAGAGGAACCGGAAGGCGGAGAAGCACTCGATCCGCTCTTGCGCCAGATCGAACGCGGCGACGCGGGTGAGCTTGCCGATGAAGGTCTCGACCGCCTCGAACGCGGTTTCGCTCGGGATGCTCGCGCGCAGCAGCTTCAGGTCCTGGTAGGCGACGTACTGGCTGCGGATCGCCGCGCTTTCGTCGGGCGAGCGCGCCCACAGTTTGAACGCGTCCTGCCGGCCGAGCCCGATATCGAGGCTTCGGCGGATGTAGCGCTGCTCGCTGGCGGTGAACCCGGCGAACTCGCGCATTTCGCAGATCGTCAGCGATGCGGCATTCGTGACAGCCATCTCGGCTTTCCCCCTCTGATAGTGGGAGGTTCGCCCAAGATGGTTAATTTCGCGTTAGCCACGTCCGCCAGCTTCGCCGCCACGACGGCATCGGACCCAAACGCGCACTCACGCATTAAACCACATCAGGTTCGTGGTGGGACGATCGAGCCGCCCTCGGCTCGACCAACGGAGTAGCTCGCCATGCAGCGTTTCTTTGCCGGAATTGCCTCGCGCAGCGCGTACCTCATGGGACACCCGATGGCGTTCCTGCTGTCGGTGCTCGCGTGCCTGGTGTGGGCCGGCACCGGCCCGCTGTTCAACTACAGCGACACCTGGCAGCTGGTAATCAATACCGGCACCACCGTGCTCACTTTCCTCGCGGTGTTCCTGATCCAGAACAGCCAGAACCGCGACGGGGCGGCGATCCAGGCCAAGCTCGACGAGATCCTCCGCTCGGTCGCCGACGCTCGGACGGGTTTTGTCGGCATCGAGCACCTGACCGACGAGGAGATCGCCAAGATCAAGTCGGCGCTCGAACGCGAGGTGCTGCAGGTGAGCAAGGGCGATGCCGACCAGCCTGCGGAAACTGTCGAAGAGCTGCTCGAGGCATGCCACGATCCCGACGTCGATGCGCCGGCCAAGGTGCCGATAAGCTAGCTCATCCAGGGCACACGCGGGTGCGGCCCGCCGGGATACTTGCTTCGTTTCAGCGGCGATCTATTCTCCGCCCTTGGGTTTCACGGGGGATCAATCGATGCGAGCTCTGATGGCGGCCGCCTTCCTGTTCGGCGCGGCGACCGCGGCGCAGGGTCAGGACATGCCGCGCATTACCGAGGCGCTGCAGCGGAATTTCCCCGAACGCCACGCCGAACTGGCCGGCAAGCTGGCCGGCGAGACGCCCGCGAACGCACGGCAGGTCGTGAGCGAGACCATGGACCGTTTCCTCGAGGACTACCGCGCCGACATCGTCGCAGCGCCCGGCCCGCGCCTGATCGCAGTCGAGGCCGATGCCGGGCGGATGCTGCGCGCCCTCGGCCGGCAAGACATGGCCTTTTGCGCGGTGGTGGGTGATCGGGGGTTCTTCAGCCCCGAGGCGCTGGACGGCGCTCCCCCACCCGGCCTTGACGACTACGGCGCAGCCCTGATCGAGGCGGCTGCCGCTGGCCGCGGCCGCGCGGCCCCCCAGAAGGCGGCCCTGGAAGACGTCACCGACTGGCTGGCGCATGTCGCGCGCAGGGAACCGGGAATTCCGGTCAAGGACTTCCTGTCCGACCGCGAGCTGCGCCGGACGGCCAGCGACGCGCAACTGTGCGGCGGCGCGGCCGTCATGCACGAGGCGGTCAGCGACCTGCCGGCGGACAGCGCGGCGCGGATGGCGGCGATGCTGGTCGGCGCCCAGCTGCAATAGCGAGCCGCGCCGAAGCGGTCAGATTAGCCCCGCCAGTGGACTGGACGGATCGGCGTACTTGCGCGTGGCCATGCGCCCGGCGACGTAGGCCTCCCGCCCCGCCTCGACCGCCAGCCGCATCGCGCGGGCCATGCGGACCGGGTCCTTCGCCTCGGCGATGGCGGTGTTCATCAGCACGCCGTCGCAGCCCAGCTCCATCGCCACCGCCGCGTCGCTCGCGGTGCCGACCCCGGCGTCGACCAGCACCGGCACCTTGGCGCCTTCGACGATCAGGCGGATCGTCACCCGGTTCTGGATGCCGAGCCCCGAACCGATCGGTGCGCCCAGTGGCATGACCGCGACCGCGCCCGCTTCTTCGAGCTGCTTCGCCGCGATCGGATCGTCGGTGCAATAGACCATCGGGTGGAAGCCCTCGGCCGCCAGCACTTCGGTCGCTTTCAGCGTCTCGCGCATATCGGGATAGAGCGTGCGCGCCTCGCCCAGCACCTCCAGCTTGATGAGGTCCCAGCCGCCCGCCTCGCGCGCCAGGCGCAGAGTGCGGATCGCCTCGTCGGCGGTAAAGCAGCCGGCGGTGTTGGGGAGATAGGTGACCTTCTTCGGGTCGATGAAGTCCGTCAGCATCGGCGCGCCCGGATCGCTGACGTTGACCCGCCGCACGGCGACGGTGACGATCTCCGCCCCGCTCGCTTCCAGCGCGGCGGCGTTCTGGGCGAAGTCCTTGTACTTGCCGGTGCCGACGATCAGCCGCGAGGTGAAGGTGCGGCCGGCGACGGTCCAGGTGTCGGTGTCGTGAATCATCGTCTCGCTCATAAGCCCTCTCCCCTTGAGGGAGAGGGTTGGGAGAGGGGTCCGGCGCGCAGCGGCGGCTCGCGCCGCCGACCCCCTCTCCCCCCGGCCCTTCGGGCCTCCTCCCTCTCTCTCAAGGGGAGAGGGTTAGAATGATCACCACCACCCACGAAGTGCACGATCTCCAGTACGTCGCCTTCCACCAGCGTGACCTGCGCTAGCTGAGAGCGCGGCGCGATCTCACCGTTGCGCTCGACCGCCACCTTCTCCGGTTGCAGGCCCAGCTCGCGCACGAGGTCGGCGACAGTGGCGGCGGCGGTGCGGCGGCTTTCGCCGTTGACGGTGACGGTCAGCATGGGGGCGAGATAGCGGCGCGCTTTCTCAGCGCAACCGGCTTCAGTCGCGGGCGTGGGTGTGTCCGCGCATGTTGAGGATGTGGCCGAGCGAGACGAGGCCGACGCCGATGATCGTCAGCACCGCTTCTTCGTACCCGTGCGGCACGGCGAGCGCGCCGCCCATGAAGGACAGGCCGGTCATCGCGGTGACGAACGGCGCCGCGCGGCGGTGGCGCAGCGCGCCGAGGCCGATCGCGACCGCAGCGACGATCATCGCCACCGCCAGCCCGACTTCGTGAATCAGCGGATTGGCAAGGAACTGCCCGCCGATCCCCAGCGCCGAGACGAGCGCCAGCGTCGCCAGGCAATGCACCGCGCACAGCGCCGACAGCGTAATGCCGGCACGGTCGATCGTGCCGCGAATCGAGGAGAGGTAGGTGTTGGGCATAAGCTCGCGTGCGCTATCTATGTAACGCTGTATCGTTACGCAACCGATACCGTTCCCGCCGCCTTGCGAATTACGGCGGCGCGACGCACAAGCGCGCCCGATGGAATGCTTCGACAAGCTCAGCATGAGCGGGGTCGGGAGAAAGATATCTAATGCCAACATCCGCTCGTCCTGAGCCTGTCGGAAGCGAAGCTGATCCGGAGGATCAACGACGCCCGCGCGCGCTCGCGCTGTGGCTGCTCGTCGTCGCCGCGCTGGTGCTGGCGATCGTCGTGGTCGGCGGGATCACCCGGCTGACCGAATCGGGCGTTTCGATCACCGAATGGAAACCCGTCACCGGCGCACTCCCGCCGCTCAGCCAGGGGCAGTGGCAGGCAGAATTCGACGCCTATCGCCAGACGCCGCAGTTCACCGAAATCAACGGGCCCGCCGGGATGACGCTGGCGACCTACAAGTTCATCTACTTCTGGGAGTGGGTGCATCGCCTGCTCGCGCGCACGATCGGGCTGGTGCTGGTGGCGGTGACTGCGTGGTTCTGGGCGCGGCGGCAGATTCCTGCGGGATACACGCCGCGCTTGATCGCGCTGATCGCGCTGATCGGGCTGCAAGGTGCGATCGGCTGGTGGATGGTCGAATCGGGCATCGTCAACGACGTGAAGGTCAGCCACTTCCGCCTCGCTGCGCACCTGCTGACCGCGCTGTTGACGCTCGGCGGGCTGGTGTGGACCGCGCTCGACCTGCTGGTGCTGGCGCGCGATCCCGCCGCGCGCCCGGCCCGGGTGACCGGCTTCGGCTGGGCGGTGCTGGCGGCGCTAGCGATGCAACTCCTGCTCGGCGCGTGGGTCGCAGGACTGCGCGCGGGCGTAGTCGCGGGCGGCGGGTGGTTCGAGTGGAACGCCTGGCCGCTGATGCAGGGCAAGCTGTTTCCCGACGGGGTCGACTGGGCTGCCGGCGCGCTATGGGCGTTGGGGCACGATCCGTTCCTGATCCACTTCCTCCACCGCTGGTGGGCTTGGGCGGTAGTCGCGCTGCTAATCATACTTGCTCGCCAGGTGCGGCGGATCGAAAGGCCTGCCTCGGTCGCGGTCCACTCGGCATTCGGCACGCAGATTTTGCTCGGCATCGCCACCGTGTGGAGCGGGGTCGCGCTGTGGTTGGCGGTGCTGCACCAGACGGTCGGCGCGCTGCTGGTCGCGGCGACAGTGTGGGCAGTGCACGCGCTGGGCCGCCGATGACCGCCCTCATCTGGTGTCCCTTCCCCGACGAGGACCGCGCGGCCGCGGTCGCCACCCAACTCCTCGATGAAAAGCTGATCGCCTGCGCCAACATTCTCGGGTCGTTGCGCGCACTCTACGAATGGAACGGCGAACGCGGCGATGCACGCGAGGTCGGCGTCCTGTTCAAGACCGACGCGTCGCTGCTCGATCGCGCCGTCGCCCGCATCGCCGAACTCCACCCCTACGATACGCCAGCGGTGCTCGGCTGGCGTTGCGACGCTGCCGCGCCAGCAACCACAGAATGGCTCGCGACTCTGAAGTGCTAAAGGCAGCGGTATTATTTTACCTCCCCGTAAAACCGCGGATTTGCTTGACTTGTTGGACTTCGATCGTCATTGGGCGCGCCTTCGCACGGCTTCGCTGTGCGCGATTTTCGCAATTTTCAAGGACAAGCCATGAAGGCGCTCAGCAAGACCACCCGGTCGATCAAGCCGGCCGAGGTCGAGAAGAAGTGGCATCTGATCGATGCCGAAGGCCTCGTCGTCGGCCGTCTCGCCACGATCGTCGCCAACATCCTGCGCGGCAAGCACAAGCCGAGCTTCACCCCGCACGTCGACTGCGGCGATCACGTTGTCGTGATCAACGCCGACAAGGTGAAGTTCACCGGCAACAAGCTCGGCCAGAAGAAGTACTACAAGCACACCGGCTACATCGGCGGGATCAAGGAAGTGACCGCCGCCAAGGTGCTGGAAGGCCGCTTCCCTGAGCGCGTGCTGGAAAAGGCCGTCGAGCGCATGGTCCCCCGCGGCCCGCTCGGCCGTCAGCAGATGAAGGCGCTGCACCTCTATGCCGGCACCGAGCATCCGCACGGCGGCACCCAGCCCCAGCCGCTCGACGTGGCTTCGATGAATCGCAAGAACAAGGTCACCGCGTAATGGCTCCCGAGGACACTGGCTCAACCAACACCGTGTCGGATCTCGCCGACCTCAAGACCCTGGCTGGCGGCGAAGCTGCCGCGCCCGCGGAAGCGCAGGACGCGCCGGCCGGCTTCACTCCGGTCGTCAGCAACGCCCCGCTGCGCGAGCAGGAGCTCGACAAGCAGGGCCGCGCCTACGCCACCGGCCGCCGCAAGGACGCGGTTGCCCGCGTCTGGCTCAAGCCCGGCAGCGGCAAGATCGTGGTCAACGGCCGCGAGCAGGAAGTCTACTTCGCGCGTCCGACGCTGCGTCTCGTGATCAACCAGGTCTTCGGCCTGACCGATCGCGCCGGCCAGTACGACGTGATCGCCACCGTCAAGGGCGGCGGTCTCTCGGGCCAGGCGGGCGCCGTCAAGCACGGCATCGCCCAGGCGCTGTCGAAGTACGAGCCGACCCTGCGGGCGACGGTCAAGGCCGCCGGCTTCCTCACCCGCGACAGCCGCGTGGTCGAACGCAAGAAGTACGGCCGCGCCAAGGCCCGCCGCAGCTTCCAGTTCTCGAAGCGCTAAACTTTACAGATTTCCGCGACGGCGGAATGGAAGGGCGGTGCCGCAAGGCGCCGCCCTTTTTGTCGACTGCTTGCCGGTTTTTTGCTGTAAAGCTGGGCAAGCGGCGGACATCCGCCTCAGGAATTTCCAGGAATCTCATGAAGAACCGGCGCGAAATCGATGGCTTGCGCAGTATCGCTGTGCTCCCGGTCATCTTGTTCCATGCCGGCCTGACGACGTTCAGCGGTGGGTTTGTCGGAGTCGATGTCTTCTTCGTGATCAGCGGTTTTCTAATAACCGGCATCATCTTGGAGGGCTTGGAGCGCGGCACCTTTTCGATAGCGGAATTTTACGAGCGTCGAGCGCGTCGCATCCTTCCGGCGCTGTTTGTAGTCATTGCAGCCTGCCTTCCCTTTGCTTCGCTTTGGATGCTCCCGGAGCAGCTACGCTCCTTCGCATGGAGCATCGTCTCGGTGATGCTTTTTGCTTCCAACATACTGTTCTGGCGCGAGCAGGGGTATTTCGCTCCTTCGGCTGAATTGAAGCCATTGCTTCACACCTGGAGCTTGGCGGTTGAGGAGCAGTTCTATCTTTTGTTTCCACTTATATTGATGTTTATATGGAAACTAGGACGTAAATGGATAGTGTCAGCGTTCGTAATTGGCGCGCTAGTCAGTCTGGGTCTTAGTGAGTGGGGCTGGCGTTTCGCGCCGACCGCCAACTTCTATCTTGCGCCGTTTCGCGCGTGGGAACTATTGGCCGGCTCTCTATCCGCCCTCGTGCTGCACCGACGTGAACCCTACAAAGGCGATCTTGCGGCCGCCCTTGGCCTCTCGGCAATCGTGGGCTCGATCTTCTGGTTCGATGGCGACACGTCTTTTCCGGGGCTCTATGCCACGATCCCGGTTGGCGGCACCGCCTTGATCTTAGTCTTCGGATCACGCGACACTTGGGTCGCCAAAGCCCTTTCAGTGCCTCCTTTGGTTGGCATCGGCCTAATTAGCTACAGCGCCTACCTGTGGCACCAGCCCCTCTTCGCCTTCGCTCGACTGCGGAGCATCGGGGAGCCGTCCCAAGCTCTTATGCTGGGGCTTGTCGCGATTACTTTGGCACTTGCTTGGCTAAGTTGGCGCTTCGTCGAACAGCCTTTCCGAAGGCGCGGGCATGGGCCCGTCCCTACCCGCAAAGCGGTCTTCGCTTCGAGCGTAATTGCGATGTCCGCCTTTGCTGCAGTCGGTGCCGCTGGCGCATCCTTCGATGAATTTTCGTCGGGTTTTCGCCTGCCGCCCGGCGTCACCAGGGATATGAGTGAGAGGATCGGTGAAGGCGATTGCATGGATCGCACTGTCACCGAGATTGCGAAGTATTCGGATTGGTTCTGTCGGCGTGGGCAGCTCGGTGCGGCCACGAAAATCGGTGTTTATGGCGACAGTCACGCCTTGTCGTTCCTTCCGGCACTCGACAGTTGGGGCATCAAAAACCATGTCGAGGTGCGGTTCACCGCTATGAGCACATGCATCCCGCTCAAAGACGCGTTCGTCTTGCGGCGCGACTCACTTCGCTATGATTGCAATTCTCGCAACCATCAGGCTTTTTCCGCCAGCGCGGTAAAAGATTTTGACGCTGTCGTCCTAATTGGCAGATGGGCGCTTTATACCATTGGGGACAAACCTGGAGATTTTCGATACGTTGGGAACGAGTTTGATATCAAAAGCGACAAAGCAGCTTCTAACAGAGCGGTGATTGATCGGCTGGGAAGTACCGCTCGCTTTTTCTCTGAGGCTAGGATTCCTGTAATCCTCGTGCATCAAGCGCCAGTCCAGCTTGTTTCCCCTGAGAAACCTTACTTTGCTACGACCTTGGATGATATTTCCTTGGACCAGGCGATGTTACGAACCAGCGTGAGCCTTGATCACCATCGCGCGTCGTACGGCCGCCTGCAGCGGGCGATCGATGGGGCGGTGCGTCGCTCGGCCGGTGAGTTCACCACTGTCGACCTTGCGCCCATCTTGTGCGCGGGCGCAACTTGCCGGATCGGCGATGCCGGCCATTCGTCCTGGTACGATATGGACCATCTTTCGCACTGGGGCGCAGCGCGCACGATGCCGCTCTTGGCACCAGCACTCACCAAAGCAATTGCTGACAAGAAGCGTAGCTCGGGAACCTAGTGCACCGGCGGATCGGTCCGCGGCACCGCGCCGACGGGCGCAACCGGCTCGCCCGGCGCGCGCGGGGGCATAGCGTCCTCCGGCACGTCCTCGATCTTCATCGCCTCGGTCGGCACGTCCTGCAAGTTGCGCGCCTCGACGCATAGCCGCCCATCGGGCTCGAGGCGCAGTTCGTTAAAACTCTGCGGGGTCGAGCGAATCCGCTGCGACAGCGTGCCCGCGCCGATCATCCGCACCGGTCCGTTGACGGTCTCCTGCTGCATATCGAACGGATCGTGCACGTGGCCCGAGAGCACGGCGGTGATCTTGCGCTGGGCGAGCGCGGCGAGCGCCTTGGTCCCGCCTCGGGTGAGCGCGGTGCCCTTGGTGCCAACTTCGACCAGCGGGTGATGGACCGTCACCAGCACTTTCTTGCCCGGAGGCAGCGCGTCGATCGTCGCTAGGCACTTGTCGAGCGCAGCCTCGCTCACCCAGCCCTTCGACCAATCAAGGCGCGGCTGCATCCGCACGGTCGTCTTGAGCGGCACGATCGCAATGCCGGGCAGGTCGAGCTCCTTCTCGACCACCGACTCCATGCCGCGGAACTTGCGATAAGGGTCAAAGAACCGTTCGATCAGGTTGAAGTAGGGCAGGTCGTGGTTGCCGACCTCCACCGTAACCGGTGCGTGGAGCGACAGGATCCACTCGCGTGCGGCGGCAAATTCGCGGCTGCGCGCGCGCATCGTCAGGTCGCCGGTGATCACCACCGCCGCCGGCTTGCGCGTCGCCACCTCGTGCGCGACCCAATTGAGCGCGCGGTTGTGCTCGAGCCCGAAGTGGATGTCGGACAAGTGGAACAGCAGCGTACTATCGACCATCCGCCGGCCCAAGCAGATCGCAGTCGAAGGTGTCGAGCGAAAAGGTCAACTCGGGTTTGCCTTCGCTCCTTTCGCCGTCGACCATGAGCGGAATCGGTTCGCCTTCGAGTGAACGGCAAACCACGGTGGGCGCCTGCCCCAGCTCATCGTGCGGACCTTCCCGGAAGTCGCGCTTGAGGATCGCGATGCCCTGCTGGACATAGTCGCCCAGCCCTTCCGCGCCGTAGCCGTCGATCGTCATGCCAGCGGCGCGGGGACAGAAGCGGATGCCGGCATAACCTTCCGCGCGGCCGGCCTGCGGCTCGGCGAGCTCGACCATCGGCCCCACCGCGCTGGTTGCGGCAGCATCCCAGCCCTTAGCGATGACCTCGCCCAAGTTGCTGTCGCGCAGGCCTTCGCGGACGTCGGCCCACTTCGCCCCGGGCCCGGCGAGCAACTCCGCCAAGGCCAGCACACCCTCGCCGCGAATGCACATCCGGCGCGAAGCCGAAAGCCGGCCATCGCGCAGCAGCGCGACAATCTCGAGCGGATCGCGCTCGCCGAATATCTCGCGCGCCAGCAGGTTGAAGGTTCCGCCGGGTAACGGAAGGACGGCGCCGCCGAATCCCTCGAGCCCGGCGAGCGTGCGGCTGATCGTGCCGTCGCCGCCGTGAACCACGACCAAGCCGAGCCCGGCCGCATTCACTTCTTGCGCGCCCGGCGTGCCATTCTTGCAATCGATGACCTTTGCCGGCGCGTGACCGGCGTCCGACAACGCGGCGGCGAGCTGCTGCAATCCCGCATCATCGTGGCTGCCGCTGGCGCCGTTGTAGATCAGCCATGTGTCGCCCGTGCCCGCCATATGGACCAAGCGCCGCAGCGCCCGCCGGGTTCCGAGATCGGAGCGTGCGAAACATCTGCCCTTCAAACGCGGAGAGCTGCGCAACATCCGTGCGCCATGTGCCGAAGCAAAGCCGTTCGTCGGCTGCCAATGGCGGTCGATCCGGCGCCGTCAGCCGGTCGTCGGTCGAACTGCGCGGTGGTCGGCGCGGCCATGCGGATCGTCGACCCTCGCATGACCGGAAAGATCATCCCGCATATTCCAACGCTTAGGCGGTTGTCACCCAGTCCCCAGTCGGAGGCAGCCGCCACAGTACCTCAAGGGAGCACAACGACATGCGCATTAACGTGTTAGCGTTCGCCGCGTTGGCCCTGGGCGTTGCCGCCCCGGCCGTCGCCAACGACTTCGTCGTCGAGTACAAGGATCTCGACCTTTCCAGCGCCAAGGATCTCAAGACCCTCGACCGGCGCATCGACACCGCTTCGCGCATTTATTGCGGAGCCGACCGCGCGATGACCGGGTCGCGCGTCAAGGGCAACGGCACGGCCAAGTGCGTCGCTTCGGCGCGTAAGCTCGCCAAGGAACAGCTGGCCGCGGTGATCGAGCGGCAAACTGGCAAGGGCGGCTGATCCGTCTGAAAATTGCGGGGCGGGTCGCGGAGGGCGAAACCTCTAGCGGCCCGCCATCGCCTTGACCTTGGCGAGATAGGTGCGGCCGATCCGCAAAGTGTCGCCATCGTCGAGCTCGATCGACCATACACCCAGTCCGTCGTGGCGAAGCCCGCGAATGCAGTCGCGCCGCAGGATCGTGGAACGATGGATGCGGATGAACTGCGTCGGATCGAGCCGCGACTCCAGGCCCGCAATCGTCTGCAGCAACAGATAGCTGCGGTCACCGACGTGCAGCCGCACATAGTCGCGCTCAGCGTCGATCCGGCTCACTTGCGCTACTTCGATCCGCAACAGCTCGGCGCGGTGCGGCACCCATAGCTCTTCCAGCCACGCGCCTTCGGTATGGCCGCCATCACTGCCCCGTCGCGCGAGCGCGCGGTCGATCGCCCGTCGCAGCCGCTCGGGCGCCACCGGCTTCAACACATAGTCCACCGCGTCGAGGTCGAACGCCTCGACCGCGAAATGTTCGTGCGCAGTGACGAAGATCACCGCCGGGCGGCGCGACTGCTTGGCGAGCTTGCGCGCCACCGCCAAGCCGTCGACTTCGGGCATCGTCAGGTCAAGCAGGACCAGCTCGGGCGAGAGCGCCTCGATCAGCCGCAGCGCGGCAGCACCGTCGCTCGCGGTGCCGATCACTCGCAATTCCGGCAAGCGGGCGCATATGACCTGCATTCGTTCGACCGCGAGCGGCTCATCGTCAACGATCAGGGTGCGCAGCTCCGGTGAAGGGGTATCAGTCATGATGCACCAGCGGCAGCCGCAATTCGCTGCGATATCCGCCCTCGACCGGGCCCGAAACGATCATTGCCTCTCCTCCAAAGCGGGCTGCCAGCCGGTCCCGCACGTTGGCGAGGCCGATCCCGAAGCCCCCGCGCGCGGTACCGGGGACACCCGGCCCGTCGTCGCTGACGGTGACCACGAGACGCCCGAACTCCTCGCGCGCAGAGATACTGATCGTCACCGGCCGATTGACCGGCGCGACCGCGTACTTGACCGAGTTCTCGACCAGCGGCTGCAGGATCATGCCGGGGATGCGCGCATCGGCCAGTTCATCCGGCAAGTCGATCTGGACGCGCAGGCGGTCGGGAAACCGGAGCGCTTCGACCGCGAGATAGTCGCGCTGCAGGGCGATCTCGTCGGCCAGCTCCGCGTCGCCGGTGGGATCGTCGGCCAGGCTGTGGCGATAGAAGCTCGACAATCCCTGGATCATCTCCTCGGCGCGTTCGGACTTGCCGGTCATCACCAGCGACGACAGCGAGTTGAGCGCGTTGAACAGGAAGTGCGGGTTCACCTGATAGCGCAGCGAGCGCAGCTCGGACGCACGCGCGGCGTTGCGGAAGCGCGCCTCACGCCGTTCCGCCGCCCGGGTGCGCTCGCCGGCGAGCAGCGAGAAATAGAGCGCGGCCCAAGCGAGAAACAGGAAGTAGCGGCCGAGCGCGAGGTCGAGCAGCGCCACCATGCGCGTGCCCGCGCGGTCTTCGTTGGGCAGCACGAGTTGCGCGCGCGGCCCGTCCGATCCCAACGGATCGGCGCCGTCGGTTGCATCGGCCGCGGGGCCTTCGATGACGAGGTTGCCCGCCTGGTCGCGGCGCAGCGCGTAGCCCTGGCGCTCGGCGACCTTGGTGTTAACGCGCTCCTGCACGTCGGCGAACACCCGCTCGTTCGCCAGCACGATGAGAATGGCAGCGGGCATCGCAAGGATCAGCGCGGCGACGATCTGTAGCCATAGCCGTCGGCGATCGAACAATTGCAGGACCAGCCAGACCATCAGCGTGATGGCGACGCCCGCGAGGCATACCAGGCCCCGCCGCCACAGCAGTTCGCCCTGCATCTCCAGCCCGATCGCCGAGCGGATGGAATTGAGGACGAAATAGCACAGCCACAGGCCGGCGATCGATGCGATCACCGCGCGCAGGGGCACGCGCACGGGCGCGTCGATGTCCATGGCCATCATTGAGGGCGTGTTAGCCGCGCTCACGCCCTCAGCGCCAGCACCAGTGTCGATCCGAGTCGGCGCTTCATCGAGTGATCAGCCGGTCGGCAGCAGGTGATCGCGCGCGATCCGTTCGCGCCATTCGGCCGGTGCGAGCGTGTGGACGTTGGCACCGGTCGCATCGACCGCGACGGTGACGGGCATGTCCTGCACCCGGAATTCGTAGATCGCCTCCATGCCCAGATCTTCGAACGCGACCACTTTCGCTTCGCGGATCGCGCGCGCCACGAGATAGGCCGCGCCGCCCACCGCCATCAGGTAGGCAACTTTGTGTCTGGCGATCTCCTGCACCGCGCCCTGCCCGCGCTCGGCCTTGCCGATCATCGCCAGCAGGCCGAGCTCGAGCATCGTGTCGGTGAACTTGTCCATCCGCGTCGCGGTGGTCGGGCCGGCGGGGCCGACCACTTCGCCCATCACCGGGTCGACCGGACCGACGTAGTAGATCGCGCGGCCCTTGAAGCTGACCGGCAGCTCCTCGCCCTTCGACAGCATGTCCGCGATGCGCTTGTGCGCCGCGTCGCGCCCGGTCAGCATCGCGCCGTTGAGCAGCAGGCGGTCGCCGGCCTTCCAGCTCCGCACTTCCCCCGGTGTCAGGTGATCGAGATCGACGCGCTTGGCTGCCGCATCGGGCGTCCAGTGCACTTGCGGCCACTCGTCGAGCTTGGGGGTCTCGAGGAAGCTCGGACCCGAACCGTCGAGCGTGAAATGCGCGTGGCGGGTGGCGGCGCAATTGGGGATCATCGCGACCGGCTTGCCCGCCGCGTGGCACGGCCAGTCCATAATCTTGACGTCGAGCACGGTCGCAAGGCCGCCCAGCCCCTGCGCGCCGATGCCGAGAGCGTTGACCTTGTCGAAGATTTCGATCCGCAGCGCTTCGATATCGTTCTGCGGCCCGCGTGCCTTGAGCTGGGCCATGTCGATCGGCTCCATCAGGCTCTGCTTGGCGAGCTTGACGCAGTGCTCCGCCGTTCCGCCGATGCCGATCCCGAGCATGCCTGGCGGGCACCAGCCCGCACCCATCTGAGGCAGCATCTCGATCACCCAATCGACGATCGAATCCGACGGGTTCATCATCTTGAACTTCGACTTGTTCTCGCTGCCCCCGCCCTTTGCCGCGACATCGACCGACACAATGTTGCCCGGCACCATCTCGACCGACAGCACGCACGGCGTGTTGTCGCGGGTGTTGCGGCGGGTGAAGGCAGGATCGGCAAGAACCGAGGCGCGCAGCTTGTTTTCGGGATGATTGTAGGCCCGGCGTACGCCCTCATCGACCACCTCTTGCAGCGACCTGGCGGACTTTAGGCGACAGTCTTGGCCCCACTGCACGAACACGTTGACGATGCCGGTGTCCTGACAGATCGGCCGATGCCCCTCGGCGCACATGCGGCTGTTGGTGAGGATCTGCGCGATCGCGTCCTTCGCGGCCGGGCCTTGCTCGGCGTCGTAGGCCGCGCCCAGGGCGCGGATGTAGTCCATCGGGTGGTAGTAGCTGATGAACTGCAAGGCGTCGGCGACGCTGTCGATCAGGTCGTCCTCGCGGATCATCACCGGATCGCCCATTTTCAAGTCGCTCATCGAAACCTATTCCTTGCCTGTAGATTCGCAACAGTGCGATAGTCTTCACCGTGCCAAGCCGTCAAAGCGCTTGGCGCACCAATGGCATGTGCGTAAGAGCAGGGCGTTGACCTGCTGTGTTATACGAGCAATACAGGTTTCGTGAAAATGGCCTCCGCCGCCCCATCGACCACCGATTTCGACGCCGCGCGGCGCGCTATGATCGACAGCCAGCTGCGCACCAGCGGCGTCAACGAGCCGTGGGTGCTCAGCCGCTTTGCGAGCGTTCCGCGGGAAGACTTCGTTCCGCCGGCTGCGCGCGCGGTGGCGTATACCGATCGTGCAGTGCCGCTCGACGGCAACGGCATGCTTGCCGCGCCGCTGGTCCACGCGCTGATGCTGAATGAAGCGCGTCCCACCGCCGCCGACCGGGTACTCGTGATCGATGGCGGGAGCGGCTACCTGCCGGCGCTTCTGGAAGGCCTGAGCGGTTCAGTGACTGCCATTGCCCCGGCCGAGGCGCTGAAGAGCAAGACCGGCGACTTCACCCTGATCCTGATTGACGGCGCGGTCGAGCATGTCCCGGCTGCGCTTGCCAAGCGGTTGGCCGATGACGGCCGCGTGGTCGCCGGCGTGATCATGGACGGAGTGACCAGGCTCGCGGTCGGCCGCAAGGCCGCGGGCGAGATCGCGCTGCTGCCGCTCGCCGAGCTCGGCATCCCGCGCCTGCCGGCGTTCGACAAACCCAGGGCGTGGAGCTTCTGACCGTGACACGTTTTGGGCTGAGGCCGGCACTGCTCGCCGGAGCGGCGGCGACCGCGCTGGGGCTGTCTGCTCCCGCCGCGGCGGACACGCTGCGCGACGCGCTCAACGGCGCCTACCGCACGAATCCGACGCTGCAGGCCGCGCGGGCCCAGCAGCGCGCGATCGACGAGAACGTACCGCTAGAGAAGGCCAACGGCCGCCCGAGCGCGGACGCCAGCGTATCTTACGTCGAGTTCGTCAAGCAGAGTTCCGCCAACTCGACTTCCCCGGACCGGTCGCTCAGCGCCAATCTCGACCTCGGTGTGCCGATCTACAGCGGAGGGGCGGTCAAAAACGCGGTCCGCGCAGCGGAAAACCGGGTCGAGGCGGGCCAGGCCGATCTGCGCGGAACCGAATCGGCGATCTTCAGCCAGACGGTCGCGGCCTACATGGACGTGATCCGCGGCGAAGCGCTGGTGGGTCTCAACGCCAACCAGGTCGACGTGCTGCGGGTCAACACCCAGGCAACCAGCGACCGCTTCGAGATCGGCGACCTCACCCGCACCGACGTTGCGCAATCGCAAGCGCGCCAGGCGCTTGCCGAGGGCGATCTCAGGAGCGCGCAGGCCAACCTCATCGCCGCGCGCGAGGACTACATTCGCCTGACCGGCATGGCGCCCGACGATCTCCAGCCGCCGCCGCCGTTGCCCGGCCTTCCGGCCAGCCTCGACGACGCGGTGGCGACAGCGATCGCCAACAATCCCGATATCATCGCCGCGCGCGAGCGTGCCGAAGCATCGGGCTTCGACATCAAGACCGCCGGCGCCAGCCGCCTGCCGCGCGTGTCGGTGTTCACCGGCAGCGACTATAGCAACACGCTCGGTTCGCTGAGCATCCCCGGATCGCCCGTGAACATCTCCCAATCCGGCCTAGGCGTGCAGGCCGGGGTGCAGGTGTCGGTGCCCATCTTCCAGGGCGGCCGCCCCGCTGCGCTCCAGCGCCAGGCGCAGGCGCGTTCGGCTGCCGCGCAGGAGCAAGTGATCGGTGCCGAGCGCGACGTGATTGCGCAAGTGCGCTCGGCCTGGTCGAGCTGGCAAGCCTCGACCCAGATCATCACCAGCACCCAGAGCGCGGTCGACGCCGCGACGCTGAGCCTCGAAGGCGTCCGCGCCGAAAGCACGGTCGGCAACCGCACGATTCTCGACATCCTCAACGCCGAGCAGGAATTGGTGGTCGCCCGCTCGCAGCTGGTGACCGCGCGCCGCAATGCCTACGTCGCCGGGTTCAGCCTGCTCGCCGCGATGGGCAAGGCCGAGGCGCGCGATCTGGGCCTCGGCGACGACGGCCCGCTGTACGATCCCCAAATCAATTACGACCGCGTGAAGAACAAGTGGTGGGACTGGGAGCGCGATCCCGATCCGGTCGCGCAGTCCACTCGCACCGTTGACATCCCGGCTCCCACAGCGGAGATTCCCGTTAACGATGATTCGGGCGTCACCACTGGCGTCCAGTGAGGCGGGGGCCCAGGAAAATGCGCCAGGACGGCGAAGCTTCGGTCGAGGAAATCCTCGAATCGATCAAGAAAGTGATCGCGCGCGATAACCGCTCGGCGGCGTTCGACGTGCGCCGGCGTCGTGAAAACGAGGGCGTCAGTGAAGCGCCTGCCGAAGTCGCGCCCGAGCCCGCCGATGAAGACGAAGCCGAGGAGGTGCTCGACCTCGCCGCAGCCGATTTCGTCGAGCAGGCGCCTGACGAGTTCTCGGAAGAGGATGATTTCGAAGACGACACTGAGGTCGCCGAGGACGCCGCGCCGCTCGTAACTGAGGCTGCGCGGGCATCGATGCGCGACAACCTCGCCGCGCTTGCCCTGCTGTCCGAACCGAGCATGCCGCCGCAGATCGTGCGGTCGGGTGAGACTTCGCTCGAAGGGCTGACCCGTGACCTGTTGCGACCGATGCTCAGTGAATGGCTCGACAAGAACCTGCCCGAGATGGTCGAGCGCATGGTCAAGGACGAGATCGCCCGCATCGCCGGCAAGCGCGGCTAAAGGCGCTTTCCTCCGCCTGGCCTGCAAGCTACGCGGGTCACCATGAAAATCAGCACCGGGTTCGTCGCCCTCGCCGCGCTGTGCGCGCTTCCCAGCCCTGCCGCCGCCAAGCCCAGGGCGCCGAAGCCCGACACTCGGGCAGCCATGAGCGCGCAGGACCTGGTGACGCTCCCCCGACTGGGCGGCGCCGCGGTCAGCGGTGATGGCTCGCTGGCGATCTACCCGATCACCGAGACCGACCCGGCCAGCTACAAGCGGACCACGGCGCTCTACCTGCGCAGCTTGACCGACAAGCGCGGCGCGCCGGTCAAGCTCGACCTCGGCGGCACCGCTGGCAGCCCCGCGTTCGCCGATGACGGCTGGCTCTATTTCCTGTCCGATCGCGGCGCAGGGGGCACCGATCAGGTCTGGCGCGCCCGGGTGAGCCCGGCGGGCGCGGTGAGCGACGTAGCACAGGTCACCTCGCTCAAAGCCGCGGTCGGCGGTTTCACCGTCTCACCCGATGCGACCAAGATCGCGGTGTTCGGCGACGTCGGCCGCGAATGCGCGAGCTTCGGCTGCGATCCGGAAGGGTCGACCCACTTGCCCGGACCCGGCACCGGTCGACTCTACGATGCCGACACCGGCTTCGTCCGTCACTGGGACCAGTGGGAAACGCCCGGCGTCTATGGCCGCACGTTCGCCTTCCCGCTGGTGAACGGTAGGGCCAGCGGCGACGGCGTTCCGCTCGACGGACCTAACGGCAAAAATGCGCTGGTCGGCGATACTCCCACCAAGCCGTTCGGCGGGGGCGAGGACATGGCTTGGGCCGCCGACAGCCACGGCTTGTTCTTCGCCGCGCGCAAGGCCGACGCCGACGAACCGCGCTCGACCAACATCGACCTGTGGTTCAACGACCTGTCGGGTCGCGCGCCGATCAACCTGACCGAGAGCAACCAGGCGACCGATACGCTCCCCGCGCCATCACCCGACGGCAAGTGGCTCGCCTACGCCGCGATGGCGCGCCCGGGCTACGAGGCCGACAAGCTGACCGTCATGCTACGCGAACTCGCCACCGGCAAGGTGCGCGCGCTGACCACCGACTGGGACCGCTCGGTCGGCTCGCTCGCGTGGACGCCCGACTCGAAGTGGATCGTCGCCACCGCCGGCGACGTGCTCGACAACCCGGTCTTCCGGATCGATCCGACGAGCGGCAAGGTCGAGAAGCTCGACCTGATGGCCGGCAACGAGGCGCACATCGGCGATGTCATCCCGCTGACCGGCGGCGACCTGGTGTTCACCCGCAACTCGATCGGCGCGCCCAACGAGCTCTACGTCGCGCGTAATTGGGGTCAGGCGATGCCGCTGACCGATGCGGCGACCACCATCCTTGGGAAGCGCGCCCCGATCGTCACCCGCCGTTTCAGCTTCAAGGGCGCGAACGGCGACACTGTCTGGGGCCAGATCACCAAGCTCGACGGCCGCAAGGGCCCGATGCCGGCGATCCTCTACGTCCACGGCGGACCGCAGGGGAGCTTCGACGATTCTTGGTCGAACCGCTGGAACCCGCGCGTGGTGGCCAGCCAGGGTTACGCGGTCGTCTCGGTCGATTTCCACGGCAGCACCGGATACGGCCAGGCCTTCACCGATGCGATCACCAACGATTGGGGCGGCAAGCCGCTCGAGGACCTGCAGAAGGGCTTCGCCGCGGCGGCCGCTCTCGATCCGCAAGTCGATACCGACAACGCATGCGCGATGGGCGCGAGCTACGGCGGGTACATGATGAACTGGATCGCCGGCCGCTGGCCCGACAAGTTCAAGTGCCTGGTCCAGCACGACGGCGTGTTCGACGCCCGCGCCATGGCCTACGAGACCGAAGAGCTATGGTTCGATACCTGGGAGCACGGCGGCAAGACCTACTTCGAAGACCCCGCCGCCTATGAGAAGTGGAACCCGGTCAACTACGTCGACCAGTGGAAGACGCCGATGCTGGTGATCACCAGCGAGAACGACTTCCGCATTCCCTACACCCAGGGCCTCGCCGCGTTCACCGCGCTGCAGATGAAGGACGTGCCAGCGCAGTTGCTGGTGTTCCCGGACGAGAATCACTGGGTGCTCAAGGGCAAGAACTCGCTGCAGTGGCACAACACGGTGTTCGACTGGCTGTCGCGCTGGTTGAAGCCGAAGAAGTGAGCGAGGCGGTCGATCTAGCGAAAGCGCGCATCGCGCTCGCCAAGATCGGCGGCGAGCATGTGCAGCGGCAGATCTTCCTCTGCGCGATGTCGGACAAGCAGGCGTGCTGCTCGCGCGAGGAAGGAACGCGCGCGTGGAACTTCCTCAAGCGTCGGCTCAAGGAGCTCGGACTCGTCGGCAAGACGGTGCAACGGACCAAGGCCGACTGCCTGCAAGTGTGCGAGGCCGGCCCGGTCGCGGTCGTCTGGCCGGACCAGGTCTGGTATCACTCGTGCACCGAGCAGACGCTCGAGCGGATCATCCAGGAACACCTGATCGGCGGCGAGCCGGTCGAGGAATTCCGGCTGCGCGAGCTGCCTCGTCTGACCTAGCGTCGCCTATCGTGAGGATCGTCGTCCATGGTGGCGACCGATTCATCATGGCCCGTGCCGTTCGACATGAACACCAGCCCCATCAGCGCGGCCATCAGCAGCATCGAAGCGCCCACGCCCAAGCCGGTCGCGATGTAAAAGTGGATCGGCACCGGCGGTCCGGCGAGCCACAAGTACAGCAGGATCGCCACCACGGTGACACCGGTGATCGCGCACATCAGGCGCATCATCCGCTTCCAGCGCGCCCACGCAAAAGCGGCGCTGGTCGGGTCGTCGAGCGGCGAGGGCTTGGTCATCTCGAGGCAGATGGGCCGATGACAAGCGGCTGGCAATGGCGGCACGCTGGCCAATCGCACGATTTCATGGCATTCTAGCGGCCTAGGGAAGAGAGAAAGGGAGAGTCCGATGGACATCGCCCACCTGCTGACGCGGCGCGCGAGCTCCGAGGTGATTACCTGCGACGCGGACATGCCGATGCGCGCGGCATTATCGATCCTGGCCACCCGCCGCATCGGCGCCTTGCCGGTCATGCGGCACGGAGAAGTCGCGGGGATATTCTCCGAGCGCGACGTGATCTACTGTCTCGAGCGCGAAGGCGAGGCGAGCCTCAACAAGCCGGTCGGCGAGGTGATGACCGCGCCCGCGATCACCATCGAGCCATCGACCCGGATCGAAGACGCGCTCGAGATGATGACCCGCCGCCGCATCCGTCACCTGCCGGTGGTTCAGAACGGCGCGATGTGCGGCTTCGTTTCGATCGGCGATCTGGTGAAGGCACAAGTCGATGCCATCGCAGGTGAGGCCGAGGCGATGCGCGTCTACATCCAGACCGCTTGAGCCGCGCCGCCTAGCTCCCCATATCGGCCGCATGACCGAACCGCTCACACTCACTTCCAACGCCGCCAAGCGGGTGGCCGCGATCGCCGGCAAGCAAGGCAAGCCCGCGATCCTGCGCCTGTCGGTCGAGGGCGGCGGATGCTCGGGCTTTCAATACAAGTTCGATCTCGCCGACAGCGCGGAGAACGACGATTCGGTCAGCGAGACCGACGGAGTGCGGCTGGTGGTCGATCCGATCAGTCTCGACCTCATCGCCGGCAGCACGGTCGATTTTGTCGAATCACTCGGCGGCGCGGCGTTCAAGGTCGAGAATCCGCAGGCCGCCGCCGGTTGCGGTTGCGGTTCGAGCTTCGGCATCTAAAGCTCCCCGGATGCGCATCGCATCCTTCAATATCAATGGGGTAAAGGCGCGCCTGCCGCGTCTCATCGAGTGGCTCGAGGAGCGCCGCCCCTCGGTCGCCTGCCTGCAGGAAGTGAAGAGCCAGGACGAAGGCTTCCCGTACGAAGAGTTCGAGAGGATCGGCTACCAGGCGATCTGGCACGGCCAGAAGGGCTTCAACGGGGTCGCCATCCTCGCCGATGGGCAGAAGCCGGTCGAAGCGCAGCGCACCCTGCCTGGCGATCCGACCGACGAGCACGCGCGGTACATCGAGGCCGACGTGAACGGCGTGCGGGTAGTGTGCCTCTACCTGCCCAACGGCAACCCGGTGCCGGGGCCCAAGTTCGACTACAAGCTCGCGTGGATGGAGCGCCTGCGCACGCGAATGCGCGAGCTATGGGCGCTTGAGCAGCCGGTGGTGGTAGTCGGCGACTACAACGTGATCCCCGAGGACAAGGACGTGTTCTCGCCGCGCGCGATGGCGAGCGATGCGCTGATGCAGCCCGAATCGCGGGACGCCTATGCCAAGCTGCTCGGCGACGGGTGGACCGACGCGCTCGACACGCTCAATCCGCGCGGCGGGGTGTGGACCTTCTGGGATTACCAGGCGGGCGCGTGGCAGCGCGATCACGGCTTCCGCATCGATCACCTGCTGCTGAGCCCCGAGGCCGCCGACCGCATGGTCGCCGCCGGCGTCGACAAGGAATACCGCGGCCGCGAGAAGGCGAGCGACCACGTTCCCGTTTGGGTCGAGCTAGCCGACCCCGCCTAACCTCACCGATAGAAGATGTGGCTGTCGATGGTCGCGCGGGCGATCTTCGTGCGGCTCCAGCTCGGCTTCACATAACGCGCGTGGAAGTAGAGGGAGTCGCCGGCCTTGCTGTCCCACAGGCCCTCATGCGCAATGCGGGCGATGGCGGTGGCGCGGTGCCACGCGGCCGAGCCGCGATCGATCCGCGGCATGGTGCCGCCGCGTACGAACGAGAACTGCGACGGCTGGTAGACGACCCCGCAATAGTCGGACGGGAACACGCCCGATTCGCTGCGATTGATGATCACCTGGCCCACCGCGAGCTGGCCGGCGAGCGGTTCGCCGCGCGATTCGAAATAGATCGCGCCGGCGAGGCATTCCATCTCGCGCGACATGGTGCCGCCCTCGGGCATCGCGGCGACGAGCTCGCTCAGCGAACCGGCCTCGGCCAGGCGCGCGTCGGCGGCCTTCCGCTCGGGGGTCGGCTGGACGACTTCCTGGGAAACGAACTGGACCGGAGTGGCCGCTGCGGGCACCGTCTCGTCGGTCAGAGCGACGACGGGAGCCGCACGGGTCTCGCTGACTTCAGCGTTGGCGCCGGAACCCTCGGCGGCAAAGAACGTAAGGAAAGCGGTCGCGGCAAGCGCCGCGAGCGTGGCACGGTGAAACTGCATTGGTCCGTCGATTTAGGCGGTGAACGCGCTCAGTCGCAGGCCAGGACCCACCGCGTTCAATGCGCAGAACGGGTCCGATTATTCAGCCTGCCGGCCGCCCCCCGTCTGCGCGCTGGCTGTCCGACCCCATGTCGTCCAAGCCGCCTGCGTCCGTAAAGGTGAGGCGCAGATAGATGCTGCACCTGCGAAGTCAAATCAGCCCGGCAATCCTGCGATGAACCGTTCTGAATCCGGGACGTCCGCCTCAATTAACCATAAATCGGGGTCTCGCTCGCGCATCCGATCGAGAATCGCAAAAAAATCTCTCTGATTTTCAACATCTTGCCGACGCGTCTCTGTGAAAATTCGGTTCCCATCGACTTGCGGGAGGCGTTCCAACAGACGCACGGTTTCACCACCTCGGCTAAGAATAACCAGCGCGATCGTACCTGCGTCACGCTCCCCTGTGGCGAGCACAGTGGCGAATCCACCACCCGCTTCGGCGAGCCGCCGGATCGCAGCGACCTCCAGATGCGCGGGCAAGCGGGCGTCCATTATCAGGTCCCGGCGTAGCCAGGCAGGCTCGACAGCGCGATGCGCGAACGCATGAAGGTGCCGGTGCCGCGCCCGATCTCGTCGCCTTCGGCATCGATCAGCCGCGATTCGCCCACCAGCACGCGCTTGCGCCCGCTGATCCAGCGACCCTCGGCCACGACGTCGCCCCCGCGCACCGGCTTGGTAAAGTGGAGGTTGAAGGAGGTGGTCAGCAGGAAACGATCGGTCACCAACGTGTTCGCCGCGTAAAACGCCGCATCGTCGAGCATCTTGAAGTAAATCGTCCCGTGCGCCGCGCCCGCCGCATGGAACACCTCCGGCTCGACCGTGAAGGTCAGCCGCGAACGCCCCTCGCCGACGATTTCCAACCGCGATGGGAACAGCCGATTGACCGGCGCCGCCACGTAGAGCCGTTCGAGCGCGCGGTAGTGCAGCGCCGCGCCGGCCAACCCGTCAGGCGGCGTCACGATCGGAAGCGTTGGTCAGCAGGGCGTAGAGCGTCTCGGTGTCGGACGCCTCGGTCAGCGCGCGGTGCATGTCCTCATCGCGCACCATCCGCGATAGGGCAGCGAGGGCGTGCAGATGAGTCGCCCCCGCGTTGGTCGGAGACAAGAGCCCGATGACGAGATCGACCGGCAGCCGATCGGCCGCGGCAAAGTCGATCGGCGATTCCAGCTTCAGCAGCGCCGCCACCGGCCGCGACAACCCGTCGATCCGCGCGTGCGGCAACGCCACGCCTCGCCCAAACCCGGTGCTGCCGAGCGCCTCGCGTTCCTGCAGCCCATCGAGCACGTCATCGCGATCGAGCGCGTAAACCTTGGCAAATCGGTCGGCGAGCGCATCGAGCACAGCCGGTTTGGTGCCGGGCGCTGCGGTCCAGACGGCTTCGGGCAGGAGCTTGAAGATGGCGTTCATGCGCGTTCGGTCTTCATACACAAGGTGGCCGCCGAAATGGCAGCGCGGAATCGACGGTGCCCGAAGGTTCGGGCAAATGGTCAAGCGGGTTTAGCGGATCAGCGCGGCTCGACCCAGCCAACCGATCCATCGGTGCGGCGATAGACCATGTTGTGCCGGCCCGTGCCAGCGTTTTTGAACAGCATCGCGTTGGTGTCGCGCAAGTCGAGCATCATGACCGCATCGGCCACGCTCGCCTCCGGAATGTCGGCGGTGGTCTCGGCGATGATCATCGGCGAATCGAGCACCTCGACCTCGTCGGCGTTCGCATCGGGTGCTGCCAGGATCCTGTAGCCCGCTTCTTCCTGTGCGGCGGCGAAATCGGCCTGTTCGTGCCGGTCCTGCAACCGCCGCTTGTAGCGCCGCAGCTGCTTGTCGATCTTCTCGGCCGCCTGATCGAGCGCCTGGTGCGCGTCCTGCGCCACGCCATGCGCCTTGAGGATCAGTCCGTGCATCACATGGGTGACGATGTCGCAGCTAAAGGCGTTCGCCGGCGCCTTGCCGAAGGTGACCTGGCTGGAAATCGCTCGGTTGAAATACTTTTCGACGATTGCGGAGAGGCGCTCGTTGACGTGTTCCTGCAGCGCAGCGCCGGTTTCGATCTGGTGGCCCGAAACGCGAATATCCATCGTCGGTCAAACTCCTATGCTTAAAGCGGCCCCTCTATTCGCTAACGTTATGCGGCCCAGATCGCTCCCTCGATCCGGCCGATGAATGCGGCATGCCGCGCCAATTCTTCGGCTGAGGCAGCGTGCGGACGCGGTGCGCGGAACGGCCGCTCGCGGACGATGGCGCCCGGCATGGCGATGACGGTTGTCTCGACCACCGTTCCAGCGAGTTCGAGCCCGATCTGACGCCCGCCGGTCAATTCGACATAGACCTGCGCGAGCAACTCGGCGTCGAGCAGCGCGCCGTGCTTTACGCGGTGGCTGCGGTCGACGCCGTAGCGGGTGCACAGCGCGTCGAGCGATAGTTTGGCGCCCGGGTGACGCCGCTTGGCGATCGCGACGGTGTCGATCATCCGGCTGAGGCACACCGCTTCCAGCTCGCACAGGCTCAGCTCGTGGTTGAGGAAGCCGAAGTCGAAGCCGGCGTTGTGCGCGACCAGCGGGGAATCGGCGAGGAAATCGAGCAGCTCTTCGCACCGGTCGCGGAAGCGCGGCTTGTCGGCGAGGAACGCGGCCGACAGTCCGTGCACCGCCTCGGCCTGCTCGGGCATATCGCGGTCGGGATTGAAGTAGGCGTGGAAGGTCGCGCCGGTGGGCACGCGATTGACGAGTTCGACGCAGCCGATTTCGACCATCCGATCGCCCGTCCTGGGATCGAGCCCGGTGGTTTCGGTATCGAACACGATTTCGCGCATCTGGCTATCCTATCGGCCCGTCGGCGGGGGCTTGCAAGGGGTCAGCGCGTGGTGAGCCGAGCGATCAGCGCCTTCACCGCATTCTCCGTCGCGGCGAGGGTGGTGCCGGTATCGATCACATGATCGGCGCGCGCGCGTTTGTCGGCGTCGGGGACTTGTAACGACAGGATGTGCGCGAATTTCTCGGGCGTCATCCCGGGCCGCGCGAGGACGCGGGCGCGCTGCACCTCGGCCGATGCGGAGACCACCGCTACGGCGTCGACGCTCTCCCAGCCGCCTTTTTCGAACAGCAAAGGGATGTCGAACACGACCAGCGGCTCACCGGAATGTTCGATCATGAACGCATGGCGTTCCGCGGCGACCGCTGGGTGAACGATGCCCTCCAGTCGCGCGAGCGCATCGCGGTCGGCGAAGACTTGCGCGCCGAGTGCCTCGCGGAGGACACCTTCGGGCCCGGTCGAACCGGGAAACGCCGCCTCTATGGCCGGCAGCAGCGGACCGCCTGGACCCTGCAGGCGGCGGACTGTGGCGTCAGCGTCGAACACCGGCACGCCGGCGGCTTCGAACATCGCGGCGACCGTCGATTTGCCCATGCCGATCGAGCCGGTCAGGCCGAGGATGAAAGGGCGGCTCATGTGGTGAGGATCGCGCGCAATTCGGCATCGAGATGCCGCGGTGGCGCGACGCCGAAGAACTTTTCGAATGCGAGCGCGGCCTGGCCGATCAGCATCGCCAGGCCATCGATGGTGTGGTGGCCCGCGGCTCGCGCGCCAGCAAGGAACGCGGTGCCCACCGGATCGGTGACGATGTCGTAGGCCATCGCGCCCGGCGGCGCGTGGCTCCAGTCGAACGCCAGCGGCGGCTGTCCGCGCATGCCGAGCGGACTGGCGTTGACGATCAGGTCGAGACAGCCCTCGCGGTCGTCGAAGGCGAAGTCGGTCGGCCCAGCGAAATGCGCGAGATCGACCGCGTGATGCTCACCTGCCGGGTCGAGCTCGTCGAGCAGCGCCTGCGCCTTGCCCGTATCGCGCCCCGCCAGCACGATGACGAACTTCTCCCGCGCCAGCGCGGCGATGATCGCTCGCGCCGCCCCGCCGGTGCCGAGCACGCGTGCCATGCGAAAGTAATGCGTCTCGGCGAGTTCGCGCGCGAGCGGCTCGAGAAATCCGCCTGCATCGGTGTTGTAGCCGACCAACGCGCCGTTCTCCGCCACCACCGTGTTCACCGCACCGATCATTTCCGCCAGCGGATCGAGCCGGTCGAGATGGGCGACGATGGCCTGCTTGTGCGGCATCGTCACATTGCACCCGCGCCATTCCGGATCGACGCGGCGCCGCGCGAGAAAATCGCCGAGACCGTCTGCCTCGACCCGTGTCGCGCGATAGTCCGCTTCGATCCCGAGCTGGCGGAGCCAGAACCCGTGAATGGCCGGCGACTTCGATTGCGCGATCGGATCGCCGATCACCTCGGCATAAGCGATCATGCTGGCAGTTCCCCGAGATCGCGCAGGGCCGCCAGGACCAGCAGCAACGGCATGCCGAGCACGGTGAAGTGGTCGCCCTCGATCTCGTCGAACAGTTGCACGCCCGGCCCTTCGATGCGGAACACCCCGACGCAGCCGGCCACGGCTGGCCACTCGGCATCGAGATAGGTCTCGATGAAGCCCGGCGATAGCGTCCGCACTGCCAGCCGCGCGACCGCGCCGCCGCGCCAGACCACTTCTCCGCTCTGTGCGAGCGCCGCGGCGCTGTGCAGTTCGATCGTCTTGCCGGAGAAGAACTCCAAATGCCGCGCGGCTTCGGCCCTGTCGGCGGGTTTGTCGAAGCGCCGGCTGTTGCACACCACCAGGGAGTCGCTGCCTAGAATCAGGTCGCTCGGATGGGTCTGTGGCACCGCCAGTGCCTTTGCCTCCGCCAAAGCAATGGCAACCGCCGCCGCAGTGGCATCTCCCAAACCCCCCTCGACAGCGCGCTCATCGACTGAGGCAGAAGCAATTTCGAAGCGAACGCCCGCAGCTTCGAGCATCGCCCGGCGCGACGCGCTTTTGGAGGCGAGGATCAGCGTCATGCGAGGTGGGTGCGAACGCTCGCCGGCCCGTCGCGCGCGTCCCGCTCGGTCAGCAGGCGGATGACCGCCGCCGCCGTCTCCTCGATCGAGCGGCGGGTGACATCGATCACCGGCCAGGCGTTGTCGGCGAACAGGCGGCGGGCGAACTTGACCTCGGCCGCCACTCGTTCGGCATCGACGTAGTCGCTCTCGCGCCCCTCGGCGATCGTCAGCAGCCGATTGCGGCGGATCTGGATCAGCCGCTCGGGCGCAGTCGTCAGGCCGACGATCAGCGGCTTGCGCAGGCTATAAAGCGCGGGCGGCGGCGGGCTTTCCACCACCAGCGGGATGTTGGCGACTTTGTACCCGCGGTTGGCGAGGTAGATGCTGGTCGGCGTCTTCGAACTGCGCGACACACCGGCGAGGAGGATGTCGGCTTCCTCCCAATCCTCCCACCCGATCCCGTCGTCGTGTGCGATGGTGTACTGGATGGCGTCGACCCGCGCGAAGTACGCCGCGTCCATCGAGTGCTGACGCCCCGGTCGCCCGTGCGCTTCCTGCCCGAGGTGGCTTTCCAAAGCCTCGGTCACCGCATCGAGCACCGGCACCGCCGGCAGGCCAATCGCGCGGCAGTGTTCCTCCAGCCGCGTCCTCGTCTCAGGATTCACCAGTGTGAACAGCACGAGGCCGGGGTGCGCGGCGATGTCGGGCACGATCCGGTCGATGTGTTGCTTCGAGCGCACCATCGGCCAGAAGTGGCGCTGGACGTCGGCCTCGTCGAACTGGGCGAGCGCGGCCTTGGCGATCATCTCCAGCGTCTCGCCGGTCGAATCCGACAGCAGGTGGAGGTGGATGCGCGGCATCGAATGAGGGGTCCGGGCGCCTGTGGAGAAGGCCCGGCATAAACCACGGGAGGAAACCGCGGACAAGCTTGGGCCGCGATTCCATGCCCGCTGCCAGCCGAGAACCCGGACGCTTGTGGACATGGCGACAAGCTTTTCGACAGGCTGGGGACAGCGTGGACAACGATTGATTGACGCGGGAATCCCGCGATTCGGATGGGCGACAACCCTGTTCAGGCCGGGAGAAATCGGGCAGGGCGCCGCAATCCCCGCTTTCCACAGGGCCAACAGACTCCTTCATCTTCTTAAGAATCTTATTGGATTGGAAAAAAGAGGCATGCCTGGCGCGCTTCTCGACACTCTGAACGGTCATCGGGGCGAGCATGTGCCGATGTGGCTCATGCGGCAGGCGGGCCGCTACCTGCCTGAATATCGCGAGCTGCGCGCCGAAAAGGGCGGGTTCCTCGCGCTCGTCTACGACGACGAGGCCGCGGCGGAAATTACGCTGCAGCCGGTGCGCCGGTTCGGGTTCGACGGCGCGATCCTGTTTTCGGATATTCTGATCGTACCGCATGCGATGGGCCAGGATCTGACCTTCGGGCCGGGCGAGGGTCCGCGGCTGTCTCCTCCGCTGGTCGATCATGCCCTGGAGAGCCTTCAGAGCGTCCCAGAGCGCCTCGAAGCCATCTACCGGACCGTGGCTCGGGTCCGCGCTGCTTTGAGCCCTGAGACCACGCTGCTGGGCTTTGCTGGGAGCCCGTGGACCGTGGCCACCTACATGGTCGCCGGCGAGGGGTCGAAGGACCACCACGCCGCGCGCGAGATGGCTTACCGCGATCCGGGTGCCTTCGGTGCGATTATCGCCGCGATCGAGGCGGTGACGGTCGAATATCTCGCCGGTCAGATCGCGGCCGGCGCCGAGGCAGTGCAGTTGTTCGATTCATGGGCAGGCGCACTCGCACCCGACGAGTTCGAGCGCTGGGTGATCGCGCCCAACGCGCGCATCGCCGTAGCGGTGCAGGCGCGCTGTCCGGGCGTGCCGGTGATCGGCTTTCCCAAGGGGGCCGGCGCTAAACTCGCGGCCTATGCTCGTGAGACCGGTGTCGATGCGGTCGGGGTCGACGAGACCATCGACCCAGCTTGGGCCGCGCGCGAATTGCCGGCGGGGTTGCCGGTGCAGGGCAACCTCGACCCGCTGCTGCTGCTCGCCGGCGGACCGCGCCTGGTCGAGCGCACCGAGCAAATCTTGCACGCCTTCGCCGACCGGCCACATGTCTTCAATCTCGGCCACGGCATCGGCCAGCATACGCCGATCGCGAACGTCGAGCTCCTGCGCGACACGGTGCGACACTGGCAGGGGTGACAGATGCGCAGGGGTTTTTCTAAAGGGCAGCCATGGAAAGCGCGCTCGCGATGACCTATCTCTGGCTCAAGGCCGGCCACGTGATCTTCATGATCTTCTGGATGGCGGGCCTGTTCATGCTCCCGCGCTACCTCGTCTACCACCAGGAAGCCGCGCCGGGTTCGCCGGAAGAAGCGGTGTGGGCAGATCGCGAGCGCAAGCTGCTCAAGATCATCCTCATGCCCTCGATCATCGTGGTCTGGGTGCTCGGCATCCTGCTCGCGACGACGCAGCATCTGTGGGACCAGCCCTGGCTCCACGCCAAGCTGTTCCTCGTCCTGCTGCTGTCGGGCTACCACGGCTACATGGCGGGTTACGCAAAGAAGCTAACGCGCGGCGAACGCTCGCTCACCGGCAAACAGCTGCGGCTGCTCAACGAGGTGCCCGGCGTCGTCGCTGCGGTGATCGTCATCCTGGTGATCGTCCGGCCCATCTGAGCGTGCGACGAGCCGTGCGTCCGCTCGATTGACGGCGGACCGGCACAAGATTATTCCCGCGGCCACCAACCGGCTTCCAAGGCCCTTGCACCTCTGACGCAAGGCCCGGTCCGCTTTCTCCAAGCCCAATGACCGGCCGGCCGCATCCCATTACGGAAATACCAAAATGCATCTCAAAGATTTGAAGAAGAAAGCCCCGGCCGAGCTCGTCGAGATGGCCGAGGAACTGGGCGTCGAAGGCGCCAGCACCATGCGCCGGCAGGACCTGATGTTCTGCATCCTGCGCGAGCTGGCCGAGGACGAGGAATACGAAGAGCCCATCATGGGGGTCGGCACTATCGAGGTGCTGCAGGACGGCTTCGGCTTCCTGCGTAGCCCCGAGGCGAACTACCTCGCCGGCCCGGACGATATCTACGTCTCGCCCAATCAGGTCCGCAAATGGGGCCTGCGCACCGGTGACACCGTCGAAGGCGAGATCCGCGCGCCCAAGGACGGCGAGCGCTACTTCGCGCTGACCGGCCTCAAGAGCGTCAATTTCGAGGATCCCGACCAGGTCCGCCACCGGACCAACTTCGACAACCTCACCCCGCTCTATCCCGAATCGAAGCTGGTGCTCGACACCGCCGATCCGACGGTGAAGGACAAGTCGGCGCGGGTGATCGACATCATCAGCCCCCAGGGCAAGGGCCAGCGCGCGCTGATCGTCGCCCCGCCGCGTACGGGTAAGACCGTGCTGCTGCAGAACATCGCCAAGGCGATCACCGACAACCACCCCGAGGTGTTCCTGATCGTCCTCCTGGTCGACGAGCGGCCCGAGGAAGTCACCGACATGCAGCGCTCGGTGAAGGGCGAGGTCATCTCTTCGACCTTCGACGAGCCGGCCACCCGCCACGTGCAGGTCGCCGAAATGGTGATCGAAAAGGCCAAGCGCCTGGTCGAGCACAAGAAGGACGTGGTGATCCTGCTCGACTCGATCACGCGTCTCGGCCGCGCCTACAACACCGTGGTGCCGAGCTCGGGCAAGGTCCTCACCGGCGGTGTCGATGCCAACGCGTTGCAGCGCCCGAAGCGCTTCTTCGGCGCGGCGCGCAACATCGAGGAAGGCGGATCGCTGTCGATCATCGCCACCGCGCTGATCGATACCGGCAGCCGGATGGACGAGGTCATCTTCGAAGAGTTCAAGGGCACCGGTAACTCGGAAATCGTCCTCGACCGCAAGGTCGCCGACAAGCGCATCTTCCCCGCGCTCGACGTCGGCAAGTCGGGTACCCGCAAGGAAGAGCTGCTGGTCGAGAAGGACAAGCTCTCGAAGATGTGGGTCCTGCGCCGTATCCTCATGCAGATGGGCACCGTCGACGCGATGGAATTCCTCCTCGACAAGATGAAGGATTCCAAGACCAACGAAGACTTCTTCGCGACGATGAACCAGTAAGATCGAGCTTCGCCGCCGCCATCCGTGCGGCGGCGAAATTTGACTTGGGTGAGAAAGCTGCCACACCCGCGCGCCTCACCAAGGCGAGGGTCGCATGCGCCGCATAGTCTATATCAGTACCTCCAGCGGGCTGCCCGCTGAAGAAGTCGACCGTCTGGTCGAGTCCGCTCAGCGCAACAATGCCGAGCGCGAGATCACCGGTTTCCTACTCTACAACGGTCGTAACTTCCTCCAGCTCATCGAAGGGCCCAAGGCCGCCTTGATGAGCCTGATGGCCACGCTGGCGCGAGATCCGCGGCACTCGGGCATGCTGACGCTGATCGACGAGCCGATTGAGGAGCGCAGTTGCCCCACGTGGTCGATGCACCGGATGCACCTGCCGTTCGACGTCGCGCTGCGCCGCGCGAATATCGACGCGGAGATTCCCGCGTTCATCTCGCCCGAAGCGCGCCAGTTGGTGCAGAACTTCGCCTACCTGAATTGAGCGCCGGACTCAGTTCCCGCGCACTTCCTCCATCAGCGCTTCGGGATCGGGCGTGTCGAACAGCCAGACCTTGCCGCTTTTGCGGATAGTCGCCTTCTCGACAATCGGATCGTAGGCCGCGTCGCCGCCCTTCTTGTTGAGATGCAGCTCGCGGGTGATCAGCTTGCCGGTAAGGAGGTTCCAGCTCAGCTCGTACCCGTCATGCGCGTACGTGCGGCTGTAGAGGGTGCTGTCGAAGCCGATCAGGCGCATCCGGCCCGCCTCTTCGTCGAAACGGTAGCGGCGGGTCGTCGAGTAGGCCGTGGTGCCGCCGGTCAGGTCTTCGAACACCAGGACGCCTTTGGCGAAGGTCAGCTCGCCGGACCCAAGCGGAGTGGTATCGAGGGGAAGATACTCGGATTCCCCTGCCGCCAGTGTGACATACAGATTGCGGGTCTCGCCGTCGGTGGTGATGTAGGCGATGTCCACGCGGCCATCGCCATCGAAATCGGCATCGAGGCGGGTTTCGACATCGTGGCCGATGTCGACCACTGGTTCGAGCGCGGCGGCCGGGGCGCTGCCAGCCAGGAACAGGCCGGCGAGAAGGGTTCTTGGAACCATCAGCCGTTTTGCCGCTGAAGCTGCGCGCCCATCAACTCCCACACCTTGTTGATCGCCTTCAGCGGGCGGACCATGACCTTGAAGTCCTTGATCATGCCGTCGGCGTCGAAGGTGATGATGTCGACGCCGTTGATGTGGATTCCGTCGAGCTCGGTGACGAATTCGAGCAGCGCGTTGTCGCCGTCGGCGAACTCGCGCACGTAGCGGAACTTGTCGGTGTTGAGCACGACTCCCGCCGCGGCGAGATAGCCGACGACCTTGGCGCGACCCTCCTGCGGCGTGTGCACCACCGGCGAGTGGAACACTGCGTCCTCGCGGATGATCTCGGCCAGCGCCTCGGGCTGGTTGCCGCCTTCGAGCACCCGGTGCCAGTTCTTCAGTCCGCGTTCGGCGCTCATCGGCTTTCCCCTCAGTTGGCCGCGGCGAAGCTCCCCGCCTGGGCCCGGTCCCATACGCTGGCATACTGCGTGGATGCGGGGTCGTCGAGCAGGGCTCCTTCCTTCAGGAACCCGTAGATCTCGTCGATCGGCGCGGCGCGCGCGCTGTCGAGGCGTTCATTGATGTGCGCGGCGGTGATCTGCCAGGGGTTTTCGAGGCCCATAGCGACGACCAGCTCGCGCAAGCCGTGCAGCGTCTGGCGCTGGAAGCGCGCGACGCGCTCGGCCTTGTCGGGCACCACCAGTCCGCGTTGACGGGTCGCGTCCTGGGTGGTGATCCCGGTGGGACAGGTATCCTCGTGACAGCGCATCGATTGCACGCAGCCCAGTGCGAACATGAAGGCGCGCGCCGCGTTGCACCAGTCGGCGCCGAGCCCGAAGTTCATCGCGATTCCGGCGCCTGAGTGAACCTTGCCCGCGGCGGCGAGCCTGATGTCGCCCTTGAGGCCGCAGCCGACCAGCGCGTTGCGCACCAGGATCAGCCCCTCGCGCAGCGGCATCCCTACTCGGTTGGACATCTCCACCGGCGCCGCGCCCGTTCCGCCCTCGCCGCCATCGACGACGATGTAATCGAGCCGGATGCCGGTCTCGCGCATCGCCTTCATGATCGCGAATACCTCGTGCGGACGCCCGACGCAGAGTTTGATTCCGACTGGCTTCCCGCCAGAGAGGTCGCGCAGCTTGGCGGCCCATTCGAGCAGGCCGACAGGGGTCGAGAAGGTCGAATGCGCGGCGGGAGAGATACAGTCCTTGCCTTGCGGCACCCCGCGCGCGGCGGCGATCTCGGCGCTCACCTTCGAGCCGGGCAGTACCCCGCCATGGCCCGGCTTGGCGCCTTGGCTGAGCTTGATCTCGACCATCTTCACCTGGTCGATCTGCGCGGTGTCCGCGAAGCGCGCTTGGTCGAACCGGCCATCGTCATCGCGGCAGCCGAAATAGCCGCTGCCGATCTCCCACACGAGGTCGCCGCCGTGCGTGCGGTGATAGCGCGACAGCCCGCCTTCGCCGGTGTCGTGATAGAAGCCGCCCGCCGCGGCGCCCTTGTTGAGCGCCATGATCGCGTTGGCCGAGAGCGAGCCGAAGCTCATCGCCGAGATATTCAGCAGCGCGGCGGAGTAGGGCTTGGCGCACTGCGGTCCGCCGACATCGACCCGCCACTCGGTCGGCGCGGCCTCGTTGGGCACGATGGAGTGCGCGAGCCACTGGTACTCGTCCGAATAGACGTCGAGCTCGGTGCCGAACGGGTGCGAGTCCAGTTCGCCCTTGGATCGGGCATAGACCAGCGCGCGCTCGTCGTGGTTGAACGGCCGGCCGTCGAGATCACCTTCGACCACATAGGCGCGCGCGAACGGCCGCAAGTCCTCCATGATCCACCGCACCCGCGCGAGGAGCGGATAGTTGCGGCGGAGCGTGTGCTTGCGCTGAAAGAAGTCCCACAGCGCAATGGCAAGCAGGGGCAGCGTCAGGATCAGGCCCCAGCGCCACCACAGCGCGAAGACAATGCTCAGGGCGAGGAGCGCCGCCGGCAGGCCAAAGCGGGTCGCCGTATTGGCCGACCAGCGCCAGCGTGCGCGGTTGATCATGCGGTCAGATGCTCGGCGAGGAAGTCGCGGGTGCGCTGGTCGGCAAGGTTCGCGCCCTCCTCGTTTCGACGATTGCCCATCTCTGCGGCGAAGCCATGATCGAGGCCGGGATAATCGTGCAGCGTGACTTTGGGATGGTCATCGAGCGCGGCATGGATCGCCTCCTGGGCGTCGGCGGTGACGAAGTGATCGGCCCCGGCGATGTGCAGCATCAGCGGGTTGGCGATCGCGTGCGCTTCATTGACGTGCTGGTCGATCGAGACGCCGTAGTAGCCGACCGAAGCATCGATGTCGGTGCGGGTGGCGGCGATGTATGCGATGAAGCCGCCGAGGCAGAAACCGACCAGCCCGGCCTTCGCCACGCCCTGCTCGCGCTTGAGCCAGTGGATCAGCGCCTCGACATCCCGGATGCACTCGTCGCCCTTGAATTTGCCCATGTTTTCAAGCGCGCGCTGGAATTGCTCGGGCACGTCTGGATCGAGCTCCTCGCCCTCGGCGAAGCGCCAGAAGATGTCGGGCGCGACGGCCAGATAGCCCTCGGCGGCCCAGGCATCGCACTTGGCACGGATGCCCGGATTGACCCCGAAGATCTCCGGGATGACGATGATCGCGGCCTTGGCTTCTCCGACTGGATCGGCGCGGTACGCGGGGAAGGTGCCGTCGCCCTCCAGTTTGTTGATGCGCACCGTCTCGCCCATGATCGTCTCCCTTGTCGTCGCCGCGTGCCTAGCCCGCCGCGATGGACTTTGCCAAACCCCTGTGACAGGTGTCGCTGGCCCAACGCAGGAGCCCGCCATGAAGGTCCACATCGAGATCGATTGCACCCCCGAAGAGGCGCGCAGCTTCATGGGCCTGCCCGATGTCGGCAAGGCGAACGAGGTCTATGTCGACCTGATGGCCAAGGCGATGAAGGGCGTGGGCAGCATCGACAAGCTGCACGAAGTCGCCGGTCAGATGGCGCCGATGGGGCAGGTCGGCTTGAAATTCTTCCAGAATTTCATCGAGGGCGCGACCGCGGCGGGCAAGCCGGCGAAGGGCGACAAGGACGCCTGACGCGCGGGCGTTGCTCGGCGCACAAATGATTCAACCTGCCCCCATGGATACGATTTTCGCCCTGTCGAGCGGCGCGCCGCCGGCCGGAATCGCGGTCGTCCGGATCAGCGGTCCAGCGGCGGGTCGGGCGCTCGAGCAACTGGCCGGCCGGGTAACCCCGGAGCGGCGCGCGACTTCGGCTGTCTTGCGTGGTGGCGACGGTGTGGAACTCGACCGGGCGCTGGTATTGTGGCTGCCGGGGCCGGGCACCGCGACCGGGGAGGATGTCGCCGAGCTGCACCTCCACGGCGGGCGGGCGGTGGTTGCGGCGGTCGAAGCGGCGTTGGGGGTGGTTCCGGGCCTGCGCCGGGCGGCCGCGGGCGAATTCACGCGGCGGGCGTTCGCCAATGGCAGGATCGACCTGGCCGAAGCCGAGGGACTCGCCGACCTCCTCACCGCCGAGACCGAGCTGCAGCGCCGCGCTGCGTTGGCGGCGGCGGGCGGGGTGCTGTCGCGGCAGGTCGAGGATTGGCGCAAGCGAGTCCTCGCGCTCGGTGCGCAGGTGGAGGCGGTGCTCGACTTTGGCGATGAGGATGATGTCGCCGAGCTGTCGCCGGAGTTCGCTACAGCGGTCGAGGATTTGGCCGACGAGATTGGTGGCTGGCTCGACAGGCCGTTGGTCGAGCCGCTGCGGGAGGGGTTCAGGGTTGTGCTCGCTGGGCCGCCAAACGCTGGAAAATCGACCCTTTTCAATGTCTTGATCGAGGATGAGGCGGCCATTACTGCGCCGACGCCGGGGACCACGCGCGATTTGCTCGAGCGCCCTGTGGCGATCGGCGGGGTGCCATTCACCTTTGTCGATACGGCGGGTCTAAGAGACAGCTCGACCGACGAGATCGAGGTGCAGGGTATTTCGCGGGCTCGGGGCGCCTTGGAGCGAGCCGATCTGGTTCTCTGGCTAGGTCCGGAAGGCGAGGGACCGGATGGTGCCTGGGAGATCTCGGCCAAGAGCGACCTCGGCCAGACCAAGCGTGCCGCAAAGGCAGCAGTCTCGGCCGCGAGCGGGGCTGGGGTGGCGCAACTCAAGGACCTGCTGGTCGGTCACGCGCGAAGCGCGATGGCCGCTCCTGGTGCGGCGGCGCTCAACCGGCGGCAGCACGCGTTGCTGGCGGAAGCGCGGGATTCGCTTGGCACGATTTCATCTAACCCGTTGATTAAGGCTGAGAACCTGCGCACCGCGCGGGTTGCCTTCGACCGCATTACGGGGCGTGCCTCGACTGAGGACATGCTCGATGCGCTGTTCGGCCGGTTTTGCATCGGCAAGTAGTGTTTCACGTGGAACACCGGCGACTTTGACCTCGGCGCCCCGCTGACCTATCGGCGGCTGATATGGCACATTTCGACATCCTGGTAGTCGGCGGCGGGCACGCCGGCGTCGAGGCGGCCGCAGTCGCCGCGCGGATGGGCGCGCGGGTGGGGTTGGTCACCTTCGATCTCGACGCCATTGGCGCCATGAGCTGCAATCCGGCGATCGGCGGACTTGGCAAGGGGCACCTCGTCCGCGAGGTCGATGCCTTCGACGGGGTGATTGCGCGCGCGGCCGATGCAGCCGCGATCCACTACAGGATGCTCAACCGCTCGAAGGGGAGCGCGGTGTGGGGTCCGCGTGTCCAGGCCGACCGCGTGCTGTTCAAGGCTGCGGTACAGCGGATCCTGCGCGGGCAGGACGATCTCACGCCGATCGCCGGAGAGGCGGCCGCGCTGATCATCGAGAGCGGACGGATTGCGGGCCTGGAACTTGCCGACGGAAGCCGGCTGACCTCGCGCGCAGTGATCCTCTGCACCGGCACTTTCCTCGGCGGAACTCTGTTTCGCGGCGAGGAGCGCTACACCGGCGGACGAATCGGCGAGCAATCGGCTCAGCGTCTCGCGGCGCAAATGCGCGAGGCGAGCCTGCCGATGGGCCGGCTCAAGACCGGCACACCGCCGCGGCTCGACGGGCGGACGATTGATTGGGCGTATCTTGCAGAGCAGGCCTCGGATGCCGAGACCTGGACGATGTCGCCGCTGACCAGGGCGCGCGCCAATCCGCAACTCTCGTGCGCGATCACCCGCACTACCGCGGAGACGCACGACGTGATCCGCGCGAACTTCGATCGCTCGCCCCTGTTCAGCGGGGCGATCGGCGCGCAGGGGCCGCGCTATTGTCCGTCGATCGAGGACAAGGTCCATCGCTTCGGCGACCGCGACGGGCATCAGGTGTTCCTCGAGCCCGAGGGTCTGTCCACCACGATGGTCTATCCCAACGGGGTCAGCACCTCGCTGCCGGCCGACGTCCAGCTTGCGATGCTGCGGACCATGGACGGGCTGGGCGCGGTCGAGATGGCAGTGCCGGGCTATGCAGTCGAGTACGATCACATTGATCCGCGCTCGCTCGATCGGGGGCTGCAGTTGCGCGCCATCCCTGGGCTCTACTGCGCGGGTCAGATCAACGGCACGACCGGATACGAGGAGGCGGCCGCCCAGGGCCTCGTCGCCGGCATGCACGCGGCTGCCGCCGTGTTGGAGCGCGATACGCCGGCGCTCGACCGCGCGAATTCCTATATCGCAGTGATGGTCGACGACCTCACCCTCCACGGCGTGAGCGAGCCCTACCGCATGCTCACGGCCCGCGCGGAATATCGCCTGCGATTGCGGGCGAGCAATGCCGGCACTCGCCTGACGCCCCTCGCAATCGCCTTGGGCGCGGTTGGCAAGCAGCGCCGCGCGTGGTTCGAGCAACGCGAGGCACAGCGTGCCACGTGGAACAAGCAGCTCGATGTCTTCATTCCCGCGCGGGAAGTGGCGGGCGCACGCGCCGATCAGCCGGCCAAGAGCCTTCGCGCCTGGCTCGCGCATGATGCAATAGATGCGGAGGCGCTCGATCAATGGCTGCCCGCAGGCTTCGCGGATGACGAGGTCGGGATCGAGCTCGCCGAGGACGCGGCCTATGCGCCGTACCTCGCCCGGCACGAGGCCGAGTTGCGCGACCTGCGCGCCAGCGAGAGCCTGGCCATACCTTCCGAGTTCCCGTTCGGGTCCGTGCCCGGTTTGTCGAACGAGATGGTCGAGCGGCTCGAAGCGGCGCGGCCCGATAGCTTGGCGGCCGCTGGACGGGTGCCCGGAATCACGCCGGCGGCACTGGCTGCGCTTCTCGTGCACGCCCGCCGCGTTCAAGAGGCGGCATGATTTCAGGCGAAGAGGAAGCGCGCGCCTTTGTTGCGGCGCGGTGCGACGGTGCGGCTTTGGCCCGCCTCGAGCGGCTGCTGGCCATGCTGGCAGCCGAGAATACCCGGCAGAACCTCATCGCTGCGGCCTCGCTCAGTAGTGTGTGGCAGAGGCACATCGCCGACAGTGCACAGCTACTCGACTATGTTCCACGTGAAACAACGAGTTGGCTAGACCTTGGAACCGGCGCCGGTTTTCCTGGCCTGGTGATCGCGGCGATGCGGCCGGGATGGGACGTCACTCTAGTCGAATCGCGTCGTCGCCGTGTCGAATGGCTCACCGAGGCCGCTGAGGCGTTGGAGTTGTCAACCTGCTCAATCGAAGGGCGCAGACTGGAAGATGTCGCCGCCCGACCCGTCGGTGTCATTTCGGCACGCGCCTTTGCGCCGCTGCCCAAACTGATCAAACTTGCGCGACGCTTTTCCACAAGCGACACGCTGTGGTTGTTGCCGAAGGGCCGCTCGGCGGCGCAGGAAGTCGCAGAATTGCCGAAAAGCCTCAAAACAGCGTTTCACGTGGAACAATCGGCAACGGACGCGGATTCGGGGATAGTCGTGGGGCGAATTGCGGAAGGCCAGCAGCGATGATCACGATTGCCATCGCCAATCAGAAAGGCGGGGTGGGCAAGACCACCACGGCCATCAACATCGCCACCGCGATGGCCGCAACCGGTTGGAAAACCTTGCTAATCGACCTCGATCCGCAAGGAAATGCCTCGACCGGAATGGGCGTCGGCAGTGAGGAACGCGCCAGCTCAAGCTACGACCTGTTGGTCGAAGATGCGACGCTCGAAGAGTGCATCCAGCCGACCGGCATTCCCGGTCTCGATATCGTGCCGGCAACGGTCGACCTGTCAGGGGCAGAAATCGAGCTCGTTTCGGTCGATGACCGCACCGCGCGGCTGACCAAGGCGCTCGCCGACCACAAGGGTCACGAGATCGCCTTCATCGACTGTCCGCCATCGCTTGGGCTGCTGACGCTCAACGCGCTCGGTGCGGCCGATACCCTGCTGGTGCCGCTGCAGTGCGAATTCTTCGCGCTCGAAGGGCTATCGCAGCTCCTGCAGACGGTCGAGCGGGTGCAGCAGCGTTTCAATCCCGATCTCGGCATCATCGGCGTGGTGCTAACGATGTTCGACCGGCGCAACCGGCTGACCGACCAGGTGGCAGACGACGTGCGCTCGTGCCTCGGCCCGCTGGTGTTCGAATCGGTCATCCCGCGCAACGTCCGCCTGTCCGAGGCGCCCAGCCACGGGCTCCCGGCGCTGGTCTATGACCACAACTGCCCCGGCAGCCGCGCCTACATTGCCCTCGCGCGCGAGCTGATCGGGCGCCTGCCCGAGACGAGGAAGGCCGCATGAGCAATCCGACCGATCCGATTCGCTTTTCGGTTCCCGACCGGCCCAAGGGCGATCCGAAGAAGAAGCTCGGCCGCGGGTTGGGTGCGCTGCTCGGGGAGACACGGCGCGAGGAACCGCTGGTGGTGCGCGATCTCAACGCGCCCTCTTCTCCTGCGCAAACAGCCACTTATCCGCGCGAAGGCCTCGCCAACATTGCCGTCTCGGCGATCGAGCCGCTGCCCGGCCAGCCGCGCAAGCGTTTCGACGAGGCCGCGCTCGAGGAACTCGCGCAGTCGATCGCGCAGCGCGGGGTGATCCAGCCGGTCATCGTCACGCCGCAGGGGCAGGGCCGCTATCGCCTCGTCGCCGGTGAGCGCCGCTGGCGCGCGGCGCAGAAGGCGCGCCTGCACGAGATACCCGCGCTGGTGCGCGAGCTCGACCAGCGCGAGGTCATGGCGCTGGCGCTGATCGAGAATCTGCAGCGCGAGGATCTCAACCCGGTCGAGGAGGGGCGCGCCTACCAGCGTCTCGCCGACGACGAGGGACTGACGCAGGCCGACATCGCCAAGCTGGTCGACAAGTCGCGCAGCCATGTCGCGAACTTGCAGCGGCTGCTGCAGTTGCCGCACGCGGTGCTCGACCTGGTCGAGCAGGGCGCGCTATCGATGGGCCACGCCCGCGCGTTGATCGGCCAGCCGGAGGCGGCCACACTGGCCGAGCGCGCGGTGAGCGAAGCGCTGACGGTGCGCGATATCGAGCGGCTCGTGCGCAAGGGTGGCGACGGCGGTGCCGCCCGCCGGCAAACGCGCGTCGCGCGCGACCCGACCAAGGACGCCGACATCGCCGCAGTCCAGCGGCACCTCGAGGAATTCCTCGGCCTCAGCGTCCAGATCAAGACCGACGCCGATCCGCGGTCGGGCGCGGTGACCATCCGCTATCGGACGCTCGACCAACTCGACCTGATTTGTCAGCGGCTTACGGGCGGGGACATCTAGCGGCGGCCGCGTCGCGGCGTCTGGTTTCCGGGCCGTTTACCTTCCCCTAACGGAATTCCCCTAATTGCTCTCCTCTGGATCGTTGGGGGAAGAGCGTGACGAGGCGTCTGCGCCGCATGTCAGCAATAGGGATCGCCGGGGGGCTGATGGCCGCCGGCACCCCTGCGCTCGCGGGCCAGGCGACCAACACAGTCGATGCCAAGGTCACCGTGGTGAGCGGCTGTTCGCTGCAGACGTCGGACCTGATGTTCGTAGCGCCCAATCCGCTCATCGGCCTGATCATCGATTCGTCGACCAACCTGACGGTAAAGTGCACGCCCAACACCGACTACTCGATCGACATCGACGACGGCGCGCAGCCCCAGGCCACCAACAAGCGCCGCATGATCAGCGCCGGCGGTGCGACGATCCCGTACAATGTCTACTTCAACGCGGCACGGACTGCGGTGTGGGGCAAGGGCGCCGGCAAGAACTTCGCCGGCAATTCGGGCACCGGCGCGGCGCAGAGCATTCCCGTCTACGGCAGGGTGACGATCGCCGCACTGATTCCCGCTGGCGGCTACAAGGACACGCTGACGGTCACGCTCAATTTCTGAGCGATTCGCGCGATCGTTGTGCGCGTGGTTAAGCGTTTACTCCGAATTAACCATCACATCCTAGGTATTCTCCCATACCGGAGCGCTAACGTCGTAAATACGATTAGCGAATTGGCAAGTAATTGCCCGTATCAACGGCGGCGGCTTTTACTGCCGATCGTTAGGGGAATACATAATGCGTAAGATTGCTTTCGGGATCGCGGCCGCTGCCGCCATCGCCTCGACGCCGGCCCTCGCGGGTACCGCCACCGGCACCGTCCAGGTTTCGCTCAACGTCAGCTCGGCCTGCAGCGTCACCGCGCAGCCGCTCGACTTCGGCACGACCAACTCGTTCGCCGCCAACATCGACACCTCGTCGGCCACCACCGTGAAGTGCACCCCGACCGCGCCCTACACGGTGTTCGTCAGCTACGGTGCCAACGCCGGTGCGACCACCCAGCGCAAGCTGCTGTCGACCACCTCGTCGGCGACCGTGAACTACGACATCTACTCGGATTCGAGCCGCACCGCCGCCTGGAGCCCGACCGCGGGCAAGACCGGCGTGGGCGACGGCACCGAGCAGGCGATGACCCTGTACGGCCGCGTGCCGGTGCAGACCGCGGTTGCCGCCGGTGACTACAAGGACACCGTGACGGTCACCGTCAACTACTGAGCCCTTTCCCGGAGAGACACGTGATGATCCGCCGTATCCATACCCTGCGCGCCTTGGCCGCACTGACGATCGGCGGATCGTGCCTCTCCGGAATGCTCCTGACGAGCCCCGCGCCGGCCGCCCCCGGCGAGTTCGGCGCGGGTCTCGCCATCAGCCCGCTGCGCATCGAAATCGACGATGCCGACCGCGGTGCCACGGTCATGCTGACCAATACGTCGGAACGCGCCCTGCCGGTGCAGTCCCGTCTGTTCGCCTGGAGCCAGGCGGGCGGCGAGGACGTGTACGAAGCGAGCTCGGACCTGACGATTTCTCCGTCCATTGCCTCCATCCCGCCGGGAGAGACGCAGATCGTGCGCGTGCTGCGCTCGGGTGCGGCCTCGCCGGGCGAGAAACGCTACCGGCTGGTCGTCGACCAGTTGCCGGATCCCGCCGCTGCCCGTGCGGGCGCCGCGGAAGCGCGCATTCGCTTTGCCGTGCCGATGTTCCTCGACCGCGCCAAGACCGCCCCCGCCCAGCTCGACTGGCGGATCGGCGTGAACGGGATCGAGCTTGCGAACACCGGCGGCGCGACCGCGCGCGTCCTGCAACTGGACGTCAAGACAGCGAACGGCACATCGGTGCCGGTCGAGCGCAATTCGCTGCGCTATGTCCTGGGTAACTCGACCATCGCCTGGCCCGTGGAGAACGCCTGTTCATTGGGACCGGTGACCGTCACCGTCTCGATCGACGGCCGGACGGTCGATGCCCAGCCTCGCTCGACGTGCAGCTAGGCCCTCCTCTGCCCTGATCGCGGCGCTGGCGGCACTCGCCGGCACCCCGCTCGCGGCGCAGAGCGACCCTTTCGAACTTCCCAAGGGCCTGACCGCCCAGACCGTCCGTCCCGACGACGGCCCGCGCCTGTCGGAGATCACCGTCGACGGCCGCAGCCGCGCGCGCATGATCACGGTCGCGGGCTCGGGCAGCGCGCTGACGATCAACGCCGAAGACGCCCGCGCCGCCGGCCTGCCGGTACCCGATGGCGTCGATGGGCCGATCAAGTTGGCCGATCTCAAGCTCTACGAATGGAAGTACGACAGCCTGCGCCAGCGGCTGAGCGTGAAGCTGTTTCGCCACGGCGACGGCGACAACCTCAAGGACTTCGCCGCGCGCGGGGAAGCGGCCAGCGAAAGCGCGCCGCTGCTGGCGCTGCGGGTGGACTACGACCTTACCGCCACGGTCGCGCGTGGGCACTCGAGCGCCGGCGGGCTGGTCTCCGCGACAGTCGTCTACGGCAACTTCGCGCTCAACAGCAGCGCCCGCGCGGCGACCGATCCGCAGCTCGGCTCGCCCGCCCTGTTGCGGCTCGATACCACTGCGCGGCTCGCGTTCCCTGAGAAAGGCTGGAGCGCCTCGGTGGGTGACTTCGTCAGCGCCGGCAGCCAGAGCCAGCGCGCGGTACGCATGGGCGGTGTGCAGATCGCCTCCGATTTCGACCTCAGGCCCGATCTCGTGACCGTGCCGCTGCCCGAATTCGCCGGCAGCGTCGCGGTCCCGACCACGATCGACGTGCTTGCGGGCGACCAGCGCTACCAACTGGGAGAAGTTGCGCCAGGCGACTTCACCGTGCGCAACGTGCCCAGCCAGCCCGGCCGGGGCGAGGCGTCAGTGATCCTGCGCGACGCGCTGGGGCGCGAAGTCGTCCAGACCGCGCGGTTCTACATCTCCAACGAATTGCTCGCGCCGCACACCACGGACTTCGCGGTCAACGCCGGATTCGTCCGACGACGATACGGCATCGTCAGCAACGACTACGGACAACTTGCGGCCACCGCCTATGTCAGGCGGGGCCTTTCGTCGTATCTGACGCTCGAGGCGAGTGGCGAGTGGACGCAAGGTGTCGGCAATGCCGGCGTCCGGGGCGACTTCGTGATCGCCAAAGTCGCGCTGGCGACCGTAGAAGCGCGCATGAGCCGCGATTCCATCGCCGGAACGGGTACTTTGCTCCATGTCGCGCTCGAATCGGTCGGGCCGAAGTTGGGCGGAAGCATTCGCGCAACTTTGCCGAGTGCAAACTACCGCGATGTCGCCACCCGGCTCGGCGACGATCCACCCCCGCGGGAATACGCGGCGCAGTTCTTCTACCGCTTTAGCGCCGATAGCGAGCTGCAGCTGTCGTACGCCCGGCAGCAGTACCGCAGCTTGTTGCCGACGGGCCTGGGTGACCGCGATAGCGAGGTGCTCAACGCCAACTTCCGCGCCCGGCTTTCCAAGCGCGCGACTTTGTTCGCGGGCGGCGGCATGCGGCGCGGGAACAGCGGCACCGCGTACTCGGCGGCCATCGGCATCTCGCTCAGCCTGGGCGGGCGAACCAATGCGGGTGCCTATGCCAGCTACGACGATGGTAACCTGGCTGGCTCGGCAACCTACGCGCACGATGCGCAAGCCGACGGCGAGTTCGGCTATCGGGGGCAGATGAACGTCTCGGAGACCAGCCAGCGGCTGACCGGCGGCCTGACCTGGCGCGACCGGCGGGTGTTCCTCGACGGCCAGATCGAGGAGGTCGACGGCAAGTTCGCCGCCCGCGCCAATGCGCGCGGCACGCTGCTGCTCGCGGGCGGGACGGTGTTCGCGCGCAACCAGTCGGGCGGCAGCTATGCGCTGGTGCGCACCGGCAAGGTCGGCGGGATCCCGATCACCCGCGAGAACCAGGATGTCGGCGTGACCGACGAGAGCGGGCTGCTGCTGGTGCAGGACATCCCCGCGCAGGCGACGATCAAGATCGACGTCAAGGCCGACAAGCTCCCCGCCGACGCCCTGGTGCGCGAGACCACCCACTTCATCCGCGTGCCGCGCCGCGCTGTGGCGCTGGTGGACATCGAAACGCTGCGCTTCCGCCCCGTCCTGCGCAAGCTTACCGACCCCAGCGGCCAACCACTGCCCGCGGGCCTGCCGGTCAAGGCGCTGCCGTCGGGCGAGACGACCATCGTCGGTTTCGACGGGGTCGCGGAGATCAACGCCGGCACCGGCGATACACGCCTGATGGTCGGCAATGCCGGGCAGTTCTGCGTGGTGGATCTCAAGGGCGTCGCGCTCGAGAGGGGAGACGACCACCCGCTCGCCTGCCAACCCGCGGCGATCGCCAATGACGGCGCGGGCGACGGTCAGCTCACCACCGGGCGAATCGCCGCAAAGGATCGCAAGAAGCGCGAGCGCCCTCCGCGCCGCGCGGTCGCGCTCAGCGGGTCTTGATGTACTTGGTCGGCTTGGCCGGGCGCGGCGCCGGGTGGTGGCGCGGCGGAATCGAGCGGCTGCGCACCGGCACGTCGACCCACTCCTCGGTCACCGTCTCGCGTACGACCTGGCGCTGCGGGACGGCGACCAGCACCGGGACCAGCGCGTAGCCGCCGTACCCGTAACCGTAGCCGGGGTATCCGTAGCCGTAGCCCGGATGGCCGTATCCGTTCGCCATGTAGCGATCGAGGTAGAACGCGCACTCGTCCTCGTGCCGCCGCTCACCGACCGCGCCGATCGCGGTGCCGATCGCGACCCCGGCGATCCCGCCCACGCCCGCGCCCAGCAAGGTGCCGGCGAGACGCTTGGAATCCCACGCCCGGTTGCCGACGACGCCGCCCACCACCGCGCCGAGCAACCCGCCGATCACGCCCGCGCGATCCTTGCGATCGACCCCGCGGATTCGCTCATGGCAATTGGCGAGCCAGCCGTCGCGGTCGAACTGCGGCGGCAGCGTTTGGGCGTAACCGGGATAGGCGCCCGGGTAGTGATAGGGTGCGCCATAGGTGTGCGGCACGGCGTACGCGGCGGGCGGTGCTGCATAGACCACTTCGGGCGGCGCGGGCGGCACGGGGGGCATCGGCGGCATCGGAGGTGGCGGCGGCAGATCCGCCGCGTCCTCGACCCATTCTCCGGCCACCGGCGGAGGCGGCGGAGCGGGCGGCAGGGGCAGCGCCTGAACCATTGGGTCGCTGCGGAACACCACCGCGCCAGCGGGCGCGGGCTGCGCATATTCGTAGCTCCCCGCCTCCTGGGCCACCGCAGGCGCACCCACAGCAAGCGCGCCGGCAGCGGCGGAGATAGCGAGAAGGCGGCGAGCAACTGGCAGACGCATGTGATTCCCCGTTGTGCGGGCGCCCGAGTCGGCGCGCGTTAACGGAAAATTTAGCATCTCCTTACGCGGCGGCCCAAGTGGCCCCGCGCGGCCGTCCCGAAACGGGTCGCTAAATGCGCGAGGCCAGCATCGCGGCGAGCGCTTCGACGCCGGCTGCATCCTCGGCATCGAAGCGCGCCGGACTCGGACTGTCGAGGTCGATCACCGCGATCACCGCGTCATCGCGCACGACCGGCACCACTAGCTCGGAGCGGCTGGCGGCGTCGCAGGCGATGTGACCGGGGAAGGCATGCACGTCGGGCACCAGCTGGGTCGTTGCGCTCGCCGCCGCAGCGCCGCATACGCCCTGTCCGAACGGGATGCGGATACAGGCCGGCCGGCCAGCGAACGGGCCGAGTACGAGTTCCCCCCCAACTGTGCGGTAGAACCCCGCCCAGTTGAGATCGGGCAGATACTCCCAGACCAGCGCCGCCACATTGGCCATGTTGGCGATCCCGTCGCGTTCGCCCTCGGTCAGCGCGGCGGCGGCATCGGTGAGCTGGCGGTAGAGCTCGGGCTTGCCGAGCGCGGCATCGGGGCGGAAATCGTACATGGGCCGGCATGTAGTGTAGCACGCCGTTGCCGCAAGCCGCTCGGCGTCCTACGCTTGGCTCATGAGCATCGGCCGCAAGTTCCTCGTCGGCGTCCTCGTCGCGATCCTAGTGATCATCGGCGTCGTCGCCTATCTCGCCACCCCCGACCGCGCGAAGCTCGCGCTCGCCGCGGTCACCGGCACCGATCCGCAGTTGACCGACGTGCGCGCAGAGAGCTTCCCCACCGTCGGTATCGCCGAGCCGGTGGGTTGGAAGGCGAACGAAGCGCCCACGCCCGCGCAAGGGCTGACGGTCACGCGTTTCGCCGAAGGGCTCGATCACCCACGCGTGATGCTGGTGCTGCCCAACGGCGATGTGCTGGTCACGCTGACCAACCGGCCTGGCTCGGGCGATCCGGGCGGGCTGACCGGGATGGTGCAGAAGTTCCTCTTCCGCAAAGCCGGCGCGGACGTGCCGACGCCCAACAAGATCGCGCTGCTGCGCGACACCGACGGCGACGGCCGCGCGGATCAGCGCACGCTGCTGGCGAACCCCGCGCTCTCTTCGCCCGGCGGCATGGCGTGGAAGGACGGCACGCTTTACGTCGGCAATCACAATGCGCTGCTGGCGTTTCCCTACGCGCTCGGCGCGACCAGTCTCGAGGGCAAGCCGGTTAAGCTGATGGACCTGCCCGGCGGCGGCAATCACTGGATGCGCAACGTCGCACTCTCGCCCGACGGCAAGGACCTTTACGTCACCGTCGGCTCCGCTTCGAACATCGCCGAGAACGGGATCGAGGCCGAGACCGGCCGCGCCGCGATCTGGAACTACAACCTGGACAAGAAGAGCGGCCGCCTGTTCGCCCGCGGCATGCGCAACCCCAACGGCCTCGCTTTCAGCCCCTGGAGCGGCGAGCTGTGGTCGACGGTCAACGAACGCGACATGCTGGGCTCGGACATGGTGCCCGATTACCTGACCGATGTGCCGATCGGCACCGACTACGGATGGCCATGGGTGTGGTGGCGCAACACCTTCGACGAGCGGGTCGAGGCGCCGCAGCCCGACGGGTTCAACCAGACCTACATCCGCATCCCGCGCTATGCGCTGGGACCGCACGTCGCGGCGCTCGGCCTTGCGTTCACCAGCGGCGGCGAAACGCTCGGCGACAAGTTCGCCTCAGGCGCGGTGATCGCGCGGCACGGCTCGTGGAACCGCGAGCCCAAGTCGGGCTATGACGTGATCTACGTGCCGTTCGATGCGCGCGGCAACCCGGCGGGCAAGCCGGTGCCGCTGCTGACCGGCTTCCTGGCGAAGGACGGCAAGACCACGCGCGGCCGGCCGACCTGGGTCGCGTTCGCCAAGGACGGCGCGCTGCTGGTGACCGACGACACTGCCGGCATCATCTGGCGGGTGACCGCCCCGGGGGCCAAGCCGGCGGCGGCGATCGGCCGGCTCGGCGGCGACCGCCTGCCGCCCCAGCGCGAGCTGCGCGGCAACGCGGCGAGCTTCGGCGACGACTTCGCGCAGATCACGGCGGAGTGAGGCGCTAGAGCTGCCGTCCCGCGCGGCCGGCGAGCTCGGTGACATATTGCCACGCGGTGCGGCCCGAGCGCGCGCCGCGCCGCTTGGCCCACTCGAGCGCGTCGGCCTGGTCCCACGCGAGCCCGAGCGGGTCGGCGTAGGCGGCGACGATGCCGAGGTAATCGTCCTGGCTCGCATTGTGGAACCCGATCGCGAGGCCGAAGCGGTCGGCGAGTGCCTGCAGGTCGTCGAGCGCATCGCGCGGGTTGAGCGGATCGTCCTGCTCGGCGCCGTGGCGCGGGACGATCGCGCGGCGGTTGCTGGTCACCGCGAGCCGGACGTTGCAGGGCCGTGCCTCGACCCCGCCTTCGAGCCACGAACGCAAGTGACGCGGGCCGCTGGAGTCGCCCTCCGCGAAGCCGAGGTCGTCGAGATAGACGAGGAAGTTGCGCGGTCGCCCGGCGAGGTTGGCGAACAAGGCGGGCAGGCTCGGCAGCGCATCGGCGGCGACCTGCACCAGCGCGAGCGAGCCTTGGCCTTGCGCGGCGATCGTCGCGGCGCGGACGAGCGCGCTCTTGCCCATCCCGCGCGCGCCCCACAGCAGCATGTCGTGCGCCGCCGCACCGCGCGCGAGGCGGGCGATGTTCTCCGCGACCTGCGTCTTCTGCCGATCGATCCCGATCAGTTGACCAAGCGCCGGCGCTTCGATCCGCTCGATCCCGCGTGCAGCGGAGCCGTCCCACACGTAGGCGGGATAGGCAGTCCAATCGGTGTTCGCTGCAGGCGCGGGAGCCAGCCGTTCGAGCGCCGCCGCTATCCGCTCGAGCGGATCGCTCATGCGGTCAGCGCCTCGGTCGACAGCGCGTAGAGCACCTCAGCGCCGCCGCGCGCCGCCGCCGCGAGTCCGAGCGCTTCTGGCACGACTTGCTCCAGGAAGTAGCGCGCGGTCACCGGTTTGCTCGCGGCGAGCGATGGCGCAGCCCCCGCCGCAACCGCTTCGGCCTGACGGGCGAGTTGCCAGCCCGCGACCGCGACCGCGCACATCGTGGTGAACGGCACGCTGCCCGCCAGCTTGTCGTCGACCGACGCCTCATCGCGCATCCAGCGCGCGATCTCGCGGCATTCGCCCGCAAGCTCGGCGAGTGCGGAGTCGGTTGTGCCGTTCTGCGCGTTAGCCAGCAGCGCGTCGAGCGCCTCGCCGCCCTCCAGCCCCAGCTTGCGGGTCACGAGGTCTGCCGCCTGGATGCCGTTCGTGCCTTCGTAGATCGGCGCGATGCGGGCGTCGCGATAGTGCTGCGCCGCGCCGGTCTCCTCGACGAAGCCCATCCCGCCGTGGACTTGGACGCCGAGGCTGGCGACCTCGACCCCGACGTCGGTGCCCCACGCCTTGAGCATCGGCACCAGGCATTCGCCGCGCGCCGCCGCCGCGGCATCACCCAGCGTGCCGCGATCGACCTGGCCGGCGGTATAGTAGAGCAGCGCCCGCGCGCCCTCGGTCAGCGCCTTCATGCGCAGCAGCATGCGCCGAACGTCGGGATGCTCGATGATCGCGACGGGCGCGCGGTCGGCGGAGCCGGCGCGGACCGACTGCACGCGCTCGCGCGCGTATTCGAGCGCCGCCTGGGTCGCGCGTTCGCCGATCTGCACGCCCTGGTTGCCGACGTTGATCCGCGCGTTATTCATCATGGTGAACATGGCCATCAGCCCGCGGTTGGGCTGGCCGACCAGCTCGCCGATGCACTCGCCGTTGTCGCCGTAGGACATGACGCAGGTCGGCGAGGCGTGGATGCCGAGCTTGTGCTCGAGGCTGACCGCGCGGACATCGTTGCGCGCGCCGAGCGAGCCGTCGGCGTTGACGTGGTATTTGGGCACCACGAACAGCGAGATACCGCGGCTGCCCTCGGGTGCATCGGGCAGGCGCGCGAGGACGAGGTGAATGACGTTGTCGGCCAACTCGTGATCGCCCCAGGTGATGAAGATCTTGGTCCCGGCGATCCGGTACTTGCCGGCGTGCTCGCCGTCTTCGACCGGGGTTGCGGTGGAGCGCAGCGCGCCAAGGTCACTGCCGGCCTGCGGCTCGGTTAGGTTCATCGTCCCCGACCATTCGCCGCTGATCATCTTCGGCAGGTAGAGCGCCTGCTGCGCTGCGCTGCCGTGCTGCTCCAGCGCATCGATCGCGCCGGTGGTGAGCATCGGCAGCAGGTTGAACGCGAAGTTCGCAGTGCCGAGATTTTCGAGGACGTTGCAGCCCAAGGCAAACGGCAGGCCCTGTCCGCCGTGTTCGGCAGGCGCTGCGACGGTGTTCCAGCCCTGTTCGACGTAGTGATCATACGCTTCATTGAAGCCCGCTGGCAGCCGCACCACGCCGTTTTCGAGCTTGGCGCCTTCGAGATCTCCAATCCGATTGAGCGGCGCCCATTCGCCCGCGGCGAACGCCCCGATCCCCTCGACGATCGCCGCGACCATGTCGGGCTCGGCGGCGGCGAAGCGCTCGGACTGCGCGAGCTCGCCGATCCCGGCGCAGACTTCGAGCGCGAGCAACTGGTCGGCGGTGGCGGGGCGATACACGGGGCGGTTCTCCTTGGGCCTGGCGGCGATGTGCGCTTATAGCGCGCGCCGATGGGCGACAAGCACACCGAAAAGCTGGGGGCGGACCAAGCCGGTATTGGCCGCGCCGCGGCGCTGCTCGAGGCGGGCGGACTCGTCGCGCTGCCGACCGAGACCGTCTACGGCCTCGCTGCGCGCGCGGACCGGGCGGAGGCGGTGGCCGCCCTGTACCGCGCCAAGGGGCGGCCCGACTTCAACCCGCTGATCGTGCATGTGCCTGACCTCGCGGCGGCGGAAAGGCTCGCGCAATTTGACGAGCGCGCACTCGCGCTGGTGCGGCGTTTCTGGCCGGGGCCGCTGACCCTCGTGCTGCCGCTACTGCCCGAAGCGGCCATCGCGCCCGCCGTAACCGCGGGCCTGCCCACGATCGCGCTGCGCTGTCCCGCTCATCCGATCATGCGCGCGGTGCTCAAAGCGAGCGGACTACCGCTTGCGGCCCCTTCGGCGAATCGCAGCGGCGCGGTCAGTCCTACCGCCCCCGAGCATGTGCGGGCGAGCCTGGAGGGGCGGATCGATGCCGTCCTCGACGGCGGGACCAGCGAGCGTGGTCTCGAATCGACCATCGTCGCGGTGCGCGAAAATGGGTGGCAGCTGCTGCGCGCCGGCCCGGTACCTGAGCGGGACCTCGTCGCGCTGCTCGGTGCGCCCATGGAGATGCAATCGGCGCGGATCGAGGCGCCGGGCCAACTTGCGCAGCACTATTCGCCCGGCAAGCCGGTCCGGCTCAACGCCAGCGAAGCGGCAGCGGACGAGTTCATGATCGGCTTCGGGGCGATCGCGGGTGACTGCAATCTGTCGCCGACGGGCGATCTGCCGGAGGCGGCCGCACGCCTCTACGCCGCGCTTCACGCGGCTGCCGCGTCTGCGCATCCCAAAGTCGCGGTCGCCCCGATCCCGGATCACCACATCGGCGCTGCGATCAACGACCGCCTGCGCCGCGCGGCGGCCTAGCGTTCCGGCTCGACCGGGACCTGCGGCAACAGAAGCTGGATCTCGGCGTTGAGCGCCGAAGAGCGGTCGCACGCGCGACGATCGCCGTTGAGGCACGCCTTGTCGCTCTTGTCGCGCTCGCGCTGAAGCTGGCCGAGCCGCTCCTCGCGCTTGCGGATTTCGCGGCCCCGCTTCTCGTCCGCCTCGGACTGGCTGGTGGTCGCGAGATCGACCGCCTTCGACGCTACGCGCACCGGTGCGGTGGCGACATCGAGCGCGGTCTTGGCGAGACAGCCGGAGACGCTGAACGAAGCAATTGCGAGCAGGACAAGCGAAGGGCCGCGCATCGAAAATTCCTTTCGGTGCGCGGCCCTTACATGCCCCGGCGTTGCGGGGCGATGAATTTACTCAGGGGTCGGCGTGTCGCCCGGGGGCGGCGGCGGAGCCGGCGGGGCAGCGGGCGGCGGCGGCGCGTCGCCCATGCCTTGCGAAGTGGTGCCGGCCGTGCAGTGCAGCTTACCCGAGCCCATCGATTGGATGGTGCACTTGGCGTTGCCGGTGACCGTCACGTTCCCCGACCCCATCACGGTCGCGTCGACCTTGCCGTCCGAGGCGAAGCTAGCATCGCCAGAGCCGGCGATCGTGACGTCGGCATTGTCGACCTTGAGCCCCGCCATGTTGGCGGTGCCCGAACCGGCGACGGTGAGATCGAGATCCTTGGCCCGGCCTGCCGCCTCCAGCGTGCCCGAGCCGGCAATCGTCACGTCGAGCTTGTCGGTCTCCACCGATTTGACCCGCGCGGTACCGCTGCCCGCGATCACCGCATCGACATCGCCGGTCAGGCGGTCGGCGTCGATCGTGCCCGAACCCGCGAGCGTCAGCTTGGCGAGATCGGGCAGGGTAACGCGCACGGTCGCCTTGCCCTCGCCCTTCCAGCCGTTCTTGCGCATCACGCCCAATGACTTGTCGTCGAGCGTGAAACGCAGCGCCTCGGCGACCGCGGGATCGCCGCCGACATCGATCGTCAGCTTGTCGCCGCGCGTGACGATGACGTTGTCGGGCCCGGCGAGCACCAGCTCGGTCGGCGCCTTGCCATTGAGGTCGAGCTCGGACAGCGGCACGCCTTCGTGGCCGTTGACCGAGATATGGCTATCGCAGCCCGAGATGCCCGCCGCGAGCGCGATGGCGAACACCGGCGCGACGCCTTTCAAAATCTTGTGCAACATGAACCTTCGATCCTCACAATGATCCAGTCCGTATTGCCGATATAATACAGCAAGTGCGGTCCGGCAATGGCGCATGCGAGAAGGGCCGCCCGAGAGAGCGGCCCTTAGTCGATGACGGTTGGCAGGTGGTCGATCAGGCGCCGCAGGTGAGGCGGCCTGAGCCGATCCGCGATTGCTTGCAGGTCGCGCTGCCGTGGACCGCGATGTCGCCGCTGCCGGTGATGGTCGCGGTGACCGTGCCGTTCGAACGGAAGGTCATGTCGCCCGACCCCGCGACCGTGACGCTTGCCCCGCCGGCGGCAAACTGCCGGCCGTCGAACGTGCCGCTGCCCGCGATGGTCAGTCGGGCACGCTCGGCCCGGCCGGCCACGGTCAGATCGCCCGATCCGGCAACGGTTCCGTTGAGCGAGCGCGCGGCAACCGCGCCGACGGTGAGATCGCCCGACCCGGCGACGGTGGCCGAGACTTGGTCGCCGCTCAGCCGGTCGACCCCGAACGCGCCCGAACCGGCGAGCGTTGCCGCATGGATGGCCGGCGCGGTGACGTAGATGGTAGCGGCGGGCAGCTTGGTGTGGTCGCCCGAGCGGCGGCCGACGATCAGCTGGCCGTCCTCGACCAGGAAGCGCAGCCGCTCAAGCGTGCTCGGATCACCCTCGGCACGGACCTGCCAGCGATTGCCCGTGGTGAACCGCACGGTGTCGGGCCCGGCGGCGTTGACCTTGTCGAAATTCCCGGTCGCCGACCAGGCGGTGGGAATGGGCTTTCCCTCGTCGAGCGCATTGCGCGAATGCCCGGGGAACGCGAGCGCCGAGGCGGCGAGCGAGACGGCCGCGGTAGCTACAAGCAGAGAGCGGATCGGAAGCATGATGGGGGACTCCAGCAGTTGACGCTACATTTGTAGCGCGGACTGCTTACCCGGTCCAGACCGTTCGTCGGCAGTTGTAGGCCGCTGGTCGAGCGCGCACGAAAAAGGGCGCCTCCCGCGACAGGAAGCGCCCCTTTTTTCGTCAGCCTTGAGGCTTACGCCTCTTCAGCGGTCTCGTAGTACTTCGGCGCGTGCTCGCGCAGCACGGCGAGGATCTTGCCGAGCGCGGTCGGCTCGTCGGTCTTTTCCATCGCGGCCAGCTCACGCGCGAGGCGCGACGAGGCGGCTTCGAAGATCTGCCGTTCGGAGTAGCTCTGCTCGGGCTGGTCTTCGGGGCGGAACAGGTCGCGGGTCACCTCGGCGATCGAGACCAGGTCGCCCGAGTTGATCTTCGCTTCGTATTCCTGCGCACGGCGGCTCCACATCGTGCGCTTGACCTTGGGCTTGCCCTTCAGGGTCTCCATCGCCTCGCGCAGGGTCTTGTCGCTCGACAGCTTGCGCATGCCGATTGATTCGATCTTGTTGACGGGCACCCGCAGGGTCATCCGCTCTTTCTCGAACCGGAGCACATAGAGATCGAGCTTCATGCCGGCGATCTCTTCGCTCTGCAGCTCGACCACACGGCCCACGCCGTGCTTGGGATAAACCACGTAGTCGCCGACCTCGAAGGCGGTGGGGGCCTGGCTAGCCATCAAAATTCCTTTCATGGGCGGCGAACGCGAGGCGTCAGGCTCTTCGCAACCGGCTGGAAAGCCGATCGCAAGCAGACTGTCGTGTCGCTAGAGTGCCGCGCCTTTCCGATACGAACGTCGCCGCCGGGACTCGGTCACCAGCGCGCTTGTTGCATTATATAGCATAACGGCAACAAAATTTCCACCCCGGTGTGCGGCCCGCGTCCGAGGAGGCGGTTGCGGTGGCGACCTCGCACTCTCTCTGACGGGTTCGAGGCCTTGCGGCTCTTACAGCGATGGCACAAACTGGGGTATGCTCGCCCATCTGCTTGCCACCGCTGCCGCGCTCCAAGCGCCCGAGTTCTCCGCCGATGTCAGCGCCGCGATGGAGAGCCGTGCCGCCTCCGGCAATGAAGCTTTCCTCGCTACCATCGAGCAGTTGATCGCGCGCGATGATGCCAGCGCGATCGAATTGATGGGCGAACTGCTTATCAATGGTGGGATGGGCCTACCGCGCGATACCGCGAACGCTTGCGCGCTGTTCACCCGCGCGGCCGGGCGTCGCGGCGACGCCGCGCATAATCTCGCGCGCTGTTACGAACGCGGCGAAGGGTTGGCGCTCGACAAGGCGAAGGCGCGCGAATGGTACGCGAAGGCCGCCGGCTTGGGTTACCTGAAGTCGGGTTGCGCACTCGGCAACATGATGATCGCGGGTGCGGGCGGAGCGAAGGACGTGGCCGGCGGAATCGCGCTATGCCGCAAGGCCGCCGATGCGGGCGACCCCGACGCGCAGACCGATTACGGCAACTTCTTTCTGATGGGGCAAGGCGTCGAGCGCGATTTCGCCGAAGCGCGCCGATGGTACACGCTCGCCGCCGTGCAAGGACAGGCCAACGCGCAGTTCGTGCTCGGGCAGATCTATTGGAAGGGCGACGGCACGCCGGTCGACGGGACGGCCGCGGCGGAGTGGTGGAAGCGCGCCTATGCCGGCGGACGCAAGGATGCCGCCGGACTGATCGTGGGCGAACTGTTCGGCCGGATGGTCACCACGCGTGACGGCAAGCAGACGGTCGATCGCGCCCTGCTGCCCGAGACTGTCATGTGGCTGGAGCGCGCCGTGAAATACGAACCCGATGCCGAACGCCGGCGCGCGTTCGAAAAGGCGCTGAATTCGCTCCGCAGCGGTGGTTGATCAGTCGCCTTCGCCGGGCTCCGGGGTGAAGAACTTCTCGTACTTGCCCTCTTCGCCCTTGTGCTCGTCGGCGTCGGCCGGCGGGTCTTTCTTCTGGGTGATGTTGGGCCATTCGGCGGAGAACTTGGTGTTGAGCTCCAGCCACTGCTCGAGGTTGTCCTCGGTGTCGGGCAGGATCGCCTCGGCCGGGCACTCGGGCTCGCACACGCCGCAGTCGATGCATTCGCTGGGGTTGATCACCAGCATCGTCTCGCCTTCGTAGAAGCAATCGACCGGGCAGACCTCGACGCAGTCGGTGTACTTGCACTTGATGCAGGCGTCGGTGACGACGTAGGTCATTTCGGATGGCCCCTCTCAGGCGTTGGCGGTTCGCCCGGTGCTATGGCGCTTTGGCCGTGCGGGTCAAGCGCGCGGTAGCAGCCTTGCGCTTCGGCCGCCGGTCCGCGCCTGGTGGGAAGCGCGATCAGCTCGATCACCTTGACCCCGCCCGGGAGCGGCACCGTCAGCGTGTCGCCCGCCACCACATCCTGGCTCGCGCGCAACACCCGCGCGCCGTTGCGGCGGACGTGACCTTCATTGACGAGCGCCTGCGCAAGGCCGCGGGTTTTGGTCAGGCGCAGCTGCCACAGCAATTTGTCGATCCTCAACGGACCAGATCGGCCAGCGCCGCGAACGCGCTGCCTTCGCGCACCTGCGGCTTGTGCGGCGCGTCGGTGTGGCGGGAGGGGCGCCAGGTCCACTTGTCGGGCGCCGGCGGGCCAGACGCACCCGCGGCAAGCGGCCGACTGCGTTGGACCTTGAAGCCCGCCGCACCGAGCAGCCGCACCCAGCTCGCTGGCTTGAGCCCGGTCGAGGTTGCGAGCGCCGGGTCGAGCGTGAAGTTCCGCGCGCGGCCCGCCTTGGCGCGCACTTCATGCGCGGCGCGCAGCAGCTTCTCGGCAACATCGACACGTACCGCCTGCTCCCCCGCGGACCGGTACCCAGCGGGGAGGTGACGGCTGGCCGGGAGGACCGAGGGCATGTCCGGCGCCAGTGGCCGGCGGTCGAGCCCGGCCGCGTGCAGCGCCCCGCGCGCCGCAGGCTTGAGCAGCGCGGGCGCGAACACGTCGAGCGCGCCGAAGGTGACGCCAAGACGGCGCAGGAACGGCCTGAGTTCGCGCGGCAGGTGCTCGATCCCGGCGCGGTCGCGCTGGATCGTGCCGTGCCCGCCGATGAGCGCGAGCAGCAGCGCGCGTGCTTCGCTCCCGGCGGCAGGATCGCGCGTCGCGGCCTCGAGCGCGGTCAACGGCGCGAGCGGGGAGAGGCGCTCGGCGAGCCAGGTCTCGATCGCAGCGAGCAGCGCCTGGCGTTCGGTCTCGGGGATCGCCGCTAGTTCGCGCGTCGGCACGATCCGTGGCCGGGTGGCCGCCGGGCCCGGCTCGAGGTGCGCCAGCGCGCGGCCCTGCCAGCGCACTTCGCCCGCGACCAGCTCGAACGCCGGCTCGGCCGCCACCGCCCGCGCTCGTTCGGCGAGCAGGCCCGGGAGCGCCTTCTCCGCCGCCGCCAGCAGCATGCGCCGGTCGCTGTGGTTGGCGCGCGGATCGACCACGAAGCGGAAGCCGTCGAGGTGGCCGATCGGCTCGTCCTCGACCGTCACGACGTCACCCTCGCCGAGCGAGACAGGCAGCAGGGCCGCGTCGTTACCGATGCTCTTCATCAGGATCGTGGTCCTCCGGTTGACGAACCGCTCGGTCAGCCGCGCGTGGAGCGCGTCGGACAGGCGGGCCTCGACCGCGCGGGCGCGGGCGGCCATCTCGTCGCGCGCCAGCACCCAGTCGGGGCGCTGGGCGATGTATGCCCACGATCGGATCGCGGCGATACGCCCTTGCAGCGTGTCGATGTCTCCCTGCGGCCGGTCGAGCTCGGCGATGCGGGCGGCGACGTAGTCGGCGCCGAGATGGCCGCGCGCCAAGTCCTGCCACAGTCGCGCGACGAACCGCGCGTGGGTGTCGGGACCGCTCTGGCGGAAGTCGGGCAGGCTGCACGCCTCCCACAAGCGCCGCACCATGCCCGGGCCGCGCACGTCGGCGGCGGCCGGATCTTCTGCCAGCCGCTTGAGCACCGCGAGATCGACCGCCTCGGGCGCGCGCACCAGGCCCGGCTCGGGCGGCGCGGATTCGAGATCGGCGATCAGCGCGGAGACGCTGTCGAACCGCGGCTCCGCCTCGCGCCAGTAGAGCGCGGTGAGCGGCGCGAAGCGGTGCTCCTCGATCGCGTAGACTTCCTCATCGGTGAACTCGGGACTGGTTCCGCCCATGCCCGAAAGCGTGCCGAAGCTGCCGTCCTGCTGGTGCCGCCCCGCGCGCCCGGCGATCTGGGCCATCTCGGGCGGGGTCAGCCGCCGCTGGCGCACCCCGTCGAACTTGCTGAGGCCGGCGAACGCGACGTGCGTCACGTCGAGGTTGAGGCCCATGCCAATCGCGTCGGTGGCGACGATGTAGTCGACCTCGCCCGACTGGAAGAGCGCGACCTGCTTGTTGCGCGTTTCGGGCGAGAGCCCGCCCATCACCACCGCCGCGCCGCCGCGAAAGCGCCGCAGCATCTCCGCCACGGCGTACACCTGCTCGGTCGAGAACGCGACCACCGCGCTCCTCGGCGGCAGGCGGCTCAGCTTTTTCGCGCCCGCATGCGTCAGGGTGGAGAAGCGCGGGCGGGTGACGATCTCCGCCTTGGGGATCAGCGCCTTGACCATCGGTTCCAGCGTCGAGGAGCCGAGCAGCATCGTCTCCTCGCGCCCGCGCGCGTGGAGGAAACGGTCGGTGAACACATGCCCGCGCTCGCGGTCGGCCGAAAGCTGCGCCTCGTCGAGCGCGACGAATGCATGACCGCCGCCGAGCCGCGGCATCGCCTCCGCCGTGCAGCAGAAGTAGCGCGCGTCCTTGGGCTCGATCCGCTCCTCGCCGGTGATGAGGGCGGCTGCCTTCTCGCCCTTGAGACGGACGACGCGGTCATAGACCTCGCGCGCCAGCAATCGTAGCGGGAAGCCGATCGCGCCCGAGGAGTGTCCGCACATCCGCTCGATCGCGAGGTGCGTCTTGCCGGTGTTGGTGGGTCCGAGGACCGCCTTGATCGTCACATGCGCCAATGTGGCACCGGGGGCGCACGCCCGCAACCGACTGAAAAATTAGGCCGTCATTAACTTCGTTCGGGCAGAGAAAACGGCGCGGGTGGCGCGGGATCGCCGCTCGCGCAAGCTGTGTGGAGGCCGCGCTGTTCCAGTCGCGCGACAATGAGCATTCGGGGCACGGCCCTGCGGACGGCGTGCCCGGGTGGCGCGCCGCCGCGCTCACGCACGCGCAGATGGTCCGCGAAAGCGAACCGGCTTGGCGCCGGCAGACACGATCCCTCGCCGAACGAGTGGAAGCCTGGCGCGAGCGGGCCGAGCGGCGCCTCGACCGTGCCGACCTCGCGCCCGATCTCGCCGAGGCGATCGGCAGCCGCCGCTGGTTCCGCGGGCTGGGCACCTTCGTCGGCCTCTCGGCTTTCAGCCTCGCCTTCTGGCCCGGCTTCGCCCCGCTCGAGGCGGCACCGGCGACCCGGGTCGACAACGAGGTACGCGACGAATTCCGCAGCCAGATGATCATGCCGCTGGCGCTCGGTGCCGACAGCGGGCGGCACATGGGCGCGACACCGTCGGTGGTTCCGCTGCGCGCCGCACCCGAGCGTCCGACCATCCAGTTCGTCGCGACCCTGGTGCAAGGGGACAGCTTCGGCCGAATGCTCCAGCGCGCCGGAATCGGTGCCGGCGATGCCGCGCGGGTCGAGAGCCTGATCGCGCAGAACGTCTCGCTGGGCGACATCGCTCCCGGCACGCAGATCGACGTCACGCTCGGCCGCCGGCCCGGCGCTGACCAGCCGCGCCCGCTCGACGCACTTGCATTCCGCGCGCGGTTCGACCTCGCGCTCAAGATCGAGCGGAGCGGCGGCGGCCTCGCGGTCGAACGCCAGCCGATCCGGGTCGACAGCACGCCGCTGCGCATTCGCGGGCTAGCGGGCAATAGTCTCTACCGGTCGATGCGCGCCGCGGGCGCCCCGGCGAGCGCGGTCCAGCAGTACCTCCAGCAGCTCGGTCAACAAGTCGATCTCGACAGCGGGGTGCGCCCGACCGACACGTTCGATCTCATCGTCTCATACCGCCGCGCGGCGACCGGAGAGCGCAAGGTCGGGGACTTGCTCTACGCGGGCATCGACCGCGACGGGAAGCCCAAGACCCAGCTCATGCGCTGGGGCACCGGCGATGTGTTCTATGAAGCCTCGGGCGTGGGCGAGCAGACCAGCGGGCTCCTCGCTCCGGTCCCCGGGCGCGTGACTTCGAACTTCGGCATGCGGCGGCATCCGATCCTCGGTTACGTGCGCCGTCACGCCGGAATGGACTTCCATGCCGCGTACGGCACACCGATCCACGCGGTGACCGACGGGTATGTCCTGTCGGCGGGCCGCGCGGGCGGGTGCGGTAATGCGGTCAAGCTGCAGCACGCGGCGGGCCTCGCCACGCGTTATTGCCACATGAGCCAGATGGCGGTCAGCGCCGGGCAGCAGGTGCGGCGCGGACAGGTGATCGGCTACGTCGGGACCACCGGCCTCTCGACCGGCGCGCATCTTCACTACGAGATGTATCGCAACGGGCAGGCGATCAATCCGGCGAGCGTGGCCTACGTCACCCGCGCGCTGCTCTCTGGCGCCAGCCTCCAGCGGTTCCGCAGCGTGTTGGCGCAGCTCAAGACCGTGCCGGTCGGCGCGGCGCTCAATCCGCTCGGTGCGAGCGCGGCGGAGAGCAAGGCGCTGGAGCCGTCGCGCGAGATCGACCGGCTGGAGCCCGCCCGCCCGCACTGATTGCTTGGCGGCGCGGTTTGGGGCAACAGCGGCCTCGATGACTGCCGCCTATCCCAACCTCCGCCTCCGCCGCACGCGCTCCGCCGGGTGGAGCCGCGCGCTCTATCGCGAGACGGTGCTGACGCCCGCCGATCTCATCTGGCCGTTGTTCGTGACCGACGGTTCGGGGGTGGAGGAACCGATCGGATCGCTGCCAGGGGTGTCGCGCTGGTCGGTCGACGGGATCGCCAAGCGTGCGAAAGAAGCGCTCGATCTGGGTGTTCCGTGCCTCGCATTGTTCCCGAACACCCCCCGAACGCTGCGCAGCGACGATGGGGGCGAAGCGCTCAACCCCGACAACCTGATGTGCCGCGCGATCAAGGCGATCAAGGATGCGGTCGGCAGCGACATCGGCGTGCTCACCGACGTCGCGCTCGATCCCTACACCAGCCACGGGCAGGACGGACTGATCGACGGACAAGGCTACGTCACCAACGACGATACCGTCGCGGTGCTGGTCGACCAGGCGATCAACCAGGCCGAGGCCGGCGCAGACATCATCGCGCCGTCCGACATGATGGACGGCCGGGTGCGCGCGATCCGCATGGCGTTGGAGATGGGCGGGCACCACAACGTGCAGATCATGGCCTACGCCGCCAAGTACGCGAGCGCCTTCTACGGCCCGTTCCGTGACGCGGTCGGCTCGGGCGGGCTGCTCAAGGGCGACAAGAAGTCGTACCAGATGGACCCGGGCAACGCCGAGGAAGCCTTGCGCGAAGTCGCGCTCGATCTCGCCGAGGGCGCCGACAGCGTGATGGTCAAGCCGGGGCTGCCCTACCTCGACATCGTGCGGCGGGTGAAGGAGCGGTTCGAGGTGCCGGTGTTCGCCTACCAGGTGAGCGGCGAATACGCGATGATCGAAGCCGCCGCGGCTGCGGGCGCGGGTGACCGCGACGCGCTGGTGTTGGAGACGCTCACCGCGTTCAAGCGCGCCGGTTGCTCGGGCGTGCTGACCTATCACGCGGCGCACGCGGCGCGGTTGCTCGGCGCATGATCGAGACCGAACGCCTGACCTTGCGCGAATGGCGCGAAGAGGATTGGCCGAGCTTCTGGGCCGGCACCAACACACCGAACGTCATGCGCTGGCTCGGTGGGCTGCTGGACGAGGACGGTATGGCCGCCACCCGCACGCGGGTCGAGAATTGCGCGGCGGCGAACGGGTTCTGCTTCTGGGCGGTCGAGCGCAAGAGCGACGGCGAAATCCTTGGCTTTTGCGGATTGAAGCGCGCCGACGCGCCTGGCTCCACGGTCACCGGCGCGATGGAGATCGGCTGGCGCCTGCGCGAGGATGCGTGGGGACAAGGCTATGCCAAGGAAGCCGCCACCGCCTCGCTCGATGCCGCATTCCAGCGCTTCGGCGCGGACGAGGTGATCGCGCTGACCGTGCCCGGCAACACGCCGAGTTGGGGGCTCATGACGCGCCTCGGCATGCGGCGGCGCGAGGAGCTCGACTACACGGACACCCGCTTCGGCGAGGAGCTTAACCCGACGATCGTCTATTCGATCGACCGCCAGACCTGGGAGAACCGCGCATGATTGATCGTCCCGGCGTCCGCATCGTCTCGATCCACGGCAAGAGCCCGCAGATCCACGGCAGCGCGTTCATCGCGCCGGGCTGCACGATCATCGGCGACGTGACCATCGGCGCGGATTCGAGCGTGTGGTACAACTGCGTGCTGCGCGCCGATGTCAGCCGGATCGTCATCGGCGAGCGGACCAATATCCAGGACGGCAGCGTGCTCCACTGCGACCCGGCGCGGCCCGGCGATCCCGACGGCTCGCCGCTCATCATCGGCGACGACGTGCTGGTCGGCCACATGGTCATGTTGCACGGCTGCCGGATCGAGAACCGCGGCTTCGTCGGACTCGGCGCGATCGCGATGAACAAGGCGGTGATCGGCCCGGACGCAATGCTCGCCGCCGGCGCGATGCTGACCGAGGGCAAGGTCATGGGGACACGCGAGCTGTGGGGCGGCCGCCCCGCGCGCAAGATGCGTGACCTCGACGACATGGCCGTCGCCGGCATGCGCATGGGCGTCGCGCACTATGTCGAGAACGGCCGCGCGCATGCCGCGGCGATCGATGGCGCGGCCCAAGGCTGACCTGCCGCCAGCCGAGGCGATCCTTGCCCTCGCCGATGAGCGCAGGCGTCTTGCCCTGCGCGTGACCCCCGGCGCGCGGGAGGAATCGATCTTGCTGCTAGACGGCAGGATTTGCGTAAAAGTGCGCGCCAGGCCCGATGGCGGCGCCGCAAACGAAGCGGTGCTGGCGCTGCTCGCCAGGGCGCTCGGCGTGCCCCGCTCCGCGCTGACCCTGTTGCGCGGCGCAACTTCGCGCGAGAAGCTGGTTCAGCTCAGCGACTGATCTGGCACGCGTTCGATGCGCCACGCCGCGCCGAGCAATGCCAGCCCCCCTCCCGCGGCGATCCATGGCGTGACCCCTCGCAGTGTCTCGAACGCAAGCCCGCCGAACACCGCGCCGGCTGCGAGTCCAAGCCACAGCCACCCCGCTGCTAGCCGGCCCGAGGGATCGCCGCGCGTGATCCGCGTCGCGAGCCCCTGCCCGAACCGGACCAGCGCGCCAGTCATGTAGGTCACCCCCACTGCCACCTCGCCGTTGCGCCGAAAGACGTTGTTGAGGGCTCCCATCGCCAACACCGACGCGCCGAGGAAGCCCGCGCGTGACACCTGGTCGAGCGCCGCTGCCACGACCAGCAGACCGGTACTCAGCGCCAGTACGCGGGACTTGCGCCGCGCCTCGCTGCTATCGGCGACCAGCGCGCCGATCACGACGCCGGCCACGAACCCGCCGATCAGTCCCACCGGCAGCAATGCTCGCACCGGATCGTTGATGAGGTCGACGCCGAGGCGTGTCGTGTTCCCCGACATGAAGGAAGTGAAATACCCGCCGGCGGCCAGAAAGCCGGTCGCGTCGACAAACCCGGCGAGCGCGGCGAGCGCAATCGCGAGCCGGCGACGGGGTCGGTCGAGCTGCTGCACTGCCTATCGGCGGGCGGTCACGCCGCGCTCGGCGCCCGCAAGTACTGGAACATGTAGCCGACGTAATCGGCCTTCCCCAGCGGCACGCCGTTGGCGCGCAGGATCGCGTAGGCGGTCATCAGGTGAAAGTAGAACTGCGGCAGCGCCCAGTCACGGACGTAGGCGTCGGTGACGAGGTCGAAGGTCATGCCATTGGCGAGGCTGAGCTCGACCGGCGCATCGTCCTTGCCGAACGGCGTCGCACGCCAGCCCTCGATCATCGTGCGGGTCGCGGCAATCCGGCTACGCGCGGCGGCGAGCGTTTCGTCGTCGACGTCGCTGGAGGAGAAGGCGACCCCGGCCGCTCCCGCCATCGCCTCGCCGGGCAGGTTGCAACAGAAGCGGATCTGCCGGCTCAGCGGAAACATGTCGTCGGTCAGCTTCTCCGCCAGCAACGCGTCGCCGCCCTGCTCGGCGGCCTTGGCGAGCCAGGCGTCGAGCGAGCCGAGCATGTTGTGATACGTGGTGAGGAGGAGTTCGGCGGTCTGCATCGCCGCGAACTAGACCGCGGTCAGTCCTTGATCAACGCCTTGAGCGCGTCGAGCCGGTCGGCCTCGTGCGGCGGCTTGTCCCAGCGCACGCGGTGCACGCGGGGGAAGCGCATCGCCACGCCGGACTTGTGGCGCTTGCTTTCGTGCACCGAATCGAACGCGAGTTCGAACACCAGGCTGCGGTCGGTCTCGCGCACCGGGCCGAAGCGGTTGATCGTGTGCGTGCGCACGTGACGGTCGATCCGCTTCAGTTCCTCGTCGGTGAAGCCCGAGTAGGCCTTGCCCACCGGCAGCAGCTCGGCGCCCGCGTCGGGGTCGCCGTCCCAGCAGCCGAAGGTGTAGTCGGAGTAGAAGCTCGAGCGCTTCCCGCTTCCGCGCTGGGCATACATCAGCACCGCGTCGATCAGCAGCGGATCGCGCTTCCACTTGTACCACAATCCGGTCTTGCGGCCCGCGATGTAGGGCGAATCGCGGCGCTTGAGCATCAGCCCCTCGATCGCCTCGTCGCGCGCGCCGGCGCGGATCTGGGTCAGCTGGTCGAAGTCGATCGCCTCGATCACCTGGGAGAGGTCGAAGTGCGAGGCGGGCAGGCGCGGCATGAGCGCCTCGAGCACCTTGCGCCGCTCACTCCACGGCCGTTCGCGCAAGTCGGTACCTTCGAGGATCAAGACGTCATAGAGGCGAACGAACGCGGGATACTCGGCGAGCATCTTCTTCGATACGACCTTGCGCCCGAGCCGCTGCTGCAGCGCGTTGAAGCTCGCCGCGCCGCCCTGCTCCCCGCCCTGGTGGCTGCCGCGCACCAGCAGCTCGCCGTCGAGCACCGCGTCCATCGGCAGGATGTCGAGCAGCTCCGGGAAAGTGCCCGAGATGTCGTCTCCGCCGCGTGAATAGAGCCGCGTCTCGCCGCCCATCCGGACGAGCTGAACGCGGATGCCGTCCCACTTCCACTCGGCGGCGTAGTCGGCGAGGTCGACCACCGTTTCTTCCAGCGGATGCGCCAGCATGAACGGCCGGAAGGTCGGCATGTTCGCCGTGTCGGGCGCGGCGTGGCCGTGCGCGGCCCAGTTGAACAGCGGCTCGTAGGGCGGCGTGAGGCCGTGCCAGTGCTCCTCCACTTCCTCGACCGTCACCTCGAACGCCTGCGCGAAGGCGACCTTGGCGAGGCGGCTGGAGATGCCGATCCGCATCGCGCCCGTCGCGAGCTTGAGCAGCGCGTAGCGGCCCGATGGGTCAAGCCGGTCCATCAGCAGCGGCAGTTCGGTGAGCACCGACTTGCGGGTCATGCCTGCGAGCAGCTCGACCGTTTCCGACACGCTCGGCGGCGCGGGGTGTGTTTCGGGTGCCGGCCACAGCAGGCTGGCGGTCTCGGCCGTGTCCCCGACGAAATCGCGGCTCAGGGTCCACAGCACCGGATCGACGCGCTCCATCAGCAGATTGCGGATCGTGCTCGACTTGACCGCGGGGAAGTCGAGCCCGTCGGTCAAGGCCGCTAGCGCCCAACCGCGGTCGGGATCGGGCGTGGCGCGCAGGTACTCGGCGATCAGCCGCAGCTTCTCGTTGCGGCTGCGGGTGTAGACCAGTGCGTCGATCAGGGCGGCGAGTTCTTCCATCTAGGCAGCGGCCCTGCTGCGCGATAAAATGCCGCCAAGCTCGCCCGGTCGTCGTGCGAGGCCGCTTCCAGAGGGTTTCCCGACATGCGCATGCTTCTCGCCGCCGCCGCGTTGGCGCTCGTTCCCGCCGCCGGTTTCGCCGCCGATGCCGCTCCCGCTGCCACGGCGGCCGCGCGGCTCAATCTCGACACTCCGGTTGAGACCATCGTCGCCGATGCCGCGGGCAAGGCGGTGCTCGATGCGAACCTGCCGGGCCTGACGACGTACGAGCATTACGACATGATCAAGACCTACAGCTTGCGCGCGCTCTCGCGCATGGCGCCCGACAAGCTGCCCGCCGAGGCGATCGCCAAGACCGAAACGGACCTCGCGGCGATCAAGTAAGGGCCGCGCCCGCTCAGTCATCCTCGTCCTCGTACCCCACCAGCGCCAGCGCCCGCGCGCGGCGCTGGTGGAGCTGGTGCCAGCGAAGCAGCGCTTCCTCGCGGCCGTGGGTGATCCAGGTCTCCTGCGGGCTCACTTCCTCGATCGTGCGGGTGAGCTCGCCCCAGTCGGCGTGGTCGGAGATGATCAGCGGCAGCTCGACGTTCTTCTGCCGCGCGCGTTGGCGCACCCGCATCCAGCCCGATGCCATCGCGGTGATCGGATCGGGCAGGCGGCGGCTCCAGCGGTCGTTGAGCGCGCCGGGCGGGCACATCACCACGCGGCCGCGCATCTCGTCCTTGGTCGCCTCGCTGACCAGCCGCAGCTCGCCGAGGTTGACGCCGAATTCCTCGTAGAGCCGGCACAGGTTGACCAGCGCGCCGTGGAGATAGATCGGCTCGTGGTGCCCCGCGGCGCGCAGTTCCGCGATCACACGCTGCGCCTTGCCCAGCGCATAGGCGCCGACCAGCACACAGCGATCCGGATGCGCGGCGAGCCGATCCAATAGCTTCGCCATCTCCTGCGCGATCGGCGGGTGGCAGAACAGCGGCAGGCCGAAGGTCGCCTCGGTGATGAACACGTCGCACGGGGTGACCTCGAACGGCGGGCAGGTCGGGTCGGGGCGGCGCTTGTAGTCGCCGGTCACCACCACTCGCTCGCCCGCATGCTCGAGCAGGATCTGCGCGCTGCCGAGCACGTGGCCGGCGGGGATGTAGGTCGCACTGACCCCGCCCTTGAGCTCGATCGTCTCGCCATAAGCGACCGGGGTCGCGCCCTCGCGGGTGAAGTAGCGCAGTTCCATGATCGCCAGCGTCTCGGGCGTGGCGACGGTCTGCCCGTGCCCGCCGCGCGCATGGTCGGCATGGCCGTGAGTGACGAGGGCGCGGTCGACCGGGCGCGAGGGATCGATCCACGCGTCGGCAGGAACGACGTGGATGCCCCACGGCTCGGGCCTGATCCATGATAGCGGCGGGGGCACGTGCGATTCAAACTCGCGCGCGCCAACCCGTTCCCGAACCTCTACTCCGTCGCGGGCCGCAGCCGCTCGATCATCTGCTTGAGGCCCGGCTTTTGGCCCTGCGCGAGCAGGCTTGCCCGGAACAGACGGCCGAGGAAGATGACCTCCAGCGCGATGAACACCGCCAGCACCGCGCCCGCGCCGACCAGCTCGAGCGTGGGCACGCCCATGCCGAGGCGGGCGAGGATCGCGAACGGGGTCCAGATCGGCACCCACGTCAGCACCTGCACCATCGGCCCCGAGTTGCCGGCTATGATCGCCTGCATCAGGAAGGTGACCGGCAGCAGGATGCCGAGCAGCACTGGCATCAGGTAGCCCTGCGCCTCGCTCATCGAATCCGCCATCGCCCCGATCGCCACGAAGATGATCGAGATCGCGACGTAGCCGGCGATGAAGAAGAAGATCAGCGTCGCGATCGCGCCGGGCGAGGTGACCGGGGCGAGCGCGGGGCGGATCAGGTCGGCAATCGCGCCGTGGGTGGCGAACGCCACCGCCGCGCCGGTGCCGAGCCAGACGGTCAGCATCGATAGTCCGATCGCCAGCGCGCCCAAGAGCTTGCCGTACATCAGCTCCTCCGGGGTGATGCAGGCGAGGATCGATTCCAGCAGCTTCTTCGAACGCTCCTCGATCGACCCCTGCAGCATCCAGCTGCCCGACAGCATCAGCCCCATCATCAGGATGTAGGCAAGCGCGAGCGGGACGATCGAACGCACCAGCAGCGCCTCCTTGCCGCCGCCGCCGGGGGGCGGGGTGGTGACCGACAGCGCCGGCGCGGCGCTCTGCACCATCGCGGCGGATTGCGGCGACAGGCCGTTGGCGGTCAGCAGCCGCTGGCGCAGGTCGGCGGTGAGCGTTTCGTTGAGCGGACCCACGAAGGCCTGCTTGGGCTGCTCGTTGGCCCACAGGCGCACGGTCGGGTCGGCGGGATACTTCGGCCCGATCAGCACCACGAGATCGGCATGCTCGGGCGCGGTGTCCTTGGCCTTCAGTGCGCGATCGACGCCAGCCTGCAATGCCTCGCCGTCGGCGGTCGCGAGATCGGGCGGGGGCGCGACGAAGGTGAAATCCTGGCTTGGCGGATCGAACTCTGGCGTGTCCTTGGCCTTGACCTTGGCGATCTTGGCCAGCGCGGCGTCGATCCCGCCCGCTTGGCGGAAGGCGAGCACATCGGCCGGAGTGTACCACCGGTCGTGCTGCGCCCAGGCGGCTTGCGGATCGGCGGCCTCGAGCCCGTGGCGGCGGACGTAGCGCGACAGATCCCGCAGCACCTGCTGGTCGTGCTCGAAGGCGAAGCGCTGTTCGAGCACCGCGCGGGTGGTGCCGCCGGCGCGGTCGATCACGACCACCTTGGCGGGGTCCCGGTCCTCGAGCTTGTCGCCGAGGATCGGGCCGAGCGCGAGCGCTACCGGAACAAGCAGCAGCGTCAGCCAGAAGCTCTTGAGCTGGACCACCTGGCGGAACTCGCGGCCCGCGACGAGGAGGATGTTGCGGATCATCGGGCGAGCTCCCCGCTGGAGTCGGGTGCGGAGCCGACCAGGTGGACGAACACATCGTGCAAGGTGGCGCGGCGCTCTTCGAAGCGGCGCAGCGGCAGCCCGCTGGCGGTGCAACGCTGTAGCACATCGCCGGCATCGACCCCGGGGTCGAGCGACAGCGAATACTCGCTCCACCCGTTGCCCAGATCGGCCGTAGCATTGGCTGCCGCGATGCCCTCGATCCCGGTGATCCCCGCCGGCGCGACCGCATCGATGCGGGCGGGAAGCTGGTCGCGCGCCTCGTCGATGGTGCCTTCGAAGCGCTTCTTGCCCTTGCGCAGCAGCAGAATGCGGTCGCACAGCCGCTCGGCGTGCTGCATGACGTGGGTCGAGAAGACCACCGCCGCGCCGCCCTTCGCGGCGCCCACGATCTCGTCTTCCAGCAACTGCTGGTTGACCGGGTCGAGGCCGGAGAACGGCTCGTCGAGGATCAGCAGCCTGGGCCGGTTGACGATCGCAGTGGCGAGCTGGACTTTCTGCGCCATGCCCTTGGACATCTCGGAGATCTTCGCCTTCGCCCGGTCGCCGAGGTCGAAGCGCTTAAGCAGCTCCATGCCGTGGGCCTTCGCGTCGCTGGCGGCCATCTGCTTCATCCGGCCGAAGTAGGTGATCGCGTCGATCGCGCTCATGTTACCGTAGAGGCCGCGCTCTTCGGGCAGGAAGCCGATTGCCGCGGTGTTGCGCCGGTCGGGCGCGCCGCCGAGCACTTCGATCCGCCCGCTGGTGGGCCGGATGATGTCGAGCACCATGCGCAGCGTGGTGGTCTTGCCGGCGCCGTTACCGCCCAGGAAGCCGTAGATCTCGCCCGGCTCGACCGAGAAGCTGAGGTCGTCGACCGCCAGCACGTCGGCGAAACGCTTGGTCAGCGCCTCGACCTTCAGAACACTCATGATTGCGACCCCCAACCCGTCAGGGCTGCGGGATTACCGCATCGGGCGCCCCATTCCAATGGCGCTCGTCCGCCGGCCGACTCGCGTCGACCGGCGTCATGGCATCAGCTGTTCTCGCCCGCTTCCTCGCTGTCGCTCGGCTCGGCGGCGGGCTTGCCCTTCTTCGCAGCAGGCTTGGCCTTCTTCGCGGCCTTGGCCTTGGGCGGGGCGGGAGTGAGCTCGAAGCTCGGTTGCCCGTCTTTGAGGCTGACGTGGACCTCGCCGCCGCTGGAGAGCTTGCCGAACAATAGCTCCTCGGCGAGCGGCTGCTTGATCTTCTCCTGGATCAGTCGCGCCATCGGCCGCGCGCCGTAGAGCTTGTCGTAGCCCTTGTCGGCCAGCCAGCCGCGCGCATCGCTGTCGAACTGGATGTGCACGTTCTGCTCGGCGAGCTGGAGTTCCAGCTGCAGGATGAACTTGTCGACCACCCGCGCCACGGTCTCGCGGCCGAGGTAGGTGAACGGCACGATCGCATCGAGGCGGTTGCGGAATTCGGGGGTGAACATCCGCTTCACCGCCTCTTCCTGCGCGTCTTCCTTGCTCACGTCGCCGAAGCCGATGCCCTGGCGCGCCATGTCGCTGGCGCCGGCATTGGTGGTCATGATCAGCACAACGTTGCGGAAGTCGACCGTCTTGCCGTGGTGATCGGTCAGTCGGCCGTTATCCATCACCTGCAGCAAGATGTTGAAGAGGTCGGGGTGCGCCTTCTCGATCTCATCGAGCAACAGGACGCTGTGCGGCTGCTGATCGACCGCGTCGGTTAGCAGGCCGCCCTGGTCGTAGCCGACATAGCCCGGAGGCGCGCCGATCAGGCGGCTCACCGAGTGACGCTCCATGTACTCCGACATATCGAAGCGCTGCAGAGGGATGCCCATGATGCTGGCGAGCTGGCGCGCGACCTCGGTCTTGCCGACGCCGGTAGGGCCGGAGAACAGGAACGAGCCGATCGGCTTGTCGGGATCGCGCAGGCCGGCGCGGCTCAGCTTCATCGCGGTCGACAGCTTCTTCACCGCGACATCCTGGCCGTAGACGACCTGCTTCAAATCGCGTTCTAGGTGCTCGAGAGCGCGCTTGTCGTCGCTCGACACGCTCTTGGGCGGGATGCGCGCCATCGTCGCGATGACGGCCTCGATCTCGCGCGCGGTGATCTTCTTCTTTCGCTTCGACGGCGGCACTAGCATCTGCATCGCGCCGACTTCGTCGATCACGTCGATCGCCTTGTCGGGCAGCTTGCGGTCGTTGATGTAGCGCGCCGACAGCTCGACCGCGGTCTTGATCGCGTCGGGCGTGTAGGTGACCTTGTGGTGCTCCTCGAACGCGGTGCGCAGGCCCTTCAGGATCTTGACCGTGTCCTCGACCGTCGGCTCGTTTACGTCGATCTTCTGGAACCGGCGCAGCAGCGCGCGGTCCTTTTCGAAGTGGTTGCGGAATTCCTTGTAGGTGGTTGAGCCGATGCAGCGGATCGTCCCGCCGCTGAGGGCCGGCTTCAAGAGGTTCGAGGCATCCATCGCCCCGCCGCTGGTCGCGCCGGCGCCGATCACGGTGTGGATCTCGTCGATGAACAGGACGGCGTCGGGCATCTTTTCGAGCTCGTTGACGACCTGCTTCAGCCGCTCCTCGAAGTCGCCGCGGTAGCGGGTGCCAGCCAGCAGCGCGCCCATGTCGAGGCTGTAGATCACCGCGTTCTCGAGCACCTCGGGCACTTCGCCCTCGACGATCTTGCGCGCGAGCCCTTCGGCGATGGCGGTCTTGCCGACGCCGGGATCGCCCACGTAGAGCGGATTGTTCTTGCTGCGGCGGCAGAGGATCTGGATCGTCCGGTCGACCTCCGGCCCGCGGCCGATCAGCGGATCGACCTTGCCGTTCTTGGCCTTCTCGTTGAGGTTGACGGTGAACTGGTCGAGCGCGGAGCCTTCCTTGCCCTTGGCCTCGCCCTTCTCCTGCGGCTGGCCTTCGCTCTCGCCGGTTCCTTGCGGCGGCTTCGAATCGATCGCCTTGCCGCCCTTGCCGATGCCGTGGCTGATGTAGCTCACCGCATCCAGCCGGCTCATGTCCTGCTGCTGGAGGAAATAGACCGCGTAGCTATCGCGTTCGGAGAACAACGCGACCAGCACGTTGGCGCCGGTGACGGTGTCCTTGCCCGATGACTGGACGTGCAGGATCGCGCGCTGGATTACCCGCTGGAACCCGGCGGTCGGCTGCGGATCGGCGTCGTCGGCGGTCTCGAGCTTCTGGTATTCCTCGTCGAGGTAGCGGCGGACCACTTCGCTCAGTTCGGCGACATCGACCCCGCACGCCGCCATCACCTGCGCCGCATCCTCGTCGTCGATCAGCGCGAGCAGCAGGTGCTCGAGCGTCGCGTATTCATGATGCCGCTCGGCCGCGCCGGCAAGCGCGGCGTGGAGGGTCTTTTCGAGGTTCTGAGCGAAACTGGGCATTCGGGTGTCTTTCGCGTGAGACTCGCTAGGGTTGGCTTGCGAGAGAGAATAAGCGGATTGGGTGAATGGCGTTTTTACGCCTTGGTCCTGAGATTGCGCCGGGGAAGCGCTCGGCGCCGATATGGGAAGCGGCCCGCTGGAATGCGAGACCGCCGGGCTTCACGACTTGGGAGACCCGAACAACGCGTCCGCCGCGCTGCGGTGCGCCGCAGCCTTGTCATGGTGGGCCTTGATGCGCGCGATCTCGGCTTCGAGCAGCGCGATCCGCTCGGTCAGCTCGTCCTGCGAATAGGGGGAGAGGTCCTCTTTGGCGAGGAGACTGGCGGCATCGCCGCGCGGACGGGGCAGGTCGTCGTCCATTGGTGGAATCATCGCGCGCGGGTGCGCTTGCTGTCAATGCCGCGCGCCGCTAGTCCCCCGCGCGGCGCAGTGCGCTGTCGTATTCCGGCAACAGGGGGCAGACCGTGGCCGAGGCGTTACCCGACCAGATGACCGCAATGGGCTATGATGCGCCGGGCGGACCCGACGTGTTTCGGTCCGAGCAACTGCCGGTGCCGCAGCCGGGGCCGGGCGAGGTGCTGTTCCGCGTCGCGTATGCCGGAGTCAACCGGCCCGATGTCATCCAGCGCCAGGGCTTCTACCCGCCGCCGCCGGGCGCTTCGCCGATCCCGGGCCTGGAGATCGCAGGCGAGATCGTCGCCGCGGGCGAGGGCGTCGGCACGGAGTGGCTCGGCCAGAAGGTCTGCGCGTTGGTGTCGGGCGGAGGTTACGCCGAATACTGCCTCGCCACCTTCGACCACTGCCTGCCGGTGCCCGATGGCGTGTCGCTGGCCGAAGCCGCGGCACTGCCCGAAACGCTGTTCACCGTGTGGCACAACGTGTTCGAGCGCGCCTACGCCTGCGAGGGCGAGACGCTACTGGTCCACGGCGGCACCAGCGGCATCGGCACAATGGCGATCATGCTCGGCAAGGCGTTCGGGCTGTCGGTGATCGCCACCGCCGGCAGCGAGGAGAAATGCGCTGCCATTCGCGAGCTAGGGGCGGACTTGGCGATCGACTACAAGACGCAGGACTTCGTTGAGGAGGTGAAGAATTTCACCGGCGGCAAGGGAGTCAACGTCGTGCTCGACATGGTCTCGGGCGATTACGTGGCGCGCAACCTCCAGTGCCTCGCCGAGGACGGCCGCCACATCACCATCGCCGTGCTCGGGGGTCTCAAGGCGACGATCGACATGGCTCTGGTGATGCGAAAGCGCCTGACGCTGACCGGCTCGACCCTCCGCGCACGCTCGAACGAATTCAAGGCGCTCCTCGCCGACGAGATCGCCCGCACCGCCTGGCCGCTCGTCGCCGACGGCACCATCCGCCCGGTGATGGACCAGACCTTCCCGCTCGACGAAGTGGCGGAGGCCCACCGACGCATGGAACAGGGCGACCACATCGGCAAAATCGTCCTTGCCGTTTCTCGTGAGACCTAACCAAGTTCGTCACCCCCGCGAAAGCGGGGGCCCATCTCCGGCGGCAGCGGGATGAGCAAAGGTGGCTGGGTGTACATTCTTGCCAACCGCAGGAACGGCGCCCTCTACACCGGCGTGACCGCCGACATCGCCGCGCGCATGGTGCAGCATCGCGACGGCACGGGCAGCGCGTTCTGCCGCGAACACGGCATCAGTCGGTTGGTCCATCTCGAACCATACGACAGCATTGAAGACGCGATCGCCCGCGAAAAAGCGGTCAAGAAATGGCGACGCGCGTGGAAGATCGAGCTGATCGAGCGCGGCAACCCGGATTGGCGCGACCGCTGGTTCGAGATACTTTCGTAGCGACGGTCGCGGCCGCGGGAGATGGGTCCTCGCGTTCGCGGGGATGACGGAGAGATTGTATGGCGGAATTTGTCCTTCACGAAGATCCGCTCAGCGGCAATTGCTACAAGATCAAGCTGACCGCCGCGCTGCTCGGGCTGCCGCTGGCGATCCGGCAGTATGATATCCGCAAGGGCGAGACGCGGACGCCCGAGTTCCTCGCCAACGTGAATGCGAACGGGCGCATACCGGTGCTGCAGATCGATGATGCGGACGGCACCCGCTTCTTACCCGAAAGCAACGCCGCCTGCTGGTATCTCGCCGAGGGCAGCGCGCTGATCCCGGAGGACCGGTTCGATCGCGCGGACATGCTGCGGTGGATGTTCTTCGAGCAGTACAACCACGAACCCAACATCGCGACGCTGCGGTTCTGGCTGGCATTCGTCGGCGAGGCGCACCTGACCGAACAGCAACGCGCCCAGATCCCCGCCAAGCGGATTGCGGGCGAGGATGCCCTTACCCTGATGGACGAGCATCTGGCGGACCGGGAGTGGTTCGTCGGCAGCTCGATCAGCCTCGCCGACATCGCGCTCTACGCCTACACCCACGTCGCTGAGGCAGGCTGCTTCCGCCTGCGCGAGCGCACGCACGTGTGCGCCTGGCTCGACCGCATCGCTGCGCTGCCGCGCTACACGCCGATGATGTCATAAAACCGTCAGCGGCGGCTGCTACTTCCGGTCCCTGCAACCACTCGCAGGAGATGCACGGTGCTGCAGGATTGGGAAAACGGATTGATCGGTAACACGCCCGGGACGATCTCGGGCCTGGCGAAGCGCGAGACCTTCGCGCAAGTCCTCGTACGCGCATTTCGGCCGATCCAGGCGCGGCGGATGAGCGAGGAACTTCCCAAGGCCGCCTAATGCTTGCGGATGGTGTCCGCATGGCCTAGATCGGTGCCACATGGCCGCCCCGCGAGGGGCGGCCCTTTTATTTCAGGACCGATTTTCATGGCCGACCAACCCACTCCGCTGATGCCGCACGCGACCGCCACCTGGCTGGTCGACAACACCGCGCTGTCGTTCGAACAGATCGCCCAGTTCTGCGGCCTTCACATCCTCGAAGTACAGGCGATGGCCGATGATCTCGCCGGCTCGAAGTACACCGGCCGGGACCCCGTGCACGCGGGCGAGCTGACCAACGAGGAAATCGAGAAGGGCCAGGGCGACCCCAACTACGCCCTCAAGATGCACAAGGCGCCGGTCGCGGTCAGCCGCACCAAGGGCCCGCGCTACACCCCGGTGTCGAAGCGGCAGGACAAGCCCGACGGCATCGCCTGGATCCTGCGCAGCCACCCGGAAGTGTCCGACGCGCAGATCTCCAAGCTGATCGGCACCACCCGCAACACGATCACCGCGATCCGCGAGCGCAGCCACTGGAACATCGCCAACATCACCCCGAAGGACCCGGTCACGCTCGGCCTGTGCTCGCAGCGCGAGCTTGACGCGATGGTCGCCAAGGCGGCCAAGAAGGCGGGCCTCGAGGAAGACGTCGGCACCCGCGATGCGCGCTTCGGCAGCGACCGCGAAGCGCTGATCGAGGAACTGCGGGCCGAACGCGAAACCAACGCCAAGGCCGCCGCCGAAGCCGCGCAGGAAGCCGAAGCCGCCGCCTGGCTCGAAGCCAAGCGTGCGAGCGAGGCGCAAGCGGAGTAGACTCCCAGCCGGGACCACCCCTCAATTTGTCGTCACCCCCGCGCACGCGGGGGCCCATCTCTTGCCATCGATCCAGCCGCGAGGCCCGGAGATGGATCCCCGCGTTCGCGGGGATGACGAGTTGTACGGGTTGGGCTGGAAGGCCGGCTTGCCAAGCGGGCGCGCATGCCGCATCCATGCTGACATGGATGTCAGCAACGCGCCCGACCATCCCTCCGCCGAGCATTACCGGCACCCGTGCGCATGGGATGTTCCGCTCGCCGAGCTGACCGTCCCGCAACTGCTCGAGCGTGCGGCGCGCGAGGCGCCCGATGCGCCGGCGATCGACTTCCTCGGCCGGACTTACCGCTATCGGCAGGTGTGGGACGAGGCGCAGCGCGTCGCGCACGGCCTGATCGCGCACGGGATCGCCCCAGGTGACCGGGTCGGCCTGTTCCTGCCGAATGTGCCGCTCTACCTGTCGGCCTACTACGGCGCGATGCTGGCGGGCGCGGTGGTGGTGAACTTCTCGCCGCTCTACACCGCCGAGGAGCTGGCCGCGCAGGTTGCGGACTCGGGCACGCGCCTGCTGGTGACGGTCGATGTCGCGAGCCTGCTTCCGACCGCGCTCAAGGTGCTCGACGGGTCGGCGCTGGAAACGCTGGTAGTCGCCTCGCTCGGCGCGCAACTCTCGCTGCCTAAACGGGTCGCTTTGTCGCTGCTCGGCCGCAAGAGCCTCGCCGCGATCCCGCAGCGGCCGGACGTGCTGCGCTGGCATGAGATACTCGGCGAGCCTGCGGGAGCGCTTCCGGCGATCCATCGAAACGACCTCGCGCTGCTGCAATATACCGGCGGCACCACCGGTCGGCCCAAGGGTGCGATGCTCACGCATGGGAATCTCGCCGCCAACGCGCAGCAGGTGAACGCGATCGATCCATTCACCCAGCGCGACACGATCCTCGGCGTGCTGCCGCTGTTTCACGTGTTCGCCAACACCTGCGTGCTGAACCGCACGGTGCTCAAGGGCGGGTGCATCGCGATGCTGCCGCGGTTCGAGGCGGGGCAGGCGCTGAAGACGCTCCAGCGGGTCAGGGCGACCGCCTTTCCGGGCGTGCCGACGATGTATCAGGCGCTGCTCGACCACCCGCGCCTCGTGCAGACCAATTTCTCTTCTCTCGAAGTGTGCATCTCGGGCGGCGCGCCGCTCCCCGCGCCGGTGCGAGAGCAGTGGGAGGCGGCAACCGGATCGCGGCTGGTCGAAGGCTACGGCCTGACCGAATCGAGCGGGGTGGTTTCGACCAATCCGTACGAGGGCGAGCGCAAGTCCGGCACGATCGGCCAGGTCCTGCCACATACCCGCGTCCGCCTGCTCGACAAGGAGGATGCCACGCGCGCTGCTCCCTCAGGTGAGCCCGGTGAGCTGGCAGTGGCAGGACCGCAGGTGATGCAAGGCTACTGGAACCGGCCCGATGCGGCGAAGGACGCGTTCGTCGACGCCGACGGCACCCGCTGGCTCCGAACCGGCGATGTCGCGGTGATCGACGACGATGGCTTCATCGCCATCGTCGACCGGATCAAAGACATGATCGCGGTTGGCGGGTTCAAGGTCTTTCCGAGCCAGGTCGAGGCGGTGTTGTTGCAGCACCCCGCGGTAAAGGAAGCGCTCGTGCTCGGCTTGCCCGATCCCTACCACGGCGAAATGCCGCGCGCGTTTGTCACACTCGACGAGAGCGCCACCGCCACGGGTGAGGACCTGGCCGCGTGGCTCAACGCCCGCGTCGGCAAGCACGAACGGGTGAGCGCGGTCGTGGTGCGCGAGGGCTTACCGAAAACAATGATCGGCAAGCTCGACCGCAAGGCGCTCAAGGCTGAGATACTCGGCGCGTAAATTCAAATTCGTCATCCCAGCGTAAGCTGGGATCTCGTGCAGCCAAGCGGGACGGATGAATCAACGAGGTCCCAGCCTTCGCTGGGACGACGGCTATCTTCGAAAGATCAGCTCGCCAGCGTCAGCGTCGGCGCGCTGTCATCGCCCTTGGGTGCGGCCACCGGCGCGGCGGCCTTGGCGGGCACACGGTGAGCAAAGCGGCCTTCGACTTCGGCGCCCTGCTCGATCGTCAGCGCGTCGTAGTGCACGTCGCCGTGGATCTTCGCCGAACGCAGGACCACCAGTTCGCGCGCGTTGATCGAGCCCGAGACGGTACCCGCCAGCCGCGCGGTCTCGGCGGTGATGCCGCCTTCGATGTGGCTGCCTTCGCCCTGCACCAGCGAGGCGCACTGGATGTCGCCCTCGATCCGGCCGTCGACGTGGAGATCGACGGTGGCGCTGACGTCGCCCTTGATCACGACATCGCTGCCGATCACGGAGAAGGTCGATCCCGATCCCATCGGTCTAGCCACGGGCTGGCTCGGGCTGAACTCGTCGGGCTTCTTTGAGAACATGGGGCGCTGCCTCCAGGAAGGGGCGCGGGTTCACCGCGCGTCCGTTGATGCGCACCTCGAAATGGAGGTGCGGGCCGGTCGAGCGGCCGGTGCTGCCGATCGCGCCGATGACATCGCCCGGGGCGACCTCCTGGCCGACGCGCGAGGCGAAGCGGGACATGTGCGCGTAACGCGTCACCAGGCCGTTACCGTGGCTGATCTCGACCACGTTGCCGTACCCTGAACGCTGGCCGACGTAGCTGACCTTGCCCTTGGCCGCGGCATAGATCGGCGCGCCGATCGGCCCACGGAAATCGAGGCCCGAGTGCATCGCAGCTGCGCCGGTGAACGGATCGCGGCGGACGCCGTAGCTGGAAGTCAGCATCTCGACGTTGGCGGGGCGGTATTGCGGGATGCCGGCGAGGCTGCGGTCGAGCGCTTCCATCCGCGCAAGGCTGAGGCCGAGCCGTTCGAAGCGCGGATCGATCGAACCGTCGTGCCCGGTCGAGAGGCGCTCCAGTGGACCACCCATCGCTTGCCGGTCGGCAGCGCGGACCATCGCGTTGGGATCGAGCCCGAGCTGGCGGATCGCCCGCGCGCTGCGCTCCGAGCGGCGGTCGGCGTAGCGAGTCAGCTTCTCGACGAAATCGAGCTGGCGCGCTTCGATCCGGGCAAGCGCGGCGGCTTCCGGGATCAGCGCGCTGACTTTGTCGACGGTCTTGGCGCCCTCGCCCGTCGAGTTCGATACGGTCTCGCCGTCGCGCGCATCGGCGGGCAGGGAATCGACCATTTCCTCGATGAAGGTCTGGCGCCGCTTGAGATCGTCGGCGACCGCGCCGATGTCCTTGCGGTATTCGCCCACACGGCTTTCGGCCTTGGCGACGGTGGCTTCGCGGTCGAGCAGCGACAGGCGGTCGGCGGCGGCGCGGTACTGCAGCCAGCCCATCACCGCCATCGACAGCCCCCACGCGACAAGCGCCGCGAGCACTACGCTCGCAGCGATCATCTGCACCTTGGCAGTAACCTTGATAAAGCGAACCTGTCCCTGGGACCGCATGAAGAACTCGCGGTCCGGGAACCAGGCGCGCAGGCGGTCCAGAAGTCCGCCGGCGGCTGCGTTCATGTGAGGTACGACCCCTATGTCCCGTTCTTATCCCGGCGGGGCGGCTAACAGAGGTGTCAGTGAAGGTCGAATCGACTCGCTGGGAGTCGGGGCGAGTCGGGTGAGTCGTGCGATGAACGGACTCATTCATACGAAATTTTTGAATCAAGTCCGGAACCAATCGAATCCTCGGCAGTTTGGCCGCGCCCAAGGTTTTGTCGCCTGACAGGCAGATGCCGCGCTGCTAGCCGGACAGCGTATGGCCGACGCTCCTTCGCTCGCACCCCCTGCGGTCATCGCGCAGATGGCGCGCGAGGGACGTGTGGCGCAGTCCGCGCTTGCCGGTTTGGATGATCGCGTCCGCGCCGAGGCGCTCAGAGCGGCGGCGCGGGAACTACGGCGCGACGAAGCGGCGATCCTGTCCGCCAACGCCGAAGACATGGCCGCCGCAAGCAGCCTGGCCCCCGCGCTGCGCGACCGCTTGCGGCTCGATCCCGCGCGTCTCGACGCCATCGCCGACGCGGTCGAGGCCGTGGCCGGCTTGCCCAGTCCGGTCGGCGAAGTGATCTCGCACGACACCCGGCCCAACGGCCTGGTGCTGGAGCGGGTGCGCATCCCGATCGGCCTGATCGGCATCATCTACGAGAGCCGCCCCAACGTCACGGTCGACGCGGCGGCCTTGTGCGTGCGTGCAGGCAACGCCGCGATCCTGCGCGGCGGCAGCGAGGCGGTACGCACCAATCGGGCGCTCCACGCCGCGTTCGTGCGCGGGCTGGCGATCGACGGCGTGCCCGCCGCGGCCGTGCAACTGGTGCCGAGCCAGGATCGCGCGCTGGTCGGCGCGATGCTCGAGGCTGCCGGGCTGATCGACATGATCGTCCCGCGCGGGGGCAAGAGCCTGGTGGCGCGGGTGCAGGCCGACGCGCGGGTGCCGGTTCTGGCGCACCTCGACGGGATCAACCACACTTACGTCCACGCGGCCGCCGATCCGGCCAAGGCGCGCGCGATCACGCTCGACGCCAAGCTGCGGCGGACGGGCGTCTGCGGCGCGATGGAGACGCTGCTCGTCGATGCCGCCTATCCCGATACGCCCGCGCTGCTCGCTGCGCTGATCGAGGGCAGCTGCGAGCTGCGCGGCGATGCTCGCGCGCAGGCGATCGACCCGCGCATTTCGCCCGCGAGAGAGGAGGATTGGGACACCGAATACCTCGACGCCATTCTCTCGGTCGCGGTGGTCGACGGGCCCGCTGACGCCATGACGCACATCGCGGCGCACGGCTCGCATCACACCGACGCGATTGTCACCGAGGACGCGGGCGTGGCGGAGCGCTTCCTGCGCGAAGTCGATTCGGCGATCGTGATGCACAACGCCTCGTCGCAATTCGCCGACGGCGGCGAGTTCGGGCTGGGCGCCGAGATCGGCATCGCCACCGGCCGCTTCCACGCGCGCGGGCCGGTCGCGCTCGAGGGGCTGACGACCTACAAGTGGCTGGTAAAGGGCACCGGCCAGGTTCGTGGCTGAAGCGCACGGCAGGTTTCGTTTTCCTACGCCGCCGCTTTGCGCCAAGGGTGCGCGGTAACGATGACCCCACTTTCGCTCCCCGGCCTGCGAGTCGCAAAGGTCATGGCTGGTACGCCTGATCGAGGGCGAAAGGGCGATAGTTTTGAAATTGCAATCAATGCCTTAAGCGGCCTCACGGGGCTGGAAGGTCACGAAGTTTCGCACCACATTCCCAGTGCCAGGTTGCACTGTTCCATCCCGTCCTGACAGGAGACTCGCATGCGCTACAACCGCCTCGGCTCGACCGGCCTGATCGTTTCGGAACTGTGCCTCGGCGCGATGACCTTCGGGACCGACCCGGGCCGCTTCGCCAATGTCGCGGGAATGGATCAGGCGGCCTCGACCGCGATGGTCAAGCAGGCCCTCGATGCCGGGATCAACTTCATCGACACCGCCAACGTCTATACCCGCGGCCAATCGGAGCGGTTCGTCGGGCAAGCGCTGAAGGACTTGGGCCTCGCCCGCTCGGACGTGGTGATCGCGACCAAGGCAATGGGGGCGATGGGTGAAGGGCCCAACGACGCGGGCATCAGCCGCTACCACCTGATGCACCAGATCGATGCCAGCCTCGAGCGGCTGGGGCTCGACCACGTCGATCTCTACCAGATCCACGGGTGGGATTCGCAGACGCCGATGGAGGAAGCGCTGCGTGCGCTCGACGACATCGTCCGCAGCGGCCGCGCGCGCTACGTCGGGGTCAGCAACTGGGCCGCGTGGCAGATCATGAAGGCGCTCGGCATATCCGAGCGGCTGGGGCTCGAGAAATTCGCCTCGCTGCAAGCCTACTACACCGTCGCCGGGCGCGACCTCGAACGCGAAATCGTGCCGATGCTGCAGTCGGAAGGCGTTGGGCTGATGGTGTGGTCGCCGCTCGCCGGCGGGCTACTCAGCGGCAAGTACACCCGCGGCGACGATGACAAGAGCCAGGGCGAGGGCCGCCGCGCGGCGTTCGACTTCCCGCCGGTCGAGATGGACCGCGCCTACGATCTGATCGACGTGATGCAGGGCATGGCGCAGGCCAAGGGCAAGACGGTGGCGCAGATCGCGCTCGCCTGGCTGCTGCACCGCCCGGTGGTCTCGACCGTGATCGTCGGGGCCAAGCGCGCCGATCAGCTGGCCGACAACATCGGCGCCTGCGAGGTCGAGTTCACCAAAGATGAATGGGACCAGCTCGACAAGGCGAGCCGCCTGCCGCGCGAGTATCCCGGCTGGATGCTCGGCTTCCAGGGCAGTTACCGCGACGACAAGGTCTCGCCCCGGCGGAGCGTCCAGTAACGAAGATGACCCGCGTCGGTTTGCTGGGCGGGAGCTTCAACCCGGCGCACCGCGCGCACCGTGCGATCAGCCTCGCCGCGATCGCCGAGCTCGGCCTGGACGAAGTCTGGTGGCTGGTTTCGCCCGGCAATCCATTGAAGTCCGCCGCCGGGATGGCGCCTCTCCCCGCGCGCTTCGCCTCCGCGCTGCGCATGGCTCGCCGCGCGCCGATCCGGGTGACCGCGATCGAACGCCAGCTCGGCACCCGCTACACGATCGACACCCTGCGCGCGCTCCAGCGCCGCTACCCCAAGCGGCAGTTCGTGTGGATCATGGGCGCGGATAATCTTGCCCAGTTCGGCCAGTGGAAAGATTGGCGGGGTATCGCGCGAACCATGCCGATTGCGGTGTTCGCGCGGCCGGGGTATTATCGCCAGGCCGCCGCGAGCCCCGCTGCGGCCTGGCTGCGGCGCTATTCGGTGTCGCCAGCCGGTTTGAAGCACTCGGGCGAATGGAGCGCACCGGCACTGGCATACCTGCGTTATGACCCCGATCCGATCTCGGCCACGGCCATCCGCCGCGCCGATCCGGACTGGGCTTTGCGGATTGCGACAGGCGCCTTGCGCGACGAGGTTACGCACACCGTCATCCCGGCTGAGGAAACAACCGCGCGATGATGCGCGTTGTCTCCTTCGTGACCATCGCCTTTCTCCACAGGAGCACGACCAACGCCTATGAATCAGGCGCATTCCTTGCCGGCCTCGGCCGGCGCAATTCGCGGTTCCATGTCGCCGGGTGAAACCCCCGCCGACCGGCTCCACGCGCTGGTGCTCAGCCAGCTCGACGACGACCAGGCGCAGGATCTCGTGTCGATCCCGCTCGCGGGCAAATCGAGCATCGCCGATCACATGGTGATCGCCTCGGGCCGCTCGACCCGCCAGGTCGCCGCGATGGCGCAGAAACTGGGCGAGCGGATCAAGCAGGAAGGCTTCGGCAACGCCCGGATCGAAGGCTTGCCGGCGGCAGACTGGGTGCTGATCGACGCGGGCGATGTCGTCGTCCACCTGTTCCGCCCCGAAGTGCGCAGCTTCTACAACCTCGAGCGCATGTGGGGCTTCGGCGAGGAGAAGGCCGCGGCCGGGGGAACGGCGTAGTCTGCTTTTCGAGCGGCCCTCCGGCCGCTCGTCCTCGGCGCGTTCTCTCCGCTTCGCTACGAGGCGCCTGCGGGCGGGCGTTCGCCCTTGCGGTCCGCTGGCCCCGGACCGTAATCAGCTTTGATGCTTCTGCACATCGTAGCCCGCGGCAAGATCGGCCGCTCGCCCGAGGCGGAACTGGTCGCGCGTTACGAGAAGCGCATCACTTGGCCGCTCAAATTGACCGAGCTGCCCGAGACCGGCGGCAAGGCGCCCGAGCCCGTCACTCCGCTGCGCACCGTTCTGCTCGACGAGCGCGGCAAGCAACTATCATCTGAAGAGCTTGCCGCGATTTTCGGCCGGTGGCGCGATGACGGGGTGCGCGAGGCACGCTTCGTCCTTGGCGCCGCCGACGGGCACTCGGAAGCCGAACGGCGCGGGGCCGACCTGCTGCTGGCGATGGGCGCGATGACCTGGCCGCACCTGCTCGCCCGCGCGATGCTGGCCGAGCAGCTCTACCGCGCGACCACCATCCTTGCCGGTCATCCCTATCATCGCAGCGGCGACACGCGCTAAGAGGGTGCCGTCATGACACCGCGCCGCGCCGTTCCCCTGCTGCTCGCCCTGTTCGCGGGGGTGGGCGTGTTGGCGTCAGCGGTCGAAGCGCAGCGCACCGCGAGCTACGCCAGCGCCGACGAGACCCGCACCGCGCTCGCCCGTGCGCAGGCCGACGCCCGCGCCGCTG
>NZ_RSEL01000002.1 GCF_003958625.1 Tsuneonella rigui | reverse complement strand
CGGGGCTCGCGGGGTTCGCGCGGGGGACGGGTGTCCTCCAGCTCCTCGCCGGTTTCCTGGTCGACCACGCGCATCGACAGGCGGACCTTGCCGCGGTTGTCGATCTCGAGGACCTTGACCTTCACCGCCTGGCCTTCCGACACCACGTCGGTCGGCTTCTCGACCCGCTCGTTCTTCATTTCGCTGACGTGGACGAGACCGTCCTTGCCGCCCATGAAGTTCACGAACGCGCCGAAATCGACGATGTTGACGACCTTGCCGTCGTAGATCTTGCCGACTTCGGCCTCTTCCACGATGCCGGCGATCCACTTGCGGGCCGCTTCGATCTGGCTGAGGTCGGACGACGAGATCTTGATCAGTCCTTCGTCGTCGATGTCGACCTTGGCGCCGGTCTCGGCGACGATCTCGCGGATCACCTTGCCGCCGGTGCCGATGACATCACGGATCTTCGACTTGTCGATCTGCATGGTCTCGATGCGCGGGGCGTGCGCCGACAGCTCGGTGCGGGCCGAGCCCAGCGCCTTGGTCATCTCGCCGAGGATATGCGCGCGGCCGGCCTTGGCCTGGTTGAGCGCGGCCTCGAAGATCTCGCGGGTGATCCCGGCGACCTTGATGTCCATCTGCATCGTGGTGATGCCCTGCTCGGTGCCGGCAACCTTGAAGTCCATGTCGCCCAAGTGATCCTCGTCGCCGAGGATGTCGCTGAGCACGGTGAACTGGTCACCTTCGAGGATCAGGCCCATCGCGATGCCGCTCACCGGACGGGTAATCGGCACGCCGGCGTCCATCAGGGCGAGGCTGCCGCCGCACACCGTCGCCATCGAGCTCGAGCCGTTGGACTCGGTGATGTCGCTGACCACGCGGATCGTGTACGGGAACTCTTCCTTCGACGGCAGCACCGCCCGCAGCGCGCGCCAGGCGAGCTTGCCGTGACCGGTGTCGCGGCGCGACGGGGCGCCGAAGCGGCCCACTTCGCCGACCGAGTACGGGGGGAAGTTATAGTGCAGCATGAAGTTCGAGTAGGAGAGACCCTCCAGCCCGTCGATCATCTGCTCGGCGTCCTTGGTGCCCAGCGTGGTGGTGCAGATCGACTGCGTCTCACCGCGGGTGAACAGCGCCGAACCGTGCGCGCGGGGCAGGATGTGCACCTGCGATTCGATGGGGCGGACCTGGTCGGTCTTGCGGCCGTCGATGCGCTTGCCGTCCTTGAGGATCGCGCCGCGGACCACGTCCGCCTCGACCTTCTTGGTCAGCTTGATCGCGGTCATGACGGTCTGGCCGTCCTGGTCGGCGTAATGGTCCTTGACCTTCTGCCGCGCGACTTCGAGCGCCTCGCGGCGGGCCGACTTGTCGGTGGTGCCATAGGCCTTGGCGACATCGGCGCCGATCAGGCCCTTGATCTCGGCCTTCATCGCCGAGTTGTCCTGCGTCGCGACGTCCCACGGATCCTTGGCGGCCTTCTCGGCCAGGTCGCAGATCAGGCCGACGACCTTCTTGATCTCGTCGTGGGCGAACAGCACCGCGCCGAGCATGACCTCTTCCGACAGCTCCTTGGCTTCGGATTCGACCATCATCACCGCGTTGCCGGTGGCGGCGACGACCAGGTCGAGCGCGCCGTCGGCGGCCTCGGGCTGGCGCGGGTTGAGGGTGTACTCACCGTCGACATAGCCGACGCGCGCGGCGCCGATCGGGCCCATGAAGGGCACACCCGAGATGGTCAGCGCAGCCGAGGCGGCGATCATCGCGACGATGTCGGGCTCGACCTCGCCGTCGAAGCTCAGCACCTGCGCGATGACGTTGATCTCGTTGTAGAACCCTTCGGGGAACAGCGGGCGGACCGGGCGGTCGATCAGGCGGGAGACCAGCGTCTCCTTCTCGGTGGCGCCACGCTCACGCTTGAAGAAGCCGCCCGGGATGCGCCCGGCGGCGAAGAACTTTTCCTGGTAGTGCACGGTGAGGGGGAAGAAATCCTGGCCCTCTTTCACCGACTTGGCGGCGGTCACGGCGCACAGCACCACGGTCTCGCCGTAGGTCGCCAGCACGGCGCCATCGGCTTGGCGGGCAATACGCCCGGTTTCCAGAGTGAGGGTCTTTCCGCCCCACTCCATCGATACGGTCTTGGTGTCGAACATGTATTTTCCTTCGCCCGCCGGCCCTATTGCATCGGCGGGATTTGCTGCCGGGTAGTCCGTCCCGGTCCGGTGCGGGGCCTTGGCCCCCGGCCCCTTCACCGGATTGTGAAGGATGCCAGATGCGAGAAGCGGCCCACCTCGGGGCCGCTTCCGCGAAATTTACTTACGAAGCCCGAGCTTCTGGATCAGCGCGTTGTACCGCTCGACATCGATCTTCTTGAGATAGGCGAGGAGGGTCCGGCGCTTGTTGACCATCATCAGCAGGCCGCGGCGCGAGTGGTTGTCCTTGTGGTGATCCTTGAAGTGATCGGTCAGGTTGCGGATACGCTCGGTGAGGATCGCGACCTGCACTTCGGGAGAACCGGTGTCGCCCTTCTCGCGGGCGTTGTCCTTGATGATCTCTTGCTTCTTTTCAGCGGTAATCGTCATGCAATCAGTCTTTCGCGGCATCGGGGAAATTGAAGCCGCGGACGACTTTCGCCGTCCCCCCTTCGGTTTCCATCAGCGCCACCGGCACGCCGGCGCATCGCGCTAGGAACAGCCCGTCGGGCAAGGCTTGATCGGACAAGACCCGACCCTGGCGGGCCGCCTGCGCTGCTGTCCGATCGAGTTCGTGGGCCGGGATACCGTCCAGCCCCGCCTCTAGCGGCAGGAGGTGGTCTTCAAGGCGCGCGCCCTTACCGATTTCGCTGAGAGTGTCCAGCGAAATCGCCTGTTCCTCAAGGAACGGGCCGGCCTTGATGCGCCGCAGGTAGGTGACGTGGCCACAGCTTCCCACGGAGCGCGCGATGTCCCTTGCCAGCGAGCGGATGTACGTACCCTTGCTGACGTGGGCGCGGAGAGTGGTTTCGCTCTCGCCATTAGCAACGAGATCGAGCGCGAAGACGGTCACCGCGCGGGTCGCCAGTTCCACCTGTTCGCCCGCCCTCGCGCGATCATAAGCACGCTGTCCATCGACCTTGAGCGCGGAGTACGCCGGCGGGACCTGCTCGATTGGCCCGGTGAAGCGCGGCAGCACCGCCTCGATCTCCGCTAGCGTCGGCAACCGGTCGCACCGCTCGATCACGGCGCCCTCGGTATCGAGCGTGTCGGTCTCCTCGCCGAAGCGCACCGTGAACTCGTAGACCTTGCTCGCATCGAGCATGCGCCCGGCAAGCTTGGTCGATTCGCCCAGCGCGATGGGCAGCACGCCCTCGGCCAGCGGATCGAGGGTGCCGCCGTGGCCGATCTTGACCTTGCCGTAGCCCGCCTCGCGCAGGTTGCGCTTCGCCGCCGCGACCGCCTGGGTCGACCCGAGCCCGCGCGGCTTGTCGAGGATCAGCCAACCGTGCGGCTGGTTCACGTCCCCACCGCGCGTGCGACCGCTTCAGCCAGCGCGAAGAAATTGCCCTGCACCCACTCGACCGGCGGGCCGACCACCTTCTCGATGATGCCCGCGTCGGGAAACGCCCAGGTCGCGGCGATCAGCACCACGAACAGCAGCATGCCGACGTTGCGCAGCTTGGCATAGTGCACTGCCATGCGGCGCGGCAGCAGCCCTTCGACGATGTGCGAGCCGTCGAATGGCGGGATCGGCAGGAGGTTGAACAGCGCCAGGAAGACGTTGATCAGGATAAACAGTTGGAGGCCCGCGAACAGGTATTCGCTCGCCCCCGCCGGCGCCAGTGTGAGCGAGCCCGCCCAGAAGCCGAGCGTCACCGCCGCGATCGTCGCCAGCAACAGGTTCATCGCCGGTCCCGCCGCCGCCACCAGCATCATGCCGAGCCGCGGGTTGCGCAGGCGGTTGAAGTTGACGGGCACTGGCTTGGCCCAGCCGAACACCGGGCCGCCGAACAAGGCGAGCGCGCCCGGCACCACCAGCGTCCCCACGGGATCGACGTGGCGAATGGGATTGAGCGTCAGGCGCCGCCGCTCCTTGGCGGTGGGATCGCCCAGCGCGAGCGCCGCCCAGCCATGCGCGACTTCGTGGAAGACGATCGCGATCACCAGGCACGGGACCAGCAGGACGATTTGCAGCAGCGTGTCGGACATCTTGCTTACTTAGGGAGCCCGATCGCCTCGCTGAAGTGGCGGCGACAAAGCGCGACATAGCGGTCGTTGCCGCCGACTTCGGTCTGCTCGCCCTCGCGCACCGCGGCGCCGCTGGCATCGACCCGCAGATTCATCGTCGCCTTGCGCCCGCAGTGGCACACGCCCTTCAATTCGACGAGCTTGTCCGCGATGCCGAGCAGCGCCGCCGAGCCGGGGAACAGCTCGCCCTGGAAATCGGTGCGCAGGCCATAACAGACGATCGGAATGCCCTCCTGGTCGGCCAGCCGGGCGCATTGCCACACCTGTTCACGGGTCAGGAACTGCGCCTCGTCGATCAGAACGCAGTCGACCGGCTCAATCCGGTGCGCCGCCATCACCGCGGCGTAGAGGTCGGTCTCGGGCACATAGTGATGCGCGTCCGCCTCCAGCCCGATGCGGCTGCGCACCATGCCCTCGCTGCGAGTATCCAGCCGCGCGGTCCACAGCATCGTCCGCATCCCGCGCTCGCGGTAGTTGAAGTCCGCCTGCAGCAAGGTCGAGCTCTTCCCCGCGTTCATGCTGGCGTAGTAGAAGTAGAGCTTGGCCATCAGGCGGGCTGTCTGCACACTGGCGGCTGGCGGAACAAGGGGGCGTGATGAGGCTATCCATCGTTCGCGAATATGTGGTGGTACCGGCGCTGGCGGGCCTGCTGTTGGCCCCGGCGGCAAGCGCGGCGGAGAGCGAGTGCCAAGCGGTGATCGACACGCTGCGCGCGGGGGATCCCGACGACCGCAATCCGACCGGCGTCTCCTCGCTCAAGGCCGGGAACGGGGCCTGCCTCGCCCAAGGAGGCGACCTCGCCAAGATGTCGGGGATTCAAATGTTGCTCGCCCAGCAATCGCACGGCTTTCTCCGACCGGCGCCCGATGAATTCGATCGCACCGGCGACTTCCAACGCATCCTTGCCGGCCAAGGCCGCGTGCTCGAAATCGATCGCAGCCAATTCCACATGCCGCCTGACGGCGAAGAGTGCCACGTCACCCGCTACATCACCGACCCCGTCGAAATCGACGGGCGCGCCTACGTGGAAATCGGGTACGGCAAATGCGGGTCGCTGTGCGGCGGAGGCACGCTGTTCGCGCTGCGCAAGGAGGGCGACCGCTGGGTGAACGACGGGATGGTCATTCACTGGGCGAGTTGAACGAGTAGCGTTCAGTCCTCGCCCAAGTCTCCCAGGTCCCGCGCCACCTTCGGGTCATTGAGCAGCCGCTCGATCCGGTCGGCTTCGTCGAAGCTTCTGTCGGGCTTGAACGAGAGGCGGGGGGCGAACTTGAGGCCGAGGCGCTTGGCGACCTCGCGCTGGAAGAAGGCGGTGTTGGTGCGCAAGGCCTTCAGCACCGCGGCCTCGTCCTCGCCCAGCAGCGGCTTCACGTAGGCGTTGGCATTGCGCAGGTCAGGCGTCATCCGCACCTCGGTGACCGAGACCGAGTGCGCGGTCAGCACGTCGTCGTGCGCCTCGCCGCGTGCGAGCAGCTCGCTCAGGATATGCCGCACCCGCTCGCCCACCTTGAGCACGCGGACCGACTGCTGTTCGGGAGTGGATGCGCGCTGCGCCATTAGCTTAGCTTCTCGATTATCCGTTTGATCGACCGCACATTGCGCGCGGTCCCTTTGCAGCCCAGCCGCTTCTCGATGAAGGCGCCGGTCAGCTTGCTGGTGCCGACGCCATCCACGAAATCGATGTGCAGCGCGCGGGTGCCGGGCGCAAGCTTCTCGGCGCCTCGGCCCGAGTGATCGGCAATGAGCTGCTCGAACTGCGCCTTGGTCGGCTGCTTGCTGAGGAAGTGGACATGGACGAACTTGTCCTCCCCCTTCCCCGCGTACGGGCTTTCCTTCAGCACCGCTGACAGCTCCCCTCCAGTCCGCACCGCCGCGAAAGTCGCGATGCCGAAGCGGTCCTTGACCACCCCGGCGATCTCGTCCTCCAGCTTCGCATCCGCCGCGCGGGGATGGTCGAACAACACATTGCCGCTCGCCACCACCGTAGTGACGTTGGCGAACCCGTGCTCTTCCAGCGCCGCCTTCAGCTCGTCCATCTTCAGCCGGTTACCACCGACGTTGATTGAGCCGAGCAGAGCGACGTAGCGCGGCATCGGTTAGAGGACGCGCTCGCGCTCCTCGACCTCGAACACCTCGAGCTGGTCGCCCGCCTTGATGTCGTTGGTGTCGGCCAGCACCACGCCGCATTCGAGGCCGGCGCGGACTTCGTCCACGTCGTCCTTGAAGCGCCGCAGCGAGGCGATGGTGGTCGCCGAGACGATGACGTCCTCGCGGGTGAGACGGGCAAACAGGCCCTTGCGGATCGCGCCTTCGACGACGAGCAGACCCGCCGCCTTGTCGCGCTTGCCTGCCGGGAACACCTGCTTGACTTCGGCGCGGCCGAGGACGTTCTCGATCTTGAGCGGGCCGAGCACGCCGGCCATCTCCTTCGAGACTTCCTCGGTCAGGTGATAGATGACGTCGTAGTACATCATCCGCACCTTGTCCCGCGCCACCAGCTCGCGCGCCTTGGGGTTGGGACGCACGTTGAAGCCGATGATCGGCGCCTTCGAAGCCGCCGCCAGCACCACGTCGCTCTCGGTGATGGCACCCGCGCCCGCGTGGAGCACGCGGACCTTGATGTCGTCGTTCGAGATCGCGTGGAGCGCGTTGACGATCGCTTCGACCGAGCCCTTCACGTCGGCCTTCACCACCACCGGGTACTCAACCACGTTGGTCTTGAGGTTCGAGAACATGGTGTCGAAGTTGGTCGGCGCCAGCGCGGTGCGCTTGGCGGTCGCCTGCTCCTGACGGTACTGCGCAACCTCGCGGGCGCGCTGCTCGTTCTCGACCACGGTCAGCGCGTCGCCGGCATCGGGCACGCCGCCCAAGCCGAGCACTTCGACCGGGACTGACGGGCCGGCTTCCTTGATCTGCTTGCCCTTGTCGTCGACCAGCGCGCGCACGCGGCCGCTCTCGGTCCCGACCACGAAGGTATCGCCGCGCTTCAATGTGCCGCGGGTGACGAGCACCGTCGCGACCGGGCCGCGGCCCTTGTCGAGCTGCGCCTCGATCACGGTCGCCTCGGCGTCGCGGTCGGGGTTGGCCTTCAGTTCGAGCAGTTCGGCCTGGAGCAGGATCTTCTCGACCAGCTCGTCGAGGCCTGCGCCGGTCTTGGCCGAAACCTCGACGTCCTGCACTTCGCCGCTCATCGATTCGACGATGACTTCGTGCTCGAGCAGGCGCTCGCGGATCTTCTGCGCGTTGTACTCGGGCCGGTCGGACTTGGTGATCGCCACGATCATCGGCACGCCGGCCGCCTTGGTGTGACTGATCGCCTCGATCGTCTGCGGCATGATCGCGTCGTCGCCCGCGACCACCAGGATGACGATGTCGGTCACGTTCGCGCCGCGCGCGCGCATTTCGGTGAATGCGGCGTGGCCCGGGGTGTCGAGGAAGGTGATCTTGTCCTTCCCCTTCGTGGTGATCTGGTAGGCGCCGATGTGCTGGGTGATGCCGCCGGCTTCGCCCTTCACCACGTCGGTACCGCGCAAGGCATCGAGCAGCGAGGTCTTGCCGTGGTCGACGTGGCCCATGATGGTCACCACCGGCGGACGCGGCTTCAGCGTGTCTTCCGGATCGGTGTCCTCGCTGGTGTCGATATCGACGTCGCTGGCACTGACGCGGGTCAGGTTGTGGCCGAATTCCTCGACCAGAAGCTCGGCGGTATCCTGGTCGATCGTCTGGTTGACGGTGACCATCATGCCCATGTTGAACAGCGCCTTCACCAGGTCGGCGCCCTTTTCGGCCATGCGGTTGGCGAGCTCCTGCACGGTGATCGCCTCGGGCACGACCACGTCGCGCACCTGCTTCTCGCGCGGAGTCGAGGGGCCGCCGTGGGTGCGGCGTTCCTTCTCGCGCGCACGCTTCAGTGCGGCGAGCGACCGCGCGCGGCGGCCTTCGTCCTCGTTGAGCGCGCGGGTGACGGTGAGCTTGCCCGAGCGGCGATCGCCCCCGCCTCCGCGTTCCGGCGTGGCTGCGGGGCGCTTCTCTTCCTTTTTCTTCTCGGGGCGCTTGATCTCGGGCCGGGCGACCGGCGTGAAGCGGCGCGCGGTGGGGGTCGGCGTGGCGGTGCCGGCTTCGCCCGACGCTTCCTCAGCCCCGCCGGCTTCGGCCGGAGCGGCTTCGGGCTCGGGCGCGGGTGCGCGCGCGGCTTCGGCCTCGGCTTCGCGATTGGCTTCGGCGCGGCGCTTCTCTTCCTCCAGCGCACGGGCGCGCTGTTCGGTTTCGCGTTCGGTCTGCTCGGCGAGCGTCGCCAGGCGCGCTTCCTCGGCCTCGCGCTGGAGGCGAGCGACGCGCTCCTGCGGGGTCTCGGCCCCGGCAGCGG